>CAVTEN010000027.1:0-124580 GCA_963733715.1 uncultured delta proteobacterium
GTTTTCATCATCATTTTCCAGTCGCGCCACTTGACGCCGAAAAGATCGTTGCCGACATAGATGATGACTGAATCTCTGTTCGAGCGTGGCTGCGTTCCGGTGAGAAAGTCGAGTTGGTCGACGCCGTCGATGATACGGTCCTCGGGCACCTTGCCCCCAGCGATTCGGGCGAGCGTGGGAAAGAGATCCATTTCATGGATAATTTCGTTGCTGACGCTTCCGGGCGGAATGTGGCCCGGCCACCGCATTAGGAACGGTACTCGGAGTGAGCCTTCCATAGCCGTGAAGTAGGTGCCCCGCCACGGTCCGCTGAAGCCGTAGTATGGTTCGAACATTTCGGGACCGTTGTCTGAGGTGAAGATGAAAATCGTGTTGTCACGCACACCCATCTGGTCGATGGCGTCGAGGAGACGACCCGCGTAGTCGTCCATCTGTTCAAGCACGTCAGCGAAGTCGCCGTTTCCGGTTTTACCCTGGAACGGGGCCTCCGGCAGAGTCGGAAAATGAAGTTGGGTGTAGGGAATGTAGGCGAAGAAGGGATTTTGGGCAGTGACACTGCGCTGCATGAAGTCGATGGCATGCTCCGTCAGCTCCCGGTCGATCGTTCTCCGCTCATTCAGATCGTAAACCTTTACGTTTTTGGGTGTTTCTCCTTTACGTCCTTCCATCACGTACTCAAATTTCGCCAGAGGACTCCAGTTGGAGCGGAAGCGCGAACTCTGCGGCCAAAACGACTCATCTGATGAATTCGGTATGCCGTACCATTCGTCGAATCCCCGGTCGGTTGGAAAGCGCCCCGGTGTGTCGCCGAGATGCCATTTGCCGAATGCACCCGTGGCGTAGCCGGTCTGAGACAGCATTTCCGAGAGCGTGACTTCCCATCGGGTCAAACCGTAATTCTCGGCGAATAGCGGCACTGTGCCGTTGCCTGTGCGCACCGCATATCGCCCCGTCATCAGAGCCGCGCGGCTGGGTGTACACTGAGCCTCGACGTTGAAATTGAGCGCGCGAAATCCTTCGGCTGCCAGCCTATCCAGCCGGGGCGTCGGAGCGCCTCGCAGGATGCCGCCTCCATAAACGCCAAGTTCGCCCCAACCAAGATTATCCATCAGCACCAAAACGATGTTGGGTTTGGCGCCCTGTTCTGAATTCATTTTCCTTGCCTCCAAATGCTCAGCTAGGGAATCTGCTCGCGGATGAACTTGCCAATGCCCTCGATCGCTTGCTGGGCCTCGGGCAGAACGCCGGCGTACGACTGAAAGCGATGAATCATTTCCGGCCAGATTTCGAGTTTGACCTGAACTCCGGCTGCGCGCGCGCGTTGCGCGAGGCGGGTCGAGTCGTCCAGCAGAACCTCGTGATCGCCAACCTGGATCAGCAGTGGTGGGAATCCCTTAGGATCGGCATAAAGCGGAGAGGCCAGCGGGGCGCGCGGATTCTTGCTGGCCAGGTAAGCGTTCCCCAGCAATCCGACGCCGTCGGCCGTGAAAATCGGATCGACGTCCTTCCGTGTCTTCATCGACTCGCCCGTGAACTCCAAATCGATCATAGGCGAAAGGCATACGGCCGCCGCAGGCATCGCGAGTCCGGCGTCGCGGCCCGCAACCAGTATCGCGAGCGTCAATGCGGCGCCTGCAGAATCTCCCGCTATAGCAATGCGCGATGGAGGCAGTCCCTGTGCGAGCAAGAACCGATAGCCCGCGACGGAGTCGTCCACCGCGGCCGGAAACGGATGCTCGGGTGCAAGGCGATAGTCGAATCCCAGCACGCGGGCCTGCGCCGCGCGCGAGATGCGGCCCATCAGATTGCGATGGGTATTCAGGGAGCCCATTACATAGCCGCCGCCATGTAAGTAGAGCACGACGCGATCGGCGGCAGCGCCCGGCGCGTTGATCCATTCCGCCTTGACTCCATTGGCAAGAACGGGCTCGCATTTGATATCGGGTTCCGCCGGCCGCGCCATCTGTTCGTTGAGCGCGCGCATCTCCGCAATGCTTCCGGCCTTACTGATCAGGGCTTTTATCGTGTCGATTATCTGCTGCAACTGTGGACTCGCCATCGTCGGAAACACTCCTTAGTGGATAAAGCACGCCGACCAGCGCGCGTTTTTCGAAACTAGCCCCGAGGTATCCTCAGGCGCAAATGTTTGGGCTGGTGCTTGAAAGTTTGACAGCCGTGTTTCGCCCACGATCGATCGTCACATCGAGGATTTCGCTTGAGCGCGCCATAGGCGGATCGCAGTACGGCGCTAACTGATCGAAGAAGCTGTCCGGCTCGATTACCGCCTCGGGCGCGAATATACCGGGCGTGGCGAGGCGTCCTTCCAGCAATTGTCGTAACCCGAGCGCCAGCGGCACGCCCGTCGAGTTAGCCATTCCCTTCGGAACAGTGCTGAGCGATACGCCGACGCGCGCCGCCTTCCCGTCCTTGGTTCCGGCAGCGAACGCGAAGAACGGAGGCAAATCGCCATGACCTTTGAGGCCCAACGACTTTACTACCGCCTTGAGGGTTCGAAGTGCGCCTGGGGCAATCATGATCGCCGCTGCCTGCTCGTTCGTGAGGGTCTTCTGATCCAGCGCCGCGTTGAGATCTTTTAGCAGGGAAAGCGCTTGGGTCGTGAGGATCATCAAGCACGCGCTCCGCCCACGAATGCCGAGTGTCCCGCACATCGTCAGCGGCTCGGGATGACCTACGGTATAGGCGGCACCGCGACCGCGACCAGGATAATCAATCTCCACCGCATCGAGCGGAGGTCGATCAACGAGTCGTCCGCCCTCTACGACGCGAATTACCCCGGAGATCTGCTGCATCAAGTGACGAACTGCCGCGCTCGGCTTTCCGTTTTGATCGACCAATATTTCTTTGTCTTCGCTAATCGAAACGCCAGCGATTGGTACGTCCAAAGGCCACGCGGTGTACAGGTCGGTGACTTCGTCGAGCTCGCGCGCAGCCACCTTGGCCAGAAGGTTCGACACGCCCGGGCTCGCTCCCATGCCAATGACGGCCACAACTCCAGCGTTGGCTGCGTTCTGATGCTCGCGCATCATCTCCAGCGTCGGTTCCCAGTCGTCGCAGATGTCCAGATAATGCGTGCGGGCTTCGATCGCAGCACGCAGGATTGGAACTCCGAACTTATGGAATGGCCCGGTTGTATTGAGCACGGCGCCCGCTTCGCTCAGCATTCGCCGGAGCGCAATGCTGTCGGTAACGTCGATTCGTTCGGCGCGGAGCCTGACCTTGGCCGACGAGGCGGTCTCCGCTGGCGATCTTTTCCGCAGCCGCGAGATCGCGATCGCCGATGATAACTTCGCGTATGCCATCAAGTGATGCCGCAGTCCGCACCGCGACGCGGCCCATGTTTCCGGCACCGCCCAGCACCACGATTCGTTCGAGTGGTTTCATAATAAATATCGCAACCCCAATAGTTGAACAGTAGTCAAGTTTATAGCAAAGCGAGCTCTTTATGACAAGCCCGATCTTGAACATCCGTCAAGTTTGGATATACCCTTCTCAACCTATGCCGAAGATTCCGAAGAAAAGCCATGAGCGGACGTCACCGTCGGCGGGACGCGCCATTCCCAAGCAGGAGCGGTCCCGAGGGCGGGTCGCCACGATTCTCGCAGTGACCGCCAGACTCCTTGCCAAATCCGGCTTCGATGCGTTGAATACACGTCAGATTGCCGCCGCAGCCAAGCTGACCCCAGGCCTCCTCTATCACTACTTTCCGAATAAAGCGGCCATCGTAATGCGACTGGCCGAGCAGAATGTTCAGCCGCTGCGCCAAGAACTCGCGCAAATGCTCAGTGAAGCAACGGCGACATCGTGGAGAGAAGCGATCCGTCGGTTGATCGGCAAGCTCACCGCAGCCTACAGGGCAGAGCCGGCGGCAACGGCAATCCTGCAGGCGCTGCAGAGCGATCCGGAGCTCAGGCGATTAAACGTGGAGATGAACGATCAGTTCGCTCGAATGATCGCAAAATTCTTGCGCGCAGCAGGAGCCCGCCTCGATTCGAGAACTCTGCTCCGCGCGGCTCGTCTTGTCGTCCTGCTTTGCGACGCCGTAGCTCCTGACCTTGTCGCCGCGAGTCCCCGGGAGGCTGAGAAACTGTCGGCAGAAATTTCCACGCTGTTGATCGCTTATCTCGGAATGATGTTGCAAGAACCTGCCAGGGGAACGGACGTTCCCGTCTTTCGGCAACGCTGATTCCGAGATGAAGGCACGCGCTACCGCTTGCGCACGTTGCGGGAATCCCGGCCAGCCGCGCCAACTAAACGACCTTCTGCGATTCGATCGGAAAGAGCCTATGGTAGTGCTCTGCGTTGGGTGCATCCGCTCGCTGAGATACGCGGATGCCAAGACGTGGATATGGTTTCGGAGATATCGCGACCGATTGAAACGGTAATTGCAAGAACACGCTGGTGATGGTCGCACGCAGGTCGGATCGTTATCCTTGGCTCAGTGAAGACGAGTAAGATCCTCTCCGTTGCCCCGATCTTCAACAGTGATCCGGCCAGCGTCTATATCGAGCTTTCCTGTTCGCTCTGCGATGAAGTCGATACTCTCGTAGTGAACCAGCCCGAACGAGCGGGTGACATTTCGTGGCTACGCCGGAATGACTTCTATTTCGTTTGCGGTCGTCACCGCAAATGGGAATCTGACTAAAAAGGCACGCTCGGCTCACCGTCAGTTGGTGCATGTTTACCGAGCGTGCCACCGGCTCCAGTAGGGGGGAGAGCCCAGAGCCAATTCTTATTTGGCGTGATGATCAGTCAGTCTGTTGCGAACTTCCGTGTCGAAAGCCATCGGTGCACCCGGACACATCTCTCCCAGCCATTGCGTACTGATGTGATCCGGAAGTCTCCGAAAGCTAAATACTGAGACGTAAACCGCCCATCGTTCCCCAGACAGGGACTCAACGAAATCACGTCCACAACGGGAGCAGTGATGTTGGCGAAGTGGTTTGTCGGGCTCGATCTCTACCTGGCGAGGCTTCTGACTAGACCACTGATGGCTGTTCCATGCGTCGCGGCTCATGGGAAGTAACCCTCCTAGGTTGAGGTTTTTGCGACGTGATCTGTGAAGCTCTTTAATACTGCGTAAGCAATTTCAGTGCAAGAGAAACTACAGAACGTACAAATGTGTTCTATAAAGAACATTCAGTCTCCCAATTTCCGCGCAATCTTTGGCGATATCGACATGATACCGGATTTCAAAGGCCATCATTTCGTTGAAGATTCCAAGCCCGGTGAACCGCCATGCATCACTGCGACCGATGCCGATTGAAAGCGTCAATGAGGCGAGACGGCTCGCTATACTTCGACATTGAACGGACTGGCTTATTTCTCAGAACCAGCAACAGCTCGCCCTTCAAAACCTCACGCATACCGCCCTGCAAAGAGTGGTCCGTGGTCCGCCCTCGTCCGGCCTAGTCAGCACTGGTCCGCGATCCCAGCTTATCCCATGTAAATCCTGCTTCATCCCGCCTTTTTGTGCAGGGGAAGACCCTCACGATAAAGTGGCTGATGCCCGCTGGGGGCAAGAGCTCGACGAACTAGCTCCAATTTTTATCGTCCACCAGCGATTCAAGTGTCAGTCCAGCACGGCAAGTGCGTCGAGAAGGGTGCGCCCGACAGTGCCGCCCGGAGCTCGCTGACGAATTCTCGCGCTGCTTGTCGCCCGTTGGGGAATTGGTCGTTTCGATCCCAGCGCCATGCTGCGACCATCGCAAGCATCAGGACCCGGCATTCGCGGAGCAGCTGTTGATCGGTGCTCCGGTAGAGCACGCTCACCTCTTCGGGCACGTAGGCGAGATCGAACTCGACGGGCCCGCGGCAACAGGTCTCGAGGTCAATGAACCGCAGGCCCTTCTTCGTCCTGAGCACGTTGCCCGGGTGTGGCTCGCCGTGCAGGAGTTGTTCGGGGCGCCCGCGAGCGCTGATCGCCTGCCGCAAACTTCGTAACGTGTTGCTGAGAAGCTCACGGTCCGCGTCAACGAGCTCTGGAGTCTGGTCGCGGCTTCCGATAAGCCGTTGGGCGTCGGTGATTCGATCCGTAAAGTGCGGTGTAGGGAAGTCGATCTTCCGCATGCAGTCATGCAGCCGTTCGAGCTCGTGCGCGTAGTCGGCTGGCGCGAACTCTCGGGACGGCACAGGTTCGTAGTAGGTCCACAGCGTGACCACAAAGCCGTCACGCACGTAGACGCCCGGCGCGACCCGAGGCTCAAGCGCTGCTACGGGGCTCCCGGTTTCCGCGAGCCGTAAAGCAAGCTCGACTTCGAACTCCGCCCAGCGCTCGATGCGCTCCTCCGCGACCCGAGCAAGAACGTCGCACGGCAGCAGGCGCACAGCGAACTTGTTCGACTCCTGGAGCACGATCGCATCATCGACTGTTAGGCCAAGCGCTGCCGCAGCGCCCATCGCCGCGGCGACCGCACGGTTACGATTACTCGTCGTCGACAAGGCTTTTTCCTGCACGGCTCCGGGGGTCCTTCTCAACCGGGGAGCTTCGCGATGGCAGTTCAAAAGCGGGCGGTGTCATGACTTCGGAATTCTGTGAGCGCGCTTGAGCCGTGGAGGCGAGGTGGCCCAAATCGCCATAGATACTGAATTCGTCCACCCCCAAGAGAATCAGCTCATGTAGTAGAGTGTTTTTTGCGCCCGACGGAATAGTGTATTTCTTCAACGACTTGTTGTGGGCGGGAGTGAGCTCTTCCTGACCGGGCACGTGAAACGTGAAGCAGCTTCGCTGAAGCACAATTCTCAAGTCCGAGTAGTCGGGCCGAACGCCATTATGAAGTCGGGGAACTGAGACTGGGGTTTGGGTGCCCAAGCACAGATTGCGTTCAAGGCCTTCTGAAACGCTGGATGACGCATCGTTACAACGCCTTGGTAATGCTTGTCTTTCGTGTTCTGCGTGACTGCGAGGTCATATGCGTCCATGAAAAAGAGAGCACCATCGACCTTTTCGCGTTCCGAGCAGGCGACGAACAATGCCGCTAACGGATTGGTCGTCCAATCCAGCAGTCTGGTCGGCAGTCCGTAACGTTGTTCAAGAAAATAGAGCTTGTCGTGCTCGTGGCTTCCTTCGATGAGGCCAGCCGATTCTACTCGAAATCCTGAGCCAAGTGGTTTTCGAGTAGAATTCTTTCCCACTCCTCCTTCGCCGGAAAATTTGGCCGATAGACGCCTGGATGGAGCTCCCAGTCCTCGTTCGCTTGACCGCGCCACCACCATCGGACGTGCGGATGAAATATCTCCTTTCTTAATTCCGCGAACGAGTCTGATCAGGTCGTCGAGACTCTCGATTTTATCTTTGGCCATTTGTCGTCCCGTTGCGCTTACCTGAGGAACGTGCCGTCTGCAGCCCGCACTGCTTTAGCCGCGCGGGCGAGCGACCGCACGGTTACGGTTACTCGTCATCGACAAGGCTTTGAGGGTGAGAAATGATCGCCAGAAATAGAAATACGTCCGGATTTTTGTTCGAGCCGAGCGCCGCCGTTCCTCGGCACGGGATTTTTCAATGCGCTGTCACTCAATTAACTACTTTTGATTGCGGATCGTGGTCAAGCGGCGCGCGACGCACCTCACGCCGACAGTAAGCCCATCAATTTATGTACGTCAAAGCGACCGCCTGCGGCCCCTGCCGAAGGGCCTCTGATATAGATGGCCACCGCGCGCGCCCGTGAGCTCGGAAACGTACGCCTCGAGGGCGACAGCGAGCGCGAGAGACCCGCGAGCGATGAAGGTGCAACAAGCGGCTAGCATCGAGCGAGCGCGCCCGACGATAGTTCCTCCGATTGTCGCCCTTGACATGAATTACATAATTTCATAATTATTTCTTTACAGACATGTAGGCACACGTTGCTCAACAGGCGACGTTTTTTGCAGTCCGGGATTTCCGATGAAGAAAACATTTCAGGGTCCAACTTTCACTCTGCTGATCGTCAGCATGATCACCGCCCTCTTCCTGCAGGGCAGCCCGTGCTTTGCTGCGACTAGTGCCGGCGCACTGCCATGGGACCAGACGCTGACCGCCTTGCAGAGACATCATCGCCGGCCCGGTGGCTCACGCCGCGATCGTCCTGAACTTTGCCTGCTCGGCAATCCTGTACGCGCTGGGCAGCCGTCAATTCGCGGGTCGCCTATTGGTTGGCGGGTTTGCGAGTTGTGCGGCGCTCATCGCTGTGCGCTCCCTGACTTACCTCTTTCCATTCTGACGAATCATTTCAGAAGCCAATTTGTGGAGGCCACTATGAAACTCGCACGCATCACCAAGCCCCTTCGCTCCGTTCAGGTCCGCGTCATGCTCGCTGGCGACCTGAACGCCAGCCTCGAACGCTACGCGCAATATTACGAGCACGTTCACGGCGAGTCCGTGGACACTCGAGCGCTCATTCCGGAGATCCTCCGCGCCTTCCTCGATGCCGACCGTGAGTTCCAGTCGTGGTCGCGCTCCGGTGGCAACAATCAGCCGTCGCCGCGTCTCCATCTCCGTCTTCATCCAACGGCAGCACCAAGGTCCAGCCGTGACTAGCATCAGCGGAAGTCCGGCTGACGTGCTTCGCACGTGTTTACAACTGACACGTCACTCATCCCTCTGGATGAACGATGTGTACCAGAGCGTACACGGCCCATCGGAGAGTGGCGTGATCGCGGGCGCTTTTCCGTACACGCGAGCGTGTACGGCGCGCCGAGCCCGTGCGAAGCACGTCAGCCTAAGTCCCCGGATTCATTGAAGTGTACGGCGTGTACGCCCTGAAAGAATGAAGAGCAGTCCGATGCCGGAGATTCCATACACCGTCCGCCTGGCGCCGAAGCTGTTGGAGCGGATCGAGAAGACGGCGCGGGACAGAGGAATTGCGCCGCGCAAATTGATTCGCGCAGTGCTCGCCGAGCACTTCGGCGGAGATGCGCGGCGCTCAGTCCGGACGGGCCGGCCGCCGAATCAAACCAGCAACGCAAGCCTCGATCAGATTCTGTTCGATCTCACCCGCACCCGGCTCACGCTCCAGCACTTGCTTGACCACCAGGTCGGCTCCGAAGTGACCGACCAGATCCGCCAGACTGCGCAACAAGAAGCCGAGCGCTACATGCACCGGCTCAGGAGAAGAGCGATATGAATCTGTCACGAACTGCCATCCGATACGAATTGAGTTCCGGGTCAGCCGCGGTGCTGCTGCGCCTCTGCCTTCGAGTCCAGCTGCTCTGGATTCTGATCTGGGCGGCTTCCGATCTTTTCTTCGTCTGGTACTGGACCGGCCGCCTCTCGGGACCGGGCGCCCACGAATACTTCGGGCGCTGGATTCTCGCCTGGTTCTTCACCCAGAAGGTCCCGCTCTATTTTCTGTCGCTCCCGTACAGAGGCGGTCGCGCGACGATCGGAAGCATGTATCTTTATCTGAACTGGCGCTTCTATCTGGGGCGCTCGTTCGGGCAGTGGTTCGCCTCTTACAGCGTCTGGGGAGCGGTACCGGCGACCTTAACTCTCGCCGCTCTCGGCTATCTCCTCCTCCGCGATCCCGAGGACCGTTCAGAGGGGAAGCATCTGCGAGGCCTCACGTTGATCCCGCCGCGCCGGCTCGTCCCGCGAACTTCGCCGCGCCGGATTGCGGAGCGAACGGGCCGGAGTCGAGCTTGCCCGGGTGCGCATTCCGCGCTCGACTGAGTGCGAGCATTTCCTGATCACGGGCGCGACCGGAGCGGGAAAGTCGATGGCGATCCGCTCGCTCCTCCGCCAGATCCAGGCTCGCGGCGAGCTTGCGATCGTGGTCGATCCCGAGTGCGAATACGTCTCCGAATTTTATCGACCCGTGCGCGGAGACCTGATCCTGAACCCGGTCGATGAACGCTGTCCCTACTGGTCGCCGTGGCTGGAATTGAGCGAGCGATACTACCAGGCGGACGCGGCGACGCTCGCGGCTTCTCTGATTCCCGAACCTCCGCGCGGCTACGAAAGCGGGTCAGATCACTTCTTCCGGCAATCCAGCCGGACGCTGCTCGAAAGCCTGCTTCAGGTCGCCGCACCGCGAGAGCCGCAGAGCATTCCGAAGCTGCTCGAACTCAATCGCGACCAGTTGAAGCAGGCGCTGTCCGGCACGCCGGCATACAGCCTGATCGATCCGGGAGCACACGAGCAGGGCGCTGGGATCATCGCGACCGTTGCGAACGCGACCCGACCATTCCTCTATCTGCCGCCCGCTGACGGGCGACCGCCGTGGAGCGCGCTGGAATGGTCCGAGCATCCCGAAGGATGGCTGTTCGTGACGATGCGCGACGAGTCCAACTCGGCGGCGCTGCCGCTCGCGAACCTCTGGCTCGACCTCATTGTCGGCCGCCTGCTCAACTCCGCTCGCCATCGGCGAAGGGTCTGGATCGTGGTGGACGAGCTGCCGGTGCTTGGCCGTCAGGCGAAGCTCGAGACGTTGGTAACCCGCGGACGCAAGCGCGGACTCGCCGCCGTTCTTGGCTTCCAGAGTATCGCGCAATTGCGCCGGATCTATGGCCACGAGCAGGCGGCAGTGCTCGCCTCGATGCCTTCGACCAAGCTCCTTCTGCGGGTGGACGAGCCCGAGACGGCAGCGTTCATCGCGCGGCAGATCGGCGAACGCGAGGCGTTGCGCGAAGAGATCGGGATGAGCACCGCCGAGCACGGCAATCGGTTCAACATCCATCCGACGCGCCGGACCGAGCCGGTCGTTATGGCCTCCGAGATACAGCGGCTGCCGAAGCTGGAAGGCTATCTCTGCATCGCGGGACTCGATCGCGCCCGCGTCAAAGTGAAGCCGTGCCTTCCGCACCGGCGGCAGGTCGAGTTCATTCCGCGCGCTCTTCCGAGGCCGGTCATCGATGAGCGCCGGCGCCGATTTGGCGGCGCTGACGATGAGTCGCGGGCCGATTCCGCCGAACGGGACCGCGGGCGCCCCAGTGAGGATTCAGGACTGATGCTGGTAATGTCCAAAGGCGCGCTGACCGCCGCCAAGGCCGAGACCTACTACGAGGAGAAGTACTCGCACGACGACTATTACTCGGAGAAGCAGCGGGTCGTAGGGCAATGGTTCGGCCGTGGCGCTGAGGAACTGGGCCTGTCCGGGGAAATTGCGACCGAAGACTTCCGCGCCGTGCTCCGCGGGCTTCGCCCTGCCTCCGGCGAGGTGCTCGTTCACAAGGCGAACGGCTACGACGACCGGCGCGCCGGCTGGGACGCCACTTTCAACGCGCCGAAGTCTGTGAGCATTCAGGGGCTGGTCGGAGACGATCACCGCCTTATCGAAGCGCACGAAAAGGCAGTCAGTCGAGCGCTGGTGGAACTCGAACAATATGCACTCTCGCGTCGCCGCGGGGGCAGCGAATGGGTCGTGACCGGCAATGTCGTCGCCGCACGTTTCGATCATATCGCGGCTCGTCCCGCCAGCGGCGTTGAAGACGGCTACGGTCCCGACCCTCACCTCCACACGCATGTCGTGATCGCAAACATGACCCGTCGGCCCGATGGAGAGTGGCGCGGCCTCGATCCGATCGAGATCTATCGCGCGCAGAGCCTTCGCCACCGCAGTTTACCGCTCCGAACTGGCCCGAGAGGTTCAACAGCTCGGATACGAAATCAGGGTCGCGGGCCGAGACGGACGCTGGGAGCTGGCCGGCTACACGCGCGAGCAGGTGATGGCGTTCTCCCGTCGTCGCCAGGACATCGAACGGACGCTTGCGCGCGAAGGGCTGGCGGGTGCCGAGGCGGCGCAGAACATCGCGCATCGAACGAGGCTCTCCAAGGATCATCGCGACGAAGAAAGTCTCAAGGCGGAATGGCGCTCACGCGCGCGACAATATGGGATCGAAGTCGAGCGTCAGCTCTCGGACTCGCGCGAGCGAGGGCCGCTCCAACATCGACCTCCGGAAAAAGCCGAGGAAGCCGTCCGCCACAGTATCGAGCGAAAACACCGAGCGCGAGGCGGTCATTGATCGCCGTGCCCTTGAAGCAAAGGCGCTGCAGCACGCGATGGGCAGCGTCGAACTCGAGCAGATACGAACGGAAAGCCAGCGATTCGAGCGAGAGCGGACGGCTGATCGCGGCCGGCGAAGCCGTGAACTCGCCGCGAGGCGCTTACACGACGCCGGAGATGATCGCGCTTGAGCGCGGGAACATCGAGCTGATGCGTGCGGGCCAGGGCAGGGCCGCCGCTATTGGCACGTTCGAACGAGATCCGCCGATGGGCGAGCGAGCGCAATTGCTTCCTGATCAGACTGCTGTCGCCGAGACTCACGCTCGCGTCCACCGACTGGATCACCTCAATCGAAGGCCGCGCCGGCGCCGCGAAAACCACAACTGTCGGCGCGATCCGCGAATTCGCGGAAGAACAGGGATACGCTGTCTACGGGTTCGCGCCAACAACGCGTGCGGTCAAGTCGCTTTCGGAAGCAGGTGTTTCTGCCAGTACAGTTGCCAGCCTCCTCGAAAGGCAATCAGCACGCGATGCCTCAAGCGAAGTCTGGATCATCGACGAGTCGAGCCTGCTCCCCACGCGCCAGGTTAACCGGCTTCTCCGCAAGGCACGCGAGCAAAGCGTGGAGCGGATCGTCTTCGTCGGCGACCAAGCGCCAGCATCATGCGATCGAAGCGGGACGGCCGATCTATCAGATGCAGGAGGCCGGAATGCTGGTTGCCCGGCTCGATACGATTCGCCGCCAGCGCGATCCTGAGCTCCGCGAAGCGGTGACGCTCGCCGCCAAAGGCGAAGTCGCGGAGTCGCTCGCGATTCTTGACCGCCGCGGCGACATCCGCGAAGTCGCAGACATCGAACAGCGCCGCAAGCAGATAGCGCGAGAATATGTCGCTGCCCATGAGTCCGGGGAGCGAGTTCTGGTCGTCAGCCCAGCAAACGACGAGCGCCGAGAGCTGAACAAAGCGATCCGATCCGAGATGATCAGTCCGCGGTCATGTTAGTCCGATCGGCAAGAACATACGATTCTGGTTAGCCGAGATCTCTCCGGCGCGCAGCGCGCGATCGCCTACAATTATGAAGAAGGCGACGTGATTCGCTTCACGCGCGGAAGCAAACAGTTCGCGATCGCCAAGGGCAGCCTATGGCGCGGGTCGAGGCAGATCGATCGCGACTCCAACATGCTTACAATCAACACAGGCGATGGACGGCGCATCGAATACAATCCGGTCCGGCTGTTCGGCGTCGAAGTCTTCCGCGAGGAAACGCGAGCCTCGCACGAGGCGACCGCATACAGTTCCGCAGCGCCCGACCGGGCACTCGGCGTTGCCAACGGCGAGTTCGCCACAATCAAATCCATCGATGCTCAGCCGTGCAGTGATGCAGCTTGACAACGGCAGGAGATGAGCGCGGCGCTCGATCGTCTTCGCCACATCGATCACGGCTACGCTTCAACCTCGCACTCCGCGCAAGGCGCAACGGTTGATCGAGTTATCGTCGATATCGACACGCAGCCTCTCGCCGCGAGCTGGTCAATCGCAAGCAGTTTTACGTCTCGATCAGCCGCGCGCGGAACGCGCTCGCAATCTATACGGACGACCGCGCTCAGCTCTCTCGCACCGCGAGTAGGAGCCGCGAGAAATCAATGGCCATTCAGCATTCGACTCCAGCGCCCCGACATAGCTTCGCCATCTTGCCTGACGGCAATCGAGAGTATCAGTCGAGGACACGGAATTCGACGATGAATCAAAGGGGTTTGTGTCGCTCGCAAACTACAGTTCGTTGTCGGTCGGGTCTGCGCCCTAGGTTGTGAAAACTTTGTGACCGAAGAGATCTCGGCTCAGCCTTTCGAGTGAGAACTGGTTCCGCTCTCGGATGCTCTCTTCAACGATTCGCATCAAGGCAGACGCTGTGAGAAGATCCACGCTCCTAATCGGCGAATCTGCCAAGTATTCCGTTAGCTTTTTCAGGTCCCCATCTTTGAACGATGGGCCAACAACAACAAAGTAGAGCTTATCAAAACCCTGGCGCTGCAAGGTCGGCCCCTCGGTCTCGGGCGTATTCCAAGAATTTTCGAATCCTCGGTGCCCAATATATAACCTCCGGACCGGACCTTGGCGTCCACGATCACGGCAAATCGATCGCGAGGTGCGAGCGCGACAAAGTCGGGCTTTCGTCCGGTACCTTGACCGAATGGCGAAATCTCGAATCCAAGACAGCGAAATGCATCAGCCGTTCGTCGTTCAAAAAGTGTGCTCAGACTCAAATCGCTTGTCTCGAACGGAACTTGCTCGCCTCGCGCTAGTACGTCCAAGTACTGAAGGCACTGCGGCAGAAATGGATGAAAGCCCGGCGCCGGAGTCGTCCCTCTGCTCGGCCTGCTCTGATGGTCACGGTTTGCGAGGCGCCACCAATCGTAGTCTAGGATTTGTTGTAGTTCCGGCTCTGTAGTTCGAAGCCATTGTCGAAAATGGACATCGAACTCCCTCTCTCCGCCGAATCTCTTCTTGACCGTGCTGGTCTTAGCTCCAAGTTCTCTCTGTGCGATAAGAAGCTCGCCGCGCGTGGGTATCTTGCCGAGATGCAGGCAGATTCGAGCATATTCCCGAAACACAGTTTCATCTGGCAGTCGATTGTCAAACTTGTTTGCCGTCGCGCCGGCTTCTTTAGCAAGAGCGCTCCTTGTGGGCCAATAGTAAGACACCTCGCTTTCTTTGACCCCCGTCATCTTGCAAAACACCGCCATTCCAGGCGTCCGGCCGAGCTTTCTCTGGCAGGCGCGAAAAAGGTCTAAGATTTCCTCCCGGCTTTGCCGCATGCGGAGCAGGATGCCATCGCACCGCCTGCCCAACAAGCCCGTCGTCAGCACCTCATCGGATTTCCGCTCTGCGGATAGATGCGGACCGGCTTTGAATGCCTTCTATAGGTGGCGCTTGCTCCACTGGCACGGCGTGCCACCGGCTTCCGCCGGCCGCTTCGCTTGTCACGCCGTGCAGCGTTCCGCTTCGCGCGTCTCGGAATCTAGCGCGCGCCCTCAGGTTCGAGTGAAGGGCGCGCGCCTTCAAAATGGTGCGCAACCCGAAGAACAGAATCGCGTCCTGCCCCTGCGGGGAAGCGGACGCAATCACACCGCGTGGTTGGTCTGTCATTGTGGATTTCCGTAATTCTGAGATTGTGGCTTTCGATGACTTTTCTTCCAGATTCCGATAATCTTTAGCAGCAGGAGGCGGCGAGCGGCGGGTTGCTGGCGCTGATAAACTTGAATGAAGAGTTTCGGTCAAGTGCTTAGGGACGCTCGGAAAAAGGCCGGGCTTACGCAGAGAGAGCTTGCCGCGCGCTTGAAGCGCGAGGACGGGCGTCCAGTGGACCCTCCGTATCTCAATGCGGTCGAGCACGATCACCGCTATCCGCCCGAGGACTACCTGATCCAGCAGATGGCGAAGATTGTCGGCATCTCGCCCGATGTGCTGTACTTTCATGCGAACCGCCAGCCGCCTGACGTGAAGACCGAGGCGGACCAGGAACGGCTCGAAGCCGCTTATCGTGCGTTCCGCAAGGCGCTGGGAGTAAAACCGGCCGGCAAGCGAAAATGAAGTTGCTTCGCGATCCGCTCGGACGCCCAATCCCGCGCATCTATTTCAAGACCGATGACCTGGACGAGCGATGCGAGCGGAAGATCGAGGACTTCATGGACCAGCACTGTGGCGGCTTCAGGCTGCCGATTCCGACGGATGACATAATCAGGATGATCGAGATGGACGCGGACGATCTCGACATGTACGCCGACCTTCCCGAAGACGAGGACGGATACACCGACTTCTTTTCTGACCGGAAGACCGGGCGTGAAGATTTCCAAGCGGCTTTCGGATCCACGTTACGAGAACCGGCTTCGGATGACTCTCGGCCATGAATACGGCCATGTTTGGTTTCACGCGCCGCTCTGGAGAAAACCACAGGATCGGACCGTCCTGCCGAGCCGCGATGGACTTGCCATCGAGATCAGGATCGTGGACCGCTCCCCAGAACGACTGGATGGAGTTCCAAGCGGCTTACATCGGCGGGGCGCTGCTGATGCCCGGCGAATCTCTCCGGTTGTGGCCGGCGAGATCGCGATGCGTGAGAGCGAAAAGCCGCCGCTGAGAGCTCGATTCGGATCTGGGTCGCGCGGTGATCGAACGGGTCATGAGACGTTGCCAGGTCTCCGAGCAAGCCGCGCGAGTCCGGCTATTGCGTTTGGGCCTTCTGACCGAATCGTGAATCCGGCGGCGTGCGTAGCAGAATTATGGAATTTGACAATTCCGTCAGAATTGGTCTATGATCCACCTTGACGATGGGTAAATGACCGTCGCACTCAATGGATCGAGGTGTTGTCATCATGTCAGTAGTTCAAGTCAGTTCCCAAGCTCAAGGCGCAGATTCGGAGAGGCTGAGTACCCCAAAACTCGGCTGGACCCTGGACGAGCTAGCCCGCAGCCTCGGCGTCTCGGTTCCGTTTCTCCGGCTCGAGGTGAAACGTGGCCGGTTACGCGCGGCGCACTTAGGGCGGCGGGTCGTGCTTCTCGATACCGAGGTACGTCGCTACCTGGCCGAGGCGAGCGATCGCGCGGCCTGAATGGTGTCGGGAGAGGAAAGGCGATGAGCGTTTACAAACGGGGCGAGACGTACTGGTTCAAGTTCCTGTTCCAAGGGCAGCTCATTCGAGAATCGGCCAAGACCAACTCGAAGACGGTCGCCCGCGAAGCAGAACGAGCGCGCCGCCGCGAAATCGAGCTAGCGGTTAACCGCATCCCAAAGCGCGAGCGGATGCCGCTCTTCTCGGTTGCCGCAAAAGAATGGTTGGCCAGTCGAGTGGGTCTCGCGGCCAATACACTCGAAGCCTATGAGCATTTTGTTGAGACTCTCACCGAACAATTCGGAAAGCGGCTCGTCTGCGACATCGACGACCAAGACATCTCGACTCTTCAACGCAAGCGACTGGCGGAAGAGAAATCGGCGCGGACGGTGAATTTCGAAATTAACGTATTGCGCCAGATCCTCAAGGCTCACGGGCTGTGGGGAGCGATCTCGGACAAGGTGAAGAGCCTTCGAGAGCGGCGCGACGTAGGGCGCGCGATTAGTTGCGCAGATGAAAAGAAGCTCATAGACGCAGCAGCGAAGAGCCGCTCGCCGGCCCTTCTCCCCTTGTTAATTGTCAGCCTGGACAGCGGGCTACGCGCTTCAGAGATACGATCGTTGCGCCGACGCGATCTAATGTTGGAGTGGCGCAGCGGCGTAATCGAGAAGGGCGTACTCACGGTTCCCAAGTCAAAGACGGAAGCCGGCACTGGACGCAGCGTGCCGCTCACGTCCAGAGTCTGTGCGATCCTGACGCTGTGGTTGTCGCGTTTTCTCGAAGCCGAAGCCGACAGTTATGTATTCCCGCGCTTTTCGGTCGGCTTAGAGGGTAACGCTCGTCGCCCCAAGTTCTATGCGGCCGACCTCGCACATCCAATCGGTGAATGGAAAAAGGCTTGGAAGATCGCGTGCAAGGCGGCCAAGGTTCAATATCGCTGGCACGATTGCCGACATACGTTCATCACCCGCCTGGCTGAGAACCCCAACGTCAGCGAAGAAACGATTCGATCCCTAGCCGGGCACGTCTCCCGGAAGATGCTCGAACGTTACAGTCACATTCGGATTTCCGCCAAACAGGCCGCGATCGCGACCCTCGATCAGGCGGTTTCCGCCGTTGGAGCGGAAGAGCACCAAACGAGCAGGGCACAAAATTGGGCACAATCTGCAGCGGTCGGAAAACGAGATCTTCCTAACTAGTTGAATTATTTGGTGGACGCACCTGGACTCGAACCAGGGACCTCTTGCATGTGAGGCAAGCGCTCTAACCGGGCTGAGCTATGCGTCCACCGGAGCATCGGATTATCGCGCCGTGCACGCAGCCTCGCAAGAGCGCGCGACATCGGCGATATTGGTGGCGTCGAACACACCAACACGAGGAGCCAACGATGGGACGACTACGCCAGGTGAGCAAGGCCGAGGCTACGCCCGAAATCCAGGAACTCTACAAACAATTCTTCGGTGAGCGCGATCCGGTCGCCGAGCCGGGCACTGCCACCGGTACTCCCGGTGATTATTGGACGACGTTCGCGCTGGTGCCCGACCTGCTGTTCCAGGCGCGCAACTCGCTGATGGCGTTGATGCAGCCCGGCCGCAAGCTGCCGGCGAAATTGCGCGAGCTGGCGATTCTTCGCACCGGAATTGTCGGCGAGTCACGCTTCGAGTACTCGCAGCATCTGAAGGTCGCGCGGATGGTCGGGGTTTCCGAAGAGAAGCTGGCGGCGATAAAAGGCTGGGCGGTCAGCGACATTTTCACCGATGTCGAGCGCGCCGTGATGCAGGCGACCGACGAAATTGTCGGGCGCAACCTGGTCGAAGATGAGACGTTCGCAGCGCTGAAGAGTCATCTGTCCGACGAACAGATCATGGAGCTGTTCTACGTGATCGGACTGTGGCGGATGCATGGAATGATCGTGCGCGCGCTGCATCTCGAGTATGACGCCGATACGACGTCGCGCATGACGGAAGTGCCCGCGGCGGCGGGGGCGGGGGCGCAGGGTCCGGGAGCGGCTCCGTCGTCGCCGCGGAAAGCGTAAACCCCGCGATGAAGTTGTACGACGAGCTTGCGGAATGGTGGCCGCTTTTCTCGGCGCCTGAGGACTACGCGGAGGAGGCGGCGTACTTTGCGCGCGTGCTGACTGAAGCGCGCAACTCTCCGCCGCGTACGGTTCTCGAGCTTGGATCCGGAGGCGGGAACAACGCGCTGTATCTCAAATCTAAATTCGAGATGACGCTCGTCGATCTGTCGCCGGAGATGCTCGCCGTCAGCCGCGCGCTGAATCCTGAATGTGAGCATCGCGAGGGCGACATGCGGACGGTGAACCTCGGGCGGACGTTCGATGCGGTGTTTATCCACGACGCGATCGCGTACATGACGAACGTCGAGGACTTGCAGGCCGCGATCCGCACTGCGTACCGGCATTGTCGCGCGGGAGGCGTCGCGTTATTCGTGCCGGACTGTGTGCGGGAAACTTTCGTCGCCGAAACCAGGCACGGCGGGCATGACGGCAAAGACGGTCGCAGCCTTCGCTATCTGATGTGGTCGGTCGATCCCGATCCGACGGATACGACCTATCGAACCGACTTCGCAATTTTGTTGCGCGATCGCAATGGCGATACGCGGGTCGTGCACGACTCTCACGTCGAGGGAATTTTTCCACGCACCGAGTGGGTGCGGCTGTTGCGCGAAGCCGGTTTCGAACCGAACATCGTGAACGATAAGTGGGGTAGAGATGTGTTCGTCGCGAAACGAGCCGACTAGGTGGCAGATGTGAGACGGATTACTTCGGCGCGGCCCCATTCCACTTCGGCGCGATGACGATTTGCCATCGCGGTCAGGTAGTCGTGGATGGGGCCTTCGTTCGGGGGCGAGCGCGAGCGCGACTTCGGTTTTGCGCGCGGCCCATTCCTGGCCGCGTGACAGCAGGTTCAGACGATCGCGAATCGTGCCCAGTGCGGCGACCTTGCGCGCGAATGGTCCGACCTGGCTGGACGGTTTGCCGCCGTTGTCGCGAATCAGAGCCTCGAGTTCCTCAGCGTTGCGCTGTTCCATCGCGCGCGAGCCGGCCAGGAACTTCTTCAACTCGTCCTGCTTGACGTCGGCCATGAGCTTTTCGAGCGCGAGCACTCCGGCGCGCTCTGATTCGAGCAAAAGGTTGAGTGCTTGTTCGAGCGCCGCGTCCACATCGCGAACTTAGTAAGCGCAATAGTGAATCGCAAGGCGACGATCTATTGGTAGAGCATCCGAATCGAGGTCAGCAGCAGGAACACGCCGAAGATGCGGCGCAGCGTCGACGCCGGCATTTTGACCGCGTAAATCGCGCCGATATAAGCGCCGATCAGCAATCCCACCCCCAGCAGCAGCGCGTAGGTGACGTTGAGATGGCCGTGCTTGTAGTACTCGTAGGCGCCGAGGATTCCGACCGGCGGCAGCAGCGCGCCGAGAGATGTGCCGACCGCGAGATGTTGATCGAAGCCGAGCGCCAGCACGAGTACCGGAACGATCAGGACGCCTCCGCCGACGCCGATGAATCCGCCGAGGATGCCCGCGGCAAGTCCGAGTGCAAGAACGATCGCGATATCGGCCATAGTGGTTTTGTCTCCAGCGCTCACAATTTCGCGAGCGTATCAGAACGCGGGAGCAAGATTGAAGATGGCGAGGCTAGTCGGCGACGTGGCGCTCGAGTTCGTCCTCGTAAGAGGGCTCGACCAGCTTTAGCGTCGGGGGCTTGCGGCGGAGATTGCGGAACCAATTCTCCATGTCGTCGAACAGCGAGAAAGCGACCGGTGTGAAGAGTAGCGTGATCAGGAGGCATAGCGTCTGACCGCCGATCACGACCAGCGCGATCGCGCGGACCGAGCTATCGCCCGCGCCTTGCCCGATCGCGACGGGGATCATGCCGGCGACCAGCGCTGCCGTGGTCATCAGGATCGGGCGCAGACGATCGCGATTCGCCGTGAGGATCGCCTGGCGTCGCGGCAGTCCCGCGCGGATCAAATTGAGCGTTTGATCGAGTTGCAAAATCGAATTCTTTTTCACGATGCCGAAGAGCAGCAGGATGCCGAGCGTCGAGTACAACGCCAGATGCTCGCGGAACACGAACAGCGAGATCAGCGCGAACGGAACGGCCAGCGGCAGTGACAACATGATCGTGATCGGATGGATGAAGCTCTCGAACTGCGCCGCCAGCACCATGTACATGAAGATGACCGAGAGCAGGAACGCGATCACGAAGCCGGTGACCATCTCGCCGTAAATCTTGCTCTGACCGCCGAACTCGGTGATATATCCGGCCGGCAAGTGAATCTGTTGGACCTCGCGGGTGACGGCGTCCATCACTTTGTTCATCGCGACTCCGGGCGCGAGGTTGAAAACGATCGAGATATTGCGCTGTCGATCCTGGCGATCGATTTGCACCGGGCCGGTCCCGTGCGTCAGCGTCGCGACATTGTCGAGCCGCACCTGCCCGACCTTGCTCGACGGAATCGTCAGGCCGGCGACCACCACCGGATTGTTGCGATCCTTGTCGGCCAACTGCAGGCGCACGTCGTAAGTGTCCTGGCCTTCGCGAAAACGGGTGACGACGTCGCCCTGCACCATCGTGCGCATCGTCTGCGCGATATCGTCCACCGACACACCGAGGTCCGCCGACTTGGTGCGATCGATATTTACCTGGAGCTCCGGCAGGCCGCCCTCGTAGCTCGAATCGAGATCGACGATGCCGGGAATCTGTCTGAGCCGCGTCATCAGACCGTCGGCGTAGGTGCGCAGCGTGTCGAGGTCGGGACCGCGCATGTCGTATTCGACCGCAACTTCGCGATAGCCGCCCTGCTCCCACGGTTTGATCGGATCGACGCTGACGCGCAGCGCCGGAAACGCGTCCATCAACTTGCGCGCGTCGGCCATCACCAGTTCCTGGCTGCGACGGCGCTGGTCGAGCGGAAAAAGCTTCGCGTCAACCTGCGCGACCGTAACGCGATCGTCGCCGTTGGTGTCGCCGACAGTGGTGAAGAGGTCGCGAACTTCGGGAATCGTGCGCAGGCGATCTTCTATCTGTGCGACGATCTGATCGGTGTGCGCGAGCGAATAGCCGGGTGGCGTGCGGATGTTAACCGCAAATTCGCTCGAATCGTCATCGGGCATGAAAGTCGCGCCGACCAGCTTGCCGAGGAACGGGATCGAGATTACGAGCGCGACCGCGACGACGACCAGCACCCATCGATGGTCGAGCGACCAGCGCAGCGCGAGGTCATAGTAGTCTTCGATCCAGCGGAAAATTCTCCAATCCTTGGTGCTGTTGTGCTTGGCGCGGCCCGTGCCTTTGGCTTTCAGATAGCGCGAACAGAGCATCGGAGTCAGCGTGAACGAGACCAGTAACGACACCATGATCGCGAACGCCATCGTCAGGCCGAACGAATTCAGGAAACGGCCCATCACGCCGTGGATGAATGCGACCGGCACGAAGATGACGGCGAGCGAGAGCGTGGTCGCGCTGACTGCGAGCCCGACCTCGGCGGTGGCTGCTTTGGCCGCCTCCATCGGGTTCATGTTTTTTTCTTCGATGAAGCGGAAAATATTTTCGAGCACGACGATGGCGTCGTCGATCACGATTCCCACCGCAAGCGTCAGCGCGAGCAGGGTCATGCGGTTGAGGGTGAAGCCCATCCACAGGATCAATGAGTAGGTCGCGACAATCGAAACGGGAATTGCGACCGCGGCTATGAGCGTCGAGGTGATCGAGCCGAGGAAAAAGAACACCACGATCGCGGCGCACAGACCGCCGAGCCAGAGATGCTCCTGGACGGTATCGACGGCGGCGCGGATGAAGGTCGATGCGTCGCGGGTAAAGATCACGTTGACGCCAACTGGCAGCGTGCCTTTGATCGTTTCGTAGCGCTCTCTCACGCGATCGACGACTTCGATCGAGTTCTCGCCCGACTGCTTGCGCACTATCAGCGAGACCGCGTTCTTGTTGTCCCATCGCGAGAGCGAGCGCGGCTCCTTGACCGCGTCCTCGACCGAAGCGACGTCGCCGACCGTCACCGGCCGTCCTTCCACTTCGCTGACGATTATTTTTGCGAAATCCGGAACCTCGGTGATGCGGCCGAGCGTGCGCAGCATCTCCTCGGACATGCCCTGCTTCATGCGGCCGCCGGGATACTCGACGTTCTGCCGCGAGAGCGCCGCGCCGACCTGCTGAATCGTGACGCCGGTCGCATGCAGCTTGTCGGCATCGACGTCAACGTGAACTTCGCGCTCGCGACCGCCGACAATGTCGATCGAGCCGACGCCGTCAACCGATTCGAGCGGCTCCTTCAGGCGCCGGCGCGCCATCTCGGTGAGCTCTTTCAGGCTCTGGTAGCCGGTGAGCGTGATCGTCACGACCGGCACCGCGTCGAGATCGAACTTCTGCACCTGCGGCGGCTTGGTTCCGTCGGGCAGTTGATCGAGCACCGTCGAAATTTTGTCGCGCACGTCCTGCACGGCGGCGTCGAGGTCGCGCTCGAGCTTGAACTGGATAGTGACCCGCGAAACACCTTCGAGCGTGTTCGAGCGCATCTCGTCGATTCCGCTGACGGTGTTGACGGCTTCCTCGATCGGCTTGGTGACGCGCGCTTCGGTCTCCTCCGGCGCGGCGCCGGGCAGGAAAGTGGTGACCATCACGGTCGGCACATCGACTTTTGGAAACAGATCGACGCCGAGACGCATGTACGAGAACCAGCCGAGCACCACCAGCACGCCGACGAACATGGTGGCGAAGACCGGACGGCGCACGCACAGGTCGGCGAGAATCACGACTGCTCCTTCGCGGTCACCGGCGGTGCCGTCAGCCAGACGATCGACGTTGCTCACCGCGACGTGATCGCCCTCCTTCAGCCCGCCGGTGATTTCAGTATTTTCGCCGACCACGCTGCCCGTCGTCACCTCGCGCGCGCGTGCAACTCCCTGCTCGACGACGAACACGCGCGCGACGCCCGCGTAGCGCAGCACCGCGGCGGTCGGCACGAACAGCGCGCGATCGTGCCCGAGATCCATCGTCACGTGCGCGAAGAATCCCGGCTTCAGCGCGCCGTCGGGGTTGGCGACCTCGGCCTCTATCAGCAGCGTGCGGCTGCTTTCGTCGAGCGCCGGCGCGATGCGCGTGATTTTCCCGGTGTACGACGTGCCCTGGTTCGCGTCGATCGCGAGTTTCACCGGCATGCCGACCCGCGCAGCGGCACGAACCGCTCCGGCATCGGGCATCGCAGCTTGATTGGGTCGGTCGCGATCAGTTCGTAAATTTCCTTGCCGGGCGAGACGTACTCGCCGAGCGAGACCATCCGTTTTTGCACGGAGCCGCTGAACGGAGCCTTGATATCGGTGTCGCCGAGTTTTTTGCGCGCCATCGCGACCGCTTCATTGGCCGATTCGGTGTCCGCCTGATCGACGCGCAACTGCGATGCGATTTGATCGAACTGCTCGGCCGAGATACTCCCCGACTCCTTCAGCGTCCGTGCGCGATTGTAGCGCGCGGTCGAGTTGGCCAGCTTCGCGCGCGCCTGGTCGAGCGCGGCTTGCGCGGTCTCGACCCGCAACTCGTATTCGCGCGGGTTGATTTTCAGCATCACCTGGCCCGCGATGACCTTGTCGCCGAAGTCCGCATTAACCTGAGCGACTCTGCCCTCGACTTCCGACGACATCACCGCATGCTCGCGCGGAAAGAGCGCGCCCTGCACTTCGGCGGTGCGATCGAGACCTTGATTCCGCGCGGTCGCGACCGCGATCGCAATCGGCGCCGGTCCCGACTTGTTTTCGACTTCGGCCGCGGCCGGCTGATGGCATCCCGCGAGCGCGAAAGTTCCGAGCGCGGCCGCCAGAATGAGAACTGGAATGTTGAAAATCGGCTTCATCAAACCGCCGCGATACCTTTGAGAAAAAGTTCGACGACCGCTTCAGCGTCAGACTCGAGCGGAGTCGAGGCCAGCTTGAGCAGCCGACGCCGCAGCGATCCGGTCAGCATCTCGCCGAGCATGAACGCCGCGAAGTGCGGGTCGATGCGCCGAATCGCGCCATGATCGATGGCGTCCTGCAGCACCGACGCCATGAAGTCCAGATGGCCGGCGTAAACGCGCATGTATTCGCGGCCGGCTTCCGATTCGAGCTCGATGTCGAGCGAGTTGCCGATGATGAGAGTCTTCAAAAAATCCTGGTTCGACGCCTGGATGCGGAATTGCGCCAGGATGAGCTTGCGGATTCGCTCGAGCGGCGGCCTCGACGAGTCGTCCGACGCGATCGTCTCCGCCACCATTTCGCGCAAACCTTCGAGCACCGCCGCATGAACCAGCGCGTCCTTGGTGTCGAAGTAGAGGTAGATAGTGCCCTTGGCGACCTTCGCTTCCTCGGCGACGCGGTCAACGGTGGTGCCCTGCATTCCGTAACGAGCCATCACGCGCCGTGCGGCTTCGAGGATCTCGCGGACCCGATATTCCTTGATTACCTCTTCTTTGGTCATGGCGAACTGGACAGTCAGTCAAATGAACGTACGGTCAGTCTAGGCAAATCGTCAGATTTGACGCAAGGGAAATGCCGATCGAGAAATGCAGGTACAGAATGCTGCTGACGAGAGGCGTGGGGACGGATCAGGTAGCTGGCTTTTCGAGCTGGTCGCCCAAAATTTCTGCCAAGCGCTCGGCTGGAAGGCGGCGCAAATCGGGAATCGCGAAGCCCGACGCTGCCGCATGACCGCCGCCGCCATAGATTTGCGCAAGCTGAGACAAATCGACGTCGCTGTCAGAGCTGCGGCGCAGGCTGACGCCCTGGCTGCGCAAATCAAACAGCGCGACGACGGTGCGAGTCTGCCCTTGGTAGAGATGCGACGCGACTTCGCTACTGTAGCCGAAGCAGCACGCCGTCCGCACCGTGATTCCGTTGTCGAGCTTGCGATCGACCATCGTCGCTTGCGCCAATTCGAGACTGCGGCGCATCGCGTCCTGTCCCGACTCGAACGCGGATCGCAGCTTGCGGCTCATCTGCGGCTCGCGCAGTTTCAGGATCTCGCGATACGAGGAGATTCCGCCGAGCGTCTGGACGGCGAGCGCCCACTCGGGCGACGCTGGAATCTTGTGGACCCATCGGTCGTGATCGTCTGCGATAATCACAAACGGCTCGAAGCTTTCGAACTCGGCGCGCTGTCGCTCGGGAAGGTCGCGGTCCATTTTTTTGAGAAAGTTGAAGGTCAGGCGCGCCGCGGAATACTGCTCGCTCAGGACCTTGGCGGCGAACGGCACCTTGAACTCGGGGGCATCGGCGCGGGAAACTGCGGTGCGATGATGATCGATCCAGAAAATCCGCGCGCCGCGCGCGCTCAACTCGGCCAGATGCGCTCCGGTCGCGGGTGAGTTCCAGGACAAATCGGTGATCCAGATCTCGTCACTGCCGTCGGCGGATTTCAGCGTCAGGCTCCCGATTATCTGGTCGGCCTCGTTGTTGCCGGCCAGCGTCGTGAAGACTTTATGGCCATCGTAAAAGCGCGCCACCGCGGCCGCCGCCATCACACCGTCGAGGCATGAGGGGCCGTGGCTGACGATTTGGATCGTGCGGGAAGTTTTTCCGGGCATAAGAGATCAATTGTAGAGCATTCCGCTCGTGCGAGCGAAACACCGAAACAGCGCACCGGCGGTGGCATGATGCTCGCGCAGATACCCAATGGCCTCAGCGCGATCAGATTCGCGCTCGCCGCCATCTGGATCGCGCTCGCAGCGCACGGGCATCAGGGACGTTTGGCCTTCGCGATCGTTGCGATTGTCGCCGCGGGCAGCGACTTCATCGACGGGCGAGTCGCGCGGCGGCTCGGCGTCGCGAGCGGCAGCGGACGATGGCTCGACGGAATCGCCGACGTGACCTTCGTGCTCGCCGCGCTTTTATCCGAAGCAGCCGCGGGCGCGATTCCTTTCTATATTCCGATCCTGATCGCGGTCTCGTTCAGCCAGTACGCAATCGATTCTGTCTTGATCGGACAACCGGCGACCGGCCCGATAAAAAGCCGGCTGGGTCATTGGGGCGGAATCATCAACTACGCGCTGGTGATCACGCTCGCGATCGCACCGCCGCCTGAATTTCCCGGCGCAATAGTGCGCGCCATCGCGCCACTGATCGCAATGTTCTACGCCGCCGCGATTTTAGAACGCGCCTGGCTTTACTACCGCGCGCGCTGACGCGGCAGCAGGCCTCAAGCAGCGCGTAAGCCTCGCAAGCCGCGCTTTACTATAGGATAAGATAAACTACTAATTGTAGGTATATTTCTTGCTGCCTCCAAGCGCGGGGGTACGCGAATGGAACTGAAAACGCACATACCCACGAAAGCCATCGGCGCATGGGGCTGGCGCGCAATGACGATTGCATTGGCTGCGCTCATAGGAATGCTGCTGGCGTTAGAATCCGGACTCTTGCACAACAATCCCTTGTTCAAGCGCCTGGTACCGAAGTCGATCATCCGTTCCCGAGACGGAGTCTCCGATCGGGCTTCGCTCGATCTTCACTTATTCAGCCCTTCGAACAATCCGGCGGGACGGTTTTCAGTTGCGCACCCGCTACCGGTGGATGTCACCTCGCCGCAACTGTTCTCGATTGGTCTGGACTCGCGCACCGCGTTCGAAATCTACGGCGAAACGGCGCAGAGCGAGACTCATCTCTGACGAGAGCGCGGCACCCGAGATTCAACCGCAGAGCGATCGCCTGATGCTGATGTTGATGCTGCTGCGGTTACACGAGCATCGCGACTAACAATCGCAATGCTCGTCAGATCACGAACTCGTCCATCGCGGAATGCCTAACAGTTATGATTATGACCAGTTCGCGGTCCTCGTTGATTTCGTAAATGAGTCCGCATCGATCCGTAGAGCAAATGACGCAACCCCTGGTTTGTCTTTTTGCTTTCCGGAGTAATCGGGCATCGTCGCGGAAAGCTTTCAAGCGTGGAGATCGCTTTATCAAGTCCATCGAACCAACGAACGGCGGCTGCCGATTCGCCGGCTGAGATTCGCTGAGCTATGTGGTTGAGGTCCTGCTCGGCGCGGGTGGTGAGTTCAACGCGGTATGCCATAGCGTCGGCGCAACTCGTCGAGCACCTCGCGAGCGGGCCGAGTTCTGCCGTGATCGATGTCGTCCAAGCCCTGCCGGATTGCTTCGTAAACGTCAGCGCGGGCTGCGATATCGAGCAGCCGCTGATACTCCTCCGCGTCCTGCACGATAGCCTCGGCCTTGCCGTTGATTGTTAGCACTACCGGCCGTTTGCTCTTCTTGATCTGTTTGAGAAATTTGGCCGAATTACGGCGAAAGTTTGTGAGCGACTGAATGTCTTTCGTGATGTCGAGTTTTCCTGAATTTCGCATTCGAATGAGCACCTAATTAGGTGCTATCAGTTCGCAACCTGCCTTGTAAAGCCGCTCGACGAGTGCGAGTCGCTTAGTGCTTGCCGTAGTTCAGTGGCACGCCTTTGCGCTGGGCCAGGATGTACGCTTCGAGTGCGCGTAGTTTCGGATCGTTGGGGTCGAACGCTTTGCCCTTCACCGGATTCTCGATGCACCAATTGATCATGTCGCGCAGCAGCGCCACTTTCTGCAACTGGACCTGGTACTTCGGATAAGTCTCGGGATGCGTGTTTGACCCGTCCGGATGGCACATGTCGCAGCTCACGCCAATCGTGCCGCCGAGTTCCTTGTCGCTGTGGAAAATCTTTTTCCCTTCCGCGACGAAGTTGTCGGTCTCGTTCTTCCAGACTTTGTAATCGCGATCGGTGAAGCTGGCGTAGGTGTCGCCCTGCTGCATTCCCTTTGCCGGAGGCTTGGCGCCGGCTTCCATGCTCGGCACGGTGCTGCTGGGCTTCGAGACATCGGAACCCGAGGCGGCCGAAGGGCCGGGCTCCGGCTGCGACGATTCGTCAGTCTGCGCCATCTGCCATTTTTCATTAGGATGTTCGCGCTGCCATTGCGCCATCAGCTCGCGCGTGACTTCGACCGCCTGCGCATGACTCATCGACTCGCCGGTCTTCAGGCCCTTCACTTCCATGCTGGTCTTGCCGTCACAGAGCATCACGACCACGCCACCGTCTTTCGGCGGCGGCACTTGATGGATCGGCAGCGGCGGTTGCGCCTGCTGCGCGCGAAGTATTTGCGGCGCGTACGCCACTCCCGCGAGTATCGCCGCACATCCGGCGGCAGTTACCAAAGCAATCGATCGTCGGGTCATGTTCGCCTCGGTGGAAGTCGTGCCTCAGTAGCTCGCGAACTGTGGCGCGGGCGGCCGCGCAACTTTGCCGTGCGAAACCAGGTAGTCGGCCTTCACCGACACCGGATTGCGATCCCACAGGTTGTAAATCTTGTCCGCCAATCCATCGGGCCGGACATTGAACTGGCCGTCGCCCAATCCGTCGAACTGATCGAACGGATCGGCGCGATTCATCTGGACCGTCAGCGGCGGCAGACCGGTCGGCGCGTATGGCCAAGGCCACGCCGTCGAGAGCATCCCGTAAAAACTGATGTTCCCAATCTGGTTGTAGAGCATCTGATGCGTATGGCCGTGGATCACGGTCACGTGCTTGTAGGGTTTCAGAATCGCCTGCACCTGCTCCGCATCTTCGGTCCAAAAATTCCAGTTGCGGTAGTATTTGTAGAGCGGCGAGTGGGAGAAGACGAGCAGCGGCGTCGTGTGCGGCACCTTGGCGAGGTCGTCGGACAGCCACTTGCGCTCGTCATCGCCAACCTCGAAGCGCGACTGGATTCCATTGTCGAGGCCCGCGACGATTCCCATCCGCTCGGCCGGCGTCAATTTACGCGCCGTCCAGAAATCCTTCTCGTGCACGCTCATCAGCACCACGACGTGAACGCCCTTCCAGTCGAACGAGTAGTTGGGCGGGCCGAACATGTCCTTCCACGAGTCGCCCAGGTCGTAGAACCAGTCGTGCTCGCCGACCATCATCTTCACCGGCGCCTTCACCTCGGCGAGAATCTGTCGCCCAAGTTCGAGCTCCTCATGACGCCCCGTCTGCGCGAGGTCGCCGCCGAACAGCACGAAGTCGGGCTGCGGATCCAGCGCGTTGACGTCCTCGACCGCTTTGACCGCTCCGCGTACGAACCGCTGGTTGAGCGTGCGCGGATATAGATGAGTGTCGGAAATATACGCGAACGTGAACGGCGGCTTGCCTGCCATCCCGGTCGCTTCCGCGGTCTTGTCAGGCGCGGCGTTGGCGACCTCGACCAGCTGAAACGAATGCGGCGTGATCAGCCCCTTGGACATCACGGCACCCGCCGACGCCGCGAGCACTTTCAGAAACGTGCGCCGGTCGAGGCCGCGCAGTCCGCGCAGGACCGCGTCGCGCTCTTCCATATATTTTGTTTCGACGCTTTTATGCCGAGCAGCCATCGCGCCTCTGCCTTTTTTCTTTCATCAGGTTAATCGCCGCCGACCAGCGCCGGATTCTCCAGGGTTTGTTGCGGTCCGATATCGCCGAACGGACCCGCCAATCCCGGCCCGCGTCCTTTGTCACCGTTGGCTGCGCTCTCGTCGCGTTGCGGACGGTCAGTGCGCGAGCGCTTGAACTGCAGGTCGTACTCCTGCTTCGCGGCATCGGCGTATTCGGGACTCGTGAGGCTCGCGAGAAACGCGACCAGGTCGTCTTCCTCAGCTTTCTGTGAGTCCGAGCGGCGTGATACCGCCGTCGAGATAAGGGTTCTGCACACCGCCCTTGTTGTAATGATCGATCGTATCCCACAGCGTCGCCTGCGAGCCGTCATGGAAGTACGGCTGCGTCACCAGCAGGTTGCGCAGCGTCATGGTGCGGAACGATCCGATATCATGCGGCTGCTTGGTCACCAGGAATCGGCCGAGCCCGCTCATGTCGGTGCCGATCGCGAGCTTGTCGATCGCTATCGAGTCGCCGCCGCGTCGTGTTGAGCAGGTCGAGCGCCTTGCGCGCGAGCGGCACGAAGTCCGACTTGTGCGCCGACACTCCGATGTTGTGGAACTTCTGATCGGTGAACAGCGGCTGCGTCGGATTCCATCCGTGACACGACATGCAGCGACCCTTGCCGTTGAAAATCGACCATCCGCGCTTGGCCGAATCGCTGATCGCGCTTTGATCGCCGTTGATAAATTTGTCGAACGGCGAGTCGAACGCGAGCTGCGTGCGCTCGTAGGCGGCGATCGCATGTTCGATGTCGGCGAAATTGACGTCGTGGCCGAACACATCCTGGAATTGTTTCTGATACTCGGGAATCGCCTTGATCGCCGCGACCGCGTCGTCGGTCGATTTCATACCCATCTCGACCGGATTGGTCACCGGGCCCTCGATCTGCGCCTCGAGCGTCGGCGATCGTCCGTCCCAGAACTGCGTCACGTTGAACAGCGCGTTGAGAATCGAAGGCGCGTTGCGCTGCCCGAACTGCGCGTGGATTCCCTCCGAGGTCGGCAGCTGATCGGTGAAGCCTTTGTCCGGCCCGTGACAATGGTCGCACGAGACTTTGCCGTCCGCGGACAGCGCGTCTTCAAAAAACAGCGCCTTACCGAGCGCAATCTTCGCCGGTGTCTGCTGATTGTCGGGCGGAATCACCCACGAGTAGAGCGTGGCAGGGAATCCCACCTGGTTCGTGGATTTGGGATCGGCGAGCGGACCGGGTCCTTGCGCCCTGGCCAGGCTGAAAGTAGCGGCCACCGCGGTCGCGGCGGCAACGACGAGGAACAATCTGCGTGCGGACTTCATCGTGGTGCAAGACTCCGGTAACACGATGGCGAAGCGTGATGCTCCGCGCGCTTTCATTTTGAAATAATTCAGAGGCCCATCCTTGTCAACCCACTTTCTGCGGACGCACGCGCTGAGAGCGGATGAGCGGTGGACGGCGGACTAAAGGCGCAATAGTTTGTAGCGAAGAGTAACGACAGTGTTCGATCCGTTCATCGAAGCCTGGCAACTGCGCGACTTGGTAATGAAGGGCGATCTGCGCCCGCGCGAGGTCGCGGAGTCTTACCTGGCGCGAATCGAGCGGCTGAATCCAGAACTTGGCGCGTACATGACGGTCACCGCGGACCGCGCGCTCGCCGACGCCGCGCGCCTGGAGGCGTCGCGACCGGATGCGGCATCGATGCGACTATACGGCGTCGCGTACTCACTGAAAGATCTGACGCCGACGGCGGGAATCCGCACCACACTCGGATCAAGAAACTATGCAGACTCAATTCCGCCGCAAGATGCGGTGATCGCGCAGCGTTTGCAGAAGGCAGGCGGGATACTGCTCGGCAAAACCTCGACACCGGAGTTTGGCGCGCGTCCCACGACTGAAGGCGGCTTGTGCCCGACTGCGCGCAACCCATGGAATCGCGAGTACAACGCAGGCGGTTCAAGCGGCGGCGCAGCAGCGGCCGTCGCCGCGGGACTTGGGCCGTTGGCGGAGGGCAGCGACGGCGGAGGATCGATTCGCGGTCCCGCTTCGAACTGCGGCGTGGTTGGACTCAAGCCGTCGCGCGGACGGATAACCTATGCGCCACACAGGGGAGAAGCATGGGGCGGCTACGCGACCCGCGGCACGATCGCGCGTTCGGTGCGCGACGTTGCGATGATGCTTGACATAATCGCGGGGCCTGCGACCGGCGATCCGTACTGGGCGCCACCACCCGCGCGTCCATTCGAGGAAGCGGTGCGAGTCGTGCCGAAGAATCTGCGGCTTGCGTCAATCGCGAGTTCGAAACTTGGCGAGGTCGATCCAGAAGTCGCGGCGGCCTTTGATTCGGCGTGCGCAACGATGCGTGAGATGGGGCATCGAGTGGAACCGATCGATCTGGATCCGGGTGCGATGCTGGTCGAGTGCACGCGAATCCTGATTTGCGTGGGGATCGCGGCAATTCCCGTCACGAATCCGGAATGGATCGATCCGGTGGTGCGCGAGATGTACGAGCACGGGCGCAAGGTGAGCGGCGCCGACTATGTGAACCTGGTCGCGACTATGCACAACATCGCGCGCACGATCGTTGAGCGCCTCGAGCCTTACGACGCATTGTTGACGCCTACGATGACGCGACCCGCAGTGAAAAACGGCAGCTTTCCCTCGACCCCGGAGCGTTATCTCGATGAGTTGTGGACCTGGATAGCATTTGAGTATCCATTCAACGCCACCGGTCAGCCGGCAATTACGATTCCCGCCGGATTCAGCCGCGCGGGACTGCCTATTGGACTCCAAATGGTTGGGCGGTCCAACGGCGAATTCGATCTGCTCGCACTGGCTGCCGCGTTCGAAACCGCCCGCCCATGGCGAAATCTGCGTCCGCCACTGGCTAGAGATTAATATACTTTCAAGGAGACTGAGATGCCTACATTCAAGCGCGATGATGTATCGATATACTACGAGGAATACGGGACTGGCTATCCGATCTTACTATTTGCGCCAGGCGGGATGCGCTCGAGTATCGAGTTCTGGGCCAAGAGCCCGTTCGACCCGACCAAGGAACTCGCGGCGAACTTTCGCGTGATCGCGATGGATCAGCGCAACGCCGGGAAGTCGTCAGGGCCGATCAGCGCCGATGATGGCTGGGAGACTTATACCGGTGATCATATTGCGTTGCTCGATCATCTCGGGATCAAGCAAGTGCCATCTGATGGGCGGATGTATTGGCGGGTCTTACAGCCTCGGAATGATCAAAGCCGCGCCGGATCGGGTCAGCGCCGCGGTTTTACAAAATCCAATCGGGCTCAGTCCGCACAATCGCGAACTGTTCTTCGCGATGTTCGACGGATGGGCGCAGGCGTTGAAAGCAGAGCGGCCCAAGCTCGACGACGCTGCGTTGCGACAGTTCCGCGACCGGATGTACGGCACCGATTTCGTTTTCAATGTCTCGCGCGAATTCGTGCGCTCGTGCAAAACGCCGATGCTGATTCTATGCGGCAACGACGACTATCATCCGAAGGAAACGTCGAAGGAGATCGCCGCGCTCGCGCCAAACGCCGAACTCATCGAGAATTGGAAAGCGTCCGACGTGATCGGCGCGACCGTTAAGCGCGTGCGCGAATTCCTGATATCGCACACGCCGAAGAGTTAGCCGGCGAGTGTTAGCTTCAGCCGGTCGGCGAGTCCGGAGAATCGCTCGACGCGCGTCGCGATCGCATTGTTGAGCACCGATTCGGCGCCTACGATGACGACCGATGTCCTGCTGCGGCTGACTGCCGTATAGAGGAGTTCGCGGGTCAAAATTGCGACTGGTTTTTCGGGCAGAACGATGGCGACGGAGTCGAATTCGGAGCCTTGCGCTTTGTGCACGGTCATCGCGTAGCTCAGCTCGACGAATTCGCGCAACGCTTCGATTCGGAACGCGACGAAATTATCGCCGCGCGGAAAGAGCGCCATCGCTACTTGCGGGCCGTTGTTGCGCCTTACCCACAACAGGATTCCATTGTCGCCGTTGAACAGCCCGCGCTCGTAGTCGTTGCGCAGCACGAGCAGCGGCTCTCCCACCACGAATGGAAAACGGTCTGCTGCGAGCTGCGCGGTTTCGGCGGCGCGCGAATGAAGGCGCGCGTTAATTCGCTCGGCACCAGTCTCGAAGACACGTGTCACGCATAAGATTCGCGATTTTGCGGCGTGCGTAAACAAGACGCGCAATCGCGCGCAGTCGGCGTCGTCGAAGCCGCCATCGCGTTCGATATATTCATGCTTAGTTAGTTCCGCAACATCTTTTCCGCCGCGCACTCGATCGGCGTACCAACGATCTAAAAACGGCCCGAGCTCACGGGGAGTGGCGCCAAGGAATTCGACTCCCGCGAAGGTCAACTCTCCAAGTGATGAGCGCCGCACGACGATTGGAGCATTCGCTTCGTCAACCGAGCTCAGGAGATCAGTGACGCCGTCGTTGATCGATCGGGCGGCCAGCAAAATCGATCGACCCGACGCGATCGTCGCTCTTCATTCGGTGATTCACTTCGAGCCGCATCGATGCCGCAGCAAGCGGACCGAGGCTATCTTCCGCAGATGGGACCAGGGCGCGGAACACACTACCCGCGGCGACCGACGGTAATTGGTTCGCGTCGCCGAGCAGGATCAGCCGCGCGCCCGGCTGAATCGCATTCGTCAATCGTTCCATCAGGGTGACATCGAGCATCGATCCTTCATCGACGATGACGACTTTTGCTGAAAGCGGGTTGTTGCGATGATGCCGGAAGCGTCCGGAATCTGGCGAGTATCCGAGCAGGCGATGAATCGTCGAGGGCTCGAGATGCGCGTCGAGTAGAGCCTGATCCACCGCATCGCGTTGTTCAATTCGAGTCAGCGATTCAATCACGCACTCACCCATGCGCTTCGCGGCCTTCCCGGTTGGAGCCGTCAGGACAATCAGAGAAGGATCGACGCCGAGGCGCACCATCAGCCGCATAATCGCAACGACGATCGAGGTCTTTCCGGTACCCGGGCCGCCCGAAATAACCGTCAGTCCGGCGCGCGCAGACGCCTCAACAACGCTGCGTTGCTCGTCAGACATCACGATCTGCCTGCCCTGCACTATCACCGGACGTTCAATCACGTCGTGAAGCGCGCGAGCGAGGTGATCCGCGTCCGGTTGTTCTTGTGGGCGATTACTCAGTAGCGCGCCAAGTCGAATAGCCAGTTCGCGCTCGCAGTAATAGATACTCTGATGCGTTATGTACGGTGCGATATATAATAGAGGCTTGTAGTCATCCTCCCGCTGACCCACTAACGCAGCCGCGCGGTTCGATTGGAGAAGCACTTCTATCGAAGTAGCTATTCTATCGGCGGCGCCGGCGCCGAAACCGTCAGCACAGAGGCTACTCAGGACGCGACGCATCGGGACTTCGGATAGCGGACCAGTTACGGGAAAGCGGGTGCTTCCTTCTTGCAACGCGACCAGAGAGACGAGAATGAGCACGATCAGCGCTGTTCGCTCGTCGGCTTCCAGAGCCGGTTCAAGCGCAGCGAGCTCGGCTGCGAGGTGTACGGTCTCAGGGGCGAGATTGAGTCCGGCGACCGAGACTTCGAGCGAGCGCATGCGAGTATCGAATATCGATTTGCTGCCGTCGCGAGCCGATTCAAAGCGCCGCCACGCAGTATCCATTCCGAGTAGTGAGTATCTATCGCTCATGTGCGCAACTCGAAAGTGGATTCGGGATTCATCAGTTCGGATTCATAAGTGACTATTTCATCCCACGATGGTCGCGCGAAATAGAATCCAGCTTTGCCATCGCCGGGGTGCGTGACGCCTCGAAGAAAGACATACAGGAGGCCACCGAATCTATTCTCGTAGTCGCGCTGGTTGTGAATAGCCAGCAGGCGCACTACACCGACTGAATATATTCGCGCCTGCAGCCGGTAGTGGCGGTCAACGTGTCGTGCGATTGCGTTTGGATCGTACGATGGCAGCAAATCGCCCTTCCAATCGGCGAAGTACATGAGTTTATCGCGCTCAAACACGAAATCGATAAATCCCTTGATGTAACCGCGTTCGACCGTCCACGCGCCGTCCGGGTCAGTGCCGAGACGCGGGTGATGTTGTTCGGGAATCGGATACGCGAACTCCATTTCGCGAACGCTCTTCAGCCCGCGGAGTCCGCCCTCGAGCATCGTTTCGCCGAGCGCGACTCGTGAAGTCAGCGTGTTGAATACCAGCTCGCGTCCGCGATCCAGCCATCGCGGATCATCCACGCCGTGACGGCGCATGATGCTCGCGAACAATTCGCGCACGTCGTCGAGTGCCATCCAGGATTTCAGATTTGGGGCATCGCCAAAGGATTTGAAATCGAGCTTCTCGATCGCCTCATGCAGAAAAATGCCGACGTGGCGCCCGCCGGGCAAATCGATGTTGTCGGCGCGCGCATCGATTGCGTCAACGCTGGTTTTGAAATCGTCGGGTTCGGCGGCCTGAAGAGAAGTGTACGACTCAGTGATCAGCCCTCGATGTTTTGTGCCCAGGTCGGCGAGCTCGCCGTCAAGGCCGGTGGGCCGCGACGTCGATTCGAGCCAGTCCCACAAAGCATTCTCGTCAAGCGCCGTTTTCGCCATCTCGGTCGCGGCCGTTGAGTCTGTGACGCTGACGGTTTGAGTCGCGCAGACTGTCTTCAATCGAGATTCGCGATCGAGAGTGCGCAGCCGATCGTTCAATTGCTTGTACGATCCTCCGAGGTCTCGCGTCAGCGTGTCGCTTGGAACGTAGGGCAGTATCAATTTGGCGCGAGCGCGAGTGAGCGCGACGTAGAGTAGCCGCTGATCCTCCTCCGCTTTCTCTTTTACGATCGCATCCTTTGCGATTTCGCGCGCAAGTTTGCCGATCACGAGGCGGCGTTCGTTTCCGACGTGCCAGGTGCTGACAGGATCAGGAAGAGTGCTCGCGAAGAATCCCCCGTAGAGCGCAACGACGTCGGCTTCGAGGCCCTTGCTCTTGTGGATCGTCATGATTTGCACACTGTCGCGATCGTCTTCGACACGCTGCACGTTCGCGTCGTCACCCGGCGGTGTCGCGCGCCCGGAGACGTAGGAATCAAGCAACTCGATTATTTCCGCGAGCGAGATTCCGCGCCGCGACGCCTGCTGCGTCAGTATCTCGAAGATATGTTCGTAGTTGGTAAGTTCGCGGCGGCCGTCGGACATCAGCAACTCGCGTTCGACCAGCCCGCTCTGATGGAGCAAGGCGTCGAACAAGTCGGCGAAATGCCCACTCTCTGCGAGCGCGCGCCATTCGAGCAGTCGGTCGAACATGGGCTGCGACGCGCGTTGGTCATCCAGTCGCCCAAGGTCAGCGTGATCGACAGCGAAGAAACTCGTCGCCCACGCCTTGAGCCGATTCGACCGGCGGCCGGGTTCGTCGATTCCCTTGAGCAGGTCGAGAATGTAGGAGGCCTCGCGCGTCTGAAATAGTCCGTCCTGCTTGTAGAAGGCATACGGGACGCCGGCCCGGCGCAGGTACCTGGCGATCTCGGCGCTGTCGCGATTGGTTCGCGTAAGGACGTAAATATCCTTGGCTGTAATTCTGCGCGGATCCTTTTTTTCGTCACAAATTGTAATTGAGTATTCCGGCTCCAGAATGATGCGTCGTAGCTCGTGCGCGATCCGCGTGCCTATTGCTTCGCGCATGCGCCGTGAAAACTTGTGTCGGTCATCGCGCGGCTGGAACTTCAGAAGCGTCAAGGGCTGAATCGGATCGCCGTTCGCCGCGATGGCTCTGAGAGCGGGACGCCCGCACTCTACTGGATAGCTATAAGTGATATCGCCGTCGAACAGCGGCTCCGCGGCGCCCTGATCCAAAATCAGATTGCACGCGTCGATCATGTCGGAGGTCGAGCGGAAATTCCTGCGCAAGTGGACGGTCGTCGCGCCCGAGTTGGAAAGTTCCTTACAGGCTTCGAGATAAGCGTGAACGTCGGCGCCGCGGAAACTATAAATCGCTTGCTTGGGATCCCCGATCACATAGACGAGGTTGGCGCCGCCGCCGTCGACGAATACCTGTCGAAAGATTTTCCATTGAAGTTCGTCGGTGTCCTGGAATTCGTCGATCAGCGTCGCGCGATAACGTTCGCGCAGCGTCGTCGCGAGCGATTTGCCGCGCGGGCCGTCGAGTGCGTCCGCGAGCCACGCGAGCATGTCCTCGTAGTCGAGCGTTCCACGCTCACGTTTTCGCGCATCCATCCGGTTGACGACACCGGGCAGCAATTCGTCGACCGCACGCTGCTCGATGTCCAGCGTCGCCTGCACCTGCTTCGCTGCATCGATGAGCGCGCGTACCTGTGCCGGCATATCGTCGGGGAATCTGCCGGTTCGCTTCTGCGTTTTCGTTGGTTTGCAGATGCGATCGAGATTGAAGTCCTGCAGAGCGTCGGCCAGCGTTGCGATCGAGCGATCGGCTCGTCGAATGATTGTTTCGAGTTCGCGCGTCGCAGCGAGCGCGTCGTCGCGTGCATCAACTTTAATCGATGCGATTTGGAATGCGTTCGCGAGCGCGTTCGCATCGAACGCATTCATCAGATTGGTCAACGCGCATCGATTGAGATCGTGGCCAGCGGTATGCAAGTAACGTTGAACGTGCGCCTGCCACAGCAGTACTTCGAGTTTCTCCGAAGAGCGCCCCTCGTCCGACAGCCATTCGCCGACGAGGCGTTGAATCCGAGCGTCCGACTTCAGCCGTTCGCGCAATTCAGCGCGCAGACTCTCATGGAACTCGAGACGGCCGCTCGCCAGATCAAGTCCAAACCGCACGCCGCTGTCAAAAGCGAGTTCGGTCAGCATGCGACGGCAAAAACTGTGAATCGTATGAATCGGCGCGCGATGAAATGAAGCCAGCGCGTCATTCAGTCTGCGCTCGACGTCAGGTGGATTTTGGTCCGCCAACGCGCCTTCGATCGTCACGCGGATTCGCGAGCGCAGTTCCGCGGTTGCCTTTTCGGTGAACGTTACGATCAGGATCTGACCGAGTTGAGCGGCACCGGTGCGAACCAGGTCGATAACGATCTGCTCGATCGTAAACGTCTTGCCGGTGCCGGCGCTGGCGTCGATAACCTTGTGCCGGCCGTCGAGAATCTGATCGAGGATCGCGGGCCGAGGGTATTCCATCGAGGTGATCGCGCTCATCTGAATAGCCCGATTGGAACGAAGCGGCGCTCTACGATTTTTTCGATCTGATCTTCTTCGGGCGGATCGAAGTCCCTTGCATTGCGCACCGGACCGTAGTCGGAACTGCACTTCACGACATCGACCAAAAGTGTGCGCTCGACTGCTTCGACCAGATCGCGGCTATTCTCAGTCTTCTGTAATTCCTTGACGACTTGATCGACCGCTTCGATCGGCAGGAAGTATTCGTTGCCGGTCGAGAGCAGATCGCTGACGACGTTGGTCAGATATGCGACGGACGAGTCGCGGTCCATGGGCCGGAACTCGCGAGTGAATTCTGTCAGCTTTTCCGACTGCGTTCCGATCACGATCGCGCGAAATTTTTCGGGCAGCTTCGTCCCGACAGCGGCAAGAACGATTGCATTCAGAAACGCCGGGAGAAAATCTTTCGATTTGATCGTCTTGTGCAGCACGCAGTTGATCGCAACGCCTGCCGCCGGTGAAACGCCGTGAATCGTTCCGTAGAGACTCACGCGCTGAGTAACCGTGGTTCCATCGCGACGGTGAACTTCTACGGTCAAAGCGATCGGAGCGAGAATCTCGGCGGCGTCGGCGAACTCGTCGGCGCGCCCGATCCGAATGTCTTTCCAACCTGCGAAATCGTTCACGCCGGCTTTGGAAGCCTGCACGATCCATTTTCGAAGCGCCGCGGCATCCATATCTTTAGCGGCCTGCGCGAACTGCCCGGCGGGGGAACTTCCGTGGGTTTGCGCGATGCGGACTTCGCGCGCGTACTCTTCGTCGAGCAGCGTCGAGCTTGCCGCCGGCGCGCCAGAAAACATTGCGCAACATGACGGTGCGATTGAGCCGCGACTGCTCGATCGGTTCGTCCTCTGCGTCCTCCGGCGCGTCTTCATCCTCGAGCATTCCGAGCGAATAGCGCGCGGCGCCTTGCAGAGGGCATTCGAGATATTTGCGAATCGCGGCAATCGGCAGAGCGATCTCTTCGGCGGGCGTCGGGTTGGATGCGGCAACCGGCGTCTCGAATTTGGGGTATTGCAGCTCATCCCGCAGACGAGCGCTCAACCTGTCTCCGAGACGATCTCGCAAGTTCTCATCCGATACAGGAGCGATTTGTTTTTTCAGCGCGAGCATCCGAGCGCCGCGGCGCGCATCTGAGTCGAAGCTGGTGAATTCATCCTTTGACGCGGTGCCTGCGTTGAGTTCCGGAAAGTACTTTAAGTCGTAGCGGCTGACCGGATGTTTGAGGGTCAGCTGGTCGAGCGAGTTCTTATCGAGGAATGCGCGCAGCATGTTCTGTAGTTCGCGAATGACCGGCGAAGGTTCGAGGTCATCGCCAGTCTTCGCGTTGCGAGCAATGTAGGAAAAGAAAATTCGCTCGCGCGCCGCGAGGATCGTCTCGAGGAACAGATAACGGTCGCGCTCGGCGGGGGAGACATCGCCGGCGACGCGCTTGAGCGTTCGCAAATCAAGCGGATCGCTGTGTTCGCGCTCGGGAAAGATACTGTCGTTCAGCCCGAGCGCAAAAATTACTTTGAAGGGGATCGAGCGCAGCGACGAGAACGAACCAATCGCAACGCCGCGCTCGGAATATTGTCCGCGGCGCGATTCGAGGTCGGCGACTCGCGCGGCGATTATTTCGCGCGCCGATTCGAACGACATCGTGGCGACGTTCAGCGCTGATGCGCCGATGTCCGCGATTGCTTCGAGGAACCGGTCCCTGACCTGCTCGTCAATTGCGCTCTCGGGACGAATGTACGTGCTCACGAATTCGCTCAGCATCAGCGACCATTCGCGGGGCGTCAGGCGGGCGGTGCGGATCGACAGCGCGTCGGCGATCAGCGATCGCGCGACGCGCATGAATCGCGCGGCCGTTTCGAGTCTCATCTTGCGCGACTTCGCCCGGCAGGTAGCTGGGAGTGGTTGGCCCAGCCTTATAATAAGTCGGGATTGCCGCCGCGCTGACCGGTCATCATGGTGCCTAGCGCGAGGCGTTTGATCGCCTGATCCCAATTGTAGAGGCCGGGCGGAATGTAGGTATCCTTCAAATCGTAGTCGTCGGCGCCGAAGAAAATTCCGAGCGCCTCGCTCCAACGCCGCCACCTCTCGATGTCGATTCCGCTTTCGCTCTCGTTGTTCAAGGCGGGATGCGTCAACAACCGGATCATTTCAGCGCGCGAGAAACGGCCGCTCGGCAATTGGAGAAGCAAATCGACGGCTTCAGCGACGCGGCTCGCGCCCGCGATGCTGCGGCTGACGAGATCGAGCGGGATTCGGTGCTGCTTGCGAAAGACGCTGTCGATTTGCGCGACGTAGTCGTCAACCGCCGAGTCGGGAAGGAGTACTGCGATTTCGTGAAAGCGAAGTCGATCGGCGTTGCCCTCTGCGGCAAGTTTTTCGTTGCGGCGAATGAGCGACCAGATTTCGTTCGCGACGATTTCCGCTTCGCGTCGAATACCAGGGCTGGCAAGAAAGCTGATTCGCGGCTCCGGTTGCTTGTCCTCGACGTTCTCGAGCTGCGTGCGCGCCGGTTGGCGATCGAGGATGCTCTGCTGAAGACGCTCGAGCACCGTCGGTGATTCGCTTTCGTTTGAAACCGGATCGGAAAAAAGCGGTGCGAAATCGCATTGCGATACTTCGTTGAGCAGGCGGATGTATTCGCGGCCCGGCCGCCCCCAGAGCCTGAGCGCCGGCGGGTCGGACAATCCGTTCAAGGAGAAGGGGTCTTCGGATTCGGCGAGTTGGTCGCCGACTTTGTCCTTCTGATGAGCCCATCCTGCCAGTGCGGCGCGGCGCGAGGTGTCCACGTCTTCCCAAAACTCGCGGCACGGATTGAGCGCGTAGATCCGAATGTCGCCGAGCGCGCCGAGTCGCGCAAAAATATCTGCGTATGCATTTCCCGCGTACGAAGAACCGAACACGTGAAGCGTGTCGGGCATCGAAGCTTTAAGATGCGGCGCTTCGATCGCCTCGAATGCGTCGGGCAGCAACATCAGGCGCGTCTCTCGCAGTCGGAGCCATTCGTCACGCACGCGGCCGTGCGAATCGAAAACCAACTGCCACAGATGGCGCTGCCATCGCTCGGTCTCGCTCATCGCATCGAGGTCGGAGCGGCGGGCGGCGCGCCATTTCGCGATCATGCGACGCCGCGATATCGAATATTCGCGAAACAGTCGAGCCAATTGTGCGGCGAGCAGGAGCGTCCTGAGCTCGACGTCGGCGTCAGTTTTGGAGCCGCCATGTATGTAGTCGCGCGCCGGCTTCAAGTCTGCGTCGTCGCGATGGCTGGGACTGCGAAGGCATTCGAAGAGCACGAGTTGTAGCTCATCGGCCTCGAGGATCTTGAGATTCTTGTCGGTCGATTGGAGAAGCCTGGCGAGATAGCTGCGCAGGAACGGAAACTCGATATTTGCCGCGACGCCGATCGATTCAGCCAGCCGATGACGGACGAATTGCTCGACGACGCGGTTGGGCACGACGATCGAGATGCGCTCGAGCGGATCGCGCCGCTGATGATCCGCGACGGCCTCGGCCAGCGGTGCAATCAGATTTTCAAGTCGATTTGAATAATGGAGACGAATCATCGCGGCACAACTATGGATCGCGGCCCAGTGTTTAGAAACCTACAGCGGTGGCCTGACAACGGTTGTCATTCGAGAATTGAGATGATTGGATGTGCACATGAAAAAACTTCGTCGCAAGCCGACCTACGGCGCCGCGATTCGGTTGGTGCGAATCGCCGCTGGGTTGTTTTCGAGGCCGTACGGTTGGAGTTTCAAATCGATCGCCGAAACCCTGGAAATTTCAGAGCGCACGCTTGCGCGCTACGTGTCGGTCCTGCGCAGCGAACTCGCCGACTCGCATGGCGCGCCGCTGGTCGAAGTGGTCGGCACCGGCACAGAGCGCAGGCTTCGCCTGGTCAGCTCGATGAAAGCCACGGAGGCGTCTTCGTACCAGGTCGCGCTGCTGTATTTCTCGCTGACGGTACTCAAGTTTCTCGAGGGCACGGTATTAAAGGAAGGCGTCGAGGGGCTGTGGGAGAAGGTTTTTCAGAACCTGAGCTCGACGCAGCAGACGCGATTGTCCGACCTTGAGCGCAAGTTTTACGCCGTCCCTTACGCGCCCAAGGATTACACTGACTTCAGCGAACAGCTCGACGTTATCCTGCGCGCGCTACTCGATCAGAGCCGGCTCAAGGTTGATTACGCGGGGCTGACCGGCGAGGGGCATCATCACGATTTCGACCCTTACTCGCTGATGGCATACCGCGGCGGCCTCTACCTGCTCGGTCATAGCCATCGAAGCAAGGCGATCATTTACCTGGCGGTCGAGCGAATGCGCTCGGTCGAATTCATTCGTCAGCCCGACGGCGCCGCGACGCGATTTATCTATCCGCGCAGCTTCGATCCCGCGGCACATACTGAAGGGACTTTCGGAATTGTTGATGGCCCCGAGACTAAAGTCGAGTTGAAGATTCATAACGAACAGACCGAGGCGTACGTACGTTCGCGCACGATTCATCGCAGCCAGCGTTTCGCGCATCGCCGCGACGGCACCACGATTATGACGATGACCGTCAAGGGTACGACGGAGTTGGCGAACTGGATAATGAGCATGGGGGCGTGGATCGAGGTGCTCAAGCCCGCCGCGCTGCGCAAAACAATCGCGCAGCGCCATGCCAAAGCGGCGCGGCTTTACCGCGTCGGCTAGTGCGCTTGCAGGTAATCGAGGCGCCGGTTCATTCTGACACGAGATTGCTCTACTCAGTAGGATGTCGGCAGCCCACGGGTGCGCCGTGGTGGTCGGGGAGGAACTCCTATCAATAGCTCGCGATCGGATTCTGGTCGGCTGATTCAATCCATATTTTTGATCGCGCGTTTTTTGGCGGCCACATTGGCAATATGTGCGGTGGTCGAGATCTCTTCTGCGATCGCCGGAGATTCGCCGTCGGTGACGCACTTTTCGCCGCAAGGAACGGTGAAGCAGGTTCGGCAGGTGACGGCGCGATTTTCCGAGCCGATGGTCGCGCTCGGCGATCCGCGCGATACGACGGCGCCGTTCGAGATCGATTGTCCGGCGAAGGGCGCGGGCCGATGGATCGACAGCCGCAACTGGTCGTACGACTTCGAACACGATTTGCCTGCTGGTTTGCGGTGTACCTTCAAGCTGCGTGCGGGCTTGAAGTCGCTGGCGGGGAATGCGTTCAGCAGTGTCAGCGCGTTCAACTTCGACACCGGCGGACCTTCGATCGTCGATCAGCGGCCGTGGTCCGACAGCAACGATATAGATGAGGAGCAGGCGTTCGTGCTGATTCTCGACGCGGAGCCGGACCCGGCGTCGATTCTCGAGCACGCGGGCTTTTCGGTTGAAGACATGCCGCAGACGGTTGGCGCGACGATCATGAGCGGCGCCGACCGTGACATTCTATTGAAGCGATTTGCAAATCTGACCGCGAACAAGACGGTCGTTATCCTGCAGGCAAAGCAGCGTTTCCCGAACAACGCGGCGGTGACCCTGATCTGGGGCAAGGGAATCAAATCGAAAAGCGGAATCGCGACCGATCAGGATCAAACTATCAGCTACAAGACGCGCAAACGTTTCGAGGCGTCGATACGTTGCGAGCGCGAAAGCGCGAAGGCCGGATGTATCCCGCTGACGCCGATTACGGTTTCGTTCACCTCGCCAATCTCGGCGGAGCAGGCAAAGCAGATCGCACTGATCGCGCCAGACGGTGCGCAGCAGTTCGCGGTGCTCAGCGATCCGGGCGAGACTTCGTCGCTCTCGTTCAAAGGTCCGTTTAAGGAATCGTCACAGTACAAAATTGAGATTCCGCCGAACCTGGTCGATGGTTCCGGACGTGAACTTGCGAACGCGTCGCGCTTTCCGATGACGGTCGAGACCGGCGAGTTCCCGCCGCTGGCCAAGTTCTCGGCGCGTTTTGGAATTATCGAATCGGCGGATGCCGTACTGCCGGTCACGGTGCGAAATCTCGAAGCGCAGATTGCCGGCGATCAGCTCAAGCTCGGCGGTGACGCTGACAGTTCTCTGCTCACGCGAATCGAGGCAACGTTATGGCGCGTGCCGACGCCCAAGGCCGGCGACGTTCTTTCGTGGCTCAACCGGGTGGCGGAGGCGAAGCGCGCGGAGTCGGTGTTCAGCGGCGAGAATGCAGGCGGCGCCAGGCAGTTCGCGATGCCGAAGCCCAACGGCCCCAATGCTTTCGAAGTGATGGGAATTCCGCTCAAGCGCCCGGGATTGTACATCGTCGAACTGAAGAGCACTCGCCTCGGCACCGTTTTGCTCGGCGCGCCGAAACCTATGTACGTTCCGACTGCGGCGCTCGTCACCAATCTCGCGGTTCATTTCAAGCAAGGACAGGCGAACTCGCTCGTCTGGGTGACGGCACTCGAGAGCGGACGTCCAGTCGATGGCGCGGACGTCGCGATTGCGGATTGTCATGGGACCGAATTGTGGACTGGACGCACCGACGCGCGCGGCCTCGCGATGGTTCCCACCTCGTCGGCGTTTGCCAATCTTCCCCAATGCGATTCGACGCAGACGGATCACGAGAGCGACTACTTCACCCACCAGGTCGAAGCGCTCAACGGATTGAATCGCGGCCTGCTGGTCACTGCGCAGTCGGGCGAAGACTTCAGCTTTGTGCATTCGAGTTGGCAGCAGGGAATCGAAGCATGGCGTTTTCATTTGCCGACTGAATATCAACCGTCGCCGTACATCGCCGACACGGTTTTCGATCGGACGCTGCTGCGCGCGGGCGAGACCGTTCACATGAAGCACTTCATCCGGGCCAAAACCGTCGATGGACTGTCGCTGGTGCCGAAGGAAAATCTTCCCGACACGCTTTCGATTACGTTTTCCGGTGGCGATCAGCATTACGATTTCGATCTGAAGTGGAACGATTCGGGCAGCGCGGAGAATGATTGGCAGATTCCGAAGGCGGCCAAGCTCGGCACCTACGACGTCACGATGTCGCGTCGCAAGATTGCGGCGCCGAGTCCGACACCCGCTGCAGGTTCTGGCGATATGGGCGATCAATCAACCCAGGAGATCAGCACCGGGAATTTTCGAGTCGAGGAATTTCGAATCCCGCTGATGAAAGCCGCGATCAGAGTTCCGACGCAGCCGTTGGTCGCGGTCACCGAGATTCCGATCGACTTGAGCGCCGAATACCTGTCGGGCGGCGCGGCCAAGGGGCTTCCAGTCACGCTGCGAAGCCAGATCAACAAGAACGCGTCTGCGCATTTCGACGACTTCGATGATTTCGTTTTCGCCAACGGCATCGTGACGCCGGGAATCGTCCACAGCGAAGGATTTTCAGAAGGGATGGAAAGCGAACAGAATCCCGGCGTGCATCAGCGCAAGGATCTCACGCTTGACGCCGCCGGCGGCGCGCGCACCGACATCAGCGACATCCCGCGCGCGTCCACGCCGACTGAGGTTCACGCCGAGCTCGAATATCGCGACCCCAACGGCGAGAGTCAGACGGTTTCGAACAACGTGATGATTTGGCCGGCGAAGCGGCTGGTCGGAATCCAGGTCGAGGATTGGGCGTCGTCGCCGGGCGTGGTTCGCGCGCATCTCGCGGTGGTCGACGATTCGGGAAAACCAATCGCGCACGCGCCGGTTCGCGTCGATATTTTCAGTCGCCTCGAATATTCGTATCGCAAGCGGCTGATCGGCGGATTTTACGCATACGAGAACACCCAGGAAACGAAACTAGTCGGCGCTTTGTGCTCGGGCGTGACCGATGATCGCGGACGATTGTCGTGCGAGGCGAAACCTCCCGTGACCGGGCAGGCAATTCTGCAAGCGACGGTGACCGACGACGCGGGCAACTCGAGTTCTGCCAACAGCGAAATTTTCATTCCTGGAAATGAGCGCGAGTGGTTCGCCGGCCGCGACGACGACCGCATGGACTTCATCCCCGAGAAGCCCGCGTATGAGCCGGGCGACGTCGCGCGCTTCCAGGTTCGGATGCCGTTTGCGGAGGCGACTGCGCTCGTCACCGTCGAGCGCGAGGGCGTGCTGGCCGCGTCGATCGTGCATCTGCCGGGCCGCAATCCCGTCATCACGCTTCCCGTGCGCGACTGGGCGCCCAACGTTTTCGTCTCCGCGCTGGTGGTCCGCGGCAGAATCGCCGGCGTGCAGCCGACCGCGATGCTCGATCTCGGCAAGCCGGCGTTCAAGCTGGGCATCGCAGAAATTCGCGTGGGATGGCGGGACCATCGGCTGAACGTGAAGGTCGCGCCGGAAAAATCCGTCTATCACGTGCGCGACAAAGCCTCCGTGAAAATTTCGGTGAGGACCTTCGACGGCAAAGCGCCTGCGCCTGGCAGCACGATCGCGGTCGCCGCGGTTGACGAAGGGCTTGCTCGAGCTGCGCGCCAACGACAGTTGGAAACTGCTCGACGCGATGATGGGTCGGCGCGCGTACCAGGTCGAGACTTCGACCGCCGAGATGCAAGTCGTCGGCAAGCGCCACTTTGGAATCAAGGCAATTCCGCCGGGCGGCGGCGGTGGTCATCAGATTACGCGCGAACTGTTCGACACGCTGCTGCTATGGAAGGCGTCGGTCGCGCTCGATGCGAACGGCGACGCAACGATCGAAGTGCCGCTCAACGACTCGCTGACCAGTTTCAGAATCGTCGCGATCGCCAATTCCGGCGCCGATCAATTTGGAACTGGCTTTGCGAGTATCCGTTCGACTCAAGATTTGATGTTGTTATCCGGAGTGTCGCCGATCATTCGAAATGGCGATTCGTTTGCCGCCGAGTTCACTGTGCGCAATGCGTCGGAGCGCGCTTTCGATGCGACCGTCAATGCAAAGATCGACGGCCTCGCGCAGGTACCGCCGCCGCAGAAACTTGCACTCGGACCCGGCCAAGGCACGACCATCTCGTGGAAGGTCGAGGTGCCGGCGGTCGTGCACGAACTCAAGTATCACGTCGATGCGAGCGTCGAGCACGGACCGTCCGATCATTTGCTGATCACTCAGCGCGTTATACCTGCGGTTCCGGTGCGAGCGCTTCAGGCCACGCTGGTGCAACTCGACAAACCAATCGTCCAGCCGGTCGCGCGGCCGGCCGACGCGCTCGCTGGCGTAGGCGGCGTGCAAGTCTCGCTGAGCCCTTCGCTCGCGGCGGGACTCGACGGAGTGCGCGACTGGATGCGCCAATATCCCTACGGATGCCTCGAGCAACGCGTGTCGGTCGCCGTCGCGCTCGGCGATCCGAAATTATGGAGCGCAATCATTGCGGACCTGCCGTCGTATACCGACTCGGACGGTTTGCTCAAATACTTTCCCGTAATGGTCAATGGCAGTGAGGTACTAACTGCCTATTTCATTTCGATCGCGCATGAGGCAGGACTGACTATTCCGGCCGAGTCGGAGGCGACGCTTGAAAAAGGTCTGAGCGATTTCGTCGAGGGCAAGACTCGTGCGCGAAGGGCCGATCCAGGCGGCTGACCTGCCATTGCGCAAACTCGCCGCAATCGACGCGCTTGCTCGCGCGGGTCACGCAGATCCAGCGATGCTCAACAGTATTACGATCGATCCAAACTTGTGGCCTGACTCAGCGGTGATCGATTGGTGGAGTATCCTGCTCCGCGTTCCGCAAATTCCCGATCGCGATCGGCGCCTCAAGGACGCGGAACACATCATGCGCGCGCGTCTTAATGAACAAGGGACCGCGATGCATCTGTCGAGCGACGCGCGCAACGATATGTGGTGGCTGATGGTCTCGCCCGATTGCAACATGGTGAGGCTCGCGCTGCTGTTGATCGACAACAATTTGTGGCATGACGATCTTCCGCTCGTGATGCGCGGCGCGCTGGCGCTGCAGGCGCACGGAGCGTGGACCGAAACGATCACCAACGCGTGGGGCACGCTGGCGGTGAGGAAGTTTGCAAGCGCTTTCGAATCGACGCCCATCGCGGGAGTCACCAACGCGTCGATTCAGGCGGCGACACAAAAGCTGAATTGGGGAAACGATCCGAAGGGTGGAATGCTTGCGTTCGATTGGCCATGCCAGCGCTTCAGATCTGAAGATCGACCATGTTGGAAGCGGCCGTCCGTGGGCGCAGATTCGAGCGCTCGCGGCAGTACCCTTTACGCAAACGTTTTCGAGCGGCTATCAGGATCACGCGCACTCTTCTTCCGGTCGAAAATGCGAATCCTCGCGGATGGAAACGCGGCGACCTGGTGCGGGTGCATCTCAAGGTCGAAGCGCAAACCGACATGACCTGGGTGGTCGTGAACGATCCGATTCCGGCGGGAGCTTCACATCTCGGGGGCGGACTCGGGCGCGATTCGGCGATTGCGACCTCCGGCGAAAAGATCGACACCGAGAGCGTTGCGTGGCCGATTTACGCGGAGCGCGCGTTCGACGCGTTCCGCGCCTACTACGACTATGTGCCGAAGGGGACGTTCGAGATCGAGTACACGATTCGGCTCAATCAATCCGGCACTTTCCAGCTTCCCGCGACTCACGTCGATGCGCTCTACGAACCGGAAATGTTCGGCGAGCTTCCCAACTCTCCGTTCGAGGTCGCACCTTAGATGTTGCGCCGCGTCGCAATCTTCGGCCTTCCGATCGCGGCGATCGCGACGCTGATGCTGGCGATGTCCAGACCGCCAACACCAACTTTCGCCGAGGTGCGTGCGCGATGGCATCCGTCGGAAGCGCAATTGCTCGACCGCAATGGCGATCCGGTCCACGAATTGAGAATCGACCGGTACGGCCGGCGATTCGCGTGGACGCCTCTCGATCAGATCTCGCCCGCGCTCACGAAGGCGATAGTAACATCGGAGGATCATCGCTTCTGGAGCCATCACGGCGTCGATGTAATCGCGATCGCGACTTCCGCGGGGCGCGGTGTGGTTGGCGGTAAGCGTCGGGGCGCGAGCACGATCACGATGCAACTCGCGTCGATCCTCGATCCCTCGCTCGGGCAGTCACACGCGCGCAAAACGATCCTGCGGAAATTCAGGCAAGTCTTTGCTGCACTCGCGATCGAACGACAATGGTCGAAACCGGAAATCCTCGAAGCTTACCTCAACCTTGTCACCTACCGCGGAGAGTTGCAGGGAATCGGGGCGGCGTCGCGCGTGATGTTCGGCAAAGCGCCGCATGGAATCGATTCTGCCGAGGCGGTAGTGCTGGCGGCACTGATCCGGGCGCCCAATGCTCGCCGCGAATCTGTTGCGATTCGTGCGAACGCGTTAAGCCATGCGCTCGGATCGAATGGCCCATCGCAAGTCGCTGTTGCCTCGGCGCTGGAACGCGCATTCTCTGGCAACAGCGACTATGCGCGAATCGCGCTTGCGCCGCATCTCGCAGAGCGTTTGCTGCACGGTGAGAGCGGATCCGCGCAGTGTACGCTCGATCGCGAACTTCAGCGGTTCGTCATCGACACTCTGCATCGTCAGATCGTCGACGTTCGCGATCGACGGGTTGACGATGGCGCGGTAATCGTCGTCGAAAACTCCACCGGCGAAGTTTGGGCGTATGTCGGCGGCGCGGGTGATCTCTCTAGTGCCCCGGATTTCGACGCTATCCGCGCGCCACGCCAGCCGGGATCGACTCTGAAGCCGTTCCTGTACGCGCTCGCGCTCGACCAGCACTTGCTCACTGCCGCTTCGTTAATCGAAGACACTCCGCTCGAACTGCCCGAGCAGCGCGGGATTTACCGCCCGCTGGATTATGATCGACAGTTCAGGGGCCTGGTCTCGATGCGCACTGCGCTGGCGTCGTCGTTGAACGTACCGGCCGTGCGCACCACGGACATGGTCGGCGTCGAGGGTTTCGCGGACCGTTTGCGACGACTTGGTTTCAGCGGCCTGGTCGAGGAAGGCGACTACTATGGAGCGGCGCTTGCGCTTGGATCCGCCGATGTTACGCTCTGGCAATTGGTGAATGCGTACCGCACACTGGCTAATGGCGGCAGATACTCAGATCTTCGACTGACTAATGACGCCGATACTCATATGTCGACTCAGGTGTACTCGCCTGACGCATCATTCGTCATTTCCGATATACTATCTGACCGGGCCAGTCGTAGTACCACGTTCGGCCTCGAAAATAGTCTCGCGACTCGCTATTGGAGCGCGGTCAAGACCGGTACCAGCAAGGACATGCGCGACAATTGGTGCGTCGGTTACACGGACAAGTTCACGGTGGGGGTTTGGGTCGGCAATTCTTCCGGCGCGCCGATGCGCGACGTGACCGGAATTACCGGCGCTGCGCCGACCTGGCTCAGCGTCATGAACTATCTGCACGACCGGTTCGGCAGCGGCCAAATCGCGCAGCCCTTGGGTGTATCTCTCAGCCAACGTGAGATTCCCGAATGAGGTTGAGCCTCCGCGCCAGGAATGGTTCGTCGCAAAGACCCAGCCCACTGGATCACTTTGCGGTCTCGACGATTCCAATCCGCAAATTCTATCGCCGGCGTCCGGTGCGATCATCGCGCTCGACCCCGATATCCCCGCGCGTGCGCAGCGAATCGTTTTCGAGGCCAGTCGGGGCGCGCGAAATTCGGATTGGATCCTCGACGGACGCGCGATCGCACCAGTCCACGGTGAGTTGCTCTGGACTCCGTCGCCGGGTGCGCACACTCTCTCCATAGCTCGCGATTCGGTGAACGCGGTGCAGACAATTCAATTTGTCGTCCGCGGCTCGAATATGCCGCTGGCAGATAATGATCGGAGCGTCGATCAATGATCATATTAACCGGCGGTGCAGGCTTCGTCGGCAGCAACCTGCTGGCCGCGTTGAATGCCAAAGGCGTCAGCGACGTCCTCGTCGTCGATCGTCGCGGCGATAACTTTAGCAACCTCCGCGATCTGAAGTTTTCGGACTTCATGCAGCCCGCGGAGTTCTCCCGCGCCCTCGAGCGCAAATCTCTCCCCGAACGGATCGAAGCGATCTTCCATCAGGGGGCGTGCGCCGACACCACCTGCATCGACGGCCGCTACATGATCGAAAACAACTTTACCTTCTCGAAATCGATTCTGCATTTCGCTCTCTCACGCAAGGTTCCGCTCGTGTATGCCTCGAGTGCAGCGGTGTACGGCTCGTCGAGCACATTTGCGCCGTCGAGCGAGAACGAACGTCCACTCAATCTCTACGCGTTGTCCAAACTCGCGTTCGACAATCATGTCCGCAGCATTGCCGCAGGCTTTGAGAGCACCGTTGCCGGTCTTCGGTATTTCAACGTGTACGGTCCGCGCGAATCTCACAAGGGCAAGATGGCGTCGATGGTGTATCAACTCTATCGGCAACTGAAGACGAGCGGGCGCGCGCGACTGTTCGAGGGCACCGATGGATACGCCGACGGGGAACAGCGGCGCGATTTTGTTTTTGTGAACGATATCGTTCGCGTGAACCTGGCGCTGGCCGAAGGTCCCGTCGCGCAGCGGCATTTACAATGTAGGCACTGGACAAGCGCGCACCTTCAACGACGTCGCGAAAATAATAATCGCGCGGCTTGGTTCGGGTGCGATTGAGTATGTACCATTTCCCGAGAGCCTGGCGGGCAAGTATCAGAGCTTTACGCAAGCCGAACTCTCGTCGTTGAGAAGCGCGGGCTACACGGAATCCTTTTCGACGCTGGAAGATGGAATCGCGCAGTCGATCGATGCATGGAATCGAGAGTAGACTATTCGGAGGATTGTCAAAATGGAAAACGATCACGGCCATCGAATTGAAACCGTCGCACAACTACAGGCACTGATTGGCGAGCCGAATCCGATGACTCCGAAAAAGCTTTTTTCGGCACTCGACGACGCCGCGATCGACTTCATTGGGCGATCTCCGTTTCTCGTGCTCGCGACCGCTGACGCGCAAGGCAACGAGGACGCTTCGCCGAAAGGCGACGGTCCCGGTTTCGTAGCGGTTGAAGACGCGCAACACGCTGCTAATTCCTGAGCGCAAGGGCAATCGGCTGATGTTCAGCCTCAGAAACATTCTGGCTAATCCGCAGGTTGGAATTATTTTTCTCGTGCCCGGCACTGATGAGACCTTTCGCGTCAATGGGACCGCAACGTTGAGCGACGATCCAAATCTGCTCGTTCGGCTCAGCGCGCGCGGCGCGCCGGCGTTGCTCGCGATTCGCGTGACGGTGCGTGAATGCTTTTTCCACTGCGCCAAGGCTTTCATCCGTTCGCAGCTGTGGAAGCCGGAGTCCTGGCCCGCACGCCAGAAGATTTCTTTCGGGAAAATCCTGACTGCGCAAATTGGCGGCGGCGAGAAACTTGCGGAGCAAGTCGATAAGAAGGTCGAGCAGGACTACAAGGACAATCTTTAGTTAGTAGCGCGCGCATGCCGCGAGTTCCTTGCATCGTTTTTTGTTCGCGGTGATTCCGCTGACGCATCGCTCGGAAAACAGCGCGACCGATCGCTCCATCATCTCGATTGCGTCGAAGACGTTCACGGCCGCCGCGCCCTCGAAGACGTTCAAATTGAGTTCGCCGCGCTCCAGGGCAAGTCGCGCTACGCGCTCGCATCCCAGCACCTGGAAGCAGCATTGAATCATCGTCTCCGGAATCACGGGATTGATTTTGCCCGGGAAGATCGACGAGCCTTCCTGAACCGCCGGCAGAATTATTTCACCGAAGCCGCCGTTCGGACCCGACGCGAGAAGGCGCAGGTCCTGCGCTATCTTGATCAGCACCTCGGCGAGCATCGCGAGTTGCGCCGACACCGCGCCAAGGTCGTCCATGTTCTGCGCCGCGTCGTAGAGATTGGGCCGCAAGGTGAATTTCTGTTCGGCGATTTCGTTCAATCGCTTTACGATCGCGCGCCGATAGGGCGCGGATGCTCCGCTTCCAGAGCCAATCGCAGTTCCTCCCAGATTTATCCGCGTCAATGCTTTCACGCTTTGCGCCAGCTCGCCGGTCCGGCGCGCGATCACTTCTGCATGGCCGCCGAACAGTTCGCCGAGCGACACTGACGACGCGTCCTGGAGGCAGGTGCGCGAGATCGTGATGATTGGCCGCAGCTCCTGCGCCTTTTTGCGAAATGTCGCGACGCATTGACTGAGCACGCGCCGCAATCCGCTCCACCGACTCACCGCCGTCATCCGAGTTGCCGTGTGGCAGACGTCCGCCGTCGATTGCGACGCGTTGACGTGCGTCTTCGGGTGCACGGGTTGATAAGTTCCACGCACGCCGCCGAGATGCCCGTTGGCCAGGTTCGCGATTACTTCATTCATGTTCATATTGACGGCGATACTTCCGCCACCGCCGAGCATGTCGACCGGAAAGTGGGCGAGATGTTCGCCGCGAATCAGCGCGTCGCACGCGCGCTCGATCGCGTCCTGGCGCGGCGCGTCGAGCACGTGCGCATCGTGATTGGCGCGTGCGGCGGCCTTTTTGACGATCGCAAGAGCGCGAATATAGTCCGGATAGTTCGCGAGGATGCGGCCTGAGAATCCCAGGTTCTCGACCGCTCTGGCCGTGTGAATTCCGTAAAGCGCGGCGGCGGGAATCGCGCACTCGCCGAGCAAATCTTTCTCGATGCGAGTCCCGGGTGGCGCGTGCGGCCGCTTGCGAATCGAACTTCGCCGCTTCGATGACCTAGGCGACGCGGCCATAGCGGGCCATCTGCAGCCCCTTGCTGCTTCGCGTTCCGGGCTTGGTGTCGTACGCGAGCAGCGCGACCAACCGCGTCGTCGCTCCGCCGATCGGTGTCACACGATGAATCGAGTTGCGTCCTTCGAACAGGAGCAGCGTCCCCGGATGCATCGCGACGCGCACTACATCTTCGCTGTGAACCTTCGAGCAGCCGCTGGACGCGCGGATAGTTTTCGTCGGTGGCGCTGCGAATCAGCGGGACGTACTCGAAATCGCCGCCCGCCTTCGAGGGCCGCAGCGCGATCGACGTGACGAAATCGGTCTGATCGAAATGCCAGTGCAGACGTTCGCCGTCGCCCATCACGGCGAGGTTCAGTGCGCCCATCGGATCGGCGTAGCGATAGAGGCGATCCTTTTTCAGCGCTGCCGCAATGAATTCCATCAACGGATCCCATTCGAACAATTGTCGCATCGCGGAATCGGGCGGGAACTGATCGTAAGCGACGACGCCGACCGAGGTCGGCTCGAAAAACTTGCGCGGGTGATCGTGCGGCAGCGAAGGGTCGGGCGGCGCGAGGTAGGGCGTGCCGGTCACGACGCTGTGATAGGCGGATGACGCGAGCGAATCGCCCTCGCGCACGAGCATCGCGACTGCTTCGGGCTGAAGAAAGCCCGGTAGTTCGCACGCGCCGGTCCGATCGAGCTGATCGCGGCAATGACGCGTCAGCTCGCGCGTAGCGTCACCGCTCAGGTCGAGGATGGGGTAGCGCTCGAGATCGATCAGATTTGCCGGCGACCAGTTTTCCTTGACGGCCTTGGTTTGCATGCTCACAGCGACCTCGGTTTTCGGTCATACAGCGATCTTCTGACTAGCACAATTGCTGAAACGAAGATCGGGATTCTTGGCTCCGCGGCGGCTCTGAATGACGCAAGGAGACGCAAGGACTTACGGCGCACTCTTCAGTGGATGCTGGCGGAAAAAATCCAGCATCGCTGTTGTCCACTCTTTGGGCCATCGCATGTGATTGCCGAGACCGATCACCGATCCAGCAGTTGTGGCGGTCGATTTCTCGGGGGCATTCGGATCGGTTCCGCACGAATCTGTGCATGCGTGAACGCGCTGGTGATGATTGTCGAGCATCACGTCATCGACGACCACTCCGGCTGCGTTGAGTTCAGTCGCGAACTGCTCGCCGTTGGGACAGATGCCGCCGACGTCGCAAGCGTTGTGAACATGCATCACGCGAGCAGCTGGATTGAAGATCTGAATCTGTTTGTCGCTGGCCGGCGATCCGGCGACCGGCGTCTGCGGGCAAGGATCGTTGAACGCACCGAACGGATTGGGTGCCGAGTAAACTGCCGCCGCCGCGATATTCGGACGATTCACGGCGTAAAGAAGCCCCATCGCCGCGCCGTTGGACCATCCCGATACGTAGATTCGCCTGGTATCGACATTGCTGGTCGCGACCTCAGCAGCGATGAAATGATCGATGGTCGCCGCGTCCGCATTTTCACGCCAGGTCGTGTTTCCAATCTTTACGTCGCCCGCCGGGTTCAACTGGCGATACCAATTGTCCCATCCGACTCCCTTGTTGTCCGGGAACGGATAGTAGTGCGTCGTCTTGCGCCCTTCAGGCGCGAGAACTATGTAGCCGACATTTTTCGGATCGTCAGTGAGTGAGACGGAATCCTGAAGGTCAAGTATATTGGTCTGAGTAATCCATCCTGCGGAGAACAGGGACGGATGTAAGTATACGATCATTGGTAACTTGCTATTCGTAGTGCGCCGATTTCGGCTGGTACAGACAAGCGTATCGATCGATCGCCGCGATTGCGCCGTTGGATCGGACGCATTGCACCCGATGTTAGACATGCGGGCAACGACGACGCCCACAAACGAGAAAGCCCTCGCGGGGTGTACCGCCCCTCCCATCCCGCGGGGGTTTTTTGGACTCCGCTCACGGCCTACTGGACGTTATCGAGCCTGACGACGCTGCCCTTGGCTTGCGGATCGAGCGGGTCTTTCACCACCGTCACATAGAGCGTCTTCTCGCTATCCGCGAACGCGACGTTTGTCGTGCCGTCGCCGGCGGCGATGTTGAAGACGTGCAGCAGTTTTCCTTGCGGCGAGAGCTTCAGGATCTTCCCGCCGGAGAATTGCGCGACGTACATATTGCCGTGGCTGTCGATCTTCATGCTGTCCGGCCCGATCCACCAGCTGTTGACCTTGTTGGGCACCAGCAGATTGAGCAGCGCGAAGTTGGAGCGATTGCTCAATGTCCCGTCGGCGTTGACGGTGAATTTCAGGATGCAATTGCCGACCGTCTCCGCGACATAAAGCGTTTTCTGGTCCGGCGAGACGCCGATGCCGTTGGCATAGTTGAGATCGCCTGCGACCGGCACCCATTTGTCGCTGCCGGGCGCGCGGTAGAGGATTTCGCCCATAACCAATTGCGGCGGATTGACGAACAGGCCCGAGAGCGTGGCATAGGCGCCGCCGTTTGCCGTCACGACGATGTCGTTGATGCCGCCTGTGAGTTTTTTGCCGTTGCTGTCGGTATCCCAGCGGCGGAGTTGCCTGCCCGACATATCGGTTTCGATGATCGCGCCTTTGGGATCGTCGCAAGCGATGAGGAATGTGCGCTGCCTGGTGAACGCCAGGCCGTTATGCGAGCAGCCTTTGGTGTGATTGATGACGACGGATGCTTTGCCGTCCCATTTGTTCAGCGTGTCGGACGTCCAGGCGACGTAATAGAGATTGCCGTCGATATAGAGCGGGCCCTCCGGACCGAGCACATTGGGGACGACGACTGTTTCGCTGGCGAGCGCAGAGGTCGCGGCCATCACCGCACCGGCAACAAGCCCCAGCATCCTCCGCATGCTCATCCCGCTTTGGCCCATTTGCCGGTTTTGATGTCGAATTTCACTTTTCCGGCCGTTCTCATTCGCATCAGCAATTCCTGAAGGGCGTCCGTGCTTTTGTTGCTCGGATCGAGCCGCTGCTGCAATCCGTAAAGAGCCCGCGGCTTGTCCAGCGCGGCCAGCACATCCTCTTCTCTCGTCATGATCGATTCTCTCTATTGGCGTTCACAGGCTTCGCCCTCCGGCACATCGCGGGGGCACGGGATGAGCACACTAACTCGACGCCCGGGTTATATATCATTCGCAATGACGGAGTAGCGAGCCTGTGAATGGCCCGGACTGCCGTTCCGGAAAGTACGGCCTTGCCCTCATCCCTGAACTTGCAGGCCGCGCGAAATTCATGCAACGACTCGCAGCGGGGAGCGTCCGTTCCGGGGGGCAAATACGACATCGCGTTCGTCCAAGCGTCTCGACAGCGCGGCGTTGTGCCGGCGCGCTCGGCGGCCCTCATCTGATCGGGGAGACGATTGCGAATGAATTACTATGTTCTCATGGGAATCCTGTTCCTCGGCGGCTCGATTTTGTTCGCCGTCGTCGGTGTCCTCGGCACGCGCAGATTCAACCACGGGCGCGTATCGGAAGGTCACAATGACGTGCTGGTGCCGCTGTTCCTCACCGCTGGGGTGATTTACGCGGTGCTGCTGGCCTTCATTGTCATCGCGATGTGGGAGTCTTTCGACAACGCCAAGGCGAACACGGCCGAAGAAGCCTCGCTTCTCATTCCGCTTTATCGCGATTCCCTGACGATGGCGCCGGAGAAAGGCGCGGAGATGCGCATATTGCTCCGGGATTATGCCGAAGGCGCGATCCACGGATGGGAACGCTTCCGCGTCACCGCGCAAAACAGCCCCGAAGCGCGCATGGGCGTCGACAAGATGATGCTCTTTTACGGCACGTTGACTCCGGCGACGCGGATAAAGGAGATCGTGGACCAGCAGTATCTCGAAACTCTTTCCCAACTTCTCCTCGACCGGAACAAGCGTCTCCTCCAGGCGGCGGAATCTCTGTCGTGGGTCATGTGGGTCGCCGCGGTGGGAGGCGGCATGATCACGGTGGGGATGAGCTTTTTTCTCTACATGGACCGGCCGATGTATCAGCTGGCGATGACGAGTGTTCTTTCCGGGCTCATCGGAATACTCCTGTTGATCATGGTCATTCTCGAACGTCCCTTCCAGGGCCCGCTCGGAATCGACCCCGACCCGTTTGAAGCGTCGTTGAAAACATTCGACCAGATCGACGGCGACGTGAAGCGAATTGGCGACCCGAACCTGATCGGCGTGGCGCCCGGCCGGCCGCTCACCTCCGGCGAACACAATTAGGGAAAGTGCCTTGAGCGGATGCCTGTCCGCTTTTTACTTTCCGCCCCTGACCGCTTTGACGATCTTCTGCGCCGCGTCGGCGAGATCGCTGCCGGAAACGATCGGCAAGGCCGGACTTGGCGAGGATTTCCTTGCCCTGTTCGACATTGGTGCCTTCGAGCCGCACGACCAGCGGCACGGAGAGCGAAATCTCCTTCGCGGCGGCGACGATGCCTTCGGCGATGATGTCGCATTTCATGATGCCGCCGAAGATGTTGACCAGGATGCCCTTCACGTTGGGATCGGAGACGATGATCTTGAACGCGGCCGTGACTTTCTCCTTCGTCGCGCCGCCGCCGACATCGAGGAAGTTCGCGGGCTCCTCGCCATAGAGCTTGATGATGTCCATCGTCGCCATGGCGAGGCCCGCGCCGTTCACCATGCAGCCGATCGTGCCGTCGAGCTTGATGTAGGAGAGATCGTATTTCGCGGCTTCGCGCTCCGTCGGATCTTCTTCGTCCGGGATCGCGCAGCGCCTGGCCACGTCCTTGTGGCGGAACAGCGCGTTGTCGTCGAAATTGATCTTGGCATCGAGGCAGACGACTTGGCCGTCCTTCGTCACCACCAGCGGATTGATCTCGAGCAGGCTCATGTCCTTGGCGACGAAGGCGTCGTAGAGCGCCTTCGATCAGCGTTGCCGCATTGCTTCGCCTGATCGCCTTTCAGCTTCAGCGCGGCCGCGATGTCGCGGCCGACATAGGGCTGAATAGCCGGCGGCCGGCTCGATCTGGAAGGTGTGAATCTTCTCCGGCGTGTGCTTCGCCACTTCCTCGATGTCCATGCCGCCTTCGGTGGAGGCGATGAAGGCGATGCGGCTGGTCTCGCGGTCGACCAGCGCGGAGAGATACAGCTCGCGCTCGATGGCCGAGCCGTCTTCGATATAGAGACGGCGCACCACGCGGCCATGCGGGCCGGTCTGGTGCGTGACCAGCGTCATGCCCAGCATGCGCTCGGCTTCCTTGCGCACGTCCTCGATGCGACTTGACGACCTTCACGCCGCCGCCCTTGCCGCGCCCGCCGGCATGGATCTGCGCCTTCACCACCCAGACCGGACCGCCCAGTTCTCTCGGCCGCTGCGACGGCTTCGTCGACCGTGAAGGCCGCCTTGCCGCGCGGCACGGGCACGCCGAAGCCGCGCAGAACCTCTTTGGCCTGATATTCGTGGATGTTCATGGATCGAATCCGGACAGTTGCGGGATGCCGGCACAATAGCGATGGGACGCACACGCGCAAGGCGTTCTAGGCATGCGCCGCTTCCGCCACACCGGGCACGGATGCCGCAGCGGATTCTCGCGCGGGCCGCCTTGTCACCCGCTCGGCCAGCGCGATGGAGAGTGCCGCAAGCGCGAGGCCACCGAGAACATCGACCAGATGATGACCGCCCTGCACCGGGGTGGAAAGCAGCACCAGCGCGTTGAGCGCGATCGCCGGCCAGCGCAGATAGCGCAGCGGCCACGCATACCACATCGCCAGAATCGCCAGCACGGAGTGGAATGAGGGAAATCCGATCAGCCCGCGCAGCTGATCCGGCGCAATGCGTCCCGGTCCGTGCTGCAGCAGCGCGATAAGCTCTTGCGCGTATCTTCCATCGAGCGCGAGCGGCAGATGCGCGTCAATCTGAGGCGGCAAGCGATAGACCGAGAACGCGCCAAACGAAGGAACTATGGTCCAGATCGCGACAGCGACGATGCCCGCCGCCGCGAGCGCGATGCACAAGCCGTAGATCTGGCGCGGCCGCGATGTCCAGCTGAGGCAGATCAGCAGCAGCGCGATCTGCGACAGCGAGGATTCATAGGCGACGCGCAAGACTGCGTTGATGGCGGGATGATCTGCCGTCCAGATCATGAGCGCCGGCCAATCGAACCCCATCGCGCGATCTAGCCCAGCGAAGAACAAGTCTGCGCGCGGTCCCGCCGCCGTCAGCAGGAAATAGTTGAGGATGTCGACCAAGGGCGAGAACGCGCAAAGGAACGCGGTGCCGAACAGCATGGCGCTCAGATTGGCATCGTTGCGGACGCGATCGTAGAAAATGCCCAGCGCCGTCAACCCCACGGACAACCCGCCGAGCAAGCCGAAGCTCGCCACGTCCACATCGAAACGATGCACACTCGCCCAGACGCAATCCGCCGCGAGCAACCCGACAACGATGAAAATGAGAATGCGCTGTGCGGACACGGCGACGGCCCGGATTGTGTCGCGCTTTTATAGGCTCGGCGCCCTTAACAAGGGCCGACCGCGCGGTGTGCCAATTCGGGAAACGAAACGGCCGCCGTCAGCGAAGACGGCGGCCACATCGTTATGGATCTGGTTCAGTTTCCGCTGCTGACGCCGCCTTCGAGGCTCATGCCCGTCAGATCGAGATCGCTGGCGCGAGCTTCGTGCGACTCTCCGCCCGTCACGCAAACCTGCGCGCGGTAGGAGAAGAACATGTCGCCCGTGCCGTAGCGGCGAAGGTTCGTGCGCTCGGTGCAATCGGGCACCGGAACGGCCGGCGCGCATTTCAGCATGCCGTCCTTGTAGTGGCGCAGCGCTTCATGCACGCCGCAGGAAAGCACCTGGCCGTTCGCGTATGTGCCGGCCATGCCCTGATCGGATTGCAGCACGTCGCCGATAACGGCCTTGATCGTGGCGCCGGGAATGCAGCGCGCGACTTCGCCTTCATAGGCCGCAGAAATCCACGTATCGCCGATCATGTGCGAGGCCGGGAATTCCTGCCCGCTTGCGACGCACATCACATGGATCGCTTTCACGACGCTGGCTTCCTGCATATGGCAGGTTTCCTGCGCGGCCACGGCAACGGCGGCGGCGCCGCCGCCATAATTGTTGACGGTCGTGTCCGACATGCTGCTCGAGCCGGATACGGCTTGCGCGGCGGAACTGGAATTCGACTTCGCCGCAGCCGCCGCAAACGCCTGCGCTTCGGAATCGCTGCTGCTGCCGCTACCGCCCTTGTTGATGATGATCGTCTTGTTGATATTGACGTTCTTGTTGATGTTCACGTTGTTGTTGACGTTCACATTCTTGTTGATGTTGATGTTCGTGCTGGCGTTGATGTTCTTGTTGATGTTGATGTCGTTGTTGATATTGATGTTCTTGTTGATCGTCACCGGCTTGAAGATGTTGATGTTGTTGTTGATGTTCACCGGTTTGTAGATGTCGATGTTCTTGTTGATGATGACGGGCTTGTAGATGTTCACCGGCTTGTAGATCGACACGCCGCCGCCTTTGCCGGTCGTGCATTTCGGACCGGCAGTCATGCCGCCATAGCTCATATTGCCGGCGAAGGCCGGTGCGGCCGTCAACAGGGGCGCGGCCGTCAATGCGAGGGCTGCGATGACAGATGTGATAGGCTTCAGCGACAACATGGTTTCCGCTCCTAAACCTTGACCATGCTAGAGGCTATCGCCTTGCGGGACGCCACAATCATGAGCAAAGCCTTAATGACCGAGCGCTGGGTTTCAGGAACCGTGCCAGCAGCCATGCGGAAAAAACGTGGGTCGATGATCCGAATTGGCACAGAATGGTCAGTGCCGATGGTTGATATGTCTAAAGCATGATCCCGATCTCGGACGACAACCCCACCACGCGCCGGGCTTTCGTCAACTGGACGATCGTCGCGCTGTGCGTGGCGGTTTATTTATGGGAGTGGTCGCTCGGAAAGCAGATGAACGCGGCCATCTATGTTCTAGGCTTCATTCCGGCCGCCCTGTTCGGCCATGCGCAAACCTTGCGCGGCTTCGTCCACATTCCGCCCGCGGCGACGATCTTCACCTCCATGTTCCTGCATGGCGGGCTGCTGCATATCGGCGGCAACATGCTTTATCTGGCGATCTTCGGGAACAACATCGAGGAAGCGATGGGGCATATCCGCTACCTCGTCTTCTATCTCGTCTGCGGCGCGGCGGCGGCGTTAACGCTGGCTTTCATGGATCCGGGCTCGGCGATCCCCATGATCGGCGCGTCCGGCGCGATCTCCGGCGTGCTCGGCGCCTACATCCTTCTTTATCCACGCGCGCGTGTGACGGTGGTCGTGCCGCTCGGCATCATCTTGTGGCCGTTCACGCTCAGCGCCTTCTGGGTGGTTGGGCTGTGGTTTCTGCTTCAGCTTGCCAGCGCCGCACTGATCGATCCGGGACAGCCGGGCGTGGCCTGGTGGGCGCATGTGGGCGGCTTCGCGACGGGACTTTTGTTGACTCCGTTGTTCAAATCCCGCGCTGTTCCGCTTTTCGGTCATCCGCCCACACCCGGTCCCTGGGGCTGATCCTTTTCGCAACGCGCCCACGCCTTACACGCTGGCACGGCTTTCGCTCTTTCCCATCCATCAGGGGATGGCGGCGTCTCTTTCTGGAGCGCCGGCCGGTTATGGAGACGGGCAATGAAGCACAGGAACAGCCATTTGATGGTCGGCTATTGGAGCCGGTTGCGCAAAGGGCGCGATGTTCCCGATCAAACCGATGTCGATCCCGCGCCAGATCAAGCGGATGCTGGCGTCGATCTTCATTCTCGAAGCCACCGATCCGTCTCGCCCGATGTATCGCCTCGCCGGCACCACGCTATGCGACCGCTTCGGCTTCGAACTCAAAGGCACGAGCTTTCTTTCGCATTGGGAAGCACAGAGCCGTGGCGCGCTCGTCACCTCGCTTCGCCAGGCGATGTCGGGCAGACATCCAATCTGCATTTCCTCCATCGCCTCGACTGCGGAATGCGGCATGGCCGAAATGGAAACCATTCTCGCGCCGGTGAGCTTCGGCGCCGGCGGCCCTACCCGCTTCCTTGGCATCACACAGGTGCTGAGCGATCCCACGCCGCTCGCGGGCAAACCTATCGCGTTCGAGCGTCTGGTTTCCTGCCAGATGATCCGCGAGGACGAACCACTTTCCACCTACAACGCCCCGCCACCGCCAATGCCGCCTATGGAACCCATCCGCAGTCATCCCCGCGCGCCACATCTGCGCCTCGTCGTCAGCCGCGACAAACCAGCGACCGTTCACATGGACACGATGATGCAGGATCTGATCGCGATGCTGGGGATCAACCCGGCGACGGCTTAAGCCCTTATATCAAACTAACTGTCATGGCCCGCGAAAACGGGCCACCCGGTGAGCGCGCGTCGGCGCGCGAGAAAGAGTCATGGGAACACGGACGCGTTCCTGCTGGGTGGTCCGCCCCTGCGTGCTTCGCATGCCAATCGAATAGTTGCGCGCAACGCGCGCGGGTCGGACCATGACAATCTGATATTCAGCCCGGGCCCGACGAGTCGTCGCGCGCCGGCCGCTGGGTTTGCGGCTCGTTGGGCTGCGTCGGATGATCAACGGGATCGTTGTGCAGGATCACGCGATTGAAATTCTGTTCCTGCTGCTTCTTCTCGAGATACGGCACTTCGTAGTTCTCGATCTTGGCGCGATAGGCCTCGAACCGCGTCGTTGTCAGCCGGCAGGCGTTTATCGCAACGATCGGGCGGCAGGTGCTGCTCTTCCTGGCACCACAGATCGAAGTTCATGTTGGTGAGGGGGAGCGCGCCATCCTGTTGTGCGGTAGCGCCAGTGGCGAACGCGCAGGCGGCGGCGGCCAAAAGAATCGTTCGCGTCATGTCCCTCATAACGCGGAGCATACGCCCGAAGTTGCCGCTCCAGAAGCCGTCAGGCGGCGGCTTTCGCCGATTTTGTGTCGTCTTCAGCGATTCTGACATACTCCGGTGCAGGCGCAGCCCTACCCAGGATCATGTCGGCGGCTTTTTCGGCGATCATGATCGTGGGCGCATTGGTGTTGCCCGACACCAGCGACGGCATCACCGAAGCGTCCACCACGCGCAGGCCTTCGACCCCGTAAACTTTTAGTGACGCATCGACGACGGAGTCCGCGATCCTTGCCCATCTTGGCGCTGCCGACGGGGTGATAGATCGTCTCCGCTGTCTTTCGGATGCACGCGTCGATCTGGTCGTCCTTCTGCACATGCGCGCCGGGCATCAGTTCCGGTCCGCGATAGGGATCGAAGGCCTCCTGCGCGAACACCTCGCGCGCGAGCTTGCACGCCTTCGCGCAGCGCGCGGCGATCTTCCTCGGCTTCCAGATAATTCGGCTGGATGACGGGCGCCGCAAACGGATCGGCCGACTTGATCGAGATGTAGCCGCGGCTCTCCGGGCGCAGCTGGCAGACATGCGCCATGAAGCCGTGGCGATCCGCTTTCTTGCGCGTGTGATCGAACATCAGCGCCGCGATGAAATGGAATTGCAGATCCGGCGTTTCCAGATCGGGACGGCTTTTCAGGAACGCGCCGGATTCCAGACCCTGCCCGGTCGCGAGCCCTGTGCCGAACAGCAGATATTGCAGGCCGGTCTTCGTCGCATTGAGCGGATTGGCCTGGCTGTAAAGCGTGATCGGCTGGCTGGATTCATACTGGATCGAACAATCCAGATGGTCCTGCAGATTGCGGCCGACGCCTTTCAGATGCTGCCACCACCGGAATGTCGAAGCGCTTGAGAATCTCCGGATCGCCGATGCCCGACAGCAGCAGCATCTGCGGCGTGTTCACGGCGCCGCCGGAAAGAGATCTCCTTGCAGCGCGCGCACCTGCTGCGTCTGTTTGTTCTGCACGAATTCGACGCCGACCGCGCTGGTGCCTTCGAACAGGATGCGCGTCGACATGCGCGTTGGATTCGATGGTGAGATTCGGCCGGCCGAGGACGGGGTGCAGATAGGCCGACGCCGCGCTCCAGCGCTTGCCGTCGCGGATCGTCAGCTGGTAGGGCCCGAAACCTTCCTGCTGCCGGCCGTTGAAATCGCGATGTCGCCGGATGGCCCGCTTCCTGCGCCCGCCTGCACGAACGCGCGGAACAGCGGATTGGCTGGAGCGGCCGTTCGAGACATGCAACGGCCCATCGACCGCCATGGAAATCGTCGCCGCCGTTCTCGTTGGCTTCCGCGCGCTTGAAATAGGGCAGCACATCGGCGAACGACCAGCCTTCGCAACCCATCTGGCGCCAGTGGTCGTAATCGCGCGCATGGCCGCGGATGTAGATCATGCCGTTGATCGACGACGATCCGCCCCAGCCGCGCCCGCGCGGCCAATACAGACGGCGGCTGTTCAGATGCTGCTGGCCTTCCGTGTCGTAATACCAGTTGTGCGGATTGGGCTTGCCGATCAGCGCCGGAATGCCGGCCGGCATGTGGATCATCAGCGACTTGTCGCGCGGCCGCCGCCTCGATCAGCAGAACTTCGATCGCCGGGTCGGCGGACAAGCCGGTTCGCCAGCACGCAGCCCGCGCTGCCCGCACCGACGATGATGTAGTCAAGGCTTTCATGATCGTGTTCCAATGCTGCCACGGCCAGCCTAGCGCAATCGCGCGCGCCCTGTCGCGGGCTGTATTTCCGCAGCGTCAGGCGCGCTCAGGGCGCGAGCGCGACGATGGCCCGGCGGTTTTGCGGCTCCTTCACGCCCTTGCGACTATTCACTGCGAGATTCTTGTCGCCTGCGCCCGAAACCTGAATGGCCTCGTACGCGTGCGCCCATCTGCATCATCAGATCGCGCACCGCGCCCGCGCGGTCTTCGGAGAGCTTCTGCACGCGGCTTTCGGCACCGGCGCGATCGGCATAACCGACAATGACGATATGTCCCTCGCCGCCCCTGCGCGCGTCGTCGATCGCATGGCCGATGACGGCGATATCTTCGGAGGTCAACGCCGAAGAATTCACGGCGAAATAGACCGTGTATTGCGGCCCTGTGGGCGCGGCAGGCTGCGGCGGTGGCAACGCAGTCTCTGTCGCCGGCGGCGCGGCGGGTGCGGCTGCCGGAGGTGCCGCAGGTGCGGGCGCCGGAGTCTGCGCAGCCGGTGCAGGCGTCGCGTCCGGCGCAGACGCGCCCGGATTGGCTGAAGCATCGGGCGCCGGCGGCGGCGCTGCAGCGGGAGCAGGCGTTTCGCGCTCGAGCGCCGCGAGAATGCCGTCCAGCGAGCGCCGGCATTGCAGTGAGGACGCCTTCTGCGAGTCGACACGGGCGTTCATGATCCAGCAATCGTAGTCCGTCTGCGCGCGAGCTGAATCCTCCGGCACCTTGTCGCGCGCGGCATCGACATCCTTCAGCACGCGCAGACGAATTTCCTGCGCGGCCACATCGCCCTCCGGCGCGGGCTCGACGACGACTTCCTCCCCGCGGCCCGCCACGATGGCCTTGTCGGCGAACGCGTTTGCGAGGTCCGTCACATCACTGGCGAAGGAAGTCAGCGGAATCGAATTCGCGGCGTCGAATGTCGTGTCCGACAATCCGGCATCGGGGCCGAAGGAGCGCGCGAGATAGGCGTAATCCTTGAACAGTGCCTGCGAGAAGGCGGACCCGATCGGGTGTGCGGCATCGAGTTGCGCATAGGAGCTTTGGCTCACGCAGGCGGCGAGCGTACAGCCCGTCATGGCGGCCATCAGTCCGAAGCGAACAAACGAGGACATGCGAAACGCCATGCCGTGATCTCCCGAAAGGGTTAAGGCGGTTTAAGGAACGGAAGCGTTCCGGATTTGCATCGCCAGCCATAGCCCCAGCCATAGCCCAAGAACCGCCGCGTCTATAGCGCGGGCCGAGGCCGAGGTTAAGGGCCGGTCGAAAGAGGCAAAAAAAGGCTTCGACCGGGCCCGGTTGTAAACGGGCTGTTGACTATCCCGGCCTAAAACTCGTGGTTGACGCGAATATTGGGAGCCGGATCATGCCCGGTCTGGCGGTCACCATGGCAGTCGATAAAGAAAGCGTGGTTGCCCAGGCGAAGGCGGAACGCCGCCGCTTCAAGCGCGTGCCCATCGATATCCAGGGCAAGATCTTCGTGCCCGGAGACGAGCGCGACGCGTCCTGCAGCATCGTCGATCTGTCGCCCGGCGGCGCGCAGGTGGTCTGCGAGATGGGGCTTCCGGCCGGCACTGCAATCGTTCTGTATATCGACGGCTTCGGACGCTTCGAAGGCGTCGTGGCGCGCCCGGTCGAAGCAGCGGCCCAGCCCGACGGTCATTTCGGAATCAAGTTCCACTGCTCCGCGCTGAAACGCGAACGCGTGGCCGAGCAACTCGTCGCCTATATGAACAAGGGCGTCGTGGATGAAGCCACGCTGCGCCGCCATGATCGTGCGCCGACGAAAGGGCTCGCCCGCTTCACGCGCGCCAACGGCGATATCGTCGGCTGCGAGGTTCTCGACCTTTCGCTTTCCGGGGTGTCGCTGAAAAGCGACGTCAAGCCGCCGCTCGGCGAAGTGGTGCTGATCGGGCAGATGGCCGGGCGCGTCGCACGCCACCACGAGACGGGCATCGGCATCGAGTTCGTCGGGTTCGCCGCACGAGCGTGCCAACGCCGAGCGCCTTCAAACCAAGCTCAGCGTCGTTCGCTAGTCCTCAATCGGCGGCAATGCCGAGACTGGTGCGTTTCTTCTTCGACAGGCGGGATGCGATGATCGCGTGCGAGCGCGCGAGATAGCCTTTGATCTGCTTGTCTGTCAGTGCCGAAAGCTTCACGAGATTAACCCAGTTGCCGCGCGTCAGATACGGCGCGCGTTCGATCCCGTTCTGCTGCATGAGAATCTCGAAGCTGTCCTCGCTTGTCTTGAAAATGAGCCCGGTAAATTTTTCTTCCGGCGAACTGCTGATCGCGAACACCTTGTCGCCGACTTTGTAAACGTAGTGATCGCCCCATTGGACGATCTGCTTCACAGCCGGAAGCGACATCAGAAATTTGTGCAGCGTCTTGGGCGTCATCAGGCAGCGAGGCGGATGCCAAGCGCTTCGCGCGCCTTCTCGTAATGCTCCGGCTTCAGGTGCCGCGAGAACATACGCACCACGCCAACCACCACCGCCACGTCTCCGACAAGGCCGAGCGCGATGAAGAACGCGGGAATGAAATCGAACGGCAGCACGAAATAGGCGAGCGCCGCGAGCAGCATCGCTTTCACGGCCGTCGGCGTCGAGGGATCGCGCACACAGTAATAGGCGGCACCCAAGTCTTCCGCGAACGGCACTTTCGCCGCCACCTCGCGCAGACGCCGCCAGAAGCCGTGGCGCACGATGCGCTCGTTGCGCGCCATCACCGCCGGCAGATAGATCTTTCGCTCGTCGAGCTCGGTTTCGGGATTCATGACCGCATTATCCGCTGCTTCGCATCCCCGGAAAAGACTTTCTTGCGGGATTGAGCCCAAATCGTGGCATGTGGGATGGTTGGGGTTTCCGGGAGATAATGCGCATGGACGAATTCGTAAGCAACGGGCAACCCCTGGCGCGGACGCTCGGGATCGAGATTACCGAGGTGAGCAAGACCGTCATTCGCGGCAGGCTCAAGGTGCGCCCGGAAATCTGCACCAGCGGCCATATCCTCCACGGCGGCGCGATCATGGCCTTTGCGGACACGCTGGGCGCGACCGGCGCGTTCCTCAACCTGCCGCAGGGCGCCGGCACCACGACCATCGAAAGCAAGACGAATTTCATCGGCGGCGCGAAGGAAGGAACCACCGTCACAGCGGAATCCACGCCGCTGCATATCGGCCGGCGCACATCCGTGTGGCAGACCAAGATCATGCGCGAGGACGGCAAGCTGGTGGCCGTGGTCACGCAGACCCAGATGGTGCTGGAATAGCCGCTTCCGCCAGCGTCAGGCTTTGCGGGCGCGCAGACGAGCCGGTCTAAGAGTCCGCCCACGCTATTTCAGGGAGAGAACACCATGGAACTCAATTCATCGGTTTCGGCCATCATCACGGGCGGCGCATCGGGCCTCGGCGAAGCCACCGTCCGCGCGCTCGCCAAGCACGGCGTGAAGGTCGCGATCTTCGATCTGCAGAAGGACAAGGGCGAGAAAGTCGCCAGCCGAAGTCGGCGGCGCGTATCTGCGAAGTGAACGTGACCAACGACGAAAGCGTCGCCGCCGGTTTCGCGAAGGCGCGCGCGGCGAACGGCCAGGAGCGCATCCTCGTGAATTGCGCCGGCACCGGCAACGCCGCCAAGACCGCGTCGCCGCGACAAGAAGACGGGCGAGATCAAATTTTTCCAGGCCAAGGATTTCGACCGCATCATCCAGATCAATCTCGTCGGCACCTTTCGCTGCATCGCGATGAGCGGCGGCGGGCATGCTGACGCTTGAGCCGCTGCCGGGCGGCGAACGCGGCGCGATCGTCAACACGGCGTCGGTTGCGGCACAGGACGGACAGATCGGACAGGCGGCGTACACGGCCTCGAAAGCCGGCATCAACGGCGTGACGCTCGTTGTCGCGCGCGATCTCGCGCAGGAAGGCATTCGCTGCAACACGATCATGCCGGGCCTGTTCAACACGCCGCTTCTCGCCGCAGCGCCGGAGCAGGTGAAGCAGGCGCTGGGCGCGCAGGTGCCGTTCCCGCCGCGTCTCGGCAATCCGCCGGAATATGCGTCGCTCGCGCTGGAGATGATCCCAACGCCTATTTCAACGGCGAATGCGTCCGCCTCGACGGCGCGATCCGAATGGCGCCGCGCTAATGCGCGGGGGGCCGCATGGCGCCGCGATAAGCCGATGACAGCGGCGAGCATCGCAATCTGGGCGACGTTCTTTTCCGTCGTCGCTTGGCCAGGTGCCAGTCTCTTGAAATACTTTGTACGCTTCCGGGTTCGCGAAGACGTTGTCGAACATGTGATGATCCATCCCCATTGCATTTGGGCTGTAACTCATGTCGAAGCCTGACGTCAGATAAGTCCACTGGCGATAGTTCTCCGGCAGCTTGAGTTGGGCATCGCTGGTGTATTCCGGACCGGAAACAGGCGGCAAGGTTGCGGACTTCAGGAGCGCAGCAGCAGATAGCACGACCAGCACGGCGAGCAGCGAGGCAATCTTCTTGTTCGTCTTCATCATGCGTGGGATTATGGCTGACTGCAGGTCGCAACTCCAGACCATCCGCTGCAAAGATCCGGCGGTTGGCTGCATTGTTGCCCGTTCTCGCCAATCGTAGAATACGATCCTGTCCATGGACGCTGTGCCCACACGTAGCGACTCGCCGCGCTGGTTCTGGATCGCAACCCTCTGGGGAGGGATCGGGCTATTCGACGCGACACAAACTGTGTTTGTGATGCGCGCGGAGGGCATGCACCACAACTGGGGGCGGCTGTTCTTCACGCTGCTGATTTCGTGGCTGCCGTGGATGTTAGCGACTCCATTTGTTCTGCGCCTCAGCCAGCGATATCCACCCTCGCAATGGAGGCACGCGTCAACTTGGGTGACGCATCTTGCCGCATGCGCCGCGATCGGCGTCGTCGATGCGGCGTGGCGTGCGTTGTGGGAAGAACTGCTGAACCCGTGGGCTCTGACACCGAGGCCCGATCCATTCCTTACGCTGACTTGGCAAAAGTGCACGAACGGACTTCTGTCGTACGTGATTCTTTATAGCCTGATCCTGCTGGTCGATCACATTCGCCGATCGCGTGAACAACTGGCTTTACAGCAAGCCGAAACGGCACGACTCAACGAACAGCTATCGAAGGCGCAACTCAGCGCGCTTCGGCGGCAGATCGAGCCGCATTTCCTCTTCAATACGCTCAACGCGATTGCCGGACTGGTGCGGGAAGAAAGGAACGACGCAGCGGTAAGTATGATCGCGGAACTCAGCGACTTTCTTCGGCGCGTGCTCCAGGATTCCGAACGGCAGCAGGTTCCTCTGGCGGAGGAACTGGAGTTCACGCAGAAGTATCTGGATATTCAGAAGGCTCGGTTTGCGGAGCGCCTGCAGTTCAGCGTGGACGTTCCGACAGAGCTGCTTTCGGCTCAGGTTCCGAGCCTGATCCTGCAACCGATGGTCGAGAATGCTGTGAAGCACGGCATCGCCAAACGCGTGGACGGAGGCGCGATTCGGATTGCAGCATCCCGTTTGAACGGAACGCTCACGCTGCGCGTGTACAACGATGGTCCGAGTTTGCCGGCTGGGTGGGAGAAAAGCCAATCAGGGATCGGGATCTCCAACGCTCGCACGCGACTGCGAGGCCTCTACGGAGAAGCGTTCGAGTTGAGCTTGCGCAACCAGCGGCCGAGCGGTGTCGAAGCATCGGTGTCGGTTCCATTCCGCGTTTCATCCGCCAGCGAGTCCAAGGAATAAATTCGTGCGTGCGGACGAGCACTCCTCCAAAATACGCACCCTGATTGTGGATGACGAACCTCTTGCTCGCAGCAATCTCGCGGTGCTACTGCGTCGTGATGAAGACGTCGGCATCGTTGCGGAGTGCGGATCCGGAACGGAAGCGATCGGAGAGATTCGCGTCGCGAAACCGGATTTACTTTTTCTCGACGTGCAAATGCCCGAATGCGATGGATTCGACGTCCTCGAATTGGTGGGAAAGGATTTGCCTCCCGCTGTCGTATTTGTCACCGCGTACGACCAATATGCGCTGCGAGCGTTCGAAGCGGGAGCACTCGACTATCTTCTGAAGCCGTTCGACGATGCACGCTTTACGCTTGCGCTTGAGCGCGCGAAACAAAGAATCCGGTTGGGACGCGATCGCAGGCAGCGTCCAGAGCGGGTTGCGGTCAAGAGCGCAGGTCAAGTGCACTTCGTGAAGATCGCAGAAATTGACTGGATCGAAGCGGCTGATTATTACGCTTGCCTGCATGTCGGAACGAAGAGCCATTTGCTTCGACGCAGCATGTCGGAACTCGAAGAAGATCTGGATCCGAAAATATTTTGCCGCGTGCATCGGTCGAGCATCGTGAACCTGGAGCGCGTGCGCGGATTGCAACTTCGCGACGACGGCGAACACGAGGTGCTGCTCGACGATGGCGCGAGAGTGCGATTGAGCCGCAAGTATCGCAAGCAACTGCAGGAGCGGATGGGCGTGAGTGGCGAGCCGTGAGTGTTGAGCCGTGAGTCGCAAGCAAAAGCCGCGACCCTCGGCTTCCACAGCGGCAGCGCAAATGTCCGCGTCACGAAAAAAATCTCGGAACGCTTCTTTCCCGAAATGGGAACTGGAAAGCTTTGCGGGTACCCCTCCCCCTTGGGTCTACTGAAATCATCGAGTTAGCGGGAAATCGATAAAAAATCTATGGGGCACAGTCACTTGCGGGCAAAATCTTGATGTCAAAGAACTTAGCTGCCTAACGTTTCGAGTGAATTCCCGGAATGGGACGAATGAGCTCCCGGCGCACCGTCATGGCCTCGGTGATGATCGCCGATTCGAATGGGAGTGGCAAGGTCAGATATCACACCAAGCTTGTGGAAATTGTCTCGCGCGGTTCCGGCCACGTAATGCTGTTTGTGAATGGCAGTTCCAATTCCACACAACTTGAAAGAACAATAACAATTGACGTACCTAATGCCTGGAGCTATGCTCGCCGCCTTCCCTCGTAGAAACAAACAGAAGGAGGAATTATGGCTCGCAAAGTTTCCACGAACCCGGGGGACGACAGCCGCTTGAAAGTTTATGGGATCGCGGCTGCGGCCGCATCGGTCGGCTTGTTGGCGTTGGCGGAGCCGGCACAGTCGGAAATCGTTATCACCAACAAAAAAATACCAATCCCCCGGTGCGACGGGCTTGGCAGTTGTCCGGTGAAGGTTGATTTGAATCACGACGGAATTGCTGATTTTTCGTTCACGCTTGGATATTACGGATTCGGGCAAAACATCAATGGCCGCGGACATATCAACCCGCTAACTGGAGGCGCGATCGTGGGAGGTGGCCCTTACAGCTCTGCATCGCCTCTGGTTCGGGGAGCAAAGATAGGTCCATCGGCGCAATTTGTGAGTTTCAGTGTGGACGTTGAACGCTCTTCCTATTGCACGACGAACTCTATCTGTTTTAAGGAGCATAACCACGAAGGGCCATGGGGAGGAAATCATCCCAATCGTTTTGTGGGCGTGAGATTCCTGATTCGTGGGAAGACTCACTATGGATGGATACGCCTGACAGTGACGACAAGCGAGACCGCGCCGATGTCAGAGGAAATTACGGAATACGGCTATGAAACGATCGCCAACAAATCTTGCAGCGCGGGGTTACCGGGCACAAGTGCCGCCACAAGCGATCGTCTAAACACGGAACGAACCGGCGGGAATAGCGCTCCGCTGGGCATGCTCGCGCTCGGCGCGGACGCGCTGCCATTGTGGCGACACGACGGCGTTCAACCAGGCAACCGATGACGCGATCCATCTGAAATCGCGGAGTGAAGTACCGAGCGAAGGCTGGTTTGACGTGGCGACTGTAGTGGCGATAACGGCGGGTGCATAGGTCCTGAGGCTCGCAAAAAAGCGCAAGCCTCAGGATGACAAGCGGGAGGCGATTTTTCAAAGCTTGACGGTCCTTCGGCTGTGGGATGGCGTCGCGAAAGAGCGATGATTCGGAACGGAGTGTCAGGCCTCGTTAGAATTTGAGCACGACTCCCGCCGACAAACGAAATCCGGTAGGGTTGGAAAGTCCATTGGTGGGATTTTTCTGCCACTCGTAGTCGATCTGCACCGGTCGCAAGGCGAGATGATGCGAGAGGCTAACATCAATCCCGCCCCCGACTGCTATTGCCGGCTTGCTGAAATCTGCCTGGGAACCTGAAACTCCGGACGTTTCCTTCACAACTCCGAATAAGGCATGCGCGAACGGATTGATGAGCGGCGTGTCCAAGGTCAACGTCGGACCGAATAGAAAGCTGTAACGCGCGTTCGAACTAGATCCAAAGAGACCGTAGTGACCAGCGAAATCGGCCGTAACTCCGAAAAATCGATTGAGATATGCGGTGGCGGATCCGTTCCATCCCTGGAAGTAGCCCTTACTCGAGACAAGTTCCCCGAGTTCGAGGCCACAGGAAAAGCCGATTGAGAATGTCGTTGTGGCTCCGCACGGTGCGATGTGCTCAACGGAATACCCGCCAAAAACTTCCAGCTTGGGAGCTTGCGCGCTGGCTGATGCAATCAGAATGAGAGTGACAAGAAAAGTTGCGGGAAGCTTCATGCCTTCTCCTGTAATGACCCGACAACAGGATCGTGTTTTTGTTACAAAGCTATGAATTCGATTCTTATGGAAGGGTCGCACGAGGGTAGTGTCAATCTAGGTGGGGCAGGATCCTGTGATCCCGACTCGCAGGCTCTCGTCGGGGCGGGCATCTAACAGTCGGACGATCGCATACGGTAGTGCCAACAAAGTGCATAGGTCCTTCGGCCCGCGAAAAGCGCAGGCCTCAGGATGATAATGCTCGGGAGTTGGGATCAGTTCGAACACAGGGATACCGCCGTACTTTTCCAGCCACTTCAATTCTTCGCGAACTTTGATTTTTCCGTGCCAGGGATTTTTGCCGAGGCTGTGGCCTTCGCCGGGGAAAATCAGCAAACGGTTCGGGACGCCGAGCGAGTAGAGCGCGTGCTCTAGTAAATAATCTTCGAGGACAGCGACACGGATGTCATCGGCGCCAGCGACCATGTGCGTCGGCGTTTTCACCTTGTCCATTTGGAAGATGGCGGCTTCGTCGTGGTAACGCTGTGGAGCTTCCCAGGGACGTCCGCCGAGGAAGTACGCGTCGTCGTAAGTGGTGTCGTCGTTGCCCCAGTTGCCGATGTGCTCCACGGCTCCCGCGCCGGTGACGGCGGCTTTGAAGCGCGTGGTCTGCGTGATGAGCCAGTTGGTCATGTATCCGCCGTAGCTGTAACCACCGATTGTGAGGTGGGCCGGATCGGCGATGCCATCTTTCACCAGCGCGTCGACGCCTTCGAGAATATCTTTGCCGGGACGAGAGACGATCACGGGAACGATTTCGAGCGCGAACTTGTCGCCGTATCCGGTTGAGCCGCGGTAGTTGGGCTCGAAGACAAGCCATCCTTGATTGGCGGCAAGTGTGGCCCACTGATACCAGTCGGCTTCGAAGTGATTGCCGTCGGCATCGGCGGGGCCTCCATGAATCAGCGCGAACATGGGCAAGTTCTTCGCTTCGAACTTTCCGGGAGGATAAATCAACATGCCTTCGACGGTGGTACCGTCGTCGGCCTTCCATTGGTATGGCTTGCCTTGCGGCAGGTCGCGCTCGGTGAAGAGCTTATTGAAGAAAGTAATGGGGCGAGCTTGATCGAGACTATCGGCGGATTTTGCGAGATAAACCTCGTCCGGCTTGCCGAGCGAGGAGTGGATGAATGCGACAGCAGACGCGTGGTCAGCACGGGAAATCGTGGAGTAGGTGCCGGGCCAGGCGCTTATGCGGTGTAGAGAATCGGCGGGCTTCGCGGCGGAATACATTTGAACTTCGGTACCGATACGCGCGGATGCCAGGATGTTGTCTCCGACGGCGGCGTAGTGCTCGACGGGACCGAGGAAATTTTTGTCCCATTGCTCAATCTTGCCGGAGTCTGCGTCAACCCAATAGAGATGAGGCTGGATGTCACGGTAGGGACCGGAGACATCACCACCCTGAATTTCGAAAAAGATGTGGCGGCTATCAGAGGCCCAGCGCGGGTGAACTTCAACACCTTGGTTGGTGGTGATGCGGCGCGGCGTGGTTGGTGCGGTGGTAGTTGATGCGGTGCTGGATGGGGCGTTCGGTCCGAGAGTGACTACGTAAATCTCTACGTCTTCGTATTTTTCCTGGCGCTGGTTGATCGCGTTGCTGATGAAAGCGAGCTTGGCGCCATCGGGCGAAGTTTCGAGACTATCAACGCGCAGCGGAGTGATCGCAATGGTGCGCGCGCCGGGAGTGAGATCGGGTTGTTCTTCGGGCTCCCCTTCTTTCTTTTCAACTTTCGCAGGAGCGGCAGAGTGGCGGGCCAGAGCTGCGGAGACATCGAGGGCAAAGATCGTGTCACCGCGTTCGGCAGCGCGATATTGGACGACGTCTTTCCATTGGTTTTTATAGTCATCTTTTTGCGTGTGGGTCCAGGGCTGACGAGTGGCGAAATAAATCGTTCGCGAATCGGCAGACCAAGAGAAAGCATGGACTTCTTCTTCGCCTTGCGTCAGCGGGATGGCTTCGCCGCCGTTGGGAGAGATTATGTAGAGCTGGCTGGTCCGGTCTTTGGAACTTGAATCGGAGTCAGAGTCATCGGACTTCCCTGCCCCCGTCTTGCGCTCGGAGAGGAAGGCGATCCACTTTCCGTCGGGTGACCATTTCGGCTCGGAGTCGTGGCCGGACTGAGTGAGCTGGATCAGAGACCCATCCTTGCCGTCATCGCGGTAGAGCCAGAGGTCGCTACGAAAGATTTGCTGGTCCCAGTCCGCGCGGGTCGTTGCGATCACGACCGAGGCGCCACCGGGGGACAGTTCGACTGAAGTGAAGCTGACGGAATTGAAGAATTCGTCGAGCGTGACCTTCGGCTTGGCTTGAGCGACGACGAAGAGAGAACAAGCGAGAAGGATGGCGGCGAGCAAAGCGGACGTTCGGATTTGCATAGGGCCCCAGGGGGAAACAGGGTTATACAACGCGGGATTCGTTGGAGGCAAGTTTGTGACCTTGGGTTTTGCGAAGCAGGGGCTAAGGCCGATTCATCATCGCGGACTGGGCCGGCACGACTGACGGCGTATCTAATACAAATCCTTTTTCTGCCACCTGTTTCTTTAGCCCTACCGGGTAGCGTCACGGGCGCGAATCAAGTGCGGCGACCGGACCAAAATTCGTCAAACGCCACAAGATGCACAAGATTGCGGCGAAGACTGGAACAGACAATTGCAGATGAGTCCAGCGCGAGAGTGGTCCGAAAAGAGGTAGGACGAAGGCGAGGTACAGGAGCAAGCGGAGCGCAGGCGTGAAAGGATTCGCGGTGTGACTGAGAGTCCAGGCGGTCAGAAGCAAGAGAGCCGGAGCCAGCGCGAGAAGATCGTAAATATAGATGTGCGGGTTGATCAGGACGGCGGCTAGAACCAGCGCGGAAAAACGCAGGGCCAGAGAAGAAGGTGACTTCCAGATGGCTGCCGAAATTCCGATCACCGCCAGAGAACTCAGAGCATACAGTCCCCAAACCGCGGGAGGCCAAGGGATCAGCAAGGCCCAGAAAGTGCGCAATGAATGCATCTGAATCGGGGAGAAAGTAAGCTCGGCGGTTGCGGGACGGCTCGCACTGTGCAGCAGAGTGTTGAGATATAAGCGCATCACCACCGGTCCGAAGTGAAGGTAGGTGACCGCCATCTGTGCTCCCGCGGAAAGAAAAAGACCCGCGAATGCTCTCCACGCACCGGCGAGGAGCAACACGATTGGGATTGCCACCAAAAACTGCGGCTTGAACGCAAGCAAGCCTAAGGCGAATCCCGCCAGCCAGTCATGTTCGGCGCGAAATGCGAAATAAGCTCCGGTGAAACAGGCGAGGACGGCGGCGGAGACTTGTCCGCGCACAAAAAAATGAAACACAGGCGGGTAGGCAGCGGCGCAGAGAGCGATGAACACAGAGTGCGTCGAAAGTTCGGTACAGGACCTGCCCACGAGGAAGACGCAACCAAAATAGATCAATAGTGAGAGGGTAGCCCAGGTTGCAGCTTGGCTGAGAAATGAGAGACGAAGCAGTGGGACGAATGGAAGAGCGACCTGAGGTCCGTAGAAATATTGCAGATAGACGGTTGTGTCACTGCCGACAATAGCGCGGATTTCGCTGGCGAGGACATGGTCATCGTAAAGCTCAGCGGATCGGCCGGTCGCGATCAGATGCGCGGAGACTGGAAACTGAAGGAAGTCCTGAAATTTGACGTTGCCAGCACGGTCAAAGATGCCGGGCGTCGCATAATCGACGGCGCAAACTCCCCATAAACAGAGCGCGAGAACGATCGCGTGAGCGCGGATGCGGCGGTAAGTCAGCCAGGCGGCAGCGGAACTGATTCGCAACGTGATGCCGGAGGGCGGAGAGTTCACGACGCGGGCTCGGCGTTTTTAAGGGCGTCGTCCATGGACTGGCCGGGACGGGCTGCGGTGGGGACAATGCGCCAACCATCGTCATACTGGCGAAATCCCACACTCGATTTGTAGTGGAGTTCGCCGGAGAAAAGCGCGTCCCCGACCTCATTGAGCGCGACCCACTTCCATGAGAATTCGACATCGGCGATGTTACCTTGCTTGCTGATCCCAGTTACGGCGACAAGTTCGCGCTTCGCGGCCGGGATGGCGATCAAGGGTTTGCTGGCGTCCTCGGTGGAAACAAGGTTGCGAACCGTTTCCACACCAGAGGGGGTCAGGATTACGTCCCAGCATGGGGCTGGTAAAAGTCCGGGTGAGCAAGCGGCAGACGTGGCGGAAATCCAGCCGTGGCGCTGGAGGACTAGGTATTCGGGAGAAAGATAATCTTTGTTCGAGACGATGCCGGTGTGAAGAACGAATTGCTGTTGGGCAGTGAAAACTTCTGAGGCGGAGATGAGATCGGCGGCGAGGCGGCGGGTGAGAAAATCGCGCGGAGAACAGGAGATGGTGAATAAGAGACCGATCAATGCGACGATGAGATTCTTGCGCATGTGCTGAGTATTCGGTTCACCGGGCTTCGCCAGGCCGGACAGCCGAGGCGGCTGTCCCCACATCATTCATTCTCCAAGGGGGATTAACGACCAGTGATTGTAAACAAACGGGAGCGCTTTTGCGGAAGGAAAGGGCGGGAAGTAATCTGACCGTCGAATTCAGGCGCCCAGCGGCCGGGGATGTGGCAAGAGCAGCCCGGGCATCGGCCATCGGGAGTCAGGCGGTAGTCTTCGATTAAATATCCGTAGCGGCGGATCAGGGTCTGGCTGCATTGAGGACAAATGGTGTCTTCGGTGCGTCCGACCATGCTAGGTAGATTTCCCGCGTAAATGTAGTGCAGTCCTGCTTGCTGACCGATTTCGACGGCTCGCATCAGATCTTCTGAGGTGGTATCGCGCTGGCCGTCACCTTGCATTTTGTAGTCAGTATGGAAGGCGGTCACGTGCCAGGGAACGTCGGGAGAAACTCCCGCGACAAATTCGGTGAGGCGGCGAAGTTCGTCCGGAGAGTCGTTGAAGCCGGCGATGAGCAGCGTAACAATCTCAAGCCACAATCCAGAAGCGTGAATGCGGCGAATGCTGTCGAGGATAGGACCGATCCGTCCGCCGAGTTCGTGGTAATGACGATCGTCGAAACTCTTGAGGTCGACCTTGTACAAATCGAGATGAGGGCGCAAGTATTCGAGCACTTGCGGCGTGCCGTTGCCGTTGGAAACGAATCCGGTGACGAGACCGGCGGCGCGGGCTTCTTTGAACACCGCGACGGCCCATTCACTAGTGATCAGTGGCTCGTTGTAGGTGCTGACGAGAACTTTCGCGCCTTGTTCGAGCGCGTCACGGACTAAAGCTTCAGGAGAAACTGCGAGTGGAGCTGAGACAGCATTCGGATCGCGCAGCGCCTGCGAGGTAACCCAGTTCTGGCAGTAGCCGCAGTGGAGATCGCATCCGAGCATGCCGAAGCTGTAAGCCAGAGCCCCGGGGTAAGCGTGAAAGAAGGGCTTCTTCTCGATGGGATCGCATTGCATGCCGGCGGTATATCCCCAAGGCGCGTAGAGGATGCCGCCTCGATTGAAGCGAACCTTGCAGACGCCGGGCTGGCCATCGGGAATTGGACAGCAGTGGCCGCAGGAAAAACAGCGAACGCGGTTCTTTTCGAGTTTCTCGTAGAGAACGGGATCAGCTTCGCGAACTCTCTGATCGAGGATGTCGCGCAGGGTGGGCAAAGGAACCTCTTACGAATATTGTAGCTCTGAAGGGAACGCGAAAAGACGTACTAGTTACGAGCTTTGAGTTGGCCCGCGGCCGGCTTTTCGTAAGGATGATGTTGCTGGAGCCAGCGGTTGGCATCGAGTTCAATGGCAGTGACTTGCCCGCGCGTGAGGCGCGCTCGGACAAACGGTGAAAGCGTCTTGCTGGCTTCATCTCCTCCGGACCGAGCGACGACCATCCAGAAGTATGCGCGATTGCTGTCCTGAGGGACACCGCGTCCACTGTAGTAGATCGAGCCTAGCTTCGACTGCGCCGGAACGTTACCCAGTTCTGCAGCTTTGGTAAACCAGCGAACGGCATCGCTTTCGCTGAGCTTTACACCATCGCCCGTGGCGTAACGAAGGCCAAGAGCATTTTCAGCGACGGGATCGCCATTGTCCGCCAATTGGCGAAGCTGGTCGAGAGATGCAGTTTCGATGGCCGGAGCTGCCGAAGCGCCAGGAGTGCCGTCCGTCTTAGGCGGCTGCGACGAGGCGAGCACGGTCGGCAACTGCGTGCGTTCGCGAGAGCGGAAGCGATTCATGATCCACGGGGCAACGTCGCTCTGCAAAACTGGCGCGGCGTAGTAGCCGAGAAGTAACGCGATCGTAGCAGCGGCGCAGATGAGAATGATCAACTGCGAGCGAGGCAAACTGATACTTGGGTCGGCCTTGTCTTCCGCCTCGGGCTTTTGTTCTTTCTCTTCTTCATCATCCGCTGAAGCGAACAACACGCTGCCTTGCGGGGCAGAAAATGCGGGGGCAGTTGCAGTTTCGGTCGACGAGGGATTTTCCTCCCGAGGAGCGCGGTTTACAGCGGCCAAAACGGTATCGGCGAGGCGCTGCAGCGCACGTCCGTCCACTTCCGTAAATGCGTCGGATTTTGGGGAAAACGCTTCGATCAGGCCGACAGATTTCTCATTGACGCGCACGGGAGCAGCGAGAATGGAGCGGATACCGAGGGCGCGACAGGTTTCAGGATCGACGCGGGCGTCGACCTCAGCGTCATCGCAGCGCAGCAACATTCCGGTCTTGACACATTCTCCCGAAAAACCTGAACCGACCTGCAGACGAGCACCGACAGGAGGAGCATCGTTGCCAGAACTGGCACGGCAGACCATGAATTCGGGGTCTTTTTCGGCAAGCGCGACGGCAGCGCCAGAGGCACGCACTAAAGCTTGAGCACGTTCGGCGATCAGGCGAAGCGCAGCCGCGAGATCCGAACCGAGCGCCTCCACTTGCCGCTGAACAACGGAGACCGCGGCAAGCGCGTCGGTGTAACTGGGTCGCGGGGGACCGTCTTCAAGCGCATTGGAACGCGCAGCGATCTCGGCTTCGCCATTCGCGACCCCCGCCATCACATTCACGAAGAGCCACTCGCGCAAGCGCGACAGAGACTCGGCAGGAAGATCGGAAAAACGCAGTCCCGCTCGGCCGCTTTCATTCGACCAGATGACTTGCCCGGTAGTGTAGATATTCTCCGAGCAGTCCGCGAGGTCGAGGCAGAGATTTACACGGCTATCGGCATCAAGAGGCGAGTGGCATTGAATGGCCATACCTTCTTCGCTGATGTCGACAATCTCGTGAAGATCGAGCTTGGTGCCGTTAGGATCGGCGGTAAAACTCGCGTAAGCGGGCGTCTGAATTTTGTGTCGCACGCGGCGGCGACGATTGGGGGTAGCAGGAGCCAACGTCGAGGTTATCGAAGACATGAGGAGCCCAAAAGCTGTTTCTCACATATTAGCGCGGAATATGGAAATGTCAGCAAGGAATCAACTCATTAGGACATGGCCGATCCCTTTGCGGAACATCCGCGTTAAATGAGAACAGCTGATTAACTGGCTTGGCGCAGGACCTGCTCCCGGTGCAGGCTCGAAATCCGGGAGATGGCGGCGACCATCATGCCGGAGAGCAACTGCATGGTAGCGACGTCGCGCTCATCAAAGGCTCCAGGGGACGAGGACAAGACCTCGAAAACTCCCAAGGTTCGGCGGAAATGGCGTAAAGGCGACACTAGAATGGAGCGGACGCCGAGACGGCGGCAGCTGGCCAGATCCACGCGCGGATTGCGTTCGGCATCGTGGCACAACATGATTTCGCCGGAGCGGACGGCCTCAGCGGAGATACCGGCATCGGTTTGCAGGCGAACACCGAGGTCAGGAGCAGTACGACCTGCGCGGGCGCGACAGACTATTTCGTCGCCGGCCCGAAGCGCGATAGCGGCCCCAGTGGCGCTCGTCAGGTGCTGGGCACGCTCGGTAATGGCGCTGATGGCGGGCTCCAAATCGAGCTCCGCAGGATGAATTTCAATTTCTTCTCCGGGGGAAACTGCGCGGAATCCGGAGATTGGATGGGCCGCATTGGCCACGCGAAGTTGACTGCGCTGAGCGAGTGCGGGCATCCGAGTGTGATCTGCCATGGCAAGGACTTGAGGATCAGGAACGGTTCGAAGCAGATCGCGCACCAGGCTGTCGAGCTCGGTGTCGGTGATCAAGTGGGCAGTCTGCTGGTTGCGCAGCGAACCACCGAGGACGCGCGACAGGCTGACGAGGCTTTGGTTTCCGCAGGCCAGACAGTATGGCTTGTTGCTGGTTGAGATCAGCTCACATTGAACGCAGAAAGTGGCGGACTGCAACGGGACAAAATTGACGTCCTTAAAAGTCGTGCCGTAAACACTCTTGCCAAACATGATTGCTGAATCCTCGTTTCCGTCCTGAGTGCTCTCGAAAGTAAACAGCGAGCGCAGCGCGTGGAAGTAACGGGGGTGGTTCCCCATGTGGAAAACTGGCTGAAAACTCAATTAGTTACAGGAACATAAAGGCAAAGGCTTTTCACCACAGGGAACTTAGGGGGATATAGTGTGCAGGAATTTGCATGGTACAGACGCCGACTGATGCCAGAATTGTTCCCAAGTTTGGCTGGTAAATTTTTTGCCGGGCCATTGCTTCGGCATTGGGCTTGGGCTATGCTGAAGAGGAATTTCACGGTCCTACCGGGACCGCTGGGGGATTTATGGAATGGACAGCACCTGCTTTTGAAGAAGTTTGCCTGAACTGCGAAATCAACTCCTACGCAAGCGCTAAACTGTAGGCCAAACCCCTTCCCCGCAATCATTTTTCGGCTGAGCATCGCGCAATGATTTGTGCGATGCGGTCGGCTGCGTGCCCATCCCAAAGGGGTACGTTTGGATTTGAATAATCCGCTTCTGTGCGTCCTCTGTTGATTATCTTCTGAACGGCATTTCTCAGCTTAGCAATATCGCGACCGACTAATTGATTCGTTCCCATATCTACCGTGATCGGCCGTTCTGTGTTCTCACGGACAGTCAGACAAGGAACGCCTAAAAAAGTTGTCTCTTCCTGAATACCGCCCGAGTCAGTGATCACCACGAATGCGCGCTGCTGCAGCGCCAGGAACTCCAAATAAGGAAGTGGGTCAAGCAAGCGGAGACGTGTCTTTACCTCTGGCGAAGAAGTCAGTTCGTTTAGGCGCTGGCGGGTGCGCGGGTGAACGGGAAAAATCACGTTGAGTTGAGTGCTCAGGTCTGCGAGCGCGGACAGCAATTCCTGGAGCCAAGGGAGATCGTCGACGTTTGAGGGGCGGTGCAGCGTTACAAGCGCATAAGGAAACGGTATATCGAGGGGAAAATGTTTTTCTGCCGCAGGAAGGAGGCGAACGAGAGTGTCGATCATCACGTTGCCCACGCGATGAATTCGGCATGAGTCGATGCCTTCGCGGAGGAGGTTCTTGTCGCCATCAGCAGACGGAGTAAAGAGTAGGTCGGAGATTTGGTCGGTGACGAGGCGGTTGATTTCTTCAGGCATGGTGCGGTCACCGGAACGGAGGCCGGCTTCGACGTGTCCCACTTTAATGTGGAGCTTCGAGCAAACCAATGCCGCGGCGACAGTTGAATTCACGTCACCGTAGACCAGAACGAGGTCGGGTTTGCGCTCCAGGAGAACGGGTTCAATCGCCATCATGACGCATGCGGTTTGTTGCGCGTGCGTGCCGGAACCCACTTCAAGATTGACGTCCGGCAGCGGCATTTCGAGTTGACTGAAGAAAACGTCGGACATGGCGGCATCGTAATGCTGTCCGGTGTGGACCAGCGTCTGGCGCAGGCTGGAATGAGCAGACAGGGCGCGGAGAACCGGAGCCGCTTTCATGAAATTCGGGCGCGCGCCAACGACGTGGAGAACATGCATAAGAGCTTGTTGAGCACTGCGATTGTAACCGGTTAAAAGATCGGAAACAGCGCGGCTATCCGGCCTGGGCGGTGATGAACGAAGCGTCCGTTTGCGGCAGGGCGATCAGATCGGCAGAATGGGCCAAGGTGCGATCGAGAGCATCGGCGAGTACCGTGGGAAACTCGGCGGTCAACAGATTGACATCGAGTTGCAGGTTGCGGCGGGAATAGAAGCGATGCACTTTCAGAGTTCCACAGTGGCGATTCGCGGAGCTCAACAGATCGAGGCCAATTGTCCACACCGCTCCGTCGAGATTCTTGGGAATGCCGGGCTTATTCCAACGGAAGGACGTCTCACTGCGGCGGGCAGCGTCGATCATTTCGAAAGGGATAAATTCTCCCGGAAGAATGTCGAGCTTGAGCTCGAAGCTGTCGAAATCGTTACTGCCGAAGGCCGCTACGAGAATGTGGCGAACTTGTTCGTAATCGCGGGCGACCTTGAGTTCTTCGGTGGCGCGGCGGATGGCGAGATTATTCACGAATATTTGCGGTTGATCGAGAGTACGGTGCGCGACGCGCGCAAGTTCTCCGAATTCGAGATAGCCGAGATGCTGGACGCCGATCCAGATGCCGATGCCGAGGACGGATAGCACTAGACCGAGCGAACTCCCAGTCGGCCAGAGCAGAAACAGGCTCAGCATGGCAAAAACCGCGGAGACGCCGTAGAGCAGAATCACGACCTGACGATGCGTTAAACCGTGCTGCAAGAGTTTGTGATGGATGTGCTCGCGATCGGCGGTGAAGATCGGACGTCCGCTGATCAGGCGGCGAATGACAGAGAGAACTGTTTCCAGAATCGGCAAGCCGAAGGAAACGATCGGGATAGCAACGGCGACGATTGTCGGAGCTTTTTGCGCACCGGAGAGCGCTAATGCGCTGAGCAGAAATCCGATGAAGAGACTACCGGAGTCTCCGAGGAAGATGGTGGCGGGATTAAAGTTGAAGCGAAGAAATCCGAGAATCGCGCCAGCTAGCACCAGCGTCATCAGCTCGACCAGGTTCGGCCCATTGAGCAGCGCCACCACGAAGACGACCATCGTCGAGAAGAGTGCAGATCCGGCAGCCAGGCCGTCCAAGCCGTCAATCAAGTTGAAGGCGTTGGTGATGGCCAAAACCCAGACGACCGTGAAAAACAGGCCGATATACCAAGGAAGGACTCGGTCTCCGAAGACAACCGGGATGTTTACGATGCGCAAGCCCCCGGCGTAGAGCATGGTGGCCGCAATTCCCTGCACCGTGAATTTCACGTAAGGACCGACGCCGCGGAGATCGTCGTAAACGCCGAGCAGGAAGATCAGGGCGGCGGGCACCATGATCGTGGCCATGGTTCGCAGGAAGTGGGGCGAATGCAATTGCGGATGGCGGAGGACCCACAGCGCCGCGAGTCCCATGCAGCAGGAGAAGCTAAGAAAGATGGCGACGCCGCCCAAACGCGGCAGAGGACTGGAATGGAGATGGCGCTCCTGGGTGGGAACCGCAACCCATCCGCGCGCATTAGCGAAATCTCGGACGTACCGTGTCAGTACGAACGACGAAAACAGGGCCGAGAGAAACAGTCCCAAACAAATAACAGTCAACTACGCCACCTCGACGTGCGATAGGGGGTTAGGCACGCACTTTACGCAATCGTTCAACGCAAGTATCGCAGCGACGTCCTGCCGATAGTAGTGAGTGAAATGATTCCTGTTGGTTTTAAGAGTGTCCTGAATCTAGCAGCACGACACGCTGAGTTTCAATCAGAGAGGAGCAAAAAACCTGTGGAAAACTAACACAAGGGTTTGCGAATCCATGGAAGTAAGCGGATATGGCTGTGCTAAACTTCAGTGAAATTTCACGCAACAGGTCAGGGGTCTTTCTGATGAAGTTGGGCAGCTCTCGTTTCCCTCGCCGCGGCCAAAGGATGTGCGGGTTTGCGGCAATTTTGATCCTGACGGGCTTGGCTGCCGCCCAACAACCTGCAAAGACAAGCAAGAATCCGGAACAGACGACATCCCCCACCAGCCTCCCAGCGGCCGAGCCGATGTCGCATGCGACGGTCAGCGCGTCTACAGGACAAGCTGCGAAGACAGACGATGCCTCAAAGAGCATCTCCGAAGAGGCGACGGTGGCGAAGCTGGGTCCCGGAGACTTGCTTGAAGTCAGCGTGTACAACGTACCGGAGCTATCGAGCAAAGTACGAGTGAGCAACGCTGGAGATGTTTATCTTCCTTTGATCGATTATGTGCACGTCGACGGACTGACACAGGAAGAGGCTCAGACGCTGATCCAGAAGCGGCTCGAGGATGGCGGCTTCGTCCGCAGCCCGCACGTGACGATCTTCGTGGATGAAGCTGCATCGCAGGGCGTGACGATCCTTGGAGAAGTGGGAAAGCCTGGGATTTATCCGGACACGGCGAGCCATAAGCTCTACGAAGTCATCTCCCAAGCCGGCGGATTCACGGCGTCGGCGTCGCGCAAGATTGCCGTGCTTCGGCGAAACCAGCCAGAACCGATTCATGTGGATCTGCCGAGAAATCTTGCTGACGATGTGAGCGGCAATATCGACATCCTGCCGGGGGACACGATTACCGTACCTCGGGCGCCCATTGTTTACGTCGTCGGGGATGTCGGCCGCCCGGCTGGATTGCTAGTGGATAACGGTTCTCTGACCGTTTTGCAGGCTCTCGCGCTTGCCGGCGGGACGAACCGAACTGCGAAATTAAGTGCGGCCCGAATCATCCGCAAAGGCCCGACAGGGATGACGGAGCAGAAACTTGAAATCAAGAAGATGCTGGAAGCCAAATCGCCGGACATGACATTGCAGGCGGATGACATTTTATTTATCCCGGTAAGCGGCGGGAAGGTTTTAGCGGGGCGAACCTTCGAAGCGGCGATGAACGCGGCGACGGCCGTTTCTATTTACGCAGTCCATCCGTAGTAAATCGACATAGCGGTGAAAATAGTCGCTAGTGCGAGGCTGGGCTTGGGACGAGCCTCGCGAGAATGTCGATATACTTTTCCGCTGTGCTGCGGCGAGAGAAATTCTGCAGAATATATTCCCTTCCCTTTCGACCGAACGTTTCTCCGAGCGCGCGATTTACCGCTAGCCGATTGATCGCGTGAGTCAGATCTTGCGAGTTCTCAGGTTCAATAACAATGCCGGCGTTGGCTTGTTCGACGATTTGCCGCGCCTGTCCGTCGACTCCGAGAATCACTGGACGGGCGCAGGCCATGAATTCCAGCATCTTGGTGGGAATAACGGTTTTGAAGACATCAGTCTTCTTCAGCAAAACGACGCACGCGTCCGCGGCAGCAATGTAGGACGGAATCTTTTCGCGGGGTTGCTGGTCGAGAAAGCGAACGTTCGCAAGGCCGCGGAATTGGGCCAGATCCTTGATGCGTTGTTTTTCGGCGCCTTCTCCGATCAGAAGAAAAACGACGGACGGGTTTTGCTGCTGGAGTCTGGCGGCGGCGTCCAGCAAAGTCTCGAGGCCGTGAGCCATACCCATGGTGCCGACATAACAGACCAGAAAATTCGACTCGACACCGAGTGCTTGCCGTAGCGCGAGAGTGGTTGAGGGTGGGGATGGAGCAAATAGGTCTGTCTCGACTCCGTTCTCGACGACGGCGATTTTCTCTGACGGCACGCGCCACTCTTTAATCAAGTGATCCTTGAAGGCTGGAGTGACAACCACAATTAGACTCGAGTGTTCGTAGAGAAATCCCGCAATCTTCGCCAAGGTTGTGTGCAGCAAGGAATTCTCATGGCCTGCGCCGACGGCAACCAGCGATTCGGGCCAGAGGTCCCGCACTTCGAATATGAGTGGAATTTGCTTCACAAAGGCGAGCCACCATCCCGAGAGTCCAACCAACAATTGCGGTGACGACACGATGATCACGTCAGGGCGGGGAAGGGTCAGTCCACGGAGCGAGGCCGACACACAGAACGACGTATAGTTGCGCATTCGTTCGTGTGCTTTGCGATTGGGCAGCGGCCAGAGCCAGGTGCGGTAGATAGTTATTCCGTCCATCGCCTCGCGGTATGTGAGGCGGCGGAGGCGGGCACGCCATTCTGGCGGCACGACCCCTGTTGGATGATTTGGGAATCCCGTCAAGATTGAAACATCGTGTCCGGCACGCGCCCAGTGCCGGGCGAGTTCGGAAGCACGAGCGGCTGGCGCGCCCATCTCCGGCGGGTAGTATTGCGAGACGTAGAGGATCTTCACGCGCTCTAGTAGTAACAGAGTTTGAAGGCGCTTTTGTAGCAGAGCGCCCGCGTGCGGTTGCTGCGGCTGCGGCTGTAACTCTCCCAGCGATCGGCCACGCGGGCGAATTGGACTTCACCGGTCAGCCGGTGCATGATCCGCAACTGCACAATGTGTAACTGATGATAGAACGGACTGGCCACCATCTGTAGGCGCGTGCCGGCTTGTTCATACAACGACCAGAATCCGAGATCATAGCGATCGAGATTGTGAAGGAGCGTGCGCACGCCGCGGGAGAAAAGCTCCTGCGCCGTTTCGTCGCGCGTGGCGAGGAAATGATCGTAGACTCCCCAAAGGGCCCAGATGAATCCATTCAAGATGTGGGTGGGCGGGGAGACGATGTACTCCTCGAACCAGAGATCTCCGCCTGCGTCGGTGAAAGCCACACCGCCGTTTTCGATTGGCTGCTGAAAGCTGGCAAAGGCACGCTGCGCGGCATCGAGATAGCGCGCGTCACCCGTTTCTTTGTGAGCGCGAACTAGAACCGAAATACCCTGCCCTTGCGCTAGCGCCGAGTACCACGGCGCTTTGAGCGTCTCCCGATATTCCCAGTCGAACCGGTGGTTCCAGACCCATAGCCCGTGCGGATTCTGCTCAAGATTTGAAGCAAGCCAGTCGGCACTCTGGAAGAACTTCGTGCGCCTCGCAGAATCACCCGTGCGGCTGCACAGGTTGTAATTGCCGAGACCGAATTGCGCGATTGCGATTGGGTTGTACTGCAGACCGATGCGCCCGTGATAGTCGAGCTGCGGAATACCAGACGGGTCGTAGGCTCCCTGATAGTCTGCTTTCTCGGCGAAGAGCATGTAGTATTCGCCAAGTTCGCCAGCCGTGAAATTCGGATTCTCCGCAGGCGTGTCGTGCCAAAAAGTGAGATGGCTCTTGCCGCCCAAAAGATAGGCGCTGAAGATACGACGGTAATAGGCGAGACGGGGCAATTGAGATTTTCAGGTTCAACCCATATTACGGCAGAGCATCGTTAGGGATTCACGGAGTAGAGCGACATCACCATGTCGTCGGTGTGAACCGCCACCGTGGTAACGGCGAGACATCGCGTGCTGTTGTAGCCGTCGGGCAGCAAGGCGTTGCCATACTGAAAGAAGCGCATCGGCCAACGATCTTTTTCCCAAGAGAGCACTGCCTGCCACTGGTCGGCGCGTTGCGTCGGCGCGCTATAAATGCGCACAGAGCGATCGCGGTTCGCTTCACTGGGCTCGACCATCGTAGAAAAAAACAGATGATTTCCTGCCCGGCAGCCGTAAATCGAAGAACCGGTGATGGCGGCGAGTTGCAATAGCTTCCCTTGGCGATCGAGGCGGTAAATAAAGTTGGACTCGAGCGGAGTGTCGGAGGAGAAATAGAGGCCGTCGTCCGTTGGAATGGCGGCAACAGCGCGTGCCTGCTGGCGACCCCGCATCACAGGCTCAATGTTTTTGAGATCGCAGGTGGCGCGGAGAATACGGCACTCGTCACCATTATCCCCGGTCAGCACCCAAAGGCAATTTGCGAACGGGTCGTGAATGATGTTGTGGACATGGCGAATCGCGCCTTTGGGAAATGTGTAAGCGACGTTCCAGGTCGCACCGAAGTCGGTCGATCCGTAGATGTGGACCTCTTCGCGAGTGGGATTGTCGAAATATTCTCCCCAATAGATTGCTCCGCCAGTAACTGCCGTGATGTGCAGCGGACGTGTGCCTCGGATAATCGTTTGGGTGCGGCGGAATTCCTTCGTGTCGGGGTCGAGAGTCAGGATGGATCCGGGAATTGCAGCAACAAATCCGCCGCTGGGAAGCACGGCGAGAGCGTGAAATCCGTCGCGAAATAGGCGCGAGCTCAGCCTATTTGCAGAGGTGAGCTGCCGCTTCCATCCGGGACGGAATTTGGCGACGGATTGCCAATTGAGATCCCCAATTGGATCTTTAATGCGCACGCGGAAGAGTTCGTATCCGCGCGAGGCGTAGAGCATGTCGCCGGACCAGGCAAGCGCCCGGAAGCCAGCAAGCTTCGTAACCAGAACAATCCCGCTGAACAATTCCTGATTTGGCAAAGTGGTCGAGTGAACCGTCGAAAGTCAAAGTAGCAATCAGAATCCCATCCTATCGACAACGCGACAAGGTGGACACCTCTGGATTTCAGAAGTGATATTACGGCAACAGCGGCAATCTCTACTCTCATCCATGTCTTGAAAAATGCTACGTCAGATTTTCAGGGGACTGCTGAGTGCCAGTCGCTATAGCCGAGTTGCAGATCAACATAAAGGTTTTTCTGATGGGGGAAATCGAAAAAATGTAGTGGACACGGTGGGTCTGAGACGGTTGACTGGTAATGGCGTGCAGGTATCGGGTGCGGGCCAAAGCATCAGCGACGCACATTCGGCAGCGTTGCCGAAGTATCGGCAAAAACGTATGACTGTTCATAACGGACGCTCGAGAAATTCGGAGAATCCTGAGGGGCAACTCAGGAAAATCGGTGGCACGCGACGTGCTAACGAGAAGGATTCCACGGCTGTCTGCCGACAGTGGCGAAGTGGATGGTGGATTTATGTTGAGCCGGTGCGCGAACGCCCAATGCTGCAAGCCCTTCCTGCGACTGCGGGATGGGAAACTTTTTCTAGTGGAAACGGAACGCCTCGCCAAACCTGGGGTATCCACTGCGCCTCCATTTGTTCGCGCCCGCCGGCAGCAACGTTTGGTGGAACACTACTGGCTCTGTGACGATTGCGCCGGCCAGTGGACGCTGGTCTACGACCCTGAGCGCGGGATTGCTCTGGCTCCGCTGGCGCGTCCGGTAGCCGGGATCGCTCTGGCGGTTGGAGCTCCCCGCAGCGGCGTCGCTTGAGGCTGATCTGAGCTCCAGCTAACCCGAGCCGTCCTTCCGCCAAACTTCCCAGTCGGCGCGAACTCTCTTCAACATCGCTTCGGTGGCGTGATGCAGCCATCTGCGCTTCTGTTTTTGAATATGCGCAAGAATCGGTTTGCGTGCGTTAGGCGTTCCAAGATGGACATTCGCGGTCTCCCATCCCATGGCGTGCAGCAGGCGCATTTCTTCGCCCGCAGCTTTCAAGGTCGCAAGCTCGATTCGAGAGCAATGCGGACTGAGGCGGCGGACAATCCAATGCCCGCGCAGTTGGACGAAGGGGTCAGGACAGCGAACGGCACGGCTGACGATCGTCTGGTAGAGAATTTCTGACGCACCCTCATACCCGCCAGCCCAGTGACATCCTGAAGCAACGAGCGCTTTTGCTTCGCGAGCAATGCGGCCACCTTTCCAATCCGCGATGGCGACATAGCGAGCGTGTCCCAAACTACCGAGCCCAGCGACACGACGCGCCAAACGATACGAAAGATCGTGCGCGGGCAAAAGATGCTCGATCGCATCGACTGCGCTGATGGGGACGGGTCCTTTCACGGTTGGCAATGCGTCCATCTTCGCCCAGAAGTGAATAGGGTCGCGCAGTTCGCTTTCCGCAATCTCACGGAGCCATTCATTCTTCTCGCCCAGGACAAACGGCAGACCCTGCGCCTGCAGGCTCTCGCGATATCCATCGAGGAGAGCGTCGCAGATGTCTTTACGCCGGAGCGGGAGATGGCCGGCTTCGACGGCGAGATGCGCGCTGACAGCCAAGCGGACGAGATCGTTCGCATAAGCCATCGGATACGCTTCATCAAAATCGTTGACACCCCAGATCAGGCGACCTTCGACGTCGCGCCAGGTGCCAAAGTTTTCTACGTGAAGATCGCCGACCGCGAGCACTTGCGGAGCTTTCGCCAAGTCAGGACAGACCTCAGGCCAAGCTTGCGCCCAGCGGTAATAGGTAGCGCGCAGGAACGGGAAGACCCCGGCTTTCATGCTCTCATGCTTGAGCTCGAGATCTTTCTGGACGAGATCAGTTCGATGTCCCAACCACTCTTCAAAGTGGCGCGTGGCTTTGACGATGTTCATGGCGCCGCAACGATAGCGGGGTCGGAATAGGAAGTCAACGCCGGTAGCGAAGATCGGAGGACGATCGGCGGGCGTCGACGCAGGTTGGTTTACCAAAAGCCAACACCCATCAATCGCGCGTATAGGTGGGTTGACTCACTAGTGTTTGTAGAATGCTGCGTTCTTCTCGATGAATTCCTTTTTGTCTTCGGGCACATCTTCGAGCGCGTGAATCGAGTCCGAAGTACACGCGGGGATACACGCGCCGCAGTCGATGCAGCCTTCGGGATCGACGTACATCTGCGTGGAGGCTTGGAACTCCGGCTCGTCCTGCTTGGGGTGGATGCAATCGGTCGGGCAAACTTCGACACAGAGGGAGTCCTTGATGCAGTTGTCAGTGATTACGTAGGCCATGATGTATCGATCTCCGAAAATGGGATGAGCATTGTGGATCGCTCAATGGTGAGTGTAAGAACTCGCGGTCAGATGATCGGTGATTCCGGTCACACGCGAATGTGAGCTAGCGGATTTCGCGGCTGAATGGGAGGAAGAGAACTACGAAAAGCACGAAGATACGCAGAGGATTCCAAGTGCAGCTGGGCGCTTATTTCGAAGATGAGGAAGATCACGCGCAACTGTGACGGCGGTCACAGAAAACAGGGGCCGTACGACTTAGATTAAGCACAATTGAACTAGGCCTTCTAGTCATAGGATCGCCCGGCCGCACCCACAGAACCCCACAAGCCGTTACCCCAGACGGCGGCGGCCGGGCGCTTGAAGGCTCTCAACGGACCCCCTCCACTTCCTAGAGTCAGCAATTTCCCAAACGTATTTACTAGCCGAGGTGCTTCACTTTGAGCCAGAGGAACCATCCACCGGCCCGGGCATGCGAGGCGTCCTGATCGAGAACTTCCACCCGATCCCCTTTGTTCCATACGGCCACAACATCTCCCTGGTTTCTGAAACTACCCGCTGGCGGGCTGTTGTGAACATAAACATCCGACGCGAGGACGAGGGTTTGCCCAGCCTGAAACTTAGGCGTCGAAGGAGTTGGAGAGAGATTTTTGGCGCCGATGCCGGACCAGGCTTGTTTCGTTTCGTCCGCCTGGCCGACATAAATCCATCCTGTGCTCTCGACGGTTTGAGCGGATGCTTTGGTGAGAACACTTTGCTGAGAGAGCATCGTGGTCTTGAGCGACTGATCGGCGGAACTCACTTGGCTCGCGAGCGCGCTTAATTCACCTTTAATCGGAGCGATGTCTTTAGCGGCGCCGGGATTTCGAGCAGCTACCGTGGCCAACTCGGCTTCGATCTCAGACGCCTGTTGATTCAAAGACGACAACTGAAGAGCGGCAGCCTTGGCGCCCTGATTTTGCTGTTGAACGTCTGATAATGTGATCGGCCCGATTTCCTTAATCCCCAGATCGTTCAGCTTCTTTCTCAAGAAGGTTCCAAAGAACAGGAAAAGCACAACCAACAAGAGGATTGAAAAATCCTTCCCGAGGTCGAGCAGGTCGTCGCATAAACAAACGAAGCGGTGAAAGTGCGAAGTTTCGTCGGCCATGTTTCTCCTTTCGTGGACGATCGAGCGTGGCGGATTTTAGCGTCGTGATCTGGGTGCCTTCACGGAAATTTGGCGACTGTTACGAATGCGGAACTGCAAGTTTCGCGAATGTGTGTCAGGGCAGGCACACGCTGTGTCTCGGGACATACCTTTCGTCAGGCTGCAAACAATATAAGCCCTGTATTTACAACAGCTTGAACGAAGGCAGAGGGGATGCATATAGATCTGGCGTCGGGCGTTTTGCCCAGAATCGAGGATCTTATGCAAATGGCAATCACATTCGTGGCGGTCTTGGCGGGGATGGTCTTGTCGCTGGCAGTGGCGCTGTTGGCCGAGGAATTCATCTTTGGACAAGTATTCCGGCTGTTCTTTTCCCAGCAGGCAGCGAAGACCGAACCGAAGCAATGATGGCTAAGTGGGGCTGGCGGTGTCCAAAGAGTACAGAGCGGCTGGGGGTTCATTCGGGTGACGAGCCGTTATAATTTGGTCATCCCAAAGGTCATTTTGAACTCCGTGAGCCGCGCTTGTCGCCTCGCATCCACTCTCCGCATCGCGGCGCGAGTTTCTGTCGTGATTCTTGCATCAGCAATCGCAGCGAGCGCTATCGATTGGAGCGCTCCTGAACAGCAATTGGCTCGCATGATTGTGACTCTCGTAGGCAGCGGCGCCGTGTCGTTGGTAGTGGAGAATCGCTCCTCGCTAGGACGGCGTGAGACTGAGATCATCCAGAACGGGCTGCGGACGGCGCTGGGCGCGATGGGCGCCCACTTCGCGACAAACGATCCGGCGGTGACTGTCGTTACGGTTTCGCTCTCGGAGAACCAGACGGCTTACGTGTGGGTCGCTCAGGTTCGGCGAGGCACTGACGAACCAGCGGTCGCGATGGTGTCGACGCCGAGGCCAGCGAGTGCGGCTCCGGGACATGAATCGGTGCCACTGACCCTGAGGAAGATCTTTCTGTGGAGCCAACCGGATCCGATTCTTGACTTGGCAGTGCTCGAAGAAGGCGCCGCCCCGACTCGAATTGCGGTGCTCGACTCCCAGGGAGTTTCGATCTACCGATCGCAAGGTGGAACCTGGCAACGCGAACGAGTACTCGAGATTGCGCACGACAAGCCATGGCCACGGGACCTGCGTGGAAGAATGTTGCTCGGTAGAGACGGATTGGCCGTTTATCTACCGGGGGTCGTCTGCCATGCGGTCAGCGGAGCGACAGTTTTGAATTGTCATGGCGGAGACGATCCCTGGCCGCTTGCTGGTTCAGCCGTGAACACTGGTTCCGCGAGCACCGGGGCCGGAAATGATTCTTCCGCAACGCCTATGCAGGCATTCTTCGCTCCGGATCGGAACTTCTTCACGGGCGCACTGACTTATACGGGCGGAAAGTCAACAACAGTCTCGAAGTTTTATTCGGCGGCATTGATCCAGCGCGACGAGAATGTCTTTTTACTTTTCGCCAGCGTCGATGGGCAAGTTCATATTTCGGACGGCAATACCGATCGAACGGTGAAATTGAACTGGGGCAGCGATTTGACGGGCGTCAAGACGGGCTGCGGGGCGGGCTGGCAAGTGCTGGCGACAAGTACGACTGAGGGGTCGGATTCGGTGCGTGCGTATGAGGTTCCGGACCGAGATCCAGTGGCGGTGAGCGTGGCAGTCGATTTCCCGGGCGCGATTTCAGCGCTGTGGACAGAAGGACGAGGCGACACTGCCATCGCAGTGACCAGGAATCCAGGAACGGGCAACTATGAAGCGTTTCGGTTGGCAGTGGCTTGCAGCCAGTAGCTTGCTGATTGCGGCACTGGTCGCACATGCGGAGACTCGGCCGAGATACGGAGGAACGCTGCGCGTGGAGATGCGAGCGGCACCGTCGTCTTTGGATCCCGCAGATCGCTCGGTTCCTGATTCGTTCGGACGCCTTGGTCTGACTTCTCTAATTTTCGACACATTAGTGAAGGTAGACGACCCCGGTCGCGTGAAACCTGCGCTCGCAGAGTCGTGGCAGCCAGCAGGGGGAGATCAGCAGTGGCGGTTTCTGCTGCGTCGCGGTGTGCAATTTCAGGATGGAACACCGCTTACCGCTGAGATCGTCGCATCATCGTTGCGTTTCGCGAATCCGTCGTGGAGTGTGCGCGCAGAAGTAGACGCGGTTGTCATCGATAGTGATACATCGGGCCACGGTATGTCGGGAATCGATTTGCTGGCGGAACTGGCGTTGACCCGAAACGCCATTGTGAAGCGAAACGCGGATGGATCGTTGAGCGGGACCGGACCGTTTCGCGTGCCGGTTTGGCAGCCGGGAACTCACTTAACTTTGGCAGCGAATGAAAACTGTTGGCGAGGGCGACCATTTCTCGATTCGATCGAAATCGACCTGGGAAAAGGTTTTCGTGATCAGATGACGGCCTTGCAAATGGGCAAGGCAGATTTGGTGGAGGTCGCGCCGGAGCAGGTGCATCGGTTCTCACAGGAGAGCTATCGACTGGTCACTTCTCAGCCGATGGAATTGTTGGCGCTTGTCTTCATGCACGAAGTTTCATCGCCGCAAGAGCAATCTCTTCGCGAGGCCCTGGGATGGAGCGTGGAACGAGGAGCCATCCGCGACGTCTTGCTGCAAGGCGCGGGGTTGCCGACCGGAAGCATTCTTCCGACGTGGATGAGCGGATATGGTTTCGTTTTCTCCTCCTCGGTGGATCTGCCAAGAGCTCGTCAATTACGAGGGCAGGCGCTTTCGGTTCCCCCCTGGAAGCTTTGGTACGACAACGGCGATCCGCTGGACCGCTTGCTGGCGGAGCGCATCGCTTTGAACGCAAGAGACGGAGGGTTGTCCCTCCAGCCGACTGCAAACTCCGGAACCGATCTTCGTTTGGTCCGAATCCCGCTGGCATCCTCGAATCCATGGATCGCGTTGCAACAGTTTGAATTTCAAGTCGGATTGTCCGGGAGAACCATTGCACCGGGCGGAAGTGCCTCAGTCGAAAATCTATATGCCGCGGAACAGGCGTTGCTGGCAACGAGACGCCTGATCCCGTTATTCCACTTGCCTGTGTCTTACATGTCGGCAGCTGGAGTGAAAGGTTGGACCTTGCTGCCAGACGGGACATGTGATTTGTCGGACGCTTGGCTGGAGAACGCGAGGCCATGACGTTTCGCCGCAAATTGCTGGTCATCTTTACCCTGACGGTGATTCTCTCCGTCGGCGCGGTCGCGTGGCTGGTGCAGGCGGTGACCCGGGGTGCCTTTGAAAAGAGTGAGAGCGAGCGGACCGCGACGCTGGTCGCGCAGTTTCAGCGGGAATTCGACCGTCGCGGCGACGACGTGGCTCAGCGAGTTCAAGCGATCGCGACGTCCGACCCGGTCATCCGGATGGCGTCAGCACTGAGCGGCACGCCCGCAGACTCGGCGGAATACTTTGACCTTGGGCGATCAATGGCAGAGAGTCATCAACTGGATTTCTTGGAACTGGTCGATGAGCGCGGCGTAATCATTTCGTCTGCGCAGTCTCCGGCTAAGTTCGGTTATCCCGAGAGCGGGTTCGACAATCTGGCGGGCCTCAATCAGGAAGGCGCGTTTCTGAAGCTGGAAGAGTTACAGGACTCAAGCGCGACGGGGTTGTTTGCTGTAAGAGCGACCCGCGCTGGAGATCATCCCGTGTATGTCATTGGCGGCCGACGTCTCGACAAAACGTTTCTGGCAGCGCTGGAATTGCCCCCGGACATGCGGGCACTTCTTTATCAAAATCGTGGCGATCGATTTTCTATGGATCAATTGCTCGCCCCAAACGCCTCCGGCGGTACGGGCAACGGAAATCGGCCGGCGGAAAAGTTCGAGCCTTTGATTGGCGCGGTTCGCCAAAGTGACCGGGAAATGACAACGGTCATAAACTGGTCGTCGAATCAGGCGGATGAAGAAGTCTTTCATGCCATTCCGCTGCGCGGAGTCGGAAGAGATCGCCCGCTCTTGGCGGTGCTGCTGATTGGGAATTCGCGGCGGCAGTACGTCGATTTGACACGTCGGATCCGCGACGCGGCACTCCTTGCCGGCGGGGGCGGGATCGTTCTGGCGATTCTGTTGAGCAGTTGGGCCGCGGCTCGAGTGACGCGTCCAGTGGAACAGTTGGCCCAAGCGGCGCGAGACGTTGCGGAAGGAAACTGGAACACCAGCGTGGAAGTGCAGGGCCACGACGAGGTTGCTCAACTGGCCGAGTCATTTAACCGGATGACCAGCGAATTGCTGGCACAGAGAGAACGGCTGTTGCAAACAGAGCGAGTTGCGGCGTGGCGGGAATTGGCGCGCCGCTTGGCACATGAATTAAAGAATCCCCTATTCCCCCTTCAACTCACGGTCGAGAATCTGATTCGGGCGCGAACGCAGAGCCCGGAGCAATTCGATGAAGTATTCGGCGAGAGTTCGAAGACCTTGCTGGCGGAAATCTCAAACTTGAAGGTCATCATTGGCCGCTTCAGCGAATTTTCGAAGATGCCACAGCCGCAACTGCGACCGGTGCAGGTGAATGAAATTGTGACCGCCGTTTTCCAGTTGTTTCAAGCTCAATTACAGGCTCCGGGACGCGCCGCGATCACCTGCACCTTGCACCTGGATGAGCATCTCGAGCCCATTTCTGCCGATGCGGAATTGCTACACCGAGTACTCTCGAACCTTGTACTCAACGCCATGGATGCTATGCCCGATGGCGGCGTACTCACTCTTAGAACGCGCAACGACGGCGGCAACGCGGTGATCGAATTAGCTGACACTGGTACTGGCTTGACGCGCGAAGAATGCGAGCGCATCTTTACGCCGTATTACACCAGCAAACAGCACGGAACAGGACTCGGGCTCGCGATCGTGCAGTCGGTGGTCAGCGATCACGGCGGCCGAGTCAGCGTGCATAGCGAGCCGGAGCGTGGAACTACATTCGTGATCGAATTACCGAAGAATGCCGGACGGGGATGACTATCAAGGAGGAACGTTGCCGCCTAAAGCACATCTTTTGATCGTCGATGATGAAGCCAACACTTTGGCATCGTTGTCGCGTGCCTTCCGCTTGGCGGGCCACGAGGCTACCGTATGCGATAACGCAGGGAAGGCTCTGGAACTCGCCAAAGGACAGCCTTTCGATCTGATCCTGTCCGACGTCGTAATGCCAGGCAAAGACGGCCTGACACTTCTGGAGGAACTGAAACAGCAAGGAGTCACTGCGCCCGTGGTGATGATGTCAGGGCAGGCTCACATCGAAATGGCAGTGAAAGCAACGCGACTGGGCGCTCTAGACTTCCTTGAGAAACCGATCTCCACGGACAAACTCTTACTCACTGTCGATAACGCACTCAAACTGCAGCGCCTGGAGCGGGAGAACCGGCAACTGCGACAGAGACTCGGCAAGCACGAGATCGTCTGGAAGGGCGAGGCAATGCGTCGCGTGATGGCGCAACTGGAGCGTGTGGCCGCCAGTGAGTCGCGCGTGTGCATCCTGGGGGAAACCGGTACGGGCAAGGAGTTGATCGCCCGAACCATCCACGAACGAAGCGCGCGGGCAGGTGGACCCTTCGTGACGCTCAACTGCGCGGCCGTGCCAGCGGAGTTGATTGAGTCCGAGCTTTTTGGGCACGAGAAAGGCTCGTTCACAGGAGCGTCCGGACGTCACATTGGAAAATTCGAACAGGCCGATCAGGGAACGATCTTTCTGGATGAGATCGGCGACATGCCCCTCAACATGCAGGCGAAGCTGTTGCGAGTGCTGGAAGAAGGCGAGGTTGAGAGAATCGGTGGCGACAAGCCGATTGCGGTAAGTGTGCGAGTAGTCGTCGCCACGCATCGTGATCTCGAAGCGCGCGTCAAGGAAGAAAAGTTTCGTCAGGATCTATTTCATCGGATCTACGTTTTCCCACTGGTACTTCCGCCACTGCGAGAGCGACGCGACGATATTCCATCCCTCGTAGAACATTTTGCGACGCAAGTGTGTGCGCAGAATGGATGGAAGCCCATTCCGTTTAACAGCGACGCCATGGAAGCGCTGCAATCTTATGCATGGCCGGGGAATGTTCGCGAATTGCGCAACATGGTCGAACGCTTGATGCTGCTCGCGACCGAAGGTCAGGTTGATCTGGCCACCGTTGAGATGGCCTTGCCTAAGAATGCCGGCAACGTAGCCACTTCTGGCGTCGGAATCAGTTCTGGCCCTCTGTCGGAGCGAGTGCAATCGTTCGAGCGTGAAGTGATTCTGGCTGAACTGAAGCGCACCCACCACAATGTCAGTGTCGCGGCAAAAGCTCTTGGCCTGGAGCGAAGTCACCTGTATAAGAAAGCGGAACAACTCGGAATCGATTTGCGCGTCCTACGCCGCGAACAGGGCATGCCAGACTGACTCCGGGTCACGGTTGCACCGGAGACTGCTTTGGCAAAAGCAACATGGATCCTCTGCCTAATTCTCTTCTCCTCTTGCTTGTTTGCTGCTGAACCGCCTTCGCCTCCAATTTACGGAGTTCGTATGGAGCAAGCGTGGATTCCGATGAAGGATGGCGTCCGTCTTGCCGCGACCTTGTACATGCCGGACGGAACGAAGAGTGGCGAAAAATTCCCAGCCCTGCTTGAGTACCTGCCCTATCGCAAAGACGACGGAACCGCTGCGGGAGACTATCCAAAGCACACATACTTTGCACGTCGTGGATACGTGAGTGTGCGAGTTGATATTCGGGGATTTGGCGCGAGCGAAGGCGTGCCACCGGAGCGCGAGTACTCCGAACAAGAGCAAGAAGATGGCGAGCAAGTCATCGCATGGCTCGCGCACCAGCCTTGGTCAAACGGCAACGTGGGGATGTTCGGAATTTCGTGGGGCGGATTTACTGCTCTGCAGATGGCGATGCGTCACGCGCCGGGCCTGAAAGCAATCGTGGCAATACATGCCACAGCAGAGTTATTTCATGATGACGTTCACTACATCGATGGGATCGCGCACGTCGATGAATTCGAATTGAACATGGACATGGCACAAGGCTGGGTCGGAGCGCCCGACTATTCGCTCGACGCAAAAACCCTGGGACCACGCTTTGATTCGCCACCGTGGTCTCTGCTTTATCTGAAACATCAACATGACGGCCCGTTCTGGCGCGCTCGCGTCCGGCCACTCAGTGAAATTACGATCCCGACTTTTCTAATTGGAGGCTTGCAGGATGGCTATCGCGATAACGTCATCGACATGCTGATGCGGTCGAAGGCGCCGATCAAAGCGATTGTCGGGCCGTGGAATCATTCGTACCCCAACGACGCCGACTTCGGTCCACGAGTTGAGTGGCGGGATCAGGCTGTCCGGTGGTTCGATTACTGGTTGAAAGGACGCGACACGGGAGTGATTCAGGATCCGCGGCTGGTCATTTATATGCAGCACTGGCACGCTCCAGATCCAAACCTGCAAAGTGTGCCGGGAGAGTGGCGACGGGAAGATGTTTGGCCGCCCGCGAGTGCACGAGATACTACCTTATTCTTGCAGGCGAACCACACCCTGGCCGATTCCGCAGGCACGCGTGACACGCACCAACTGAAATACGTTCCAACAGTCGGAGTGGAAGCGGGCTTCTGGTGGGGAGAGTTGTTAAGCGATCCGCGGCCCGTTGACGCGTTCAGTCTGGTTTACGACTCGGCGCCCTTGAAACTGGAAGTCGCGATCCTCGGCCGACCACGCGCTCTGTTGCAAGCCTCCGCGACCGCGCCTCTGGCGGACTGGTTCGCTCGGCTCTCGGATATTGCTCCCGACGGGACGGTCACGCAAATCACGGGAGCCGGAATTAACGGTGCGCAGCGGGACACGATGAGCGAACCGCGCGACTTGGAGCCGGGAAAAGTCTATCCGATAAACATCGAGATGCATCTGACGTCGTGGGTGTTCCCGAAAGGTCATCGCATTCGGGTTGCGATTTCAAATGCGCTGTGGCCGATGATGTTGCCGACGCCCTTTGCGATGACGACTTCGCTCGAACTCGGCGGCACCGACGGGTCGCGCCTTGTGTTGCCGGTCGTGCCAGAACACGGAACACTGGTTCCGGAGTTTTCCGCTCCTCAACCGACTGAAGAACGCACCGACATTAAGAGCGAAGGATTTCCCTGGCCCGGGGAATGGACCGTCGAGCGCGACGAAGCACGGCAGAAAACGACGGTCCACTGGAAAGGGAAGGACGGTTATACATATCCGTGGGGCAAACAGGATGATTTTGAGAACCTCACCTATGAAGGCGACGATGCTCATCCGGAAACGTGCGCGGTGCGCGGCGAAGCGGAGAGCGTCTTTACTCTAAAGGGGAGAACGCTGACCTGGCGAGGACATCTTTCGGTAACAACCGATCAGAAGAATTTCTATTACAAGTACACGCGGGAGTTGTTGAAAGACGGTGAGATGCTGAAATCAAAAACGTGGCAGGAGACGATTCCGCGAGATCATCAGTGATTCGCAATGACCTGCGGTTATGTCTCTACAAGGACTGGAATAGCGGCCTTCAGATCAGCCGCCAACAGGCGATGAAACAGCTGTTCCCCTGCCTCCCGCCTCACAGACAGCCGTCCTGCACCGTAAGCACGTGATTTCAACCCGCGCTGCACGTCTTCGCAAATGCCGAGATCTTCGTCCTGCACACGGTTGCCGACGTTTACCGATTCTGTGTTGTATGCGTGGCGAGCTTCGCTGACGTCGCTGAAGTAGAAATCGAAAATCACCGTGCAGTGGTCGGCGTCGATGGGAACGACATAATTGGTATCCATGTATCCTTCATAGCAGTTGATCATCAGGTTAGGATATTGCCAGAAATACCACGCGCGGTCTCCCTTGCGCGTCGCACCCGTCGCCGCGTCCTCGTCTGACGCAACCATTGGGCTTGATTGCAGGCAATAATTGTCCTCGTTCTCGATGGTGTATTGCTTGTAGTCGAGCACCGAACTCAGCCCCTTGTGCAGGTGCGGCACGTGATATCCGCCATCGAGATAATTGTCGACGTAGACTTTCCAGTTGCAGTTGATGTCGTAGGTGCGCCGGTCAAAGTAGTGCAGCTTGCTGATGCCGAGGGGCGCTACCCGGCGCACCAATCCACCGAGGAACTCGTGGAGTGAAATCGCTTCGGGATCGAGATTCACGAAGACAAAGCGTTCCCAGGTTTCGACGCGAATGGGCAACAATCCGTTCTTCGCACGATCGAAGTTTTCGACTCCTTCGAATTCGGGCATGCCCTTGAGAGATCCATCCAAACCGTATTTCCAACCGTGATAAGGACATTGCAGGATGGCAGCTTGACCGCAAGGCTGCGTCACAACCGCCGCGGCGTGATGCCGGCAGACATTGTAAAACGCGCGCAGCGTGCCGTCGGCTCCGCGCACTACCACGATAGGTTCGCCCGCAAGACGCGTTGAAACGAAGTCGCCCGGATTTTGCAACTGACTGGTGCGCGCGACCAACTGCCAGGTCCTGCTGAACACATTCAGGCGTTCAAGTTCCGCGATGCGCGGGTCAATATACCAAGGTGCGGGGATGGTTGACGCCTCGGATAGCGGGGCGTGATCGTTGTAGCTGGAAAGAATTTGCTCGATGGATGGCCGCATATGCATGCTCAATGATGATTTCGTGACGCACGACAGAATAACGTATATCAACCATCCTTAGCGGCGATAGTTCACCCTCAGCTTCGGACGGACGCTGGCGGAAATTGCGCGTGGCGTGCCGATCGCGCGTTGTAATACGGACAAAAACTGCTGAATCCTCGCGTCCTTTTTTTCCGACAACTCACCCTGGCGACGAAATAGTCCCGGATCGAGCTCGGCCGTGAGAAGCGCATCCTGGAAGCGCTCGACCATCCAGTCGATGATCGAGACCATCATCTCGATGTCGAGATCGTCGCGGAGCTCGCGACGCTCGAGACCGAAGCGAACAAAGTTGACGGTACCGTAAGGATCTTCGCTGATAAGGAAACGGTTGATCTCTCGCTTCAAAACGAGATCAGTTCCGTAATTCCCCAGCAGTGAAATTCGGTACGGGATCCAGTCTTCATGCACGAGGTGTTCAGTGCGTACCAGCCAGTAACGCAGCACTTCGAAAAATCCGGCTTGACGAACTTCCGCCGGGGCGTCGAGGTAGCGGGCGAAAGAGCGCACTGCGCGTTTGTAGACCTCGAAAAACAATCCGTCTTTACTGCCGAAGTGCTGGAAAATGGAGCCTTTCGCGATACCCAGCGACGTCGCGATATCGCCGACTCGAGCCGAATGGTATCCATGCTCCGCAAAATGATTCGTGGCGGCTTCGATGATGCGGGTCCGCTTCGCCTCGGAACGGGGACGCAACTTAACCTGCCGTTGGTAGAGCGGTGGTGCAGTGCGATTGCTGGCGATTCCCGGCATAGATAAGAGATAAATGACTTAAGGTCACGACAGCATACTTCAACAAAACGCGAGTTTCAACTTCATTTTGACTTACTGATGCGGTAAGGTTATTCGACTTCAGACAACTATCGTGACTCGTAGTCAAGATCAGGAAACAAGGCCGAAACGAGTTTACGACGCCATCGTAATCGGCGCGGGCCACAACGGGCTCACTGCCGCTGCATACCTGGCGCGAGGTGGGCTTTCGACACTGGTCTTAGAGCGCCGCGACATTGTCGGAGGTTGTTGCGTTACTGAGGAGATAGCAGCTGGATGTCGAGTCTCCACGACCTCTTATATCGCGAGCATGCTCCGGCCGGAAGTGATTTCGGAGCTCGGACTAGCCGATCACGGTCTGCGCATGATTCCCTGCGATCCTGCGATCCAGGTTCCCTTTCCCGACGGCCATGTCGTACCCTGGTGGGCCGATCGCGAGCGAGCAAGAGAAGAATTCTCCAAGATTTCCACCAAAGATGCCGCGCGATTCGTGCAAGTCGACGATCAGCTCAAAAAGCTGGCGCGATACCTGCAGCCATTTTTTATGGAGCCGCCGCCGGAGATCGACACTTCGAGCCTGAAAGGCTGGAGCGATCTGTTTCGCACGGGCAAACGGTTTCGAGGGATCTCCAGCGCAGAAATCTCGCAGCTGGTTTCGTTTTTGACCGGCAGCCTCGGTGAATTTCTCGATCAGAATTATGAATCCGAAAAGATGAAGACGATGTTCCTGGCGAACAATGTCTACGGCAAGCATGGTGGGCCGTATCAACCGGGCACCGCGATCGGATTACTATTTCATCTGCTCAGCGGGGGCGAGCACGAACTGCAGGGATTCTATGGACACGTGATGGGCGGCATGGGATCGATCACGCAAGCGCTCGCGGCAGCTGGCAAGAAACTAGGTGTTGAGATTCGCACCGGCGCTTCGGTTGCGCATGTCGATGTTCGAAACGGCCGCGCTCGCAGCGTAATTCTTGAAGACGGAACGGAGTTGCGTGCCCGCGTGATCCTCTCCAACGCCGACCCGAAGAGAACTTTCCTGAAGTTCGTGGATGCCAAGGATCTGCCGGAAGACTTCCTGTTCGCAGTGCGCGGCATCAAGATGCAAGGACCATGCGCAAAAGTAAACATGGTGTTGTCTGAAGAACCACGTTTCAGGGGAACATCCCCCACGGCAACGGCTCTCGAACGAACCTTCTACACACTGGTTCCTTCGCTGCAATTTGCCGAGCGTTGCTACGACATCGCCAAATTTGGCGAGATTCCGGAAGAGCTGTGGGTCGATTGCGTCGTCTCCTCCAACGCCGACGCCTCCCTAGCGCCACCTGGAAAACACATTCTGACCTGCTTTGTGCAGTACGTGCCCTATCACTTGAAGGAAGGCACCTGGGATCAGAACCGCGAACTGCTCGGCGACCGAGTCATAAAAAAGATAGCCGAGTACGCGCCCAACGTTCCGGGCTCCATCGTGGCAAGGCAAGTCCTGACACCGCTCGATCTAGAACGCACCTACGGACTGACTGAAGGAAACATCTTCCACGGCGACCTGCGGCTGGAGCAACTGTTCTTTATGCGCCCCGTGCCCGGATGGTCGCAGTACCGCACTCCGATTGACGGACTCTATTTGTGCGGCGCCGGCACGCATCCTGGAGGTGGAGTCACCGGAGCGCCTGGCCGTAATGCAGCGCACCAAGTATTACGCGATTGGAAAAAAGGACGACTGCGAGAGGCGGTCGCATGAACTCCGGCAATGGTCATTCAACTCCACTCCCTAAGACCGCGGATATCGTTATTGTCGGCGCGGGTGTGATGGGAACTTCCATTGCGTTTCACCTCGCGAAGCGGAACGCGGGCAAAATCGTAATCATCGACAAAGATCATGTAGGCCGCGGAGGCAGCGGTCGCTCCTCTGCCCTGGTGCGGATGCACTACAGCTTCCCTGCCGAAGTGCAAATGGCACTGATCAGCCTGAAGATGTTTCAGAATTGGCACGAGGTCGTCGGTACTCCCGGAGATTTTCGCAAGACTGGATTTATTCGAATTGTCCATCCAAATGAGACTGCGCGACTGAAACTCAATGTCGAGATGCAGCGCGCTCTGGGCGCAGTCGTCGAACTGATCGACAAATATCAACTGCGCGAACTCGAGCCGGATTGGCAGGTTGAAGACATTGAACTGGCGGCATACGAACCAGATTCGGGGTATGGCGATGGCGCCGGGGTTGCGGGAGATTTTCTGTCGGCGGCGCGCAACCTAGGGGCGACGTATCTCTCGCGAACCGGGGCGACAGGGCTGCTTGTAGACGGCGGTCGTGTCCGAGGGGTAGTCACGTCGAGTGGTCTAGTTTCAGCACCCGTCGTCATCGTCGCTAATGGGCCGTGGGCGCGCCCTCTATTGACGGGCGTGGGATACAACCCTCCCATTGAGTGCGAATATCACCAGGTCGCCATCCTTCGAAACGCCCCGGAGATGAAAGGCGGGGGCTGCGCCTGCATCGACTCGGTGACCGCGACCTATTTTCGATCCGACGCGCATGACAAATTTCTGGTTGGCGATTTTTACGGCAGGCGCCCTGTCGATCCCGATAACTTCCCACAGCGAGCTTCGGACGAATCGCTGGAAGAAATTATCGAGCGTGCCTGCCGCCGCATTCCGAAGCTCGAAGGAGCGGAGGTGATGCGCGGTGTGACCGGAGTGTACGACATGACACCCGATTCCAGGCCGCTGCTGGGCGAGACTCCCGGCGTTCCCGGACTCCATCTGTGCGCGGGTTTTTCCGGCATGGGATTCAAGATCTCCCCTGCGATCGGGCTGGTGATGAGTGAACTTGTGCTGGACGGAAAGGGCAAGAGCGTCGACATCCGAGCGTTTCGTCCAGATCGCTTTACAGAAAACTGCCCAATCAAGGCGGAATACGAGTACATCGATGATTAACTATCAGGAGCAAGCATGAAAAAGAAAGGCATTCTCGAACGATTGAAAGATGGGCCAGTTCTGGGTGACGGTGGTTACTTACTCGAACTGGAAAAGCGTGGATGGGTTCGGGCGGGTCCGTTCACTCCAGAGGTGGCGCTGACGTATCCTCCGGCACTGCGCGAACTGCACATCGAATTTCGCGAAGCAGGGGCCGAAGTTTTGCAGGCGCTAACGTTTTATGCGAGCCGCGATAAGCTTGCGACCGTCGGACTCGAAAACCGACTGGAGGAACTCAACCGCTCCGCAGTGCGTGTGGCGCGAGAGGTCGCGGGCGATCAATGCCTGGTCGCCGGAAATCTCAGTCTCACGTGGATGTACGAACCGGATAGTCCTTCCGCGGCGGATCGCGTACGCAAGACCTTCGACGAGCAACTTGCGGTGCAGGTCGATGAGGGAGTGGACTTCATCATTGGCGAAACATTTTCATGGCTCGGCGAGGCACTGATCGCGGTGGAGCGCGCAAAGAAAACTGGCTTGCCCGCAATGGTCACGATCTGCTTCGAGAACAAGGATGAGACCGCGGAAGGCAAGAGCGCCGCGGAGGCCGCGAAAATACTGTTCGATGCGGGAGCTGACATCGTCGGCATGAATTGCCTGCGACCGCCGGAGCACATTCTCGGACCGATGGAGCAGATGCGCAAAGCTGTCGACGGATATCTCGCCTGTCAGCCGGTCGCTTACCGCACGCCCAAAGACAAGCCGGACTTTACAAGTCTTCCGGAATTTCCTTACGCGTTGGATCCCCTGCAGCTGACGCGCAAGGATATGGCGGAGTATGCGGTAAACGCCCGGGATATTGGGATCAACTTTATCGGCGCTTGTTGCGGGACAGTCGCTATGCACATACGCGAAATGGCGCGCGTGCTAAACAAATTGCCGGAAGATTCCCGAATCTGGAAAAAAGGAGGCGAGAAACCAATGTCAGCCTACGAATACTACGATCACGACAACGTGAAAGTGGGGAGCGCAAAGTAATCGAAACGAAAGCGCGGGCCCGTGCTGGGCCCGCGCTGATCTGGAATCCATCGATGCCGAGTTATCCGGCTTTTCGCACTCCCGGATCCTCGGCGTGAACGAGTGGCATTGCCACAAGATGCTCACTCAGAAACCACGCCTGCAATTCGTTGGCGCGGAGCACATCGCTGACAACCAGATCGTTCGTGCCGTCGTCGCCAAGGTCGTCCGCCCGCTTCGCAAGTTCACGACAATGTCCAATGATGATTTGGTGTGCGTCGAGAAGGCGTGAGATCTGGACGGGCACTTCTTCCCTGCCCCGTGGCGGACGTTCGATGCGCGTGGTTTCTGCGACATCGGCGGCCATCGCCAGTGAGATTCCACCGAGCAACTGGATGCGCTCGGCGATTGTGTCGACGATCTCTACCTGCTCGTTGTAATGTTTGTCGAATAGAAGATGCAGCTGATAAAAAGTCGGACCGGCAACCTGCCAGTGGGACTTCTTATATAGGTCCCGCAACGTCATGGTATCGGCGAGCAACAGATTCAGTTGCTCGGTCATCTCCAGTCGCACCGACTCTTCCAATTCAAGCGGCAAGGCGTGTGACACCGTGCCGTAGGTTTGGATCTCCCGAGCGCGCTGGTGAAGTCGCGGTTGTGCGTTGAGCGTAGTTTGACGGCTGGTCCCTTGTTTCTTCGGCATGTGAACTCTCCTTACGATCGAACTTGCTCGCGCGGTAAGTGGGAATGCATCCGGACGCGATCTGGGCAACACGGGTTGGATGCCGCGTTCACAGATAGGATGCCATGTTTTCACAACCGCATGAAAGGAACATAGAAATCTCGCGGCAATTTGATTCTTCCACCCACGCAGCGCGCAGCCATTTTCCAGCATTGTTCCGTCGAGAAAGGCGCTCAACCCTGGCGACGAACGCAGTCGCTGCGTTTGACGTGCTCATAAGCGGTTGCTATGATCCAGATGCGGGGTGGAGCAGTCTGGTAGCTCGTTGGGCTCATAACCCAAAGGTCGGTGGTTCAAATCCACCCCCCGCAACCAACCTTAAGTAACCACCAACAAACGACTTACTGGTAACCTTGACCGCCGCGTACTGCTGGCGTACTGTCAACCCAACACTGGGAGGGCAGCATGCACGTCATCCTTTATAAGCGTCACAAGGCGAATTGCCCGCATCGAGACGATAAAACCTATCGTCGCTGCCGCTGCTCTGTATGGATGGAGTGGAACATTGACGGCAAACAGACGCGCAAGAGCGGCAAGACATTCAGTTGGGATACCGCAGAAGACAAGGCCCGAGCCATTGAGAAAGCACATCTCGATGCGGATCTGGGCCGCGGAGCGGCTCCTGCGGAAGCTAAGACCGTGGAGCAGGCCATTGCGCTGTTCATGGACAGCAAGCGCGGTGAAGACCTGGCGGCGAACACGCTGTACAAGCACACCCTCACGCTCAACCGGCTCCAAGCCTTCTGTGATACCGCGGGGATTTTCTTTGTAAAGGACATTACGCTCGCCCATCTGACCACCTGGCGGGCTACGTGGCCCTTTGAGTCCCCACTTGCCAAGCGCAACAATCAGGAACGCGTGAAGTCGTTTCTAAAATTCTGCTATGACGCGGGGATCATCCCGGCCAATCCCGCTGGACAGCTTTCGAGCATTCAGGTAAAGGCCGACGAATCTAACAACGTGCGGCCATTTGAGCCGAAGGAATACAAGGCCATCCTTGCCGCCGTGGGCAAGAGCGGGCTCCAGCCGCGCAACCAAGCGCGCGTGAAAGCCTGCATGCAATTGCAGCGGTGGTCCGGGCTGTCTATTGTGGACGCAGTGAGCTTGTCCAAGGATGAGCTTCGGCAAGCAAACAAAATGTTTCGGGTGCGCACGCAGCGGCGCAAGACTGGGGCACACATCAACAACGTCATTCCGTCGTGGCTTGGGAAAGAGCTGTTGCGGGTCAAGAATGGCAACCCGACGTACTTTTTTATCTCAGGTGAGGCTACGACAAAGGGAGCGGTCAGCACGATCGACAAGATGTACCGGCAGGTCTTTCAAAAAGCCGGGATCGAGGGAACGTCGCATATGTTCCGCCACACGTTCTCAGTGGAGCTGCTCAAGGCTGGAGTGGATATCCGCAAGGTCAGCCGTGCCCTCGGGCACAGCTCTGTGACCATCACGGAACGCTATTACGCGAAGTGGAACAAGGCACAACAGGACATTCTTGATGGCGATCTTGCGCGAGCGTGGAGGAAGTAGAGTGAAATACTTGTGGGCTGCCGACCTTTGGGTCATGAGTACGGTTCTTAACGGAGTCTAAAGGATCTGTTCGGCGCAAAGAGTCAGCAAGAGTCCCCGTCTGGCGCGTGTTGGAATAGTGAGTGCCCCTGCGTTGCTCTGACGTTAACATCGCAGGTCGACCACGTGACCGCGTGTTCGCGTGGGGGTCCCCGGACATAAGATCGCTCGAGTATCGCAGTTGAAACGTTTCCGTGGATTCCGAAACTCGAGAGCGGCTGGTTTCGATTTCGAATACGAGCCCGAGCCTTCGTCCGAAGGCGCCGTTTTATAAGAACTTTCGCGTTTCATAACGACGAAGAACCCTCTCCTATGCGTACCTTCTTTCCGTCACTCTAGCTAAAAGTGGGAACTCTTGGTGACCCGACGAGAAATCGGCTTTTGGAAAGGAATCAGTTGCTCCTAGATCACGGGCCAATGGGATGGTACTCCCAGCCAGAAATCGGCTGCGAGAAGCGCTGGTTGGCACTCCAACTCGACGCATTCACAGCCATCAAGTGCATGTTTCGGGGGGTCTCTACCGTGTGAAGGCCGTGTGTGATTCTGAGCGGTCACGCCTGATTCTGCGACTGGCTCGACCTATCAGTCATGTGCTGGCGTTTTGATTTCTGTGCGAGCACACGACATTAATATTCATGGTCCAACGATGGTCCACTTGTGTGGTCCAGGTTTGAGCCAAAACAGGCCGACCTCTGCCGCTAGGGCAGAGGTCACTATGTTTCACGACTTCATATTCAACCTTCCCGAAAAGCCTTTCTAGTAATCCGACCGTTTTGGGCTGTCCTGTGCTGGTTCACGTTTGCGAAGTGTACCAAAACGCCAAACAAACGCAACGAAGTCGTACCTAGCCGGGTATGTACGCAAAACCTGCTTAATGTTTTGTTTCGCTGGACGGTAGTACTAGTGGTGGTGATACAGTAAACCCGAGCAAAAAACCCAACACGACGACGACCTCTGACCACAGAATGATCAATAGTAGCCGAATGATCCCCTCCGTGCAGTTCGCTCTCTCGTTTCGATTCTGGCTCTTCTTGAAGATTGATACCATAAGTTCACTGCGTTCGTGCCCTCCAACAGGAATGCTCGAATCCGCGGAAGCCTTGACCTGTGTGGATGTCGCACTGCTGGCAGTGGCGTTTTGAGTGTTAGAGGCACTCTCTTGTTTTGAAAGCTCTTCGACGGTTCGGCTGGGCTCTACGAAGAGAAAGGGCTGATCCTGCATTCACGGAACTCGTGCGGCAGGGCTAACATCTGGCCTGCATCCCGACACCGGACAGCCCACTCAACCAGGGTTCGGTACTGGTCGAACTTAACAATGTTCCCCAGCCATTCCGTACCGGATGAGCTTGTAATGACGACCACGTTCGGCACATCGCATGGTCCAACACAACCGCTGATAGTCAGCTGAACTCGCTTAAGCAGTCCGCGTTTCCGCCATTCACTCTTCAGCCATTCCACCGGAGCTTCGGGTAGACCACGTTCGACATTGCCGCAACAGCAGCCTCGACAGATCGTGATCTGTCCGACGACGAGGCGCTTCGTTTTCAATGGACAATCTCGATCCTCGTTCACCGCGTGTGATCCGTTCCCAATTCTGGAAGCCAGTTAATCCAACAAGCCATAGAGGTCGTCCATTTCAATCGGTTTCGGTGATCTGCGAGACTGTAAGAAAATTGCGGCGATTAAAGTCAGCAGGATCGCGAAGGTGATCAGGACTACCCACGCTCTGGCCTTCCGACTCCGGATCACATGAACAAAGTGCATACCGAACTCAAGCTTCCCCTCAAATCTTCGATCTCATTGCCCGGCTTTCGAACTTCGGGGCAACAATCTCGTGGAATTGAGGATGAATGCCAACTCTGAGGTCACGTGAATAAAGGCGGCCAGGAGTGGATTTAGGAAGCCAAGGGCTGCCATTCCGACTCCTATGCTGTCCACAACCAGCGTGCCTACAAAGTTCTGCATAATGATTCCGCGGCAACGTCGAGCAACCCGCAGAGTTTCAACTAATTTCGAGAGATCGCTTCCGATCAAAATCACATCTGCACTCTCGCGAGCGACATCGGTTCCCGATCCCATGGCTATGCCGACATTGGCTTCTACCAGAGCGGGAGCGTCGTTGATTCCGTCACCGACCATCGCGACATTACGCCCATTGCGGCGCAGCTCAGCCACCCGCTTTGCTTTTTCCTCGGGCAAGAGTCCTCCCACCGCTTCATCTACTCCGAGATCGTGGCCAACCGATGAAGTTACGGTCTGCGTGTCTCCGCTCAATAGAACAGTTCTCAAACCCATCTGTCGCATTGCCGCAACCGCATTCTTGGCCTCTGGCCGCAAAACATCCGCAATTCGGATGCTCCCGAGAACTTGTCCCGCACGAGCGACATAGACTTCCGATGCCCCATCCGGACTGTGACTATTTGCCGGCAAGCCCCTGGTCATGCCTTCCTCCACAAGAAGCGCCAGACTCCCGACCACGATTTCCTCGCCGCGATGCCTCACCCTGACTCCCTTCCCGGGCGTGTACGAGAATTCATCGGGGTCGAGGAGTGGAATGGCAAGTTCTGTCGCCCGCGCCACCACTGCTTTGGCAAGAGGATGTTCGGATTTGCGCTCCGCGATGCTGGCAGCGGCGATGATTTGCTGCTCCCCGAATCCGTTGGCGGAAATGACTTCCCGGATCTGCGGCGTCCCGAAAGTCAGCGTGCCCGTCTTGTCCAACAGCACTGTGTCGACAGCAGCCAGTGCTTCCAAGTAGAGGCCGCCTTTAATGATGGCTCCCTGATGCGCTGCTCGGCCGATTGCTCCCAGGATTGCAAGAGGCGTCCCGGCAGCAATGCCGCATGCGCCGGCAACGATCACAACCGATATGGTCGACCTGATATTGTGAGTAACGATGAATGTGAGAACCGCAGCTCCCAGGGCAAAATACACAAGGTAGCCCGCCAGCCGATCCGCGGTTTTCTGAATCGGCGCCCGCGATTTCTCCGCGCGTTCGACGGCTTCAATGATTCTTCCGAACGTCGTATCGCGCCCGAGTTTCTGGGCGCCGATTTCTAGAGCGCCTGACTGATTAATGGTGCCGGCATAGACCGCATCTCCGGGTGCTTTCTCAACTGGCATGGCCTCACCCGTGATAGCCGCTTGTTCCACAAACGATCGGCCGCCAAGCACAGTGCCGTCCACTGGGATGCGTCCACCCGGCTTCACGATCACGGTGTCACCAACCTGAACTTGGTCGGACGGAACCTCAATCACCTGATCATTACGGCGGACTGCGACGGTTCTCGGGAGAAAATCGAGCAGACTCTGGATAGCCCGCCGGCCTCGGCCGACTGTGAGCCCCTCCAACACTTCGGCCGCGAGGACGAAATCGGTGATAACAAGAGCAGTGAAAAACTCTCCAATCGCCAAAGCCGAGAGAAGAGCAATGGTCATCGAGAGTTCCATCGTCATCTTGCGCTCGACGATGTTCTCCAATGCTTCTTTGAAAATGGGATACCCGCCGATGAGAGCGGCCGCGATCCCGATTACACTGACGTGCGGAAATGGCTCCCACAGTCGAAACCAGACCGCCGCCGCAGCCAAGAACACAAACGCAATGCGGACGAGTTCGGCCCACTCCACTCTGTGACCGTGTTGTTCGCGGTCGGAGCCAGGGTCAGATTCGTTTAGTCTTGGGGACTTTCGCGTCTCGCTCAGATGCGGAGCGTTGACTGGGGACTTTTCGATGATTGGTGAAGAACTCATAGCGACATTCCCTCCGCGGGACGAAAACCGATATTCCGGGTAAGACTCGACTATTTCGACTGCTTCATGGCCACGCACAAACTGTGTTCAACTAACAGGCACCGCTATAAACGGAACCGAGCAATGAACCAATGTCACTCAGAGATCCGCGCAATGATGACAGGCAACACGGTCAACGCTGCGGTAGTGGAAAACACCACACCACCCAACAGGACAGTGGCGAATCGACTAGGTGCCCCCAAATTTGCCCCCATGAATGCCATGGGAAGGACCGTTGCAATTGCACACAGTCCAACGAGCGAAACCGCTCGAAATTTTGCTTGCGCTCCTCGATAACATGCATTTCGCATATCGCTAGACACCCTGCGCGCCCTGGCGATTTCAGAAGCAACCATCCAGCTCTGTACAACAGCCAGCGCAGAAACAACGCAAAAACCTGCTACCGCACCTCGTTCCGCGTGTATGCCACGAACAAGAAGGGCGATGATGCCTCCACTGAGTCCCAGAAGCACAACCGTTATGACGAAGGCCATTCGCTGCCACATGATGAACTCGTGTCGAAGAATGGGCTTATCATACATACCCCCATAGGTATCTAGCAAGCTCTGGCATGATATGATTCGTTTGCCAATGAGTCATGCAATCAAGAACAAACAGAAGTTGATTTTGCGGAGCAAACGCATCCGGGGGCAATTTGAGGCTCTTGAGCGGGTCCTCGACGAGGGACGCGATTGCTCGGAGGTACTCCAGATCATCAGCGCAGCAAGAGGTGCAGTCAATAGCCTAATGACTGAACTCTTGGAAGGCCATATCCGACATCACGTGCTTGACCCAAAGCGGAGACCGAATTCGGAGCAGACGCACGCGGCCGATGAAGTGATCGATATGGTGAAGACCTACCTTAGATAGCTGCGCCCAGCCTGCACGCAGAAGCTTTCGATGAACGGCCAGACGATCTCGCGATCTGAGATTCGCGCCAACCCACCCACCTCTGAGCGCTAGCAGCCGTATTGTGGGCACTCCACACGGATTCAGGGCAGGTAAAGGGCAAGCCGGAAGTTATCGGTCTTGCCCGTCGGATTGGTACCGAGAAACGCCCTTGTGTTTACGGAGCCATCAGGTTTGCTGATCAGCCAGAAACGGGCTTCGGGGAGATCAATGGCAATCTCTTCGGACCGGTACGCCGACGCCAGACGCGGCCCTCTTTAGTCTGTGTGTTGGCCGGGCATGCTCGGGGAACAACGACCGTGTAACCGTTCCCGAGATTGTAGTGCCCACCGAAAATGAGAAACAACCATCAAGGAAATAGCCGCAATTTCTTAATTCTTGACGAGCCTTTCGGGAGAGTTTGTTCCGAATTTGGACTGCACGCTACGCAAGGGATCGTCGCTAACACCTCTCTCCCCTGGATCGCTATTAACCCAATTGTCTCCCATTCGCCTTTGCGGTGGGCTAAAGATCGGGGCAACCTCCTGTTTCTCGATTCAAGAAAAGTTCAATTTATCTCTGAAGGAAATGGAATGCCCTTAAGCACCGCGAACGTCGGGACTTGCAGCTCAGAGAGGTGGGTGCAGGTTCGATTCCTGGTCTCCGCACCACACAGTCTCGAGAGGGGAGAATCCGTGACGAAACTCCCAAGAACCAAGGTAGAATCGCCCACATTTTGCGATAGTGTGTCTGGAAACTGGAGCGGAGAAACTTTGCCAGCGCGCAAGCACTAGGCGTTTTCTATCGCAAATTCTCCCGAGGCCCGCTCGAGGTCCATATCCTCGGTCTGCCGATGGCGATCGTGGCACCGATCAGGGGCCTATGGTGCTTGTGATCTCCGCTGTTTGCTCGCATTTCGCCGCATCGAGAGTTTCACTCCCCCGTCTAGAAATTTCAGTAACAGTCCCAGGCAGAGCTTCCCATAAGCCGACTTATCGTTATTAATTTGGCAGAGTTACTAGAACCCGTTTGTTTTGGGGCTAGCGCCATCGAAAGAGGTGTTCCACCAAGTCTCCACCGCAGAGGCGCGGTTGAAAACCTGTACGGAATTATCCCCGTCGAAAAGGCGTAAATACCTCTTTGGTCCGTGGGCAGCTCCGTCGTGAGCCGACTTGAGGCAGTCTCTCGTCGTGGGAGCGGCGACCGCTGAGGTTGCAGGGAGCAGGACTGCATCATCTTGTGACCAAAAGCGGTTTAACTAGGTGTCGCTGCTTTCAGCAGGGTTGAGGCTACTGCCGAGACTTCCATCGCGACGAAGACGCTCGCCTGCTTATCGCCAAAGTTGATTTCGGTGGTTCCACTGCCATAATCGCTAACGTGGTTGACACGCTCTGGGTTGACGAATGTTTCCCTGCCATTGATCTCCTCAAACCTCACCAACTTCATGTGAGCCTCCTCGGTTGCACCGTGTGCGTATATAACCGTCTGACCTTCCGGTCTAGCTCAGATTGTTAAGCATTGGAAATGCCCCTTCGTTGGCGTTTTGCAACTCAAGAAGCCAGGATATAAATCCCGAGACCAACGAATATGATCGGTACCACCCAATGGCCCAACCGTTCCACGGAGCGCAGGATGACAGAGTGGTGTCCGAGCCATCGGCCGACCCAACACCAAACCGCAACCAGCGTGGCGTAAACCATCAGGATGAGCCACAGGCTCGCCCGGTCGATGATGAAAAACGGCACATATACGCTGATGTTGTCCGCCCCGTTCGAGATGGTCAGCAGAGCGATGGATGCGACACTCTCCGTGCCGGCGTCACCCTCCTTCGAATCGAATCGCCGCGCTTGCATCAATCGCTTGACTCCGATCGCGAGCGGCAGCACCCCGAGAAAATGAATCCACCGATGCGGCATGGCGAGAGCTCCCCAGACGCACGACAGGGTGAGGCCAAGGATCGCCGCAAAACCAATGTATTGCCCGGCCACGATACGTCGCGCCGGAATCTTCCGGGCAAAGAACAGCGTCAGGAGAAAGGCGTCGTCAATATTCGTAGCAGCGAAGGTTGTTATGCTCGCGCTCAGCACTGCCAGATATCGATTCACAATGGATACTAACTTTCCATGCTGCAGGCCGGACTCGGACAATGCCGTCCCGAAAGCGGCGCATGCTCCCGATAGGTTTCCGCCCACCTGCTCAGCGGTCGCGAGCGTTGCTCACCGACTCCAGAAACCTGCGCGCGAGTTCGGCAATGCGGTCGGGCTGCCGTCGCCGAATCGCTTCTCGCGGAATCAACTCGCCGCCAACGCCCAGCGCGATTGCTCCGGCAGCAATGAAACTGAATGCGGTCCGCTGATTGACGCCGCCCGCGGCGATCATTGGAACGTAAGGGAACATAGCCTTCAGGTCCTTGATATAACTGTCACCTCCGATGTGCCCACACGGCACGATCTTCACGAAATCCGGACCCAGTTTCCACGCGGTGATGACTCCGGTCGGGGTGAGGGTTCCGGGAATCACGACTACGCTTTGCTGCACAGCGAACTTCACCGTCTCTGGATCAAGGCCGTCACTCGAAAGAAACTTTGCCCCGGCATCCAGGCACCGGCGTGCGGTTTCGACATCGTGCACACTTCCTGCTCCGACGATCACTTCGGGCGTGTGCTCTACGACTTGGGAAATAACTTTGATCGCTTCGGGGACGGTCAACGTGACTTCGAGAATAGGAATGCCACCGCGGGCGATCGCTTCAGCGGCGAAAAGAGCATCCTCCGTTGTCGATACACGGATGGAAGGAATGATTCCGAGTTCTTCGATCCGGCTTCGTACCTCTTGCTTGTTCAACGATCCGGCTCCTTGTGCGATCGGTGCAATGTTCGCCTTATGGACCTTAAGCGAAAGTTTGCAAACCTCAATGTCACATCAGGGCAGAGCCCTCGTACCCACCGCCTGCCGCAACTGCTCCAAAGCGAGCAAGTATGAAGCGAGGGCCTGCCGGTAGGCAAGCTGCGTGGCCCGGTAGCTGCGCTCGACATCGAGAAAATTGAGCAAGCTGGTGCCTCCATGCCGGTAAGCGTATTCGCTGATGTCGCGCGACCGCGTGGCCGCATCCAGATAGGTCGAAATATACAGTGACACTACTTTGTCATTGCTTCGCAGGCCCTGATAGGCATCGTAGACATCGGTCAGGGCCTGCCCGTTCGTTGCTTTCTCCAGTTCCTGCGCCTGTGTTACGGCGAACCGAGCCCGGGCGATTTCGCCCTGATTGCGATTAAAAATCGGCAGAGGAATGCTGCCATAAAATGTAGCGGCGTTGATTCCGTTCACATGCGAGTAGTTACCCTGAACGGTCACATCCTGTTTGCCATTGGCCTTTTGCAAAGTGAGCTGGCTGTTCGCAGCGGTCACGCCTTGTTGCGCCGCGCGCAGGTCTGGGCGATTCTGCAGCGCCTTTAGCTGCAAATCCTCGAGATTGCCTTTCACTGGTTGATATTCAAAGGGCCCCGCTACGTCATAATTCTGAGCCACGGATTCGTAGCCCAGCAGCTGCCGCAGGTCTGACAGCGCCTGCACCTTCGCCAGCTGCGCCTGTTCCACGTCGCTCTCGAATTGCAATAGCTGCAGCTTGATCATCAGGTAGTCGTTCTCGCTGATGCCGCCTGCCTTGTATTGGTGCTCGCTGATATCGACGGTTTCCTGAAAGCTCTTGACATCCTTTTGGGCCAGTTCGAGGGTCGATTCCGCGAGTTGTACGTTGTAAAAAAGCGTGGCCACCTGAAATGTAAGCCCGCGCCCGTTATCCTCAACCAGCGAGCGCGTCTGGGCTGTGATATCTTTCTGCGCCTGCAAACGGTCATGCCGTTTCCCGCCGCGTTCAATCAAGTAGCTGAGACCAATGTCGCCTTCCGTATTGTTCTGCAGATAATTGTTGGTGGACTGCCCGCCGTAGATGCCAGGATTTTGCTTCGCAGGCGAGCCCAGAGGCAGATATTCCCAATCGGCAAAGAGCGCAGGATTAGGTCGCAGGCCTTGCGTGATTTCTTCGGCTTGGCTCTGCTGGACCGTGGTGCGTGCGGCGAGCATGGTGTGGTTGTGCTGGAGCGCCATTTGGATGGCTTCGTCGAGCGAGATACTGGTTGGCCCAGAACTTTGGCTGAATGCTGCGCTGGCCAGTGCGAATAGAAGCGCTACCGATGCAACGACACGAACGCCAATCTTCCGGAAGCACGCTGGATTATTCAAGGGCAGCCTCCGGTTCAGGAAGTTGATCGCCATCCCGTGCGATCCAGACATAAAAAGTGGGCAAGCAGAACGATGCTGAGCAACAGATCGGAAATCAGTCCACCCACGATGACGATTGCGAAGGGCCGCTGGGAATCGGATCCAATGTCGTGCGACAGCGCCGCGGGCAGCAGTCCCAGAGTCGCCACCAGCATCGTCATCATGATGGGGCGAAGCCTCAGCACCGCGCCTTCCACCGCGGCATCCGGAATCGAGTAGCCTCGCGCGCGAAGCTGGTTGATGTATTCCAGCATGATGACCCCGGTTTGCACCGAAACGCCAAATAGCGCGAGCATGCCGACGCCCGAGGACACGCTGAGGTAGGTGCCGGTAAGCAGCAGAGCCAGCAGGCCGCCGACGCGAGCCAGACCGACATTCAGAAGAATCAGCAGCGCCCATTTGTACGAGCGAAACATGGTGTAAAGAATGATGAAGATGACGAGAATCGTCAGTGGGACGATAAGAGCCAGCCGCGCTTCCGCCCGCTTTTCGCTCTCGTATTCGCCCGACCATCCAGGCTGTAGCCAGGCGGCAGCTTCACTTTCTTACCGATCTGTTTGATCGCGTCTTCGACGGTGGTTCCCAGATCGCGGCCTCTCACGTTGAAAGTTACCGCGACATAACGGGTGTTGCCCTCGCGGAAAATGTCATACGCGCCATCCTTGACTTCCACGCTGGTCAATTGCGCCAGCGAGACGCGTTCTCCGGAAGGGGAGAGCAGACGAACTCTCTCGATGGCTTGCTGCGTGTTGCGGTATGGCGCCTGGTAGCGAACCACCACGTCGTATCGCTGTTCGCCGATGAGCACCTGACTCACGGCGTTGCCGCCTACGGCGGTCTGGACGGCGTCCTGTATGTCGGCCACATTGATTCCAAAACGCGCCGCCTGCCTGCGGTCGATAGTCAGGTCAAGGTTCGGCTGTCCGAAATCGCGCAGGAGTTTGACGTCATGCATGCCGGAGATGTGGACATGACGGCCGTGACCTCTTCGCCCTTCTGCTCCAGAATCTTCAGGTCATCGCCGAAAATCTTGAGCGCCAGCGAGCCTTTGGTGCCGGTCATGGTTTCGCCGACGTTATCTTCGATGGGCTGCGAGAAGTTCCAGATCGCGCCGGGATATTTTTCCACGAGCGCGGTTCATGGCGGCGATCAGCTCATCTTTGTTCTTATGAAATATCGGGCGCCATTCGTCGTGCGGCTTCAAATCGACGAAGTATTCGGTGTTGCCGAATCCGCCGGTGTCAGTTCCGTCGTCGGGACGACCCGCCTGCGATACCACGGTCTTCACCTCCGGGAACGACGCGAAAACATAGCGCTCGTTGGTGGTGAATTTCTCGCCTTCTGAGAGGCTGGTGCTGTTGGCCAGAGTGCCGCGCGCCCAGATGGCGCCTTCGTCGAGGTGCGGGAGGAACTCCGATCCAATGACGCCGCCAAATCCCAGGTAGACCGTTCCGGCGAGGGCAGCATACCGACGCCGGCAACGACCCAACGATGCTGAATGGCCCAACGCAGCTGCTTGCGATACCGCTCCGTCAGATAATCCATGACGTGGTTATGCCGTTCCTGGAATCCTTTGCGAAAGAAAATGCTGGCAAGTACCGGCGCGATGAAGATGGAAAATGTCATCGCGCCAAGCAGCGCAAAAGCGACCGTCCACGCCATGGGCCTGAACAGACGCCCTTCCACGCGTTGCAGCGTGAAGATCGGCATATACGCGGTGATGATGATGGCGATGGCATAGAACACGGGCCGCTGTACCTCGTGGCAGGCCTCGCGGATCATCTCCGCCGGCGTTTTCTGGTATCGCGGATCCGACCATGTTCGTTGTCGGGGCCAGATGGCGAATGATGTTTTCCACCATCACCACCGCGCCGTCTACCACCATGCCAAAATCCAGAGCGCCCAGAGAGAGAAGATTCGCCGGAATGTGGTTCAGATCCAGGCAGATGGATGCGAAGAGCAGAGAGAACGGAATGGTAAGCGCAACAATCAGCGCAGCCCGAGCATTGAGAAGGAACAAAAAAAGGATGATGGTTACAAGAATCATGCCCTCCGTCAGGTTGTGCATGACGGTATGCAGCGTGAAGTGCAGCAGATCGCTGCGGTCGAGCATGGGAACTACCTTGACGCCGGGCGGCAGGATTCCGTTGTTGAGTTCATCAACCTTCTTGTGAATGGCGTCGAGCGTGGGCTGCTCTTCTGCGCCTTTCCGCATCAGGACGCCGCCCTGGATCACATCGGGCTCATCCATGATGCGCCCATCCGCCATATGGTTGGCCCTGGCCATGTGGCCCAGCCGGATCATGGACCCTGCTTCACGTCTGCGATGTCTTTCACGCGCAGCGCCGTTCCGGTTTGGTGGTCAGAACGTCTTCTCGATGTCCTGCACGTTGCGAAGAGCCCCAGCGCGCGAACATTCATTTGCTGCAGGCCCACCTCAACAAAGCTGCCGCCGGCGTTGTTGTTATTGTTGGAAAGCTGCTGTTCGACCTGGCCGATACTCAGTCCATACGACACGAGCTTGTTCGGATCGACGCGGACCTGGTACTCGCGTACCGTGCCGCCAAAGTCGGAAACGTCCACGACGTTGGGAACGGATTTGAACTCCTTGAGCAGAACCCAGTCCTCGATCGACCGCAATTCCATCAGGTCGTAGCGTGGATCTGTGCTTCGAGGGTGTACCAGTAGATCTGGCCCGTGGTGCTCCAGTCCGTGCCGATTTGAGGTTGCAGGTTTTGTCCATTCGGCAGATTGACCTGGGTGAGCCTTTCCAGCACCTTCTGGCGGTTCCAGTCATTGACGGAACTGTCGTCAAAGATCATGATGACGAACGACAGGCCGAAAATGGACTCGGAGCGCAGGAAGGTCATGTGCGGCATTCCGGCCATTTGAATTTCGATGGGAATCGTAACCTGCTGTTCCACTTCCTCCGCGGAGCGTCCTGGCCATTGCGTGATGACCGTCACATAGTTGTCGGCGATATCGGGATAGGCTTCCACCGGCAAATTGTGAAACGAAATCGCACCCCAACCGATCAGCAAGGACGGCAATGGCCATCACTACAAATTTGTTGTTCAGCGCAAAATCTACAAGAGCGCGGATCATTTCCTGTTCCTGTTCTCTGTAGCGCCTGCTCAGCCGCTCCTACGGCTGCTGCTGGGAATGTCCGTGAGCGTACTCGTGAGGCCGGATAAGTGTCGCCTTCAGCTACTGAGCGAGCACATGGTCCAAGACCAGAGCGTTCGTAACCACCTGATGTCCCGGTTTTAGCCCCGACTTGATTTCCTGCAGATTGGTGTTGTCCGGCAAAAGGTCTCCACTGACGACTTCCACCCGTCGAAATTTATTGCCCGGCGCGGGAACGAAAACAAAATCGCGATCGTGCATGTGCATGATGGCGGATGCCGGGACGACGGTGTGCATCTCTCTGGTCTGACCGCGGAAAGTAGCCTGCACGAACATGCCTAGCCGCATGATTCCGGGATTCTGAACTTCAATGCGAACCTTGGCGGTGCGGATGTTCGGATCGAGAATCGAGCCGATGTTGCTGACCCTTCCCTTGAAATTGCGGTCGGGATAGGCATTCAGAGTGATCTCCGCGGTATCTCCGAGATGGACGGTGGCCAGGTCATTCTCGTACACGTCGCAGACGACCCAGGCCGACGACAGATCCGAGATCGTGAACGGGTTAGGCGTATTGTAGGCCTGCACCAGAGCCGCATGGTGACTTCCTGATCGGTAATGACTCCCGAAATGGGCGCGAATGATATCCACCATGACCATGATTTTGTCGGGATCGTTGCCGAGCAGACGAAGATGTTCGGTCGCGGTTTCCAGCGTCGACCTTGGCCTTATCTTCGGTGTCTTGCGCGACCTGCAAGATCGTTCAGCGCAATAGCGCCGTGCTCATACAGATCCTTGGTGCGTTCGAATTGGTTGCGCGCGAGAATTCGTCCGCGACCGCCATCCTGTAAGTCGAATACCGCCCGACACATCGTCGCTGCGAATGGTCATCAGCAACTGGCCTTTCTGCACGGTATCGCCGAGGCGCGCGTGAATCGCCACCACGCGTCCGGAGGCCAGCGAGACCACGGGGACATTGCGGGAAACATCGGGGGTGACCGTGCCGGTGACGACCAGCTCGGAGGTCGTAGGATGCGCGAGTCGCAGCCGCCAGCGGAAATTGTTCGGGATGGTCCACCGTGAAAAGGCTGGATCCACACCAGGAACGAGTTGGCGGCAGGCGGAGCCTCCGCCGCCGGGTCGGCACGCGCCGTGCAGCCAACCAGCGCCAGCAAAGCAGCCAGAAAGAGAAAAAGCAAAAAACGGAGCAAGCTCGCGGTGGGTTCCAACTGTCGAACGCTGCTCCGGTTCAGGTAGCGCATGGTCGTCGTCTCGTCTCCTT
>CAVTEN010000028.1:0-169758 GCA_963733715.1 uncultured delta proteobacterium
GCGACTTAGATGCTTATGGTGTTGGTGTGACACAGGATACGCAAACTCTAAAATCCACCTGAGGGGCAGTGCTTACTCCCGGAGCAGGCGAGCATAGCGGTGAAAGATTTACGTTCTGCAATAACACCTGCCAGCCAGTCGCGGTCATATCTGAATAATAGAAGGAGTCTTCAGGAGTAATTATCAGTACCCCGTGGGCAGCGGTGGGACGGGATTGAGAACTTCATATCCTCCACCCAGCGCAACGTCTCCGGTATTGCAGAAAGCCTGGCCTTCTTGGCTGCTGTTTGGGTCAACAGTAATAGGAGGATAGACACGCATGAGTCCAAATGGTGGATTAAGAGTACTAACAGTTTACATAAGGAGTCTGTGCTCGCGCAGAGCCTCCTGACATCAATGTCCCAGATAACGATAGCGAGAATGATTACTATCCAACTACAGTTCTTCATAACTCCTCGCTGCCTGCTACTTTTGTTTGGACTTTTACTGAGTGTCCGCCATTCGTTACTCTTTTTTGGCGGCCTCCACAAGGCAAATCGATGTGGAACCGGTCTGCTCTGTCCATCGGTGATTTGGCGTTCAATGCGGTTAGAACTTATAACGTTGGCCACACTCCAACACTATCAAGTCAAGGAGTGACCAACAGATGGCGAACGGCGTTCCGTAATAGGTGAACTCATTACGAGCAACCAAGGTCTCGAAGGCGAAAAAGCGAATCCGAGCAGGCGCCTACCTCAACCGAATCGTGTCGAATCACAGATCGTCGCGTGATGTTCGGGGGGAAGCTCTACCGGAGGCCCGGGCGTGGATCGAATCGTTGAAGTCGAAGCCAAAATCAGGGCGATGTCATACCGAGTCCAATAGTGGCACATCATCGTGTCGCAGAGGATACCCCTGACGACATTGACGAGGATGGCGCTGACAATAATGACCGAGGTGAATCCCCGACTGGCCGACACGAAGAAAAGGATGACGTCCCTGACGGCGGCGGCCAATCGTAGGACGCCTCTAATTCCACTAAACCGCTCCCGCCTCCGACCGTACGCGTCGAATCATCCTTGAAAACCTCGGCAAGATCGAGAAAAGACCCTGCGTAACTCGTCGCCAAGGCAGGTATCGTCGTGGCGAACAGCTCTTTCGACACTATCTATTACGAAACGACCAAAACGAGACAAATCGCCGAGGGAATGGGTCTCTCGAGGTGACGAACCCATTGAACCGCACAAAGGCGATTTCCAGCTACCCGGCCAAGAATCCATAACCTTCCTCGACCACGCACCGTTGGCGCACAGCGGCTATCCTCCTGACGTTAATAAGGTTGGTTTGTCCATGCGTGGACCGCGTATCTTTGGTGTCGAGCGGTCTGTGGACCTTGAGAAACCGCGATTGTCTTGATAGCCATCTATCATCTCTTATGAGAGCTTCAAAGCAACTATTGCCGCCGATCCTGTTCGCGCTGGTTCTGTTCACGAGCAGCGGCAGCATCGCAAACACCTAAAGCGGCAACATATCGCCGACCCCTAATGCGCTGACTCAGCAGAAGTCAGCTCTGACGAGCCTGCAATACCGTGGAAAGAAATTGGTGACTCCGCCTCCGTTGTATCCACTATAGTAATAGCGATCTCTAATTTTTTCTATGGAGAGTTTCGAACCAACAGGCCAAGTTGATCTTCGACCAATGGATCGACCTTGATTGGGGTGTGCGCGGAGAAACCTCATGGTAACCAATTGGATCAACTGAAAGTTAGAATTGGTCAATCCCACTAAATTCCCGATAACGTTCAGAGGAGATCTCGCTCTCGCCAATGTTAAGCGGGTTTTTAAGGACGAAGTTCTCTCTCCGAATAGCTCCAAAGCGGAACATTTCACATACCGATAAGCGATCATCAATACGGCGTCGTTTGCTGTGCGGTCATCGCGCACTTCTCCCATTTTCCTGGGGATTGGTAGGAGGTCCGCAGTTTGGAAGGGAGAACTCAAGTGCGAATGGTGGGGACGGCAAAGAAAATGGTTCGCCACCTTCACGCGATTCCCAACTCATGCGAGAGCTTAACGTATCTTTTACTGAGCGTCGCTCGCGCGACCTATATCCCTTCCCTCATACCTAAGACAACTGTAATAGGTCGAACCAGATTGACCGCCCCATCACAGTTTAACTGCATCTGAGCAAAGCACTGGCTGACCGAATTAGAGGACGCTATCGCGGCTTCGGACCAAAAGGATATCTATCGATTGGAATCACGCAGCCGGAAAGTAGTCATCCCGGAAGATGCGGTTCTCGGGAATTCCTTTGGCCAGGAGCAGGTCTGAAACCGACGCACGTAACGGATTGCCACCGCAGATGTAAGCGTCGTACGGGCTGGCGTCCAGAATCTCGCGCTGCAGGAATTGGGTGACGCGGCCGCGGGCGCCCGCGCCATCCCTCGCCAGCGATGGTGCGGACAATGTGGGTTGAAGGAAAAGTGCCGGCAATAGTCAATTCAAGCTGATGAATTTCGTCGCCGAAAATCAGATCGTTCTGCCGTTCGCGCCCGTAATAGATGGAAAGGAACAATCGGCCTTTTCCGTGCTGCGGAACGGAGTATCGATAGCGGCGGTGCGATCCCGATCCGGTCGCGACCAGTGGGCAGAACAGGACGATTGCTCGTGCGTAGATAGCTCAAGCCGTAGGGTCCACGTATAGCCAGTTCGAAACCAGGGACAAGTCGGTTGCGAACTTGATCTGAAATCCGCCCCGGGGATGCGTTTCACAATGAGTTCGATGCCATTCGCGACTACCGATGAACTGGCTATTGATAGCATCGCCAGTGTCCCGGCCGGCCCGGCGCTTCCACCTCAACATACTGTCCAGGATAGAACCTGATCGGAGTAGTCAGTTCGAGGGAGAAGTGCCACAGCGAGGTATTCAAGGGAACCACTGATACAACCCTTGCAACGTGATCCTGAGGGGTGATGATAGCGGCGTCGTCGCGATCGGAAGTGTCCTGATCCCGGATCACAAGATCGGAAGCGCGCGCGCTTGGCACAGCAGCGCCCATCCTTCGTCCTTTTCGTTGTCGGTCAGACAGTAGGGCGAGGTTTTGCCGAAATCGACTTCGCCGTCGAGCAAAAGATATTTGCAGCTGGAGCATCGCCCATTGCGGCATCCATATCTAACAGGGACGCGCTGGCGCAGGGCGTAATTGAGCACCGAGTCGGCCGAATCGAGAGAAAATTCGCGACCGCTGGGTTCGACTGAGCCTTGAAGACCTTGGCGGCCATACGACCCGCCTCACAAGGGTGACGGTTCGAGTTCGAGCATCTTGGAAGTGACCGAAAGACACCCTCTTCCGTCTCAACCCGACCGACATAGGTGGTCATGATAGTCAGCCATTGTCCGAGATCGATCTCGCGGCCCAGTTCTTCGCCAACGCGAGCGAGATCAACAACGATTTCATCCTGAGCGCCGATTTGCCAAAACGTACCGTGGTCTTCGATCTTCGCGTCTGGCTGATCTCGCTGAATAACGCTGATCATGGCATCTGCTTCGTCACCCTTCATGAGGACCACGATGACATATCGGCCTTTGCCACTGGAATTTTGAGGGTTCATCGCGTTCACCAATACTGTCACAGCCGACGCCGAGATCATCCAGGAGTTTCGCCTGGGCAACGCCTGCTATTGCAAGGTCTTCGTCGATCGGCCTGGAGCGGAAGGGCAGGCGATCGTAGACGGGAGCAAAGGCTTTCGCCGCAGCCGTTGCCATTGGAGTCCAACGCTCGATCCAATTACGAATGACCAATGATTGTTCTCGAGAGCGGGCAGGTCCGGCGCCGTCGTCATCCGCACTAATTCTTCGGTCCAGGCCTGATTGCGCCGCCGATCGCGCTCGGTTGTGAGTATGATCATCGGTGTAGTAGGGTCGCCATCGAGCCGGTCCGTGATGGCGAACCAGGCGACTGACTCCGACCTCGGTAGTGATGGGATCGACAACCAGATTTACGGCGAAAGCGATCTCGGCCCAGTCGTCCGTGGCCATCAAAGAACTCCAATTGTCAATATGATCCCCATAACTATTCTCGAAAGAAGTTGAAGAGCATTGCGCGACTACTGCGAATACCTGCTGCTATTTATTTTGCTCTTACCGGGACCTACTGCGGCACAGAGCGGCGACCTATACATCTATCCGGCGAAGGGTCAGAACAAGAACAAGACCAAGCAGGATGAGGATCGCTACGACTGCCATTCGTGGGCAGTTAGCCAGACCGGGTTTGATCCAGCAAGCCTCAGGCGAACACATCGAACTCCTCGGCAATCAAACTAGGTACCGCCCCTCGCAATCTCACGCTGCTGAAAGGAGGAACACGAGGCGCAACGCTTGGTTCTGCCGCCGGTGCGATAGCGGGCTAAGCGGGAAAAGGTGCTACGGCTGGCGCCGCCATGGGCGGACTCGCTGGGGGCTTTTGCCTGCAAGACGAAAGAAGGCAACAAGCTTCCCAACAGCAGGCCAACGCTCAATCGGCTCAGCAAAATCAGCAAAGGTCCTATAATCGTGCGTTAGCGTCGTGTCTTGAGGGCCGAGGTTACACGGTCAAATTTATTGTGCTCTTCTACAAACGGATGTATTGCAACTTTGTGGTCCGAAAGGGGACTGATTCGGGCTGCCTTCAGCTTTCCGCTCACGAATCGATAAGCGTGCATGCTCGAGTTCGAAATCGATATTGTTCGGCGCATCGAGCGGAGCAGTAAGCCCGTAGGCTTCGACAACGGATGAGCCGAGAGGCAGATACTGGCCACAGTGGGCACAATTTTTTTCACCCATAACTGTCGCCTGCTTTTCGCTGTAAGTATCGGGCAACCGGTGACCGGGGCCTTTGCACCACCCTCCATTCCGTCACTTCCGCAGGTGTCGATTTAACTGCGCGCAGCCTGAACGCGCGCGGCAGGCTGTTTACGGTTCAAGAGGCGTTGCTGCTGTTCAACGTATTCGTTGACCTTACGAATCGTACCGTGTGGTGTCGGTGTCATGCGTCAGAGCCTGGGGCTCGCGGCAGTCTCGGAGGCCCGCGCCAGTGCTTGCGTGTCGATATACTCCCGGACGTTCGTCAGTTTGCCATTTCGAACGGTAATGGCGAAGACCCAATGGTCCTTGAACGTCCTATTCGTGGCTTTGATTCTCCCTGTAGCGAAGCCGACGACCAGAACCCGGTCTCCCTGCGCTATGAACTCGGGGGGCTCTGGGTACGAAGTTTCCACCGTCTCGTTAGCCTTCTGAAGCACATCCGCCAATCCCGCGTGCCCTCGGTGCGTGCCGGCCAGCGGCCAGTCCTCGCCCGGAATGATCCACTCAATATCTTCGGCAGACAACGCCAGCAAACCTTGCTTATCGCGGCGGCCGAGTGCTGCAAAAAAATCTTTCACAATCTGGACATTCTTTTCGATGCTCATCGAATCTCTCCTTTTTGTTTTTCGTTGTTTTTTTATGTTGAAGTTACCGAGTGTTGAAGCCGCCTCACCGAAGCCGGCGGACAAAGTGGAGATCCAGGCCTGACAAAGGAGCGCCGACCTCGTGCATGGCACCACCTTTCACGAGTGATCCGAGATCAATGGCGACAAGTCCGGTGCTGTTGATCAACTCAATCACGAGCTTTTTGGCTTCGATGTCGTCACCCGATGTAAAGATGACGGTACGAGGTTTGGTCGGCGAGAAGTCCTGTATCCAGTCCATCGGAATGTTGCTGATTGATTTAACAAGCCGTGCGCCAACTGCCGTCTCAGCAACCATTTCGCTGGAGGTGCGGCCATTCAATGCGGATCTCGATTTGGTCACGCCAGCCAGGCTGGTGTCCGGGACAGGATCCATATGCGCATTCGTCGCGTCGATCAGGATGCGTCCTTTCCAATCAATCCCTTTGAGGGCATCGGGGACGCTTACCCATCGGGTCGCAAGAATAACGACGTCGCATTCGGCTGCCTGCTGCTTGGTCCCGGCAATGGCACCGGGACCGAGATCGGCGACAAAACCAGCCAGCGTTTCCGGCCCCCTGGAATTGGATACGACCAAGGTGTGACCGGCCATCATCAAATGACGGCCAAACGTGCGAGTTACGGTACCGGCACCAATAAATCCTATTTTCATAGCCAATCTCCTTCTTCGGATGGACTTGCCAAAGAGCATGCCATTCAAAAACAGCTTGCCCTTTAAGTGACTGCTGCAATCCGCCGAACTTTGTCAGACGCGCCGCAAGCGGTGGCCGGGGTACAGTCCGAGCCCCCGGAACACCCACAGTCGTTAATGCTGTTGGAGAATAGCGCCAACCTTGGCTGACCCGACGCCGTTGTTCCGAACCCACTTGCGAGTTTCAGCGTCTGAAGGTGATCCGGGGCCAGATACATGGACCCGGATCGTGTCCGATCCAATCGGACGCTTTGAAATCCCTCTGCTCGGCCAAAATCACGGGGAAGTGTGTCGTCTAATGGAGTTTGGAACTATCTTCTCGGGCCAAATCACACGGTCGCAGATCGACTACTGCTCCTTCTTGAACAGATCCTGGAAGATGAGCTGACCCCAAGTGCGGCCGCGTGCGTGTACCAGCGCGCCACCCTCGTTTAGCTTTCCCAGCTTGACGGGTGCGAACCCGAGTTGTTTGGCCAAATCCGCCACGGGAGCGATCGCGTCCTCGTCATCGCTCGACAGAAAGACGACCCGATGGCCGCCCTCGACGATCGGATCGGTCGCCAAGGTGGCCGCACCCAGGTGATTAAAACCCTTCACCAACTTGGCGCCGGTGAACGACTTCGCAACGAATGCGGAGGACGGCAGACCGTCCAGTTCCTCAGGTGGGACTGGAAACGAGTTCATCGCGTCGATGACCGTCTTGCCTTTCCAACTCGGCAGGGCCTTCGCAATCTCGCGATGTTCCCCGAACGGAACCGCCAAGATGATTGTGTCAGCCTCGAGTGCATCCCGCAGCGACTTGGCGACGACGGTGGATCCAATCGCCCGAGCCTGCGGTGCCAACGCCTCGGGGGGCCGGTGACTCGCAACGGTCACGTCGATGTTTTTACGGGCGAAGGCGTGGGCGAGGGCCTGACCTATCTTGCCGAATCCTACAATTGCATATTTCATAATGTTTTTCCGATCTCGTGTTAGAACTAAAATTTGAGAAACGTGGTCCCGCGGGCCAGGCACGGGGCTGCGCCGAGGTTAGACCTGCGCCATGCCCCCATCGACGGCGAGATCCACGCCGGTGATATATGAACTTTCATCGGAGGCGAGGAAAGTGACGGCAGCCGCGATTTCCTCTGGCATGCCCCTGCGACCCATCGGGATCTGCGTAGTAAACTGGGCGGCCGCTTGCTTGGCCTGTTCAGCGGTAAGGCCCGTCGTCGTCTCTAAGGCCGGGGTATCGATTGCTCCCGGGCTCATCGTATTAACGCGGATTTTTCGGTCTTTCAGCTCCATAGTCCAGCCACGCGCGAAGTTGCGCACGGCCGCCTTACTCGCGGCGTAGGCGGTAAACCCTGGGAGCCCCATCACGTTCGAAACCGAAGAGTTCAGGATAATTGAGCCTCCGTCTTTGAAGAGGGGAAGGGCCTTCTGTACCGTAAAGAACATTCCCTTCACGTTCACGTCGAAGGTCTGGTCGAAATGGGCCTCAGTAGCTACCGCGAGCGGTGCGATTGTCCCCGCGCCCGCGTTCGCGAAGAGAATATCGATGTGACCATGTTTCTCTTTCACGACGGCATAGAGCCGGTCCAGATCTTCCAAGCGCGACACGTCGCCCACGACCGTCGTAACGTTTCTCTTGATGAAGGCTGCGGCCTCCTTCAGCTCTTTCTCTCGTCGCCCAGTGATCACGACGTGCGCACCTTCTTCCACGAAGCGCTTGGCTGTGGCCAAGCCAATCCCGCTGCTTCCGCCTGTGACAACCGCAATTTTTCCCGCCAATTTTTGTCCATGGTTATTACTCATATGTTTTTTCCTTTTCTTGTTTTTTCGTTGTTCACCACGCCCTACGGGCTCCGAATATCGAATGGAGTGACCGGCCGGGCGTGGCGCGTCAGAGTTGCGCTAGGCCGCCGTCGACGGCGACCTCGCTGGCGGTCATGAAGCTGCTGTCCGACGACGCGAGAAAGGCGGCCACCGCTCCGATTTCCGCCGGATCGGCCATGCGCTGGAGCGGAGTCATCGCGGCGTAGGCCTTCTGGCCCTCCTCGCCTAGCGCTGCCTTCGCGAGTTCGGTCGCCGTCGCCCCGGGCGACAGCACGTTTACCCGGATGCCGGTGCCCTTCAGGTCCGCCGCCCAGGTCCGCGCGAGGTTGCGCACTGCCGCCTTGCTCGCGCTGTAGGCGCTCATTGCCGGGGCGCCCGTGGTGCCGGCGCTCGATCCGGTCAGGATGATCGAACCGCCCTTGCCCATCAGCGGCAGCGCCTTCTGGACCGTGAAGATCGTACCCTTCACGTTGGTGTCGAAGGTTTCGTCAATGTGCTCGGCGGTGATCTTGCCGAGCGCAAGCGGGCTTCCCGCCCCGGCATTGGCGAAGACGATGTCGAGGGTTCCGCGCTCGGCCTTCACCGCCGCGTAGAGTCGGTCGAGGTCGGCCTCATCCGAGACCGAGCCCTTCACCGCGCGGGCATTGGGCCCGAGGTCGGCCACAGCGGCGTCGAGCGCTTCCTGCCGGCGGCCGAAGATGAAGACGAAGGCGCCCTCCTCGATGAAGCGCTTTGCTGCGGCGCGGCCGATGCCGGTAGCGCCACCGGTGATGACTGCAACTTTTCCTTCAAGCTTTCCCACAATTACTCCTTCGGTAGATCTATGACGGCCTCGTCGAGCGCCTCCTGCTTCCGGCCCGTGATGAAAACGTAGGCGCCTTCTTCGACGAAGAGCTTTGCCGTGGCGAGGGCCATGCCGGAAGTCGCGCCGGTAATCACAGCGACCTTATTCTTCAGTTTTTCCCTGTGACTGATCTCCTAACAATTGGTTGATGAAATCAGCGTCCGCGGAGGCCCCGCACGAAATCGGCAAGTGCTGCGCCGATCTCGGCCGGGCTGGTTTCCTGGACAAACTGCAGGCCCTTGACGGTCAACTGCGTCGCCGCTCGATGCGCCGGTTTCGCCGAAAATGCTGGTGTTCATCTTTGGTAGTGTTTCCATGAACCCAAATGTAATATTCATTGAGTAGATAGAAAAGTTCAAAAATAAGCCCATATCCATCGAGGTATCCGATAATGACGCCGAACCCTTCGATCTCTCTTGAACAATGGCGCGCACTCGTGGCTGTCGTCGACGAAGGCGGCTATGCCTCCGCGGCCGAGTCGATACATAAGAGCCAATCGTCGGTGACGTACGCGGTGCAGCAGATCGAGAAGTTGCTGGGCGTGAAGGTGTTTCAACTCAAGGGGCGCAAGGCGATGCTCACGCCCGCGGGCCAGATGCTCTACTTGCGCGCGCGGGTTCTGCTCGATGAGGCCGCGAGCCTGGAAGGAGCCGCGCATCGTAATTCCGTCGGATGGGAGGCGGAGATCACCATCGCCGTCGAGATCGTTTTCCCGACATGGCTATTGCTCAAATGTCTCGACCGCTTCGGAAGCGAGTCTCCGCATACTCGTATCGAGGTTATCGAGACCATGATCGGCGGAGCGCCTGAGGCGTTGCTGGAGCGCAGGGCGGACCTTGCGCTCACGCCGCGCGTGCCGCCGGGATTCACGGGAGAGTCCCTGATGCGGCTCGCCTTTGTCCCGGTCGCGAGTCCGAACCATCCGCTGTTCAAACTCGGACGGCGTGCCACGATGAACGATCTCCGCAAGCATCGCCAACTCGTAGTGCGCGATACCAGCATCAAGCGCGACAAACGGGGCACCTTTCTCGAGGCGGAGCAACGCTGGACTGTCGGGGACATGGCGACCTCGATCCAGGCGGCGCGAATGGGCTTCGGTTTCGCCCGGTATCCCGAAGAGAAGATCCGCGAGGAGGTTGCCGCCGGCGAGTTGAAGGTGTTGCCGCTACAAGGAGGCGGCGACATGTATGGTGACATCTACCTCGTGCTTGCCGACCCTGAGGGCGCAGGACCCGGGATTAGACGTCTGGCGGAAATTTTACGCGAAGACGTGCGCAGCGAATCCGACAAACCTCGCCCAGGCGCGCGAAAGATGAAGGCCTCAGTTCGCGCTAGACTACGACGCGGCGCATGAGGATCGAGGAAAAATCCTGAGAGTCGGATCCAGCCCGCCACCATTGAGGAAGATTCAATCAAGGCGAATGCACGGCGATGATGCTCTCTGCAGCACTGCTGCTTTAATCTTGAAGCAATTCGTCGCCAAATCCGCGGACAATTTTGCGATGAAAGGGCGAAGTAGGGGCCGGCGGTTCAAATCCCTTCTGCTCCACACCTCAGCCTCCGCGGTTTCGGACATCGCGGAGAATCGCTCGAAATGAGCGCGTGTGCGCGCGATTTGCGATCGCGCGCGGACCCGGAGAATATCTCTGTCGCCCAGGAATTGGCCGAATCTGGCGAAACCTATCCGGGGGTGTTTTTGCTAGGTCCGCGGATTATCGCCATTGATTCGCCTTGCGATTTTTGAGCGCCAGATCAGAGGATCGACATCGATTTCCTCGGCTGGTGAACCCGCTCCCGTAGAGAGCCATCTGTTTGGTGTCGGCATCAGCCGGACGCCGCAGTATCGGTCAAAAAACTAGTGCGGTAGAGGTACGGCGCTTCCGGCGGCATTCTCCCAGCCGCGCACCTCGACCGCCAGACCATTGCGTTGGCATCTTTCGAGAGCCCGGAATAATAGGGCAGCTACAAGCACGAGTTGTAAGCAACCCCATCCAAGGAGAAGTCTCGATGAAATATCTCGTTTCAGGGTTCGACGGTCCTGGATTTGCGACGCCCGAGGAGGCACTTCGGCGCTTGGAGAACGTTGTGCTTCCAAGCCTCGATGCGCTGAAGAGGCTCGAAGCCGAGAAGAGGATTCTGGCCGGTGGAATTAAGGTTGGCCAACGCGCCTTTGTTTTTGTGGCGGAAGCGGAATCGAACGAAAAGCTGGACCGGATGCTACGTGAGATTCCGTTCTGGGGAATTCTCAAATGGGAAGTCACGCCGCTGGAGAGTTTCGAGACACGAGCAGAGGAAGAGCGGATGATGATAGCCCGGCTAAAGAAAGCCAAGAAATAGCAAGCCCCTTCGCACGCGGCCGCTCGACGAGGAGCGCCGCATGGCGGGCGCATACGTTGACGTCGCCCATCGCCCGGACCGATCGAATCGACCGGACCGTGGGAACTCGGCGGCTGAACCCTGTACCAAAGTACAATATGCAGCTTTGGTGTCCGAATGGCATTATCTCCGAGAGATGATTCCTCGAAGCGCGAGGGTTTGCGTATTAAGACGGGTCCGCGGAGACGCACGATGAAAAAGACCTTCAACTCATTTGGCCTTGGCTTCGGCGCGCGAGCCATAGCGCTCGCGTTCGTGGTCATCGCGCTTGCCGTCTCGCATACAGTCGCGCAGGAGGGTGCCTCGACGCCTTCTATAAGCGCGGATGAAGCAACCGCTATCGCGACAGACGCATACATTTACGGCTATCCGTTGGTCACGATGGAGTACACGCGTCGGGTTCTGACCAACGTTGCAGAGCCTAGCGGTTTGAAAGCGCCAATGGGGCAATTGGCGAGGTCGCGAACCTACCCAAGTGCTGCTTTTCGTGACGTTACCGCTCCAAATGCCGACACTCTTTATACGAACGGATGGATCGACCTTAGCAAGGAGCCCTATGCGCTCAGCCTCCCGGACGCGCACGGGCGCTACTACTTGTTCCCGATGATCGACGCGTGGACAACGGTGTTTCAGGTCCCCGGCAAGCGCACGACCGGCACCGGCCCGCAAACGTATGTTATCACCGGGCCCGGCTGGTCGGGCACACTTCCCGCCGGTGTGACGCAGTATAAGTCGCCGACCGACATGGTCTGGATACTCGGACGCATCTACTGCACCGGCACGCCCGCGGATTACAAAGCCGTGCACGAGATGCAGGACCAGATCTCGCTGGTCCCCCTCAGCTCGTACGGCAAGCCTTATACGCCGCCCTCTGGCGCGGTCGATCCAAGCATCGACATGAAAACCGCAGTGCGGGATCAGGTGAATGCGCTCGACGTCGCCGCGTACTTCAACCTGATGGCGCAGTTGATGAAGGACAATCCGCCAACGGTCGAGGATGCGCCAATTGTGGAGAAGATGGCGAAAATTGGAATCGTACCCGGACAACCGTTCGATCCGAGCAAGCTTTCTCCCGACGCGCAGCAAGCGCTGAAGGCGGTGCCCAAGGCAACATTCGGCCAGATCATGGGTTACTTCAAGGATGCTGCGAAGCCCGAAAATGGCTGGGCATTCTTTACCAAGACAGGAATCTACGGCACCGACTATATGGATCGCGCCTTCATAACCGCGATTGGCTTGGGCGCGAATCGGCCGGAAGATGCAATATATCCAACCTCAGAAGCTGATGCCGTCGGAAGCCCCTACTCGGGTACCAACAAGTACGTCATGCATTTCGACAAAGGGAAGGTGCCTCCCGCTGATGGATTCTGGTCGCTCACGATGTACAACGCCGAGTATTTCTTCGTAGACAATCCACTCAACCGCTACACGCTCAGCGCACGCAATAAGCTCAAGACAAACGCCGATGGTTCAGTCGACCTTTACCTGCAGCACGAAAATCCCGGCAAGGACAAGGAATCCAATTGGCTGCCAGCTCCCGCGGATAAGTTCGTCCTGATGCTGCGGCTGTACTGGCCAAAGGAGACTCCTCCCTCTTTGTTGGACGGGACGTGGACAATTCCGGGGGTGAAACAAGCGCCATAGACGCCTCCGCATCTACGGCGCAACTAGATGTGATCGGTGCATCGGGCGCCGAATCCTTGCTGGGCACCAGATAGCCGATCTGGTTACCTCGAAATCATCGCGCGTCTGTGCGGATGATTCAGCGCTTGTGTCTGCAGAGTGTCTGCGACAATTGGCCCACCTAGCCGATTCGCCGACACGGGGGCGCCGTCCTTTGTCTTCGATCAAAACCAATTTCAAAACGAGTTCGCCGGTAATGGTCGTCAGTTCGACGATTCTTGATGGCTTACAGACCGCTGATTAAGTCGCCTGTGAGTTCGAATTCCACTCGCTCCGCCATTCAGTCTGTATTGTTTAGCTACAATCCGGAGACATCACGCAATCCGCGCCTGTCGTGCCTTTTCTGCTACGCGAGGGCACCGGAGAAGGCGAGTCTTTGGGATCTGCCACCGATTTATGCCCGATTCTCTCTGATCGGGATCGAGCCGGTGCCCTTTCATTGAACATCGAGCCAGCAGCGCAAGCCGTCGCGAATATGCGCGGTGAGTGGACGAAGCAGCCAACTCCAAGGGATGCGGCTCTTCTGGTCCGAGCGAGTTATTGCGGTTCTCACTTTGGCGCCTTGCCCATGCCCTTGAGGTTCACCGACTGCGGCTCGTGTTCCGCATTGTCGATGATCGTCAGGGTGCCGTCTTGCGCTCCCGGCCCGGACGGTGTGAAGGTAACTCCGATCGTGCACCTATGGCCGGGCAGCAGCGGTCCATTACAGTCATTCGTCACGTTGTAAGGACTAGCCGGTCCGCTTAGCCCTTCCATCAACACGGTCACGCCCGGCTTCTTATTGCTGCTTTTGGGATTGCTCACGGTGACGTTCTTGGGTCCGCTATGCCTCCCGACCTCGACCATACCGAAGTTCAACGTCGCCGGCTTGATCTTGAGCTTGACTGGAACCGGGGTGGGCGTAGCTGTCGCAGTGGCGGTTGCCGTTGCTGTCGCGGTCGGTGTGCTTGTTGAAGTGGGTGTCGCTGTCGGAGTTGCCCCGGTCGCAGTTGCAGTGGCCGTCGCCGTTGAGCTCGGGACTGCGTTTGGCCAGGCGCTTGCCAAGTTGTAGGCGTCGACCGTGCCGATTCCCGTGGCAAAGTCCCAGGCGGTGGTTGCTGGATATGCCGGTTGGTACACACTGGTGGAAGTCGAAAGCACGCCAACATCGGGAACATCCAATCCACCAGGCAATCCATCGGCGAAACAGTCAGGGTCGCCTATAGTGCACGGCTCGTCCATGTCGCCCTGGGTTACGTCGTGGAAGATGCACGAACTGGCCACCCCATTGCCGAGCGTCGAGTTGCAGGAAGAGTTGCCGCCCGCGCCATACTCGGTGCGGGCGAGGAAGTAGTAGAAGGGATTTGGATTCCCCTGGCTACTTCCAGTGCTCTGATCCACCAGCGCCTGAATGCCAGCCATTATGGGCGATGCGAACGAGGTCCCGCCCGCGCAAGGCCACGTGCTGGGAGCGCCAGAGCACGAGGCGTTGTGCGAATCGCAAAACACGTAGCAGTGGCCCAACAGTCCGTCCGCGGCTAAAAGCGAGATGTCCGGAAGGTCGCGCACTCCGTCGCTCGGGTTGCCGAAAACCGATTGGTAGGAAGGCTTGGGCCATCCTGCGCAGCTCCCGCTTACGACGCCGGAGACGGACGGCGCACCAGTCGCGCAGCTGCTTGGGCCGCCGCCGCCACCGTCGACCGCCACTAAAATAGGGAATGCCTCTGCATCAAGTGAGTTGCACAGCCCGCTCGAGCCGTAGGGTGAGGAAAAGCCAAGGAACCCAGCCAGCAACTCACTGGCGCAGGAGTCGTTCCAGGGGATTTCCGGAATATAGGAAAGTGCGGAGCCGTAGGTCGTCCCGTTCGACGAGCTCCAGTAACTGCTGCTAGTGCCCGCGTAGACGTCGCCAAAATCGGTGCCGCCCACGGCTACGTTGTAGTCGGTGGAGGCAAATCCGCTGACGCTAAGTCCGAAGGTTGCCGGTCCCCCACCTCTATCCGCGTCATTGGCATCTGCGCCGGCATCGCCCGCCGCAACGAAAACGGAAACGCCTTGAGCCACCGCCGTCTGATACAAAGACTCGATGGCGGCGTTGGACGCTGCGCCGTTAACCGCCTCGGATTCGCCGTAACTGACGCTCACGACGTTCGGCAGAGGGGTCAAGGCGCCATTGAGTATGTTCTGCAGGGCAACGAAGACCCCGGAAGCGACGGTCGCGCCGAAGGTCCCGGTGCTGACGTCCGCGCACGAGCCCATGACGATGGTCGCGTTGGGCGCCGCCGCGCTGGCCCATTCCGCATCCAGAATCGGCTCAACCTCTACGAAGGCGACGGCGCCTGGATCGTTACAGTTACTCGTGCCGCTGGGCGGCGGCGGTTGGAATTGGCGGAAGCTTCCGCTCGGGAAGGCGGTCGAAAGACCGAAGGTGCTTCGGAAGGTATCCCAGTCTCCGGGACCGCAGCTTCCCGTTGCGACACCCGTACAACAACCAGATGGCTGGCCAAGGCCTTTACAAGCCGCATTTCCAGGATTAAAGACGTCGCTATCTTCGACCACCGCAATGATCTGGCCTTCGCCGGAAATGCCCTCGGAAAAGAGCGGATTCAAGTCGTAGATTGTGGCCAGGTCCGCCGGCACGACCGGGTGACAAGGGGTGTACAGGCCGCAAAGACCACCAGGGGAGTAGTCGGGGCCAGCCTTGCGCATCGGGTGCGGCCTGAAGTCGTTCAGCGATACGATGCCCACAACCGCCGGTGCCAGCGCGGCCGGAATCCGCGGGTCGCTCATGCTGGCGACGTGCTGGCTGCCGTTTACGTTGAGGTGATGAATCTCGGTGTGGAAGGCCTCGCGCACCTGGCCCGCCGTACCCGAGAAGTCGACGACCATGCCGTTGGGGTAGACGACATTGACGGTGAAGCCGTGTGACCTGAGCCAGCCGGTGATTGCGGCCATATCTTCCGGCGCTAAACCGTAGCGCTGTCCGATTTCCTTCGGGGTCAGCCAGTGGTGATAGTTTGCTGACTTCGGGTCGCTCAGTTGATTGATGTAGTGACTGAGCGCCTGTTCCCGTTCGGGTGCGCGCCGCAACTGGAGAAACATGTGCTCGATCCGGAAGCTGTCAGCGACTGGCCCGCGATCATTCTTTACGTTCGCTTCCGGACGCGTGTTCCCTGCGAGCGTGACCAATTTCGTATCGCTTACCGCCTCTGTGATTAAAGGGCGGGGCTGCGCCTGCGCTCCAACCACTTGCCGGAAGCTGGCTATCGCTACCAAGATGATCGAGCAGCCCAACATCACGCGAATGCGAGTTGTCGAATAGGCTATTGAAGCCTTCACTCGGCCTCTCCCGCGGTCACAGTGGACGGTAGCTTCAGGCTGCCCGCGTTTGCGCTCAGCATCCCCTTGCCAGCGTTCTTCAGCACCGGTTACTCCGATTTCTGAGAGCCGGCGCGGTATTGGAAGACGAGAGCGCATTGCACGCGGTCATTTACCAGCAACCCCGGTGCCTGAAACCTTCACGCTGACGCTTGGTTTGCGCGCGTCGCTGCTTTGGACGACGAGCCACTGCGACATCGGCCCCACGGTGGTGGGCTCGAAGAGAATTTTTTCCTTTAGATATTCTCCGGGCCCCAAGAGAAACGGGCCGGGCCTGCCAGCTGTAAACGGGGAAGCAAGACTGCCGACGCTGCCGGTAAGCGGCTGACTCCTGCTGATATTCGTGATCTTAAGAATTTTGATCCTTTGAGGATCTCCGACACGAGTCGCTGGAAATTTGAGCGGATCGGGATTCAGCGACATCATACCACTGGGCGTCGGTGTCGCCGTTGGTGTGGGCGATGGCGGAATACCGTGGCCGATTGCGAAGAGACGATTTGACTCATCGACGTTCATATAGATCGTTCCGTCGGCGCCAATCGACGGCGAGGACTCTATGTAGGCCCCGACCGCGAACTTCCACTTGATCGAGCCATCGGGATTTACCGCGTAGATAGTGTTGTCATTCGCGCCAACATAGACAGCGCCATCGGCTCCGATTGCGGGTGAGGAGATTACCGCTCCGCCAAAGCCCTGGTCCTGGTTGGTGAAAACTTCCCACTTGAGCCTGCCGTCGGGGGTTAGCGCGTTCAAGCTGAGTCCGTCTCCAAAATAGATCGAACCATCGATCCCGATAGCGGGCGAGGATAGCACCCAGTAATTCGGGTTAAGGTAGAACCACTTCAGCGAGCCGTCGGGATTGATGGCAAAGAGGGCGGCGACATCATGACAATACGGACAGAAGGTGAGAAAGGAGGACCCGACATAAACAGTACCGTCTGCCCCTACCGCCGGCGAGGACTCGCCGTCGCTCGCCGGGAAGGACCACTTCAACGAGCCGTTTGTGTTTACCGCGTAGGTGTTGCCGTCAGCGGATTCGAAGTAGATAGTTCCGTCGGCGCCGATCGCCGGTGAGGAACGCTCATTGGTGCCGTCGAATCCTTCCGCCAGCACCCACTTCGGCGTGCCGTCGGGATTGATTGCATACAGTTTGCCGTCATCGCAGTACACGTAGATGGTGCCATCGGCTGCGACGGCGGGCGAGGATTCCACTTCGAAGCCGGTTTGGAAAGTCCACTTCAGCGTCCCATCCGGATTTACGGCGTATAGATAACCGTGGGAATCATTGCCGGCTAAGACGCCGACTGAGCTAGCGTAGATAGTTCCGTCGGCTCCGATCGCGGGCGAAGCATCCAGAGGCGAGGCGGCTGTGTAGGTCCACTTCAGCGTACCGTCCGGATTGACGGCGTAGAGATTGTTGTCCCCAGTCGTTGAATATATCGTTCCATCTGTGCCAAGGGTGGGCGATGCTAGAGGGTCAAAATTCCAATCCCCACTTGGGTCTGGATAGTCGAAGACCCATTTCTGTACGCCGTTGTTAGCGGTGGTATCGTACTGGCTCTGACCGGTGTGCTGGGAATCGTGCCGAAACATTGGCCAGGGCGAAGCCGCCAGTTGAGCGCGCAGCGTGTTCGCCAAAGCGAACGTGATCAGGGCGCACGCGGCTAGACTTAAGACCACGGTCGCGCCAATTTGGCCCGCTTTCTTGTAGCGTTTCGTTGGATTCCCCCTCGCTTGCACGGTCCGCTTCGGCAACCACATTCATCTTCGTACTCGTGGAAGAAAGTCGCAACCTGTCTTCAACCAGAGTTCCAAAATAACAACGGGCGAGCGCTGCAAATATCCTGATCTGCGAATAGGGGCTCGGGGTTTCGTATGGACTGTCTCCCCGCCAACCAGTCCGCGATTTTCGCGCTCTGGACGGGAAAATCGAAAATTCTGCGCATGTTTGCGCATTTTCTTCGACTTGATGGCACCAGAGAAGCTTGGATTCGGCCCTCAGCAGCCGATTTATACTCGATTCTCTCTGTCGAGAATCGAGCCGGTGCCCTTCCCTCTGCCCAGCGCCGCAGAGTGGTGGCACCAAATCAAACGATCGCTATGATCGATTCAAGCGATCGTCGGAGCGCAAGAGATAAGTGGCTCGAAGGTGAACGGGCTCACAATATGAGTAAGGCGAAAGAGCAGTTCGAAGGTGGCTGTCTGTGTGGGGCGGTCCGTTTTATCGCAACTGGGGAACCAAAGGGCGTATATTGGTGTCATTGCCAGAGCTGTCGGAGGCATACCGGCGCGCCGGTTGCTGTCTTCGTTGCATACGAACCACAAGCCTACAAGCTAACCAAAGGCGAGATAGCCAAGTTCGATTCCACACCGGGAAAAACGCGGCGCGGCTTTTGCGCGAGGTGTGGATCGACCTTGACTTGCGAGTCCTTGCCTGAAATGACGCCAACGCATTTCCATGTCGGAGCATTTGATCAGGCTGCGCGACTTCAGCCGAGAAAGCAGTACTTCGTTGAAGAACGGCTGCCATGGCTGCACGTCGGTGAAGCTTAGGATTTAGGATCCGACGTTTTCCGACTTTGCTCACGCGCGTCGACGCGCCGTCGGACGCTGCGCGGGCGGAGCGGACACTGAAAACGCTCGGAATACTAGCTTAAAGACACCTCAGAGCGTGCAACTACGAGCTGACGGTAATTCCCAATCAATCGTTCTGGAACATCGAACCTTGCGTAGGCTGGCCGGTATGCCACTGGTAGCGGACGGGTTTGCGGAGCTTCTTGGCGCTCCCCTCAATGACGGCACGTTTGAGCCAAAACCCCAGTTGCGTTCTGCTAATATCCATAGAGTTCAGCAACTGATCGATGGTTGCTGGGGTCTTTTCTGTTACTGTTTTCAGACGCTTCAAGAACAGGCTGTAGAAGCTTAGGTTATCGCCACTGGCCTCTGGGGAGACCCTTGTTGGCTCGACGCCTTTCTCTCTCCGCGCCTCATCTTGCGCAGGAACGACAACTTCCTCAGCGACTGCGGGAGTTGAACAACTGCCCGACGAGCCAAGCTCCACTTCAGGAGATTTCTGCTTACCGTCGAAGAGCCCAGCTGTTGGCTGAGCTGATTGCAGAAAGTCATGTGACGCCAAGAGCACGGTCAACTCGAACTCAGCTTCCGGTAGCCATCGCGCGCCATGTCGAACAAGCTCGGCATTACCCGAACCAACGTCGGCATTGTGCTTAATCCATAGCGGCACCCAGCCTCGAGTTATGTTTTCGATGGCGCCATTCCAGGTGCCACCTTTCTCTCTGGTCGATGACACCACGATGGCTGCGTCAGAAACGCAATAGATGTATTTGTTGCGCGCCATGGCGTTCCCGACGTCAAACCCCGCCTCTGGATTAAAAGGTGAGACGAGGACCAGATTCTTTGCCATCAAGCCTTTCCGATATTTTGCTGAGGTGGCCGCACGCAGCAGCCCGTCAGCTAAAACACCTATCACCGTACCCTCGCGTTCAAGCGCTCCGAGCATCGCCGCCTCATCGATTCCGCGAGCGCCTCCAGACACTACGGAGAGTCCTTGCATCGCGGCGATACCGCTTAGCTGCCTAGCGAACTCTAGATCCTTTTCCGTCGCGTTCCGCGATCCCACCACGGCAATGCCTTGCTGGCCGAGTAGCTTGCGACTTCCACAACCAAACAGCACAGGAGGTGAGTCAGTCTTAAGTCGCCTTTTGAGTCGATTCGGATAGTCGGAATCGGAACGCGTCACCACCCACAAGCCGGCGCGCTGCCACTTCTCAAGAGCGAACCCTAAGGCAGCAGCCCGACCGATCAGATATCGAATTCTATCTACAGTAACTGCCCTGTCTTTCCAGCCATCCAACACATGGGCAGGATCTTCGCCAAGCAGGGCCTCAGGCGAAACACTGTGCTCCTTCAGCCAAAGCGCGAAACGGCCCCATTCGGTGGGCGATAGCGGTCGCGGGCTCCCTTCTGTCGACTTGGAAAAATAGGCAGTCAACAGCAATACAGCTTGTGCATTTGGCGTGACATCCATCTCAATCGCCGGCGCTTGTCGTAGCAAGAGCAACAGGCCACACCAGGCCGCTCCCAGCCTGTCGCAAGAGTGCGGCTACCACTGTCATTGTCCAAGCGGAATCTACGATATCGTCCACCAACAACACTGGGCCGTTTGGAATGCCTTCGATAACCACAAATACGCCGTCGAGGTTATGACATTGGTGATACCGGTTCTGCTGAAGCTTTTGCTGCTCGTTGTTGCGCACTTTTGTCACCGCCTGCACGAAAGGCAGCTTCAAACGCGCCGCCAAGCGACGTGCGAAATCTGGCACTAATTCCGGATGATTGCGGGAGGGCACGCAGGTTACCCAAGTTGGAGCGGGTTGCGGACTCCAGCGATCACGAATCATTTCCGCCATCGCGTCCACCAACTCGTCTCGGAAGCGGTTGGCGTGCTTGTCGTCGGCCACCAGATGTCCCCAACCAGCATCTCCCCAACGCGATAATATGCGTCCAACCTCGGCGCGATGAATCTGCGGAAGATTGTTACGGAAGCCATACTGCGGGAACGCCCCGCTGGCCACCTGCTTCTTGCATTCAAGCGGCAGCTCGGAATGCCTTAGATAGCGTGCCGCCTCCACTGCCAGTTGATGGGCATAACCCTCTGGCACTACCGGGCGCCCAAGGCACGGCGCGCATTTGCCGCAGCGCTGCGCCCGCTCATCGTCCAGCGCCTCAGCGAGAAACACCATCAAGCACTCCCGGCTGTCTATATAGTTCTGCACTTCTTGCCACTCGCATTCGCGCTGACTTGTCAGCCGCCGGATGTGGTCGTGGTCCATCTGGTAGGTGATCGGAGTCCTCCGCCAGGTTGAGCCATTCTTCAGCACGGGCGCAGGACTGTCCACGGAGAGGAACTTGAGCGCCTTAGCGATTTGACCATTGCGGAGATTGATAGCCTCCTCAAGCTGCCGCTCGGTCATACCATCGCTAACAGCGAGAGCCTGAAGAATTGCCTCAACATGACGCTCATCTGGGAACGCACCTGTGCGAAAATATTCCTGAATCTCGCCGTCCTCACGACCAGACAACAGCACACCCACCGCGTAATTGATCGCCCGACCTGCGCGACCCACTTGCTGATAGTAAGCTATGATCGAGCCAGGCGCCTGATAATGAATGACAAAGCCCAAGTCTGGTTTGTCGTAGCCCATGCCTAGAGCAGTAGTAGCCACGAGGGCCTTGATTTCATTGTTAAGCAACAGGGTTTCGAGATGCCGCCGGTACATATCGGAGTTCTCAAACCCGTGAGCCTCCACATCGCTGTAGTAGGCGCAAGCTCGTATACCATTTTGGTTAAGCCAACCCGACACCTGCTCGGCATCGCGCTTCGTTAATGTATAGATAATTCCAGTGCCCGGCAGCCCCCGCACATGCTCGGCCAGCCATGCCAGTCGCGCCGACTCGTCGGGCAGACGGAGAGTTTGCAACGCAAGCGTTTCGCGAGTGAGAGGACCACGTTGAATTTCAATATTGCCCAACTGGGATTGGATATCGTCCAGCACTCGGTTATTTGCAGTCGCAGTGGTTCCCAACACCGGCATGTTCGCCGGCATGCTTCTCAAGATATTCACTAGCCGACGATAATCCGGCCGAAAATCGTGGCCCCAGTCGGAAATGCAGTGCGCCTCGTCGACCACAAGAAGACCGATGCGATCTGCGATGGGCTGTAACACTTCTTGCACGAAGTTGTCGTTCGCCAGTCGCTCGGGCGAGATCAGCAGCGCGTCGACTTTGCCTTCGACAATGGCTCGCGTCAGAGCCGGCCACTCGTCGCGATTTGTAGAATTGATGCTCCGCGCTTTGATACCCAGCCGCTCAGCTGCCTCGATCTGATTGCGCATTAGTGCGAGCAATGGCGAAACGATTACCGTCGGGCCTAGGCCCCGGTCGCGCAAGATACGAGTAGCAATGAAGTAGATCACACTCTTGCCCCAACCCGTACGCTCCACGATTAAGAGCTTCTTGTGATCGTTCACCAGCGCGTCGATAGCCTCCCATTGACCCTCCCGGAAGTCCGCCTCACCGTCGCCCACCGCTCGCTGCAGTAACTCGCGACCGCGGTTTCGTTCTATCGCTTGGTCGGCCATCGGTACCTCTTTTGCCTCACCCGCCGTGCAATCACAGACCGCCGTCCGCCAGAAATTCGGCTACTCGAGATGATCCGTCCTTGCCGAACCAACTGACCTTCAGAAACATCCGCGAGTTGAGGCTTGAGCAGCATTGTGTAATACTGTATAGAGTTAGTGATGGTTAAGCAACCTACTTCGTCCGAGTACCTGACGGTCCGTAGGGCCGCCGAGTACCTTGGCGTCTCAGCCCAAACTCTGCGCCGTTGGGATGCGGAAGGAAGATTGAGGCCCATTCGCCATCCGGCGAACGGTTATCGATTTTACCGCCGCGCTGAGTTGGAGCCGCTACGCCTGGAATACAGAAGAGCTGAAATGACAAACGCGGTTCAAGACACGCATCTTTACCAGACTCTTGCAGTGGACATTGAGGGGAACACTCATCTTCGCGAACCCCAGCGCGAGGCGCACAAGGCAGTACGACAACACTTCGCCAAAGACAACGAGCACGTAATTCTGCAAGTGCCAGTGGGATGCGGGAAGACCGGAATCATTGCGACGCTACCATTTGGGACAGCAGAAGGACGGGTGTTAGTCATCACACCCAACCGCACCATCCGCGATGGCGTCGCCGCGGCGCTGGACATCGCCAACGCCGGCAACTTTTGGCGACGGACTGGCGTCATCCGCGACTTCTCCGCTGGTCCGTACCGGGCACTCCTCGACGGCATTGACGCGAACTTGCACGATTGCAACGAGAGTCACTTTGTCGTCACCAACATCCAACAATTGGCGAGTTCCGCAGAACGATGGTTACCTCAGTTCCCTCCAGATTACTTCGACATGATTCTAGTAGACGAAGGTCACCACAACGTCGCGCCCAGCTGGACCAAGGTCTTCGAGCGGTTCCCACGTGCGAAGGTCGTGAGCCTGACCGCCACGCCGTTCCGAGGGGATGGAGTTCGCCCTGCAGGTAAAGTTATCTACCGCTACCCGTTCACCCGCGCCATGGTGAATGGCTACATCAAACAGATCCACTCAAGGAATGTCGCTCCCGCAGAGCTTTACTTCACCTATAAGGACGACAGCCATCACCACACCCTTGACGAAGTGATGGAGTTGCGTGAAGAGGCCTGGTTTCGTCGCGGGGTCGCGCTCTCTCAAGAGTGCAACCGACACATCATCGAGGCCAGCCTAAAATATCTCCACCAAATGCGAGAGCGAACGGGATACCGTCACCAGCTCATCGCCGTTGCCTGCTCCGTCGACCATGCCCGACAAGTGAGATCGCTATACGAGGAGCGTGGCCTGAGCGCCCGAGAGATTTACAGCGACATGGACCAAGACGACCGGGACGGAGTGTTCGACGCGCTGCGAGCCGGCCGCCTTGATTGCATTGTCCAAGTACAGATGCTCGGCGAGGGCTTCGACCACCCTCCACTGAGTGTGGCTGCGATCTTTCGACCGTTCCGCAGTCTGTCTCCATACATACAATTCGTCGGCCGGATAATGCGGGTCGCACACGAGAACAAACCCGACCATCCAGACAACCACGGCTACGTGGTCTCGCACGTTGGCCTTAATAACGACGAACACTGGACGGACTTCCGAGAGTTCGACTTCGATGACCAGCGAATGATCCGAGAGTGGGTGACTGACACTTCCACGGATCCTGAGCAAGATGTCAGCCAAGGACGGCCCCGCCGTTTTGACCAGGGAATGCTGGTCGATAATGAGATTATCGGCGACTTCATCAGTCAGTCCTTTTTAGATCCCGACGACGATCGCGTTCTCGACGAGCTCTTAAACCGCGATCTCGGAGCCGGGCTGCGGGTCCGAGACATCATGGATCGCGAAAGCCTGCGCAAGAAACTCCGCGAGAAACAGCAGGACATTGTCTCCGCCCAGGGCGACATGCCGGTACAACCTCAGCGGCGACGCGTTGAGGCTCGCAAGCGATTGAACGAGCGGACCAAGGCGGTCGCATCGCGCGTACTGCAAGATCTCGACCTCAAGCCGGTCGGACGAGAGATCGGTCGAATTGTCAAAACCGTTTCTGGACGCAACAATCTGGTGGCTGTCATCGAGCTGATGAATCGATGCGTGAACCGGTTTCTGGGTATTCGCAATGCCCAGCGCGCTTCAATACGCGGTGACGATGCCCAAAGAGCTCTGGCAGCCCTTGATCAGCTGGGCGATCAGGTCCGAGGACAAATACGCTCGGAAATGCGTTAGCTATGCCAAAGATTAGAGACGTTTTAGTTCATGTCACGGTGGAAACTGCAGACCGAAAGCGTCGCTGTCATCACCGCAGTACCCATAGCATCTCTGGCGGACAGAAATGCCTGGTAGTAAAGGGTTCCATGCCGAACGAAAAGAAGAACTATTGCACCGTCTGCGCGCAGAGCATTCTCGAAAACGCGTCGGCCAGGCTTTCGGCGCTAAACTCGGCACTGGATTTCGTGCCCACCCTCAACTCCACGATCACACGCCCGTCCGGGTCGAAGTTAGACTGAATACACTTCGAGCTGGGTTTATTGTCTTCAGACGCTGGCGCGACGCTGAGATTTTCAAGGATTTAACCCGAGTCGTAACAGAGCTAAAAACAGCGTATTTTGAAAATCGAATTAGAACTCGCAGTTTAGATGAGCCTTTGCTCGTGGTGGACAAAGGTGCTTAGAGTCTTCGTATTCGGCGCGGCGACAACTTGTTGAAACATCAGCCGAAATCGGTACCACCAAAGACAGGATCGAAGCGAAACAAGCGAAAACGACCATCGATGCGTCCCTGGATCAAGCGCCTGAGTACCCTCGATCGAGGAGGTCGACTGCCACTGGTACTGCGCGGGCGACGTTTCACCCGTCGCGGACTCAGAACCATGATGCGATGCGTCGCCGAACACTACGGCGAAGGTAGGACGCGAATTTCTAAGGTTGTTTGCGTTCGTCTTGCATGGCGCCAGCCGAACGGCTGGCTCAAGGACCGCGCCTGTCGCGACGTTCTTCGGCGACTCGAAAAGTTGGGCATCCTCAAACTTCCACCACATATCGCGAAGCCGACAAATAAGAAATTGTGCGCGAACGATCCGAGCTACAAGGAACTCTTGCGCGGCGTCGTCAAGCCCGTCGTCGTGATGCCCGATACGATTGAGTTGGAACTCGCCAAAGGGAACGCTGCCGAACGGTTGTGGAACGCGCTGGTCGAAACGCATCACTACCTTGGGCACCGCGTGCAGGTCGGTCGCTGCTTAAAGTACCTAATTCGAGGAGACGGTAAGTTGATAGGCGCGATTAGCTTTTCGTCCCCTGCGTGGAAGCTCGCCGTTCGAGACAGACTGATGGAACAAACGGGCCTTACCGGACGGAGCGCACGCGACCTTGCAATCAACAATGGCAGATTCTGCATCCTACCCGAGGTTCGCGTACCACACTTAGCATCCAGGGTTCTTGCGTGCGCGACGAGACAAGTTGCGGTCGATTGGTTTAAGTTTTATTCGATCGAGCCCCTAATTGCAGAAACATTTGTTGAACCGAATCGCTTCTTGGGCACTTGCTATCGTGCAGCTAATTGGAATGAAATTGGGATGACCAACGGGTACGCGAAGCTTGGGGCCTCTCATCACAACAGCCAAAAGCCAAAAAAAATATTTATATACGGACTGACACGGGCGTATCGACGTAGACTAGCTGCAGTTATTAGTTCCCAGAATTTTGAAGAGGCCAGGTATTGAGATGAATGGTCAAACTGCTCTCCGGAAGGCGAGGGATTTCATTGCTGCCGAAGGTGGCGAAGTAGCGCCGCTGGGGATCTCGGAGGAGGAACTGAATCCAGACGCCCAAGACGACTTGACACTTCAAGCGGAGCCACTGGAATCTACGAAATCGGTGTATAACGTCCCATACGACTGTGCCAAAGATTCGGACTGCAGCGAGTTTCGCTTTTTCGAAGATGGACGACAGCGCACCATCCAGATCGGCTATATTCGAGCAACGTACCCGGACAATCTCGTTCTGATTCCCGTTCACTTCTTCGTCGTCGCTGCGGTGGTCCTTGAACGACGAGACCGCAAGTTAAGACTCTGGAAAGGTCCCCTGATAAAGCAAGGGATCTTTATCGCGAAATCACTAGTACCAGATCAAGGAGTGTTAAATGAATTCGAGGAGTCTGGTCTCTCGGTGATCGATACCGAATCGAGAGAAGGCGGAGCACCCGCCGACTACTATGACATGCGTCGACGGGCGCTGCGGCAGGCGAAGGACCTTCGATTATCGGTTGAGCAAGAGTTAATCGCTGAATGGAGAGCGGACGTAGCCGCCGCCGATAACTTCCTCGTGGTTGATGGAACTCTGATGAACATGCGCGATGAACGCAATGTTCAACGGTGTGTGGGCGTTAGCAAATCCTTCGGAAGTCGCTACTTCGATATTCCAAAGCATAACGCAATCATGCAAATGAAGGAATTTCAACGCTCCTGGACGTTCCGATTTCATAAGCCTGAGGACGATCTGCGAAAAGGTGGACGTGAGCGCGCAAGTTGGTATCTGAGGCTTCGGAGTCAGCCTCGGACGGAGCCTGAATTCGGTCTTATTCGCGTCGAAATCTCAAAGGAATACATCGAGGAAGCGCCAGCCCTAGCGGAGCGCTTTTCTAGGTCATTGTTGTCAGAACGACTGCCCACAGCGTATCCTGCGCCGCGTTGGGACAAACATCTATATCCGATTCGTGGATGTGAGAACTATCTGAGTAGCGTTATGCCATCGATCCCTACGATTACGGCCGCGATGCAAGGGTAAATCCAATATGCCCACAGAAACAGAAACAGCGCAATACTCGAACAGTGAAGAGTCTTCGAAGTCGGTTTCGAACGAACCCTTGGCTGTAGATGTATTTCTGAATTTGAAACGTGGCGCGATTGGACGAACAGTATCTACGAAATTAGAAGCCAATACGTCGAGCAGGTTTCTCTTCTGGTTAGGGAAGCGTTCGGAAGGTGCAGGCAGCGATACTTCACTGGAGATCGGCAACATCGTTGCCGCCCGTTCCGACAATAAAGAAGACGTAACGTTTGGGACAATCGTGGAAATGCGATCGTATTCAGATGTTGAAAGCTTCATCGCAGACTACCTGAGCCACGATTTTGGCGATGCGACGATCGAGGTTCCAACGGACGTGTCCGAAGTCGTTGTCGTGACTTGTAAAGTGATGCGCAACCTGTCTGTGAAGACAAAACCCATCGGCAGATCGCAAGTGTTCTTTCCGAGCGAAGTGGGCATTCGGTACGCGTACGGTATCGTGGAGGCCACTGGATTGCCGATTTTTACTGGCGCTGAGATCCCCATCGGTGTTTTCGAAAATGGAGACGGTACCGTGGCTGCAGTTGCGGTTGATGAGGATTTTGTACTCGGTCCGGAGGGCGCACATCTGAATGTATCAGGTATTTCCGGTCTCGCTTCGAAGACATCCGCCGTGCAATTCGTCCTTAAGTCCTTGCTGAGGCACACTAAAAAATCCGTTGCTGTTGTGATGTTCAATGTTAAAAGTCGCGACCTCCTGTACATCGATCAGCCAAACTCGCGCGCTGAGAGAGATGACTGGTCCGCCACTTCGTATGCGAAACTTTCAATTCCTCTCGAACCATTCGCTGGTGCTCGATTTTTTGCTCCCGCTGATCCGGATGATCCGATGAGAACCCAAAGTTTACGGAGCCTGCCGAACGAACGATTCACCTGGGACCTGCAGTTAATCAAGGATGACATTCCGACGTTGTTTGACGCCGACGATTGGGACGACAAAGCAGAGGGTGTGTGGTACCGCATCCGGGAGGAAATCGACACCGGCTCGCTGGTCACCTACGCAAACATGATGAGATGGATTGATGACGTCATCGGACGGAACTCCAAGACCAATCAGCAGTGGATTTTCGGTCAGCATATCGCCACGTGGAACAAGATGAGGAGTCGACTTCGTTCGTTTCCCCGTTCGTACAGGGGATTGATAGCTCCTGCCGGGTTGGGTGCGGACCTCCCCTGGAAGGAACTAAAGAGCGGCAGTGTCTACGTCGTTGACATCCAGATGCTCGCCGATCGCGCGAAGAGATTGGTGTTCGGCCGCGCGGTGCGTGAATTGGGCAATTTGATGGAAAGCGAAGACAAGAACCTGGATGCAGTGGTCGTTTTTGTCGACGAACTAAATAAGTTTGCACCGAGTGGCAATGTTCGAACGCCACTAAAATCTCGCCTTGTCGACATCACGGCGCGTGGTAGAAGCATGGGACTAGTTCTGGTCGGAGCCGAGCAGTTTGCGTCGTCGGTGGAAAAGGAAATCGTTGAAAACTGTTCGACGTACTTATTTGGTCGGACCGAAGCAAACGAACTCCGGACTGCCAACTATGCAGCCTTCAGCGATGAAGTTAGAACGAAGTTGATGATGCTGCCCCAAGGTAGCCTATTGGCGAAATTTGCGAAATTTCCACAACCGATCTTCATCAGGTTTCCCTATCCGCCTTGTATGCCCGGCGATCAGTATAAGACGCCGGTTTCGTGAAATAGCGGGTTGTCTGGCTAATTCACGAAGAGTTCTTTCTGATCGCTCCAACTGAGGGGAAGAGCACTGCGACCGTCCATCAGCATTTGCAGATTGGTCGCCATGGATACCTCACCTTCTACAATCGCCTGAGCGAATGCCGGCGACACGAAGGCTAGTTTCGTCAGGCGCGTCACGTAGCGTTTGGCAAGTCCTTCGCGGCGCGCGATATCGACTAGCGAACGGACGCGGCCGGAAGCCAATTCCTCGAACCATCCTCGAGCCCGTGCGAATGCCTTCAGCAGCGCAGGATCGGGCTTCCTCGGCTCGTCGCCTCCGTTGATGATGAGCCGCATCTCGACGCCACGCCTCTTCACCTTCAGCGGAACGAACCGGAACAGATGGAGCAGCTTGCGTAGCGGGGCGCTGCCTGGACCGCCGCACGGGACGGGTAGGTTCAGCCCGAGTCGAATGCCTTCGTCTGTCAGCACTGCCTTTTCCACCAATTCGACCAGAGCCGTCGAACGTTCCCTCTCAGCCAGCAAACGCTCCCTCCATTCAGCCGCCAAAGTGAAGACCTGGATTGATATCGACGTCTCCCATTCCGGCGACCTGCAGCGCCTCAAGAATCGCCGCCTTGTCGTCCAAAATGCTCCGCGCAGCGATCGCGACAGCTCGCTCCAGCTCCGGCCCGGGCACTCGCCATCCACGTTGTCCCTCCACTTTGGAACCTCTGACCAGAGCTCGTGATACATAGTACCGATACCGCCGCCGGTCTTTCACGGCTGCTTGGACGTAGAGCGGCTCGCCAGTTTCGTCGAAGACCTTTCCAGCGAGCGGACTCGGTGACACTTTGGTTCGAGGCTCAGTCGGCCGATCGGTGCGATCGCGCAGACGCTTTTGGACCTTCTCCCAGAGATTTCGGTCCAGGATCGCCTCATGCTGCCCGGGATGTCGTTCGCGCTTGTGACGAATCTCGCCGATGTAGATGGGGTTGGAGAGCAGCTCGTACAGCGCGCCGCGAGAAAAGCTCTGCCCGCCTGATCTGTTTCCCTTCCTGGAGACGCGGATCTTTGACACGACGCCGTCCCGGTCGAGCTCCTTCTTCAGCTTCGGGACAGAACCTGTTTTCAGATAGCGCTGGTAAATATGCCGTACGGTTGCGGCTTCCGCCTGATTGACGACCAGACGGCGATCGCAGACGTCGTATCCGATCGACGGACACCCGCCCATCCAGATTCCTTTTCGCTTCGAGGCTGCGATCTTGTCCCGTATCCGCTCTCCAGTAACCTCGCGTTCGAACTGGGCGAACGACAGGAGCACATTGAGGGTCAGCCGGCCCATCGAGGTGGTGGTATTGAACTGCTGGGTTACCGCCACAAACGAGACGCCCTGCGCGTCGAAGACCTCGACCATCTTTGCGAAATCGGCCAGCGATCTGGTCAGCCGGTCGACCTTGTACACGACCACGACATCGATCAGGCCATGGCGGATGTCTTCGAGCAGCCGCTGCAGTGCAGGCCGCTCCATGTTCCCGCCGGAGAGACCGCCGTCATCGTAGGCCGTCTTGACGAGTCTCCAGCCTTCGCCCTGCTGGCTCTTGATGAAGGCCTCGCTGGCTTCGCGCTGTGCATGCAGCGAATTGAAGTCCTGCTCGAGACCCTCTTCAGAGGACTTTCGCGTATAGACAGCGCAGCGGCGGATGGCGTTACTGGCGCGCTCCATTGCCTGCCTCCTTTGCTGGTGCCTTGAGCCCGAAGAACAAGGGTCCTGACCACTGGCTCCCGGTGATCATCCGGGCCACCTGCGAGAGTGAACGGTAACGCTTGCCGCGGAACATCACCCCGTTTTCGACCACCGTGACCTCATGCCGCGTACCGCCCCATTCCCGGATCAGGATTGTGTTCGGCCCGACTTTCCTCATCGGTACGACTTTGGTCGGCTTGCGCACTCGGGCATCTTCGGCGACGCGCTCCAGCAGTCGGCGGGTGGCCGGCTTGAGACCACCCAGCGCGTTCTCCTGGATGCGGTACGCAACCGCTCGCCTGAGCCAGTCCCGGCTCAGATGTGGGGGTGCTTCGATTTCGTAGAGAAGCTTCCACTGGGCTCTCAGCTGATTGAGATCGAGTGACTCAAGACCGGCGATTTCTGCTGAGAGCTTTTCACGTTCCTTGTCCGATACCTTTCGCATGGTGCCTGCCTCCTCGACAGGTGGACAGACACATTGCTCTGCGGGCGCGAACAGTCCAGTCGCGAACCGACAGAAGGTCATAGTCTAAAGCGGCATCGAGGGGCAGAAACCTAGGCAATGTCGGCGCCAACGCCTATGAATGCCAGCCTTATTCGCGCAACGCGCTGAAGATTAGAGGGACTCGGATAGCTACATTCAAAGGGAGACAACCATTGGGTCTTTGCTTCGCTTAGGTTGCGATCCCGAACTGCCACTGACATTATCTATCTCGCGACCTACTTCGCGACTCACGCGAGCCCGGGACAGTTGAGCGATCAACGCCTAAACGAAAAAGGAGCACTCCTTGGACCTTCAGAAAATCATGTCGGATCTCACAGCAGAGAAAGATCGGATCGTCAGAGCGATAGAAGCACTCCTCGAATCGCCCTCAAAGCGTGGCCCGAAGAAGGGTGTGAAGCGCCAGCGAGCGACGGGTCGGCGGCGCGGTGGGATCACGCCGGAGGGTAGACGGCGCTTGTCGCTTGCAATGAAGAAGCGCTGGGCGGAACGCAAGAGAAAGAAATCCTAGCTGTCCCGGAACCTAGACTTCAGTTCGAAGGTCTACGGTTGTTGGAAGCTCCCGTTCTATGATCCGGGAGCTTCTTCGCCTTCCCATCGCCGCTAGTCGTCCAGGCCTCCGCTTTCGCGCCAATCTGCTCGGCTTCCCATTCACGAGATAGTTCGAATTTAAGTCGTCGAAATCACTCGCTTCATTGGCCGCACAGAGCAAACATCCCGTGCGAGCCGATATGGCTCAGGAGAAATACAGCGAATGGATGCGTCGAAATTGATGAATGGAAGCGTGAGCGGAAGTCTCAGTCAAACGCTCCGGGCCTGCGCCTAAGAGTGGTCAGCCGAATGCGGTGCGGTCTGAGGCTAAGAAGGTCGGCAAGAGAGCAACTCGGAAAAAAGCTAAGACAGAACGTCCGCGGGTGAAGGCAATCAGAAAATCGAAATCGGAGAAGCTCGTCTGCCGCTATTGCGGTAGCGACGACCTGGCCCCCAGCTTCATCAAGCGACGAGATCGCCGATGCCGCAAATGTTTCAGCAAGCGCTATGGATCGGCGGCACGGACCAGGAAGACGAAGGTCAAGAAGTAGATTTGCTCAAGTCGATGACAGGGGGCTGGGCTCGAAAGAGCTCGGCCCCTAATATTTTCAGAAAGGCACTCCTCAACCTGGAAAATACGCACATGATCTTCATCGTCTAGGTTCCTATCAATATGGCAGTGGCGGCCATTCGGATCGGGCACGAGGGTGAGGACCCAAAGGTCGCTTGCTTTCCGCAGCTGCGGCGTGGCTTCATGTGCATACGGGCGATGGGTGTAGATCAGGCTTAAGTCCACCCACCAAGTCGGCGACGGATGAGCGAGTTTGTGAGTGCATCCGGTTGGGCGAACCCATCGAGTCCTGGGGGTCGGTTAGATCGCCCCGCGATCGCAGGGCAGACAATGAACAGAATGCTCTTGAGACTGGCGACGGCGGCGACAATTGGCAGCCTACTGTTTTCAACACCGACCGACGCCCAGGTGCTTCCTCCGTTGAAAAAAGCTGCGCAGGTCGAGATCATTGAGGAACCAGCGTTGGAACTGGCTCACGACGATCTGGCCATCATCAGATGGACGATCAGCAACCCCGGGGGATCGGACGATCACTTCGGTGTGGTCTACTACGGCAAGGATCCGGAAGATCTGACGCAGAGGGCAGAGTCTGACATCCCGCTCAACCGCGCCCATCCAGAAACGATTTTCCGCGAGCGCATAAGTGAGCTGCAGCCTCGGACGACCTACTACTACCGGGTGACGTCGATCAACCGCGATGGTGGGAGTGACGGCGTAGCGAGCCCTGTCGAGCGGTTCACCATTCCTAGACACGTTGAGCGCCTCCTTGCTTACCCCGCACGGCCTGCGCCGGAGCGCGACGAGAGCAGTGCGCGCTTGGTAAAGGCGGAAACATCACCATCGCCCACCGCCGAACCGCCCGAGTCTGCTTACGATCCGTATCCGCCCGGCATTCTTCCGCGCGATTTGAATCCAGAAATCGAAAGGGTGCGGCGTGAACTTCGCGTAATCGAGGGGCGAGCTCTCGCACGGTGGCACACCTTAAAACCGCCGGTTCTGACAGGTCAGCCGCCAACGTTTCAGAACACGGGAACTGAGGCAGTCGAAACCCTGGGCGAGCTCATGAATTACGACGAAAACATCTCGCCCAACAGGAATCGGGCCTGTTCTTTCTGCCACATGCCGTACGCTGCCTTCAGCGGACCGATCCCGTCGGTCAATCTGACGATGATCGCGTATCCCGGGACGGTTCACTTTCGGGCCGGCAAGCGGACTGCGCAGCGATACACGTATTCACCATTCTTCCCCGTACTCCAGTACAACCAAGTGCAGGGTCTTTTCTTTGGTGGAAATTTCTACGATTCACGCTCGACCGGATATTTGCTAAGGAATCCCGACGCCGAGCAGGCACAGCACCCTCCCGTCGATACCCAAGAAATGGGCTTCTCTGACACTGCATGCGTCGCGTTCCGGCTTTCGCAGGCTGAGTACAGACCGCTCTTTGAGCAGGTGTGGGGCAAGGGCTCATTTGATATCAAGTTTCCACCCGAAACTGAGCGCATCTGCGATACGCCTGGAGGAGCTGCAGTGTTCGGCGGGAGCACCATCCCGATTCCACTGAGTCCGGAAGATCGCACCCGCGCAAACATGGCTTATGACCACTGGGGTCAGTCCATTGACTCATACGAGCAGTCCTTGCAGGTGAGCGCTTTCTCGTCGAAATTCGACGCGTTCCTGAAGGGCGACTACAAGCTGACAGCAGACGAGATGGCGGGTTTGAAGCTGTTCGACGGCAAGGGCAACTGCAATTCATGCCACCTCGACGGAAGAGGCACTACTCTCAAGTCAGGTCAGACCGACACCGGCGCGGTCGCCGCTGTAACCCCTCTGTTCACCTGCTTCGGCTCGGCCAATGAGGGTCTCCCTCTCAATCCCAGGGATGCGATTCTATTATCAGACCACGCCGGATTCCTTCGGGTTCACTGGAAATCCTTTGGGTTTCGGCTACAGAGATTTGGGATTAGGAACTTTCCTCAGAAGCGGTCCCGGTGCCGCTCCCAACCCGAACTCGACCTGGATACAATTTGCCCCAACTACCGACGGCCAAATGCAGGTGTCTTCGGCGCGCAATGTGGCTATGACACCACCGCAGTGCCCCACTACCGAAGCACCCGGGCCTTACTTCCAGAAGGAGTTCTTTCACAACGGTTACATCAAGAGCCTGAAGCAACTCGTCCACTTTTACAACACGCGCGACAAGTTTAAATTCAACGTCACCTCCGGGCACTGCCCGGCAGGAACGACAGAAAAAGTGAACTGCTGGCCTATGCCGGAGGTACCGAACAACATCGACATGACAAGCGGTAATCTCGGCTTAACGGACAAGGAAGAGGACCAGATCGTTGCTTTCCTGCAAACACTCACGGATGGTTACAGGAGACCTTACCCAAACCGCGATACCTTTACGGGTACTTGCATGACTGGTGGATCGGCTAAGACCCAAGGTAACGAGTTCCTTGTCCCGACTCCGAAACTTCCGCCTTGCGCATCGGCTGTCTGCGGTGTCCAGCCTGTCCCCGAACCGGCTATACCGTAGCTGAACTGAGTGATTCGTTGCAGGTCCCATCCATAAATAAACTTTCGAAACTTTCGAAACTAGTGATGGTAGTTACAGTTGGTGGCCTACTCTACTCAACCCCAGCGAGCGCGCAGGTGAGTCCTACGACAAATAAAGTCGCGCGCGTACGGATCAGGCAAGGGCCAGAGATCGAACGGGCTGATCCCGATTTTGCGATTATCAGATGGACCAGCAACAACCTTGGCGGCTCTCCCGAGCATTACGGCATTGTGCGCTACGGTACGAATCCAATGAAACTGAACCAGACGGCGAAATCGCCAATTAGGCTGAACCCGGGCCATTCCTATACCGTTTTCCGCGTGCGCATGAACGGGCTCAAGCCACGGACAACCTACTACTACACGGTTGACTCGACGGAAGCCAATGGCAAGGACGACGGAGTGAAGAGCGCTGTCAAGCATTTCACTACACTCGGGTGACGCGAACAAAACCATCTGCTGCGTCCGAAAGTTGCTTTCAAGATAGATTCAAAGCCTGTGTGTGGCGAATTGCTAATTCTGGGGAAATCAGTAATTCGCCACACACAGCTTTGACAGCAGACACAGATCGGCGTTGTCCGGCGCGAGGCAGCATCAGTGGGGCATACTTGGTCGACTCGCATCGGCCACGAGGTCTCACCAACGGTGTGGGACCCGATCCGAGACTTACTCTTACCTAGCCGGTGGCCTGGCCGAGGAGCGTCTGTGCCATCTCGATATGGCGGGGCATTCCGATCTGCGTGTAAGTCTCCAGCGCTTTGCAAGTAGTGTCTGCGCCTTTTCGCGATCTCCTGTTGCGGCGCGGTCCAGCAGCATCATGGCGTGAAAACGCCGTATATCCCCCTGCTCGATAACGTTTGGGTATGATTCGGCCTGCCGGATCGCAATCCGAAAATGATTTTCCGCCGCACCCCAGTTGCGCGCGGCGGTTGCAGCGATTCCGGCGACGGTCTGTGAAAAACGACAAATCATGGGGAGACAAATCGTCCCCGTATCGATGAGTTTACAGTATAAGCGGGTAAACGATCGCGGCCTGCTCGAGTTCGCCGAGTACAAACAGCCCCTCAACGGCCGCGAGCGACAGCATCATTGAACCTATGAGGTTCGATTTTCCCGGGGCGCGCAAGCATTTCGGGATATTGGTTCAAGAGCGCCAGCGCGCTTTCTCGCTCGCGGGAGTAAGCGAGAACCCGAAATCGCATTGCAATGCTCATAGCTTGGACGTGGCGTGGCACTTCCGTTAACCAGCCCCTCTCAGTATATTCGAGGGACTTGTCCCAGTTTCCTCGAAGAAATTCTATCGTGCTCAACGCTAACAGGGTCATGAAAAATGGGTCTCAGCCGCAATTCCAGCTGCGCATCAAGATCGCGGTGATGCTTTTTTTCGAATAGGGCAAGATCCGGTTGTCGGCAAAATTCTGTCCAAGCTAAACCCAGATGACAGAAGAACATCGCGGGCAAGTGACCGATTCTCCTTGCCAAAGGTTCCAATTCTTGGCGGATTCTCTCGCTCTCCTCCAGATGACCAAGGTGTTGCAGAATGGCTAGGTACCACAAAAGATGCTCTGCACGAATCCACGCCGCGGCTGGCTCAACAATTCCGCACTTCTAAGTGGAGTCTTCCAGTGCCTCGCGCAAGCGAAGGCAGATGAAATTGAATTTCGATCTGAACGCCAGAATCGCACCCTTGACGCTAGCATCAGGAAGCTCTTCAGCGACTGCCAATGCCGCGGTGAATGCTTCGCGCCCTGCATCTGGTTCATCTTCGTCTAATTTGCCGAGGGCCAGAATCGCCAGCAGCAACGCCCGCTCACTGCTTCTTTCCGAGAGCTTGGCCAGGAGGCGCTCAGCCGTTGCGAACGTTTCTCGTTGCTTGCCGCTCCAGGCGGCGCCTTCCGCAAGCTGGAGACAAGTCCTGGCGATGCTCTCCTGGTCGGCCAAAGCTTGCAAAGATTTCCAGCGCCTGCTCCCAGAGAATGTGCGCCTCACTCCAGCGGCCAAGACCGCGGTTTGCAATACCAAGGCTGTAAAGGAGCTCCGCTCGCCGGCGGCGGTCCGCTTCGTCAACTCGCGACAACGCCAACTCGAAACTAACGCGCGCTTCTTCAAACGCCGAAGCTTCGAGGGCCTTTTGCCCGCGATCGATCAGCCATCGGACCAACGTCTCGGCGATTGGCGAATGATCCTGCTTTGACGAGATGGTCCGAAATCTCGCCCACATACTCTTTGGCTGAAGTTGGATCAAGCGACTCGAGCGCCGCAGCGATCTTGGCGTGCAATTGCTGCCGGCGCACGATCGAGATCTTAGCAAGTAGCGTCTGACGTACCAGCTCATGGGCGAAGGTGAAGGGTTTCTCCGGCCCCTCTGAGCTCGGGACGACTATTCCCATCCCCTGCGCCTTCTCGATGACGGTGAAAAGTTCGTCAACGTCGATCTGGCTGATTTCGGTCAGAAGTTGAAAGCTGAAACTGCGCCCGATTAGTGCGGCGGCTGCCAGTACTCGCTTTTCATTCTCGTCGAGCCGCTCCAGACGGCGGCTGATGATTAGCCGCACGTTTTCTGGGACGTTGCTCTCATCGAGCTCGACATCGGTGCGGAACTGACCGGCCGCATCGAAGACTTTGCCCTCTTCGCTTAGATGCCGGTACACCTCCTCGACGAAGAACGGGTATCCCTGGCTTTCCTCAAAGATCAGGCTCAGAAGACTTTCCGGAGCTTCGCGCTGGCTGAGCCCATGTAACATCTGCCCGACGGCGTCTTTGGATAGACCGCTGAGCTTTTGCGGACGGACACCGATCCGAATCAGCTCCTCCAGAGTCCTTACCAACGCCCGATTGGTATCCGAATATCCGCTGCGGTAGGTCCCGATAATCACCGCCGGGAGCTGGGCGACGCGATTAGCCAGATAAGTCAAGAGCGCCAGTGTCGATTCGTCGGCCCAATGAAGGTCCTCAAGCAGGTAGATGCAGGGCCGTATTCGAGCCGCCCGCGCCATCGCCTCTGCCAGGCTTTGGAAAAGATAACCGCGCTGTTGCGCCGCAGGCAGTTCCAGCGGTTTCGGAAGGTCGGGAAAAATTCGTCGCAGACTTGGCGCGATCTGAGCCAGTTCCGCTGCGTGGGGGCCCATCTGCCCACGGTAGTCCTCGAGACTTGCCGCCTGCGCCAGATTATTTTCGATGATCTCAGCGAACGGTAGGTAAGGATGCGGCTCGTCTCGTTCGTAGCAGTGCCCGACCGAACAGCGGAAACCACTGCGCGACGCGTACTCCGCCATTTCCATCGCCAGCCGGGTTTTGCCCACGCCGGGTCCATCCCAGAGCATGACAACCGATCCGTGGCCGGCGCGCGCACGATCGATGACCGCGCGAATTGCGCTGCCTTCCGATTCCCGTCCCACGAATGCAGTTCGCTCCGCCAGCGAGAACGGCGAAACCTCCAGCACCACCGGCGGCCCTTGCGGATGATCTGCACGCGCTGGCGCGCGATCGGCCCTTGAAGCCGGCGGCTGGTCTGGTTCGACCGTCGCCGCGGCGAACTCCCACACAATCGGGAAGTCGGGGTCAGGCTGGTAGGAACAGAATGTGCCGGTCCTGATGCATCGCGACAGGATATCGGCGAGCGCGCCATCGCTCTGCGCGATTCTTTCCGTTACCGCTTTGATCGTCTTGCCGATGCTCTGCCGGGCGCGTTCCGAAGCAGAGGCTGCCTTACGATTCCGGCCTCCGAGTCCGACGGCGCGCGAGAGTTCTCTCGTCACCGCATCGATCTCCAGTTCCGCCTGCTCGGCACGCTCTACGTTTCCGCGCGCTTTGGATTCTTCCAGTTCTTCGCGCAACTCTGAGAGCCGGCGCCGATAGGCCGCCTTGGCTTGTTCGTCGAGCATCTCGCCCGCATCACCGAGACTGCCGATGTGGATCCCGGCCTTTTCGAGATCTTCGTCCCCACGCGGCAAACCCTGCGCGGATTGACCGGTTTCTTCGTCATCGCGCTGGCCCGCGATTCCGCCTGCCAAATCAAGCACGTGGAATTCGACCGCGGGATGACGCAACAGATGGGCGAGGTACCCGAGCCCCTTGGTGTCCTTCAGACTAAAGGACTTCGCGCCGCAGCCTACGGTCCAGTACTCGCCGTCTTTGCGGAGCACCCCTTTTGGCGCAACGCGGACGCTCAGCTCGGCATCGCCGAGACCAGCCGAGCCAGGTCGAGCACTTCGCGTCCCACGTGGCATCTGAAATCTCTTCGGGCTTTCCGGGACAATTTGTGATGAATAGCGTCGCCGCAAACCAGAACCTACCATCTGCGCCGACTATGGCATACCGCCCCTTTCCTCAGGTGGCCGATACTCGGCACGGGTCGTGAATCTAGAGGGAGTATCGGTTGAATTCCAGAGTCTCGGGGTAATCAGCAAATGATCCTCGAATCCATGTCGGCGCAGTGTTCCAAATGAAAATGGTCATGCACGTGAACCGTTGATTCGTATTCAACGCGGCCTCGGGCCAGAAATAATGCGCAAATATCTTCAAAACAGAGAAAGCGAGCGCCACTTAGGTCGGCACAGGTTCGGACCGTCATCGAAATTTCAGTAGACAACGAACGGAGCCATACAAATGCGCGTTGACCTGAGATAGTGTTCGGCTACTTCGCTCAGGAGTCTGCACAGATGGCTGAACTCAAGCATCGCGTCGTAACGGCCAACGGTATTCGCATCCACCTCGTCGAGGCGGGTAAGGGTCCACTCGTTCTGATGGTCCACGGCTTTCCGGAATCCTGGTACTCGTGGCGGCATCAGCTTCATGCGCTCGCCGATGCGGGCTACCGCGCGGCGGCGATCGACGTGCGCGGTTACGGTCGCTCGTCGGCGCCAGCCGGGATTGACGAGTACCGGATGACGAAGCATGTCGCCGACAACCTGGGCGTGGTCGAGGCACTCGGTGAGAAGAGCGCGACTATTGTTGGCCACGACTGGGGTGCGCCGATCGCGGCAAACTCCGCACTGTTGCGGCCCGACGTGTTCCGCGCGCTGGCGCTCCTGAGCGTTCCCTATTCACCCCGAGGAGCGCGCCGGCCAAGCGAGGCATTCCGCGTGATGGGTGGCAAGGAGGAATTCTACATCGAGTACTTTCAGCAGCCGGGTCGCGCCGAAGCCGAGATCGAGCCGGACGTCAGAGGGTGGCTGCTGGGCTTTTACTACTGCGCCTCGGGCGATGCGCCCCCACCGTCTGCGGGCGGCACTATGGCCACGATTCCTCACGGCGGCAGGATGCGCGACCGGCTCACGATCCCGGAAAAGCTGCCCGGCTGGTTGACGGTCGAAGACCTCGACTTCTACGTCAGCGAATTTGAACGCACCGGACTCACCGGCGGACTCAATCGGTATCGCAACGTTGACCGCGACTGGGAAGATCTAGCCGCATTCGCGGGGCAGCCGATTACCGTGCCGTCGCTGTTCGTCGGCGGCGAGAAGGACGGGCCGACACGATGGGGTGGGGCCGCGATCGCTAACTTCAGCAAGACGCTGCCGGGGTTGCGTGGTTCGCACGTGCTCAGCGGATGCGGACATTGGGTGCAGCAGGAACGGCTCTCGGGAGGTCACCGAGCTGCTGGTTAAATTCGTTAAAGGACTCTGAGCCGGATACCTGGTCCGATTCGAGGACTTGAGTTGCACCCTGTTGTGCTGCTCTCTTCAGCGGAGGAACTTGCACGAGGCCGTGTAGTCAGCGCGAGAGACTGCAGCTCGCTCCTCGCGTCTTAAGCCTCATTATGAAACCCTGACTTTCGTTTCAAATCCAATCCGGAAAGGTGCTCTATGCGTGCAGTCTGGATTAACAGACATGGTGGACCAGAGGTTTTGGAGGTTCGCGAATCTCCGGACAGGGTTCCTGGTCCCGGCGAGGTCCGCGTCCGCGCCGCTGCGTGCGGGATGAACTTCGCCGAACTGATGGCGCGCCAGGGGCTCTACCCCGATGCGCCCAAGGCGCCGTGCGTAGTCGGTTATGAAGCGGCCGGAACGATCGACGCTGTCGGTGCCGATGTCGATCGCGGACTCATAGGCAAGCGTGCGGTCGTGCTCTCTCGCTTCGGCGCTCACGCTGACCAGATCTGCGTGCCGCGGACATATGCTTTTCCGATTCCCGACGAAATGAGTTTCGAAGAAGCCGCCGCAATTCCGGTTAACTACCTTACCGCCTTCCAGATGCTATTTCGGGTCGCTTCGATTCGTCCCGGAGAATCAGTGCTGATCCACATGGCGGCCGGCGGCGTGGGGCTCGCGGTGCTCCAACTATGCCGCACCGTCGAGGGCATCGTCACTTTCGGCACCGCGTCAAAGTCAAAGCATGATGTTATTCGCGCTAACGGATGCACCCATCCGATCGATTACCACACGACCGACTACTTCACGGAAATCATGCGCCTTACGAATGGCCAAGGCGTCGATGTAGTCCTCGATGCGCTCGGCGGTAACGACTGGCGCAAGGGTTACCGATTGCTGCGGCCAGCCGGACGACTGGTTGCATTTGGGTTCGCCAATATGTCGTCCGGCAACACACGCAATATCTTTCGGATGATTCGCCAGATTGTGACCGTTCCGCTATTCACGCCGATGGGTCTTATGGACAAGAACCGCAGCGTGTCCGGCGTGAATCTCGGTCATCTTTGGGACGATTCCTTCCTGCCGGTCGCGATGAACAGGCTTTTGATTCTGTATCGGGAGGGACAGATAAAGCCGCACATCGATTCGAGCTTCCCATTCGCCCAGGCGGCGCAGGCCCACTTGCGCCTCCAGGAGGGGAAAAACATCGGCAAGGTCGTGTTAGTGCCGTAGCTGACCGTCGCGAGCTGACACGCGATCTTGTGCCGCTCGCAGGTTGAAAGGCGAGCGCGAAAAATGCGATCTCGTGGCGCTGGCCGAAGCTCACTCCCCAACCGTCGAGGAACTTCGGAAATTTCCAAGCGGCGTATTTGGTCTTCAACAACTGCTACCGGAATTTCGGAATCATGAACGCCACCACGATGGCTGCGATTCTGGTCTGATCTTCTGGCCCCACAGCGCGCATCACAATGATCAGGCAACGTTCTCAACGTTGTTACAGCAGCTCCACCCCGCATCTCTCGGCAATGCTCTCGAGTAGGCACGCGCGCAGAAGCGGGAGCGAGCTGGTGGCACCCGTACTAGTTTGAAGATTTGCCTGCTTTATATCGAAGCCACGCCCCTGATTCGCGAGCTTGCCGCAACGAGGGACTCGGCTTGAAGCAACCATGAGTCTTTAGCTCCTCGAATGAAATTATGTCCGGCCTGTTGGCGAAGTAATCCACCACGGATTGACTAGGAATACTCGCGCGAATCTTTGTTCCACACGAAGAACATTCGCTTTCTTGCTTGCCGAGCCGATTGCTGCTAACAAATAGTGAGCCGAGTGATAACTAGAAGTGCTGCACAGCGGAAGGAAGGCACGTCGAATGCTAGCAGACATTATCATCACTCTTCTGATTTCACTCGACGTAATTCTGTTTGTGCGGACTTTTCGAGGACCAACGCGAGTGAGGAGGCGCTCCATTCCTTGACGTAAAACGACTGCCAGAAGACGAGGTGCATATGTTCTCAAAAAATGGGATTGACGATGGGACGTATGGCGGTAGTCGAGCATTGGATGCGGATACGGTTGCCGAAAGGGAAAGTCTTCGAAGCCTTCTGGCTAGACCGTTCTATTGGCTTGGCTACGTGGCCGTTGTGTTTCTTCTCATATTCCTTTGGTCCGCTGAGCACGTCGAAGGAGTGAGCGCGACCGACCCAGACTAAGCGTTCGAACGGCACGCTTGGTCGGGAATCCGTCCGGGCCAGAATCGGAAGAGTCGTCGCCATCCCGAAAGTCTGCGGTCGACCGCTACGAACGCTTCGTTGCCTGATTCGTCCCGGATTTCTGCTTACCAACCGTTACACGGCGACCCGTACCCGTGCTCCGAGGATTCAAGCGTCGGAGGGTCTTCGATCTCGATCAGGGGTTAGCCGCTTTGTGGTTCAGATCGTAACCCGTCTCACCTGGGCGGATCAATTCGATAACAACTCTCGCCCCTGCTGAAATACGGCCTAGATGGGATTTTTAGTAACGACAGGTAAAGGCCAGCCAGCTGCCTCTCGAGCGTTAAATTGCCCGCGAGCGTCTATTCGTATCATTCCTTTTTCCTGAAATGACTACGAATGAGATTGCCGAATTCCTCAGTCAGACCCCGCAGCCGCTCGGTGTACTGTTCGGTGACCGCGAGCAATCGAGCCACGTACTCGAACTTCTGTTCAGCGGTTGAAGAAACCTGTTCAAGCTCGATCATCATCCGCTGCTGCTCTTTTTGCTCAACATGGTCCGCGTCGATTTTTTCCCCGATACGCACGTATTCGACTAGTTCCTCGACCATCAGGTCTGGCACTAGTTCGGCCACGATCATAAACGACTTCATGAAAGTTGCGTGTTCTTCGTTGTAAGCCGCCAGAATTGCATCAGTTAGCTTTGATTCGTCCGCCATGGTTCGCACCCCGCCAGAGGCTGGGACTCTCTTCGCCATTTGACGAGAGACGGGATTGCGTCTGGTACACACTCCCGCTACGCACGCCGGCGATGCTGCGTCGGAAATCCAAAAGCTCCAGACTTTCGGCGCCTTCCGAGTTTTTGGTAGCGACGGCGCGGCGCGAATGTCGTAAGTGACAACGGCGGAACGGTTAGGCCCCCTGCTGATTAAGCCGCTGACAATCATCGCACAGCCTGTATCCGCCAGTACCGAAACGATGTTCATACTGCGGTATCTTCCGGCCCGAAACGCAACTGCGATGGTTGTGATGGACTTGGTTTTCAGGCGGCTTTAGGGTCTCTTTGATGGAATAGAAGGCATCGACACTCGGCATGGCAATTTCTCCCCCTTATAGCCTGAATTTTAGTTGCTGATGTGTAGTGAGCGTAAGTGGTGCAAGAAGTGAACAGGAAATAACTTGGTCGCCCTTGAACTACGGACCGTCAACGTTGATGCATCGCTCGGATTGCCGTCCGGCGATCCGCTTTTCGGCGCCTTCAGAGTTTTTAATAGGCATAGCTCGACTGAGCGGATCAATTTGATCTGCCCTTCAGCTTAACCTTGATCGCTTTCTTCTGCTTCGGATCATCGCTGGTGATCGACACCTGATCGCTGGTCGTGCCTTTTTTGATTGGCGCGAATTGGATGGTCACTGTCTTGGCGGAGTTTGGCGGGATCGTGACCGCTAGGCCATTGCTGAGAATCGAGAACGGCGGGTGATGTTTCGGCGAGCCAATATTGGCGTGCAAGTCGCCGGGACCGCTATTGCCAATCGTAACTGCCGCGCTTGCGGTGGCGTTCGGAGCCGCACTCAAATTCAAGCTATGCGGAGACACAGTAATGTGACCCTTTAGTATCGGGGTCGCAGTTGCCGTGGGACTCGCGGTCGCCGTCAGGGTCGCTGTCGAAGTCGCAGTGGCTGTTGCGGTTCTACTCGTCGTCGGCGTGGCTGAGGCTTTTGTAGTTGTGGTCGGGGTTCCAGTGCTTGTCGTGGCAGTCGGGGACGCCGTCGCCGTGGCTGTCCGCGTCGCAGTCGTCGTAGCGGTTGGCGTCGGGAGCGGTGATCCTACGTATACGCTCGCAAATTTCTTCATGTCCACGCTGCCCCATCCCGTCACCTGATCATACCCTGGCCCTGCCGTGTAGCCGGCCACACCGTTGTAAGTGTTACTTCCGCTGACCACGTCCTCGATCCCATCGGCGCCCAGGCCGGCATTGGCGAGGCTGTAAATGGCTGGGTTGAGGAGACCGAGACGGGCGTGGTTTGACGCCGCCGCGAGGACGCGCGAATAGCCGGCCCAAAGCGGAGCGGCGAGACTGCTGCCACCCCAGCAGCACTGGATTTCGGCGGTACCGCCGTTGTCGGCACCGATGAAGACGTATGGCGCCCCTGCGATCATCGCAACGTCTGGAATGTCGCGCGCGCTATCTTGTGGCATCCCTGGTCCAGTTTGCCACGATGGTTTCTTGAAAATTGCGCTTTTGCCGCCGCCGCTCGGATTCCATCCGCTCTCGACTCCGTCCGCCCCGACCCCGACCACACTGATGTCATCCCCGGACGAACTGAATTGCGGCGTGAAAGTAGTGCCGCCGACTGCCGTGACATGCGGGCTGGTCGCCATTTCGCTCGGGTTCTTGACCGTACCAGTGACGCAGCTCCGGGTCGCCGCGGAGTACTGGAGGCCTGCCGCACCCCAATCGCCCGAAGCGACGAAGACCGACTGTCCTTGGCTCGCGGCCTCAGTAAACGTTGAATCGAGACCTGTATAGAAGCTCGACGACACGCCGCAGAAGATGAAGCTGATGCTGATTGCGCCGCAGACGTTATCGGTCACGCTCCGCTGAATCGCGCTGTATACAGTGCTACCGAGGTACGCGTGGATCGGAGTGCCAGGCGCGGTCGCGTGGACGTAGTCGATGTCAAGAAGTGTCTCGACTTCATCGCCGGTTCTGCCGGGCGTACCGCCGTCCGGATAGACGTTTGTGATAGTCGCGGGCGTAAGGCCGAATGTACTGTCATACAGAGTTACCGCCGAGGAGAGATAGTCGGAATCTTCGTCGAGCGCGACGCAATCTGGCGAGGAGGTCCCGGCGTTTCCTGCGTTGAGAAGAGGGGTCTCGTCGTAAAACGTCTCCACGTCGATAGGTCCGAACGCTGTCGAACCCGCCTCAGTAGATCCGGGCACCTGCTGAGCGTTTTCGGAGTTGTTGCCCGTGGCGTCGGCGAGCGCGAGAATCTCCGATTTGCGTTGGGTACTCGGGTACGGCTGCGTGCTTCGATGCAATCCTGCGGGCACCGCGGCGTGCATGTTGTCCATGCCCATGATGGAAACGACGAGACCGTCAAACTGCGCGGGGATAGCTGGATCCGTCGTATTGGTAAATGACTCGCCATCGGACATGAGCTTCGTTGAAAAAGCGCGCTCAGCGGTCTCGGCGTCGCCGCTGACCTGAATCGTGCGCCCGATGCGATCGACTGCGGTGACCTCGAAGCCCTCTCCTTTGAGCCAGTCAGTGACCTTGCCTACCTGTTTGTCAGTCGGTCCGAAACGGCCGGAGAATGCCTGTGGCGTTAGCCATTGATGATAGTGAGGCGAGGCCGGCCTCTGTTGATCTGCGAGTAGCTCCTTGAGCGCTGCCTGGTTGCGAAGACCCAACACTATCGTCAACTCGAGCGTCATTGTGCGTTCGGCGCGCGATGCCCGCGTGAGAGCCGCAGCCTCGGCCGGATGATTGCCGCGAAGCAAGACGAGACCTCCGGAGGTGGCTTGACCCATGACGATAACACTGGCGGCGAGCGCTGCGGTTGCGCTCAGTGCTCTTGCCACAGCTTGTCTGAAGGTCATAAATATCTGCCAATCACTAAACTACAAAAGGAAAAATGTGCGCGACTGTAAAACACTCGGAAACCTCAAACGGGCAGCGACGAACCTATTAACTATTGTAAGGAGCGTCGATCGAGTCGGGCAATCTCCCTAGGCGGGCGGCGGCTTGCACAGCGAGGCAAACGCTCATTCGGTTACAAGGCTGCGAGACATGAGACCCTAGAGCGCTTCCTTTCACCTATCGATGTTCCAATGATCTGATTCTTCGTTTGTACCTACGCTCAGCACCTATCCCTCTGCCGCTCGCCTCCTTTACAACTGGTCGAGCTCTAGGTGAGCAGGTCACGCAATTTCTGGCTCGACATAGCGCCCAAGTGTTTACCTATGTGCGTCAGCCTGACATCGATGGCCGTTCTTCAAAGACCATTAACCAGGTTCTGGCCCACACTCATTGATGTTTCTGAAGATGGCACACCTGATGCTCTAATTGTGGATTGACGGGTCTAGGTTCTTCGATTCGGCTACAGCGACCAGACAGTAACCATTCACAGCGCCGGACTGCACTTGAACTGAGGGCCCGAAAGGACACTCAGCCGTTGGGTACTAAAAAACGACTTAAACGATTCGCATTGTGGTTCGCCGAAAGACAAACAAGATCTAGCGATCCGCGATTGACGTTTAGATAAGAGCAGATCGTAATCAGAGGGTTTGCGGTGATCCGACAACTACACTTAATCATCTCACGCAGCTCTCGAAGAACCCTCGTGGAGCCTTTGCGAGGTGGTGAGAAGATCATGCTTGGCGTTTGTCTAGTAGTAGTACTACTGATCTTACCAGGTGTCCAAACGTGCGTGGCGAGCGGATCAAATCTGTTGAACGCAGTTACGGACTTTGGAGCGGATCCGACTGGAATAAAGGATAGTACTCAGCAGTTTCAGGCCTTATTCGATCAGATTCCAAATGGATGGCAAGGATACGTTCCTGTGGGTATTTACAAAATATCGGGTGGCTTAGTTATTAATGGCAAAACAGCGATAAGAATTGTCGGCGCGGCTGGCGGATCTTTCGGTTCGCCCACTCTGTCTTGGACTGGGACTGCCGGAGCAACGGTGATCACGCTTAAGGGCACCAGTTACTCTTCCCTGGAGCACTTGTTCATCTTGGAATCCAACAATCAATCGAGCGGATCTGGACGTATCGGTATATGTGTAGATACAGACACTAGCCCATCCTCACATGATCGCTTCGAGGACATTCAATGTCGCGCTCCATCGATTGCTGGCTTCCGGTTTGGCGGAACTAACGCGCAAGACAGTGGCCATCATGTATTTGTCAAAGATAACGTGCTGTGCGACGGCCAAGGTGGTGATGCGTTTCAGTTTTTAGACGGAGCCAGTGTGTTCAACCGAATTGTTTCAGGCGGAATCGGTGATTGCGCCCGGTCGCTCGAAATTGAGGGCGGCAGCGTAAATGTAATCGGCATGGACTTTGAACATGACACGATAACGAGCATTCACGTAGGAAGTGCTAACGCACCAATAACTCTGTACAGCTCACAGATCGAGTCAAATACGAGCGTGTTGACCGTCGATGGACCTCCCAACGTGCCTTTGCCGATATTGGTTGAGAATTGGAGAATAGCCGTCACAAGCGCTCCATCTTTTGAGTTTCAAAATCAGTCGCTCGGCCCGCTAACTCTGGAAAACAATCTATTGGCGACCGCGGACAGTTCTGCGACTTATGTCATCGGAACTGGAGCTGCTTTCGCAGCGGGGTCCACTCTTCTGAGCCTCGGAAACTACTACACGCTTGATCCGCTCTCAAGTTTGAACACGCCTTTCGGACCAGGGCCGCAACGCGTTATTTCGCTCGGCGATGTCGGCGTCAATGACGGTCCGACGAATGGCCCGGTTACGATCGAGCTCCCGACTATCATCGAGGGACCCAGGCTCTGAAGGTCGATGATCAAAAGGCGCAAAATCCATTTTGCGACCTCCGTACTCCTGTGGGTTTTGCTCACGAAGGCGTCTGCGATCGCAGCAAATACTCGTTTCGGGGTAGCGCCCGAAGGACCTCAGCCCGCGAGCATTCTCGAGCCTTCTTCCGGAGGTTCTCCGATAGCGGTTCCCGGAACGTTTGGAGATGAGACGTACGGTCAGGTTAACCTCGTCGCCGACTTGGGAGCAGATCCAACCGGCCAAATGGACAGCACCGCTGCCGTACAAGGATTCATTTCGGCTATCAAGAACGGATTTGGAGGTGTCGTACCCCCGGGAATTTACTCCGTCTCAAGCACTATCGACGTCCAGGGAAGCAATTCGATCCGTGTTGCCGGTCTCGGCGGCGGTGTCATGGGCGCTACAGTCTTTCGCTGGGACGGTGCTTCGGGAGGGACTGTCTTTGCGTTAAACGGAGTATCGGATTCGTATTTTCAGCACTTCGCCGTCAAAGGGGGTTCGGGAAGCGTAGGTGTTTGCTTTGCTGTATCCAACGGAAGCTCCGATCGATTCGTCGACGTAGGATGCGAGAAATCTAGCATCGCCGCATTCCAGATTAGCGGCGGAGCCGGCTTCGACCGGATTGAACACTTCGACATCGATTGTTCTGGTGGAGACGGAATTCAGATTCTGGGCAGCTCGGGCGTGGGACACGATTTCGTAGATGGCGCGATCGCCAACTGTGCAATTGGTGTCAACGCGTCCGGCGGCGCTTTCTTATCCGAAGACCTCTCCTTCTCGAATAACAAAGTAGACGTGCACCTTGGGTTTCAGAGTGGCTCAACTGGCCTCCACACGTCGCAGAGCGTAGGTGCCGGTCAATTTCTTGCGGTCGATGCCGCAGACGTTTCGCCCATCAAGATCGAAGGAGCCCAGATTTTAGTTGCCACTAGTCAAACCGGCAACTTCATCGAAGATGCCGGTTCCGGACCGTTGCTTCTATCGAACAACTGGTTTGTTTTAAGTTCTCCGCTCAACATATTACAGATTCTGGTAGGACCGTCTGCAGGCAATGGTTCCGCGGTCTCTGTAGGGAACGTCTATCCAGCAGAGTTCCCAGTAATCGGCCAGGCTAGCATCAGTTCGTTGGGCGACGTCAGTACTTCGCTTGGCCTCCTGCCAGTGAAACTAGGGGCCACCATCGTCCAAACGCCGGCCGCCACTCCCACCTCCACAATCGTCAGGACACCGGTCACGACTCAGACGGCTACCCTAACCGCAACTCCTACGGCGACACTAACTTCAACCGCCACGCCAACAGCAACGGTGACATCAACCGCGTCGTCGACGCCCACCGCGACCGCCACTCAGACGGCAACCTCCACGGTGACTGCGACATCAACCCCGACGGCCACCCCAACCGTGCCTTCACCTCTGAATGTGCGGCCGCCCTTTTTAACCTTTGTCAGCACGACCGTTAACAAACTCAGCAGGTCTAAGACGCTCTACGAAACTAACGTAGGAAATATCGCACTATCATTGAACAACGTGCAGGTAACTAAGAACTTTCGTCGTGTGGGCGGTACTTGCCGAAGACTGTTGGATAAACATAAACAATGCACCTATCGGCTCGTCTTCTCACCAACCGTAACGGGCGACGTGCTCGGCAACTTCTCGGTGGACGAAAGCAGTTCCGGAAGTCGTCAGACCGTTTTACTGTCTGGAGTAGGGCTGCAAGGTGCCGCAAAAAAATGAACGAGGACCACGCTAAACGTCAGATGCTCGCACGTCCCTAGTAGGGGCTGGCAAAAGCCCTAAAACTCAGGAGAGTCACTTTGGCAAAAAGAAGTTACAACTGTGTCTGCCTTGGAAACGCTGGGCGCTTGCTGACACTGCTCGTCGTGTCTATCCTGGTGACCCTCGTGATCTCGCAAACTGCATTAGCCGCTCAGACCACTGGTGTGTACGATCTTATCAAAGACTTTGGAGCTGATCCGACTGGAGCCACGGACAGCACAGCAGCTGTGCAATCCTTCTTCAGCACGGTGGGCTCCGGAGACGTTGGACTGATCCCTCAAGGGACTTATTCCATCAGCTCGACAATCAGTGTAAACGGCCAGGCGGGGGCCCGGTTTAACGGTCTGGGGCCTTCTGCTACTGGGGGAACTATATTTAGATGGGATGGCCCGAGCGGTGGCATCGTCTTTGCCCTTAGCGGGGTTGAAACAACCTACTTCAAAGACTTCTCAATAAATAGTGGTGCGGGTCAAATCGGAGTGTGTATTGACTCAGACGAAATACCACCAATACCTCATATAACTTCCGACAACCGCTATGACGACATTTCGTGTATCGGCTCTACGATCGCGGGCTTCAGGTTTAGTCACACAAATTGCCAAAACGATGAAATGCATTTTCTCACCGATGTCTCGGTGCAATGCAGCGGCGGGAGGGGCATCTCAATCGAGGGTCACGAATCCAAGTTTAATCTTGTGAGGAACGGCTCCTTCAGCAATTGTGACGAAGGCATAGCTGTCGTTCCTTTCGGCAGCCTTCATGCTTGGAATCCGAAATTTACAAATAACAAAATAGATCTTCATCTAGGATCCCCGTTTGACACGATCGCCTTGTATCACCCCATCAGCACAGGCTCGCAACAACTTCTAAAGATGGACGGTGAATCTGAAGCGCCGTGGCCGGTCCTGATTGAAAACGGCGACTTCGACGTAAGCAACATTCCATCCGGAACGAATGCAATTTTGAACCTTGAGCCCGGGCCACTGGTGTTGAAAGGCAACAACTTTCATAGCAGCAACTCGGGAGCTGCCTCGAACTTCAAAGTCGTGGACGTCACATTTGGTTCGGGGGGTGGCTTGTCGTCGATCGGAAACATATATCCCGGCGGATCACCATTTCAAGGAAATGGTCACCTTGTATCAGTCGGAGATATTTTCAATGGCGGTGTTGGTCAAACTTCAGCTCCCATAGTCACCGGGTTGATTCTCAGTGCGCGCCCCGGTCCGTGATTTACCCTTCGCATCGCTCAGACGCAAAAGACATCGATAACTCGTCGGATCGGTGACGCGAGCGCCCGACGCAAATCGTCTGTCCCCTTAGTCGCAGGAACGACTACGATTGCGCGATCTGGCGCATTCCACCAGCCTAGCTGCTTCGTCCTGGTCGGCGATTTTCTCGGATACTGTAGCGATGTATTCGGGACCACCAATGCGGTGCGAACCGATCCCCCACAGGGTATCTTTAGCAAGAACGTAGTGGCCGCTGCCGGTAACTCGCCACTCGACCACCTCGCATGTACCGACTCCGTTTAACAAGACTCTGATGATTTTACGAAAGCGATGGGAGGTCCCCAGGATGGAGAAGGTCAGCAAGTGACATCTTCTGAAATTGAGCCTCGCTAAAATCGAACAAGCGCGAGTAGGATTTATTCGCCGAAACAAAGTGAAGGTCGCGGTTTAGGACGGCGTGCGAGAGCGGGGGGACCTCTTTCAGCCTACCAGCGACGAACCGCACCAACGCGGCGTTTTTTTGGATGCTCAACATTTCCTTCAAAAGCGTCTGTTGCTCAGCCAACGAGTTCGCGATTTGTTCAAGAACAGGAACTGTTTTTTGAAGTCGTCCGATAGGACTCACGAGATGACCCACTGCGTCATGAATCAAAGCCAACATGTTGTACGTTCCGAACCGCTCAAGCGCCTCGGGCGATGGAAGGATCTCCGCTTTCTCTCTAGCGAGTTGCATGATGCTTTTCGTTGTCTGCCCCTCACTTCTCAATTCCGTCTTACGACGGAAGATATGATCTGTCCCCATGTTATCTGTCCCCCATAGCCAAAGACCGAACGCCCTTATTGTCTGGAATCGTGTCGTCCTCCGCCTTCATTGGGCTCAAAAGCGAGGCGAACAAATGCTCCCCGCGAATAGTCGGCGTCGCGTTTTTGTACCACCAGCATCAGGCGGACTCGCGAAGGCCTGCACCGCATTCCACTGAAGTCCGAACTGGCGGCGTGCGATAGCAAGAGCGGATTGCGAACGGCGTCGGGTCTACATCGACATCGCACGACGCGCTCAAATGGATGCGAGCAGAAAGCATTCTCGCCGCAGAAGTGTAGACTGCCACTACGTCATGGGGATTTGAGGTATTCACGTAGCGACACGGTCTCATATTTATCGACTACATACACTACGCCATCGTTTCTAACACCGTTCCTGGTATAACCAAATGTGCAGAAATCCTGACAAACAGTGTGTAGTGTGTGACAGTTTGTCTAGCTATGGGACGGTCGGCGCAAGTTGTCTAATGTGAGGCGCAGTTTGCTCAGTTGCGCTCACAGTGGCGAGCATCTGATGAAAATCCCAAGTGAGAGTTAGCGCGTGCACCGAGAGATCGGGCGCATGAAGCAAGGGTGAAAGGCAGCCGTCAGTTCCAGGCGACTTTTAGACGTTCCGAGCATTTGTCCGTCCGCTGTCAGCAAGAGGTTTGTTGCGACATGCGGCGGGCCATCGTCCGCAGACGGGCTTCAATTTGACGTACGCGTTCGCCGCTGATCTGGAGTTGCCTGCCAATGGCTCCGTACGATAGTCCCTGAGAGCGAAGATCAAGAACTTGGCGTTGTCGCTCCGTAAGCGGCACGGCAGAAAGTAACCTCAGCAACGCCAAGGCATCTGGTTGTGTAATTCGCAAATCGAACGAAGGTCCTTTGCGCGTCCGGTTTATTCCGGCCCTTCGAGACTCCGAGCAACTTAGCCTTACGTGAGGACCGAAGAGAGCTATATCTGACAGACACCACGTCGTGCAAGCTGATCAAAAGAGAGCGAGAGATCGTTTTCCTAGCAGACTTCCCCCGCGAATGCGCGCTGCGGAGAATGCGCTAGGATTCTACAGGTCCGAATGCGGCAAACAGTTCAAAATCTAAAAATAACCATATCTCTCCAGGCGTACCCGAGTAGACCGTCTCGCCTGTTGTTACGTTTCGCTCAACTGTGCTTGGTTCGCACAATCAGTCGCCAATAACTTCTCGTAGAAAAACATGAGTCGACGGTTACTTCGCGTGCGACAAGATCGCTGAGTGAATCCGGCCTCGCGATATTCTCACCTGCTTGGCAGAAAGCCGGAATCTGCACCGCCGCTATCCGTCTCAGATAATCGGGATTGTATCAGTCCCGTATCGTTATGCTCAGCACGGGGCTGACGAGCTTCGGTGTCACGACGATCAGCTTAGGCAGACTCCAACTGCGAGGGCAAAGTGACTAGTGAGCTATCCTCAACTATTCCGTGTTCTCTTGCGTGCTTTTAATCTTCAGGAGAGCGCTACTAAGAAGCATTAACCGCCGATTCCCGTACTACCTACGTGAAAAGTCGGTTTCTGTGTTTTCTCACGCCAAATAGAACTGTTCTACCTAGTTTACCCCTTGCCCTCCTGGTTTGATTTCGCTTCCGAACTGGTGTGCAAGACATTTCGCGTGGGCGAGAACCAGAGCGAATCTGTCGTTGAAAGCTCCCAGTGTGACTTCCGGTGAGCAGTCCCTACGATGATCTAGCTGAGTACTGAACTTCGGAGCGAATTTGGATTCTCAGCCTCCTTTGCAGGTGTGTTCGGCAGGATTTATTTCCGGCGCTTAAGTCACGGTTCCAACGATAAAAAAGTGGCTGGCAAATAATTGTCGGTACGACGTGATTTTGACGCGCAGTGATCGTCTCCCTCTCTGGCTTTTCGAGCCTCAGCTCTCTCTGCTCGTAGACGCTTACAATTGACAGCCTAAGCGAATGGAAGCAACTCGCAGTCTTGATCTAGAGACGGCTCCTTACCGGGCACGCGAATTGAATTAACGGAAACGAAGGTGCGACGCGCACGTGAGTGACGTCGAGCATCGGTCCTAGAAGTGCTTTGCAGATATGCGATCGAGAACATCAACCCTAGAGTTAGAACCTTAGTTCGATATCGGTTTCACAGTACGAATTTAAAGTCTAGGCCGCCAAGTAATAACAGGCGCGCCTTCCAGCAACAGTATTTTGTAGGGGGACCAATGACGAAGACACGCAATCGCGACAACTATCGTTCTTCTCTTAGTGAACACTTTAGTAGCCCACACTGGATGGTTCTTTACGATCACTTTCCCAATGGCGGTTTTTCGTTTCTCGTCGGTCTCTACAAGGTCTTGTTAAAAAGTCCACGCCACTTTGCTCAACCGATGATAGCTGTGGTTGGATTGCTGTTTGCCCTTGCCGGACCTGCTATAGCCGGCAATTATTATTTCAACGTCATCGCTCCCAATGGCACCGTGATTCCGGTCGGCCCTTACGCTAATTACAGTGACGCGTCCGATACTTTCGGGTCTGCTCTTTATTCCCACCCGTGGGCATGCCATCTCGGTCTCGGTCCGACAAAGATAACTTGTCGAAACATTGGCAATGGTTTCGCATACCCTCGCTACATACCCTATCCGGTGCCGCGTAATGAGCCTGATTACGACATGCTAGGCGAATCACCCTATAATGAGAACAATTCACCTTACAAGCTGAAAAGGGGCTGGTATTTTCTTTTCTTTACCACCACCGGCGGCTCGATTGAGAAGTGCACGGACCTACGCAAGGCGCAGGAACTGGTTAGAACTGTGCCCGGCGATGAGATTGGGTACTATCGAGATTCAAGGTGTCCAGGAGCGCCGTGCTTCTCAGTCGGGTTCGATACCGCCTGTAATTAATCGTCCAACAACCAAAATCGAAGGGAATAAGCCGGGCTGGCGGAAACGCTGGCCCCGCTTCGTTTCCGAAGGAGGAGTCTAATAGATTTCAAATGCTGCTCTGGTAGTCGTTGTTCGGTCCGGCGCCTCGATCGTTTCACCGACGGTCGCGGAAAGTCTCTCTAGTCATCGGAGTCCATCGACTTGAGGAGCCTACTGCGTATTGTCTTGTTCAAGTTGTTGGGTTGTCTTCGGTCGCGATCGAGCACACTGTCAACTGATGGAATGTACTCGAGCAGCAACCTCTGGAACCGCGGACTACCCAACGCTGCCCGATTCACGATCTGTTCGAAGATTATCTGCAACCTCACGACCGAGCGGACGCACCCGTTTTCGGTTAATCGAACTCTCTGCAGCAGTAGCCGTCTAAGGAGCCGCTCGAACGTTTTCAATACAGGTGGTCGGCCGGCAAGATTTCCCGACCGGCCCTTCCGAAACCTATATTGCGCTGGTGGCCGGCGAAACCCAACTTCCGATGGTCCGGTCCGTTTCTCTTCTCCTAAAGGTTCAAGCTCAGACTTCAAGGCGGTTGGTGCGTGCTCGATGCTTTGAGGTATCTCGCTCGCGAGGCTGTCGTCTTCGTCCGGAAGACCCAATAGTGCCCTGCGGATCGCTCTGCCTACCTCGGGTGGCAGGCCACCGTGTTGGCGGATCGGCTCGGTTAGTTCAGAATGGATCCAGGAGCAGTAGTCCAGCAATAGTCGAATCGATTGGTAGTCACCCTGCGTAGCTTTGTTGACCAGCTGAGTCGCGAAGGCTTGAAGCTTGGTGATCTTCTCGCGACGGCCATCTCGTTTGACAGGGATCGGCTGAAGCAGAGCCTTCGTCATAAGGACCGCCGAGTGCTTCTTAGCGCCCAGTTTCCCTCGTGGATTGCCGGAGCGGCCTTTTGTGAACCGAAAACGCTTAGGAGGTTTGCCGTATCCCGCTCGGTCGTCGTCGAAGGAATTCATCTTCAAACCTCCGCCCCAGTTTCTACGAACGATCTCCGGGTTTGCGCGTGATATGCTGTCTGCCGAGTAAAGGCCTGCCAGCGTCTCACGATGACGTCCACATAGATCGGATCGAGCTCGAGGCCGTAGCACCGCCTTCCCGTGCGCTCCGCCGCAATTACACTGGTGCCGCTCCCCAAGAACCCGTCCAGCACCACGTCGCGCCGACTGGTGCAGTCCATGATCGCGTCGGCGACCAACGTTGCCGGCTTTATTGTCGGATGAACCGAGAACAGGTTCCCTTCGTCCCCCGAGCGGGAGAAGGAAGTAGCGGATTGATACTGCCAAACATTGGTCCGGTTGCGCCCGTACCGCCCGAGTTGGATATTGTTACGATGCGAGCCGGCGCCGGACTTGAACACCAAAACCAACTCGTGCTGACTGCGGTAGAGCGAACCGAGACCACCGTTGTTTTTGACCCAGACGCAAAGGTTTATCAGATTGCCGTACGCCTTCCGGCCAGCTGCGAGGATCTCGCTCAAATGCCTCCAGTCCATACAAAAAAAGTGGAGCGAACCTGCCGAGGTGTGGTTGGCCAGTAGCGAGCAAGCCTTGGTTAAGAACCGAGTAAATTGGCGCTCAGTCATTTCACCGCTGGCCATCACAAACTCGCGATGGCGGGTTTTGCCAGACCCGGTTGCGTTGCCGTCGATCCTCACGTTGTAAGGGGGGTCGGTGAAGACCATTTGGGCCTTCTGGCCCTTCATCAGAGCAGCATACGAATCCTCCTCTAGGGCGCTACCACATAGCACGCGATGATCGTTCAAGATCCACATATCGCCAGGTCTGGTGACGGTCTTGTCGGTTAGCGGATCCGGAACCGCGTCGGCACGAGCCTCATCTCTCTCACTAGCCGTGCTCAACTCCTCGATGCGAAGATCGATCTCGGCAACCTCGAAGCCGGTCGCGTCGAGAGCAAAGTCTAGGTTTAGTTCTGATAGCTGTTTCAATTGTTCAGCCAGCAACCGCTCATCCCACTCGGAGTTTTCGGCGAGCCGATTGTCGGCGATCAAATAGGCCTTAGCTTGACCGTCGGTGAGATGCTCGAGCGGAATTGTCGGCACCTCCGTTCGTCCCAACTGCTGACACGCTAGGACGCGACCGTGCCCAGCGACGACCCTGTCAGATCGATCTATTAAGATTGGGGCGACCATGCCGAAGGTCGTGATACTGCGCGCGATTTGACCGATGTGGCGCGCGGAGTGAAGGCGGGGATTTCCTGGATCGAGTTTGAGTTCTTCTATTCGTCGGTAAACGACTTCGAGACGTTCCGCCGCTTTCTCGTTGCCCGGGTTGTCGCACTTCATCACTAGTACCTCTTTGCGCGGGCGGTTTAGTTAAGCAAAAAAATAGCCCGAAGTTCGGACGCGGACAGGACTTGTCGCGGACCGGACTTCGGGCTAACTCCCCTCCTATCTATACGAGTCTGGTAGTTCCGTCAATACATTTTGTTACGAACTCCGAAACCAAAAGTCGTTGGAGGGACTAGATCGCTAATCTGTCAACGCGAAAGCTGAGGTTCCAAAATGAATTGCGGTGAGTGGCCGATCCGACCCAGAATAGGGAAGGACGCGGCCAGACTTTCGTCCGAACAAACGGTGAGTAGCTTACTCCGATATTTTCTCTATGAGTCGCATTTCCCTGATCTTGCCCAGCGATTCCCTGTTCTCTCAAAATCAATCCCTGATCAGCCTAAAAAAATTCCCTGTTCCGTTCTCTAGGGAATTCTTGAAAAAAGGTCAGCGAAGACGAGAACTTTCTATCTGAATGGGCGGCAAAAACGAGAGGAATCGGTTAAATTCTCTGTATTTTCCCTGCTTATCAGGGAATTTGATGCGGAGAGCAGTTCGAATCTGACTGCGTCATCCGCCAGTTTTGCTGCACTTTTTGGCCTTGAGCATCGTGCTCAAGCCTCTCTCGAAACGTCGTGCCGACCCGGGGCAAGGCGGTTTTGTGGGTGGTTTCGTTAGAATCTTTCCCGTAGGCAGTGGTCGATGCGCAGATTCGCCATTGTTCCAGAGCGCGATCAGATCACGTTTTGCTGGCTGAGTTCCTTCAGCTCCTGCGCACTAATCCCGAGCAGATCCGAATATACCCGTTGATTGTCGAATCCCAGTCCAACCGCGCCGCGCCATATTTTTCCCGGCGTGCGCGAATACTTCGGCGCGATCCCGACTCCCTTGACCTTGCCCGCCTGCCCGTCTTCCCATTCGATATGCATCTCCCGCTCCTGGTACTGCGGATCGGCCGCCATGTCGTCGCTGCTCATCACGGCGGAGCACGCCACTTGCGCGGTGTTGAGTGCTTTCACCACCTCGGCGACGGTTCGCTCACTGATCCATCCGCGCAGGATCGCGTCGAATTCGATACCCTCAACGCTCTCCAGATCGTTCATGGCTTTCTGCCACTTCGGATCGCTTGCATCGAGGCCGATCACGCGGCACAGACGCATGAAGGTACCTGCGGTCACGGCCCCGACCACCACCCATCCGTCGCTCGCCTCAAACGAATCGAGCGGCTGAATCGCCATAGTGCGATTCCCATGACGCTCGCGCACCACGCCACGCTGGAAATACTCGACCATAGTGCCGCCGAGCACATGATGAATCGCCTCGTATTGGGCTAGATCGATGGATTGTCCCTTGCCTGTCTCGCGTGCCGATATCACCGCGGCGAGCGTCGCCCATAGCGCGTACAGCGCCGTCAAATAGTCGCCGGTAAATGGCACTGCGAGCGAGGGCGGCGCGGGATCGGGGAATCCGGCTTGCGCCATCATACCGCCGAAGGCCTGCCCGACCAGATCGTAGGACGCGCGTTGGACATATTCTGGTATTCCGGTCTGGCCGTATCCGGAGACGTGGGTAATTACGAGGCGAGGATTGATCTCCAGCAGCTTCTCGTCGGTGATGCCGAGCTTGGTATAAGTCCCGCCCTTGGAATTCTCCATCCAGACATCGGCGCGCTCGATCAATTTGGCCAGGATTTCGCGCCCGCGCGGCTTTGTAAAATCCAGCGTGACGCAAAACACATTACGGCGGTCCTGTACCCAATTGGTCGCTACCTTGAAGCCATCTTTGGTGTCGAGCGTGATGCCGCCGTAGCGCCACGCAAAATCGCCAAGGCCAGGGCGCTCGACCTGGATTACCTCCGCGCCCATTTCGGCGCACAGCGCCGCGGCATAGGGCTGCGCGATCAGAATTCCGGTGGAAACAATTTTGAGACTTGAAAGTGGCCCAAATCGTTCGGGCACGAGAGTTTCAGGGTTCATGTGAATCGGCCAGCCTCCTCCGGTACTGCGAACATTCGTCATTCGCGGACGCGATGGGTTTATAGGTGTTAGCTATCTCTTTTTACGGCGACGGAACACCTTCTATCGGCCATGTTCAACAAGCGTCTTCTTATTCTGCGGTCCAAACATTAGAAACGCGTGAAAAATGCCTTCACGATAAACTCCAGAAGCCTTCACGTGAGATGTTGCCAGCCGAGGGGCGGGCGGTCGTGCAGCTGACGAGACGGTCGAAAGAGATGGCTCAAGCTGATTGCTGATGCTCGCCGAGCGCACTTCAGCGCGAGAGTGGAGTCAGCCGTTTTTGGATTAGGTCGCGGGCCTCGGTTGCGATTTGGCGGACGATTTCGCCCGCCGGGAGGAGTTCACGCACGAGACCTGCGGACTGGCCTGCAGCAAGGGGAAAACTTTCAATGTCGCCCTCGACAAAGTCGGTCGGTGGAATTCCGCCATACTTGAAAAACTCGGGACCGAATTCGATATCAGTTCGATGCGACCGGCCGATTAGTTGCCCTTCGCCCGGCCGCTTACCCTTTGGCGGCCGTCCTGCCCGTTCCCATTCTTCAACAACCTTCGTGCGAAGGGTGCGTAGGGGCGCGTCTGGCCATTCGCCATCAAACAGGGTGCCGCATATCGTGTCGGTCGCGGCTGCTTCGATTACACGTTGCTTGTATTTGGGGTGGGCCGCGGCTTCGACGGAGCCGAGAAATCGCGTTCCGATACAAACGCCGTCGGCACCCAACGCGAGCGCTGCCGCCAAGCCGCGGCCGTCGCCGATCCCTCCGGCCGCAATTAATGGCGTGTCACCAATCGCGTCACGCACCTCCGGAATGAAGACGAACGTTGAGACCTCGCCACGGACATGCCCGCCTGCTTCGCATCCCTGGGCTATGATCGCGTCGACTCCTGCTTCCTTGGCGTTGCACGCCTCCCGTACAGAACCACACTGCCAAAGTACTTTCATCCCTCCTTCGTGCATCAGCCCAATCGCATCGGCATGTTCGCGGGGGTCACCCCAAAAGAACGTCGCCGCGGCCAGTCGCGACGCCGCAACGGCCCGAATCTGATCGGCCCGCATAAAGGGGACGATCAGATTCGCCGCCAGCGGCTTGCCCGTACGCGCCCGCGCCGCGCTGATCTCATTGTGAATGCCTTCTGGCGTGAATCCGGCAAGGCCGATCGTGCCGAGGCCGCCGGCCTCGGAGACCGCCGCGGCGAGTGCTGACAGACCAACAGCAGCCATTCCGGCTGAAACGATTGGGTATTCGATGCCGAACATCTTGGAGATCCTAGTTTGTAGCATGACAGACCGTCTCCCTTGTCTCCCGCCAGGAATCTGCGTGAGCTCACACGGGCATTATTACAGCTCCTACTTGGCAATTATGGCACGTGCTTAGGCGACCGATAGTTCTAACGGACCTTCGAAAATGCAGTCGGCACCAGGATCGTGTTGGTAATTGTTGCTTCGACGGGACCGTCTTCCTCGCTCTTCCTTCGTGCTTCGAGCCATTCCGGATCCTTCACGAAAGCTCCAAATTTCTGTTCGCGCTCAGCCAGAGATTCCCACTCCACAATCAAGAACAAATCATTGCTCGACTCTCCAATCGCTACAGTCCAGAACCCGAGCTGTTTGATTCCATGTTTTTGGAACAGCCGCAGCGTATCGGTCTCAAACCGTCTCAACAGAGCCGGAAGGCGACCGGGAACGCAATGAAGCACTCGTAACTCGTGGATCATGTGATGTCCTCCATACTGACCATAATTCTGCGATTGTTCCGGGCCAGGCTTTGTTGTGAGATCCGCACGCGGCTAGTATCCCGCCTCTAGCAACTGGACCAGCTGCTCGCGCGTTACCTCGACGCCCACTGTTACCGATTCAGCACGTCATTACGTGTTGATTCGACAATCGCCATGATTTCCTCGACCAAAGTAGCTGGCACCGAAAGTTCTTCCAGCGTCGACTGCAGGTGATCCGCGACTGCGTCAAAGTGTTGGTCGCTCAACCCGCGGGCGACTAGGTGGCCATGGGCCTGCCGCAGGTCCTCACCGGAATATCCAGTAGAACCTCCAAAGACAGTACTCAAAAATGCTACCAGTTTGCTCTTTTGCCGTCGCACGTCGATGCCGTCGAAAAACGGAAGGAGCAAAGGATCTTTGATGATCCCGTCATACAAAAGATTGACGACAGCCGCTACTGCGGAATTGCCCCCGACCCGCTCATAAAGCGTTGATGAAGAATCCTGAATCGCCACGATCAGATGCCTTTCCATTTCAACTCCTACTTTACTCGCACGACATCGGCCCAATCGGCCCATAGCGCGACACGCTCAATACGCAGCCTCGAGGATCCCCACCAGCTCCTCGCGCGTTACCTCGACGCCCACCGTATTCGCGTGCTTCACTTCCTCCAGCACCGTGCCTGCTATTCGCGAGATCTCCTCGCGCGGCACGCCGACGTCACGAAGCCGGGTCGGCACCGCGAACTTGCCGATGAACCTGGCCGCGCGATCGGCGCATTCCATCGCCGATGAGCGTGGACTTCGCGGGTCGAAGCGCACCTCGAAACCTTGCGCGATCGGTGCGAAGCGATCGGCGGCGACGCCGGCCATCAAGCGCATCACGTGCGGCAGCGTGATGCATGACGTGATGCCGTGCGGGACGTTCCACATCGGCCCGATCTGATGCCCAAACGCGTGCGAGATTCCGCCGCGCGAGTTCGACGACATGCCGAAATTCGAGAGCCACGCCGCGAGCTGGCATTGCAGGCGATGCTCGAGTTCGTTTTCGTTGTCGCCAGGCGTTTGCAGCGAGGGCAGCAGATGCGCGTTCAGCAGCGCGATCGCCTTGCTCGCGAGCGTGTCGGTAACCAGTTGATGGCGCGTCGAGTACGAACCCTCGACCGCGTGATCGAGCGCGCGCATCCCGGTCGAAGCCCACAGCCATGCCGGCGTCTCGACCGTCAGCGCGGGATCGAGGATGACGACCCGGGCTTGTAGGCGCGGGTCGCCAACTACACCTTTCACTTTGGTGGATTCGTCGGTGACGCCGCCCCCGGGCGTGAACTCGCCCGCCGACAACGTGGTCGGTATCGCGATATGCAGAATCTCGCCGCTGCTACCAGACGTCGTAGCCGCGCCGGCGAAATCTATCGTGCGCGAGCCGGCGCGGCCGCCCATCAACTGCCAGGCCGCGTTCTTCACCGTGTCTATCGGACTGCCGCCGCCGAAACTCACCATCGCATCGGCGCCGACGCGCCGCGCCTCCACCACCAGCTCCGTCACGGTTTGCGACGGCACATGCTGCGCCGCACCGGTGAATACTCCCGCCAGCGCATCGCCCGCCGCACTCTTGACCTTATCCAGCAGTCTCGATCGGCCGAGCGTCTTGCCCGTCACGATCAGCGCACGCTTGGCTCCGCGGCGCGACAATTCGCGTCCGAGTGCCTCGACTTTGCCGACGCCGAAGACAACCGTCTCGAGCCGCGTGAAGTCGTATTCGCCAGTGGTCTTGTCCATTTGATTCACTCCTTGCTCCGGACAGTCACATTTTGGTGCTTATCGCTGCCGAAAACACGGGCCGCCAGTTGCCGCGCCAATCGAACAAGGCGGACACTGATGCAATAGATGCTCTATGACTCATGTCCACCACTCCGTGGCTTAGCTTTTTCTGACCGCAGTTCCGCGGTCTTTTTGAATTCCACTGTTCGCTCAGCTTTAGGCGTGAAAGCTCGCTTCACAAATTTCGCGATACCGCAACTCAGGTGTGAAAAGTGCGATCACAGTTTGTGTGGGCTCGGGATGCCGCCGATGGTACGATCCATGGCAACTCGGCTTCTCCAGAAAAATGGCCGAACAGCCTAGAGAAATTCACATGGCACGCCGGATCCTGATTTTCGATGCGGCTTTGCCGATTCGGAATTAATTAAGTCCTTAGTTCCACCGCACTCGAGTGACGCTCGTCCAAAGTCCATTATATGACGACTATCATAATTACGGTCTCTCTTCTTCGATCCTGAGTCATGGGCTCTGCGGAGAGCGGCTTCGATGAAACTGTTTGACCGACCGATGAATTATGATCGTCATGTTTGGTATAATGATAAGCGTCATATATCGTGCCAGGATGAAAATGGGAGACAGGGAAAGCCAATGAAGGTCACCAGAGAACAAGCAAAGAGGAATCGCGCGCGGGTCCTCGACGTTGCGGGCAGACTGTTTCGGCAAAAGGGTCTCGACGGCATCGGGGTCGACGACTTGATGAAGAACGCCGGGCTTACACACGGCGGCTTCTACGCCAACTTCAAATCCAAGGAAGACCTGATGGCACAGTCATGCGAACACTCGCACGACCAGCTAATGGAGAGTTGGAGTAACCTGGCAGCTCGGGCAACCGGCGATCCTTTGACTGCCGTTGTCGCTGGCTATCTTTCCGCCCGTCACCTCAAAGATCCAGGGAACGGTTGTGTAGTTGCGGCGCTGGGTCCCGATTTAGCGCGTAAGAGTCCGTTTGTCCGCCACGGCGTCACGGAAGGTATCCGACGCTTTGTTGAGTTGTTGACACAGATTGTCCCTGGACGTACCGGAGTTGCTCGCCGCAAGAGAGCGCTGGCCACGTATGCTAGCCTGGTCGGCGCGATGGTGTTGGCTCGAGCGGCGGATGATCCGGCACTGTCCAAAGAAATACTTCGGGCCGTAGCGGCGTCACTCTAGCCAGATCTTCCTTTGTCAGACAGATCTCGCTCGGAACATCGAAACATCCTCTGTATTAGTGGCGGCATCATCGTCGCCATCCGCGAAGAACAGCGAAGTGCCCCGCAGCGCTCACCATTCGAGCATTCTCCGATGCCGATGGGCCGGGGAAGTGCGCAGTCTGCGCGCGTGTAGTGGCCGATGCCTGCTTTTGGCGAACGCAGGGAGCCGTAGCTGTAGCAACCAAGAATGATCTGCCGCCGGCGCTATCCGAGCGCCCCCGCAGCGCGTGCGGCGAGAGTGCGCCTGAGAGTTCGCCAACGCCGCGCAAATGCGACAGCGACCGATCGCCTTCGATGATACTCCGGTAGACTGGCCCGAATCGTCAGATAGAAAGGTTTGAATGCGTGTGCTGTAGGGAACTACCTCGTCTTCCAAGTCCATGTGAATGATCAGTATTTTCTCCTGCGGTGTTGGAATACCACCTGGTGAGTACCTGCACCGGATAACGGAGATGAAAGATGGAAAACGACGTAATCGCACTATTCACGACCAAATCAGCGCAGGCCTGTCTTGATGTTGGCGGCACTCAGTCATGGGCGCTTAATCCTGCGAACGCGAAAGGCTGCCGCTACGCTGTGCTCTGCAGGAACCCTGACGCAGACTTTGGTGGGAAGGAACTGCACCGCACAGCATTTATGATCGGACGCATCTCGCCTGTGATTCCGTCGACTGAGACGCCGGGTCGTTGGATGCTGACTTTTGACCAATACGCCATCATCGACAAACCAGAGGTCTGGAAGGACTGGAGAAATCCGGTGCGCTACACGACTTTTGCGAAGCTCGGAATCAGCCTGGCAGATATCAAATTCAGACCTATGCCCAGGAGGGTTATAGGGATCCGAAGCCACTTCACTCTCGAAGGCTGAAACACCGACTAAGATTGATATCGACACCGCTAAGAGAGGGGTAGCTGCTTACTATAGTGTGAGGCCGGAAGCTGTTGAGATTACGATCCGGGGATAGGAGCATGAAGAGACAATCGCGCATGAGTCAGGCGCCCGCTGCCTAACTATTGCCTCGCGATATTCTCAACGGTAATCAGCAGTCCCGGCATCACTCGCAGAATTCCGAATAGCGACGGCAATCCTCGATTGACCAGATGAACCCCGTGCGCTGCCGCTAAACCATTTTCCTGGGAGCTTCGCTCAATCAGCGCAAAAGGCACAAAGAATGACGCTGGATGCGTTTCAGGCTTCTCCGCCCGATGGGCTTCCGCCTGAGCGGGCAGGTTGCCTAGTCGGACGCGCTTGATCTCATTCTCCAGTTCCTGGCCGATTGTCTCCGCTTCGATCTTTTTGTCGTCGGCTCTTCCCCTCTCGGCATCGGTCCTTCCCCTCTCGGCATCGGCTTTTGCGCTCTCGGCGTCGCGTCTTCCCTTCTCGGAACTTCGCTTCTGCCAATTCAGAGTAAGATCGATACACGTGTGGACAGCGGTTCCTGCTATGACAGGAGCAGAAATCACACCGACCCCGCACGTGGCGAGTAGGCCCAACCCAGCCGACGACCAAACCAGGAGCCAGTTGCGAGAAAGTCCACCGAGCCTGCGACAACCCGCACTGTCGGCATCACGGCATCCGCACCAAAGGAGCGATTTGCCGCCAAAAGCGATGTAACGAGTTCGGTCAGCGCCAATGAGGTGGCTGCGACTTCGGAAAGTGGAAGTCCACCATCGACCGCACCGCGCATCGCCGGGTGGTTAAAGCGAACGAGAAATTCGCGCGGCTCCAGCAGACTACGGTCAAAGGGCAACATTCCGCTTTGAACGAGCTGGACCATCTCATCGTCTGAAGGATCGATTCTTCGTAAGAGGTGCGGGAGTATCCTGGCGCCATTTTGAGTTACCCAGGAATCGGCGTCTTCCACCAGTCCTTCTTCTTCGTCTCCGCGTAAGAGCGACGGCCTATCGTCACTTATCCCTGCCTCGCGGATGACCTCAAGGCGATCGGGTTCGGCAAGTTTAAGAATCAGCTCTCGCAATACTTCACTTGGCATGGCGGCCTCTCCTGGGCATCTTGCCCGCGACTGGCTTCGCATCGAGCGTACATTCGCCCACGATGTATCGAGAAAAGCTAATCGCTGAATTCTCCAGAGAGCCTTTCTCGATGTGATTCCTTCAGAAAGCCTTTCAGCCGCTCGTGGTCTACCACCAGACGCCGGTCTTTGCAGGGAAATCAGGTGTTTCTGTGTAAACTCGCTCAAGTGTTCCGTTACTCGCGACCGTGAGGCTCCAACCATCTCAGCCAGGTCGCCGTGCCGCACCGGCACGGTCAATCGCACTCCACCACGACGGTTGGGGACGCCGAAATTTTCGCTCAAATCGAGCAAAGCAAGTGCCAGACGTTCCTCAAGCGTGCAGCCGATTAAGTTAGAGCAGCGCAAGTGCACCCGGTCCCAGCGCCCCAAAAAACTGGCGGACATCCGCTTAAAGGCCGCCGAGCCGATCCCGAGACAGATCTTCAGGAAGGTATCCAATCCTATGGTTCCGACCTCGCAATTGGTAACCGCTTCGCAGCGAAAATTATAGGTAATGCCGGCTACCGGTGTCGGAAACTCCGGAATCAGTCCGGGCGACAACATGATCACCAGCGTTCGCCGGCCTTTGCGATTTTCGCATGTGATGCGGGCAACTCCGGAAAGCAAAATGTAAGCGGATTCGGAGGGAGATTTGTCAGAGAAAATAGTGCTCCGCTTTTCGTAGCGGGTCACCGTCAGTGCGTCGGCCACTTTCTCCAACTGACCGGCCGTCGAGCCAGGAAATGTTCGCGAGTGCGCCAAGCATTCGCGCTCTCGCTGCTCGCGCGGTCTTCATCACTCAAACTTATACAGTTCTCTGCGCTGAATGGGCAGCCGCAGATCGTTCTGAAGAGAACGGGGGAGAGCGTGGTTAATTTAAGACATTAGTAGTAAGTGAAACAATATACAAATCTGAGAGAAAGGTTCCATTACTAAAATACCGATAATAAAAATATTCGAAGCTTGACTAATCCTTTGTTTTAGTCAATAGTTATGTCGTCTTAAATTCCGAAAGGGGCTCGACCAAGGAAGGCAGATGCAACGAACACGACCGAGAGATGATGACCAGCCAGAGTTTTACACTGTCGGCCAACTGGCTGATTTGCTGCAGCTTACACCGATGACGATCTATCGCATGGTTCGGCGAGGCGAGTTGGCGTGTCACGCGATCGGGCGAATCAAGCGGTTTCGCCGTGGCGATGTTGAGACATTCCTCGAGAATTCGAGGCAGCCGGCATCCGAAGCCCGACAATAGTGAGCCAGCCGGACGCTTAGCCGGCTACGATTTAGATTGGGCTGTTGAGGACCTGAAGCGAACGGTGGCCGCGACTTGGCTCGCGCCGTCGAGGTTTGCCTCGACGACGCGGTTTCCAATCGACATAACTGTCCGCGAATGATCACTGACCGCTCTCAGAGCGCCCGCTCGTCATAGATAGAGGGTGAGCTCAGGCCCAGGAAGCTGAGCAGCGAAAAGCAGTTGAGACCATAAGCTTCAGACGCTTCAAGAACCTGGTTCCTGATCTCGTTCCGGGTGGCGCGAACCGGATGAGACAGCGTCTCATCGAAAAACAACTCGTCGTCTTCCTCGGGCAGACGGCCGAACTGTTTGGAGAACATCGCGAATCGGTGGCTGGTCAACCGAATCATCGAGCATTTGAGGCATGGAGAACTGGGAGTGCAGCACGAAACCTGGCTGATGGGCTGCGGTGCGGGTGCTCGGTCGAGATATTGGAACTTTCTCATTTGGATTCCCCTCCGGGACTTCAGTTGGGGTCCTGACTGACAAGTGTAAGTAGTATTTGGATAGTAAAGTTAAATCAAATGAAATTGAGTAAATTAAAGAAAATTATAGATAATCTGTGCTTAGGGTAACGCGGATACGGTTATTGTTGCTCTGTCCTGAAAATCGGAGGTAATCCAGTTAGAGTTCAGTATATGACAGTTACGCGCAAGCGTTGCGCCGATAGACTACGGAAGGTGAGCATAAGAAAAGCTTGACAGAAGCGCTGCATTCCCAAAGGATAGGCGTGGACGTTGATGAGGATGTGTGGGGGATAGAGGGGACAAAGATGCCACGATCACGACTGAGAAACGAAGCCCAGCCTGAATTCTACACGGTCGGACAACTCGCAGAATCTGCTGCAGCTTACGCCGATGACGATCTATCGGATGGTCAGGCGCGGTGAGCTGACTTGTCACGAGATCGGTCGAATCAAGCGCTTTCGACGGGGGGATGTCGAGGATTTTCTGCAGAAAGCCCGAAGGCCAACGTCGGCTTAGTCCGGCTTGGACTTGCTCGACTTGCGCGGCGCGCTCGAGTCGATTTTGGTCTTAGGTTCTGATTGCCCAGGAAGGGTACCGCCCGCCGCAACCCATTCATCGACGACGCGCACTTCGAAGCGCATATCCCGTCCAACCCTGATAGCGCGTAACTGGCCTGATCTCACCAGCCGTGCGAACGGTGGCTGGATTCACATTCAGGTAGTCGGACACCTCACGCAATGTGAGCATCCTCTCCGCCATATGCTCGCCTTTTGCTACCAGCTCCATTTGATCCGGTTCTGAAAGCAGGCTCGGGAAGGTTTCATCGACGCCCACCTCGCGCTGTCGGCTATTCGGCGGCGGTCGAGACGAGTCTCCATCATATTTTCCCTTCCGGAACGGCGCTTTCATTAGATTGGCTAAAAACACTTTCGATTGATGCCGATATAACTAGCAAGAATCCAAAGCTAAAGCAAGCAATCGAAAAACTATAAAGTTAAAGTAAATCTTGTCATTTCCTAATTACAGCACCTTTTCTTATTTCTATTTTATATTGACTTGCTTCTTTTATCTTTTTATGTCACCTTCTTACACAGCGCGCATCTCTGATGATTCACGCGTCGGATCGTGTACTGACGTAACGGGGCGGAGGAAAAGCATGAAAGCAAAATTATCGATCGCGGCACTCTTGTGCTGCGCGCAGCTTTGGATGGGATGTGCGGCGAAAAATCCGGAGGAGGCTGACATCAAAGGGACGCCGTACTGCGGGCGGTGTCGCCGGCCTGCGACATTGTCGCGGCGGCCGACGAGCCTCGCATGTATCGGATTCAGCCGGGCGATCAGCTCGACGTCAGTTTCTACCTGAGTCCGGAGCTCCACCAGGATCTGACGGTTCGGCCCGACGGCGACATCTCGATACCAGTGGCCGGCAATGTTCATGCGCAGGGACTCACGCCGGGGCAGCTCGAGAAATCTCTCGACGCGCTCTACGCCATGGAATTGAGGGATCCGAAGAGCACGGTCCGGATCGATAAGAGTCCGTGGCAGGTGGTGTACGTCGAGGGTCAAGTCGGCAAGCCGGGCGCAGTGCCGCTTCAGCCCGGGATGACCGCGCTCCAGGCGATTGCGGCGTCGGGCGGAATGACCGATGCCGCCGGCGCCAGCAAGGTGGTGCTCATCAGACGTGACGCATGCGGCAACCCGCATGGCGAGCATCTGAAACTCGACAAGGTGCTGAACCAGAAGGACAACGAAGAAGACGTGGCGCTGATGCCGGCGGACATCGTGGTGGTTCCGCGCAGCTCGATCGCGCAGTTCGATCTCAACATCAAGCAGTACGTGCGCGACGCGATGCCGCTCGAAACGGTCATCGCGCCGGGATTTCTTTAAGCCTCGAGGGTTAATCGGATGAACAACGAAGCTTTGATGCAATGGGTAGAGCAAATATTCCGGCGCAGGACATTGGCGCTCAGAGTCGGGTTGCTGGTGTTCGGCGTGATCGCGGTGGGATCGCTTTTGTGGGCGCCGAGCTACGAGTCGGTCTCCGAAATCCTGGTTCAATCCAATCGCGCGCAACTGCTGGTCTCGCCCGGACTAAAGGAAGACGCGGCCAATCAGGCGACACAGACGGTTCCGGTGGGCGAACAGGATCTCAACTCCGAAGTTGAGCTGCTGACCAGTCCGTTTCTGATCCAACAGGCGCTGGCCGGCTTGAAACTGAACGTGCACAGCGGCGGCGTGATGTCGGGAGTGCGAGACCTGGTCGCATCAGCCGTGAATCTGCCGGCCCAGGCGTACCTCGCGATGCACGGAGGCCCCCGCGCGACTTCGAACCAGGAAGAGATACAGAAGATATCGAGTCACCTGAGCGCGACGGTGATCAAGCGATCCAACATCATAGAGGTCTCGATTCGATCGCACGACGCAGTCTGGGCGCAGGCGTTCCTGGCGCAGTTGATGACCTCGTACCTGGCGCTGCATGGGCGGCTGTCGCAGAACCCTCAGGCGCAGGCGTTTTTCCAGCAGCAGCGAGAGCTGCTCGACCAGCGATTACAGCAATCGGAAAAAGAGCTTCGCGGTGCGCAATTGCAAACCGGAATCTCTGAATTCAGCCAGCAGCAACAAGCTCAGATAACTCAACTCTATGCGGCCGAGGCGAACTATCGCGCGACCAGCGTGCTGCTCGATTCCACGACGCAGCAAATCGCCAGCCAGGAAGCCGAGCTGAAGGCGACTCCGCAGCAACAGACCAAAGAATCGAAGACGGTGCAGAATTTTGCGCTGCAACAATTGAAGCCGCAGATGCTGTTGCTCGAAACCGAGCGCGCCGAACTGCTCAGCCGCTATCAGCCCGGCAGTGAGCGAATCCGCCAAATCGACGCCAAGCTGAAGGCCGGCCATGACATCCTGACGCGCGAAAAACAGAGCAACATCCAGGAGACCACTACCGATGTGAATCCGACCTGGCAGACGCTCGATAGCGATTTGGCCAAGGCGCGCGCCGAAGCCGCATCGTACAAGGCGGCCCAGACGACACAGGCGGCCCAAGTCGCAACGCTGCGCGACCAGCTCAAGACGATGACCACTGACGGCGTCACGATCGAGCGGCTCGAGCGGCAAGTCGAGAGCGACAAGGAAGCCTACCTCTCTTACGTGCGCAAGGGTGAAGAAGCGCGCGCGGCCGAGGCGCTCAATCAAAGCCGGATTCTCAACGTCAGCGTCGTGCAGACTCCGACCACACCGCTCGAGCCGGTTTCTCCGCGAATCATGCTGAACCTGATCACGGGGCTGCTGTTCGCGCTGATCCTGGGCGGCGCCGCGGCGTACTGGTCCGAAGAATTCGATCCCAGGATTTGTTCGACCGCTTCTATTTTCAAAGACACCGGCCTGAGCACGGTCGCGATCCTCGACGACAGGATGTAGCCGATATGTATTACGAACATTTCGGGCTAAGCGGCGCACCCTTCGAGTTCAATCCGTCCGCGTCTGTGCTCTTCATGAGCGCGGGGCATCGCGAGGGATTGGCGGCGCTCGAATGGGGGCTGCAGGAGCCGAGTGGATTCACGATGCTGGTCGGTGAAATCGGAGCCGGCAAGACTACGCTCATCTATTCGCTGCTCGCGGCCCGGCATCAGTGGAGTCCGCAGCGCATGGGTGGCGAATCCGCGCCTCAGCTTCGACGAGATGCTGCGCCAGATCCTCGGCCAGCTCGGAGTAAATCTAATCGCAGGCATCGGGCAAACTCGCGCTGCTGCAGGCGTTCGATGCGCAGCTCGCCAGCCTCGGCGCGGATGAATGCATCGCGGTAATTATCGACGAGGCGCAGGACCTGAGTGACGACGCGCTCGAGGACTTGCGGCTGCTGTCCAATTTTCAATCGCTCGAGCGCAGACGGCTGCAGATTGTGCTGGTGGGCCAAATCGAGCTCGCCAGGCGGCTGTCTGCCCCGCAACTGCGCCAACTGAATCAGCGCATCGGCGCGCGCGCGCTGCTGCCGGTCCTGCAGGGCAAGGAGATCTACGACTACGTCGAGTATCGGCTGCGCTGCGCGCGGCGGAGATATCGAGCGGATGTTCACGCGCGGCGCGATCAAGGAACTCATGCGCTCGAGCGGCGGTATTCCGCGGCGGATCAACGTGCTGTGCCACAACGCCCTGATGCTCGCCTTCGCGGAGGGTGAAGAGTCCGCTTCGGTGCTACACGTGCGAGACGCCGTTCACGACTACGACCGCCTGCTCGCGAGCAGAGAATCGGTGCCGGTGAAGATGGTGGCGTCGGTGAGCGAGGCGATCAGGTCGGCGCGGTTCGCCCGTACGACGCGACCGGCGGCCTCGGGCAGGCCCGCCATTCGCGCGGCTGCGGCGGGAGTGTTCGCGGCAATTTGTGTGCTGGCGATCGTGGGCGCAGGAATTTCCGAGGTGCGACCGTTTCGCGAGACTCTTACCGCGCTGTCCGCGCGATATGCATCGCAAGACAAGCGACACGCTACCGGAAATTCTTGCGGAGTGGGTTCCAGCGCAATTCAAAACTCGATCTGATGATGAGACCACGAAACCGGCGCCGAAGCCGATCAAGTTAGCTCCGCTCAACGTTCATGACGGTTCCGCAGGAAGCGCGAATGAATTGATCATGCGCGGCGCCTGCCGAGGATCCCTTCAACTACTGTCCGCCCGGTTCCAGCACAACCGAAACCAGAAACGAACCCGGCCGCGAATGTCATTCCGGTAAAGCTGTCGTCGGCCGGAAATATTTCGGCGCCTGCAAACGCTTTGGCGTCGGACAAAGGCACCACTCAGGGCGCGACTGTAATCGTCAGGACGGGCGACACGCTCAGCAAAATAGCGATGAGACTTTACGGTTCGTTCGGGACCGATGAACTCGGCCGATTGACCGCGGCGAATCCTCAAATCAAGGACATGAATCTGATTTATCCCGGTCAGTCCATCCGCGTGAGTCAAACCGGCAAATGATCACCGAGAGGCATTAGCAATGAGCAGATATTTCCAGGCAATGGAGCGCCGCAAGACTGGATTGGTTCCTTACACCGATCCCCGAACCAGGCCGCTTACCGAAGTCGTCGCGCGCAGCCAACCGATGGCGCTGGTTCCGATCCTGGAGGCGCAAGGACTGCTCGATGCGCTGGCATCCAGCCGATCGATCCGCAACTTGAGCGAACAGTTGGGAGCTGCGAGCGCGTACAACGGTCCGGCTCGAATATTGATGACCGGATGCAGGCCGGGCGACGGCGTGTCCACCGTGGCCGCTGCGATGGCGCTGGACATGAGTCAGCGGCTGGCGGCGCGCACGGTACTGGTCGAAGGGCAATCGCGAGTCAGTGCGATGCATCCCGTATTCGGACGCGCCGGCGTGCCGGCCCTGACCACGTCCACCGGTACTTCGATCGCGGTGCAAGGGACGGGATGGCCGCGGCTCGAGACTGCGCGGCCGGAGCAGATGGCGCTCGGCGAGCATCCGGCACGGCTTGGTCGAAGACATGGACGAATTGCTGGCGCGCTATCGGCTGGCGGTGATCGATCTCGGCGTCGTCCGCCTGGATCCACGAATGCTGGCGTTGGCGCGGCCCAACGATCCGATTCTGATCGTGGCGCGACATCTGCGGACCGATCGGGCGGAAATGATCGCCACAGTAAATTTGCTACGCAACACAGGTCATCCCGTCGCCGGGGTGATTTTGAATGGATACAAATCGCCGCTGCCGGCGCTGGTTCGGCGATTGATTGGAATGGAGGCTTAGTGATGGAAGACGTGATTTCGCTCAATAGTAACCTGGCCGGTTCAAGCAACGGGTTTCACCTGCCGTCGAAAATTGTTGCCGTCTCAACCCAGCGGCAGATGCGCGGGATTGCGATCGTGGGGCTCGGCTATTGGGGACCGAATTGGGTGCGAAATTTTTCCCAGGCACAGGGAATCGAGCGGGTGGTCTGTTGCGACTTCAGCCGCGAACGCCTCGAGCATATCAAGAGCCGTTATCCGTCGGTCATCGTGACCGAAAATCTTGACCAGGTGTTGAACGATCCACGGGTGGACGCGGTGGTGGTCGCGACTCCGGTCAACACTCATTTTGAAATCGCGAGTCGATGCCTGAAAGCGGGTAAGTCGACGCTGGTCGAGAAGCCGCTCGCCACCTCCTGCGAGGAGGCCGAGGTGCTGATCCGGATGGCGCGCGAGCGCGATCTCACGCTGATGGCGGGGCACACCTTCGAGTACAGCGCGCCGGTGATAAAAATCCGCGAGCTGATCGACAGCGGCGAGCTGGGCGATGTTTTCTATATCAGCTCGGTACGCGCAAATCTCGGCATGTTTCGCCGCGACGTCAACGTGGCCTGGGACCTCGCGACTCACGACATCTCGATCATCCTGATGTTGCTTGGCCAGATGCCGCTCGAGGTGACCTGCCAGGGCGAGAGCCACTATCACGATCACGTCGAGGACGTCGCGCTGATAACGCTGCGCTTTGCCAACAACGTGATCGCGTTCGTGCACGTGAGCTGGCTCGACCCGAACAAGATTCGGCGGACGACGATCGTCGGATCGCGCAAGATGCTGGTGTACGACGACACGGCGCTGCAGGAAAAAGTTCGCGTCTACGACAAGGGCGTGACCAAGCATCCTTACTACGACACCTTCGGCGATTTTCAGCTTTCGTATCGCTATGGCGATGTAAATATCCCGCGTATCGACGACTCCGAACCGCTCAAAGTGGAATGCGATCACTTTGTCGATTGCGTCAGGCGCGGCATTTCTCCGAACAGCGACGGTCACAGCGGACTGCGGGTCGTCAAAGTTCTGGAAGCGGCCGACCGCTCACTCAAAAATCACGGGCAGCCGATGCCGATCACGCCAAGCTTGAGGATCTGAACCGCACCACAAGGATTCATATGTCCATTCACGAACTTCCACCGAACGTATGCGCCGCGCCCGATGTGATCCTGGGCGACGGCGTAAAGTTCGGGCCGTTCGTAAATCTATACGGATGCAGCGTCGGAGACGCGTCGCAAATAGGTGCGTTCGTCGAGGTGCAGCGTGATGCGCATATCGGCAAGCGCTGCAAAATTTCGAGTCACTCGTTCATTTGTTCCGGCGTCACGATCGAAGACGAAGTTTTTATCGGGCACGGTGTGATGTTCATCAACGATCGGCATCCGCGCGCGACCAACGCCGACGGATCGTCGAAGAGGCCCGACGATTGGGTGATGGAGCGCACCTACGTGCGGCGCGGCGCATCAATTGGGAGCGGCGCGATCATCATGTGCGGAGTCGAGATTGGCGCCGGGGCGATGGTTGCGGCGGGCGCGTTGGTAACCAGTGACGTTTCCGCGCGCGCGACCGTCATGGGCATACCGGCGCGTCTGTATTCCGGCCGCCGCTCGGCGCAAATCCAGGGAGTAGAAAGATAATGACAATCAAATTTTTGGATCTCGCGGCGCAGAACCGCGAAATCATGTCGCAGGTCGAGCGCGGGTTCGAGGAAATCCACGAAAAGACTTCATACGTCGGAGGTCCGCAGGTAGAGGCGTTCGAAAATGAATTCGCGAATTTCCTCGGCGCGCGTCACGTAGTCAGCGTATCGAGCGGCACCGACGCGCTCAGGCTGGCACTGCTCGCGATCGGAATCGGACCGGGTGACGAAGTAATCACTACGCCAATGACGTTTATCGCGACGGCCGAGGCAATCGTGCAAACCGGCGCGCGTCCCGCGTTCGTCGATATCGATCCGAACACCGGCAATCTGAGCGTTCCGGAAATCGCGCGATACCTGGAGCGAGCGCGCTTCACCTCGCCCAACGGTCCGCGCGCGATAGTGCCGGTGCATCTCTACGGACTGCCGGCTGCGATGATCGAATTGCGCGACCTCGCGCAAGCGTGCGACCTGAAGATCGTCGAGGACGCGTGCCAGGCTCACGGCGCTCGCATCAACTACCAGGGGCAATCGCTTTTCGCCGGCACGATCGGAGCGGCGGGATGTTTCAGTTTTTATCCCGGCAAGAACCTGGGTGCATGGGGCGAAGGCGGCGCGGTCGCCACCAATGACGACGAGCTGGCCGCGCAGATACGCACGCTGCGCGATCACGGCCGGCTGTCGCACTACGCTCACAGCGCGTACGGATACAACGCGCGGCTCGATACGATCCAGGCGGCGGTGCTGCGGCCCAAGCTCGAGCGCCTCGAGGAATGGAACTCGCGGCGTCGGCGACTCGCCGCTATTTATCGTGATGCTCTGCCGCACGACGGCTTGACCTTGCTCTCTGAACCCGAGGGGAGCGAGTCGTGCTACCACCTGTTCGTCATCCGCAGCGATCGGCGCGACGTAATCAGGACGGCGTTGCTGCGCGAACAGATCGAATGCGGGATCCATTACCCGGTCCCGCTTCATCTGCAGCCTGCTTGCCGCGATCTCGGATACGCGCATGGAAATTTTCCGCACGCCGAGGCGATGGCTGACAGCGTGCTCTCATTGCCGATGCATCCGTTTCTCACCGAGCGCGAGGTGATGACGGTCAGCCAAGTCGTGAAGCACGCGCTGGCTACCGGGTGATGTTGTGTTAGGCGGGGAACTACAGCGCCAGAAGGCGCTACTGGCGGCGACCGACGCGATTGCAGTCGTCGGCGCGGCGGCATTGTCGCAGGTGATCAGAACCCGCGATCTGTATCCGCTCCAGCCCGGCAGTTGGGGCGAAGCGATCGCGGGCATTGTGATGCTGGTGGCGGTGTGGATTCTGATCGCGCGTACGGTGGGACTTTACCGCAACGTCCGCCGGCGCGAAGTCGGATCGATCGTCAAGGCCAGTTGCGCGGCATGGCTGATGATGGTGGCGACAAGCTTTTTTCTTCATATCGCGCCGTCGCGGATTGCGGTGGCTATCGGACTGGCGCTGACGATTGGTCTCGTCATGACGGCGCGCATGCTGGTCCGCCGCAGCATGAAGTTCTTTTACTCGCGGCCGCAGTTCGCGGTGCCGCTGGTGATCGTCGGCGCCAATACTTTCGGCGTTTATCTGCGCGATCGAATCAGTGCGGAACTTACGCAGTACGAATTTCTTGGTTTTATAGATGAAAGCCCATGCTTGCCGGCGGTCGAACGGAAATTCGACGCAGGTGATCGGAGGCCTCGATCGCATCGCGAGCCTGTCAGCTGCGCACTCCAACCTGGAGGCGATGATCGTGCTGCCGGAACGCGATCACGAACAGGTCGAACGCATCATCGAGCTTTGCGAACGTCATCGAGTTCGCTGGCGCGTGATGCCGCGGGTGGCGCAGTCGATGGCGCTCACGGTCGAGATGGTCGGCGCGATTCCGCTGATCGGGCCGCCAGGATCGAACATCGAAGGGCTCAACTGCATCGTGAAGCGCGGGTTCGATATCGCGGTCGCGAGCTTGATGCTGCTGGCGATGTCGCCGATTTTGTTGCTCGCCGCGATTGCGATCCGCATGTTCGACGGACGTCCTTTGCTGTTTCGCCAGACTCGCGTCGGAATCCATGGCAAGCCATTCGAGCTGCTGAAATTTCGCACGATGCGACACTCAGTGCTCGGACACGGTGCATCGCGAGTACGTCAAAGGATGGATTCAGCGCGATCCGGCCGAGCACTCCGAAACCAACGGCACCGAAGTTTATAAAATTGGAAGCGACGCGCGAGTTACTCCGATCGGCCGCTGGCTCAGGCGATTCAGCATCGACGAGCTGCCGCAGTTGCTTAACGTTCTTTACGGAAACATGAGCCTGATCGGGCCGCGACCCGCGATGCCGTACGAGCTGGAGTTGTACCAGGAATGGCATCGGCATCGGCTCGACGCGCCGCCGGGAATCACCGGGCTGTGGCAGGTGAGCGGACGCAACCGATTGTCGTTCGAGCAAATGGTGCAGCTCGACATCGAATACATCGAAGACTGGTCGCTCGTGGGCGATATGGGAATCCTGCTGCGGACGCTGCCCGCGATGCTGCAAGGGAGCGGAATGTGATGCCAGTTCCCGGTGACATCAGCGCGGTCGCGAACGTCGAGGGTTGGCATACTCCCGCCTTCGCGCGCGGCGTTCGCGACAACGTGATCGGTGAGGTCGCGCTCCAGGCCGTGCGAATCGGCGGACTGGTGGTGCTCGCGCGAGCGCTGACGCCGTCGGACTTCGGACTTTTCAGAGTGCTGATCACGTTCAGCGCAATCATCATGATGGTCAACGATTTGGCGGCGCCCGACACTCTCGTGCAGCGCCATGACTTGACCAGCGCGCATGAAAGCTCGGCATGGTGGGCGACGATCTCGGTCTCGATCCTCACCTGCGCCGCGCTCTATCTTCTCGCGCCGTTGATTGCGCAAGCGATGGCGATGCCGACGATTCCCAACGCGCTGCGTTTGCTATGCATCCCGATTCTGCTCGAAGGCTCGGTCTCGGTGCCGATCGCGCGGCTCACGCGCAGATTGGAATATCGCACCCTCGCGCTAGCCGAAGTGGCCGGCGAATTGGCATTCCTCGGCACCGCGATCGCGTTGCTGGTGACGGGTCATCCGCGATCGAGCCTGGTCGGCGGACTGTCGGCGCGCATGGCCGCGCACGCGCTGCTGCTGTGGTGCGCTGAGCCGTATATCCCGCGCGTTGGGCCGAGCCGCAAGGCGCTGGTCGAACTCCGAGGCTTCGCCGGCGGCGCGATGGGCGGACAAATTCTTCACGCGATTTCGTGCAACGCGGATTACCTGCTGGTGGGTCGCATGCTCGGAACTTCGGCGCTGGGATTTTACGGCATGGCGTGGGACCTGCTCCGCTTCGTGCCCGACCGGCTCTACAAGGTGGCGGGCCGCGTGACGGTGCCGGCGTTCTGCCGCATGCAGCATGAACCCGAGCAACTGCGGCGCGCCTATCTGAGCTTTCTCGGTTACATGAGCCGGCTCATCGTGCCGCCGCTGGCGTGTATCGCGGTCGCGGCGCCTGAGTTGTTGCGTCAGATTTATGGACCGCAGTGGCTCGCAGCCGCGCTTCCGCTGCGCATCCTGAGCATCGGCATAATCACGATCGGTCTGCGCGCGGGAATGGGCGCGGTTTACTACGCGCTCGCGCGCCCGGTGTTCGACATGTACCTGCACGGCGTTCGACTCGCACTGATCGTGATCGCGGTGATGGTCACGGCGTCGAGCGGATTGCTCTGGGTCTGCGCCGGCGTAACCGCGGTCGAAGCCGTGTGCAGCGTCGGCGGGCAGTTGGTCGCATGCCGCATGCTGGGCGTCGGCCTCGGGAAAGCATCGCGCGTTTTGATTCCCGGATTCACCACCGCAGTGGGATGCGCAGCGGCCACCATGGGCGGACGAGTTCTCGCGGCCAATCTCGGAGTAACCGGCTTGCCGGAACTGTTGCTGATGATTGCGCTTCCTGGCGTTGCGTTCCTTCTGATCGAAGCGCGCACGGTTCGCGAAATGCTCGGCGGCGCGCTGGGTTCCGTGAGCTGTCGACGATCGACTCGCCAACCCCAGCGAAGGACCGGCGTAATCATGGCGCGAATACTGATCATCGCTTACACCGCTTACGCGCGCGACGGTCGCGTCAAGCGCCAGGCCGAAGCTCTGACCAGTCGGGGAGACCAGGTTGACGCGATCTGCCTCGCCGACGGCGATGTCGCCGATACTCGCGGAGTCAACGTCATCGGACTGCTGCTGCCGCGCTATCGCGGCGCGAGCCGGATTGACTATCTCCGTAGCTATATCAACTTCTTCAGCCAGGCCGCCGCGCTGGCGGTTCGGCGCAGTCTGAAGGAGCGTTACGACGTCGTGATCGCATGCACGATGCCCGATTTGGCAATACTCAGTGCATTACCCTGTCGGCTGTTCGGATCGAAGTTAGTACTCGACGTTCACGATACGATGCCGGAGTTGTATCTCGACAAGTTCGGCGGACGGCATGGACGAATCGGCGCACGGATGCTGATGCTCCAGGAACGGCTGAGCGCGCGGCTCGCGGATCGAGTGCTTGCTGTGCACGACCTGCACGCCGAGCGCCTGCATCAATCCGGCGTGCCGCAGCGCAAGCTGGTGGTGATTGCCAACTCGCCTGATCCACGAATCTTCCCGGTCGCAGACACAGGCTGCCAGTCGCGTCGAGTGCGAAGCGAACCGGGGGTCGGAACATTTCTCAATAATTTGCCACGGCACAATTTCCAGGCGCCTGGGGCTGGATACAACGCTTGCGGCGTTAGCTTTGCTGCATCACCGATTTCCTCTGATCCGGCTCAGAATTATCGGTGCGGGCGATTACCTGAACGAGCTCAAGACGCTCAGCCGAAAGCTTCGCGTCGAGTCCGCGATCAGTTTCGAAAATCCGGTTCCGATTCAGGAGCTGGCGGCAAAACTCGGCGAGGCGAACGTGGGCCTGGTTCCCAACAATGAGTCGAGCGCCACGCACCTGATGCTGCCGGTCAAGCTGCTGGAATACGCGACGCTCGGGATTCCGGTGATATGCGCGCGCTTACGAACCATCGAACATTACTTCAGCGAAGAATCGGTGCGCTACTTTTCTCCGAACAACGCGCGGCAACTGGCGCGAGCGATCCAGGATTTGTACCTCGATCCTGCGCTGCGTGACCGTCTCTCGAACTCGGCTGCAAAAGTGGTCAAGAGCATCAGCTGGCCGATTCATAGCCAGCGCTTCTGCGATGCGGTCGATTCGCTGCTCAACAATCAGGAGGAGTAATCAAATGCGGAACGCAAATACATTAGTCGTCGGTCTCGGAGAAGTTGGCAGCGCCCTGTCGCAAGTGCTGAGGCGCACCGGCCGCGTTTTCGAGCACGACATCGAACGATGCGAATTCGACGAACCGATCGGCGTGATGCACTTGTGCATTCCTTTCACGCGGCAGGCCGATTTCGAAGCGACCGCGCTTTCCTACATCCAGCGGTTCAAGCCGGAGCTGACGATCATCAACAGCACCGTCGTTCCGGGGACCAGCCGGAATATCGCCAAACAGGCGTTAGTGCCGATTGCCTACAGCCCCGTGCGCGGCAAGCACATCCGGATGGCGGAGGACCTGCTCAAGTATCGCAAGTTCGTTGCGGCCAGCGATGATCACACCGCGACTCGTGCCGCCGAACACTTCCGCGCAGCCGGAATGACTACTCAGTGCATTAGTAAGTTGGAAACTCTCGAATTAGCCAAACTCGCGGAGACTACTTACTTCGGCGTGTTGATTGCCTTCGCCCAGGAACTCAATCGATACGCGAACCGGGTCGATGGCGACTATGCAGAGGCATTGGACTTCTTCGAGGAAGTCGATTTCCTGCCGAGCACGAAATACTTCCCCGGCTTCATCGGCGGTCATTGTGTCATTCCGAATATCGATTTGATGCGCACGATCGCATCGTCGCCGATGCTTGAGGCGGTGCTCGAATCCAACCGGCGGCGAGTCGAAGAACTGTCCAACGAAGCGAGAATGGCATTGACCCCTTCGCCGAAGCTGAACTCCGTCCAGGCGAACGGCAAATCACAATCGCCAGACTGCCGCGATGCGCCGCTAACCGTCCGAGAGAAGTCATAATGGAATTTGCACAGCAATCGAGAGCATACAGGCCGCCAGCGACAGCGATGCTGATTGGCATGGCGGCGCTGGGCCTGCTCGCTTTGCTGATGCTCAATTTTCCAATCCTCATTCTAGGCGTCGCGGCCGTCGCTGGCGGAATCGCGATCGTCTGGGCCGCCCGCCGCGTGCAGGGCAACGGAGCGTATCTGCTCTGCGCTCTGCTGCTGGTCGAAGAGCTGAGCGGAGCAAGCTTTCTACCGCTGACCAACGATCAGTACTTCATGGTTCGCTATCCGTTGCTGATAGCATTTTGCGGAGCCGCCGTTTGGACTGCGTTCCAGAATTCGGAGATTTTACAGGGCGGGTTTCTTGACTACCTGATCTACCTCGGACTGGGCGTCATAAGCATTTCCTATTCACTATTGCCGAGCTATTCGACCGCCAGGATATTGGCCGCAATTCTGATGTTCATGGCAATAGTCAGAATCGCTCGCGCAGTAACTAATCGCGAAGATATCGAAAAACTACTCAGTTGGTACTTAGTCGGGACCGGAATCGTTTGGGTAGTGGTTTTAATCAGCTTCGGTGACTCATGTCCCACGACGTGGTGTGGGACGTCGAGGAGATGACCGGCCTGGTGCGGCTGCGGGGCATTTACGGTTCCCCCAACCAGATCGGTGAAATCGCACTCGCGACGATTGGCGTGGGGATGGTCATCTGGAGCTCGATCAGTGGATGGAAGCGAGCGCTGCTGGCGGCGCAGATGATCACAGCGGTCGTGCTCGGCGGGCCTGGCGGATTCGCGCTCGCCGTTTGTTGGGTTGGCGGTCGGCGGACTGCTGTATTTGGTTTGGAGATATCGCCTGCGCGCGGTGCCGATCATTGTGGCGCTGGGCGTGGTGGGCTTCATCCTCGTCGCCCAGCTGGATCCCGAGTATCTCAATCGCGGCGACGTTACGAGTCTCACCGGACGCACTGACATCTGGAAGTTTGCGATCCAGAAAATCGAGCAACGTCCTCTGATTGGTTACGGCTTCGAGGTGGAAGGCGAAATCATGAAGGCCCACGACTTCCCGATCTGGTGGGGACCGTGGGAGGACGGGCCGCGCAGTTCTCTGCACAGCGATTACCTGTCGAAGGCGGTCAGCCTCGGCATTCCGGCGCTGGTCTTTTGGGTGTTTTTCTTCATTCGCCCGTGGCTCGCGCTGATGAGACGCAAGGACGATCCGTGGAATTTGAAGCCGCTGTTCTTTCCTGATTGTCGTTCCGATCCTGCTCCTCGATTTTACTGAGGGCACGGCCGGCGACTGCCGCTATGCGGTCGGGATGATCGCGACGCTCTGTTGGGCACTGGCGGAAAGGCAGCGACTGGCGACGTTACATCGGCGTCCCGCAGCAGTCCCGGAGCGGACGGTTTCGTCGTCGACGATCCCATTGCTTAGGAGGGTAGCCTGACATGGATAACAGGACTAACGATCTTCCGATTCTGATGTATCACGCGATCTCGTCGCGCGCGTGTACAGCGCTGCCGCAGACTTCGAGTATCGAGCACGCCGTCAAAGCCAGCGACTTCCGGGCACAGCTCGATGCGATCGTCGAGGGCGGTTACCGCACCATCAAGCTCGACGACCTGGATCTTCCCGCTGCTGAGCCGAGGTCGCTGTTGATCACGTTCGACGACGGCCACGAGAGCGATTCGATTGTGGCTGCGCCCGAGCTTGCGCGCCGAAATCTGCACGCGATCTTTTTCGTCGTGTGGTCATATCTAGGGCGCCCTGGCTATCTCAGTCGCGATCAGGTGCTTGCGTTGCGGTCGCGATGGATTCGAGATCGGATCGCACGGAATGACTCACACGCGGCTTACTCAGATAAGCCTGGCGGAGGCGTCTGAACGAGCTGCTCGAATCGAAGCTGCGATTGGAAGACCTGCTCCAGGAGCCGATCGCAGGGTTCGCGCTTCCGGGTGGGCACTACAACGACGCCGTGCTCGCAGGCCGCCTGGACTGCCGGCTATCGGCGGGTGATGACGTCGGATTTCAGAATCGCCAATCGCGAGAATCGCGTGATGCCGCGGATGGGTCCGATGGCGAGCACCACGCTCAAGGATTTCAAATGGATGCTCGAAGCGAGCCGCGCCGGCGCCATTCGTCATCGCACGATCGAGGCGATTGGAGAGCGACTACGGCGCGTCGCCAACTACGGAGCAGCGATCCTGACGCGCGGTCAGAATGCGGAGGTTTTAGCGAAGTCCGAGAAGTGATCGGAGCAGACTAGAGACGAAAAAAATGCGTGAAAATCAAATGGCCGACTTCTTCCGAATCCTGGGGCATCAAATCGTCCAGACCAGGAGTTGCTTCTGGTACAGTTCGCAACGCTTTCTGTACAAAAATTTGCCGATTCACCGCAACGTGGATCCCTCGCAGTTCCGAGCTGGCGAAGGTGATGATGCGCGGCGCCGCATTGGCGATTCGCTATCCGGGTACGCCGGGCGAAGCCACTGCCGACGGCGGGATTTACGTTTGCGCGGATCGGAATTACGACTTCGCGACGCTCTCGGCCAACGCTCGCAGTCACACGCGGCGTGGACTTGCCCGCTGTACCGTCGAACAGATGGACTTCAAAGATCTCGCGGTGAAGGCCTACCCGCTTATCACCGGAAACCAATGTGCGCCAGACCGGAAAGCAGCCGCATCGCAGCGAGGCGCATTGGAAATCGTTTTGCGATCTGGCGGGCCGCTGGCCGGATCTCGAGGCATGGGGTGCGTTCGTCGACGGTGAGCTCGCCGCATTTATCGTCGCGATGCTGGCGGAGGATTGTTACTACATCCACCTGCAAAAGAGCTCTTCAGCCCAGCTCAAGAACTATTCAAACAACGCGCTGCTGTTCACCGTCATGAAGGCGGCGCTCGCGCGTCCCGAGGTTGGCTGGATCTCGAACGGTCAAATCGCGCTCGCCGCGAAAGAGGGCCTCTATCATTTCAAGACCAGCATGGGTTTTGGCATCCATCCCTTCAAAGAGCAGGTGGTGCTCAATCCGCTGATCAAACCCGGTCTGTCGATCGGCAAGGCGGTGACGGGGTGGCGTACGAGGATCGATCCGGAAAATCTTTTCTGGCGCAGGGCTTCGAAGGCATTCGACCTGGCTGGAGATTGAAGGCGTAAAGCTCGTCGATCGGAGACCGCGGCGCTTACTTCACCATGCGTCCGAAAATTCCCGCGCGCAGTCCTTCGAACATCCGATAGCGATTGACGATCCTTTCGTAGCCGACGCCGACCAGGAACGGCAGGAAGTGAAATACCATGTATAGCGGCGCGGGCTCCCACATTCGAAGTTCGATGCGGTTGAAGCCCGCCTTGTGGCCTTCGGCATAAACGGCCTTGCGGGAATTCAGGCGATAGTAGGTCGGCCAGGGTTCGTGTGTCCCGGCGGGAAGTCCGCGCGCCCAATTCGCGATCACGTGATGGAACCAGTCGGGCGTGAGCTTCGCGATTATCGCCACATAGTGCCACGAGTTCGGCGTGCGAAAGAGAAACACGCCACCTTTTTTCAGGACTCGATGCACCTCGCGCAGAAATTGATCGGGCGCAGATACGTGCTCGAGCACCCAATCCGACAACACCGCGTCGAAGGTATTGTCCTCGAACGGCAGAGTGTTGTCCGAGTTGATCACATGCGCCTCGTCCAGTTCCGGATTGTCGAGCACTTCGGGATCGACGTCGGCGCCAACGACCCGCGCGACTTCGCCCTTGAAGACGCGGATCGCGGGGCGGTCGGCCGGCGGCCCGGCGCCAAGATTGAGCAGGATCGTTTCGGGCGTGGTTTCCTTGCGGACCCAGCCGTAGAAGGCGACGGCGCCGTCGCGAGTCTGGTCCGAATAGAAGCGATTAAAAGTGCTGGTCGATATCATGCAACGTCCTGCGCGCGGGTTTACGAGGTCAATTCTGGAAAACAGGGGAACAACACGACTGTAGCTAAGGTACCTGAAGAAGCTAGATAAATCAAGATAAAGAAAATCAAATAATATAAAAGAATATAGACAGTAATAAAGTAGCTGTGGTAGACTGCGTCAACCAGAGAGTTTTTCGAGTTTGCCCTCCCGATGAAGCCCCTCAAACGTACAAAAAGTAGACCTTCCGCACCCTTGTTGAACGCGTCGGCGGAGAAGCCGCTCAACGTTCAGACACTGTCCAAACATTTTCCGACGCTCGGGCAGGACAAGCTCGAGCGCCTGGCGGGAGAGATGTCGCTGGTGCGTTTCAAACGAGGCGATCGGATCCTGGCTGACCCTCACTCGGCGACCGACACGTTCCTGGTTCTGAAGGGCGCGATTGCGATCACCTGGCAGCATGACGGCCGGCACCGGGTGCTGGTCGCTCTGTTGGCGCCGGGAGAAATATTTGGCGACTCTTCGTCGCTGCCGGAAATCGCGCAAGGTCTCAATGGATATGCATTCGCAAACAGCCTGGTGGCGAAGATCGATTCGTCGAGGCTGGTGGACATACTGCTGGGCGTTGAGTTGCGGGCGTTCAAAGCCGCGACCGAAATAACGGTAGGATGGTCGGCGAAAGCGCTGATGCGATACATAAAAATGTTTCACATGTCGCCGCGCGAGCGGCTGGTGATCGCGCTGATCGAAATCGGGAACAAAGTTTGGCGTGCGTGACTCGAGAGGCCTGATCTTGAATCTGCCGATGACTCAGAAGGACCTGGCCGATCTGCTGGGCGCCTCGCGGCAGAAGATCAACGAATATTGGGGCGAGCTGGTGCGAGTCGGTGCCGTCATCAACCTGGGACGCCAGCTCATTCTGGTTCCGGAAAAACTGGTCGCGCTGATCGGCAATCCAGGACTTTGTCATCCTACGGCGCCGAGAACGCATTCCGCGGCCAGATTGCATAACGGCTCTGCGCTTTCCAGGCGCGAAGAGATTCATCAATGACAAATATCTTTACGAGCGCTCTGGCTGACACGCGATGTGCTCGGAACCCAGGAAAAATTTGAAAATTTTGCTGAGAATCGCGGTCGCTATCGGTGTCGTCATTGCGCTCGGATAGCAGGGCACTACGCCTTCGGCCAAAAGCCGTTGCAGGCGAAGGAGGAGCCGCGCGATCAGAGTGTGCACCACCCCGATCTGGACAACCGCGCCGACTTGATCGGGGTCGAGCAGGACTTCATGCGCGGCGCCACCATCTTCAACGATCCGGGCTACAGGGATCTGCCGAACGCTGCGCAGATGCAATTCTCGCCCGCCCCGTGACCGGCCGCTGCGCCACCGCAATCTGCATTGTTAGAAATTCACCTACGATGCGTGGTAGCTGTCCGTGAGTCGCGCGATCGGCGATCCGGTCGATTTTTTTCAGTGTCAACCCCGCGACACTTTTCCGCTTTTCTTTCCCTAATGAATTGAATCGACTGCGCGTACTGTATAGCTCTTCTCCCAAGACTTTTCGTCGAGAAATCGAACGACAGAATTTCCGTCCAGGACGCGTTGCCCTGAAAGCAGCGTTAGTCGAAGTCGGACGGGGGAGCTTTCTGTATGGTAGATCGATCGCGATGGCAGTTGGTTGCTATTGCAACGCGAACGGCGTCGAGCCCGCAAAGGCTCGCGACTGTAGTGGTAGTTGGTTTGATCCTCGCGTTGCTCGGCCACGGCCAGGCTTTCGCGGCGAGTCCAATACACATCGCCTCGCCGGCGCCGGACGCGACCGTCTCGAATTTGGTAACCACGTCGGTGAAGATCAAGCCGGTCGTCGCGCAGGTTGCCTTCCTGGTCGACGGCACGGTGGTGTCGTCATCTTCGTCCACTAGCTACGTATGGGATTCGACCGCCGTTCCGAACGGTACGCATACCATCTCGGCCCAGGCCTATTCGTCATCGAATCAACTGCTGCATACGGTTTCCGAGAAAGTCAGAGTCTCGAACAAACACAATCCGACTCCAACCCCGACGCCGACCGGCTCAGTGGTTTCGTTCGTATCTCCTGTCAGCGGGCAGAAGGTGAGTGGAACGATAACTGTGGCGCTGTCTTTCTCGGCTCCGCCTTCAACCACCAATCCGAATGCGGTCTGGTGGACGCACTTGTCAGTGGACGGCGCGCCAATCACTGACGGCTACAATAATTTGCCGTGGACCACGACCACGGTTGCGAACGGATCGCATTCGTTGCGGATCGACGGCTACGCATACAACGGGACGACTCCAATCGGCAGTTCGACTATCAGCGTGACGGTCAGCAATACCGGTGCGACTCCTACGGCTAGCGCAACTCCAACGGTTTCATCGACGCCGACGTCCAAGCCCACGCCGACAGCGACGGTTTCATCGACGCCGACTGCCAAGCCCACGGCGACTCCGACTGTCGCGTTCGACTCCAACTCCCACCTCGACTTCGACGCCGAGTGGCTCGACCTTCTACGTATCGCCAACTGGCAGCGATTCTGCCGCCGGGAGTTCGAGCGCGCCGTGGCGGACAATTCAGAAGGCAGCCAGCACTCTGAAAGCGGGACAGACTGCGATCGTATCGGCAGGCAACTACGGCGAGCGGGTAGAAATTGCGAACTCGGGGACGCAAGCCTCTCCGATCACTTTGCAAGTCGCCAATGGAGCGGATGTTCAGCTTCTCGGCTTCGACCTGACGGGCAGTAACTGGGTGCTGAACGGGTTTGATATCTCGACCCAGACCAACGGCAGCGAAGGCTTCGGCATCTACGTTACCGGTTCGGCCTCGTACGACACGATCGAGAACAACTATATTCACGAACTCTGCCACGAGGGCATTTTCATGGACCCGACCGTCTCGCACATCTCGGTCCTGAACAACCGCATGTGGCGGGCGGAGATGGCGGGCGCGCAGGTCGATGGCACCTACGAGCTGATCCAGGGCAACGAAGTCTGGGGTACCCAGCAGTATCCAGTCGTATGCAGGTGGAATCTATTCGGGATGCACGATTGGTGGCGGCGCCGACGCGGACGCGTTCCGGTTCTTCGGGCAGCATAACGTGTTCCGATCCAACTACGCTGCACGACATCTACACGGTATTGCCGACCAACCCGAATCCGCATACCGACTGCTTCCAGACCTGGGGCAGCACTGCGATGGAAGTGGACGACATTCTGATTGAGCGAAACCTCTGCCGCTGGCCGGTCGCCTCAACCGCGGTGGACGCGGAGACCGCGATGATCGAAGGCGTCGACGGGCTGGTCGGAACCGTAACCTTTCAAAACAACGAACTGTCCGACATGCGGCAGGGAATCGTGGTGGGGAGCAACGTCGGCGCGCTGCACGTCTACAACAACACCTGGGACCATGTCCTGGAAGAAGGGATCATCTTCAACGATATGAGATCGACGGCCGACGAGTTCATCAACAACATCTACTATGATGTCGGCGCCGGCGGCGATTCCTACGCCGAGGTTCCGAGCGGCAGCCCGGTCTTCGAGAACAACGATTTCTACATGCCGGGCGGCGCCAGCCTGGGCACCTATCCGACCGTGGAGCCGTACATCAGCGTCGCGCCGATGTTCGTCAACTACGGCGATGCGACCGGCAGCGGTGCGGATTTCCATCTGCAGGCAGGCTCACCGCTGAAGGGCGCCGGGACCACGCTGACGGAGGTCGTCAATGACTATTACGGAACGAGCAGGGTGGGGGCAGCATACTCAATCGGCGCCGCGCAGTGATAGTCACTCCGGGGAGATTGCGGTAGTCAATAGCTATAGTCAGAGCGACGTTCGATAATAGTGAATTGACTGCCGCAGTCCGCCTCCCAGCCGGGTGCGGATGTAGCCGAGCATTTCCGGCGTCAGCAGATATTTCGGGCGCAGATAAACCCGCCATTGTTGAGCGAAAACAGGATGCGGTGGAATTTCCAGTTGTTGAAATTGCGCAGCAGCTTGAACCGCGCCGATACTCCCAGCGTCTGGATGCCGAACGGGAACTTGAATCCGAACCAAAGCGGCTGAGAGTTGATCACCAGGTCGGGCTCGGTCGCGTTGTCGATTTCTTCGAGCGATCCCTTCGCGAGTCTGAACACTACCGTCTTGTCGAGGTCCGGTATCCGGATAGTCACTGGCCGGAGCATCCGCAGCAAAAGCATCGAGTACTTCTCGCGCATATTCGCCGCAAGACTGTCATAGGCGGCGACAATCTCAGCCATCGTTTTGCTTTCGACAGGATCGTAGCGTGCGCTCTTCGACGCTCGGCAGTTGGTCGAATTGCGCCAGCGCGTCCGATGAATCGTGCTCGGCGCCGACCTCGTAAGTGTCTCCCGGATAAAGTACCGCCGCGCGCTGGCCATGACGCGATCAAATAACCGGCTGCGTCGCGCGCGGAATTCACAAAGTTGTTGACGTACTTGTTGTCGAGGCTCGAAAAGTACATGAAGCTCGCGAACGGGATCGTGACCTTCGCATCCAGCGCGCGATGCACCGACGAGACATTCTCGAGAATCTGCTTCGCTCGTTGCGGCAAGATATTTCTCGTGCGGCTCGAAGCCGGCGTACGCGGCCAGCGAGAATTGGTTCAGAAGCACGTCGACATGCCCGACGTCGTCGAGAATCCCCTTGCATTCGCCGACGCTGATGCGCGCGTCGTTCGCGTTGAAGATGACCTGCCATTGGCTGAGCACGGCCAGCGCCGAGTCCATCAGGCCGGCGTGATAGCAATACACTTTCGTCGCGTCGGGCTTGTCGGACAGCGGTACTACAACCCGATGCGGTAGCCGCTTGAATCGTTGATAACCAAGCTTGCGAAGCGCGCCGAACACTTTTGTGTAGTCGCGGTCCTGAAACAGGACAGTCACGCGCGCTTTGAAAGCTGCCGGAAACGAGTCGAGAGTTGGAAAGTGGCAATGGTCAGGATGCTCATGCGAGAGCCAGAGGTAGTCGACCTTGTCGAGCATCGCCGCGATCGAACTTCGGCTCGGGCAGCAGGCTCCACGAGTCGTTGAAAATCTTTCCGAACAGCCACGGGTCCATCAGGATCGAAGTGTCCGCGCATTCGGCAACGATGCAGGCATGTCCGACGAAATGTATTTTCATTGGGACTCTCTTCGCGACATAAAAAGTCAGATAGAGCAATTCAGTATAGGTCAGGAGTTATAATATCATGTATTATTGGTGATTGGAGTGGCTTTCATTTATTTATCTTTACTTTAGTTGCTTGTATTAGCTTTTCATATCTGCTACCGTGCCGATTGAGCCGCCCAAGTCGAATCGATTCAGTGGAAGAAAGGAATTCGTGGCACGTCACTCTCAAAGCGCCTGCGCTGGTTAATCGATGAAAGTCACCCTCGTTTCACATGCTTCGGTCGTAATCGAGTCGCATGGACTTCGAATCTGGACCGACCCATGGCTCGCCGGAAAAGTCTTCAATGAATCGTGGTCGTTGTTCCCATCCGCCGCTTTCGATCCGGCGATGCTGGACGGAATCGACTATCTCTGGATTTCGCACATTCATCCGGATCACTTTCACATCCCGAGTCTGGATTCGCTGCCGGCCGAATTTAAAGCGCGGGTCAAGGTCCTGTTTCAGGACAATCATGCAGATCGGGTTTTCGGAGTACTGGAAAAGTGTGGATACAAGAATTTCCAGGTGCTGCGGCATCGCAAGCAGACCGCGCTTAGCGACCGCACCTCCGTGTACTGCTACAGCGCCGGGACTCTCGATTCGTGCCTTGGCGTGATCGAGCCGGAAGGGGCGTTGTTCAACATCAACGACTCGCGGCTGAACGCGACCGATTGTCGGCGGGTGAAGTCGGACGTTGGGCGGATCGATACTGTGCTGAGTCAGTTCTCACTCGCCGTCTACAACGGCTTTCAGCCGCGCGAATCTCATCTGCGGCGCGGTGCGGCGGCGATGCTCGAGAAAATCTTCGCCAATCACGCGGCGCTGGGCGCGAAGGTCACGATTCCATTTGCGAGCCTGATGCGCTTTTCGCTGGCGGACAATCGCTACATGAATGCATTCGCCAATCGTCCGCGCGACGTCTGGGAATTCGCGCGCCGGCGCGATCTCGGAGTTGCGATCCTGTTCCCGGGCGACACCTACGATTCGTCCGCCAGCTGGCAATCAGCTCCGGCGCTCGCAAAATACGACGCCGTTTACGAAACGATCGATCAATTTCCCTACGACACTCCCGCGGCTGTGCCGCTGCAGCCGATAGAGCAAGAGTTCCACGAGATGGTGCGCCATCTGCATGAAAAATATCCCGCGCTGATATTGCGGATGCTGCGTGCGGTGGTGGTGAAGCTCCCCGACCTCGACAAGACCGTTGCGTTTTCGATATCGGCGGACTCGTTCGCAGAAGTCGAATCGTCCCAAGCGCCAGACATCATAATGTGTTCGCAGGCGCTGCACTTTTGTTTCTTCAGACCTTATGGACTGCAAACTCTGTCGAGCTCAGCGCAGCATACTGTTACGCGCAACCTTGTGAACTGGCGGATTCATCGCGCGCTGTTCGCGATGAACAATGCGCAGGCGTACGGCCGTCTCAAGTATCTGCTGAACAGCGAGAACCGGAATTTCTTCGCGAGACGGCTTCGCGCCGTCGTTCGTTATACCGATCTCACGCGCGCCCGAGTCAGATTTCCCGATAGCTACCGGTCAAAGAGTCGTGCTGATTGATGCGGGCCGCATAGCCGGCTCGTTGGTATGGATTTGGACTTTGAGATGGACAGATATCTTGCAATAACTCCGGCCCGCGACGAGCAGCAATTTTTACCCGGGCTGATTGCCAGCATGGCGGCGCAAACGCGTCTGCCGAATCGCTGGATCATCATCGACGACGGCTCGAGCGACGGCACCGCGGAAATCCTCGACGAGGCCGCGCGCCAACATAGCTGGATCGAGCCGATACATCTCGCGCGAGATCGTCCGCGGAAGCCGGGCGGCGAATCGGTGGTCATGCAATTCCTTCCGCGCGATGCGTGGCAGGACGTGGATTTCATCTTCCGGCTCGATGCCGACCTGAGTTTCGCGCCGGATTTCGTCGAGCTGATGCTCAAGGAATTCGCCGCGAATCCCAAGCTTGGCATCGCGGGCGCGACGCTCTACGAGCCAGTCGCCGACCGCTGGATCGCAGTGCCTGACATTCACGCCTTTCACACGCGCGGCGCCACCAAGATGTATTCGTCGGCATGCTTCGACGCGATCGAGCCGCTCGAAGGTTGTCCGGGCTGGGATACGATCGACGAGATGCGCGCGTTGATGCGCGGGATGAAAACCCAGAGCTTCGAGCACATCCGCGCTTACCATCACCGGCCTCAAGGCGAGGCGGCCGGCGCATGGCGAAGCTACTACGGCAAAGGCAAGACGGCTTACTACATCGGCTATTCGCCGATCTTCCTGCTCGCGCGAGCAGTGCGGATGGCGGCTAGCCGGCCCATCTCGGCATTGTGCATGACCGCCGGATATTTCGACAGTCAAATCAGGCGGCGTCCGAGTGTGAACGATACCAAGCTCGTGAGGTACATACGCCGTCAGCAAGTTCGCCGTTTGTTGATGCTGGACTCAGTCTGGCGCTGACCGGACATAGGTAACTCGAATGCAAAGCTATTACGGTCATGCTCAAAGGTTTCTGCTGGTAGTGAGGAGCGGGAAATTCGCGAAGCTGGCGCGAGAACTGGTGAAGCGGGTTTTTTCGAATAGTGAGTCCTATCTGCTGAGACGCGATTTGACCGTTCCATTTCACGCTCCGCGCCAAAGCAACCGATCGAAGTAAGACCTATCAGCGACAGCGATATATCTGCGATACTTAGCGCGCGCCCCGGACGCCTTGCTTATCCTGAAGGCTAACATCCCGACCTGCTATCTTGGCATAACTGCCAGGCGGTCGAGATCTCTTACATGCAATGGCTGATTGGGCAAAGCGACCTCGAGCGATTCAGGCCATTCTTCGACGGTGAGTTGAGAAACTTGCGCAAGGATGAGGTCCTGCTGGAGTTTGCCTACACCTTCGAGCAGTTTCGCGGACAAAAAATAATGCCCGCCGCAATGGCGGCGATTGCTGAGAAAGGCCTGCTGAGCGGCGCTCGCTATGCCGTGACCTACGTTCAGAAGGACAATATCGCAGCCTTAAAGGATGCGTGCCGCGGGCTTTTCACCCTACATGATCCGCAACGAACGATGGCGGATTTTCTCGTTCAAGGAGTCCTTTAGAAGCCTCCCGGACGGCTTGGTCGCGTCATGAGAACGTCGGAGAGAGATCGGATGTCCCAGGAATTCCTGATCTCATCCGGCTCAGTAGATATCACGCCCCGCCGGCCGGTGATGCTAGGTGGCTTCAACAAGCGCACCGCGCCGTTCACCTCTGTCGCCAGCCGCCTCGAAGCGAACGTGCTCCTTATAAGAGGAGCGTCGTCGAGCGTAACTATAGTCAGCACCGATCTGCTATATCCCGGCGAAACGCTAAGAGCGCAATTGATTGAGAACCTCGGCCTCGCGGATAGGAGCGAGGAACTGTTTCTTTGTGCATCGCATACGCATTCCGCACCGATGACTGCGCCATCGATACCTCACCTGGGGATAGCTGACGATGAATACGTGCACTTTGTCGCGACCCAGATTACGGCGCTGGTCAAGTCTATCGAGCATAAAGGTGAGCCATGCGTCTGCACCTATCGGATAGGAAGCGCGGACCACTCGATGAATCGGCGCCTGGTTCGGCCGCGCCTGACGAGATCCGGCTTCGCCAGATCATCAGGGTTCGGACCGAATCCAAATGGTGATCGCGATGAGAGCGTGCGGATCGTCGAATTCTCGAAGTTGAGCGGTAAGCCGAGCGCCGTGATTTGGAACTACGCGTGCCATCCTACTGACTTTCCCGGCTTTCTCCAGGTCTCAGCGGAGTATCCGGGAATAGTTCGCTCACGATTGCGATCCCAACTAGGCGACATTCCCGTGCTGTTTCTTCAGGGGTTCTCCGGCGATGTGCGTCCGCCATTTTCAGGCAGGTCCAGTGGATTAGCGGGCTTCGCGCGAAGAGTCCTGGTGGGGCCGCAATTTCGGCAACCACTGAGACGTGAATGGGAGCAATGGGCCAATAGCCTTGCGGAATCGGTCGCATCGTTCGCACGATCGTCCGGCCGCGACTCTGCAAATCAACTCGCTCATGCTTAAGCGGGTAGCGGTACCTGAAAGCGAATTTGCCGCCGGCGGTACCGGTGACAAATCCCTGGTCTGGCATCTTATCGATTGCGGTGGGTTCCGGATTGTAGGAATCAACGCCGAACCCGTAGTCAAGTATCGGCAGCTGTTGGAGGAGTCCTTTTCCGGCGGAGAACCACTACTCACCGTCGGATGCCTGGACCAACCGATTTGTTATCTGCCTAGCGATAACATGATTCCGGAACGAGGCTATGAAGTAGAGGGCTTCCGGACTCTATTCAATTTTGACGCGCGATTCCGAAATCGATTGCAGGACGCAGTCATCCAAGGATTGAGAGAGAGCACTGATCTAAGCTGGGTGGACGGCGCGCTTCCGAAGAATGACCATTCGCCCGATTAAGATCCTTCCAGCGCGTTCAAGATGCGTAATTCTGTTTAATGCGTTCGAGTTGGTTCCACAAAGAACGCAAATCGAATTAATTGCGGGACATATAGATGTGCATAAGTAAAGAAGAGAGTACAACGTTACGTAGGAGATCAAATAATGAAAATTAAAGCTAATTTTGTAGTGGCCATTTCTGCCGGTATTGCGATGACATTCCTGGTCGGCTGCGCGCCTACCACCCATGTCACCGAAACCACGACCACCAGGCAATACGACACTACCAATCCTCCGATTGTGGTGGCGCCGGCGCCGGTCTCCGATGCAAGCACTACCACGACTACTCAATACAACAACGGCACCGTCCAGCGCACCTATTCGCAGCCAGCTCCATATACGACCTATTCGTCTCCGGATCAGAGCACAACCACAGTGACGACCGATGCAAATGACGGAGCCGTCCAGAAACGGACCACGACGACCTACGCGGCACCGTACTAGCATCTCATCGAGTAGGTCGTGATTGGCCTGAAGAATAGAGAAAGGAGAATGTCATGTTGCTATTGATCATTATCCTGGTCCTGCTGTTCGGCGGCGGCGGTGGCTACTATGGATACAGCAACTACGGTGCAGCCGGCGGTCTCGTACCGCTAGTACTCGTCGTGGTGGTGGTCTGGCTGCTGGTAGGTCGCGGCGGCCTCTGACGCCTCGGTTACAGCTAGACAGTCAGCAAGTACTTTCGTCGATTTTACAGGAGATCGTTCTTCCAGCAGCCTGGCGGCGCTCGCCGTAAGGTGATGGGTGAAACGGCGGGCATCAGGGAGACTCCCCCCTCCCTCGATGCCCGCCAACTTTTTCGGCGCGCTCTACCGCGATCAATTGCATCACCTTTTGGCATCGACATCGTCGTCAAGCCTCTCTCGAAAGTTCCTGGTTGGCGCGGATGGGGTCAGGGTGGTTCTATAGGATCAGGAATCCATCTGGCAGGAGAATCGTATGTCGTGGGAGAAGGAAGTCGAAGAAATTCGGCGCCGCGTCGAGCTGGCGAAGGGGATGGGTGGCGTCGACAACATCAAGCGGCAGCATGATGGGGGCAAGCTCACTGTGCGCGAGCGGATCGAGCGGCTGCTCGATGCGGGCACGTTTCACGAATACGGCGCGCTGGCGGGAGCGCCGAAATATGAGGGCGAGACGCTCGAGTCGATCATGCCGGCGAACTTCGTCGGCGGTACCGGACGAATCAACGGGCGGCGCGTCGTCGTCGGCGGCGACGACTTCACGGTGCGCGGCGGTGCGGCCGACGCGAATATCGGCAACAAGCGCAGCTACGCGGAACTGATCGCGCATGAACTGCACATCCCGATTATTCGGCTGGTCGACGGAACCGGCGGCGGTGGCAGCGTGAAGACGTTCGAGACTGTTAAGCGGACCTATGTTCCGGCCAATCCGGATTTCGACGTGCTGGTGAAATTGATGGGCGAGGTGCCTGTGGTCGCGGGATGCATGGGCTCGGTCGCGGGAATCGGCGCGGCGCGGGTGGCGGCGTCGCATTTCTCGGTGATGGTGCGCGGGACGAGTCAGCTCTTCGTCGCGGGACCACCGGTCGTAAAATGGGGCGTCGGCGAGGACCTGACCAAGGAAGAACTCGGCGGCGCTGAGATTCACGCGCACATGAGCGGCTCGGTGGACAATGAGGCCGAGAGCGAGGATGACGCGCTCGCGCAAATTCGCCGCTTCCTGTCGTACCTGCCGCAGAGCGTGTGGCAAGCGCCGCCGCGAGCGACGCCCGACGACGATCCGGGTCGTCGTGAAGAGGAACTGATCAGTATCGTGCCGCGCAATCGCCGCCACGGCTACGACGCGCGGCGAATCGTCGAGCTCGTGATGGATCGCGATTCATTTTTCGAGATGGCGCCGTACTTCGGGCCGTCGCTGGTGACCGGATTTGCGCGGCTCGACGGATTTTCGGTGGGCGTGATGGCCAACGATCCGTTTTCGATTGGCGGGTCGCTGGACGGGCCGGCGTCGGACAAGATGGTCAAGTTCGTCGACCTTTGCGACACGTTTCATCTGCCGGTGGTGAACTTCGTCGATCAGCCCGGCTTCCTGATTGGGCGCGAGGCCGAGATGGCGGGAACGATTCGGCGCGGCGTGCGCGCGCTGTATGCGATGTTCCAGACTACTACGCCGCTGGTCGCGATCATGGTGCGCAAGGCGTTCGGCGTCGCGGGCGCGGGCCATGGAATCACGACCGGGTTGAATCTGCGCTACGCGTGGCCGTCGGCGGATTGGGGCTCGCTGCCGATCGAAGGCGGAATCGAGGCGGCATACAAGCGCGATTTAGCGGCGTCGAGCGATCCGGAAAAGTTGCGAAAAGAGCTCGAGGATAAATTCAACGCCGTGCGATCGCCGCTGCGGACTGCGGAAGCGTTCGGCATCGAGGAAATAATCGATCCGCGCGACACGCGGCCGCTACTCGTCGACTGGGTGCATCAGGCGTACGAGATTGTGCCGACGCAGTTGGGGATTCGCACGCGCACGATGCGTCCGTAGGGCAGATAGCAGAGCAGAATCTTGAATCGCGCGCATAGCGCGCTGTATTCGGACCCTCACCTTATCCTCTCCCTCACAGGGAGAGGGAAGAATCTAGCCTGCGGTTACGCGATCGTTGCTGGTGCGGCTGAGCATGTTCTTCGACGGCGGCATGGCCGCGCGAGAACACCATCGCGACGATGTAGATTATCATTCCTACGAGCGCGACCTTCACCCACTGACCCCATCCGTAGTGGACCGCGACGTAGAGCGACAGCGGCGCGGAGATCGCGATCCACGCGCGCGCAGCCAGCCCGAAGAAGGCCCAGCCGGTCGCTTGCAGAGCGGGGGAGACGTCCTCGAGGGTCTCGGAGAACTGCGCGGCCCACGGCACGTACGCGATCGCGAGGAAGCATCCCATCAGCGACGCGACCATCGCCATGGTGGCGCGTGGAAGCTCGCGGCCGAAGGTCGGAATCCACCATGCCATCAGAATCGCGGCGAGTATCCCGCCGATGATTGCGATCGGTTTGCGGGTCTGCAGGCGATCGGAAACCAGCCCCGTCAGCACGAGTACGCCGAGATTCGTGAGCCAGAAGTACTCGTTCATTTTCGCGGCTTCGGCTGGCGAGTAGTGGAACGCCTCGGTGAACATCAACGGGCCGAAGGCCTGGATGGCGAAATACAGGGTGAGATTCGCAGTAATCCCGCCGACCAGCAGCCAGACTTCGGCGTGACTGAGCAGGCGCCGGAACGCGTCGCCCGTGCTCGACGGAAGTTCGGAGGCACAGGGAAGCCGTCCTTCGGCGGCGAGCGCCTGGATCTCGGTTTTCATGATCTGCATGCGCAGTTCGGGACTCAGATCGCACAGCCACAACACGATCGGGATGTACATCGCGACTGCGAAGAATCCCATGATCCAAATCTGCGATTGCCAGGTGTGATAGATCGGCAGCGTCTGGCCGGCGACGTAGTTGGAGAGAAAGTTCGCGCCGACCGGACCGATCGTCAGCAATCCGAATGCGAGCGCGCGGCTGAGCCGCGGCGACATATCGCGAATCAGGGCGGCGCCAGCGCCGGCCGTCAGGCCTGCGACGATTCCCATCAACAAGCGCAGGATCACGAAGGTCACGATGTTGGTGATCAACACGTTCAAGAAGAGCAGGGCGGTGACGAAGCCGAGACACACGTCGATGATGAGTACGCGGCCGTAGCGATCGGCCAGCGGGCCGCCGAAGAATGCCGAGATGCCGGAAATCAGCACAGTGAACGCGATGAAGGCGCCATATGCGGTATGGCTCATGTGCAGGTACGGGAGCAGGATTGGCAGCAGCGGGGCGAGCTGGAAGTCGTACGCGCCGAGAATCGAGGCGAGCACCGTGAGAATCAGCAGCGACCATCGATGGCTGCCGCGCGGATATTCAGTGAGCGTTCGAGCCGCGACAAAACTGTTCATGCTGTCTCTCCGTTATCCGGACGATCGCGCTGATTTAGTTTCTCTACAACCAAGCAGACCGAAAACACAAGGCGCATTCTTCCGCGACTGCTGGTACGCGCGCGCCATGCCTGCTAAGACGCCGGGAGCATCGAGAAGGATTCATTGCGCGATGGATATAAAGAGCCCGGCGGTCGGCAAAGTGCTTAGACTCTCGGTCGAGAGCGGTGCACAAGTTGCGCGCGGCGACGAAGTGATGGTGATCGAATCGATGAAGGTCGAGATACCGGTGAAGGCGCCGGCCAACGGGCGCATCGCGGAGTTTCGGGTCAAGCCGGGCGATCAGATTCAGCGCAATTTCGTGCTCGCCGTGCTGGAGTCGTGACGCGTTCAGTTCGTCACGCTGTCGCGCCTGCTGCCCCATTTCTCCCAGAACGTGACTTGCAGCGCAGGCTTGCGATCGGGCCGTGCCCATCGTCCCTTCGGGTAGCCCATCGGAATCAGGATTACGTTGGCGTACTCCGGCGGCACGCCGAGCATCGCATCGATTTCCTTGGCGAACATCGTATGCATCCCGGTGATCGACGTACCGAGTCCGTAGCTGCGCGCCGCCAGGCACAGGTTCTGAATCGCCGGGTAAATCGCGCCCCACATCGGCTGTCCCGCGCGTGCGCGATCGGTGTATTTTTTCACGCACGCGAAGATCATCACGGGCACGTCGCCGATATGCTCGGCGAGATATTTTGCCGAGCGCAAATTTCGCCCGCGCTGGCTTTGAGGATCATTGGCGACAACTTCGCGCTCGGTCGGCGTGAATACTGTTTCCCAGGCTTTGCGATAGCGTTCGGCGACGAACTGTTTCGTCTCTGGTTCCGTGACGACGATAAAAAACCACGGCTGCCGATTATGCCCGCTCGGACCCATCGTCGCCGCCTCGATCACTTTGACAATGAGACCCGGCTCGACAGGATCGGGCTTCAGACGCCGCATCGCGCGCGTCGTGTAAATCGCTTCGAACAAATCGAATTCGTGATGGCCATGCATGAGCGCGAACCTATCAGTTTTCGACTGGCGAGCGGAAAGCCTATGCGCTAAGAAGAGTCGATCCCTCAAATCAGTTCCGCTGGAGGAAGTCGTGCCTGAGATAATTCTGCATCAATATGTAAACTCGCCATTCTCGGAGAAAATCCGCAAAATATTCGCGCACAAGAAAATCAGCTGGCGATCGGTCGAGCAGCCGGTGATCATGCCGAAGCCCAAACTGGTGCCGCTCACCGGAGGCTATCGGCGAATCCCGGCGCTCCAAATCGGCGCCGACGTATGGTGCGACACGGGAATCATCATCAGGAAGATCGATGAGCTGAAACCTGAGCCGACGCTTTATCCTGACGGGCTCACCGCGGCCGCCGACACGATGAATCAATGGGCAGACCGCCGGTTGTTCTGGTCGACGACGCCGGTGATTTTCGAAAAGCTCGCGGCGGTGGTGCCCAAGGAATTCATCGAGGACCGTTCGAAGATGATGCAGGGTGCGAACTTCGGCGACATTGCCCGCAGCGCCCCCGATTCTCGAAACCAGTTGCGCGCGTTCCTGGAAATCCTCGATCGTCAACTCGCAACCTCGCCATTCCTCCTCGGCGATTCTTTCAGCCTCGCCGACGCCGCCTGCTTCCATCCGGTGTGGTTCCTGCGTGTTGAGCCGACGTCATTCGGCCTCGCGCAGAAATTTACGCATCTGATGCGATGGTTCGAGCGTGTCGACGCGATGGGATACGGCGACGTCCGTCCGATGGATCCCGATGAGGCACTGAAGGTAGCGAAGGACAGCACTCCCGCGACTGCCGAGAACGTCGACTCGAGAGATCCAAACGGACTCGAAGCGGGTACCCGAGTCTCGGTGACGCCCGACGACTACGCCTTCGATCCGGTGACGGGCAGAGTGGTAGTCAGCACGATTCATGAGATCGCAATCGAGCGCGACGTGCCGGAGCTGGGCAGGATCGTGAATCACTTCCCGAAGATCGGCTTCCGAATCGCCGCAGCCTGACCGCCGTAGCCCGCCAACGTGCGCAGAGCACTCGGCACCTTCCGCATACAGCGGCACGGCTAAGTGCTGACCGTCGTAGGCAACGGAATACTCAGTTAGACGGGAGCAATACTCAATAGGTAATCGACTGGATACTCATTATATAGTTCGTTCGTATATATAATGAGAGTAGAGTGACTACTGGACGCGGGCCGAAGGGGGGTCTTCGCTTTGTCCAGAAGTTTCTCGCCATTGCTTTTCGCCGCCGCCGGCGGCTTGTTGCTCATCGCCGGTCTCGCGGTGATCCTGTCTTCCCCAATGCGCGCGAACTCGCGATCGGCTCGCGCCAATATCAACGCGCCCGGATCGCTGCATGCGCGCGATCGCGTCGCTCGCGAGGCATTCTTCCTCAGCAAGCGAGGACTGAGTTTTGGACTGCCGCCCGGCGCGTATCGCAAAGCGATTGCGCAGATGCGCCTACAGGAGCGCGACTCGGTCGGGATCTCCCGGCTGAATGCAACCGACTCGACGCTGGCGGCTGCTTCTCTCGCATGGACAGCTCTGGGTCCTCTGCCATTGACTAACGAGATTCCCACCTTTGGCGGAGTCGCGATGGGGACCGCAATCGCGGGCGTGACGGGACGGGTCACCGCCATTGTCGCAGACGCTACAGTCAGCGGACGAATGTTCGTCGGCACGGGAGATGGCGGAGTGTGGATGCGCGCCAATGCGGCCGCGGCGTTCGTGCCGATATTCGACCTCGAGCCGACGCTGTCGGTCGGTGCGCTCGCGCTCGATACCACTACGAGTCCGAATCCAACGCTCTACGTCGGCAGCGGTGAGGGAAATGGGTCGGCCGATTCGTTCTACGGCGAAGGAGTGTTCGTCTCGAGCGATCTCGGCGTCAGCTGGACGCAACTCGGCGAGAGCAACTTTGCGCACGCGTCGATCGCCTCGATCGCGGTCGATACCACGCAGACGCCGCGCACAATCTATGCGGCAGTGACCTACGGCTCCAGCGCGAACCGGGCGGAGGCGTCGTGGGTCGAGGGCGACTTCAGTCAGAATGGCCTTTGGCGCTCGGGCGACGGCGGCGAATCGTGGATTTCATATCCCGCGGGGACTTTTGGCGCATGCCCGTACTTCACCAACGATCCATGTCCGGCAGAGTCAGTGGCGATCGATCCCGCGTCGCCGACGACAGTGCTCGTTTCGATTCTCGGCGTCGGCGTCTTCCGTTCAGTCGAATTCCGGATTCAGCTGGACTCAGGCCAGCCTGCCCAACTTGACCGGCGGGGTCGGCCGCGCGAGCGTCGCGGCCGCGAACGGCGTCGCGTATGCGATCGTCGGCGCGGCTGACGGCGTCGAGTTCGCGGGATTCTACAAATCCGCCAACCAAGGCGTCACGTGGTTCAAGGCGTCGGTGCCGAGTGCGACGGTCGGCGCCACGACTCTCGACGGATCCAGCTCGAGCAACTTTTCACAATCGTTCTTCGACCAGACGATTGCTATCGATCCCGGCGACGCAACCGGCGCAACCGTCGTGCTCGGCGGCGTCGGCATCTACCGCTCAATCAACGGCGGCACCAGTTGGACGTCGCTTGCGCCGAACGGCGGTACGCATTCGGGTCAGCACGCGATCGCGTTCGATCCGGCAGGCGCGCACAGTTTTTATCTCGGCAACGACGGCGGGCTTTATCGCTTCGACGCCGGCTCGCTGACCTGGACGGCGCTCAACGCGAGCATCGGGGTCGCGCAGGCGCAATCCGTCGGTCCTCATCCCACTAACAGCAACATCGTGATTGCGGGATTGCAGGACAACGGCACCGCACGCTTCGACGCGACGCAGCCGCCCGCGTCGGGATGGACCGAGGTGGATAACCTCGACGGCGGCTTCGCGCTCTTCGATACGGTCAACCCGATTTTCGCTTATCACACTTTCGCGACTACTTCGGCCGGAGCATGGGTCTCGCGCTCGACCGACGGCGGAGCCACTTTCAATTCTGCCGCGCCGAGCGCGGCGCTACAGACCGCGATGGCGACGGCGGGCGATGGCGGCTCTGCCTACTTTCCGCCGCTAGCCAGCGATCCGGCCGTCGCACAGCGAGTCCTGTTTGGCGCCCACTCGGTCTACGTTTCGAACGACGCGATGGCGACATGGTCGCGGCAAACGACCCAGGATTTGACCGGCGGATGCAACAGCGGCGAATGCGGACTCGAGGATCTCGAGATCGCGCCCTCCGACCACACCAAGGCTTACGCGCTCGCGATGGAGACCAGCACTACTTTTCGTCCAACGCCGTTCAAGATATTCACCACCGACCAGGCCGACATGCAGGTGAGCGGCGGCCAACCCGAAGGAGCGCATTGGACCGACAAGACCGCGCAACTGCCGCCAATCGTTTTTCCCGATTCCACGCAGGCAACCGGAATCGCGATTGATCCGTTCAATGCCTCCGTCGCCTACCTGAGCCTGTCGGGGTTCACGTCGGCGACCGGGATGGGTCACGTTTTCGTGACCATGGATTTCGGCGGTTCATGGACGCAGGCCGACGGCAATCCTACCCTTCAGAGTCCGCCCCCCGCGAATGCGCTGCCCGACGTTCCGGTGCTGCGATTGCTGGTCGACCGCAACGATCCCACGGCGAACACCGTCCTGGCCGCGACCGACATCGGCATTTTCAGAACGACCGACGGCGGAAATACCTGGGCGCCGTTCAACCTCGGGACGATTCCCGCGGTCGCGGTTTTCGATATCGAGCAGAATCTGGGCGGCGTGATATTCGCCGCCACCCACGGACGCGGAATATTCGAACTGTCAGGTGAAGGCTCTCCCGGCTTTACGCCGACATCAACACCTACGTCTGCGGGCTCGAAAACTCCGACCTCGACGCCAACCGCATCGACCTCGGCGACTGCGACGCGCACTGGCACTCCTTCGGCGACTGCGACGCCTACTACATCCAAAACGCCGACCCTGACGCCGACAGCGACGGCTACCGCGACGGCGACGGCGACCACGACGGCCACCGTCACCACAACGTCCACACCGTCGACCACGCCGACAGTCTCAGCGACTCCTACCACCGTCCGCACTCCGGTCACTTCGCCGACGCCGACATCCAGTCCCACCGCGACGGCGACCGCGACGCTCACTGCCACCGCGACGCCGTACCGCAACTGCGACGTTCACGCCGACTCCGATGCCGACCGTTGCGGCGCCGCTGGTTGTGTCGCCCAGCGCGGTGACTTTTTCCACCAAGTTAGGCAAGAAGAGCAAGGCAAAGAAAATAACCGCGCACAACGGCGGCAATGTCTCGATTCTGCTGATGGGTGCGCGGGTGACCGGCGACTTCGCGCTCTCGAAGGTCTGCGGCTCGACGCTGAAACCAAAAACAAAGTGTGTCTACGGAGTCGTCTTCGCGCCGACCGCGCTCGGACCCCGTCCCGGCCTCCTCACGATCAACAATAACGGCTCGACTGGACCCCGAACGGTAAACCTCTCAGGGACTGGCCATTAGTCGCGCGCTAGGCGAGGACGCGATACTCGCTCTCGAGAATCGCCATCACGATCGTGTCGTGATATCCGCCGCGCGCGAAATGCTCCTCACGCAGCACTCCTTCGCGCTTGAATCCGCACTTCTCGTACGACGCGATCGCGCGCTGATTGTAGCCGTGCACGTGCAGCCACAGCCGGTGCAGGTTCATCTTGTCGAAGCCGAGCCGCATCAATACCCGCATCGCGTCGGTGCCGTAGCCCTTGCCCCACAACGATTTGTCTCCGATCACAATGCCGATGCTGGCGTGTCGGCTCTGCCAATGGATCACGTTGAACGAAATCGCGCCGATATATCTGCGCTCAGCGAGCGTCTCGATCGCGAAGTTTTTCTGCTTATCGGATGAGCTGGCAGAGGCCTCAATAAACTTTGCCTCAGTAATCGAAGAGACCGGATAGGCGAGCATCTCGCCGCCGAGCAAATCGGTGACTTCCTCGTCGTTGATCCATTTCATCACCGCGTCGAGATCCGATTTCTCGTAAGCTCTCAGCCTGACCAGCTTGCCATCCATGTTAGTTTCCCTCACATCGCAAAAAATAAGGGCGACCCGCCGTCGGGCCGCCCTTCGTCGATTAATGCTTCGAAAAGTGACTAGCCCTTGGGCAATCCGAGCACGCGTTCGCCGATAATATTGTGTTGGATTTCGCTGGTGCCGCCCGCGATCGTCAGCGCCCGCGACGCGAGCATCCGGTACGACCACTTGCCCTTGTCGAGCGCATGCGGCGCTTTGAATTCCATCTGGCTGTACGGCCCCAGCATCTCCATCGCGAACTTGTTCATCCGCAAATTGAGCTCGCTGGTGCATAGCTTGAGCACCGAGCCCTCGGGCCCCGGCGGCAGACCCTTGAGCCTTCGCGTCAGTTGCCGAAATCCGGTGTAGCGCAGAGCTGCTGCCTCGCACGCGAAACCTCCCAGCCGCTGGCGCACGCTGGTGTCTTCCCACGCCGTGTGCCCGTTGCTGGGGACGGTCTTGGCCAGCTCGACTAGCTCCTTGACCTGGCCCATCAGGTCGCGGCCGCCGCCGATTCCCGACCGCTCGAACATAAGAGTCGTGATCGCGACCTGCCAGCCCTGGTTCTTCTCGCCGATCAGATTCTTCTTCGGCACCTTCACGTCTTCGAAAAACACTTCGTTGAAATTCGCGTCGCCCGTGATCTGCACCAGCGGACGCACGGTCACGCCGGGGCTGTGCATATCGACCAGGACGTAGCTGATTCCCTTGTGCTTGGGCGCCTCGGGATCGGTGCGCACCAGCAGGATACACATGTCCGCGTGATGCGCATCCGACGTCCACACCTTCTGCCCGTTGACGATAAAGTAATCGCCTTCCTCGACCGCGCGCGTCTGCAGGCTGGCGACGTCGGAGCCGGCGCCGGGCTCGGAATATCCCTGGCACCACAACTCGTCCGCCGAGAGAATTTTCGGAATGTGCTTCTTCTTCTGCTCCTCGGTGCCCCAGTGGATGATCGTCGGACCGACCAGCATGATACCGAGTCCGTTGACCAGCATCGGCGAGTTAACTTTCGCGAGCTCCTCGTTGTAGATGATCTGCTGAGTGAGCGTCGCGCCGCGTCCGCCGTACTCCTTGGGCCAGCTGATTCCGACCCATCCGCCGGAGTGCATCTTCTTGTGCCACTCGAGCCGTCGCTTCCAGTCGTCGGCGCTGCTTTCGCGCATGAAGTCGCCGCCCGTCTTCGGACGTTCCCGCCTTGGGCAGGTTGGCCTTGAGCCAGCTGCTGAACTCCGCGCGAAACGCCTCGTCTTCGGCGCTGAATTTGAAATCCATTTGAGCCTCCGCAGGTGACCGCTTGATGCCCTCACTCCTGGCCGCGCCCACGACGCGAGCGTCAGCCGGCGGCTGCGGTCCCTAACACTTGTTATATAGAACGCGCGCGCAGGCTATTCAAGAACGCGAATAGATCTCCGGGTCCACGATTTCCATGACTGTGCGCGCCCGCGTGTTGACGACCGGCTTGAAGCCGAACTGCGCGTACAGCCCTTGCGCATCGCGGGTGCCGAGACTCCATCGCCGCAGTCCCTGCAAATCCGGATGCGCCATGATCGACGCCATCAGCTCTTTGCCAAGGCCACGCTCACGGTACGGCTCGAGGATAAATACGTCGGCGAGATACGCATACGTCGCGAAGTCGGAAATTACGCGCGCGAAACCGATCTGCCTGGCGTTGTCGTAAACGCCGAAGCAAAGCGAGTTTTCGATCGACCGCACCACCGTCTCGCGCGGGATTCCCTCCGCCCAGTACGAACGCGCGAGGAACCTGTGAATCACATCGACGTCGAGCTTCGATCGATCGGTGCTGATCAGGAATCTGCCCATCTCCATCACCACCATCGCCGTCATGTGACTCTTGCTCCTCTATTCGCAGGCAACAGATACTCGATCACGTGTGCGGGAATTGGCGTCGAGGCATCGAGCCGCGCATCGGCGACCGGCGTCAACGTCTTCATAGTAAACGCAATCTGTCCCGCCCAGACCGGCAGCGCGTAGTCGGCGTCGTCGTCGAGCGGGTCGCCGCTCCTGAGCTTCGCCGACGCCTCGACGATTGGAATCGACAGAACCGACGTCGCCGCGAGCTCCTTCTCGTTGGGATGCCGAATGTGATTCCAGCGGCCGGGCGCGACGTGATCGATCAGTCCCTTCATCACGGCGAACTTCTCAGCCGGGTCCGTAACCAAAGTCGCAGCGCCCAGAATCACGACTGAACGGTAGTTGACCGAATGATGGAACGCGGATCGCGCCAGCACCAGGCCGTCGATATGCGTCACGGTGACTGCCATCGGGGTCCCGTCGGCCGCGGCGCCGAGCATTCGGCTCGCTGCAGAGCCATGAATGTAGAGGCGGTCCTCAATCCGAACATGAAGCGTCGGGATCACGTAGGGCTGGCTGATCGATCGCGAACCCAACGTGGCAGACCAGCGCGGTGTCGAGGATCGAGTAGATGGCGTCGCGGTCATAGGACGCGCGCTTGGGCAGGCGCTTGACGCGGGTGCGCGTCGTCGGCGCGATCGCGTTTTTCAGTGAATTCAATCTGTCCGCCTGTTCCGAATGGCCCTGTGTCTCTTCCATCTGCCTCGCCTCTTTGTTACAGTACGTAACTATGAACGTATCGGTACAATATCAAATCCGCGGAGATTCAAGCAACCAGATCTCCGCGAGCATTGAAAATGGAATTCGCGGCGGGAAGTTGCGGGTCGGAGAGCGGCTGCCTACGGTGCGCGCGCTCGCAATCAAGCTGCGCGTCAGCCCGACCACCGTGGCGGCGGCCTACAATGCGCTGCGCGTCCGTGGATTGGTGCACGGCTCGGGGCGTCGCGGGACGGTCGTCAATCGACGGCCGCCGCTGTTGACGCGAGCGGTCTTCCCGCCGCCGCGCCTGGGCTGCGCAATCTGGCGGATGGTGGCCCGGACCCGGCGATGCTGCCGAAGCTGAAACCGTATCTCGCACGGCTCGACGGAATTCCGGGCAAATATGGCGACGAGGAGAATCGCGCGGCGCTGGTGAAACTCGCGGCGCGCCAATTCAAGAGCGACGGCATCGCTGCTGACTCGATTGCGGTCGTCAGCGGCGCGCTCGACGCGGTCGAACGCGTGCTGCAGGCGCATCTGAGGCCCGGCGATATCGTCGCGGTCGAAGATCCGAGTTATACCGGCGTGCTGGATTTGGTTGCGGCGCTGGCTCTCGTGGCGGAGCCGGTCGCGATAGACGATTCGGGACCGATCGCCGTGGATTTGAAACGCGCGCTCAAGCTCGGCGCCAAGGCGTTTATTCTGACGCCGCGCGCGCAGAATCCCAGCGGCGCCGCGCTGGATCGCAAGCGCGCGGCTGAGTTGAAGCACGTGCTCGCCGCGTTTCCGGACGTCGTGTTGATCGAGGACGACCACGCCGGTCCGGTGTCGGGCGCGCCTGCGATCACTCTGTCGGGAGGTCGCGCGCATTGGGCGACCGTCCGGTCGGTGTCGAAGTCACTCGGCCCCGATTTGCGGGTGAGCGTGATAGCGGGTGACGCGCTGACTGTTGCGCGTGTGCAGGGGCGGCAGAGCCTGGGCCCGCGATGGGTAAGCCATATCCTGCAGGACCTCGTCGCAATGATGTGGTCCGATGCGGAGACGCCGGCGATCCTGCGGAAGGCTGCCCGATACTTATGCGCATCGGCGGCGCGCACTGATAGAAGCGCTCGCGCAACACGGAATCGAGGCGCGTGGAAACTCCGGCCTTAACGTGTGGGTGCCGGTCGCGGAAGAAGCGGGCGTGGTCAACGCAATGGCGTCAAAAGGATGGGCGATTCGCGCGGGCGAGTGCTATCGAATCAAAAGCGCGCCCGGAATCCGCGTGACGGTGTCGACATTGCCGGTCGAAGATACGCGCAAGTTTGCCGCAGACCTGGCTGAATCGATCCGGCCGGGCGCGCGTGCGCAATCCGCGTAAGTCACTTTATTAATGTGAAACCCCCCGTGGGTTTCACGCTTCCTTGGGCAGGGGTGACCCCTGCACCCAGTGAAAAGTATTAATCGCAAAATGGCGAGGGCGCCATTTTGCTCTCAGGTTCTTTGCTTTCGTGTCAGGCGGTTAGGCCTTTTCTTGCTTTGATTTCTTCCAGCAGGGCGTTGATTTTTTGTTCGCGCTCCAGGGCGTGTAGGCGGACGTCCAGGTCGTCTCCTAACAGTTCGCCTTTGGCCATGCCCATGGCTTCTTCGCGGGCTACCTTGTGGCGCATGCGTTCGAAGGTACCGTTCTCGGTGCCCGATGAGTGCTGGGCATTTGCGGTGCGGTGGGTTGCGCGCGAACGCCTATGCTGCACTATCAGCAGGTCGGCCTTGGCGCGGGCTTCGGAGAGCTTCAGTTCCAGTCGCTTCAAGGCCGCCTTCATCGACTCGACCTGGGTATGGTGATGGGCGATCTGCTCATCGTAATTCTCGGCTAGCAGTTGAAAGCTTACTGCGCGCTCGAGCGCGGCGCGCGCGAGTTGGTCGTCCTTCTTTTCCACGGCTAGCTCTGCCTTGCGCATCCATTCGGCATGCTTCTCGGCGTTCTCGGTTCTTTTCTTTTCGAGCAGGTGCAAGTCCGCCAGTGCTATGGCGACCTGCGTCTTGACCTGCATGAACTGGTTTTCCATGTCGAGGATCACCTGCTTCAGCATCTTCTCGGGATTCTCGGCCTTGTCGAGCAGGTCGTTGAGGTTTGCGCGCACCAAGGTTGCTACACGATCCATGAGTGCCATAACGAACTCCTTGCCCGCATTATTGCGAACACCAGTTACTTCGCTTTGTCGTTTCCGTCGGGCGGCGGCAATCGATCCGGACGGTCCGCCTTGTCGCCGATTGTTCTTATCTTGCCGAGCAAGTCGGACATCTTCATGCCCGATAATGCTTCGAACAACTCCGGCACTTGCGCGGCGATCTCAGTCAGGTCGCCGGTTATCTTGTGCATGCCGGCCGAGTTGCCGTTGCCAGTCGAGACCACAGTTATGTGGTCAACATTAGCCAACGGGCTTGCCAGCGCCTTCACGATCTCGGGCAGTCCTGTTATGAGCTTGTCGAGCACGGCGGCCTGGTTGTATTCCTGGTAGGCCTCTGCCTTGACGTTCATCGCGCGCGCCTCGGCGTCGCCTTTCTTGAAAATGATCTCGGCTTCAGCTTCACCTTGCGCGCGAATAGCACTGGCATGGCCTTCAGCTTCAACCATCGTCTTGGACTTATCGGCTTCGGCCAGTGTTTGAATGCGTTGGCGCTCGATTTCAGCCGGCTTCAACACGGTAGCGATCAGTTCTTTTTCGCGGCGCAGAATCTCTGCCTCCTGCACCTTTACCTGCTGTTCCTTTTCCGCCTGCTGGACCTTCACCGACTCAACGATGACCTGCTGCTGCATCACGTTGGTCTGGATCTCGTAAGCCTTGTCAGCCTGTGCCTGCTGACGCTTGACCAGTTCATTGTAGGTCGCTTTTTTGACTTCCAGATCTCGCTGCGCCTCGGCCTGAAGCGCCATCGAGGCCGTCTCGGCCGTGACCCGTTCCTGATCGGCCTGCGCCTTGGCCACTGCAGACTCTCTTAGAGCGATCGCACGCTTGATCGCGGTGTCGCGGTCGGCTTCCGCTGCCGCCACGTCCGCATCGCGCTTGATCCTGACTATGTCCGGGCGACCCATGTTGGCGATGTAGTCGTTCTTGTCGCGAACTTCCTTGATGGTGAAGGAGATCACTTCAAGGCCCATCTTGTTGATGTCGTCGGCACAGGTTGAACGCATGCGATCGGCGACCATCTCGGGCTGTTTGACGATCTCTTCAACCGTGAGCTGACCGATGATGCCGCGTAAGTGTCCTTCCATCACGAGGCGAATGAGAGCCTCGCGATCTTCGGGAGGCTTGGTCAGGAATTGCTCGGCCGCGGTAAGAATCGATTCGGGATCGGACTTGACCTTGATTTGGGCGACGGCTTCCACGGTCACCGCGACACCTTGCTTGGTGTATAGGTCTTGTTGCGGCGCGACGTCGAAGGACATCAGCTCAAGTGACAGGCCGCGAACATTCTCGACCATAGGCAGGATGACTGTGCCATGGCCTTTGATCACACGAGTACCGCGAAAACCGTAGACTATAAGTGCCTCATGGGGCCCCGCCTTGCGATACAGATTTGCAAAGACAGCCATCAATAGCAGGATGGCGGCGACTCCGGTCCCGGCAACGATTAAGACATCAGTAGGTATCTGCGGCATACACTTTTACTCCCCTTGTAACAGTCGGTTGTTAGCCTGAGTTCAATTCACAGTCCTATCAGCCACATGGCTATCGGCCAGCTCTTCCCATCGCCGGACATAGGCGAGGCCATGTTCATACCGGGTAACGATTACTTCGGTGCCACGGGCAAGCGCTTCGCCATCTTCGCTGCGAGCGCCGCAGGTTTGACGGGTTCCTTCCTGGGAAAAAACAATTTCGCCGGTTCCCCCTTCGCGGATTGTGCTGATGACGCGGCCTAAGACTCCCACGCGGTCATAGTCGGCTGGATCCAGCGCTTGATCGTGTGTGAGCAGAAACTTGACGATAAACCAGAAGACAATCGCCGCACCGCTTACTCCCGCGGCAATCGCGAGAAGAATAACTGCTACAACCAGCAGGCTCGAATGGCGCGTCAGCAGGTAGCCGGTTCCGCCAAACCATGCGAGAAAGGCCGTGATAGTCGCGAAGTTGAACACGGGCATCTCAGGACCGCGACTTACTCCGGCGTGACCGCCTCCTATGCTAGGAACGGCATGGCCGTGTGAGAGGTGGAAGTGCACATGCGGCAGATGCAGGCTGCCGCCGACAAATGCGATGAGGCTGAGAGTTACTCCTACCAGGAAGCAGGTGAGATAGAACATTTCCCAGTTCATAGATTTGCTCCGGCCGCGCGCTTCCTTGCGCCGTCGCGATGTGACGACGAGGTTCCGGCAGGCTTCAGCACTTCACTGAGACGGTCGACCAGCTCAGGCGCCTCGAGGATTGCACCGAGCAGCACCAGGCATTTGCGAGTGTCGCGATCCTTGGCTATCAGGAGCATCGCATGACTTAGCTCGGGATCGGCGGCGAACTCCTCGGCGCCGTTTATCAGCCATAGGTCAAGGCGGTCCTGAGTCGCGCGCAGATCGCTGGTGAGCTCGGTGTGATAGCCCTCGGGATCGTCGACCAGATAACCGGGATGAACTTTGAAAAAGCGCGCCAGCAACATGCGTGATGAATTGGTGAGATGTGGCCGTGTGCCGCTCTCGATCTGAGAGAGGTAGGACTGGCTGAGGCCTCCGCCCATTTCCTTTTTGAGCGCGCGGGCGAGGTCCTGCTGAGTCATCTCGCGGCCGAGACCGCGGAGGGTGCCTTCGACGAGGCGCAGGTATCGAAGTTTTTCGCCGAGTTTCATTGTGTGGTCGAGCCTTGAGCGCGGATTTCACGCGTTCAGAAGCTCTATTATGATTTGCAATATAGATATTGCAATCTGTTATGTCAAGCGGGGAGCAAGAGCGCGGTCGAGACTCATCAGTCTCGCCGAGCGATCGCGATTGCAGGAAGGAACCTAACCCCTAGCCCCTTCCCTCGAGGCAAGGGGAACCGGATTGTTTTTGAGAACCCCTCCCGCGGTGCGCAGGGGGACCGGACGAGTTGAGGTTTGTACCTACTTGATTCGCTTGGCGGTGGCCTGGATTTGGTCCATCCAGAATACCAGCCTTGGGGTGTAGGTGTGGGGGACGCACTCGCCGCAAATTTCCTCGGCGAGATCGGTCAGGCGATCGAGCGTAATGGTCAATGGCTGCGAGCGTGAGAATTCCGGCGGCAGCAAGGCGAAGAGTTCAGCCAGCACGTTCATGGCCGAGGCGAGGGTGGCGAGAATCGCGGCCAGCACGCCTTCCTCGACCATCAGCCGCGGCTGATACAAAATGTCGCGCGTGGTGCGCAACTCGCCAGAAAAAAGAATCACGGCGCTTTCGAGCCGGGTGGTGATTCGATTCAACGGCGAGTTGTTTTCGCTCATCGCAGTGATCGAGAGCAGCTCCGAAATCACCATGTGCAGATTGGTCTCGATGCGATCGAGCCGTTCTTCGAAGGTGATGCGGTGGATTTCGCTCACCAGCTCTTCCTGCCGATGCGAGACGAACTTGGCGACGACAGCACCAAAAATGAGCAGCGCAGTAATCGCCTCGGCGACCGCGATCACGCGCCCGGCTCCAACGGGCACGATGTCGCCGTAGCCAATCGAGGTCGCAGTCACGAAGCTGAAGTAGAGCGCGCTCATAAATCCGTTGAGATCAGCTCCAAGCGGCTGGCCAGCCTCGACCAGCCCATGCTCGCCTACGAGAGCACCAAGCCAAAAACATGCGCCGCTCAGCAGGATGGTTCCGATCCAAATCATGAAGAGCTGCAGAGTCGAGCGTTGCTGGACCAGATCGAGCACGGATTTGTCGAGTCGACCCATCCGGGACAGGCGCGCGGGGCCGCGGCCGATGGCTCCGTTTGGCGAAGCCGCCAGCGGAGGGCCGATAGGAATCGTGGCGTGAGGATCGGGCTCCGGCTCGGGAGTGTTGGTCACGCTCTCAGTCGGCGATCCCGATTCGACCCAGTCTGCTATTCCTCCGCGATAGACGCGGAGGTTCGAGTAGCCGAGTTCGTGCAGCAAGCCGACCGCCTGCTCGTCGCGAGTTCATGTGAATTGCCCGCAGTATACGGCGATCTCGGCGGCGAAGTCGGGAAGCAGCTCGCGCGCGCGAATCTGAATTTGCTCGAGCGGAATGTTGATCGCGCGCGGGATGTGCGCCTCGACGTATGAGGCTTGCGGCAGGACGTCGACGATTGTGAGCGAAGAATCGTGCAGCCGGCGGAGGAGCTCTTCGCGCGAAATCTCCTGGGCGTCGGAGGCAGCGGTGACTTCGGAAGCCATGATCTCAGAGAGACACTAACGACTCAGAGCATAGCCGATGCGACTGAAGCCGTCACGATCACTGGCCTCTCCCTGTCGTGTCAGGGAGAGGCCAAAGCCGGAGAACCTAACCCTTAACCCCTTCCCTCTCGAGGGGAAGGGGGACCGGATTAGAAAGGATGAGGTCGGGCCAGGCGGTAGTGAATCTACTCCAGGCGCCAGAGGGAACGGGCCGCGCTGGCGGATCGCTCGACGAACTTTTTGCCGTACTCGATCTGCGCGTCGAAAATCGGAGCGAGCGGGGTTTCCTTGGCCCACTTGGTGGCCGAGGCCTGCATCTCGATCGCTTGCTTGGCGACTTTCTCGCTGGTGTCGATGTACCAGGCGGCGAACTTCTTCGCGCCCTCGACGCTCAACAGGTTGCTGCCAAGTCCTTCGAACATGGAACCGTTCTCTTTGTGCTCTGACATTCCTTTTTCTCCTGATTCTCGGCGCGGCTCGTGCCCGCCGGTTGGTTTACTGACGTTATGGATCGAAACCGTTTTTGCTGCGGCACCGACGGCGTCGGCGATCTTTTGGGACGCGACGTTTCCTTTGGTACCTTTTTCGGTCGGTTTCTTTGGTCGCTTGTGCGACGGAGCCGGTGGTTTTGTTTCTTCAGCCATATCGCTCTCCGTGTGCCCCTGATCCAATTTCACAGACAGCGGCTTTTAGCGTCGGTTAATCTCAGGCATCGCGCGCGCTCAGCCAATTCGTGATTTGGGGCCATAGCCGCTTGAGCGAATCAGCGCTGATCGCCGCGCCCATGTGGCCGGTTGGATAGTGCAGATTCTGTTTATCGTCGCTCGACACCAACTCGGGCAGCGGCTCGCTCGACGCTGGATTGACGATGTCGTCGCGATCGCCAATCACGTTGAGCAGCGGCATTGCGATGCGCGTGAGGTCCGCGATCGACTCGCCAATTTTCATCGTGCCCTTCATCAGCGAGTTCTCGCGCCACATCTCGGAGGTCTCGAGGAAGATTCGGCCGGCCATCGGAACGTCGCTATGGAGCCATCGCTCGAACAGCTTGAACGTGTCGAGGTAGCCGGGACGCGCCGAGCTGCGATACGCGCCGACGAACTTGTCGAGCATGTGATGAGTCGGCGCGAGCGTGTTGAAGAACGAGTAGATCATCCAGGCCGGCGCGTTGCCGTACATATCGACGATCGTTTTGGCGCTGCGCGAGGTCATCGCGGCCGTGAGATGCTCGATCGGCAACTGGCGCACGCTGGTGTCGAGCGGAATCGTCAACGTGATCAGATTTTTGACGTTGGCGCTGTGGAGAGCGCTATACATCAAGCCGAGCAGCGCGCCGAAGCAGTAGCCGAGGATCGAGATCTGCTGGATGCCGGTATAGATCTGGATGGCGCGGACGGCGTTTGCGATCTCCGTGTTCACGTACTCGTCGAAGCCGTGATCGCGGTCGTCGGAGCGCGGCGGAATCCAGTCGATCAGGTAGACGTCGAAGCCTTGCTTGACCAGGTATTCGACGACGCTGCGCCCGGGCTGGAGGTCGAGGATGAAGGGGCGCTTGATGAGCGAGTAGATGAGCAGCAAGGGCACGCGTTTCTGGTTTTCGCCGCGAGCTTCGTAGTGACGCAGGCGGACGAGGCCCGACTCGTAGATGACGCGCGATCGCGTCGCGGGCGGCGGATCGTCCATGGTGGCGCCGAAGCCGGTGCGAAACGCGTCGAGCGTGCGCATCGTGCCTTCCATCCAGAGCGAAGCGATTTCGTTAATTGCCGACATCTTCCCCTAGCTCCATCGGATCCGCGCCGGGCCATCCCGACCATACTGAGAATTGGTACACGCCGGACCTGTTGGCATCCGCGTCCGCGCGGGCGTACTTTTCGCGGGCGGCAGCTTTTTCGACCGCGTGGTGGCTGATGATCGATTCGCGGACGGCCACGTGCAGCTCGTTGGCGAAGTCGTCTTTCGAGTCGCGGTCAGCGACGGCGTCGCGCAATTCCTCGCGCATCGCGCGCACGTCGCTGCGAATCGACTCGACCTCCGTCGCCGACGGCAGGCCTACTGCCGGCCACAGCGCCGAGAAGAATGCGCCGGCGACCGCGGCGTTGAAGCGCTGGTATCGAAGCATGATGTCGATTGCACCGCCGAGCACGTTGCCGACGGTGGGACTGGTGAAGACGCGGTTGGTGGCGTTGTTTGCGACGCCGATAACGGTGTCATACGCCTTCCAGCCGAGCTCATGGATTTGGCGATCGATTCCTTTGTTGGTGATGTCAGCAACCATCCGCTTTACTTTGGAGGTCGGCGGCTCCGGCATCAGGCATTGAGCGAGTTTCAGCATCTCGTCGGAAAAAGTGGTGTCGTTGGAATTCAGTTTGCTCCTTGGGTTGTCATTGTTCTTATCCGCCATTTAAGTATCCCTCTCCCAATTCAGTGAATGTCCTCAAGTGTGACCTGAGTAAGTTGCGTTAATACCACAGTTACGTCAAGGATTAGTTACGCTTACGTTTGTCGCAGGCGTGACCAAAGGGGCAGGTCGGGTCAAGAAATCGCGGTTGCTGTCACATTCGCGACAATTACCTCGGATGTGCTAGCTAACGTTTATGGTAGCGGAAGGAACCGTTGACGCAAGAGCGTTAATGCGACTCAAGTCTCTCTCATGGATGCGTGAGGAGCAGGCGGCGCGGCTTGCGGCGGCGTCGGAACCGCTCAAAGTGCGGCGCGAAAGTGCGATTTTCAACGAGGGCGAGGCGTCGAGCCACGTCTACGTCCTGCTGTCAGGCGTGGCGAAGCTGTGTTACGTGAATCGCGATCAGCGCGTGCTGGTCGGGTTCGTCGGGCCGGGCGAGGTCTTCGGATTATCTTCTCTGCTGCCGCAGACCACGCGGCCGTTTCGATGCGAGGCGTACAGCGACTGCACGGTGGCGGTAGTGAAACCGGAAATTTTTGTGGATACTGTGCTCGGCGTTCCGCTCGAGCGGCTGAGCATTATCCTGGACGCGACGGTCGGGCGATGGTGGGGGATGCTGGTGCGGTATGCGAACTTCGTGGGACTCGGATTGCGCGAACGGCTGGCGGGTGCGCTGCTCGAGCTGGCGGAAAAATTCGGGGTGCGCGATTCGCGCGGTACGCTGCTGACGATCAAGCTGACGCATGCGGATCTGGCGGAGCTGGTAGGTGCGTCGCGGCAGCGCACGACCGAACAGCTCAACGATTTCGAGCGCGAAGGTGTTATTACTCGCGACGGACGCCGGCTGATAATCGTGCCGGAGAAATTGTGGCAGCTCGCGCAAACGCCGCAGCCAGGTGAGGGATAGAGGATGGCATCGGATAGATTCGTCAACGCTAATGGACTGCGTCTTCACTATATCGATTACGGCAACGATAGCGCGCCGTGGGTTGTGTGCGTGCATGGGCTGACCGGGAACGCGCACAACTTCGACGCGCTCGCACCGCATCTCGCGGCGAAGTACCACGTGATTTCGGTCGACGTGCGCGGGCGCGGCGACAGCAATTGGGGCCCGCCGACGGAATATCTCAATCAAAATTACGTGACCGACCTGGCGAAGATGCTCGAAGGGCTGGGCATCGCGCGCGCGAGCCTGATTGGCACCTCGATGGGCGGGATAATCTCGATGATGTACGCCGGCGGATGGCCGGAGCGCGTCGAGCGGCTGGTGATCAACGATATCGGGCCGGAGATCGATCCGGCGGGAATGGCGCGAATCGCGAGTTACGTCGGCGAGGCGCCGGAGCGATTCAAAGATATCGGCGAAGTGGTGAAGTACTACAAAGAAAATTATCCGGCGATGGCGAAGCTCGAGGACAGCGTCGTCGCCGATCAGGTGAAATGGTCGGTCAAGCCCGGTACCGATGGCGCACTGGCGTGGAAGATGGATCCTAACGTCAGACGGCCGCTTCGCGGCGCCACCGCGCAGCAGCGCTTCGATTTGTGGGTGCCGTATGCGCGAATCGCATGCCCGACGCTGATAGTGCGCGGCGCGGACAGCGATATCCTGGACCGCGGCACTGCGAGCCGGATGTGCAAAGTGCTCAAGCACGCGAAAGTGGTCGAGGTGCCGGGAGTGGGGCATGCGCCGTCGTTGACGGAGGCCGAGGCGCTCGCGGCGATCAAGGAATTTTTCGGAATGTAATTTAACGTGAAACCCGCCGTGGGTTTCACACTTCCTTGGGCAGGGGTAACCCCTGCACCTTAGTATTAAGAAAAGATGCGGGACTTCGTCCCTGTTAGAAGTGGTGGCGCGGATTTACCTCTCCCGCGGCTAGCGACTTTGTCGCCAGCCGCGAACCGGGAGAGGTCGCCCGACGACATTTATGTCGGCGGGCGGGTGAGGGCGCCGGCATCGAGCTGAATGCGAGCGCGCTCACTTGGCATCCAAGTGAATGCTGGCGCCCTCACCCGCGCCCGAGGCGCGACCTCTCCCGACGAAGGGAGAGGTACTAATGCGGGAATTCCACCATTACTTTGGCGCGGGTGCCGGGGCGTTTTAGCTCCGTGAACATCGCGGGCACCTCGTCGACGTTGATCACGTCGGTGATCATCGGCATTGCGTCGATGGCGCCGTTCGAGAGTGCGTCGATGGTTTCCTGGAATTCGCCGCGGGTGTATGCGAGTGCGAAATTGATTTGCACTTCTTTCATCACGCAGCTCAGCGGATAGATGCTGTCGGCTTCCATGCATACGCCGATCACGACCACCTGGCCGTGTCGCGCGACCATCCCGATCGCCGCGCCGAGCGTGGATTTGACGCCGATACATTCGAAGACGACTTCGGGCGGGCGCCCGGTGATCGCTCTTACCGCCTCGGCGGGATCTTCTTTGGTCGGGTTGACGACTGCGCTTGCTCCGAGTCGCATCGCGAGCTCAGTCCTGCCCGGCGCCAGTTCCGACACGACGACTGCGCTCGCGCCTTTTGCCTTGGCCCATATCAATGTTGAGAGGCCGATCGGCCCCGCGCCCATCACGACTACGCCCATGCCCGGTTCGATCGACGAATGATTCACGCCGTGGAGGCCGACCGAGAGCGGCTCGACCAGCGCGCCGGCTTGCGAGCTGACGTTGGCGGGGAGTTTGAGCAGGCTGGCGGAGCTGCATGCGACAAACTCGGCGTAGGCGCCGGGGAGCTGGCCGAGGCCCAAGCTGCGGAGCTTCGAACAATGCATCGCGTCGTCGCGCTCGCACCATGTGCATACGCCGCACGCGATGTACGGCAGCGAGGTGACGCGATCGCCGACGCGATAGCCGTTGACGTCGGTGCCGAGCGAATAGATCTCGCCGCAGAATTCGTGACCCATCACGGTGTCAGGCGGCATCCCGATGCCGTACTGGACGGCGTGAAGATCAGAGCCGCAGATTCCGCAGTTGTGCACCTTGAGCACGACTTCGCCGACGCCTGCGACCGGATCGGGCACCTCGATGACGGCCATCTCGTCTCTTTTCTTGAACACCGCAGCTTTCATCGCGAACCCGCCTTTTTTCAATCGCGCGACGCGAACGGACGCGCCTACTTTTGCTGTATCAATTCGATCTTGTAGCCGTTGGGATCCTCGATGAACGCGATGGGCGTCGTGCCGTGCTTCATCGGGCCGGGCTCGCGCACGACGTTGACGCCCTTTTGCTTGAGGTCGGCGCAGGTTTTGTAGATGTCGTCGACGCCGAGCGCGACGTGTCCGTAGGCGGTGCCGATTTCGTACTTCGAGGTGCCCCAATTCCAGGTCAGCTCGATCACGGCGGTCTCCTTCTCGTCGCCGTAGCCGACGAAGGCGAGGGTGAATTCGCCGCCGGGGAAATCGTGCTTGCGCAGCAGCTTCATCCCGAGCTTGTCGCAATAGAACTTGAGCGATTCGTCAAGGTTGTTGACGCGGAGCATCGTGTGCAAAAGGCGCATGCGATTATTCCTTCGGCTTGGTGCCGCTCCGGGAGCGTTTCGAATCGATCGCTTTGGTTAGCTCGCTTTTGATTTCGGCGAAGACATCTTCGGTCGGCGCGATGCCCGCGGCCTTCATCCTCTCCACCAGTTCGTGCCGTTCCAGCGACAGCATCTCTTTCGCTTCGTGCTCATGCAGACGTTTGAGACGCACGAGTTCGAGGATGGCGAGCTCGCGGACGCGGGCGGCGAAAACGGATTCGGTGAATTGGGCGTCGAAGAGGTCGTCCGGCAGGTCGATATTGAAATTCACAATCATGCTTCGAGTAGGACTTTCCGCAATCGCCAAAGTATTGTCAAACGCGGGGGAAGGGGAGATCACTTTATTAAACGTGAAACCCGCGGTGGGTTTCACACTTCCTTCGGCAGGGGTGACCCCTGCACCGCTGATAGGACGAAGATGCGGGGCTCCGCCCCTGTTAGAAGGGGTGGCCGGATTTACCTCTCCCGCGGCTGGCGACGGAGTCGCCAGCCGCGAACCGGGAGAGGTCGTCTGACGACATTCATGTCGTCGGACGGGTGAGGGCGCCGGCATCGAGCGCAATGCAAGCGCCCTCACCCGCGCCGGAGGCGCCTCCTCTCCCGGGGGAGAGGTAAAGAAACTCACAGATAAGAAAACGCGGCGGCGAATTTTGGTTTGCCGCCGGACTCCAGCACGTCGCCATGCGTTACAATCACGCGATCGAAATCCCACTCCAAGATCCTGGCGACGGATTCGCGCGCGGCTTTGCGGTCGCGAATTGAAAGGCGGATGAGGCGATGGGGGCCGAAACGGCCGCGGCCGCCGACCAGTGTATAGAAAATTCGCGCATCTTTGAAATCTGCCGGCACGTTGAATACCAGGTCGGTGAAGATTACGGAGCGGCTCGGTCGGTGAAAAAACACCACTTCGTTCAAACCGGTCGCGCCTTTGAACAGAAGCTGATCAATCTCGCTGGCCCATTCGGATGCGGGCTCGTCACTTAAAACCGCGTCGAGTTTCAGATCGCGTCGAGCTCCGATGCGCGCCCGAAAATCCTGGATGTCGCCGACAAGACCCGGTGGTCCGTACAACTTCGCGCCGGGCCATGTTTTTATATAGTCCCCGACGAACAGGTGATGCGCGCGCGAGGGCGCCACGACCGCGCGAACTTCCCCGATTGCTTCGAGCGCTTGCTTCGTTTGCTCGTCGAGCTTGGTCGGCGAATGTAGAAACAGTCCGCCGCTGGCGAGCTTGATTACCGTCATCCGCGTTCCGATCTTTGCGACGCCCGTGTTGAAGTCGGGCTGGTCGACGACCCACAAATTCGGAGCGAGACTCTTCGGCGTGCCCATGCGTATGATTTAGCAGGCTGTGGCCAGCCTTTGCAGAGTGCTGGTCTAATGTTTTAAGTTCAAGCCGCAGCGATCAGTGGGGTGATCGTCAACAGCCGGTACAGGCGCTCGAGCCGTGCCAGGAGAAATGCGCGATGGATTTCAATTTCAATCCCGAAGACGAAGCTTTCCGGATCGAGTTTCGCGAGTGGCTCAACGCCAACAAGCAATTCGCGCCGCATATGGGCGAGACCACGATCGGGATGGCCGAGGGTCGCGGCGCGTTCGACGATCAGAAGAAGTGGGCGAAGAAGATGGCCGAGGGACGTTGGCTCGCGCCCAGCTGGCCGGCGAAATATGGCGGACGCGGCGCGGGAATCCTCCAGAATATCGTCTACGGCGAGGAGCTTGCGCGCGCGGGCGTTGCGGCCCCGATGGTCGGGATGGGTATCAGCCTGTTCGGGCCGACCCTGCTGCATTGGGGGACCGAGGAGCAGAAGGATCGCTTTATCCCGCCGATCATGAAGGCCGAAGAAATCTGGTGCCAGGGATATTCCGAGCCGGGCTCGGGCTCCGACCTCGCGTCGCTGCAGACGCGCGCGGTCGAGGACGGCGACTACTTCGTCGTCAACGGGCAGAAGGTGTGGACCTCGATCGCGCAGCACGCCGACTGGATCTTTCTGCTCGTGCGCACCGATCCCGACGCGCCCAAGCATAAGGGGATCAGCTACCTGATGGTCGATATGCACAGCCCCGGCGTGACGGTGCGGCCGCTGGTGCAGATAACAGGCAACAAGGGATTCAACGAAGTTTTTTTCGAAGACGTGCGCGTGCCGAAGAAAAATCTGGTCGGCGAAAAGAACCAGGGCTGGCAGGTCGCGATTACGACCCTGATGTTCGAGCGCTCGGGCGGCGGCGGCGATCGCGGAGGAATGTCGCAAGTCCGCGAGCTGGCGAATCTCGCGAAATCGTTGCCGCGCAATGGCGCGACGGCATGGGACGACGGCAGCGTCCGGCAGAAAATCGCGGAGTTCGCCTGCGAGGCGACTGCCCTGCGCTACACCGGATATCGGCAGCTCACGCGCCGGCTGAAGGGAATGCCGCCGGGGCCGGAAGGGTCGATGATGAAGCTATGCGGCACCGAGCTGAACATGCGAATCCAGTTGTTCGCGATGGAGCTGCTAGGGCCGTTCAGCCAGATCGAGTACAAGGCGCCGTTCGCGATCGACAAGGGCAAGTGGTCGTTCCGGATGCTGGCGGCGCGCGGCGGCACGATTGCGGCGGGCAGCAATCAGATACAACATAACATCATAGGCGAGCGTGTTCTCGGACTGCCCAAGGGCTAGCGACGCGCAGAGTCTGTTTCACTGGATCAACGGAGAAGAATTCATTCGATGGACTTCAACTACACGCCGGAAGACGAGGCATTTCGCACCGAAGTGCGCGCATGGCTCGAAGCAAACAAGAAATTTGCGCCGCCGCCGAGCAATATCATGGCCGACGAGGGCGCGGGTGATTGGGAGGCGCGCGTCAACTGGCACAAGAAGCTGAACGAAGGCGGCTGGGTCGCAGTCAACTGGCCCAAGGAATACGGCGGGCGCGGCGCCACCGTCATGCAGCGGTTGATCTATCGCGAAGAGCTGGGCCGGCTCGGGCTCAACGAGCCGATGATCGGAATGGGAATCAGCCTGCTCGGTCCGACGCTGATGCATTGGGGGACCGAAGAGCAGAAGCGAAATCATATCCCGAAAATTCTCAAAGGCGAGGAAGTCTGGTGCCAGGGATACTCGGAGCCGGGCTCGGGCTCCGATCTCGCGTCGGTGCAGACGCGCGCGATTGACGACGGCGACGACTTCGTCGTCAACGGGCAGAAAGTCTGGACCTCGATGGCGCAGCATGCGGACATGATCTTCGCGCTGGTGCGCACCGATCCCGACGCCCCCAAGCATAAGGGAATCAGCTACCTGCTGATCGATATGCACAGTCCGGGCGTGACGGTGCGTCCGCTGGTGCAGATGACGGGAGGCAAGGGCTTCAACGAAGTTTTCTTCGAGGACGTGCGCGTGCCGAAGAAAAATATCGTCGGCGAGCGCAATAACGGCTGGCAAGTCGCGATGACCACGCTGATGTTCGAGCGCGGCAGCGGCGGCGGCGAAGGCTATCTCGGCGAGGTCCACGAGCTGGCGCGGCTCGCCAAGCGAATCCCGCGCAACGGCAGCAACGCGTGGGACGATTCGAGCGTGCGGCAGCGCGTCGCGGAGTTCGCGGCCGAGGCGCTTGCGCTAAGATACACCGGCTATCGACAACTCACGCGTCAGTTGAAGGGGATGCCGCCAGGGCCCGAGGGCTCGATGATGAAACTGTGCGGCACGGAGCTGGGCCTCAAGATTGCGCTATATGCGATGGAACTGCTGGGGCCGTTCAGCCAGCTCGAATTCAACGCGCCGTTCGCGGTCGACAAGGGCAAGTGGTCGTTCCGGATGCTGGCCGCGCGTGGCCCGACAATCTACGCCGGAACGAACCAGATCCAGCACAACATTATCGGCGAACGAGTGCTGGGATTGCCGAAAGGATAACCGCTGGCGGTCGTCCTAATCCTAACCTCCCCTTGTCCGAGGGGAGGTCGGCGCGAGCCGAAGGTGAGCGACGGGTGGGGTGCAACGCTGGCCGAGGCACCCACGCTCGGTTTTCCTTTTTGCAGTACTTAGAAAGTGATGCTGCTGTTTGGCGGCGACCCCCAGTGTCATGCTTTGCGATTAGACGAGTCGGAGTTGGTGCCCCTTCCGGCGCCGCACCTCTCCCGGCGACACCGCTGCGCGGCTTACGCCGACCTCTCCTCGGACAAGGAGAGGTTAGGAAAATAGTCTCGCGCATCGGCTATCCACAGTTTTAGCTCTCCGTTACTTTACTGTGAACCTGTTTCGTGGCAGTGTCCGCGAACGCGCGCTCAGAACGCGTAGGGAGACACTCTAGCAACGGAATGCTGCTGCAACTTACCGCTTCCGCTTACTTCGACTACCTGCAACAGTTTGCGTCGCTCGCTCGCGACCCTATCGGCTATGGCGTCGGAGTGCCGCGCGGCGACGGCCGTCCCGTGCTGCTGATACCAGGATTCACCGCAGGTGACTGGTCGCTCGGAACGTTGGCGCGATGGCTGGGGCGGATCGGATACAAGCCGTATCTGTCGGGAATCGATCTCAACGTCGGATGTCCGCGGCGCAAAGTGGAACTGGTTGGATGGCGCGTCGAGAAGATCGCGCGCGAAACCGGACAGCGCGTCACGATCATCGGGCACAGCCTCGGCGGCGTGCTCGGACGCGCGATCGCTGCCTCGAACCCGGGAATCGTGCGTGAAGTGGTGGCACTCGGCTCGCCGATTCGCAACGGATGGACGGGAGTACACGATCAAGTCCGGCCCGCGATGCAGGCTATTCAATCGTTCTGGCAGACATTCTCGAGCGCTCGTGAAAATTGCGGCACGATGGAATGCGCTTGTGGTATCGCCGAGGCAGTGTTCGCGCCGACTCCTCCACGCAGTCGCTTCAGCGCAATCTACACGCGCCGCGACGAGATCGTGCAGTGGCAATCGTGCATCGACGACGAGGGCACCAATTACGAAGTGTCGGGACTCCACGTCAGCCTGATCGTCAATCGCGAAGTCTATCGGCTTCTGGGATCGATCCTGGCAGGCGCCGCATTCGAGAACACCGCAGCTTGAACCTTTCCTGTCTGTAGTTAGTATTCATCGTAACGAAGATTCCGACCAAGAGGAGACTCGACGTGGCATCAGTTCGCGATTTCGCCCGGACCAAAGACGGGCTCAAACTTCGCTATGAGATTCGAGGACAGGGCGATCCGGTCGCGCTAATCATGGGATTCAGCGGCTCGGGTCGGGGATGGGGCGAGCCGTTTCTGAAGCTGATGGAAGCGCGGTTCAAGATTTTTGTTATCGACAATCGCGGCACCGGCGAGAGCGATAAGCCTGACATCGAGTTCACGCTCGGCGACCTGGCAGCGGATATCGCGGCGGTGCTCGACCATGCGAACACGCCGCGCGCGCATATTTTCGGAATCTCTATGGGCGGGATGATCGCGCAGGAATTTGTGCTCGCGTATCCGGAGCGCACGCGCGGGCTTGTGCTCGGATGCACCAACTGCGGCACGAGTCATTCAATCGCGGCCGATCCGGCGGCGATAGCCAATCTGATACCGGCGCCCGGGATGGATCCAATCGAGCAGGCGCGGCGCGCATTTTCGGTTGCATGCGGAAAGGCGTTTCTCAATTCGGAAGCGGGGCAGGCGACGCTGACGCAGGCGATTGCCGAGATGGGCAATTACCCGGTGACGCCGATGCATACGTTCATGCGGCAGGCGCAGGCGATTGGCGGATTCGACAGCTTCGCGCGCCTTGGACAAATCAAGTCGCCCACACTTATTATTCACGGCGATGACGATTCTATTGTGCCGTATCCGAATGCGGACGTTCTGCAAGGCGCGATAGCGGGATCGAAAAAGCATACGTTGAAGGCCGCGGGTCACATGTTTTTCTGGGAAGTGCCGGATGAAACCGTGCGCGTGGCTGGCGATTTCCTGGCTGCGGTGAAGTAACCGCCGGAGATTCCATATGGCGAACTACGAAACCGTCATTTACGAAAAGGTCGAGGACAAAATCTACCGGCTGACGCTCAACCGGCCGGAGAAACTAAACGCGCTGTCGCAGAAGCTGCTGCATGAACTCGACTCGGTGATGGACGAGTACGAATCGAACGCCGATGCGAGCGTGTTGATAATCCGCGGCGCGGGGCGCGCGTTCTCGGCCGGCTACGACTTGCAGGGCACCCAGCATCCGGGGTCGACCTTCACCGTCACCAACGACCGGCTCGGACTGCACAAGACGATCGAGCGATGGCAGCGGCTTTGGGCGATTAACAAGCCCACGATCGCGCAGGTGCATGGCTATTGCCTGGCGGGCGGCACCGAGTTCGTCGGCCATTGCGATATCGTGTTCGCCAGCGAGGATGCGCAATTCGGGCATCCCGCGGGCCGCTCGTTGGGTATACTGCCGACGATGTCGATGTGGCCGGTGCTGATGGGTCCGCGCAAAACGAAAGAGTACTTTTTCACCGGCGATTACATGTCGGCGAAAGAAGCGCTCGAATGGCACCTTATAAATCGCGTCTTCCCGAAGGACAAGCTCGAGGAAGAGACGATGAACTATGCGCGCCGCGTTGCGATGGTGCCGGCGGAGCTGCTGATGCTACACAAGGCGGCGGTGAATCGTTATCTGGATATCATCGGGATTCGCGCGGCTGAGCAGTCATCGGCGGATATTGACGTGATCGCCCATCAGACCGACACGGTGAAGAACTGGATGAAGGCGAGCCGCGAGAAGGGTCTCAAGGGCGCGCTCACAGAGCGCGATCGTCCGTTCGCAAAGAAAGCGTAGCAACCCGAAATCGCGACAGATGGCATCACGGGGGTTTAACGGCTCGAACGGCAACGGCACTTTGACGCGGGACATTGTGCTCGCGCTGATCGTGGGATTTTTGACGGGCGCGCTGGCAATCCCGGTCGTGATCAATCTCGGGATCGCGATCAAAATCCCGCTGCTCTTGCTGCCCGTCATCGGCGCGGCGCTGTTCGCGGGTGCGCTGATGGCCGCATGCCTGGTTGCCCTGCGAGTACCCTCATTTTTCGAATTTACAAAATTTGCGGTGGTGGGAGTTCTGAATTCCGGGGTCGATTTTGGCATCCTGAATTCGCTGATGCTGATAACTGGCATCGCCTCCGGCGCCGGATTTCTCGGGTTCAAATCGATCTCGGTGACGCTCGGCGTGATCAACAGCTACATCTGGAACAAGTACTGGACGTTCGCGGCGGCGAAATCTTCGGACGCGCGGCGTGAGCTGGTTTCGTTCATGGTAGTGACGCTGATTGCGGTCGCCGTCAACGTGGCGGGCGCCGACGTGATCGTGAACGTAATCGGCGCACCGAGCGGAATCAGCTCGAAGCTATGGGCAAACATCGGCGCGATATCCGGCGCCGGCCTGACTCTCTTCACGAATTTTTTCGGCTATAAGTTTTTCGTATTCAGAAAACCTGCGGTCGTTGCATTGGAATCTTGAATCCACAGTTTTACTTCCGACGCGTAAATTTGACACCTGACTAGTCAACGGCCTCTTACGCTGCGACACTCAATCCGGCAAGCTGGACACTGTGGCGGCGACATCGCGATCGATGGTTTTTCAATGCATGGGCTAACAGACCCCGCGCACATCGCGGACCTGCTTGCGACGTGGGGTTATCTCGGCATCTTCGTCGCCGTATTCGTCGGCAACCTGGGCATCCCGGTGCCCGAGGAAACCGTGATGCTCGCGGCGGGATTCCTCGCCGGGCAAGTACTGCTCGATCTGCGGCTCGTGTATGTCGTCGTGATCGTCAGCGCGGTCATCGGCGACTGTTGTGGCTACGTCATCGGGCGCACCGGCGGACAACGGGTGCTGATGTGGTTGGCGGCGACCTTCCCCTTCATGCGCACGCGTTACGAACGCCTGCAGCTTTTTTTTCAGACGCACGGCAGCAAGGCAGTGTTCATGGCGAGATTTATCACCGGCGTGCGGTTCATGGCGGGTCCGATGGCGGGCGCGTGCGGGATGCCGTTCTTCCAGTTCCTCGGATGGAACATACTCGGCGCGATCGTGTGGTGCTCGCTGGTCGTGACCGTCGGCTACCTGGTCGGCGACGAGTTATACCCGGCACTCGCAATGGCGCATCAGGTTTCGCGATGGATCGGCTTGGCGGGATTCATCCTGCTGCTCGTGATCCTCGTGTTTTGGTGGAGGGATCGGCATCCTGCCGTGTCGCGGCCCCAACCGTAGTCGCGTTCGCGGCTGCGTCGCCATTATGGCGCTAGGGCTCGCGCTGTGTGGATGCCGGCCGGGCTCGAGTATCGATCTTCATTATCTTCCGGACTTCGTGGCCGGGTCGCAGAATGTTTTTCGTCCCGCGAAAATTGCGGTGCCTCCAACCACCGGCAGCGTCGATTCCGGCAACTCTCAGGTCGGTGCGATCTACCTTGCCGACGGCAGCGTGCAGACTCCGCTCGTGGTCGCCGATGCGCCGCGGATCTTCAACAAGGCCTTGCTCAAGGGACTCGCGGATGCCGGCCTGGTGCCGGTTGCGCTCGACTCGAATCAGGCAGACGGCAAGCCGCCTGAGGGATCGGATTTCATCCTGACGTCCGAGCTTGAACAGATCGAGGCGAACAAGCGGTTCGAAGCGAAGCAGACGATACACGGCCAATACTTCACGATGAGAGCGGTGGTGCGGGTGAAATTCGAGCTCAGGAATCGCGACGGTGCCGCGCTCTATTCGGGCGAGATCAGCGGCCTCGAAAATGAGCCGCCAAATCCAGTCGGCGCCGAAGTCTTTCTGCCGCTCGAGACGGAACCGGCCGAGTCTTTGTCGGTGGCACTCTCGCGCGCCGTCGGCTTGCTGATGATTCAGCCGAAATTTCGCGACGCTCTGCCGGTACGAGCCGCCGAGGCAACTCCCGCATCGACGCCGGCCCCTGCGTCGCAATCTCCGCATCATTAGACCCGCCTGCTTGATGGCCGCAGTTCAGAAAGCGCGATCGGTGCGTCAGCGAAGCGAAATCATCCTGAGCTGCGCGTCGAGCGTAAGCATCAGGCGCGCGATGTGCTCGCGCGCCGGGTCATCGACGGCGATGAGGTCAGGCGTCATCGCGCTCGCAACCATTGTCCGCAACGGCGCGATGTTCAACTGACCCGGCTCAAGTTGCGCGCGCAGACTCGCGAGCCACGATTCGAGGCGCTGCCTGATAGCGGTGTCGAAATCGTCGCGCTCGGGCCCGCGCTCCGCACTCGAAAGATTACCCAACGCGAAGGCGAGCCGGCGCGTCGTGTCGAGCGCGTCCACCAGGTTGCGCGCGTCGATTCCCGCTGAACGCCCTTCAAGTTGCGCGTCGGTCGCGACGGTCAGCATCGCCTGAACGCCCGTGATGATCACCATCTCGGCCGCGACGATCTCGTGCTCTTCGAGGCGCGCGCTCCGCGTCAACGTGACCAATGCGCCGAGTGGCCGTTCGAATTCCTCCGCGAGCGTACGATTCATATGTTCCCGCCAAACGACGGACACGACTGCGCGAATAATCATGCCGAGGCTGATTCCCCAGATAGTCCAGATCGAACCGACCATATCTGTACGCGGGCCTGGCGCGCTGAACGCAATCACGAAGGCCGTGCCGCCGATCGCCAGGTACGAGAGTTGACCGCCGCCTTCGCCGATATAGGTCATCAGCGCAATCCCGATGAATATCGCCAGCATGTAAGGCGGCAGCGACACGAAGTTCGGCGCCAGGACGATCGTTCCGAGCGCGGCGAAGAGCATCGCGCCAGCCGCACCGATCGCGCGCACCGTGAACTTCTTTGCCGTTCCACCATGGCTGGGCGGACCGCCGATCATGAGCAGCCACAGCGCCGCGTGAATGGCGGCGTTGTTGTCGAAGAGCCCGCTCACGAACGCGATCGTCATGGCAATCGTGTGCCGCGCGCAGAAACGAATGAGGAACTTGCTCAGGTGAAAGGCCGGCTTCGGAAGCTGCTGCGCCGATTCCGCTGACGCGCGCGGCAGTTCGTCAGGCTGAGGCGAAAGCAACGCGGCGATATTTTCAAAGTGCGCCGCGAGTCCCGCAAACGCCTCGCGCTGAGGGGGCGCGGCTTCCATCCGGCGCAGGCTGTCAATTCTTGCCAGCAATTCAGTTTGCGAGCCGGTACCATCGTTTCCCGAGATGTGCGCCTCGAGCGCGGCGTCGAGCGCGCCCGCTGCATCGCGCAGCGCGGACCTGCCGGCTTCGTCGAGCGTGGCGCCGAGCTGAGTGCGTGCGACGACGCATAGCCGATCGATTTCATTGTGAATCCGCTCGGCGACGGTAACGGCCGCCAATAGCTCCGCGGGTTCGCGAATATTGGCGGCGTTGCGAATCGAGGGCTGCAGCAACGTCAGATGGTAAGCAAGCTTGGACGCGACCCCGCGATCGTGATCGGGAATCGCACCGCCGTCGGCCAGAAAAATACGCATCAGCAATTTAAGTCGCCGCCGCGACCGCTCGAGCGTGCTCCGAAGCGAATCGGACAACACGGCCGCCGCGGGCTGCGGCCAGATGACGTTGTTGAACAGCCACAGCATCGTGACTGCGACGACGAGGCCGGCAAACATCTGCGCGTTATCCCAGCCCAGCCCGCGATGGTCGAACAGCACCAGGTAAAAGGCCGTGACCGTCGGTATCTGCACCCAAACCCAGAGCCGGCCCAAGCCGGGCACGCCGTAGATCAGATATGTGGTGATAAAGGTATAGGCGATAAACACGCAGACGTGCGGGACCGGAGCGTTTACCAGCGCGCCAACCACCGCGAGCATCAGCAGTTGCATCGCAGCGGCGCCAACCAGGAACGTGATCGCGGTCGCCAGGCTGAACGCATACTCGGGCGCGGCAAAACTGAAGAGCATCGTCAGCCCGAGCGGATTCGAGATCTGGAGGATTGCCGTGACGCCCGCTCCCAGCGCGGTCACGAACGCGACGCGCGCCGCACCGCGCCATCGTTTGGGAAACGGCGCGAGCTCGGCGCGCCATGACCTCAACATCATGCGGAAGGATTGATCGTCCGGCTCCACTGGACGCGCGATGCTGCCTGAGGTCGCTGCGCCTATCGATGCCATCGCTGAGCCGCGCCGGAAAACGCGCCGGACCTCGTGCGGGGTTTCAAAGAGTTTAGGAACGCGCGAATAGTTGAATACGTAGTAACCATTCGATTGGTGGAAATTTTATGCACTTTTATCGAACCGGCAACCAACCGTCCAAGGCCTCACGCATCTTTCGCGGCGCAGCTTTGCGCGAGCCTCTCTGCGACCGTCGTCCTTGGTGGATGCGCGAAGTACGCGGAACCACTCGAGCTGAATCCGGGCGCGTGGGCTCCGCAAGCCGTTCAGCGCGAATGGGCGCCGGCGCCCGGCCAACATGGGCTGGTCGGCTCAGCGGCAGAAGCGGCGGTGCTTTCGGATCAACCACCCGCAGGCAGGCGCTTGGAATTGACCGACCTGATCGGTTACGCGCTCGCCAACAATCCTTCGACCCGAAGTGCCTGGCGTTCGGCCGAAGCGGCTGCTGCCGCCGCCGGCAAAGCGCGTGCTCCTTACTACCCGATCGTCACTGCGGATAGCGACAATGGATATCAGCGGCTGGTTGACCTCGTTCCAAATCATTGGGGGAATCTGAAAACCTGGCAAAGCAGAAATATCCTGTCACTCGACTACGACCTGATCGATTTCGGACGGCGCGACGCCGCCGCCAGCTCCGCACTGAACGAACTCGTCGCCGCCAACCTGCTCTTCAATCGCAAGGTGCAGGAAATCGTGTTCAACGTCGAGCGATCTTTCTACGAGCTCGACGCAGCACGCGCCGGAGTCGAAGCCGCGGACGCCACGGTGAAGCTCGCGACGACCGATCGCAAATCGACAGAGCTCAGACAGAAACACGGGCTCGCCACGGCGCCGGAAGTACTGCTCGCGCGCCAGCGCGAAGCACAGGCGGACTTTGATCTCGAGAACGCCAGCCTGGCGGTGAGCCTTGCGCAGGCGGACCTCGCAGTCGCGTTGGGAGTGCGGGCCGACGATGCTCCAGAAGTTGAGTTGCTCAAGGATCAGCCGCTGCCACAATCGCTCGGCGCCGATATCGAGCGCCTGATCGATTCCGCGGTGCGCGAACGCCCCGATCTTGCTGCCAGGGTTTCGACCGTGCGCGCGCGGCAGGCCGAGGTCGATTTGGCGCATGCGTCGCTATATCCGACGCTGAGGCTTACGAGCTTTTACGGCGAGCAGGCTTTCACCTATCGGCTGTCGAATCCGAGGACGTCGACGTTCACCGCGATGGTGCCGGAATATGGCGCGGGCGTATCGCTCAAGTGGGACATCTTCACGGGCTTCTCGCACGTCAACTCGATCAAGGAGGCCGAGGCGCAGCGCGATGCCGCGCGCGCCGACCTCGAGAGCGCGGAACTCGACGTGGCCGCCAACGTCTGGCGGGCCTACTTCACGTATCGGACCGCGCAGCGCAAGTACGACTACGCCCAGGCGCTGCTGACCGCATCGCAGTCGTCGTACAATTCCAATTTCAGATCGTACGGGCTCGGGCTCGCGACGATCGTCGATCTGCTGTCGGCTGAACGCGAGCTGGCTGCCGCTCGCTTCACGATCATTCAGAGCAAGGCGGAGTTGTTGATCTCGGCGGCCGCAGTAACGTTCACAACGGGCGCAATCCCGCCGGAGGCGAAGCCGTGACCCCTCGAGCATCGCGCGAAATGGCTGCCGCGTCGGAACTCATCGGTAGCCCTTGATCGTGACGACAGCAGTTTCGCCCATTCGAAACGGGTAGCGCACGTCGCGATCCTCGAGTGTCACGCGCACGGGGAAGCGCTGAACAAGGCGCACCCAGTTGAGAGTCGGCTCGACGCGCGGCAAGCCCTCAACGGTCGCGCCGTTGTCTTGAAACAGAGCCCACCCTACGCCTTCGACGCGTCCACGAAAGCGCACGTTGGGATAGCCGAGCAGGAAGACCTCGGCATACATGCCCGGCTTGATGCGCGCGAGGAAGGTCTCGCGGAAATTCGCCAGCACGTACCAATTGCGATCGTCGACGAGGCTCACCACCTGCTTGCCCTCGTTGGCGTATTGGCCGACTGCGATATTGAGGTTGGTGACATAGCCGTCGAACGGCGCCTTCACGTAGCAGTACTCAACATTCAGCCGCGCCTTGTAGGCTGCCGCTTCAGCGGCTTTGCGGCGTGCGTTGATATCACCATACTTGCCGAGTTCGTTGGTGGCGCGTGCGACCTCGCTCTTCGCGCTCTCTACTGCCGCGCGCGCGGCGGCGAGCTTGCTCCTGGCGCTGGAGACATCGTTGGCGGTGACGAAATTTTCGCTGAGCAGCGGAGTAATTCGATCGAGGTACTGCTGATCGTAGGCGCGATCGGCTTCGAGCTGAGCCTGCCTCTCCCTGGCGGCGGAAATCGAGTCGTCGAGCGCGCCGATCTGTAGATTCGTGAGGTCAACGGCGGCGACGGCGGAATCGAGTTCAGCCTGGTACGGGCGGGGATCGACGATGAAAAGAGGGTCGCCCTTCTTCACGTGCTGGTTGTCGCGAATCGGCAGGTCGATGATCGGACCGCTGATATGCGGCGCGATACCCACGGTGTCCGCGCGCACGTAAGCGTCGTCGGTCTGCGGATAGTCGAGGTAGATGCGAGTGACGTAAAGCGTGAGCAGAAGCGTGACGGCATAGACCGCGGCGGCGAGAATTTTTCCCGCGATGTTGCGACCGAGCTGCGCGCCGCCTGATGCCATCTTGCGTCACACCCGATTGAAGAAGATCACCCATACGATCATCGCGAACATCGCTATCAGGCTCGGATAGAAGATCGTGAGCGGTCCCACGTACGGTTCAAGTCGCGCCAGCACCAGGAGCGGGCGCACGATCGCAGCCAGGATCGCGCCGACGATCATGCACAAGAGCCAGCTTGGAAAATTCGCGCCCGCGATCGTGACGATCGGGTCGCACGCGGTCAAAGTAATAATCGACAGGCACGCCGCGCCCCTGAGTGCGCTCGTATAACGAGATGATCGTACTGCCACAGGCATGTTTTTACACAAAAGATCATCACGGGACACATCTCACCTATGAGCGCGACGCCGGGCCTCGCAATCTCCACCGTATGGAAATGTCTGGCGCGTAGCCGCGATTGGCAGTAACTGTGGCAGCTTATGTATTGCTGCCAATGTCGCCCAGCGCGATAATTCGCCGGTATGAAGATCATTCGTTCATCCAGCGGCTCGCGCACGCGGCGAATCGTGATGCTCGCTTTTCCCGACGCGCAGATCATCGACATCACCGGCCCGCTCGAAGTGTTCGGACGCGCCGCGAGGTGGATGACTGAAGAACGCGGCTGGCGGATTCCCGCCTACACGGTCGAAATTGCGGCGACCAAGGCCGGCGCGTTCGCGACGTCATCCGGCATTCAGTTGATTGCTGATCGCTCGATAACTCAGGTGCGCGGGCCGATCGACACGCTGCTTGTCGCCGGCGGGCGCGGCACTACTGATGCGCTTCGCGATCGCGCACTGATCGGCTGGCTCCGCGGCAGTATCCATCGCACGCGCCGCCTCTGCTCGGTGTGTACCGGAGCTTTTTTGCTCGCGGAGGCGGGTCTGCTCGATGGACTCTCGGCGACGACTCATTGGCGGCAATGCGAGCAGCTTGCGACTCGATATCCCGCGGTGTCGGTCGAGACCGATCCGATCTTCGTGCGCGCCGGCAAAATATTTACCTCGGCCGGCGTGACTGCGGGAATCGATTTGGCGCTGGCTCTTCTCGAAGACGACCACGGCCGCGACGTTGCTCTCTGCGGTGGCGCGCGAACTCGTCATGTTCCTGCGCCGCCCCGGCGGGCAGTCGCAGTTTTCCGTCCAGTTGAGCGCGCAGGTTGCGGATCGCGAGCCGCTGCGCGAGCTGCAGCGATGGATTGCCGACCATCTCGGCGCCGATCTGTCGGTCGAAGCACTCGCGCGGCGCGCTGCGATGAGTCCGCGCAATTTCGCCCGCGTGTTTGTGCGCGAAGTCGGAATGACGCCGGGAGAATTCGTCGAGAACTTACGCGTCGAGGCGGCCAGGCGCCGCCTGGAAGAATCAGCCGAAGGCGTCGATTCGATTGCTTCCGCATGCGGCTTCGGCACGCGCGAATCGATGCGCCGCGCGTTTATTCGCACACTGCACGTGCCGCCGAGCGCGTATCGCAGCCGCTTTCATCAAAAACTTAGCGCCTGACAAAAAGGAGAACGCCATGCGAATTGCTTTTCTGATTTTCGATGACCTGACTGCGCTCGATGCGATCGGGCCGTTCGAAGTGCTGTGCCGAATTCCGGGCGCCGAGGTGATGTTCGTCGGCGAGACCGCCGGGTATCAAGCGCGCCGATCCGAAATCGCTCGGCATCGTCGCCGATTACTCAATCGCCGATGTGACCAGCGCCGACATCCTGCTCGTGCCGGGCGGACGCGGCGAGGCGCAGGTCCGCGAGAAACCTCATATGCTCGAGTGGGTGCGGAAAATCGACGCGACTACTCAATGGACGACGTCGGTTTGCACGGGGGCGTTGGTGCTCGGCGCGGCCGGGCTGCTGAAGGGACGGCCCGCGACGACGCATTGGGCGCGACTCGACAAGTTGCGCGAGTTCGGCGCCGATCCGCGCTCTCAGCGCGTCGTCGAGGACGGCAAAATTATCACCGCCGCTGGAGTCTCCGCCGGTATCGACATGGCGCTGCATCTGGTGCGTCGCGTCGCAGGCGACACTATCGCGCAGGCGATCCAGGTGGGCATCGAGTACGATCCGCAGCCGCCCTTCGACGGAAACGCCGGCCGCGCGCCGGCGCAGGTCATGGAAGTTTTGCGCCCGCGGTATCAGAGATCCTCTGCGTCGAATTGAGCATTCGAATTCCAGCTGGCGGTTGGATTATAGGTAGTTGTAACGCTGCTGGAGGCCTCCGCCGATGACAGATGAGTTCAGCAATCGTATCGACGTCCATTTCCATTATCTGAGCCCCGAGTATCGCGAGAAAATGATCGATGCGGTCGGCGGTTCACCGGACGGGTTTGCGGCGCCGCAATGGAATGCCGAGGCCGCGCTCGCGATGATGGACCGAATGGGAATCGCGACCGGGATGCTGTCGGTATCGTCGCCGGGAGTGCATTTTGGCAACGATGCGAAGGCTCGTCTGCTGGCTCGATCCGTCAACGAGTTCGCTGCACGCACAATGGCGGACCATCGCGGTCGCTTCGGCGGCTTCGCGAGCCTGCCGCTTCCTGACGTTGACGGTGCGCTGCTCGAGATTGCCTATGCGCTGGATACGCTCAAGCTCGACGGCGTAGTCATGCTGACCAACTTCAACGGCGTGTACCTCGGCGACAAGCGGCTGGACCCGGTCTTCGATGAGCTCAACCGCCGCGGCGCGGTGGTCTTCATTCATCCGACCTCGCCGATATGCTGGCAGCAGAGTGCGCTCGGATATCCGCGTCCGATGATCGAGTTCACCTTCGACAGCACGCGGGCGGTCGTCAACCTGATCTTCAGTGGGACGACGACGCGCTGTCCGAAACTTCGTTTCATCGTGCCGCACGCCGGTGGCACCCTGCCGTTCCTCGCGCGGCGAATCGGAATGTTCGGCCGCGGTCTCGCCGGCGCCAGCGGGAGTCCAGATCAGCACTGAAGAACATCTGCGCAAGCTCTACTATGATCTCGCAGGCTCGCCTGGCTCGAATGCGCTCGCGCCGTTACTCGAGATGACCGAACGCTCGCACATCCTGTACGGCAGCGATTACGTACACACGCCGGAAGCGGTAGTGTCGGCGCATCTGGCAGAATTGTTGAGCAGCAAGTTGTTGTCCCCGGACGACTTCCGCGCAATCGCACGCAGCAACGCCCTCGCGCTATTTCCGCGGTTCAATTAAGGAGAGCTTTGCGCTTGCTCGGAGTTCTTTCCCTCTCCCTGTAAGGGAGAGGATCGAAGGTGAGGGTCCTTATACAGCGCGCTCTTTTTTGCGCGCGATTCAAGATTCTGCTTCTTCTCCGATAGCTACTTCCTTATGAAAGAGAAGTGCTCTTCCATCCGCGCGTTCACCTCATTGAGATGCTTGCAGTACTGGAAGAAGCCGCCGTTGTAGTTGCCGTCCTGACGCCGCTGGAACTCACCTTCGAAGTTGTAATAGCCGGGCGTGCATTCCTGATTGCGATTGGTCTTGCCGCGGTGCCGGATGACTTCATTCACCCACCATTCCTCGGCGTGCGGCGTCGCGTCTATAGCCTGAATGCCGTGGCGGCGCGCGTACTCGATGCAAGCTGCGATGTGATCGCCTTGAGCCTGCAGCATGTCAGTCAGATTGAATTGGAACGACGCCTGGTAGCCGCCCATGATGAAGAGATTCGGGTAGCCCTGCGAATGGATTCCAAGCAGGGTGCGGATGCCTTCCCGATACTTGTCGTTCAGCTCCAGGCCGTTCTCGCCTTTGATCTGGTTGTAGATGCCGGTCTTCTGCACTTCGAAGCCGGTCGCATAGATCAGCACGTCGAGCTCGTACTGCTTGCCCTCGAACACCGGACCTTTCTCTGTGATTTCCGTGATGCCCTTGCCGTGGGTATCAACCAGATGAACGTTGGGCCGGTTGAAGGTCGGCAGGTAGTCGTTGTGAAAGCACGGGCGCTTGCACAGCAGCATGTACCACGGCTTGAGCGCGTCGGCGGTCGCCTTGTCCTTGACGATCGAATCGATGCGCTGATGAATCTTCATCATCGCCTCGATGTTCGCATTCTCCTGCCGGCGAATTTTCTCCTCGTGAGACATCGCGGCATACTTCGCCGTTTGGTCCGGGGTCATGAACGGCTGCTTCTTGGCGCGTTCGCGGCGCTTCGTCTGCCATCCGGGTTTAAGTCTGCGCGCCCAGTTGGGATCGGTCGGCCAATCGTCGCGAACGTCAATCGACGACGGCGTGCGCTGGAAGACGTATAGCTCTTTCGCGGCCGCGCCCAGCCCGGGAATCGCCTGGACCGCGGTCGCGCCGGTGCCGATGATGCCGACGACTTTGCCATCGAGGCCCGAGAGATCGGGCTTGGTGTAGGCATAGTCCCATCGCGAAGTGTGGAAAGAATGTCCCTTGAACGTTTCGAGTCCTTTGATCTTCGCCAGCTTCGGCTTGGACAGAGTGCCGTTGGCGCAGATGACGAATCGCGCCTTCATATGATCGCCGCGGTCGGTCGTGAGGTTCCACATCTGCTCGACCGGATCCCACTCGGTCGACGTAACCGTGGTCTGAAAGGTTGCCAGCTCGTACAAGTTGTACTTTCTCGCGATAGCCTGACAGTGCGCGAAAATCTCGGGGCCCTTCGCGTAGTGGTCCTTGGGCACGTAGTCCAACTCGTCGAGCAAGGGCAGGTAGTCATACGCGACGACGTCGCATGCCACGCCGGGGTATCGATTCCAGTACCACGTGCCGCCGACATCGGCGCCGCGCTCGACGATACGAATACTCTCGACGCCATGCTCGCGCAGCCGCGCGGAGGTCAACAGCGCTGAAAAACCTCCGCCGATAAACAGGACCTCGACGGTATCGTTGATTGGTTCGCGCGGCGTGACCTCGCCGGCGTACGGGTCAACTTCGTACCTCGACAGTTCGCCCGAAAGGTCCGACGTGTATTGCGCGGTGCCTTCGGGACGGTAGCTCAGCCTGAGGTCGCGTTCCTCGGCAAACTTCTGCTTGACGCTATCGTAGAACTCTTGCGGCCGCGTGGGCTTCGCGACCATCCCAATGGGCTTTTCGAAAGTCGGTGCCATTTCGATTCTCTCTGCGATTTAATGTGAAACCCTCCGCGGGTTTCACCCTTCCGCGGCAGGGGTGACCCCTGCACCCAGTATCTATAATGGAAAGCGCTCGCCGACCATCTCCTCGCTCTTGCGCCACAAGTCGTTGGCGTGTGCGAGGTTGAGAGCGTAGGAGCGGACACCGACGCGCGAGCTCGTGTCATCATTCACCTCGCATACGTGACAGTCCTCGCAATAGTGCCCGCCAACCGCGTCTGCCTGTCCGACGAAACCGCTCCACACCGAAGTCGCCGAGCCTTGGGGAACCGTCTTGAACCGAAACGGCTGCCCCTGACTGCTTGCAGCAGCTTTGGCTAATCGCGCCCTCATCTGATCGATGAGCTCAGGCGTGAGATGCCGGCTTAGTTCGGTCTGGATTCCGCCCGGATGAAGTGAGGTCGCGCGCACGCCGCGTCCTTTGAGGCGGCTGTCGAGCGCCACCGCGTACAGAATATTTGCCGTCTTCGAGCGGCCGTACGCAGCAAATGCCTGATAAGGAGTTCGCTCGAAATTCGGATCTTCAATATCGACATCGCTTATCTGATGACCCGCAGAGGAGACCGTGACGACTCGAGCGCCGGACTTCAGCAGCGGCACCAGCCGATTGATGAACACGAAATGCCCCAGGTGATTGGTGCCGAATTGCGTTTCGAAACCGTCCTGCGTCTTGCCTTGCGGACAGGCCATCACGCCGGCGTTCGCGATGATCACATCGAAGGGCTTGGCGCGCTTCAATAAATCCTCCGCCGCCTTGCGTACGCTCGCGAGCGACGCGAGATCCATCTCGACCAGTTCGACCGATGGATTGCCTGCCTGCGCGAGCGCCTGCCGCGCTTTATTCAGATCGCGCGCCGTGCCGACTACAGTGCCGCCGTGCGCGACGATCGAGCGGGCAGTCTCGACGCCCAGCCCGGCCGAGACGCCAGTTACCAGTACTCGCTTACCCTTAAGATCGACGCCCTCGAGTACCTCGTCAGCCGTCGATTCCGCTCCAAATGTCTTTGCCATTTTTTTATTCTCCTAGTCCCAAACGTTTAGCGCGTCATCTCGCCGCTCTCAAACGGATCTACCCTTGCGCGACTCTTCCTGTTTGCGCAACTCGACGTTGTTCGCGCGGCTCACAGACTCAGCTACGCGTCGTCGATTTTTCCAGAGCGGAAGCGGGGACACACTTGCCATCACGATACGGCTCCGTGTGACCATAGCTCTTGCTTAAGATCTCAGCGCCATACTCGCATTGTTCCTGCGAATCGAAACCAAACCTATCCCACCATTTGCTGTAGTCAGCCTTTAGATCCACTGCGGCACCGTTAAAGGCCGGCGGAAGAATTAAGCGCCACGGTCCCACCACAGGCGGGTTATGGTTTTGCAATTGGTCGTCGATGATCTGCGGAAGGATATCCTTTTGCGGCGGCGGTTTCTGCTCGAAGTGGCCAAAGGCGTAAGCTCCTTTCCCTGCCGCTGCGACTTCTTGATTGGGATCGCTGATGAGCGCGTGCAGGTAGGGTTTCGCTTCCGCCGTGCCGATATCCCTAAGCACCTCCGCGGCGAATACGCGCCGGAGTGGATCGCTGCTTTTGGCCAATCTGATCGCGTCGTCGAGACCGGTATTCGGCGGCGCACCAAGAAGATCCCGCTGAATCTTCGCGATGCTTGCCTTGTTGCACTCAGGATTAACATCGGCGACTCCCTTCTTCAGCATTTCAATTTCGTGCTCATAGTACGGCTTGAAGCGAGGCTGATCGCTCTGGTTGGAGTAGTTGCTCCCGTCCCAGGCGTAAATCTTCGTGATAGCCTAGGGTACAGCGATCCCCAATCTGGTAGCTGCCGACAGCAAGGTAAGTCTTGCCGTCGATGTCACTGAGCACATCGTTAACGTCGTCGTTGCCGTAAACGTTCGTCCACAAGTCGTGCTGCTGGAAACCACTAGCCGTGCGATCGACGATATAAACGCTCCCGCATCCGCCCCGGCCCCCATCGTAGCGCGAGACTAGCAGGGTCAGGTTGCCGTCGTGGCCAAGGTCGACGAACCGGAACGAACAGATTCGAGTCTGGTCATTCGCTTCACCGAAATCCGATTCTAGCTGCTCCATCAATCTGCGAACCGCGGCTTTGGGCGGCGGCTTGGCCGCCAGATTAGGCGACGCTTTCGCTGCCCAATTGTATGACGACAACGGACGCGGCGTGTCTTTCGCTTGCGACGTCGCCTGCAGGGCCAAGATGAGCAGCGCGACGAGTACGGTCAGGTTGCGCGTGAAGGTGATGGCCGCTGCTGAACTCTCAGCGACGAGATTTAGCCATCGTTCCTGCGATCGCATCGTGCGATGTGTCATGCGACGTTCCCCCTTCATTGAGTACGGACCTCAACTCAAACGGATTTGCCCTTGCGCGATTCTTCCTGTTTGCGCAATTCGACGCGGCGGATTTTTCCGCTGACTGTCTTGGGCAGCTCGTCGATGAATTCTATCTCGCGCGGGTATTTGTAGGGCGCGGTGATGCGCTTGCAATGCTCCTGCAGTTCCGCGACCAGCCGATCGCCGGGCTCGGCGCCGGGCCGCAGCTTCACGAAAGCTTTGACGATCGAGCCGCGATCGGCGTCGGGCGTCGCTACCACTGCGGATTCCATCACCGCGGGATGTTCCAGCAGCGCGCTTTCTACTTCGAACGGGCCGATTCGGTAGCCGGCCGAGATGATCACGTCGTCGGCGCGGCCGACGAACCACAGATAGCCGTCGGCGTCGCGCGTGGCCTGGTCGCCGGTCAGGTACCAGTCGCCCTTGAACACGCTGGCTGTCTCTTCGGCGTTCTTCCAATATTCGAGAAACAGCGACGGAGGACGCTCCGGAGCCACGCGCAGTGCTAGCTCGCCGAGCTCGTCGGTCTTCGTCTCTGCGAGATCATTGTTGATCACGCGAACATCGTGGCCGGGGAAGGGCAGGCCCATCGAGCCGGGTTTTACCGGCATCCCCGGCATGTTCGCCGCGAGGATGGTCGTCTCGGTTTGCCCGTAGCCGTCATGAATCGTTAGTCCGAACTTCTCGCGCCAGACTTCGATCACTTCGGGATTCAGCGGTTCGCCCGCTCCTGTGCAATGCCTCAGTTTCGGGAATTCGAAGCCCGCGAGGTCTTCTTTAATGATCATCCGATACTCAGTCGGCGGCGCGCAGAAAGTAGTAATGCCGTAGCGACGGAGCAACTCGAGTTCCTTCATCACCTCGAAGCGCCCGTTGTACATGAACGTCGTCACACCGTTCATCCACGGCCCGAACAGCACGCCGTACGCCGCCTTGGCCCATCCGGTGTCCGAGGTTGTCCAATGGATATCGCCCGGCTTGAGGTCCAGCCAGTTAAGCCCGGTGAATTTGTGGCTGTAGGTATATGAGTGACTATGCAGGACCGCCTTCGGTTCACGGGTCGTGCCGGAAGTGTAGTAGCAAATCGCCGGCTCCGACGCCTTGGTATTCGCAGGCCTGAATGCAGCCGACGAATGTCCCATGTATTCCTGCAGGCTGAGCCATCCGGTGCGCGCGGCGCCAGCGATGAAGTAGTGCTCGAGGCTGGGGCATTCCTTGCGCAGCTCGGCAATCATCGTGGCGTTCTCGACGCAGGCGATAATCGCGCGCGCGCCGGAATGATTCGCGCGATACACCAGGTCCTTCTCGCGCAGCATCGAGGTGCATGGGATGACGATCGCGCCGAGCCTGAGCGCGCCGATATACGCGGCCTGCCATAGCGTGATTCGCGGCAGCACCAGCAGGACCGCATCGCCGCGCCTGATTCCGTGGCCGGCGAGAACAGTCGCGATGCGCTTCGATTGAGCCGCGATGTCGGCGAACGTCAGACGCGCGCGCCGGCCCTCGCTGTCTTCCCACAGGATCGCGACGCGGTGCGGATCTTCGGCGAACTTGTCGATGGTCGCGGCGAAGTTGAAATACTCCGGCGTCTCCCATCGGAAGTCGCGATACTTGCGCCGATACTGTTCGAGTGCGTCAGGCTCGAGTGAACCGGACTTTACTAAATCGGTCATAAGCGCGAATTCCCGCGCGCCGCGTGCTCCGGCGGCGCCTGCGATCGCTTTGCCGCCGCCTTGATGTATTTCACCGTCACCGGAGACAGGTCGTCGCGTTCGACTCGCACGTCGATAATCGCAAACGATTTGCAGTCGTGCGCCGCTCGGAGCGCGTCGCGCAACTGCTCGACGGTAGTCGCCTCGAATCCTTCGCCGCCCCAATCGCGCGCGAGTTGCGCATACGGCCACGGCGGAATCTCGAGCAGCTCGCGCCGCTCGGCTATCGGCCGGAAGATGCCCCATCCGCCGTTGTTGATCAGCACCACGATCGGATTCACGCCCTTGGCCGGCGCCTGCGAAATTTCCGGCCCCGTCATCTGGAAGCCGCCGTCACCGCACATCACCAGCGGCCGAAGCCCGCTGCCGATTTGCGCGCCGAGCGCGGCCGGCACCGCAAATCCCATCGACGCGTAAAATCCCTGCGCGAAATAGCCGTTGTTGTGAGGCACCCGGATGTCGAGCCCGCCGAACAGCATATCGCCCGACTCGGTAACCACTATGTAGTCGCGCTTGTCGGCGAGGAATTCGTTTACCACCGCAAGGATCTGACTGACCTTGACCGGCTTGCCGTCGCGCGCGGCAATCTCGCGAAGATTGTCGGCGTATTGCACCTTCTCATGATGCTTCCGCAGCTTCTCCCGCAACAGCGCGCGCGCGAAATCGCGCATGCCGACGTCGGTGTAGGTGTGATACTTCACCTCGACCTTGCGATCGACCGCCCACACCGTCTTTTCCTGGATCACGTGCGGCGGACGGTTGCCGAAGTTCATGTCGGTCTTGAGACATCCGAGGTTGAGCACGAAATCGGCCGCGTCCATCCGCTCGACGATCGACGGCGGACTGATCGGGCCGACGTGCACGCCCATGTACAGCGGATGGTCCATCGGGAACGCGCCCTTGCCGAGCACGGTCGTGAACACCGGCGCGCCCATCTTCTCGGCCAGCTCGACCAGATCGTGCGACGCCTTGAAGCGGTGAATCTCGATGCCGGCGATCAGCACCGGCTTTTTGCTCTCGTTGAACATCGCGGCCGTCTCATGCGCCGCTTCCTCGACTTTGCGCGCATCGGATTCCTGGAAGTGCAGCCGCCCGTCCCATTCGATCAGATCCTCGGGAACTTCGATTTGCCGATCGACCATGTCGCGATGAATCTCGACGTAGCCGGGCCGCTGCTCGGCCCAGATGCGCTTCACGACGCGATGCAATTCGCTGGCGGCAGTGCTCGGATCGGTCAGCACGGCGCTCGCGCAAGTGACCTCGTCGTAGATGCGGCGTTGCGATTCGATCTCGCGGGCCTGGTGATGAATCAGAGTGCCGAGCTTGCGTTCCTCTTCGCCCGGGCCTCCTGAAAAAATCAAAATCGGCACGCGTTCCGAAAACGATCCCGCCACCGGATTGACCATGTTATGGCCGCCGGCGCCGTAAGTGACGCAGATGACGCCGATTTTGCCGGTCGCGCGCGCATAGCCGTCCGCCGCGAAGCCGACGCCCGGCTCATGCGACAGCGTGATGATTTCCATCCCGTGCTTGCGGCCCAGCGCAAAAAACAACTTGAGCGCGAGGTCCCCGGGAATCCCGAAAACATGCGACACGCCAATCTTGCGCAGATAGGCGACCAGAAAATCGCCCAGCGCCATGTGCCTCTTCACTCCGCTTCGCCTCCTCACGATCAGCGCTATTGTAACAAAAACGACCCCACCGGAAGACATCTTCGACGCCGCGCTGTGTTAGAGTATGATGCTGACAGGGAAGACGATGTTCTCGAAGATACTTCGCATGCAATTCCTGGGGCCGATGCAACTGAGCCGGCTCGTAATGTATCTGCCGCAGTTCGTCCGTCTCTTTTATCGGCTGTGGACCGACGATCGCGTGCCGAGGTTGGCGAAGATGGTGCCGTGGATGGGCGCGCTGCTCATGCTGACACCGCCCGCGCTCGAGCTCGACATGATCCCGATAGTCGGCGAGCTCGATTGGCTCGTCATCGGCTATCTCTCGCTCAAGGTGTTCATCTGGCTCTGCCCGCCCGACGTGGTGCGGGAACACGTAATCCAAATCGGGCGTGGCGAATAGCACAGCACGCTGATGCGGCCCCGCAATCTTCTGATCGCTATCGCGGCGGTCGTTATCGTCGCGCTGCTGGCGCTGAGCTTCTTCGATCAGCTGCTGGTCGATTACCTGTGGTACGGGCGGCTCGGCTTCGGCGGCGTTTTCAATACCACCGTCGGCGCGGAGATCGCGATCTTTCTGATCGTGTGGCTGGTCGCGTTCACCGCCATTTTCGTGAGCGGCTTGATCGCGATTGGCTCGAGTCGCAATCACGAGCGGCTGCGCGTCGTGCGCCGTCCCGACGAGATGGTCGAGGTCAATCTGCCCGAGCTGATTCGCGCGCTCGGCGAACGCGTGCCGTGGCGCGTGATCGTGCCGGCGGCGCTGCTGTGCTGGCGCTGTTCGCGGCGCAAGGCGAGGCCGCGAGCTGGGACGTTTACCTGAAGGGCCTTTACGGAGTGCCGTTCGGAATCGTCGAAAAGGCGTTCGGCAACGACATCGGCTTTTACGTCTTCACGGTGCCGCTGCTCGAGGAGATGCGCGATCTGTTCCTGATGCTGATCGTGCTCGCGGCCGGCATGGCGATCGCGGTCTATTGGGCGCGCGGCGCGCTCGACTTCAAGGAATCGCCGCCGCGGGTCTCGCCGGGCGCCGCGGGACATCTGTCAGTCCTGCTGGGATTGTTTTTCGTCCAGCGCGCGATGAGCTACTGGCTCGGCCGCTTCGACCTGCTGCTGCATACCGACGGTGTCGTGTTCGGACTGCGCTACGTCGATCGAATCCTGTGGCAGCCGGGCCTGTGGCTGCTGGTGCTGCTGGCGCTCGCCGCCGCCGCGATGTGCATCTACAACGCGCGCGAGGGCGGACTGCGAATTCCGGTCGCCGCGTTCGTTATCGTGTTCGGCCCCGCGCTCATCATGAATTTTATCCAGCCGGTGATCGAGCGCCTGTGGGTCAAGCCCGACGAGCTGCGGGTCGAGAAACCGTACCTCGAGCGCAATATCGAGGCGACGCGGCATGCGTACAAGCTCGACACGGTTGACGTCAAGCCGTTTGCGGGGCAGGGCACGCTCACGCCCGCGGCGCTCGAGCAGGATGAGGCGACGGTCAAGAACATCAGGCTGTGGGACCCGCGCCCGCTACTCGACACCTACCGTCAGTTGCAGGAAATTCGCACCTACTACGACTTTCGCGACGTCGATATCGATCGCTACTGGATCGAGGGCAAGTACACCGAGGTGATGCTCTCGCCGCGCGAGATGAATATCGACGCGCTGCCCGAGACCGCGCAGACCTGGGTCAATCAGCATCTCAAGTTCACCCACGGCGCGGGGCTCGCGATGAGCCCGGTCAACAAGAAGGACACCGAGGGGCTGCCGGTGTTCTACATAAAGGACATTCCGCCGGATCGAACGTCGGGCTAAAGGTTGACCAGCCGGCGCTCTATTTTGGCGAGGAGCCGCGACAACTACGCCGTGGTCGATTCGGCGACGCCGGAGTTCGACTATCCCAAGGGCACCGACAACGTCTTTTCGTATTACGCGGGCTCGGGCGGCGTGCCGGTGTCGGGATTTTTCCGGCGCCTGCTGTTCAGCATCTTCTTTCGCGACATCAATCTGCTCGTTACCGAGAATATCGTCGATAAGAGCAAGATCATGATTCGGCGCAACATCAAGGAACGCATCGCGTACATAGCGCCGTTCCTGAATATCGACCGCGATCCTTACGCCGTGATTCTCAATGGGCGCATGGTGTGGATCGTTGATTGCTACACGACCAGCGATCACTACCCTTACTCGCAGCGCAACGGCGACGGGCTCAACTACATCCGCAATTCGGTCAAGGCGGTAGTCGACGCGTACACCGGCGACACCGATTTTTACATGTCGGATCCCGACGACCCGGTTATCAAGACGTGGCAGCGCGTGTTCCCCGCGATGTTCAAGCCGATGTCCGCGATGTCGGCGGATTTGCGCGCGCACATCCGCTATCCGGAAGATTTTTTCCAGATCCAGGCCGACACTTACCGCACCTATCACATGACCGATCCGCAGGTTTTCTATAACCGCGAGGACTTGTGGGCATTTCCGCGCGAAAACTACGCCGGCGAGACGGTCCCGATGCAGCCCTACTACGTGATCATGCGGCTGCCGGGCGAGGCGCAGGCGGAATACATGCTGATGCTGCCGATGACGCCGGCGGGGCGCGACAACATGATCTCGTGGATGGCGGCGCGCTGCGACGGCGCCGATTACGGTCATCTGTTCGAATATTCATTTTCGAAGGACAGGCTGTTTTACGGCCCCTATCAGATCCAGGCGCGCATCAATCAGAATCCCGAAATCTCGCGCCAGCTTTCGCTGTGGAACCAGATGGGTTCGAAGGTCCTGCTCGGCAACCTGCTGGTGATACCGATCCAGGATTCGCTGCTCTACGTCGAGCCGCTTTTCATCCGCGCCGAGAACGGCCAGTTGCCCGAATTGCAGCGGGTGATCGCGTCATACAGCGACCGCGTCGTGATGGGCGACACGCTCGACCTGACGATGGCGGCGCTGTTCCAGAATCAAGCTCCGCCCGCGCCAACGATCGCCAAGGCGATCACGACCGAGCTGGCGCCGCAGTCGATCGCGCAGGGCCCGACCGTCGGCGCAGGACCGGGAAAAGGCGACATGACAAGCGCCGCGCAACACTACAATCGCGCGCATGGACGCAATCCGCGCCGGCGACTGGACCGCATTCGGCGACCCCACCGGAAGACATCTTCGGCGCCGCGCTGTGTTAGAGTATGATGCTGGCGGGGAAGACGATGTTCTCGAAGATACTTCGCATGCAATTCCTGGGGCCGATGCAACTCAGCCGGCTCGTAATGTATCTGCCGCAATTCGTCCGTCTCTTTTATCGGCTGTGGACCGACGACCGCGTCCCGAGGTTGGCGAAGACGGTGCCGTGGATGGGCGCGCTGCTCATGCTGACACCGCCCGCGCTCGAGCTCGACATGATCCCGATTGTCGGCGAGCTCGATTGGCTGGTCATCGGCTATCTCACACTCAAGGTGTTCATCTGGCTCTGCCCGCCCGACGTGGTGCGGGAACACGTCATCCAAATCGGGCGTGGCGAATAGCACAGCACGCTGATGCGGCCCCGCAATCTCCTGATCGCCATCGCGGCGGTCGTTATCGTCGCGCTGCTGGCGCTGAGCTTCTTCGATCAGCTGCTGGTCGACTACCTGTGGTACGGACGGCTCGGCTTCGGCGGCGTTTTCAATACCACAGTCGGCGCGGAGATCGCGATCTTCCTCATCGTGTGGCTGGTCGCGTTCACCGCCATTTTCGTAAGCGGGCTGATTGCGATCGGATCGAGCCGCAATCACGAGCGGCTGCGCGTCGTGCGCCGTCCCGACGAGATGGTCGAGGTCAATCTGCCTGAGCTGATTCGCGCGCTCGGCGAACGCGTGCCGTGGCGCGTGATCGTCGCGGGCGGCGCTGCGGTGCTGGCGCTGTTCGCGGCGCAAGGCGAGGCCGCGAGCTGGGACGTTTACCTGAAGGGTCTCTACGGGGTGCCGTTCGGAATCGTCGAGAAGGCGTTCGGCAACGACATCGGCTTTTACGTCTTCACGGTGCCGCTGCTCGAGGAGATGCGCGATCTGTTCCTGATGCTGATCGTGCTCGCGGCCGGAATGGCGATCGCGGTCTATTGGGCGCGCGGCGCGCTCGACTTCAAGGAATCGCCGCCGCGGGTTTCGCCGGGCGCCGCGGGGCATCTGTCTGTCCTGCTGGGATTGTTCTTCATCCAGCGCGCGATGAGTTACTGGCTCGGCCGCTTCGACCTGCTGCTGCATACCGACGGTGTCGTGTTCGGACTCCGCTACGTCGATCGAATCCTGTGGCAGCCGGGCCTGTGGCTGCTGGTGCTGCTGGCGCTCGCGGCCGCCGCGATGTGCATCTACAACGCGCGCGAGGGCGGACTGCGAATTCCGGTCGCCGCGTTCGTTATCGTGTTCGGCGCCCGCGCTCATCATGAATTTCATCCAGCCGGTGATCGAGCGCTTGTGGGTCAAGCCCGACGAGCTGCGGGTCGAGAAGCCGTACCTCGAGCGCAATATCGAGGCGACGCGGCATGCATACAAGCTCGACACGGTTGACGTGAAGCCGTTTGCGGGGCAGGGCACGCTCACGCCCGCGGCGCTCGAGCAGGACGAGGCGACGGTCAAGAACATCAGGCTGTGGGACCCGCGCCCGCTCATCGACACCTACCGCCAGTTGCAGGAAATTCGCACCTACTACGATTTTCGCGACGTCGATATCGATCGCTACTGGATCGAGGGCAAGTATACCGAGGTGATGCTGTCGCCGCGCGAGATGAATATCGACGCGCTGCCCGAGACCGCGCAGACCTGGGTCAATCAGCATCTCAAGTTCACCCACGGCGCGGGGCTCGCGATGAGCCCGGTCAACAAGAAGGACACCGAGGGGCTGCCGGTGTTCTATATAAAGGATATCCCGCCGCGCTCGGATGTGGGGCTGAAGGTTGACCAGCCCGCGCTTTATTTTGGCGAGGCGCGCGACAACTACGCCGTGGTCGATTCGGCGACGCCCGAGTTCGACTATCCCAAGGGCGCCGACAACGTCTTTTCGTATTACGCGGGATCGGGCGGCGTGCCGGTGTCGGGATTTTTTCGCCGTCTGCTGTTCAGCATTTTCTTTCGCGACATCAATTTGCTCGTTACCGAGAATATCGTCGATAAGAGCAAGATCATGATTCGCCGCAACATCAAGGAACGAATCGCAGTACATCGCGCCGTTCCTCGAATATCGACCGCGATCCTTACGCCGTGATTCTCAACGGCGCGCATGGTCTGGATCTCGATTGCTATACCACCAGCGATCATTACCCGTACTCGCAGCGCAACGCGCGACGGAATCAACTACATCCGCAATTCGGTCAAGGTGGTGGTCGACGCGTACACCGGCGACACCGATTTTTACATGTCGGATCCCGACGACCCGGTTATCAAGACGTGGCAGCGCGTGTTCCCCGCGATGTTCAAGCCGATGTCGCGATGCCGCCGGACTTGCGCGCGCACATCCGCTATCCGGAAGATTTTTTCCTGATCCAGGCCGACACTTTCCGCACCTATCACATGACTGATCCGCAGGTCTTCTATAACCGCGAGGACCTGTGGGGATTTCCGCGCGAAAACTACGCCGGCGAGACGGTCCGATGACGCCGTACTACGTGATCATGCGGCTGCCGGGCGAGGCGCAGGCGGAATACATGCTGATGCTGCCGATGACGCCGTCGGGACGCGACAACATGATCGCGTGGATGGCCGCGCGCTGCGACGGCGCCGACTACGGTCATCTGTTCGAGTATTCATTTTCGAAGGACCGGCTTTTTTACGGCCCATATCAGATCCAGGCGCGCATCAATCAGAATCCGGAAATCTCGCGTCAACTTTCGCTGTGGAACCAGATGGGCTCGAAGGTCCTGCTCGGCAACCTGCTCGTGATACCGATCCAGGACTCGCTGCTCTACGTCGAGCCGCTGTTCATCCGCGCCGAGAACGGCCAGTTGCCGGAGTTGCAGCGGGTGGTCGCGTCATACAGCGACCGCGTCGTGATGGGCGACACGCTCGACCTGACGATGGCGGCGCTGTTCGAGAATCAAGCTCCGCCGGCGCCAACGATCGCCAAGGCGATCGCGACCGAGCTGGCGCCGCAGTCGATCGCGCAGGGCCCGAGTCTTGGCGCAGGGAAAGCCGACATGACGAGCGCCGCGCAGCACTACAATCGCGCGATGGACGCAATCCGCGCCGGCGACTGGACCGCATTCGGCGCCGAGATGAAGGCGCTGGGCGACGAGCTGTCAAAGCCCTCAGATTCCGCCCACCCCTGAACAAAGAAGGATCTCCGCGTTCGTTCACCACTTGGCAAATTGACGCTATGCCCTTAAGGGCATATAATCAGACTCGTGACGCCGGGGAAAGGGGAGTCGCTCAAGCCGGTAGTATGGGTTCGGAGCAGCAAAGACGATCTGAAAAAGTTTCCACCGACCGCCCAATCGCACATTGGTTTCGCGATCAAAGTTGCGCAGAGCGGAGGAAAACATCCCGACTCGAAACCGATGAAGGGTTTCGGCGGTGCCAGCGTTGTCGAGATCGTTGAAGACTACGACGGCGATACGTATCGAGCGGTTTATACAGTGAAGTTCGCCGAGGCGATTTATGTTCTTCATGCTTTTCAGAAAAAGTCCAAGTCGGGTATTGCAACGCCGAAACGCGAAATCGATCTCATAGAGGAAAGGCTTAAGCGCGCAAAGGAATTGCACAGCATGAGAGTTCACTCCAGGAGATGAGCAAAGTTATGAGTAAATTCGTCGATTACGAAGTTAGCAGCGGGAATGTCTTTCGAGATTTAGGTCTCCCCAACGCCGACGAACTCGACATCAAGGCGAACATCGCGATCAAGATCGGCCAGATCATTGCGCGGCGCGGGCTGAGTCAGGTCAAAGCGGCGGCCCTGCTTGGGGTTGACCAGCCTAAGGTATCAGCCATCGTGCGCGGCCGCCTGGAAAAGTTCTCGATAGAGCGACTCTGTGAATTCCTGACTCGACTCGGCTGCGACGTGAACATCCATGTGCAGGAGAGGAACAAGCCGGCAAGGGGTAAGATGAGGATTCAGATCGCCTGACCTTTCCGCCTGCGGTCACCCTCCACAAAGCTATCGAAGCCGTCAGATTCCGGACATCCCGGACCTGATCGCTGTCTGGTTCCCCTTCCACTTGAAGAAGGGGTTGGGAGTTAGTTTGCAAGCATCATTCACGATTCCTGCGCTGTAACTCTTTTTCCTTCGCCGCGCGGCGTCTGATCCAAAAGTCATACTCCCACACAAACCGTTCCTTGGGTAACTGGATGCGCGTCGCATCTGCGCGCCGTCCTTAGAACTACCGTGTCCCTCTGTCATCTTATGAAGGCGTAATATTGAGAAACGTTCTGAAACATCGCGATCGGCTGGCGATTGAGGCGTCCCGACTTCCATCGCGGCAATCATCTTTCGGCGATCGGATCGCCGCTATCGCCGAGCTTGGCGTTGCTACGATCGCGGCCGAGCGATGCGCGATCGCGTTTCAATCCAACGGCGTGAACGCTCGGGCAAATGGCGTGCGCGCCGCGGGGAGACTCGCGATGGGACGCGGTTGTGAATGCGGTCCTGCTCGCGCTCGACAATCGGTTGAGTGACGCGGTTGCTGCGCGTGGTACGAAGCGGCCGCGTGGTGTTGCGAGCTCAAATCGAATCGATTGATCAGATAGCGCTGAGCGCGCGGGAAATCGCCGCGATCGCGCGAGTCGAAAAGACAGGCGAGGGATTCCAGATAGCCGGATCGGCGTTTACCGACGGCGTCAGTGCGGTGCGAATCGCGATAGTGGCGCGAGTCGATCGCGCCCGAAGTGAACTGGAAGCGTTGCTTCAACTGATGGCGCGAGCCGTCTTTGTTGAAATCGAACTGGGCGCGGCGCGCGCGTCGCTCGATTTCTGGCGCACGCACGGCGCCGAGAGCGGTCGTCAGGCCGTCGGCGCAAAGCGGGAACTGCTGCGAGAGCGGATGGCGGCGGATTACCTGGACAATGCGGTCGCTGCGGTGCGGCGTGCGCAGCCGGCCGATCGCTTCCGGCGCTTCGGCGAAATCGTCGCAGCCGGAGCCGGCTTCGATCAATGGATGGTCGCGATTGCGGACGGCGGTGAGTTGATGCTGGCCGCTTCTTCGCCGGGCGTCCCTAAGGAATTCGATCCGGTCGGAGGCCAGCGCGCTGTCGGAGAGTTTCCGGCGCCACATCGTGATCGGGCACTGGTCCGATCGCGATGCGAGCGATGCCGATCGCGTCAAGCAATATCTCGAGGAAAGAGTTTTCGCCGGGTCGTATGTTTGCATCCCGTTCGGGGCCGGGGCGATCGCGCTTGCCTCACGCGACGCGCGCGCGTCCGCTGCAAGGGCGGAGGCGATCGTCGAGCGGCTGGCTCCATTCGCGGCAAGCTGGGTGTTGGAGCGCGATGCGTCGCGGCACGGCCTCCTCGTGCGTCAGCTTGCGCTCAGAATGTTTGCCGCGATCGACGAGGAGCGCGCAAGGATCGCTCGCGACCTGCACGACGATCAGGCGCAGTTGCTGGCGGCCGCAAAGATCGCACTCGACGGCCCGCCCGAAGCGGCGCGCTCGATCTTCAAGCAGGTCGAGGAGGAGTTGCGCCGCAAAACCCGCGAACTTCGTCCGGCCTCGATTGGAAACGCCTCGCTCGACGAAGCAATCGAGCACGAGTTTGGGCGGCTGAATCGCGCAGGCGTGAAGGCGAAGTTTGTTCATCTCGATAACGGCGGCGCGGCGGAAGAAATCTCGCGCCCGGTCCAGCAATTATGTTTCCAGGTCGTGCGCGAGGCGCTGTCCAACGTGATTCGGCATGCGCGAGCGAAGTCAGTCCAGGTTACGATCGAAAACAACTACGCGGCCGCGCGCGTCTCGGTTAGCGACGACGGCCGCGGGATCGACGACGGCAAAGGCGAGGGCACTGGTTTGACCGGCGTGCGGGAGCGGCTGGAGTTGATGGGCGGGACGTTGATCGTGGAATCGCGAGCCGGCCGAACTACAGTCGTCGCCGAAATTCCGGAGTCAGCCTGATGGAAGATCATGGACGGATTCGCGTGCTGCTCGCCGATGACCATCGGATCTTTCGCGAGGCATTGCGAATGTTGCTGGCAAATGAGTGCGAGGTGATCGCAGAGGCGTCGGATGGTGAGCAGGCCGTCGCGCTTGCGTTGCGACTGAAGCCGCAAGTGGTCGTGATGGATATCGGGATGCGGGGAATCGGAGGCCTGTCTGCCGCGCGTCGAATCGCCAAAGAAGCTCCGAGCTGCCAAAGTGCTGATGCTCAGCGAGTATCAGGAAGAGGAATACGTGCTCGAGGCTCTTGGAGAAGCGGGCGCCGCGGGTTACGTGGTCAAGACCGACGCGTCGGCTGAATTGCTGAGCGCGGTGCGCGCGGTTAACGCGGGGCGGCAATATCTGAGCCCCACAATCGCGCCGATCGTGCTCGCGCGGCTGCGCAATCGGCGCGACTACGAATGGTTCCCGCGCGGCGAGTCCGACCCGGCGCGAGCGCGAAGTGTTGAAGCTGATAGCCGAGGGCGCGACCACCAAGGAGGTCGCGCAACGACTCGGCATCAGCGTCAAGACCGCGCAGGCGCATCGCGACAATCTCAAGCAGAAACTCGAGCTGCGCTCGACCGCCGCGATGGTGCGATACGCAATAAAGCACAAGCTGACCCGCATCGACTGAGTCCGACCGAGTCTTGTTTCCCGTTCCCTTGCTCGGAAGCTGAGAATCTGTTCTCGGCGTGACAGAAACTCCACATTTTGATTGGGCTGATATGACATTTTGATGCTCTATGCTGGATAGTTTCATCCTGATGGGATCTGAGCATGGGGGAGTGCGTCGAGCGAGCGCGCGGCGTTGGTTTGAACTCGAGCCGCCCGCACCTGAACGGCTGGAACTGCAGACCTCGCCGCGCGTCTCGACCGTCGCCAGCTACGTCTTCACGCGCGCGGCCGAGCGCTCGTGGGAAGTCCTCAATCAGCATCTCGAGGGGCCGCAAGGCGGAGTGTTCTGGATCGGCGGGCCGGCGGGATGCGGCAAGACGCATTTCCTCGACTACGTAATCGCGCTGCAGAGACGCGCGGGCGCGCTCGACGCCCAAAACGCGCGGCGGCTGGTTTGCGGACTCGAGCTGGCCGGGAGAATCACCGGCGCCGAGGTCGAGATGTTCCTGCTGAGCGTGCTGGCGGAACAAATCGGCGGCAACCAGAGCTCGGGCGATCTCTTCCGCCAGCTGCGCGGCGCGGCCGCGTTGAATGTCGCGTTGGAAACCGCATGGCGAACGGGAATCAGGGCGGTGACGGTCGCGATCGATTTCGGAACGTCGCAATTGCGAGACTATCGCGGATTTTTTCGCGACGCTGGCCGCAGGTTGCCGCGTCTTTCCGCCAGGTAAAGTTCACCGTGATCGCGGCCGGCCGCGCCGCGGTACCGCATCCGACTCGCTGCGCTGCTGGTCGCGCCGCGTGACCCGAACGAGGAAACGACTATTGCGGTGCGGCGCGCGCGGCGACTCGTAGAGGATGCCGAACTCGACGCCGGCCACGCGTACGCGGGAATAGATACTGCGGGATTGGCGCCTGACGCGATCTTCCCGTTCCATCCCGCAGCACTCAAGGCGCTTCGGACAATCGCCAGTCGTCCGGTTCCGGATGGTGCAAGCTTCGATCGCGCCGCGATCGTGCCGTTGTCGCGCCTCGCGCGCGAAGTGTTGGCGACCTCATCAGCCAGCGGCGAATCGACGGCGCGGCTGATCTATCCGCCCGACCTGACGATGAATGCCGAGATCTCAAAGCTGCTCAAGGTTCTCATGCCGGAAGCCGGACGCGCCGCGTGGAAGATCGCGCGCGACACGATCGCCGGTTTCGACCCATACGAGAAAGGACCTCGCGCGCGAAATCGTCGATTCTCTGATCGTCGAGAGCGCGTGCGGCGAGACGGCCGCCGTCCCGATCGAAGAATTGAAGTCGCTGTTGCCGATAGTCGCGCGCAGTGCGACGCGCGGACGCGCATGCGACGCCGGCCGTCCGCGACTTATTGCGCCGCCTGGAAGTTTCCACCGGCGGCGTGATTCGTTTGGAAACCAATGCTGCCCGGTTCGATCCGGCCGCCGCCGGCGCGCCCGAACTTGCTGCGTTCAACGCTGCGCTCGTGCTCGCGCGGGGATTCGATCCAAGGCTGACGATAGCGCGCGATCGCGAGAGTCTCGACGTGCGCCTCGATCGACTCGACGCCTCGATGGCGCTTGCGGTCGAGGGAGCAGTGCGCACGCGCGAGGTGCTTTCCTCGGCGCTGAGAGAAGCGAACCTCGAGATGCCCGCGGCGAACAGCATGGCGATCGAGAAATTTATCGCGCTGGCGGAGTCGGGCGCGGTTGCGATGCTCGAGGCGGCCGCGGATCGATCGTATCTGGCCTCGGCAATCCAAATCGCTGGCGCATACGAAGTATTGGCGGCTGCGGCTGAATCCATTCCGCGGATGCGTGCGATGCGCGAGTACCTGGCGGCGACCGGTTTGCGCGCCACACCGGACGAAGCTGGCGCCAGAGAAAACGCCTGGCAGCAATTGGCGATCACCTCGCTGGAGACCGAATGCGAACTGCTGCGAGTCGAGCTTGGGCCGCGAATCCTGACCGGGCCGCCGCGCAGTCTCGACGCGTTGGAAGCGCGCTTTCAGAAATTCAAATGGACTTACGTGCAGTGTTACCTGAGCGCGCATGAGCGATGGCTCGAGAAGATGGAGCGGCTCGAGCTGGCGGCGGGAGATGCGCGCCGGTACTTCGACGCGCTCGCGCGGCTCAACGCGATCGCCGCGCTGGGACGTCCCGAAGGCGCGCATCTTGGCGCGCGGCTGGCGGACGTGAGCGCCCGCGTCGTGCGATGCGAGTCTGCGCGACGCGATCGTGCCCGAGACTATTCCGCGATGTTCGAGTTGCGGCTTTCAGCTTGGCGCGTCATCGCCGCAGGCGGAGCTCGAAGGTCTTATGGAGGCGATCCGCCGTGCGCTCGAGGTCAAACTGGCGGCGCTGTCGCAAAGCATGATCGCGCGGCTGATTCGCAATCACGACAAAGAGCATCGCCTGGAAGGATTTCTGAAAATCACGCAAGCCGCGCAGACCGACGCGCTCGTGCGAGTCCTCGACGACAAGCTCGCGCGGTACCTGGCGCAGGTGCTGGAGGAAGTCGCGAGATTAGGACGGAGAGCCTTAGCGGGGCGGGGTCGTGCGTTGTTTCTTTGCCTGGCCGGGAGGAAACGCGCTCGCGCGTTTGTGGCGCGGACGGACATTGAAACGATCCAGCTGGCGGAAGTAAGCGTCGCGGACGATCTCGAGGCCCCACAGCAGCGTCAAGCCCAGTCGTGCGCCCGATTCCGCCAACGATTTCAAGCGCAAGTGGAAGGCCGCGCAGCGGTTCGATGCGAACGTCAACCCGCGCTTTCTCTTGAGTGGTTTCCATTAAGATTCAGAGTAAGTTGCCAGGCGCCCGCATGCAACACGTCGCGGACGCCTGGCAGGATTGGCAGTGCTACGGAGACGCGGATGCGGCGGGAGCCGGGGTTGGTGCGCTCTCGCCTGCGCCGATCACCGTGAGTTTCACGTCGTCGAATTCCGCCTGCGAATCGTCGGCTGCCCACAGTCCGATTTTGCCCTTGGCGATTTTGCTGTCGTCGAAATCGAAGATCATCTTCTCATCGTCGTAACACGAGAAGTGTCCGCCCTGCGCGGTCACCTTGAGCCTGTACCAGGTGCCTTTGTCGGTCGGCACGACCTGCTGCTTGAGGGTGCTCAGGACACCATCGGTCATCCGCGAGAGCGCGAAGTAATCGCTGGGGCATCCGGCGGACATCAGGTAGAAATTTTTGGCGTCGACGTAGCGGAAGATGAGACCGCCGGAACAATCGAAACGTCCGCCGACGGATTGGAACTGAGCTTCGAGAGTAAAGTCTGAATACTCAGTCGGATCGGTTTCAATCGCGATTGGGTAATACGCGAGCATGCTGGTCAGCGACTTGAGCATACGCCCGGCGGGCAAGCCGAATACGTTGGGCTTGCTGGGCGCGGTCGGGTCCGCGATCACCTGCCAATCGCCTTCGATCGCTTTCCATCCAGTGGCCACGGTGCCCGGCTTGTCCTGATCGAAATTCCACAAATGAACTTCAGGAGTCGGCGTAGGGGTCGGCGTCAAGGTTTCGGTGGGCGTCGGCTCCGCCTTTTTCTTTTTTCCTTTTGAATGAGCGGCAGGGCTGACGATTAGCACTGTCATTACTACACCTGCTGCGATGACTGCCGCGCTTCGCAGCCAAGAATTTCCCGTCTTCATCTATCCTCTCTATGCCCCGATGAGATTGAGGCCCCGTACTTCACATGTAGTTGATTCGGCCAGCGGATTGGCGCGAGTTTCGCCAATGAATAGCGTCGCTGTCAAGTTCTCTTTTCAGTGAACGTGCATGCCGCCGACAGCGCGAATGCAGCTGAGAGTGGCTCGTGTTAGCCCGCTTGCTGCATCCGCATCGAGTGCCGAGTGTTTGCCGACAGTGATCCGCATCGAATAGCCAGATCGTATTCCTAGTTTCGCTTTTTCTTCGTTACTGACTAATCGCGCCAATAGTCAGTTTATTACATCTCAGTATGCGCGAATTGCTTGACTGAGGTGGGATAGAGTGGGATGTTGTGGGGCACTGGGGAGGGGAGACGGTGTTTAGTGGTCGGTTCGACCATGCGATCGATGAAAAAGGTCGGGTAAGTATCCCGGCCCGATTTCGCGAAGTTTTGCAGCGCGAGAATCACGATCGTCTTTATATCACGAATTTCCCTTACGAAAACGAGCGATGCCTGGCGCTGTATCCGCCGAGCCAGTGGGACACGCTCAACGCGAATCTGCGAAGCAAGCCAAGATTCGATCCGCGGGTGCAGGCGTTCGAGACATTCTTTATCGGCGGAGCGCATGAGGTGCCGGTCGATCGGCAGGGACGGATTTTGATTCCGACCAACCTTCGCGACTTCGCGAAGCTGGATCGCGAGGTGACGTTCTCGGCGATGCAGGATCATTTTCAACTTTGGGACCGGCAGACTCTCGGCAAGGTATCTGAAGGCCACCGAGGAAAAAATATTGGATCCGGAATTTTTCGCGAAGCTTGGTCTGTGATCGGCGATGAATCTGGCAGTGAGATACGAAGACGACGCAGCGGACCGGAGGCATGTGCCGGTGATGGTGGAGGAGGTGTGCGGGCTGTTGTCCGCACACGGTCCGCTCGCGTTCGTCGACGTGACTGTAGGTACGGGTGGGCATGCGGTGGCGATGCTACGCGCCACGAAGGCGCGGATGCTCGGGCTGGATCGCGACGCGGCGGCGATTGCCGTCGCGCGCGACCGGCTGGGGGAGTTCGGCGATCGCGTCGTGCTCGAGCGCGCCGACTTCGGCGAAGTTGCGGCCGTCATGAAGCAGCATCACTTCGACGGCGCCGACGCGATACTCGCCGACCTCGGCATGAGCAGCTACGCGCTCGACGATCCGAATCGCGGGTTTTCATTCCGGCTCGACGGTCCGTTGGATATGCGGATGGACGACCGGCAGACGCTGCAAGCGAAAGACATTGTGAATGAAGAGAGCGCCGAGGAACTCGCGCGCATCATCTATACATACGGCGAGGAGCGCGGGTCGCGGCGGATTGCGCGGATGATCGTCGAGGCGCGCCGGCGCGGTCCAATCGAGACCACCGGCGAGTTGCGCGCGATCGTCGAGCGGGCTCTGGGAGCGCATCGGCGCGGCGGGGCGCATCCTGCTACGCGCACCTTCCAGGCTTTGCGTATTGCGGTGAATCACGAGATGGAAAGTCTCGCGGCGCTTCTGCGCGACGGTCCCGCGATGCTCAATCCGGGCGGGCGCATGCTCGTCATCTCGTATCACTCGCTCGAGGATCGTCCGGTCAAGGAGCGTTTTCGCGAGTTGGTGCGCGCGGGCGGTTACGCGGCGATTTCGCGCAAGGTGATCAAGCCGTCGTCGTCGGAGACTTCGCGCAATCCACGCGCACGCAGCGCGAAAGTGCGATGTATCGAACGGAGCTCGCGATGAGCCCGCGCGTGAAACCGACGCGGCGGCCGTCGAAGATCGTGCCGACGATTCTGGGCGCGCTTATCGCGATCGTCGGATTCGCGACGCTGATGATCCGGCTGCAAATGACGCAGGAAGGCTATCGGCTTTCGGCATTGCACGAGGAAATCGCGAAGCTGCAGGACGAAAATCGCGGGCTGCGCCTGACTGCGGCGCAACTCAGCTCGCACGAGAGGCTGCGCGCACTCGCGCCGCAGTACCATCTCGCACAGCCAGGCCGCGGGCAGGTGGTGATGCTCCCATGAATACATCGTTCAAGCAGCGGCGCGCTCGAATCGGAGCCCTCACTCTAACCCTGGCGGCGCTGTTCGGCCTCGCGGTGATTCGGCTGGTGGTGCTGGTCGCGATGTACGGGCACGCGATTGAACTCGCTCGCGCATGCACGAGCATACGGGAGAAACCCAACTCGCAGCGGTGCGCGGACCGATCGTCGATCGCAACGGCGTGCCGCTGGCCTTGTCGGCCGAGACGCGGTCGGTTTACGCGCGGCCGAAGAAGGTGATCGAGTCGAGCACGCCGGCCGAACGCGGCAAGCTTGCGGCAATCCTGATGATGATGCCGATTGCGCTCGAGTCGAAACTGAACAATGCCGCGCCGTTCGTGTGGCTCGAGCGTCGGATATCGCCGGACAAAGCGCAGGCGGCGGAAGCGCTCGGGATCGACGGCATCGGCACGATTAGCGAATACAAACGGTTTTATCCGGAGAGCAACCTGGCCGCGTCGGTGGTGGGGTTGGCGGGGATGGACGGCCAGGGGCTCTCCGGATTGGAATTGCAATACGACAGGATTGCGCGCGGCGAGGCGGTCGAGCTGAGCTTCGATCATGACGCGCAGGGGCATCCGATTTTCGACAGCCCGCTGGCGCTCAAGGCGCCGGAGCCGGGCGCGCAGCTCGAGCTGACGATAGACTCGTCGATCCAATCGCTCGCCGAGACCGAGTTGGCCGCCGAAGTGAAGGCGAGCGGCGCGAAACGCGGCAGCGTGATCGTGCTCGATCCTTTCACCGGCGCGGTGATGGCGATGGCGAACGAGAACGCCGACGGGGCGAACCTGCACGATCGGTTGCACAATCCCGGCGGTCGAGGACGCGTTCGAGCCCGGCTCGACGATGAAGGGGATTCTCGGATCGATCGCGCTGGCCGATCACGCAATCACTACCGACAAACAGTTCTACTGCGAGAACGGGCATTTCTTTCTCGACAAGCACACGATCCACGATCACAGCCCGCACGGATGGCTCAATCTCGGCGGGATTATCGAAGTGTCGTCGAATATCGGCGCGGCGAAAATCGCGCTGACGCTTGGTTCGGATCGCTACTATGAAGGGTTGCGCGCATTTGGAATCGGATCGCGCACGGGAATCGATCTGCCGGGCGAAGCGTCGGGGCTGTTGAACAAGCCTGCCGGATGGAAGGAAATCGATCTCGCCAATCACGGCTTCGGGCAGGGCGTGGCGGTGACGCCGATCCAACTCGCGGTGGCGTACGCAGCGATTGCAAACGGCGGAAATATAGTCAGGCCGTACGTGGTGAAGGCGGCATACGACGCGGAAGGGCACGCGATACTTACGCATACGCCGCAGGTGATGCGTCGTGCGATCGCGCCCGATATCGCGCATCAGATGAATCTGCTGCTGCGCAACGTCGTCATGTCCGATGGCGGCACGGCGGCGAAGGCGCGCGTTGACGGATTTATCGTCGCGGGCAAGACTGGCACGGCGCAGATGGTGAATCCGGAAAACGGCACCTACTATCAGAATCGGCACGTGTCGTCGTTCGTGGGATTCCTGCCGGCGGACGATCCGCGCCTGCTGATCCTGGTGGCGCTGTACGACGTCGGCCACGAGCACTTCGGCGGCCTGATCGCGGCGCCGGTGTTCAGTGAAATCGCGCAGGGTGCCGTCCGCGATTTGAATATCACCGCGCCGAATCCGCCCTATGATACTGCGAGCATGATTCCGATGCCCGATTTCGGCAAAGACTCGAGCGGCAAGACGCCTACAGCATCGTCCGCCGATCCTGACGACTATCTGCCAGTGCTGACGGGATCGAAGCTGACGCGGGCGACGCCGAATTTTGCGGGACTCAGTCTCAGGCGCGCGATGGAGCTGGCTCGAGTGTCGCGCGTCAACGTCGACGTCCATGGCGGCGGCTACGTCGTCGCGCAGGAGCCGGATGCCGGCGCTCCGCTCAATCATGCGACGGTGAAATTGACGCTTGCGGCAGTTGTCGCGGACAGCGGAGTCGAGACGGCGGCGGATTCGAACGTCACGCCCGCATCGTATTTCAGTGGCGGCGGTGTATCGCCCGTCAGGCGAAAGTGAAACTTGGTGAACTACTCGAAGGACTCGACGTGCGCCGAATCGACGGCGATCTGAACGTGGAAATCACTGGCCTTAGCTACGACTCGCGTCAGACGAGGCCCGGACATCTGTACTTCTCGACGGCCCGCGACGCCAAGCGGAACCGGGCCAACATTGACGATGCATTAAACCGTGGGGCGCGCGCTGTGGTGGTTGGAGGATGGGATGGCGGAACAGCGCGCCCCGCGGTGACCGTGGTGGTGAGCGAGCGGCCGCGCCTGCTGATGGGCGCGGCCGCGTCGCGCTTTTTCGGCGCACCGAGCGAGCGCGTCGATCTGATCGGCATCACGATGTTATGTCGTCTACTCGACTACGAGTACGTATTGCTCGCGCCGCGGCACCGGTGGACTGGGATGATGAAACACCGAGGTACAACCCAGTGATCTGGATCGCCAACCATGAGCGCGAACTGCCCGCCTGGTTTCTTGCGGGCAACGAATCAATTCGGCGCATCGCGATCCCGGTGCCAGACATCGATGACCGGCATGTCGCAGCGCGTGTACTGGCTCGGGGACTGCTGGGCAGGGAGGCCACCGCCGAGGATCTGGAGTCCGAGGCGGGGCGATTCGCCGAGCAGACCCAGGGCATGACCCTGCGCAGCATGCTGGAGATCGTGCGCCTGAGCCGGTCGCGGATCGGCCCAGTCGGCAGCATCGAGGACGCGGCCCGCTGCTACCGGGTCGGGATCCTGGACAGCCCGTGGGGGAAGCCGGCGCTGCGGCAGCGGCTCGGCGATGCGCGCGACACGCTGGGGCGCAGGCTGCGGGGGCAGGACGAGGCGGTGGAACGATGCCTTGATATCGTCGTCCGCTCGGTCATGGGACTGTCCGGTGCACAGACCGCGGCGCAGCCGTCCAAGCCGCGCGGGGTGCTGTTCTTCGCCGGGCCCACCGGTGTGGGTAAGACCGAGCTGGCTAAGGCTCTCACTGAGATGATCTTCGGTGACGAGCGGGCCTATATCCGCTTCGACATGAGCGAGTTCGCCGCTGAGCACGCCGCCGAGCGCCTGGCAGGTGCCCCAGCCGGATACCTGGGCCACGACGCCGGCGGCGAACTGACGAACGCCGTCCGTAAACAGCCGTTCAGCTTGATCCTTTTCGATGAGATCGAAAAGGCTCATCCCCGCGTCATGGACAAATTTCTGCAGATTCTGGACGATGGGCGGCTGACTGATGGCAGCGGGTCGAACGGTCTACTTCTCCGAGGCGGTCATTGTCTTCACGTCTAACCTCGGACTAAAAGTGCTGGACGAGCGGGGACTTACGGTCCAGAATGTAACGCCCGATATGCCCCGCCTTGAACTCGAGGAACGTATGACCAGCGCGGTGCGGCAGCATTTTATCGATGCTCTTGACCGGCCCGAGCTCCTCAACCGAATTGGCGACAACATCGTGGTCTTCAACTTCATCTCACGAGAGGCTGCGAGTGAGATCTTCGAGACCCAACTGAACCGGGTCATCAGCATGGTGCTGCGCCAGCAGGGGGTCATGATCGCCTTGTCTGAGGCTGCGAGAGCCACGCTGCGCGCTGCCGCCGCCGCGCCTGCCGTGCTGGAATTCGGCGGGCGCGGAATCGGGTCAGTCCTGGAGCGCGCATTTGTAAATCCGCTGGCTAGAGAGCTTTTTTCGATGAGATCGGCGCCAGGGGACGAGTTGATAGTCACCGAGGTCAGGCACGAGAACGGTCAATGGGAACTGTCACTGCAGTCCGCCGCCCAGGATCAAATGATCATTGCGGCAGCCACGGAGGCCACTGAGGGCCGAAGTAGCAATTAGGACATAACGGATTTTTAATGACATTCTTCACTCTGTGCCCTACGGCGCTATACGGCATTTATTATTGTGCCGGAAAACGCCCAGACCTGCGGGGGGACCGTAGTGGCTGATAGCGAGCCGGACAGATATGCGACGTACCGCGAATTCGCCGACCCCTCGGACGAAGATGCCGGTCGGCGGCTGTCGCACGAGACGCAACGCGAAGGCTCCCGCGCCATAGGTAAACATCGCGACCCGCGCCGAACATACCACGAAGAGCCAGGTCAACCTGATGGTCAAGACCCTCGCCGGACGTACTGGGAAGGATCTGGGCCCGCCTGGAACTCTGGCTCTGGCACCGGGGGCTCTGACGAGGACGCGTCCGACGGTGATGGCCCCATCATGGGGCTGCCTCCGGCGTTGCGCCCCAGGTATATGGTGCTGCGGGAACTCCCAAATCCGGGCGCCGAGGCGGATGTGCTGCTGGTGCGTGACGCGGACACGGACCTGAATGCCGCCGCCGCTGACCTTAAGGTGGTCAAGGTCTACCGCCGGGGCATGCACGCCGATCACGCGGTCTGGGCCAAGGTTCAGTCGCTGAGCTCGAGGAACATCGTGCGCTTCGTCGCGACGGGTACCTCGGGCGGTCGCGACTACGAGGTAATGGAGTACCTGCCCGGGGGCAATCTGACGCAGCTGTTCCGGGGATCCCGTGGACTGCCGCTTAGCACGGTCACCGAGGTAGTCCGGCAGGTAGCCGGCGGGCTGGCCGAACTGCACAGCATGGGCATCGTGCACCGGGACCTAAAACCGGAGAACGTGCTGGTTCGCGACACACAGCCGGTGGACGTCGTGGTGACCGACTTCGGGCTCTCCCGTGTCCCGGAGCAGTCGGTGGTCGCGGCGTCCCGCACTGGCACGCTCGCCTACCTGTCGCCGGAGACCCTGCTGTCCAAAGGGGCCCATTCCTCGAAGGCGCGGGACTGGTGGGCACTGGGCATGATCGCCCGTGAGCTGCTGACCGGGGTCCGGCCCTTCGAGGAGATGACGGAATCCGCGATTCACCAGGCGCTGCTGCTGCGTCCCGTTGATCTGGGTGACATCGACGATCCGCGAGCCCGCTTGCTGTGCCGCGGCCTGCTGCTCCGGGATCCGAGTGACCGCTGGGAAGCCTGGCAGGTCCGTGAGTGGCTGGCGGGCGGGACGCCGCCCGTGGCCGAGGAGTCGGTGGCTGAATCAGGTGGCATCAAGGCGTTCGTCTTCGAGCGGGTCCAGTACCGGGAGCGCAAGGCACTGGCGAGGGCGTTCGTCCGGTCGTGGAATGAGGCGGCCCGGCGTTTCTTCGTCGCGATGGGGACCGCCTCGGCGACGTCGTCCTCTTGGCGCGCGTTGCAGGAGTGGCTCGAGCAGTTCGTCGACGCCGAGGCGGACGATGTCGAGGGCCTGTATCAGATGATCGATGACCAGCTCTTGTCCCCGACCAAGGCTCCGGATGTTAAGCTGCTCACCCTGATCCAGTGGCTGGACCCGAGCCTTACTCCGGTGTACCGGGGACAGTCTCTGGACCGCGAGAACCTGGCGGCCTTGGCTGAGCGTGTGGCGATCGACCCCGCGCCTGATGCGGAGTTTAAGCGGATCGTCACTGACCTGCACAAATACAACTTGCTGCCTCAGCTGGCCCGGATGCGCGGAGGTGCCGGTCTCACTGAGCTCAACGCGCGGTGGCGTGAGCTGGACGACCGGTTCCGGCAGCAGGCCCATGGCTACGCCCGGGGCCTGACCGAGGACGCTCGTCAGTTGCTGGCCGACGCGGACAACTTCCGCCGGCCGGCAGCTCTGCTCTTCCTGGCCCTGGACCCGGCGGCGCACGCGGTGAAACTGGAGCAGCACACGACCCGTGCTGCCGGCCTGCTGCCAGCGCCGGTGCCCTGGTTCGACCAGATCCACGCCGACGCGCTGAACAACTCGAACCCGGTTGGCCATGTCCTGCTGGTCACCTTGTACCCGCTGGCCGCCCGTGAGTCTGCCGCGGCCGACCAGGCCAGAAGGCAACACGAGGATGCCATCCGGCGGAGCGAGGCGCACTGGGCAGAACACGAGCGCCAGCGGCTGGCGGGAGCGCCCGGCCTTCCGCGTGCGATCGCGTACTCCTGCATCATCGCTGGAGTCATGCTGATCATGTTCATCGCCACAGTAGCGAACGTCCACAGCGTGGCTAACGACATCGGCAGCGGTCTGGTTGGCGTGGTCGTGGCGGGTCTTATCTTTGCGACCGAGGGGAACCTGGCCCAGCAGCTCGGCTCCGAGTACACGTACTACCGCCCGACGGAGGGCTGGGGACGGAGGATGCGGCGCGCGGGATCGCACGTTCATGGTGCCGGCCGTGGCTGTCTTTTCCTCGTTGTCCTTCTCTTCGGTGTTCCCTTTCTGATCGGTCTCGCCATCACCGTGCCCTTCGTGGTGTATGCCATCATCGGCGTCCAGCAGCTGCGGTCCTGGACGAGGCGGCGGAAAGCCTGGCAGGTCCAGCACGAGCAGCAGCGTGCCCAGATCCTGGGACGGGTGGCGTGAGCGGCGAATCCGTGGGCGGTCTGGGGGTCGCTGCGGTCGGTATCGGTGCGGTGGCGCTCCTTGGCATGGCTGCGGGGGCGAGCTGTGCGTTCGTCGTCGGGCATGGTCTCCAGGCGCTCGGGTCCGCTATGGAACGCCGACAGGCCGAGCGGGACGCGGCGCGGGTGGCCATGGCGGAGTGGGACCGCGTGCTGCAAGATGTCGCTTTGCGCAACTCACGGATCGGTGTCCTGCGGTCGGCCCTGGCGGAATCGGGTGGAGCGGGTTCAGCCGATCAGGTGAGGATTCCGCCACCTCTGGTCCTCGGCTCGCAGACCATCACTGAGCTGCGGCAGTGGTGCACCGATACGGACTCGTCGCTGGCCAAGGCCGAAGGCCGGCGCGGCACAGCGTTCGGCACAGGCCATCCTGCGTCGGGCCGCCGACCTAGCCGCCACGGTTAACGTCCAGGTCGGTTTCCACGCTCCAGACGACGACCCGGCCGCTGCGGCAGTCGCGGCACCGGCCCGACCTGGCGAGGCCATGCACGACGACATCATCCGCGTGGCCAACCGTCTGCTGCCCGGTGTGAGTCCCGCCGAGCGCGAAACCATCGCCCATGCCGCGGAGCGGGTGCTGTCCGCGCGCAGCCGCATCGAGGCCCGCAACCGTCTCGGCGACATGCGTGCTCGCGCCGACCAGGCCAACCAGGCGGCCGCCGGGCGGTGCGTCCAGGCCACCGAGGCCGCGCGGCTGCTGCAACCGCTCGCGCACGCCAACGAGTCAGTGCAGTCCCTGCGGGAGGATCTGCTCGAAGTGGTCGCAGGCGGGGCCCCGCTTACCGACGCGCTCCGCGAACAGGCTCGCCAGGCCGCTGCCCAGCTTCAGCAGGCGGCCGACCGCAGATACGTCCGGGACAGTGTCACCGAGTCGCTGGCCGAGCTGGGTTACGCGGTCGACGAGGGCTTCCAGACGGCGGTGGTCAAGGACGGCATCCTCCAAGTCAGCCGGAGCGAGTGGGACGCGCACGGGGTGCGTATGGTCCTTGACGAGGAAAACCAGGAATTGCGTGCGGCCGTGGTGCGGACCCAGGACGACACCGGCTGGGACGCCGCCCGAGTGGATGCCGAGCGGGAGACGCAATGGTGTGCCATCCAGGAAAAGCTGAAGTTCATGCTCGCAGCCAGGAACGTCACCTATGAGGTCCGGTCGCTGACCAAGCCCGGCTCACGGCGCGTGCCCGTCGTCCGGGCTACTCCGCCTGGTACCAGTGCGGCCGCGCCCAGCCGGGTGGGCCCGGCGTGACCACCCAGCTGATGCTCAACCGCGCGCACTATCCGGTCACCACCCTAGGCCCGGGCGTACGAGCTGGGATCTGGGTTCAGGGCTGCACCATCGGCTGCCGGGGCTGCGCTTCCCAGGACACCTGGCTGACCGATCCCGGTCAGCTGGTGCAACGTGGGGCAACTGGTCAGCTGGCTCGCCACGTTGCCCCACTTGCAAGGACTCACGGTAACTGGTGGTGAGCCGTTTCAGCAGCCTGACGCAGTGCGGGTACTGCTCAGCGCGGTCCGCGATTGGGCTAGTGAACTGGGGCGCGTCCTGGACATCCTCGTGTATTCCGGCTACACCTATGGTGCGCTGAACCGCCGGGCCAGTGCCGCACCGGTGCTGGCCTTGTGCGATGCTGTGATCACCGGCCCGTATATCGACCGTCTTAATCCCGGCGGCCCCTGGCGTGGGTCAGCCAATCAGCAGCTGATCATCCTCAGTGCTCTCGGCGAGGAGCGGTTCGGTCTCGCCGAAACCACAGCTTCGAGGGAACAGAGACTGCAGCTGTCCTCCGACGGCAGCCAGCTTTGGCTTATCGGCATACCGGGACGTGGTGACCTCGACGCGTTGGAGTATGGACTCCAAATCCGTGGTGTGACCGTTCAGGGGCGGTCATGGCACAGCTGAAATGCGCGGAATGTGGCGCAAGTGTCAGCAGGGCGGACGTCGTCTGCCGCCGCTGCGGCAGCTCACTACTCGAAGAAGGCTCCTTGGTCGAGGCGCCAATTTCTGAAAGCAGCCCCGCCCAAAGCATTCCGGCCGAGTCGGCCGGCCCAGTCAGTGATGTGTCTGATCCCGAGCCGCGGGCCGCCGGGCGACGCCCGCCCGCGGCGGCCATCCGGTGCGAGCATTGCGGTGCCGACGTACCAGACCCACGGGACCTCGTGTGTATCCAGTGCATGACGGAGCTCCATCCCGTCCCCTCCGCCAGCCGGAACACTTGCCGGGACATCCAGCGCCATTAGCATGGATCCCGCATGCCACGGTTCATGACGTGGTGGTTCTCGGCTGGAGCTAAGTTTCGACTTCGGCACCGTTGAGCTGTCGGTCGGCCAGGAGGTGATGCTCGGCCGTGATGCATCCGATCACGGCTAGGCGCCCTTCACTCAAAGAACAATGTGTCCCGTCACCATGCGACGATTGGCCTGACTCCGCAAGGCACGGGGTACGTGACGAAAGATCGATGAACGGCACGTATGTGGACGGCCGCCCGATTGTGACCGGCGAGGTTGTCGGCCTTGCCGAAGGCGCTCAGCTAAGGCTGGCGTCCAACGTCCGCGCGGTGGTGCGCCTCCATGAAGCCGGGGAACCCGGTCATGGGTGATCTTCAGGTGACGGCCACCGTGCTTACCCACACTGGGGGCCAGCGCTCCGCCAACGAGGACGCTGTCGTCATCGGATCGTGCACGTTCACGTCCGTGAGCAGTTCGCAGCCGCACACAGTAGTCGTGCCTGCCCTGGAGCGGCAGCCGGTGGTGGTGGCCGTCGCCGATGGCCTGGGCGGCCACCAGGGGGTGAGGTCGCGTCCGCTCACGTCGTGCAACGTCTCGCCCGCCTGAGTGGCCAATTCCCGCGATCCCCGGCGGACATCGATACCGCGCTGCGGACGATCGCCACGGAACTGGCTGCGGCCGCTGACGGGCATCCTGGGCAGCGAGACATGGGCACCACGGTCGTGGGGCTCTCACTATCGCCCGAGCAGGTCGTATGGTTCAACGTTGGTGATTCGCGCGCCTACCAGTTCACCGGTGAGTACCTCGGTCAGCTTTCGGTGGACAATCCGCCAACCGCTGTCCTCGCGGAAGCCGGCGAGTCACCCGAGCCCACCAACGTCGTCATCCAGTCCATTGGCCCGTCGTCCCCGCTGCCCTCGGCCCACATGGGAGTCGAGTCCCTGTCTTACGATAGCGCCTACCTGCTCTGCAGCGACGGGCTGTCCGACCTGGTAGAGGTCACGAGGAAATCGAGCGCATCCTTGGCGCCCGGTCTGACGATGACCGGACCGCGGTCAAGGCTCTGTGGGCAGCAGCGATGAACGCGGGTGGTCGCGACAACATCACGATTGTGCTCGGTGCGCACCCTGACCCAGAGTCCATCGCCGCCGGTGACGCCAGCCCGGCGGGGCATCGCCCAAGAAAGGTTAGCCCAACCGCCCGCTCGATGAATTCTGCCCCGGGCCGGGTTGACGCTGGCAGGACTCCATCTGGGCCACGACTGGTGCCGGCGGCGGCGGATGGCAGCGGTACAGCAGGGAAGTACAGCAACTCACCCGGATGCAGGCGGACGGGCAGGGACACGGGAGGACGGTGGCCTGCACGGATGGGCGCGGGTGGACGTGCTGCCGCCAGATGGCATGCAAGAGGTCGCGGTTCGAGCCCGCTTAGCTCCACTGTTTTTCGTGCGTGTGTTCGACTAAAAGTGACTATCTTTAGTCACTTGGACCCTGCCTGGTATGTCTCCTAACAGGAGATCTCGAAAGGCTGACCGGGTGACTTTCCCTGCAAAGTGGGTGGCCCGTCCGCCCTGGCAACT
>CAVTEN010000029.1:0-8637 GCA_963733715.1 uncultured delta proteobacterium
CGCTGGGCGACGAGTTGTCGAAGCCCTCAGATTCCGCCCACCCCTGACTAGACGATCTCGCGTTTGCTCGGACTAGCTAATTGACGCTATGCCCTTAAGGGCATATAGTTGGAATCGCGACGCCGGGGAAAAGGGAGTCGCTCAAGCCGGTCGTGCGGGTTCGGAGCAGCAAAGACGATCTGAAAAAGTTTCCGCGGACCGCGCAGTCGCACATCGGTTTCGCGATCAAAGTTGCGCAGAGCGGAGGAAAACATCCCGACTCGAAACCGATGAGGGGTTTTGGCGGAGCCAGCGTTGTAGAGATCGTTGAAGACTACGATGGAGATACGTATCGAGCGGTTTATACAGTGAAGTTCGCCGAGGCGATCTATGTCCTTCATGCTTTTCAGAAAAAGTCCAAGTCGGGCATTGTCACGCCGAAACGCGAAATCGATCTCATAGAGGAACGGCTCAAGCGCGCAAAAGAATTGCACGGCTTAAGAGTTCGCTCCAAGTGATAGAAAGGTTATGAGTAAATTCGTCGACTACGAAGTTAGCAGCGGGAATGTCTTTCGAGATCTCGGGCTGCCCGATGCGGACGAACTCGACATCAAGGCGAACCTCGCGATCAAGATCGGCCAGATCATTGCACGCCGCGGGCTGAGTCAGGTCAAAGCAGCGGCCCTGCTTGGAGTAGACCAGCCGAAGGTATCAGCCATTGTGCGAGGCCGGTTGGAAAAGTTCTCTATCGAGCGGCTCTGTGAATTCCTGACTCGACTCGGCTGCGATGTGAACATCCGCGTGCAGGAAACGAACAAGCCCGCAAAGGGTAAGATGAGGATTCAAGTCGCCTGAAACCTTTCCGCCTTACGACGCCTTCACGAACCCTCGAAGCCAACAAATTCCAGACACCCCTGACCTGACTGTCTGGTTCCCCTTCCACTTGGGGAAGGGGTTAGGTTGCAAGCATCGTTCGCGATTCCTACGCTCTAATTCTTTTCCGTCGCCCCGAGTCTTTGGGATGAACTAGTTCAGCCTGACCGCCGTGAATTTTCTGTGCAACGCTTCAGGCATGAACAACTGTCACGCTGCCCGACAATTCCCGAGTTCGCCCGAAATCGAGCGACCGCCGCTTTCCGTGAAAACAAATTTTGACGGAACAAAGCTACCCTTAGAGCCGAGCCGCCCCAAAACCACTACATATGGTATGAAGCTGCATCTTTCACCTCTTTCGATCGGTCAGAGGTGCACTTCGCCATCTGACCTTCGCCTCGCGGCTTGTCATCCAAAAGTCACACTCCCACATAAACCGTTCCTTGGGTAACTGGATGCGCGTCGCGTCGGCTCGCCTTCCCTTAGAAGTACTGTGCCCCTCTGTCATCCTCAAGGCGGAGTAATCTTGAGGAACGTTCACAGAGATCGCGATCGGCTGGCGCTTGTCGCGCCGCGGCTTCCGTCGCGGCATTCATCTTTCGGCGATCGGATTGCAGCTATCGCCGAGCTTGGCGTTGCTACGATCGCGGCTGAGCGATGTGCGATCGCATTTCAATCCAACGGCGTGAATGCCGGCCAAATCGTGTGCGCGCCGCGGGGAGACTCGCGATGGGATGCGGTTGTGAATGCGGTCCTGGTTGCGCTCGAGAATCGGTTGAGTGACGCGGTTGCTGCGCGCGGTGCGAAGAGTACGCGTGGTGTTCCAGGTTCAATCGAATCGATTGACCAGATAGCGCTGAGCACGCGGGAAATCGCCGCGATCGCGCGAGTCGAAAAAATTGACGAGGGATTCCAGATAGCTGGATCGGCGTTTACCGACGGCATCAGGGCGGTCCGAATCGCGATAGTGGCACGAGTCGATCGCGGCCAAAATGAACTGGAAGCGTTGCTTCGACTGATGGCTCGAGCCGCTTTTTGCGAAATCGAACTGGGCGCAACGCGCGCGTCGCTCGATTTCTGGCGCACGCATGGCGCCGAGAGCGGTCGCCAGGCCGTCAGTGCCAAGCGCGAACTGCTGCAAGAGCGGATGGCGGCGGATTACCTGGACAACGCGGTCGCTGCGGTGCGGCGCGCGCATCCGGCCGAGCGCTTCGGCCGCTTCGGCGAAATTGTCGCGAGCGGCGCCGGCTTCGATCAATGGATGGTCGCGATTGCGGACGGCGGCGAGTTGATGCTGGCCGCTTCTTCGCCCGGCGTCCCAATGGAATTCGATCCGGCCGAGGCCAGCGCGCTGTCGGAGAGTTTCCGGCGCCACATCGTAATCGGGCACTGGTCCGATCGCGATGCGTGCGAGGACGATCGCGTCAAGCAATACCTCGAGGAACGGGTGTTCGCCGGATCGTACGTTTGCATCCCGTTCGGAGCCGGGGCGATCGCGCTGGCCTCACGCGACGCGCGCGCATCCGCTGCAAGGGCCGAGGTGATCGTCGAGCGGCTGGCTCCATTCGCGGCAAGCTGGGTGTTGGAGCGTGATGCGTCGCGGCACAGCCTGCTCGTGCGTCAGCTTGCGCTCAGGATGTTTGCCGCGATCGACGAGGAGCGCGCAAGGATCGCTCGCGACCTGCACGACGATCAGGCGCAATTGCTGGCGGCCGCGAAAATCGCACTCGAGGGGCCGCCCGAAGCCGCGCGCTCGATCTTCAAGCAGGTCGAGGAGGAGCTGCGCCGCAAGACACGCGAACTCCGTCCGAGCTCGATTGGAAACGCCTCGCTCGATGAAGCAATCGAGCACGAGTTTGAGCGGCTGCATCGCGCTGGCGTGAAGGCGAAGTTCGTTCATCTCGACAACGGCGGCGCGGCGGAACCAATCTCGCGCCCGGTCCAGCAATTATGCTTCCAGGTCGTGCGCGAGGCGCTGTCCAACGTGATTCGGCATGCGCGAGCGAAGTCCGTCCAGGTTACGATCGAAAGCAACCACGCGGCCGCGCGCGTCTCTATTAGCGACGACGGCCGCGGTATCGACAACGGCAAAAGCGACGGTACTGGTTTGACCGGAGTGCGGGAACGGCTGGAGTTGATGGGCGGGAGGTTGATCGTGGAATCGCGCGCGGGCAGAACTACCGTCGTCGCCGAAATTCCGGAGTCGGCCTGATGGAAGACAATGGACGGATTCGCGTGCTGCTCGCCGATGACCATCGGATTTTTCGCGAGGCCTTGCGAATGTTGCTGGCGAATGAGTGCGAGGTGATCGCGGAGGCGTCGGATGGTGAGCAGGCCGTCGCGCTCGCGTTGCGGCTGAAGCCGCAAGTGGTCGTGATGGATATTGGCATGCGGGGAATCGGAGGCCTGTCTGCCGCGCGTCGAATCGCCAAAGAAGCTCCTGCCTGCCAGGTGCTGATGCTCAGCGAGTACCAGGAAGAGGAATATGTGCTCGAGGCTCTTGGAGAAGCGGGCGCCGCGGGCTACGTGGTCAAGACCGACGCGTCGGCTGAATTGCTGAGCGCGGTGCGCGCGGTTCACGCGGGTCGACGATATCTGAGCCCCACAATCGCGCCGATCGTGCTCGCGCGGCTGCGCAACGGCGCGACGACGAATGGATCCCGCGCGGCGAATCCAACCCGGCGCGAGCGCGAAGTGTTGAAGCTGATAGCCGAGGGCTCGACGACCAAGGAGGTCGCGCAACGACTCGGGATCAGCGTCAAGACGGCACAGGCGCATCGCGACAATCTCAAGCAGAAACTCGAGCTGCGCTCAACCGCCGCGATAGTGCGATACGCAATCAAGCACAAGCTAACTCGAATCGACTGACCCAACGATTTTGTTCCCCTTCCCTCGAGGGAAAAGGTTACGGGTGTTTAATCCGGTTCCCCTTCCTTCGAGGGAAGGGGTTAGGGGTTAGGTTCCTCGCCTCATCTTGAAACAATCTGTTCTCGGCGTGACTGAAACTCCACATTTTGATTGGGCTAACGTGACATCTTGATGCTAACTGTTGTGATAGTTTGATCCTGATGGGATCTGAGCATGGGGGAGTGCGTGGAGCGAGCGCGCGGCGTTGGTTTGAACTCGAGCCGCCCGCACCGGAACGGCTGGAACTGCAGACCTCGCCGCGCGTCTCGACCGTCGCCAGTTACGTCTTCACGCGCGCGGCCGAGCGCTCGTGGGAAGTCCTCAATCAGCATCTCGAGGGGCCGCAAGGCGGAGTGTTCTGGATCGGCGGGCCGGCGGGATGCGGCAAGACTCATTTCCTCGACTACGTAATCGCGCTGCAGAGACGGGCAGGCGCGCTCGACGCTCAAAACGCGCGGCGGCTGGTTTGCGGACTCGAGCTGGCCGGAAGAATCACTGGCGCCGAGGTCGAGATGTTCCTGCTGAGCGTGCTGGCGGAACAAATCGGCGGCAACCAGAGCTCGGGCGATCTGTTCCGTCAGTTACGCGGGGCGGCCGCATTGAATATCGCGTTGGAAACCGCATGGCGAACGGGAATCAGGGCGGTCACGGTCGCGATCGATTTCGGAACGTCGAATTGCGAGACCATCGCGGATTTTTTTGCGACGCTGGTCCAGGTTGCCGCGACTTTCCGCCAGGTAAAGTTCACCGTGATCGCGGCCGGCCGCGCCGCGGTGCCGGATCCGACTCGTGCGCTGCTGGTCGCACCGCATGACCCGAACGAGGAAACGATTATTGCGGTGCGACGCGCGAGGCGACTCATAGAGGATGCCGAACTCGACGCCGGCCACGCGTACGCGGGGATTGATACTGCGGGATTGGCGCCTGATGCGATCTTCCCGTTCCATCCGGCAGCGCTCAAGGCGCTCCGGGTAATTGCGAGTCATCCGGTTCGGGATGGTGCAAGTTTCGATCGCGCCGCAATCGTGCCGTTGTCGCGCCTCGCGCGCGAAGTGTTGGCGACGTCATCACCCAGCGGCGACTCGGCTGCGCGGCTGATCTATCCGCCCGACCTGACGATGAACGCCGAGATCTCGAAGCTGCTCAAGGTTCTCATGCCGGAAGCTGGACGCGCCGCGTGGAAGATCGCGCGCGACACGATCGCCGGTTTCGACCCGTACGAGAAGGACCTCGCACGCGAAATCGTCGATTCTCTGATCGTGGAGAGCGCGTGCGGCGAGACGGCTGCCGTCCCAATCGAAGAATTGAAGTCGCTGTTGCCAACAGTCGCGCGCAGTGCGACGCCGGATGCGTATGCGGTGCCGGCCGTCCGCGATTTGTTGCGCCGCCTGGAGGTATCCACCGGCGGCGTGATCCGTTTGGAAACCAATGCTGCCCGGTTCGATCCGGCCGCTGCCGGCGCGCCCGAACTTGCTGCGTTCAACGCTGCGCTCGTGCTCGCGCGAGGATTCGATCCAAGGCTGACGCTAGCGCGCGACCGCGAGAGTCTCGAGCTGCGCCTCGATCGACTCAACGCCTCGATGGCGCTTGCGGTCGAGGGAGCAGTGCGCACGCGCGAGGTGCTTTCCTCGGCGCTGAGGGAAGCGAACCTCGAGATGCCCGCGGCGAACACCATGGCGATCGAGAAATTTATCGCGTTGGCGGAGTCGGGCGCGGCTGCGATGCTCGAGGCGGCCGCGGATCGATCGTATCTGGCCTCGGCAATCCAAATTGCAGGCGCATATGAAGTATTGGCTGCCGCGGCTGAATCCATCCCGAGGATGCGGGCGATGCGCGAGTACCTGGCGGCGACCGGCTTGCGCGCCACAGCGGACGAAGCTCGCGCCAGAGAAAACGCCTGGCAGCAGTCGGCGATTAGTTCGCTGGAGACCGAATGCGAACTGTTGCGAGTCGAACTGGGGCCGCGAATCCTGACCGGGCCGCCGCGCAGTCTCGACGCGTTGGAAGCGCGCTTTCAGAAATTCAAATGGACTTACGTGCAGTGTTACCTGAGCGCGCATGAGCGATGGCTCGAGAAGATGGAGCGGCTCGAGCGGGAGGCGGGAGATGCGCGCCGGTACTTCGACGCGCTCGCGCGGCTCAACGCGATCGCCGCCTTGGGACGGCCCGAAGGTGCGCATCTCGGCGCGCGGCTGGCGGACGTGAGCGCCCGCGTCGTCCGATGCGAGTTGCGAGACGCGATCGTGCCCGAGACTATTCCGCGATGTTCGAGTTGCGGCTTTCAGCTTGGCGCGTCATCGCCGCAAGCGGAGCTCGAAGATCTTATGGAGGCGATCCGCCGTGCGCTCGAGCTCAAACTGGCGGCGCTGTCGCAAAGCATGATCGCGCGGCTGATTCGCAATCACGACAAAGAGCATCGACTGGAAGGGTTTCTGAAAATCACGCAAGCCGCGCAGACCGACGCGCTCGTGCGAGTCCTCGACGATAAGCTCGCGCGGTACCTGGCGCAGGTGCTGGAGGAAATCGGTAGATAGGCCGAGAGCCTAACGGGGCGGGGTCACGCGTTGTTTCTTTGCCTGGCCGGGAGGGAATGCGCTCGCGCGTTTGTGGCGCGGACGGACGTTGAAACGATCCAACTGGCGGAAGTAAGCGTCGCGGATGATCTCGAGGCCCCACAGCAACGTCAAGCCCATCGTGCGGCCGATTCCGCCAACGATTTCAAGCGCAAGTGGAAGGCCGCGCAGCGGTTCAATGTGAACGTCAACCCGCGCTTTCTCTTGAGTGGTTTCCATTAAGATTCAGAGTAAGTTGCCAGGCGCCCGCATGCAACACTGTCCCGGACGCCTGGCAGGATTGGAAGTGCTACGGAGACGCGGATGCGGCGGGAGCGGGAGTTGGCGCGCTCTCGCCTGCTCCGATCACCGTGAGTTTCACGTCGTCGAATTCCGCCTGCGAATCGTCGGCGGCCCACAGTCCAATTTTGCCCTTGGCGATTTTGTTGTCGTCGAAATCGAAGATCATCTTCTCATTGTCGTAACACGAGAAGTGTCCGCCCTGCGCGGTCACCTTGAGCCTGTACCAGGTGCCTTTGTCGGTCGGCACAACCTGCTGCTTGAGGTTGCTCAGAACGCCATCGGTCATCCGCGAGAGCGCGAAGTAATCGCTGGGGCATCCGGCCGACATCAGGTAGAAGTTTTTGGCGTCGACGTAGCGGAAGATGAGACCGCCGGAACAATCGAATCGTCCGCCGACGGATTGGAACTGAGCTTCGAGAGTAAAGTCTGAATACTCAGTCTCATCGGTTTCAATCGCGATTGGGTAATACGCGAGCATGCTGGTCAGCGACTTGAGCATACGCCCGGCGGGCAAACCGAATACGTTGGGCTTGCTGGGCGCGGTCGGGTCCGCAATCACCTGCCAATCGCCTTCGATCGCTTTCCATCCAGTGGCCACGGTGCCCGGCTTGTCCTGATCGAAATTCCACAAATGAACTTCAGGAGTCGGCGTAGGAGTCGGCGTTATGGTTTCGGTGGGTGTCGGCCCCGCCTTTTTCTTTTTTCCTTTTGAATGAGCGGCAGGGCTGACGATTAGCACTGTCATTACTACACCTGCTGCGATGACTGCCGCACTTCGCAGCCAAGAATTTCCCGTCTTCATCTATCCTCTCTATGCCCCGATGAGATTGAGGCCCCGTACTTCACATGTAGTTGATTCGGCCAGCGGATTGGCGCGAGTTTCGCCAATGAATAGCGTCGCTGTCAAGTTCTCTTTTCAGTGAACGTACGTGCCACCCACAACATGAATGCAGCTGGAGTGGCCCGCGTTAGCGAGCTTCTGCATTCGCATCTGAGTGCCGGTGTTTGCCGACAGTGACGCATCGAATAGCCAGATGTATTCCTAGTTTCGCTTTTTCTTCGTTACTGACTAATCGCGCCAATAGTCAGTTTATTACATCTCAGTGGGCGCAATTGCTTGACTGAGGTGGGATAGAGTGGGATGTTGTGGGGCACTGGGGAGGGGAGACGGTGTTTAGTGGTCGGTTCGACCATGGGATCGATGAAAAAGGTCGGGTAAGTATCCCGGCCCGATTTCGCGAGATTTTGCAGCGCGAGAATCACGATCGTCTTTATATCACGAATTTCCCTTACGAAAACGAGCGATGCCTGGCGCTCTATCCGCCGAGCCAATGGGACACGCTCAACGCGAATCTGCGAAGCAAGCCAAGGTTCGATCCGCGGGTGCAGGCGTTCGAAACATTCTTTATCGGCGGAGCGCATGAGGTGCCGGTCGATCGGCAGGGACGGATTTTGATTCCGACCAACCTTCGCGACTTCGCAAAGCTGGATCGCGAAGTGACGTTCTCGGCGATGCAGGATCATTTTCAACTTTGGGACCGGCAGACTCTCGGCAAGGTATTGAAGGCCACCGAGGAAAAAATATTGGACCCGGAATTTTTCGCGAAGCTTGGTTTGTGATCGGCGATGAATCTGGCAGTGAGATACGAAGACGACGCAGCGGACCGGAGGCATGTGCCGGTGATGGTGGAGGAGGTGTGCGGGCTGTTGTCCGCACACGGTCCGCTCGCGTTCGTCGACGTGACTGTAGGTACGGGTGGGCATGCGGTGGCGATGCTACGCGCCACGAAGGCGCGGATGCTCGGGCTGGATCGCGACGCGGCGGCGATTGCCGTCGCGCGCGACCGGCTGGGGGAGTTCGGCGATCGCGTCGTGCTCGAGCGCGCCGACTTCGGCGAAGTTGCGGCCGTCATGAAGCAGCATCACTTCGACGGCACCGACGCGATACTCGCCGACCTCGGCATGAGCAGCTCGCGCTGGACGATCCGAATCGCGGGTTTTCATTTCGGCTCGACGGTCCCTT
>CAVTEN010000030.1:0-117380 GCA_963733715.1 uncultured delta proteobacterium
GTTCTGGGCGATCGTTCCACTTCCAATCCTTCGCTCGATTCAGAGCCCACGTCTTGTATCGCTTTATCGGCAGCTTGATTTCCACTTCGTCACCATCCTGAACGTCGCGGAAGTGGCTGCGAGCTTCGTGTTCGGGCTGGCGGCCGTGTTTTACTGGCGCGATTGGCGGGGGCTGATGTTCTCGCTGCTGGTCGGCGCCGCGGTTCGCGCCATACTGACCTACTGGCTGTTTCCGCATTGGCCGCGACTGGGTTTCAGCATTGCCCGCGCGAAAACGATGCTCTCATTCGGATTGTGGTTCAGCTTTGGCACCCTGTGCGATTTCGTTTCGAAGCAACTGGACAACCTGGTCGTCGGCCATTTGCTCGGACCCGGCGCGCTCGGCAACTACCAAATGGCTTTTCGAGCGGGCGAGATGCCGGTTGCGGAATTCACCACATCGGCTTTCGTCGTGACATTTCCGATGGTGGCGCGATTGCGCGACGATCGTCGGGCGAGATCGCGCCTGCTATGGTCGGTGACAGGGGTCGTCGCGGCGGTTGGACTCGTATACGCCGGGTTCATCTTTGCGCTGGGCGATAGAGTCGTTCTCCGGCTATTCGGACCGGCGTGGGTTCACGCGGTGAATCCGCTCAAGGTGCTGTGCATCTACGGATTGCTGCAAGGGTTCCTGGTGATCGGACGAAGCTTTCTCAGCGGTCTGGGAAAGCCGGAACAATACGTGATCCCTGCGGCAGCTCGCGCTCTGGTTTTGGCGATCGCGATCTATCCACTGACAGCATTGCACGGCCCCACCGGCGCAGCTGCCGCGGGAGTTATTTCGATAATTGTCGCGCTGCCGATAATGTTCTACCTGCTGCGACAGATGGAGTAGGCGGGTGAGATGAGTTCCTCGAGCACGGCGACGGCGCCGTCCGCGCAATCTGCGCGGACCCTGGTCAGCATCGTTATCCCGAACTACAACTACGGCCGCTACTTGCGCATCGCGATCGACAGCGCGCTCGCGCAAACTTACTCGCCGGTCGAGGTGATCGTAGTCGATGATGGCTCGACTGACGATTCGCGCGAGGTGATCGAATCGTACGGTGATCGCGTCACGCCGATCATCAAGGCCAACGGCGGGCACGGCTCGGCGCTCAACGCCGGGTACGCGAAGAGCCGCGGCGAAATAGTGATCTTCCTCGATGCCGACGACGAACTGATGCCCGACGCTGTCGATCAAGTTCTGAAGGCGTGGCGCCCGGGCGTCGCCAAGGCGCAGTTCCAACTCGAAATGGTAGATGAGAACGGCAAGTCGCTCGGCGAGCGCGTGCCGGCCTTCGACGGCTTCCTGCCTAACGGAGATATCCGCGATCGAATCACGCGTTTCGGCGAGTATCCGTCGTCACCGTCGAGCGGCAACGCTTACTCACGCGCGGCGCTCGAGCGGCTGATGCCGATGGATGAAACGCTTTGGGTGGCGGGGTCCGAGAAATCGCTGGTGTTCCTGACGCCTTTTTTTGGCGACGTGGTGTCGATTCGCGCGCCGCTGGGCCACTACCGGATTCATGCGGCCAACGACTCGGGCTTCAAGGGCCGCCATCTGGAAAAGCTGCGCCGCCGGCTCACCGCGGTGTATTTCATTCCGGAGACGATTTGCAGTGTGGCGGCGTCCAAGGGAATCGCGCTCGATCCGCGCGTCCTGGGCTCAACCTCGCGGGAATTGAAACTCAGGATGGCTTCGATCCGCCTGGATCCGAAGACTCATCCGATAGCACGCGACACACGCCTTGGGTTGGCCGCCAAGGGAATACGAGCGTCGATGCGCGAACCCGATTTGAGTTTCAAAGTTCGGGCGACTCAGAGCGCGTGGTTCATCCTGATGGCGGTCGCACCGATGCCGGTCGTATCGCGTTTGATCACGCCCGCACGGTAGCGGCAGACTTATCACCCCTGCCCCGTTGATCCATTTTTCGCAATCGCCGCGGGAGTGGGTTTCACCAGGTAAGCGATTCGGTCGTGGAACTGGCTCAGTCTCGGGACCGGGTTTGGGGGCGCGAAACCTGAGAGGAATTCGTTGACCGCGCGGGCGCATCCGTCCCAGATGTGGTAGTCGTCGACAATCACTATTCCGCCCGGCGCGACCTGCGGATACAGGTTTTCCAGGCAGGCGCGGGTGGATTCGTACCAATCGCCGTCAAGCCGCAGGACAGCGATTTCGTTAGGAGGCCTGAACCCCGGAAGTGTTTCGTTGAACCATCCCTTGACCAGCGAGAACGAACTCGCTCCGGACAGCTTCATCGCGGCGGCTGCTTCCTCTTCGGCGGCGGTGCAATTGTTGTAGTGCGCGGGCGACCTGGAATTTTTCTGCCACGCGACGGCCGACGCGCCGTCCAGCTCTTCGCGCGCCGGCGGCAATCCTTCGAAGCTGTCGAAAAGAAAATACTCCCGGCCGGCGCCCAGCACTTCCGCGATGCCCGCGATCATGCCGCCGCGCCACACTCCGCACTCGACTACGCAGCCCGGGATCGCCGCGAATTTGGCGCATAGCTCGAGGTTATTCACGTAGGCCGCTTCGTGTATCATCGTGAAGGCGCGGTACTTGCCGTAGAGGGCTCGAAAGCCTTTGCGGCGGCGGCGATTATCAAAAATCGTCGCGATCACCGAGGGCGGCGGGATTAGATCCGAAAGACTCATCATGGGCGACGCTATCCGACGCCGGAAACCAGTTCAACGATTACCCGGACCGGGGTAGTATGGCCCGATCCGGAATTGATAGACAGGGAGCGGAACAAAAACGATGCGCAAGCGGCTGGCATCCTTTTACGCAGAGGAAATGTACGCGGAAGACAGCTCGAGCCCCTCGGCCGGAGTCGTCGTGCCGATGGTGGTCGAGCTGATCCATCCGTCGAGCGTGCTGGATGTCGGATGCGGGCGCGGCGCGTGGCTGAAAGCGTTCAGCGCGAATGGAATAAAGAAAATCGTCGGGCTCGACGGCGATTATATCAACCCGTCCACACTCTTGATCCCTGCCGATCGCTTTCGCTCGACCAACCTCGATTCCAAGTTCGAGATTCCGCCTGAGCGATTCGACCTGGCCACTTGTCTCGAGGTCGCCGAGCATCTGCCCGAGCGCCATTCGAAGTACCTGGTCGGCAAGCTCACTTCCGCCGCGCCGCACGTTCTGTTTTCTGCCGCGCCTCCGGGACAGTGGGGAGGCGGCCATATCAACTGCAAGCCGCTATCGTACTGGCGGAAGATTTTTGAAGAGTTCGGCTTCAAGACTCTGGATCCAATCCGTCCAAGAATCCGCGACGACCGGCGAGTGGCATGGTGGTATCGCCAGAACATGGTCATGTTCGCGACGCCCGAAGCGATCGCCGCAAATGCCGCGCTCGCCAAGTGGGAAGTGCCTCCAGGGCTCGAATCCGAATGGGTTTACCGCTGGGTCGCCGACGCGCAGGCGGGCAGCAGCGTGCGCCGGCTAACCGGCAGAGTGATTCGGCGCGCCCGAAAAGCATTGAGCCCGGACGCCTGAATATCCGCAATGTTGATGCAGACGCTGTGCAGACTGGCTCCGCGACGTCATCGCGTTTACCGCCTGCTTTCTCGCTTCGCACCCGATCGTTTCGAGATCTACCGGATCGATAACGGGCTGATCTATTTGAACGTGCACGAACAACCGATGATGGTCCAGATGGCGATGGGGATCTACGAGCCGGCCAAGCAAGCGATGATTCAGCGGCACCTTCGCCCCGGCATGACCTTCATCGATGTTGGTGCGAACATGGGGTACTTCACACTTCAGGCAGCGCGACTGGTCGGCAACTCCGGCCGGGTCATCTCGATCGAACCGGCGCCGCAAAACTTTTCGCTCTTGCAGCGGAGTATAGATCTAAACGGCTACTCCAACACGATCACATTGCCGGTCGCGCTGAGCGATCGCGACGGCTCTGCCGGCCTCCAGATTCTGGGGCGGAGCACGGAACACACTCTTGCCCCGCTTAAAGTCACCGACTTACCACGGGTTGTGGTTCCGACCAGGACGCTGGATTCCCTTATCGCGGAACAGAAGCTGAGTCGGGTCGATATGGTCAAGATCGACGTGCAGGAACTCGAGCTCGAGGTACTGCGTGGAGCAACCGAAACTCTCCGCCGCAATCCTAGCCTCGTTATGCTGCTCGATCTTCCAAAGCGGCTCGAAATGCGCCGTGCGATCGCTGAATTCCTCGCGCCGTACGGCTTCACATATTTCCCGGAATGCGATGAATCCGCGCCTACGCGCGAGATCCCACCCGCCGGATTCGAAGTCGCCGCCCTGAGAGTTTAGGCCTGGTCGAAGGGAAAGAGCGCTCAGGCTACTAATCGAGCACCTTTAGAACCATCGGCTTCAAATAATAATTCGGTTCCATCACCAGCGCTGCAGGCCCCGGAGCGATGCGTTTGAAGTAGAACACCTGGAAACTGAATTTCCACGGACTCCAATGGATCGGCCGCAGCTCGTCGGGACCCGCGACGAATTTGAGGTTCGGCGAAATCTTGGTCACGTGCCAGGAGTCGTCATGATAACCGCGGATCGGAAGCTTCACGACCAGTTCCTGGCCGACCGGAACAGTCACCGTATCGTTGCCCGCTTGACTCCACTGGACGTAAACCGCCAATTGGCGCGGCGGCGGCGCCGCCTTCAGTGAAGATGGCGCGGTCACGAACAGTCCCGCAACAATCGCAATCGCAAGGCACGTGAGCAGCGACAATCTTCGTCGAAATTCTTTGAGCATGCTGGTGCGAAGCCTCTTCTCAAGAACTACCATAGGGGCAGCCTGCGGAAAAAGGAAAAAGGCAGCCGCACACTTGTCGAAAGCCCGCTAGTTGGCGCCCTTGCGCCGCAATACGGCGGGAACCGTCCGCAAAAGTATTTCGAGGTCCTTGCTGAGCGACTGGTCGCGTATGTATTCGAGATCCAGCTCGACGCGCTTGCGATACTCCGCGATCTCGCTGCGGCCGCTGACCTGCCAATGACCCGTCATTCCCGGTTTGGCGGACATGAAGAGCATCGCCGAGTCGCCGTATTCCACCTCTTCCTTAGGCACTATCGGGCGCGGTCCGACGAGGCTCATCTCGCCGATCAACACATTGAATAGTTGGGGCAGCTCGTCGAGGCTGGTGGCACGCAAGAATCTTCCGAGCGGAGTGACGCGCGGATCTTCTCCGCCGGGAAGCTTGAAATTGTTCTTCATGTATTTCTCGTGTAGCGAGGGGGTGTCGCGCAGAATCTGCTCGGCGTCGGGGCGCATCGTGCGGAACTTGAATAGCGTAAACGGTTCGCCCTCCAGACCCAGGCGCTTCTGCCGAAACAAGACAGGTCCCGGCGAGGTTAATCCGATTGCGATCGCGATTGCGCCCAGCAGCGGCGATAGAACGATCAGCAGCAGTGCCGACAGGACGAAATCGGCGGCTCGCTTCACCGCCGCCTGAACCTGGTTCAACTCGCCCTTGCTCACCGAGAGAACCGGAATTCCAGCCACATCACCGAGCGATTGGCGGAACAGTCGGGTATCAAGCAGGCTGGGTATGATGTGGACGGACTTCCCCTGCTTGAGGAGGGTGAGCACCCCCTTTGCTCCCATCGGAGAATCGGCCCCGTCATTCAGGCCGATTATAAAGACGTCGTCAAATTCCACCAGCAAACCTTCGCCGAAGTCGTGCCCGGAGCCTGTCCCGTTCCCATTCCCGTTGCCATCGACCACCCGCTTCCACGGCTGAACGACCACCTGCTGATAGCCCATCGGATGCGCGGCACTTAGAAGCGCCGCGAAATGTTCGCAGGTGACCTCGTTGTCGCCGAATACCACTGCGGTCCGCCATTTGTGAGCAGAGCGGCGCAGGCTTCGTAGGAACAGGGTGGTTCCCAAATCCCGGGCGAAGATCAATACGCTCGATGCACCAATGAAATAACCGATGAACTGGCGGCTGACGTATTCAAATTTCAGTGAAAAGACCGCGGTGATCGTGATCAGAGCCCAGATCAGCAACGTCCGGATCAGTCCCCGGGCGACAAAATTGAGGCGTTCCGTACGGTGAGATCGGTAAGTATGGGTAAATGCGGTCAGGGTCATCCACGATAAAATCGCCAGGAGCAAAAGGGCCGAATACTGGGATTGTGCCTCGGAGTCTCGGCCAAATGGGATTACTAGAATCCGGCCCCAATTCAGCGCCAACGCTATTTCCGTCGCCACGAAGTAACCGACGAAAATGCAAATTGCGTCAGCGATCCGCTCGCCGATTTCCCGGCTATTATGTGGGTTCAAACGTATCCCCCGCCGCCGGCATGGTTCCGGCGTCTGTCCCCTCGCAACGGTCCCCTAATCCGGCTCTAGAGCCTCAAACAGTCACTTTCTTCGTCCCAGCCCTCGATTGTTAGCTGCATTACGACTTTGTTGTCAAACTGCAAACACTTGAAGATTGGCGTCCAATCTGCATCATTTTTCGTTTGATTTATAAGAGAACTGGCATCCGCATCCCTCGGCGTGAGCGGCAATGTTCATTAATATTCATTTATGATCATCTGAGTCGCTTGACTCAGTACCTCATCAACGGCTCGACTGATTTTCTATGCCCAGTCTTTCAGCAGTTCGCGCACTGATTCGAGACGAAGGGATCCTGAATCTGCCGCGCATCGCCTACGAATCGCTCAGGCTGCTCGACTTTCACATTTTCGTAATAAATCGCGGAGATCTGCTCGCGCCGTTGCCAGTAGCAGAAGGCGTCGCGATGTACGCCGACGCTTTGGACCGCCTTAAGCGCGCACGCCAAAATCGCAGCGACCTTGCCAACGAATTCTGGCGCGACGAGATGAGCGGCGCCTCGCACTGCGCAATGCTCGAGCTCGATGGCGAACTGGGAGGCGTGGTCTGGGCGTACGACTATCCGGCTGAGCGGCCAATAATCGTGCTCGAGCCGGACGAGGCGGAGCTATCGACCTCGTACACGATGGAAAAATTCCGGGGCCGCGGACTCTACCGTGCGCTGCTTTATTTCGCGACCGAATGGCAACTGCGCGAGCGCCCTCGCCTCTTCACGATCGTCGCCAGCAACAATCCCACGCCAATGAAGGCGGTTTACCAGGTCGGCTTCCACGAAGTCGGCGTGATCCGACGCCGTGCGATACGCGGGCCGAGGTTTTCGGTTGCGAAAATGAAGGCTGATCGTTAAGCCGGCTTTCGGAACACCCCGATGATTACGCTGGCGGCCAAGCTGTCCGCGCCCATGCGCATCATCATCCTGTCGACAGCGAGCTGGGCGGCGCATAGCGGCGCAATGAAATAAAATATCGGTCGGGCCAGGGCCAACTGAAACTTCTCCACGGAGAGGCCTGCCTGTCTGGCAGCCGCCTCGAGATCCGCCCGGGTATTGACGCGATAAAAGGTAGGAAAGACGTCTTCTTCTTCGCGAAAATCCATGTAGCGAATCAGTTTCATTATCAATGGCTTCGGCAAGATGCGGCGCCCCACTTCCGCGATGCGCACCGCGTAGCTCGCGACGTTCGGAGTATGAATGATCACCCGGCCTCCCGGGGCGAGCACGCGAGCGAATTCCGTCAGCACCTCGCGCGGGCGCTCGAGATGCTCGGCAACGTTGTTGAGGGTGATCAGATCGATTGATGCCTTGCGAAACGGCAGATGCTCAAGTGTAGCGCCGACCCCAAGCCTGATGCTGCGATGCTTTGCGATGTGATCGATTTCCAGGTCGCAGCACACGGCCAGCTTGACCTTCCCTACCATCTCTCGCTCCATCTCAGGAGTCGCGACTTCGAAAATCTGATGGCCGCCGCCCGCGTCAAGCCATCGCGTCTGCGGGGTCAGCACCTCGCCGACGAGGCGCGCATAAGTGAGCTGGGTATATTCGCGCTCCGGATCGATTCGATCTTTGAGCCAGTAGTAGGAGCCGCGCCCCAGATATCGATCAAGCGATTTCAACATGTCGCCCAAGAAGATAGCTGGGTCGATGCGGGCGCGCGATGCTTGCGGAGGCTTCGAGCCAATGCGACAGTGAAGCACAAGTATGAATCTCAGGAGCGCTGCCAAACTGGTGCTTCCGCAGGCCGTCGCAAACCAGATACGGGTGGCGGCGTATCGCTGGACGCTCCGTCGATTCCGGCCTTACCAGGTGCGCCGGACGTGGGTAGGTCACCAGTTCGATTTGTGGATTTCGGATCCGACCTCGAAAAGCTGGTACGATCGCGACTCACCCGAAACCCCTTCCGAGATGTCGTTCCTGGCGCAGCATCGCCTGCGTCCGGACGCGACCGTGTTCGACTGCGGCGCGCATCAATGCGTGATCGCGATGGTGATGGCCAAATTTGTGGGCGCGACCGGCAAGGTGATCGCGGTCGAAGCGAGTCCGCACAATTACGAAACCGGAGTCCGGAATTGCCGCCTGAACTCGGCCAGCAATGTAACGGTCGTCCATGCCGCTGTGTCCGACAACCTTAATCCGGTGGAATTCAATCGCCGCGGCAACGGCCAAGTCGATGACGGCACGGGCGCATGGGGAAAGATATCGGTACCTAGCGTCAGTGTTGACGAACTCGCCCGCCGATATGGACCTCCCGATGTTCTCTTCGTGGATGTCGAGGGTTTCGAATCGAAAGTGCTGCGCGGAGCTTTAGAGACGCTGTCGCGCTACCGCCCGGATTGCTTCTTCGAGATGCATGTCGGATGCGGCCTGGAAAAATTTGGCGGCTCGGTGAAAGCAATAACCGACACGCTCGACGAACTTGGTTATCGCCTCTGGATGAGCGGTCCGGGGATGGACAGTTTTGTTCCATTCTGGGCGGACTCGGCACTGGTCGCGGCCCGATTTTTCCTGATCGCAACCGCTGCCGCATCCTGATCCGTGACTGGATTCCGAAGACTACATCCGCGCCGGCAAGTGACGCTCCGACTGACTAGTCGAGTGGCTATTGCCCTGCTAGTCGCTTTGCTCTCGACTATCGCGCGCGCGGAAAACGTTGGGCCGGTTGCTGGCACGTCCTGGTTCAGAAAACTCTTCGCTGGCCACGAGATTCCTCAGCCCCTGCAAACTTTCCTGCTGTTCCCGAACTACCGCGGAATGATGTTCAGCGACCAAAGCCAAATCGTGCGGGTTGCGATCGAGCTAAATCCGCCGACGGGCGCGACGATGGCGCAACTTCGCGTCGCGCTCGAGGTGATGGACGCGGGCGGAAAGGTACTACTGACCAACCGGCCGTCACCCGCAAAAGGCGTTTCCGTAGCAACCATCGACATGGGCAGTCTTCCGCTCGGACGATATCGACTGCAGGGATACCTGGAAGACGCCGGCGGCAAGCGAATCTTCACGCCGTCGTCATATGCAATCGTAAAGGTCGGCAGCGAAGCGCGCGCCTCGATGAAGGCGTGGATCGATTCGGAAAATATCATTCACATGGGCGGGCGCCCGCGATTTGTGATCGGCTTGTACGATACGACCGGCTATGCGCTTCGCCCCGATTACTACGCGCCACGCCTGAAAGAGATCGCGCAGGCGCCGATCAATTTGATGATCAACTATTTTCTCGCCAACGGGCGCACCGACGTGATCTATCCTTACACCGAAGCGATGGCGCCATTTGGGATCTATTACCTCGCGACAGTAAGCGCATTTTTCCCCGAGATGCGCGCTTATCCCGCTTGGGCGAGAACCGAAAAAGTCGGCGCTGACGATGTGATCGCCCGGTATGCGAAAGGATTGGCCGGCGACTCGCGCGTCGTCGGCTACTACACGTGCGACGAATGCGCCAGCGAAGTGCAGCCGCGTACGTTCCATCAATACGGTCTGATCAAGCAGTATGACCCGGGCAGCATAACCTTCGCCGTAGAAAACTATCCCGGCGAGTTTCAGTTCTGGCGCGACACGGTCGACGTACTCGGCGTCGACCCGTACGTTCTAGGCAGCCGCCACGATGAGAGCTATGTCGGCGATATGACCCGCAAGGTGGTTGGGGCAGTCCATAGCGCGCGGCCGGTCTGGGCGGTGATCCAGTTTTTCTGGCTCTCGCCGCTGTCGCACTTCCCCACCGAGCAGGAGCTCCACGACATGAGCTGGATGGCGATAACCGAAGGCGCACGCGGTGTCTTCTATTGGTCATACGGAGCGCGCGGACTTGATTGGGGCAAGCGGGATCCTGTGCTTCGCCAGAAACGCTACGACGAGTTGATCAACGTGACCCGAGGAATCAGCGCGCTTGAGCCAGTGCTGATCGCGCCAGACAGCCCGGTGCTTTCCGCGAATTCGGCGGGCGGAACGGTGATTACCAGGGAGAAGGACCTAAAGGGCGGAAGTCGCTACCTGATTTCGTACAATCATAGCGGTAGACGCGTGGAGGCAAGGTTCACGCTGGATCGGCCGGCTCACGCGGTATCTGTCGACGGCGAGAATCGTTCGATCGCGCCGCAACAAGGCGGCGCCGAATTCAAAGACAGTTACGCGCCCTACCAGGCCCACGTCTACAAAATAGATTGAAGAGAGTTCGCGATTCTTTCACTTCTGATCCGCACTGCGCTATGGTTGCGCATCGATCCGTGATCGCTGCGATACATGAGTGACCCTAAATTATTGCGACTACCCACCTTCATTCACGTGGGTCCGCCTCGCACCGGTACGACCTGGTTGCACGAGGTGCTGACCGGTCACGTCGGCTTGCCGAGCGAAAAGGAAACGCGATTTTTCGATGCTCGCTACGACCGCGGAGTCGAATGGTACTGCAGCCTTTTCGGCAACTATCCGGCCGACGTTCCTGCGGGAGAGATGGGACCAACTTACTTCGCAAATGCGATCGCGCGCGAACGTATCATGCGCCACATTCCCGACTGCAAGATCATAGTCACGTTCCGCGATCCGGCCGTCAGGCTCTACTCGCTGTATCGCCTAATCCGCTCTGGGAGCCATCCGGCGGAGGACACTTTCGACGGCTATTGGCGCTTCCAGGTCGATTGCGGCGCGGACCTATGCAGCTACGCCACCCAGCTCAAGCGCTGGCAGGCGGAATTTGGAAAGGCGCGAGTGCTGGTAAAGTTCTATGAAGATCTGAGCGCGAATCCGCAAGCCTATCTCGATTCCGTCTGCGATTTTGTCGGCGCGCGCCGTGTCGCTCTGGATCGCTCTGTTGCCGGCGCCGCGAAAGTGTATTCCGCGCCGAGTGCGGCGTCCTCGAGTGCGATTAGCCGGCGCAGTTTTGAGCTTATCGATTGGGCACGCCGCCACGGCGCGCATCCATTGATCGCGCTCGGTAAACGCTCGCCGCTATGGAAAATGATGCGCGGCAAATTCGTTGAGCAATATCCGCCGCTGAGCGATGAATCGGCTGAAGATATCCGCGCGATGATGCTGCCCGAAACCGAGGAGCTCGAGCGAATCACGGGCAGAGACCTGACCAGCTGGAAACCCGGCGCGAGCCAGAAACTTGACGAGAATCGCGCGCCAGTTCGATCGCAGGCTGGATCGGCACGTTGAACCGGAACATCGTCCTTCAAATTGCTGCGATAGCTCTGCTGGCAGGCGTCGCCCGAGCGCAACCTGCGCCGCAGCTAGGTCCGAGCGTCGCGACGATGTGGCCCTATACGCAGACGACCGGCGAAAATCTGGTTGGCAGCGATCCGCTCGGTACGATGAGCAGCGGATGCAGCCTCGCGGGATGGAAGTTCCTGAATCAAAACGGCGCGACCTGGAGCGCGATTCCCGACCCGATCGGCGGCGTCGAGGCAGGCAACTGCGTCGCTCAGCTCACCAACTCGTCCTCCTCAACCATCGCGCAAGCAGCAGCGCGACCGATTACGCTGGCGCCGGGCTTTTATGCGATGCGATGCAATATCGCATCGAAGGGCAACAATTCCGGACAACTGTCAATTCAGTACATTGCGAGCGGTGGCGCGACGCCGACCAGTGTCACGCTGGTGCTCGGCGCGCACCCAAACGATGCGAGTGGCCATACCGCGTCGAGCCTGAGAACGGTTGTGACCGGCGGCAACCCGGCCGATTCCTTGTGCATCAACCTCGTAAATCCGTTGGCTACGGCGGTAACGAATCCGAACGACTGCCACACCAACGTGTGGGCGCCGACGATCGGCTTGTTGGTGAAGGCGATCAATACGCATCCAAATTATCGTGCGGCGATCCTCGGCAACTTCGTAAATGCGATGGCCACCAACCTGGATCCGTCGCAGAACGGCCAGGACATCATGACGCGGCCCTATGCTGTGATCGGCGGAAATCAATTCGGCGGGTATGCGTGCAGTGTTGGCGGGCGAGACGTAGCGTTCCGCACAAATCTTGTATTCGGCAACAGCCCGAATTGGGTGAAGCCGTCGTCTCACTGGGACCTGGGCGAAGTCCCGCCGGGCACATCGAACTTGCTTTACAGGATGATGGTTTACGGGCGGCCGTCGGGGACGGGCTACTGGGGGATGGGAAAAGGCACGGGACTGTTCCGCCTCAAGGACCCTGACGCAAACATGATGGTGCGCTATCCGAATTTTCTGCATACCTACGTCGATACGATCGCCGGCGGCGCCGACCTGCAGGTGGATTATCGTTCGATCACCGGCGCGACTTGCGCGGGCACGCCGGATTGCTCATCGGGGCAGTGCGAGATGGAACTGCTGCGCGGCGATTCGATCGTCGCGCATCGATGCGTCACGCCGCGCCCGACCTGGCAGACAGTAACCGGTTTCAACTTTGCAAGTAATGCCGACAACGACTACACAGTGCGGCTCGCGGGAATCGCATCTATCTCACCGTCGGCGAAAATCTCGAAGCTCAAGAATATTCCGATCGCCTGGAACGGCTTTTTCGACGCTAACCATTGGCTCCATAAACGAATCCCGGGATCTTTCTCACACGCCAACACCGAAGGAGACGCGCTGGACTTTTCCGGTCCGCTGCTGGCGCTCGGCTTCTACGACACGCAGGCGGCGCACCTCGATCTCGCGGGGAACGAGTGCGTGCTCAACGGCGTAGCGGGCACCCCGGTCGGCATCAGCTCGATTTCCGAAAACGGAACGACGGTGACGGTCCAGACGTCGACCCCACACGGACTCAGCAGCGGCGGTAAAGCTGCAATCGCACAGTTGCATTCGCCGCCGGTGGCTGCGGCCTACAACAACTCGAACTTCGGGCCGATCACCGTGACCGATCCAACTCATTTCACGTTCACCGCGAAGGCCTCGGAGCTTCCGAGCGATACCAACGACGGAGTGGTCGGACGCTTCTGTGCGGGCGGCCAGGGCTTTATCGGCGACGTCGCGCGCATGGCTCGTCTCGACCTCTACCTGAATTATTTTCTCGCAGTAACCGACCCGTCCGCGATCATCCAACTCGGCAACGCGTTGCAGGGGGAGCCGAACGGCGGCATCCTGAGGATCGACGCGGTGAACGCGGCATTCTATCCGTGGAAGGGCGACGATCCTGAGGCCACCGGCAACGTGCTGTCCGCCGACAAAGCACATACCGGCTGCTTCTGCACGTGTCAGCCGTCAGCCAAGCCGGCGTGCGTCGGCAAGACCGATCTGTCGAGCAATTCGACCTGGAACGTCGCGGGTTACTGCGGGCCGAACAACACCAAGTCGGGCCGCGCGGCTTACTACACGGGCAACATCTGCGCACCGTTTTTGTACGACGACCTCGATCACCGGCTCGGCGGCGATGGAGACAATCCTCCGGGGCTCGGCAGCGCGTCCGAGAGCGCGCACTCGAACGATCCAAGTTTTTTTGGGATGTATGTGCATGACGAGCCGAGGATGGAGTTCCTGCCGAAGGTGCAGAGCCTGACGCAGTACATCCGAACCTACTCGCGCTCGACGGAGATTTTCGGCACGTTCGCTGCCGGATGGTTGCAGACGCCGAACCAGCTTTCGATGTGGCGTGACGTCGAGGACCTGCCGATGATCGACAATTATCCGATCGCCATAAATTTTCCGATCGGCGGCGCTTCGCCCACCGCTTTTCCGACGCTGACACCCGGCCCCACGGTCTTCCCGGCGAGCGAGGGCGTGCAGCAGTCGGTGTGGAAGCTGCTGCTATCCGTCAACGGCGATCCGACGACGTCGCCGATCACGCCGGGGACGCGGCCGATCGGTTTCGTCGAGCAGGACTGGGGCGCGGCGACGCTGGCAAAATGGCCAACGTTTGAGCAGGCGCGGAATATGTCGTGGCTCGCCATTTTCGGCGGCACCAACGCGCTGATGTTCTGGACGGCCGGCGTTCGCGGCGAAGCCTACATTCGATCGTGTCCGGACTACGGGAGCAGCGCGCTTGCCTGCCAAGCCGAGCATAAGGCGATCATCATTCCGCTGTTCCAGGAGCTGGTGAAGTACAACCCCTTCATCGTAAGCACGCGCAAGCGCGCGGTGCCGGGGCTTCCGGCCGGGGTTCTCGGTTACGAATCGACGGCGACGGTCGGATCGACCGAAGAGACGCGGGTCTTCTCGGCCAACACCACCGCCACGAATCAATGCGACAACGAATCGCCGAAGCGATGCTGGGCTCCGGCCGGCCAAGCGGGGAGCACGCGCCTTGACGAGATGCCGTGGTTCCATTGAACCTGGCGCAATATGTTTCATAGGAGCGAGCGCGAGCCGAAAGAGACGCCATGCAAAGCGATCTGATCTACGACGTGGGCTTCCATCACGGGGAAGACACCGGGTTTTATTTGACCAAAGGGTTCAAGGTTGTCGCGATCGAGGCACACCCTGGTCTCTATCAAAAGGGCAAAGAAAAGTTCTTGCGCGAAATCGAAGAAGGACGCCTGACGTTGTTGAACCTGGCTGTCGCGGAAACCTCGGGACCGATCAGTTTTTTTGAGAGCGACAACGACGTCTGGGGAAGTATCCGGCGCGATGCCGCTGAACGCAACGAGCATCTGGGCGCTGGATTCCGCGAAATCACGGTCGAGGGCAAGCAGTTTGGCGAGATTCTCCGACAGTTCGGCGTCCCCTACTATTTGAAGGTGGACATCGAGGGCGCTGATTTGCTGTGCCTGAAAGCTCTCGCGGAGTTCGAAGATCGGCCCAAGTATGTATCGATCGAAGCTGAAGTAGACGTTCTCTCCGGCATCCGCCATGAAATAGCAGCGCTGAGCGATTTGGGTTACGGCAAGTTCAAGATCGTGCGACAGGGGCACGTGCCGCTTCAGTCGTGTCCTTTTCCCGCGCGAGAAGGCCAGTACGTCGAATATAAGTTTCCATACGGCTCCAGTGGGATGTTCGGCGAGGAAGCGCCCGGCGAATGGTTAAGTCCCCAAGGGGCGATTGAGACCTATCGCAAAATCGTGCGCGTCCAGAGGCTGTTCGGCGACAAAGGATGGATTCGCCGGCTTCCACTCGGCAACAAGGTGACTAACTTCTTGCAGCCGGACGTGAGCTGGTACGATACGCATGCGAGTCTAGCCTAGTAGGCAGCAACCCTTGCAGCCGCTCGTCAGCATTGTCATCGACAACTTCAACTACGGCCGATTCCTTCGCGCCGCAATCGACAGCGCGCTCGCACAGACCTATCCGAAAGTCGAAGTTGTAGTCGTGGATGACGGTTCGACCGACGACTCGCGCGAGGTGATTTCCAGTTACGGCGACAAAGTATCCGCAGTGATCAAGCCCAACGGCGGACACGCCTCGGCGTTCAACGCCGGATTCCGCGCCAGCCACGGTGAGATCGTGATGTTCCTCGACGCCGACGACGTGCTGTTGCCCAATGCCGTCGACGAGGTCGTACGCGCGTGGCGTCCGGGTGTGGCGAAGGCGCAATTCGTCCTCGCGCACATCGACGCTCAGGGACAGGCGCTGGGCACAACCGTTCCGTACCTGCCGGCGCAGATGCCCGAGGGCGATATCCGCGCTTCGGTACTCGCCGCCGGCGGTTACATAGGGGTTCCTACCAGCGGGAATGCATTCGCGCGAACGGTACTTGAGAGTCTGCTGCCGCTGCCCGAAGCGCAATGGCGTCAGGCAGCAGACACGTCACTCGAGATCATCGCGCCTTTTCTGGGCGACGTAGTTTCGATCAGAAAGACTCTCGGCTGCTACCGGATCCACGAATCCAATCACGGCATGCTCGGTGACGAACTGGATTCGCGCAAGCTGCGCGTCAAGATCGTCATTGACCTGCAGCGCGAATGGGCGTTGTCGGAGTTCGCGCGCAGCGCGGGCTTCACGATTCCATCGAACTGGGCGGCGCGCGAGCCCGCGCACTTGAAATATCGGCTGGCCTCGTTGCGCATCGACCCAGCCCGCCATCCGCTTATGAGCGATCGGCCTACGGCGCTGATGCTGCTGGGGCTCAGCGCAGCATGGCGCAATCCCGGCTACAACCTTCGCAGCCGGATCTTTCATTCGATCTGGTTTCCACTCGCCGCCTTGCTACCGCAGGTCCTGGCGACAAAGATAATCCGCCGAGGACTTGTGCCCGTACGCCGCAAGCTGCGCTCGCCAGATCAATTGAGTTCGTTGCAACCTACGCAGCGGCCTGACGCCGCGTCGTGATCTCGCGATAGAGTTCTTCCAGCTTTGCGGTGATCGAATCCCACGAATATTCCGCCTCCGCCTCGCGCCGCGCCTCGCGTCCCATCGAGTCGCGCAGCGTCGCGTCGGACAGGAGCCTTACCACCGCTTCGGCAAATTGCATGTCGTCATCTGCGACCATTGCATCCCGCCCGTCGATCATTGGCGTACCCGAAAGGCTTCGTGTGGTGGCGACGATAGCGGCTCCAGAAGCCATCGCTTCCAGAATCTTATTCTTGACGCCCAAGCCAAAGCGCAACGGGCTGGCGTAAACTGCTGCGCTCCAGATCCATGGCCTGATATCAGCAACCGTGCCGGTCACGTGAACGCCGGGAATACCCGCGAGGTTTTGAACTCGCGCCGACGGATCGGCCCCCACGATCCAGAATGACGCATCGGGAATCCGGCTTTGGATCGCGGGCATGATGTCGCGCGCAAAGTGTTCAGCGGCGTCTTCGTTGGGCGGCCAGTTCATACTGCCGGTGAAGACGATCCGTCCGGGCTCGGGCGGGAGCTGGCGCGCGTAATACTCCAGGTCAACGCCATACGGTATCGAAACGATCCGATCGCGACTGACCGAGACTGACAAGGCGTCTGCATCGAAGGGCGATGCGGCTACGACGCGGTCGGCGTATCGAAACCATCGGCGTTCGTGGCGGCGCGCGATAATTGCAAGCAGCTTGAGCCCGATTCGCGCACGCGCACCGGTCGAATAGGCCGCGAAGTCCAGGTAGCGCAATGCTTTCGAATCGTGGACGCTGAGAACCGCCGGCACGCTGACCGAATCCGAACCGAGAACCGGCGCCAGGCCTCCGCCTTCGAGATGCATCACATCCGGGCGCAATCTCGATACCGCGTCGCCTATGAAGCGAGTCAGCGCAGGATCGGAAGAGCTGGTTATCACACGCATCCGGGCGCGCATTCCGCGGCCCGACGGCACTATGGAACAGGATTGGCAGTACGGCCGCGCCCACTCCAATTGTTCTTTGGTTTCGCCGCCGTGAGCTAGTGCGATCAGGTGGACTTCGTTTCCTCGATCGGCGAGATGCCGGATGAGGTTGGCAGGAGACACGCGGAAGCCGTCATGACACGGCAGCCACGGGACCATCTCTGAAACGATCAGAATCTTCATCCGGCGTGACGCAGGCGCGGCTTCACTAAGATCGCGGTCGCAGGGCGCGGCTGCGCAGGGACAGCATTGGCGCTCGATGCGCCGGCCAAGTGAAGCGAAATCGCGTACAAGTTGGGCGCGAGCGAGACCAGGACCCAGACTTCCTTGATGTATTGAGCGGTGAGAAAGAACTCCGCCACCATAATGCCGATCAGTCCGATCTGAAATGAGAGCGCGAGCGTCGAGATGTCTTCAGGCAAGCCCGGAATTTTCTGGGCCCTGCGGCAGGTGGACAGAGTCAGCATCAAAATCGCCACATAAAGCGCCAGGGTAGGTATGCCGCCCTCGGCGCCCAACTGCACATAAGTGTCGTGCGCGATTTTGGGATCAGGCTCGAGATCCGTCAGCACCGGATTGTAGTGAAATTCATTCCCCTTGAATTGCCCAAGGCCCACGCCGAAAAGGGGGTGATCCTCCATCATCGCAACGCCGGCCTTTGCCAGTTCCACGCGGGCCCGCGTTGACTCTTCGGCGCCGGTCTCAGCCTCTCCTGCCACTTGAATTTGCTTGATGCGGTCGAGGACTTGCCCGGGAGCAATCGCAAACAGAAAGATCGCTGCAGCGATGAACCACCCGAGCAGTCGCGTTTTTCTGGGCGAATTCAGCCACGCCAGTACCGCCATTACTGTCATCGCAAGCAATCCGCCCCGCGACTGGGAAAGGAAGACCGCGAATGCGAGAATCGGAGTGCAAATCCGCCCGACCCATTTCCATAAACTGCGAATTTCGTAACGCACCAGCCAGATTGCGAGCGGCAGCGTAACGACCAATGAAAGCGCCTCATAGTTCGGATCCGACGATGGACCTAGCGGCCGCGGCCAGTGATAAAGGTAGTACTGCCGGTACATCCACGTGCTCGCAAAGGTCTCTGCCAGCACTATCACGCGAACGGTCATCTGCAATCTGTCCTTGGTGGTGATGAGTATATTGGTGGCGAACATCAGGATCGCGAACGCAATCATTGTCGACGCATCGATCGACGGAAACGCAAGCGAAGACAGCGTCGTTCCGAGTATCTGGAACAAGGCGAATGCGCCAAACATCACGATTATTGCTGAGCTTGGGCGCGGCGCAGCTTCGCGCGGACGTGGAATAAGCATCGCCGCGACGACCAGTAGCATACCCACCAGTTTGATCGGGGTGACTGGAAACCATCCGAGGCGGAAAATCTGAGCGCCCATGACCGGATGTTCCTGAAAAGGAACTAGAAACAGAAATATGTAATAAAGTGTCATTGCGTTCAGCCTGCCCGCATCAAACGATTATTCGCACTTCGCTTAAACTTTTAAATCGACTCCGACGTGTCATCACACCGCACGCGCGACCGCGACGCTCTTCGCGCGCAAACCTTCCGCGGCCCGCCGCTTGGCGAGCGAAAATGGCCGTTCGATACTGAGGTACACGGCAGCGGCCATCAAGACCGTTGCGGCGAAACATCCACTCTCGAGAATCAGGTATGAGATAGCCCCCAATTGCCCCGGAAAATGCACGAGCCTCAAAACAAGCTGAAGGCCTCGCAGGGTCAATCCGTGCGTCAGATAGTACGAGTAGCTGATATTCCCGAACCATCGAACGCCTTCGAGGCTAAAGAATTTCATCAGCACTCCCTGATGGCTGAGCGCGCACAGCGCCATGAAGAAAAACGAAAAGAAGAGCAGCGCGAGCGATCCCGTCGGCACTTCGACCAGCATCTTCGTCGCTTGTCCCCTGCTCAGGATGCGAAGCCCCGTCAGCGCGAGCGCCGCGCACACGGCGAGAATTGCCAGATAATCGAGTTGCGACGGCAGGCGTTTCGCAAGGCTCGAATTGTTCATCGTCTCGTAGAGAATGATCCCGGCCACGAACATGATGAGGCGCGGGTGATGTGCATATCCGGCAGCGCAAGCCGAGTAATAGACGATCACCACCCCGACAAATAACAGCGTGCGCATGACGGGCGGCCATCGCTTCATCCCGATTCCGTAAACTACCAGTGGAAGCGAGGCATAGAAGAACAACTCATAACTGAGCGACCACGCCACGGTGATCATGGGCGTGATTCGAATCATTCCAGGTAGCATCAGGAGGTTGGCGACGATGTACGGAATCGCGAGGCGAGCGCCCGCGGGAATCTTCGAATCCGCAGGCGAGAGCCGCGACAGTATCAGATAAATCGCAAACACGAACAGAAAAACCGGATACAGCCGCACGATTCGCCGTCGCATGAAATCCCAGTACCCAGGAGATCGGCGAATTATGATCCCGTAAATCAGGAACCCACTGATCACGAAGAACATGTCCACGCCGGTGTTGCCGAACGCGCCTGCGAACCGGCTAATTCGCGATGAGGTCGAACCTCGCGGAACATACGCCCCGAACAACGCATCGAAGTGCACGAAGAATACGAGAAAGGCAGCAAACCCCCGCATTCCCTCGATTGGCTTCAGCCACGAGGATTCCGATGATTGATCGAACAGCCGGGCGAGCAGCGGACGCACCGATCGATTCCACGTGGTCATAACTTAAATTGACCCGGATCAGACTCCGCAGATTTCACAGAATTCTCTCGCGCAGGCGTCGCTGGATTCTTCCGAACAGCGGCACCCGCTCCGAACGTATTTCGCGTACATGCCTGAGCGAGTCGGCGTCGAGGTTGTGCCGGTCCATTCGCGACAACCCGCGCATCCCATCGACGCATCCTCGCACGAACGCCGGAACCTGCATCGCGCGCACCGAAAAAGCTCCCATCGTTACGAGGTACGCAATCACCCGCGTCGTCGCCATCACCGGCGGGAACGATCGGTACGCAACCCAGATTCCGTTTCGCGTGTAGTAGTAGTACACGCGCCAATCGGGACGATGCTCCATCGCGGCGTAGTGCGTCGTCGACACGCGCGGTGTGTGCACTACGCGATAGCCTTTGCCGATCAGTCGATAGCCGAGATCGCCGCCCTCATGCCCCAGAAAAAATTCAGCCGGATAGCCGCCAACCTCCAAGACCTTCTCGCGGCTGAGCGCGCTCGCCCCTTCGAGAATAAAATGAGTCTCAAACTCTCGCGATGCGTGCGAGATTGGCCGCGGATGACACCAGTCGCGCTCGAGAACCTTGCCGTCGATGCCGGTGACGGTGAAGTTCAGGCACGCGAGTTGCGGGTCGCGAGAAAACGCAGCCTCGACCTCAGCGATACAATTTGCGCTCGACAGTTCGACGTCGTCATCGATCGTGATCACGATTGGCGTAGTCGCTGCGCGCAATCCGATATTCCTGCCCTCGCATCCGGCGTTGGACTCCGCCGCGATGTAACGCACATCCGGATATTCGGCCGCCATCAGCGCCTTGAGTTCCGGCTCGGCAGCGTTGTCGACCACGATGATCTCCGCGACCTGGTCCGTATAGCGAAGGGCCGACTCGAGCGCGCGCCTGAGATGTTGATGGCGCTTATACGTGAGAATCGAAATGGTGACCGCGCGACTCATGCGGCTGCAAACCTCAAATGCCTTTCCCAGGCTCCGAGCGTAGCTCGCGTCAGCTCCCGCCTGCGCTCCGATGGATCCTGCGCCTTGACCCCAAGCGCGCGGGATAGCTCGACTACCATCTCGGTTCCTCGACCTCGGTCCGATCCGATCTCGTCCCAGAAAAAATCGATCACGCATCCGCTTCCGTAGATCAGCGTGGCGAGCGATCCGACGCGCGCCGCGGCGAGCATCGCACGAGGTCCCAATTGCTGCACTCCGGAAGGCTGCCGCAACAGTCGCGCCCAGTCGCGCAAGCGCTGCGCAGCGGTTTCAAGACTGCCCAGTCGCGCAAATATCCCGCGCCAATCGCCGCCAGCCGCGGGCGCACCCGTCAATTGCGCGCTCTCCCAGTTCCAGGTCGCACGTGCGATCTCAACCGCCTCATTGAACTCGGGCGTCAGATCCCCGGACGGAAATCGCGCCTGTCCAAGCTTTTGCGCCATCGCATTGCGGAAACGGCAGATGAGCCTTCCGCTCATCTCTTTTCCGAGGATCTCCGGATGCGCGAGCAGTGCGTCCTCGAACGGCTTCTGTCTGCTCTGATATCCGGGCAGGTAACATCCCAGGAAAACTGAAAGCGACGTGCCCAGATCGATCCAGAATTTCGCGAGCGAGTAGGCGACTGCCGTAATATCGCTGGCCTGGTCCGCGTATTCGCTGCGTACCGCAATCTGTTCGATTATACGGTTGTTCAGCAATCGAAATGCATCGTGACGAGAGATTGATACTCCTCTTATCGGTACGCGCGGTGCCGGAATCGATGCCGGATCGCCCCAAATCAGCTTCGCGTGCTCGCACAGCTCTCGCGTGAAGATCGCGGGACGCAGCCGCAACATCCCCTCGATCATAATCGCGCGCAGTTCAACCTTGATGCCGCGCGCGGCAACGCCGGATTCGGAGTTGGTGTCGCGCTCGACCTGCCGCATCGCCCTCTGAATCTCCTGCTTTGAGACGACGCCGCCGCGAACCACTACCAGGCACTCGACATCGCTCAACCAGCGGCTTCCGGTTCGGGCATTGGGGATGACTGTTCCCTCGCCCCGTGCGAAACTTCCCGTGAGTAGAACGCCGGCTACGCACGGTGCGGCGGCGCAATCGCGGACTCGCTCGATCAGCAGTATCAGCTCGCGGCGCACCTCATCTTGAAACGCCGGATCGGCGCTGAGCGCAAACGATCCTGGCGGGCTCAGGCTGAACGCGCCGTGTGTCATTCTCTCAAATCAGGATCCGCGTACTTCGAATATTTGGAATATTTCGAATACTTCCCGTAGCGGCCGTATCGACCGTAGCGTCCATAGCGTCCATAACGCTCGTTGCGCGCAGTCGAAAACGACGGCTTGAACCGGTTCAGCACAACGCCGAATAGATTCTGCGGGTCGAACATAAGAAAAGTCTTGGTGGTCGCGGCGCGCGCGGTGCTATCCGCCGCCGTAACGATGATCGTGCCGTCTGCCGCGCGCGCGAGAATTTGAGCATCCGGAACCAGCAAGGCCGGCGGAGTGTCGATGATGACGTACTGGAAGGCGTCGCTGCCGCGCACGATGCTCATCAGCTGATCCATCTTGGTAGAAGCCAGGTATTCGGGCGCGCGATTGCTGGTGCCTCCCGAGGGCATCAGGCTGAGTCCCGGCACAGGCGTCGGCAGCACGGTGCCAGCGAAATCGGTGGTTCCCTGCAAGAGCCCAAGGAGACCGTCCACCTTCGGCACCGGAAAGGCGTAGTGCTGAAATGGCGCGCGGATATCGGCGTCGATTAAAAGAGTGCCGCTGCCCGATACTGCCAATGCGGCCGCCAGGTTCAATGCGACGAAGCTCTTTCCCTCGCCACCGACGGCGCTCGCGACGACGAACACCTTGGCATTCTCGTGTTGCGCCGCCCATGATCTGAGCTTGAAGGCAAGCAGCTGGAATTCGTCAGCGGCGCCGCTGATCATCCCGTTGCCGGCCGCTACCACCGGAGGTGCCGGATAGCGCTCGGCGAAGCGTGCGGCGCGACCTGTGAGCGGCTGCAAGTTCCCGTTGGATCCGTTCTGACCTATCGATCCGCTATCGCCGTTGGTTGAAGCACCATTACCGAAGGCTTCGGCTCCCGTACCGTTGGAATCGATCGTCGCTCCATTACCTGGCAGTGCCAGCAGAGGTTCACCGGGCTTTAGTGCGCCGTTGAGATGCAGGCCCTCGACATCCTCCACTCGCGAAATCGCGATCGCATCTACGTCGGCGAACTCGGCTTTGATGTCCTCGGCGTCTTTAAATGAAGTGTCGGTGAAGAACATCCCAAATGGGATCGCCAGCGCGATAGCCAGCGTGATCGCGACGCCACCGCCTATGACCGCTAACTTGTTTGGATACGATGGGCTGCCGGGCAGTCCAGCCGGTTGCAGCACCTGCAGGCGTTCGCCCTGTCCCCGCTCAAGCACCGCTTGATCGGCACGTGCCTCGAAAAAGAGGTTGCTTAGATCGTTGTAGCGACTCGATAGAATCGCAAAGTCACGGCTGACCGCGGCGATTGCTTCCTCGTGGGCCGGGGTCTCGGCGATCGCTTTCTGATATTGCGCGATCCGCTGCTGGATCATGCTGTTCGCTGAATCGTGGGGCGGCGGCGCGTCAGGCGCCTGCTGGCTGTGCTGCGCTACTTCCTTCTCGAGGATCGCAATCTGCTCTTTGGTCTCGATCACTTCCGGATATTGGTCGCTATACTGCGCTTTTAGCGCAACCAACCTGGTCTGCAACGCGGCCAGCGATCCTTCAGGCGTGTTGGGTTTCGGCGAGTCGGGTAGAGCGTTTCCCGATGCATCGGACTTGTTATCTGTGCTCTGAACCGACCTCTCCAGTTGCGATTGGAGCGCTTCCAGAGCCTTGACGTCATCGCTAAGGTCCTGCGGCAAGCTCCCGCGATACTTCTCCTTGAGAACCTTGATCTGGCTCTGCGTTTCGGCGAGCTTGCCCTTGGTTTCATCCAGTTCGCTTGAGAGTAGCTTGATCGTCTCCGCGTTGTGGCGTTCAAGTTCCTTGCGGTACTCGTCGATCATGATGTTCCCCAGGTCATTTGCCACGGCTTGCGCCTGGGCGGGATCGCGGTATTGAAACGCGATGGCGACTGCGTCGGGGGGAAGCAGCTTCTGCCATCGATTCGGAGTTTTTGACTGCAACACGGTTTCCGGGATCGTTATCGATATCGCTTCGGTCATTTCGCCAATAGCTCCGGGCGCTGGCTTGCCAGCCCGAATATACAAGCCGTGCTTGGCGATGAGTTCCGATAAATGCTCGTGGGTGATGGTCTCCTCGCTGAGCGCCTCGAGCCGCGATTCCAGATGAGTATTGGCTGGCGCCGCTTCGGGTTCTGCTCCGATCAGGTTTTGCTGAATGTCGGCATGCCAAACTTCCAGAACCACCGATGAAGTGTATTCCTTGTGGATCATGAAGAGGGCCAGCGCGGTCATCGCGAGACCCGCCACCAAGGTGGAAAAGAAAATTGTCCGATGCCGATGGATGATGTCCCAGTAAGGCCCGACGTTAATGAAAGTCTGATTACTCATCGCCAACTCCAGCGAAAGGCTTCGAACGAAACTGCTAATCCCACGATGAAATAGTCGCCAGTAGCCCACTCCCCCTGATCTGCGTTACCAATACTGCTGGGAATAAATTTGTTTGACGAACTTTCATTTCTTTTAATCTCGATGAACCGAGCGTTGAGGCTCAGCCATTTGTTAACCCGTTGACTAAGCCCGAGTCCCCATGAAGCGAAATCCCCATGAAAGCCGGTCCCACTGGCGTCGTAAAATGAACCGCCAGCATTTCCCGTCAGCCGCGGTGTGAAATAGTAGAGGATGCTGCCTCTAAATCCTCGAATCAGACCGACGGTGCCGAAAGCTGATGTCAGCGAGGGTTCCTGACCGCCGGCGAGACTAAGAGTCCCGCGCCGCCACGTGTATGAAATCAGCCCTAGTCCGGCGGGATTCACCTGGTCGCCCAATCCCTGGGTATGCGAAACCACGACCCCCACAATTCCCGAGAGGAAAAGGTTCTTGGTGGCCTGCCAGTTAGCGCGCACGAAGGGCCAGTGCGCTTGCTCTCCGGGTTGTCCCGGAAACGTAAATCGCCAGTCATAGAACCTATAACCCAAGCCTACCGAAAAGCGGTTAGAAAAATGGTAGTCGGTGGCGACATTTGCGCTTTGGGCGTAGCTGTTAAAGCTTTGGTTGGTGTTGTTGCCGGTTGCAAAAAAGGTGGTCTGATGCACTCCTATCTCACTGGACCAGTTGCGCGCCCAATCGTGCTGAAGCTGTGCGTTGAATTGATTGATCGACGCCTGGTCGTCCGCCAGCAACAGCAGGGCTAGCACCGAGTTGAAGTTCGGTGACTGATCGCTAGTGGTGATAGTCGTTACCACCGACGCGTCGCGGTAGAAGAGTTCATCGAGGTGCAGCTTGGTCGTGGGCGAAATATTCTCGTCGTCGGTCGCCTGGACAAACTGCCCCTCGCCGGCGCGGTCGAAACGGGTCTGATGCGTGAATAGCTGGACGAAAGTGTCGTAGTGCAGCGCTGCGTATCTGGCCTCCGAGTTGTAGTCGAGATAAAAGCCGAACACCATCGTACTGCCGAAATCGCCAATCCCATTTTCGTCTTCGAGCGGAATACTGGTGCCGTAGAATCCGTTCATTTGCGACTCTGGGAAGAGCCTCACCAAATTCTCTGCATGTCCGATCGATGACGCGACGAAAATAAATCCCGCTGCGGCAAGTAGAATTCCAAGTCGACTTTTCATTCTGATCGTCCCCACCCTCATGGCACTGATACCGTGTCTCCGGGTTCCACCGGTACGTCTGCAGACACATCGCCGCCGTTACGCACCAAATTGTAGTTGACCGTCAATACCACGGTCTCCGTTTCCCTGTGACGCAAAATCCTAATCTTGCCAGGGTCTGCGAACTCCCCGAGTCCTCCTGCTTCAGCCAATGCCTGCGACAAAACCTCGCCCGAATGCAGCTTGTAGCCACCCGGCTTGTTTACCTCCCCGACCACGTAGAACACGTGGCTGGCAGGATCGCTGACTCTGACCGTCGCGTTCGGGTTATGAACATACTGCGCATAGCGCTTCTCGAGCTGCGCCTTGACCTGTTCGGGCGTCTGCCCGGCAGCTTGCAGCCGCCCTATCAGCGGCATCGCGATCGTTCCGTCGGACGCGACAATTACCTTGCCGCTGAGCTGCGGCTGGTTCCAAACCACGATTTCGAGTTCATCATCGCTTCCGATCTGGTAGGGGTCGATGGTTTTCGCGACAGGATGTTGAACCACTTTTTCCCGCACCGGCGAACTATCGAACAAGCTGCACGCGGCCATCGAGATTGAAATCGCGACCGCAAGCAAAACCGTCCCGGCCAGAGCCGCACCCGCATGCGCAAATTCGGGGGCAAACTGAATCATTCCAAACTTCATCAAATTACTTTCCAGCCGCACCTTTCAGCGTTGTCCCGCCCCTCACCAAACTCGGCCGCTCGGCCACGACGGAAAGCCGGCCGTAGTGCTGCGGCGCCGACGGTTCGGCAGCGCGTGGCTCCTCACCGAGCGGACTTCGCATCCGGGCGAATCTATGTTCCTGGGAATCCCAACTCTTCAATAGAACATACTGTTTCCCGCTCCGCTGAACTAGACCGCGCTCCTCCATTTCGTTCAAAAGCCTGCTAACCAGCGGTCGCGAACTCGCGATCATCTCCGCCAGATCGGCTTGTGACAGCTCTGGGATAATCAACGTGCCGCGGTTGTCGGGCACACCAACGCGTCTGCCAAGGTCGCTCAGCACAACTTCGAGACGCTGTTGAAACGGTAGCCCAAGAAAGCTCGTCCACCAGTGCAGAGTTGAAGACCAGAACGAATTTAAGGTCTGGTAGAGTTCTATAGCCTGGTCGGCGTCAAGCGCGCGGAGCAGCCGCACCGCTCGTTCTCGCGTGAACAGCGCAATCGAGCATTTGGTCAGCGCCTGCGTCTCAAATATTTTCGAGCGGCGCCCTTTGCAGTCTTCGCTATCCGCGTAACCGATAATATCGCCCGGCCCCGACAACCGTGCCAGCACTCGCGCCCCGTTGGCCGTGTTGCAGTAGACCTTTACGTAGCCCGCCAGCACGCATCCGAAGAGATCGCCCGGCGATCCTTCCAGGAAAACCATCGCGCCGCGCGGATAGCTGACTGCGCTTCGATGATCGACCAGGTCGTCGATGATAGCGCTCGGCACGCGCCAGCGGCTGAAATTCCCGCGCAGCCTGGCGTAGCCTTCGTCACATGCGACGCCGTTTGCCATCACCTGTTCCTCCGTCTCATACGTGGGCCTTCATCACGCCGAATAGGTCGGTGATTTGATTGATACTGTCGCCGTAGTCCACGCTCGACACGAACGCCGAGCGCGAGTGCGGCGCCGAGGGAAGGAAACCATGCATCCCGGCCAACGCCCGCTCACCCATGTGACTTGGCGCGATCACGGTTCCCGATTCGGTCAGAAAAATCTTTTCGCCATACTTCCCGTCCGGAAACCACGAATGCAGGTTGACGAGGTCGTCGGACTCGAGCCATCTTCCGCCATCGATCTCATTCAGGGCTGCGGAAACCAGGTCCCGCGCGTCTCCTGAAAAAAACCAGAAACGCGCCATCGTGGAATCCAGCAGGCACAGGTAATCGACCGACGCTTTTAAAGGCAGAGCAGCCAGCCGCGCCTTGATATCGATCGTCGCAACGGTCGGCGCCATGCCGTGATCGCCGAAGACGTGAATATCCGCCGCGCCGTAAGTCTCGACCGCGATCTTGTGCAGGTCGCGCCAGCTTGTTCGAATATTTTTGCAGCGTCTCGGCGGCGGCCGCGCGATCATCCGCATGCAGATGCAGAAAATAGTCGAGTTCGGCGAGGTAGAGAAAATAAAATTTCGCCGCCCCGGCGCGCAGATCCGCTTCCATCGAGGTCAGCAACTGATCGTCCGTCCCGTCATGGTAACAATACGTTTTGTAGGATTTACCATCATCGTGCAACAGGTCGAAGATCGAGGTGGAACCCGGAATTCCGCCGGGCGTGTAAATATTGCGTTTTTCGCAGACATCGAGCTTCGGCAGATAGCTCAGCGGCACGCCGTAGAGCTGAAAATATCCGGTGAGATTGTTCATCCGGCGCGCCAGCGTCTTCACTCCGAAGCGGGCGTACCGGTTCTCAACCATCCACGGCGGCATCGCACAGATTAAGCTCAGCTTCTTGAACGGCGAGTGCCCGTTCGCGCGATGGAACAACGACAACCGCCCGTGCTCCTCGGGAAAGCGGCCGGTGAGAATCGACGGAATCGCGGCAGTGCTGAAACCAAGCACCGAATCGAGCGGACGCCGATAGGGCGCGACGTCTTTCAGGAACGGATGCTCCTTGATCCATTCCCAGCCCAGCGCGTCCATCAGTACGAAGATGCTCGCTTTCATCGCTTGGCTGGTTTCCTCACGATCGCGAGCAATCCGGAGCCGTGTCGCGTCGGCGTGTGATTTTCGAGGAAGCTCAGCGCAAGCAGGAACGGCAGGGAAGCCGCGAACACCAGAGGATTCGGCTTGCTGTCGCCGAGCACGAAAAACAAATCGTGCGCGAGATTTCCGAACGGACCGTACGTCCACACCGTCTTGACGGGCTCGAGTCCGACCTCGCGCGCCAGCCCGTTTATCATCTCGGGCGAGTAGCCCGGCCGCACGTGACCTATATCCTCGGGCTTGAATCCGATTCGACGCTCGCGCCACGCGACCAGCTTCAGATGACGCCGTTGCGGCACCGACGGAAACGTCAGCAGCAGGTAGCCGCCCGGCGCCAAGGCCCGCGCGAGATTCGCCATCGCGCCGCGATCGTCCTCGATATGTTCAAGCACGTCGGTGTTGGTGATCAGATCGTATTGCCCGACCGCGGATAGATTCAGCAGATTGTCGCGGCTGAACGTGGCATTGCCGAGCTCGAGATTTCGCGCGGCTGTGCGGCAGCGCTCTACCCTGTCGTCTTCGAGATCGATTCCATACACCCGCCAATCCGGATGCAGCCGCGCACAATGCAGCGCGATATCCCCACGGCCGGTGCCGGCGTCGAGCAACCGTGTGCCGCTCTCCGGTAGACCGAGCGCCTTAATCTCGCGGAACACGTGATTCAGTCGAATCCGCCCCGGGATGTGAATCTCGCCGAGGTAGCGGTACGCATTGCGGCGCATCCGCGACGGTTCGCCCGCGGCTTTCTCGATTCCAAATCGGGGAGCCGCCAACGAACTCAATTTGAAATCCCCCGTCGCAGGCCGGGCCCGAACGCGCGAGCCACCCTGAGCGGCATGTGACGCCACAGGCGGCTGATCGTCTGAAGGCTTTTGCGCTGGCGCGGTGCCGAAGCGCGTGGCGAGAGGTAGAGAGTGCTCCAGTATGGTTGCACCGGAGTCGGGCCCCATTGCCGCTTGAATTCGAAGATGCCCGATCCGACGCTCGAGCGCCCGAAATCGAATGTGTGACAGCCGGATTCGATGCCGAGCCGTATCGCTCTCCAGTACAACGCGTTGCTGGCGTACACGGGACGGCCCTCGAAAGTCGCGCCCGACCACGGCAGCATCATCGAACCGCGAAAATTCATCGCGAGCCCAGCTGCGACCACCCGGCCCTGACTGCGAACGCGAATCAACGACAGCCGATCGCGAAATCCGCTGACGAGATTGCTGAAGAACCGGTATCCATGCGTCGGCGATCCGAGATCGCGCATGTTCTCCGAATAGGTTGCGCAGAAATCCGCCAGCGCCGCCGGATCGGTCGCGTCATTGACCTCAACGCCGAGCCCCAGCTTTTCAATTCGCTTGAGGCGGTTGCGGCGTTCCGAGGGCAGGCGACGCATTTGCTCGTCGATCGTCGACGAGAGCGCCAGGTGCTGCGCCACCTTTTCGGTGCTGACTTCGAACGGCGCCTGCATCTGCATCATGCTGCGGATATGCAGGCGCTTGGCGCGCAGCTTCGAGGCCAGCTCGCGAGCATAAGCAATCAGGCCCGCCTGCGCTGCGTTGCGGCTCGCCGAATCCAGCGAGTCGGCGTGACAAACACCGCCGTAGTCGAGATAGGGCATCGACGAAAGCTCGCTGCCATAAAGAAGGCTGCGCACGAAGATGAACGGAGCCGCGGCGATCGCTCGGCCGCGCGAGTCCTGCGCGAGCAGATAGTGGGGATCGAAGCCGTACGCAGAGCCGACCACGTCGCGCCAATTCCACAAATGGCCCGAGGTTGCGTCAGCACACTGCGCTATGAGTTCGTCCCAATCCGCGCGTCGATTTTCATTGCAAATTACTACATTCACCCCCGGTCGACTCCCCCGATTAAAGCTTTCTCGGCTCCCAAAGCACCGGCACTTCGCCGGCGAAACATCGCCACAGTCCAACCGCCTGTGCGCAGTTGAGCGCTACGAACTGGTAGGCGAAGGTCGCTTTGCCGTCAGTGCCGCGCCGCGTGGCGATCCACCCGATCGCCGCGACCAGCGCGAACAAAATTTCTAGTCCAAGCACGATCCGAAAAATTCCACCGTCCGAAGCCAGCGGAATCGTCGCAATTACCCCAATCGCGAGAATCGGCGCCGTCAGCCAGCGCAGCATTTTATGCGAGGTCAAAACAATGATCGAGCGCCAGCGCCGCTGTTGGATGAGCTCGGGCAGCAGGCGGAAATACACCAGCGCCGCCTGCGAGACCATCCGCACCTGCCGCGCGAATTCACCCGCGGCGGAGAATTCCTCGAGCACGAAAGCGTCGCCCGCCATCACCGATTGCGCACCCGCCACTGAGACGAGAATCGGATGCACGAAGTCATTGATTAGCGCCGGGTCGAGCGGCGTGAACAGCTCGCGACGCATCGCGTACAACGCGCCGTCTGCTCCCGCCACCGCGCCCAGCCGCGACTCGAGTCCCTTCAGCATCTGCTCGTAGCGCTGGTACGCAGACCCCATCGTCTGGCCAGGATAGCGCGACACACCAGTCACCAATCCGATCGATTTGTCGCGCAGCGGAAGCGCCACTTTCTCGAGCGCGTCGGCTGCGAACATCGCATTCGCATCGGTGAAGACGAGCACCTCGCCGCGCGCGGCCGCCGCGCCCGCGTTCACCGCTACTCCCTTGCCGCGGCGATCGGGCTGTCGAATGACGCGCACCCGCTCCGACGCCATCGCTTCGGCTATCTCCGCGGTGCGATCGGCCGATCCATCCGAAATGACAATTAGCTCGGCGTCGCCCGAGTACCGGCACGCGAGAAAATTTTCGATCTTCTGAGCGATGCAACCTTCTTCGTTGTAGGCCGCGACGATTATCGACAACGACGGCGCCGCCGTCGCCGCCGCGAGGTCCCCATCGAAGTCATCGCGTCGCGGCCGTGATGCCGACAGTGCAAACAGCAGCGCCGGATACAGCACATACGGCGTACAGCAGCAGGAATGCTGAAATGTAAAAGAGGCTCGTCAATTTTTATGCGTCCCCCGACGCGTGGTCCCCTAAGCAGCTGCTCCTTCCCGCCCCAGGCCGGTTAGTTCTGAGTAAAGCGCAACGGTCTGCTCTATCTGCCGCTGCACCGCAAAGTTTTCATATACAAAATTACGTCCGTCCGACGCCAGCCGCGAAGCTAACTCCGGGTTGTCAAGCAAGCGCTCAATCGCCGCCGCCAGCGCAAGCGGATTCGCGGGAGGCACCAGCAGCCCGGTTCGTTCGTGGATCACCACCTCGGGAGTGCCATCGACTTCCGTCGCGACCATCGGACGTCCTGCCGCGAGCGCTTCAATCGCCACCAGCGGCAGACCCTCGTACAGCGACGGCAGCACGACGACGTCTGCCGCCTCGAGCAGCTGCGGCACGTCGCGCCGATAGCCGAGGAATCGCACGCGGTCCGCGAGCCCGAGCGACGCGCACTGCGCACGCAAGCTCTGCTCGAGGGGACCTTCGCCGGCTAGCAGCGCGACAAGTTTTGGCCGTCGTTGAGCAAGCATCGCGATCGCATCGATCAGATGGCGATGCCCCTTTTGATCGTCCATCCGCGCCATCGTGAGGAGCGCCGGTTCGTCGGCCAGTCCGAGGGCCTCGCGAGTTGCGATGCGTCGATTCGGGTTGGCTGAAGCGAAACGATCCAGATCGCGTCCATTGTGGATAACCCGAATTTTGGTCTTCGGTACTCGCTTGTTTCCGACCAGGTGATGCTCCGCGGCATGCGACACGGCGATATATTTGTCCACCAGCCGCCCGACTTGCCTGTCCACCCAGAAACTGGCGCGCAAGCCTTTTCCCATCCGCCAAACTTCGGGGCCGTGACAAGTCTCGAGGACCGATCCAACGCCGGCCATCCGCGCGATGCCGGCTCCGAAAAAACTGGCAGTGAACAGATGACTATGCAGTATCGCGATATTTTCGCGACGGATGAATCGCAGCAGGCGCGCGCCGGTCACCACGTCCAGCCGCGATGAAAACTCAAGCGGCAGGCATTTGACGCCCGCCGCAGAAAGTCCCGGTTCCATCGCCGCGATCAGCCCGCTCGGCGCCGCCAGACATGGTGCGAATCCGTATTCGCTAATCGCGGTCAAAATTGACAGCGCATGTTCCTCAGCGCCTCCGAACACTCGGCCGGTAAGCAGGTGGAGCACAGCGCGGCGTGGCCGTGCGAGTCTCGCGTCATTGAGGCTTTGGTTTGCCATCTTCGTCATACAGCAGTCAAATCGCGCTACTCAGAGCAAATACCAATGCGGAGGGATACCTGATTGCGAAAAATTAATCCAGCGTTAACGGCAATAAAAACGCGGATTAAGGCGATTGAATGCGTCGGCTGGTACAGGCCCCCTTTCTGGCATGCGCGCGTACGCTGCCTTTCTCCCGTCAAAGATGGTGAATTTGCTACTTTTTGTCCTTTTCAAGACAAATAGGAGGAAGTCGGTCGGCTCGAGGCCACCAGCGCCCGCCAGAATGCGAGCGGCGCGCCATCTCTGGTGCGCCGCCCGATTTCATCGCCCGCAGGCGTCTCACTATTTGTTATCGATCTCTCACTGGTTCGCAGCGTCGTCCGCCGATTTCACTGCCGCATCGGCGTTGTCCTTGTTGAAGCGCGCCTCCGCGACCGCCCGATTCGCGGCATCGATCTGATCCTGTGAGGCGCCGTCGCTCTCAGCTGATCGCGGGCCTCCGTCGCCGACTCGAGTGCTTCAGCTGCCGCGTCTGCGGCGGTCTGCGCCTGTTGAGCGGGATCGGTCGCCTCTGTGGTAGTAGCCTGTTGAGCGGCTGCTGCATTCGCATCGTTAGGGTCGGCGTCGCTTGCGCCGTTCTGATCTGGCTGCACGGCCCCCGCGTCCCCAGACTGATCGTCGCTCTGCGCCCGCGCAATTGAGCCGTTTCCGAAAGCGAGCACGATGCAGAAGCCAAGCATCGCGATCGCCAGCAATCCAAAGCGGAAGATTCGCGTCGTTCGTGTTGCAAAACTCATGGCTATTGGTACCCGTCAGCTCTTACTTGCTCGCTGCGTCGTCTGCTTTTTGCGCTGCCTCGGCGGCGGCGTCCTTTGCGGCGCGCGCCTGCGCGATAGCCTCATTCGCGGCATCGATCTGATCCTGCGAGGCGCCGTCACTCTCGAGCTGATCGCGCGCCTGGGTCGCTGAATCGAGTTCTTGTTCCGCCGTGGCCGCGGCGTCGTGCGCATCTTGAACGGCTTGATTCTTTTCGTTCTGGGCGTCGTCTACAGCGGTCTGATCCGGTTGTGCGTCCTGCGCCGGGGCGGCGGCCGCAGCCGCCGTTCCACCATCGCTCTGCGCGCGCGCCGGTGAAACGTTCCAGCCGCCCAGCACGATCGACAAGGCCAGCGCCGCGACCGCCGACATTCCGTAGCGGAGTGTAGTCTTGGTGCTGCTGTCCGAACTCATTGCTGCCCCACCTGCCGTGCCTGGTGGCGATGAAGATAGTTCGACGATTGCCGGAGATCAATCAATGTGCGACCGTTTGCGGTTCCGCCGCGGATTGTACGTCACCGTTGGGGCCCACTTTGACGGATTTGAACATGTGGGGCGCCGTATCATCGTACGCCTTGTACTCACGCTCGAAGTCCTTGACCCGGCCGAGTTTTATATAGTCCTGGGAGAGTCTCAGGTGGAAGTAAGGATCTGCCGGCCTGAGAGCTTCTGCGCGCTCAAGTTGTTTGGCCGCTGCCGCCGTGTCTTTCGCGTCATCCAGCCGATTACCCAATGCGAGATGATAATCGGGATCGTTTGGCTTTATCTCAACTGCTCGCGTGTAGTAGGCGATGTCGTCATGCCAGTAACGCTGATTCCGGATTGTCGCGACGCCGTAGCTGAGCAGTAGCAGCGCGGTGGCGACGCCGGCGGCAAGACGCGCGCGCGCGCCGGCCGCGGAAATTTCGACTATCGCGAGAGCGAGCGCGAGACTCCATCCGAACGACGCCGCATAGACATAGCGGTCCTGGTTGAGCCACCAGACTGTATTGATCTTGAGGGCGAGGGCTAGAGTAACGAGTCCCCAGATCGCGCAGAACAGATAGACCTTGCGCCTGGTGCTGCGCGAGGCGAATACGATCGCAATGGCAGCGAGCGCGATAAGCGCAGCCCACGCGATGAACACCTGCGGGTCCAGATGCGTGGTCCATTCGATCGAATGCACCGGATCAGCGAGGCCCGGGATCGCCAGGATGCCGAGATACAGCAGCATCACCATCGGCAACGTCATCGCGATTTGCGCGGGTCCGCGCAGCGGAGACGCTTCTACCATGCCGTGCGACTGGCCCTCGGTGCCTGGATTAGGGATGCCGAAGGAGTGATCGCCCAAGGCGTGGATTCGCGCGAAAGCGTACACGATCGTGACGATCAGGAATGGAACGCATACGGCCAAGGCCCTGACGATGTGAGCGTTGGTCTGCTGGCTGCGCACCTTGCGGGTCGGACGGGTATCTTCGGCGGGCTCGCCTTCGAAGATCATCACGTATGCAAATGCGATCACGGGAAAGAAGATTGCGCTCTCATGCGTCAGGATTGCGCAGGCATAGAAGAGCGCCGACAGCATGAGGCCGCGCGACCATCCCGGTTTTCGCTCGATCAGGAAAATCAAGGCCGCCAATTCGAACACCGTCGACAGCGGCTCGGGGACCGCGCTCGCCCACACCACCGGCTCGACGTGGGCCGGCATGATGCCGAAGAACGCCGCGGCGATCAGCGCGACGGCGACGTTTCCGGTGAGAAGTTGCGCGACGCGAAAACACAACAGCACCGCGACCACCTGCAACAGAATCTTCGCCAGATGCCACGGCGCGGGATGATTCACGCCGAAGAGATGCGCATTGGCCGCGAACCACACCAGCTCTAGCGGCCGGTATGCGGCGCTATGCACTTGCTGGTTCGGATTGAGCGGTTTGATCGACGATAAAGCGTCGTGGGTGAATGAGTTGGTAACAAATGACCAGCTCTTTATTGACTGATTGTGAACAAGTTCCGGCATATCGTCCGAGACCCAGCCGTTGCGCAGACTCGGCAGATAGACGGCGATGGTCGCGATCACGATAAGCGCCAACAGCGCGACGCCTCGCGTGCTGAGGCCCCACAGGCGCGCGGGAGGCGCTTCGCCGGGTGAAAATCCCAAGCTTGTTTCCGATTTCATTCGATTCCGGTCCTCCACTTATGAACACGGCTCGTTGGTCACTGGGCCGCCGCTCGGGCTGTCGCCCATTTGAATCTTTACGCAGGTCATCGGACGGTGCGAAGCTCCGACGCGCGGGTCGCCCGACCAGAGGTAAAGCGTGTGGGTATCGGGATGGTAGATGGAAACCTGAGGACCGCCGAACTCGAGATTGGTGCGAACTTCGGGCGCGCCGCTTGAGGCCGCAGGCGCACTGACCGTCGCGGGCGCGGGCGCCGATTGCGTCTGACTCGCGCATCCAGCGCTGCCGCACACGAGGATCGAGAGCGCGAACCCCAGGCTGTTCTTCATGCTGATCATTCGCATGGCTCTCTCTGCGGGGTGCCGCTTTGGGTGTCGCTCAGTTGAAGCTTGAAGCACTGCATCGCGCCCTTAGCGGTTGGACGCGGATTTCCGGTCCATATGTAAAGGGTTCGCGTCTCCGGATGGTAGATCTGGACGAGAATGCCGGTGAATTGCATAGATGCACGAACTTCGGGCGGCGGGGTCGAGAACTGCGGAGAGGCAGGTGCGGTTGCAGGGTCGGCGGACGCCTGCATACTGGCGCATCCGGTGGCGCCGAGAAAGGCGAGCGAGAGGATCGAGAGCGCAAAGCTATTCATGGGAAGCTAACCACCTAACCCCTAACCCCTTCCCATAGTGGGAAGGGGAACCGGATTTTTGGGAGTAGCCTCTTCCCTTTTTTGAGGGAAGGGGGACCGGATTAGTAGTGGTTCATACCTTCTGTAGTGGTTTTGGGACGGTCCCGCTACCAAGGGTAGCTTTGTTCCGTCAGAAATTGTTTTTTGCCTGGTCATGGCGTCCGGGAACCTAACCCCTAACCCCTTCCCATAGTGGGAAGGGGAACCGGATTTTTGGGAGTAGCCTCTTCCCTTTGCGGGAAGGGGAATCGGATCAGTTGTAACATAGAAAGTTCGGCGCGGTCAGGCGGAATAGTTCATCTCCAAAGCGTTTCATCGGAAAATTGAACTGGTGATTAGTGGTCCGGGGAGAAGGAACCAGGGCGGGTCAGTGATGACCCGCCCCGGTGTACTCACATCATAATACCTGTGAGGTTATGGACGTTTCGATTACTGGCACTTCACCGAGTAATTTTCTGCCGTCGCCGATGCAGTTGCTCCGGTCATCGCATGATCGGCACCGTTGAAATTCAAGGTTCCGACTTCAGGCGTACCGGTGGTGCAAGTGGCGCCGCTGTCCACCAGCAAGACCGTGCAAGTCGGCTTCGGGAACAGCGGGTTGAACGCCGCCAGATCGCCGATCGCCGGGCAGGTACCGCAAGTGCCGGTTCCCGTGCCAGTGCAGCACGCGTAAGGCGCGCCAGCGCCGGTGCAAGAGCTGTTCTGCTCGATCGTCACGTCAGCAGGGCCCGACGAGACCGTTATGCCGAGACTCGTCCAATCCAGAGGCTCCGTCGCCGAGTTGGTCACGACAACAGCATGGGAAGGATGCGGGTTCGAAACCGAAGCTACGAGTACCGAAGCCCCACCGATAGGTGCGCCAGGAATGATCGCACGGCTGGCCTCGCCAATCGCGAGAGCAGGCGATGCAGTACCGTTGGTGCCGACCGTAGCAATGAACGCATTGCCGTTCGAAGAACCATACAGAACCGAGGCAGTTGTGAAGGCAGCACCACCCAGCGGGCAACTGTAGTCGGCATTGACCGACGCGTTGGTCAACTGCGTGCCGTCCTGGCCCGAGCCGGCGTTCTGCTGGAGTACCGTTTCATGGAAATCGCAAACCAGCGCGCCGCCGCCCGGAGGAATGACCTGAACGCCGGGAATGACGGTGGAATCGTAGCCGTTGTCCACGTTGAAGAAAATCGTGCCGCCGCCCTCAGCGGTGGTGCCGGTCTCGGGATCGAGATGCTCGGTCACTGAAACGCCCACTGCATCGAAGCCAACGCCCAATGCGCCGCCAGCCGAACCGCCGCCGGCCGCGTCAAAGGTGACAGCGTCCTGATTGAGGAACTGAGCCGCCGTAACGGCCGCCTGCTTCTCAATGAGGATAACCAGAGGATCTCCCGGGTTGATACGGGCGCCGCGGAATTCGGTGTTGCCCAATTCAGCTTGGATACCGAATGCCCAGGTTTGGCCGCTCGGGGTATCGGCGATCACGATCTCACCGGTGCTGTTGCTGTCGAACTGGTACGTTCCTACGTCATTGGCCGAGCTTGCAGTGCCGCCGAAAGTAGGAATCGGGCCAAGCTCGGGGAAGGTGGCTGGGGAAGTGATGCCGCTGCCGCCCTGGATCCCGAAAATGATGTCGCCGCCGATGATGTCGCAGGCGCCATCGGACTTGATCGTGCCGAATCCGCCTTCAGACTTTGGCGTCGGATCGGGGCAGGTGCTCCCACCGGAGCATGCGCCCGTGTCGGTCACGAAGCCTTCGATCTTGACCGCATAGGTCCCAGCGGCCAGCGCCGTGCCGGTGAATCCGGCGGGGCACGTGGCGAATGCCGGCGCGGCTGCCAGCAGCCACATTCCGGCAGCTGCCAGAGTTAAGAGAGAAAAGTTCCTTTTCATACGTCCTCCCGAAACATTAGTGAGTTTGAAACCATTTGGATCCACATTTCCCCGAAGTTCCCCGAAATGCGCTCGCCCCCGATAACCAAAGGTGCCAACGCTGCGTTCCATCAAACCTCCTTCATCACGACGTCGGCGGCCCCCCTTAAAGACCGCGCGACACCGAAATAGCCGCCCGCTCCTGTTCCCCGTTGCGCGTCATTCATCCGATAGCCCGCCGCGCCGACTCTCAACCTCTCGTCCCCCTCTGGTCTCATCGTTCGCCGGTCATTGAGACAGAAGCGGTTTCGCGCTGCGGAGCACGTCTGACGTCGCAATCCGGGACGTACTATCGGGGCACACTCTAATCAAATTTTTGCGAGGGCAACTATCAAGATTGCACAGGAAAGCGTCCGATTGTGTGAAATAACAATTTGTTGGCAGTTATTTTGGAACATTCTGACAGTGAAAGTCCTGATTTGGGGGTCTAAGTGCTCGATTTGAGGCCTATTTTGCACTGCGCGTAAGGCCTTTCACTTGACAATTTAGCATCAGGGAGACTAGGGTCGCTGCGGTTCTAACACTTAGGCCTGTAGCGCGAGGGGCGTGCGCCATTGAGCGCACCATTAGCAAAATAAGCCACGACGTTAGACCTGCCGCAGGGAGGATTTAATCATGGGTATCAAGTCGATTACGCGGTCGCTCGCGACCTTAACCTTCGCACTATTATTCATGCTAACCGCGCTGGCGCGACCTGCGTTGGCGCAATCTGAAGGCGATTTGCAAGTCCACAGCAGCTCCAAGCAACTCCGTGGCAGCAGCTCCAAGGTCATTCTCGGAGCCGACTTCGGACCTGTCATGGTGGGCACCACCAGCGCCCCGTTGTCCGTGGCGCTCATCAATACGAACAGAAAGAAGGCTATCAAGATCAAGAGCATCACGGTCAGTCCCCCCTTCAGCGAGGTGAGCGACACCTGTGATGGGTCTCTACCAGCCTCTAGTCTCTGCGACATTATTATCGTGTTCCAACCGACTTCGGCCGGCAGGATCTTTCTGAGCAATGGTCTGTCGGTCAAAAGCAACGGCGGAAACATCAAATTTGCGTTATCAGGAACTGGGATAAGCGGGACGGCGACGCCGACTGCGACCCCAACTCCGACGCCGACCTCAACCCCGACCATGACCGGATCGGGGACGCCGACAGCTTCGGCGACGGCAACCGCGACACCGACCCGGACCGCGACTCCTTCGCCGTCAACCTCGGGCACGCCGACCGGGACTCCTACTTCGTCGGGATCGGGCACGCCGACTGCGACCGGAACGGCAACCGCGACGATGACTGCGACTCCTTCTCCGACAACATCGGGCTCGCCGACTTCGACGCCTACTTCGACAACATCGGGCTCGCCGACTTCAACTGCTACTTCGTCAGGGTCCGCGACGCCTACTGTGACGAGGACCGCGACTCCTTCTCCGACAACATCGGGCTCGCCGACTTCGACTCCTACTTCGTCGACATCGGGCACGGCGACTGCGACCGCCACTCCGACGCCAACCTCCAGCTCAACCGGGACGCCCAACTGCGACCGCGACCTCGACCCCGACAGTTGGACCGCAGAACGGTGACATCCTGGTCACCGGCGGCGACACGGGCGGACTGCTCAGCGGCTTTGTCCCGCTGTCAACCTCAACCATCTCGACGGCCTCGTCCGAGATCTATGAGGCCCTGACCGATACCTTCGGGCTGGTGGGTTCGCTGAACACCCCGCGCGAAGCGACGGCGACTGCGCTGGTGTTGCCTAACAACAAGACCCTGATCGTGGGCGGATCGCATTGCGCGGCCAAGACCTACGGTCCAGGCGGTCTCTGTGGAAGCGCAGCGTTCCAGGGCTTCCAGTGCGACGCGCTCAATACTGCAGAGCTATACACTGAGACCACGAGCACCACTGGCAGCTTCACGCTGGCGGGGGCAGGCAGCGGTGGGCATATGACGACTGCGCGCAGCGGCGCGACCGCGACCCTGATCACCGGATCGGGCACGTCGCTGGACGGCAAGGTGCTGATCACGGGCGGATCGAGCTGGCAGTACCTTCCTGGCGCTGTCGACACCGCCGCCGGGATGCGCTCCCTTTGGACAGGTGGCGCAGAACACTGCGGAGATCTACGACCCAGTGGCCGACACCTTCACCGCGACCGCATCGATTCCGGGATGCACGGCGGGAACGACACCTCCGGCCTGCACCACAGGACTGCCTTCGGTCTGCGGTGGGACTGCAGCTCCGATTACGTCCGCAGCTGAAAGCGGAACGACGGTAACCATCACCAGCGCGGCGAATCCGACCTCACTGCTGGTTGGTAGCAACGTCACCATCACGGGCGTGAGCCAGGCGGGATACAACGGAATCTTCGCTGTAACCGCGATTCCGTCGACCACTACGTTCCAATACACCACGACAGCGGGATTGGCCGCCGGAACGGGTGGGTTTGCAGCAGGCGACGCGGCGCAGTGCGGCTTGGTCGATTCAGACGCCGCGCTGCTGAATGGCGGCAAGGTGCTGGTCGCGGGCGGCGACTACATCGTGTTCCTCGGCCAGTCGTCACAGCAGGCGTTCCTGTTCAACCCGAGCACGGCGACATTCAGTCAGACCGTGCCGATGAAGGTGGCACGCGAGCTGCCTGGGATAGTCACGCTGCCTAACGGCGATATTCTGCTAGCCGGCGGTCTGACGGGCGCGGCAGCGGCTTGCGCCGCCACCCCGGCGACACCGACGGCGGTTACGACCAACAGCTCGGCTGAGGTTTACGATCCTACGGTTCCATCGTGGACGCTGACCACCGGATCGTCGGCGACACCGGGAGCAGCGGGCGGCATGAACGCCAAACGAATCGCGGCTGGGTCGCTGTTCACCAGCGGCACCGATTCGGGCCTGGCGATATTCGCCGGAGGTATCGACGCCGAGACCACTAACGGCACCACGCCGAACTTCCCGACCTGCGAAGCGGTCACCAACCTCCATCAGACCACCACGGCCACGAGCGACCTGTTCGATCCGTCGACGACCGTGTTCACGGCGACGACGGGCCTACTGCACCTGGCTCGCGGCGGTTACGGCTTCGGCATCCTCAGGGAGGTTCGAACGCGGGAGACCTGGTGGCGATAGGCGGCGAATGCACCAATAACACCTCGCCGAGCTTGGCGTCGGCAGCGGTTGGCAGCGGGGAAGCTGCGACAGTCTGCGGCACGTCTGGCGACTACTACGAGCTGTTCAGTCCGAGCACCGGAATGTGGACGGTGGGCACGGCGTCAGCGGCCTCGACCCCGGCCAACGCACCGGCCTCGACACTGCTGCCGTAGCGCGAGGACATCGAAACAGAGTGACTAACCGGCAACGCCGTTCCCCTTCGGGGGAGCGGCGTTGCCGCATTTGCACAAAGAGATCGCGATTGTCAGGTGCACGCACAAAGCTGGTTAGTTTGTCAAATATTAGCGGCCACGCACTCTCACAAAGTCACTTGACTTTTTTATAACACCCTCCTAGTGTCCGCGATTGAGCCGTTTGAGTTCCTGAAAATTCAGTGGGGCGGGAAGTGAGGGGGCGTTCACCAGACATCGTTGATATTTTGTGTTCCTTGGGAGGAATGCCATGTCCCGAACGAAGTCGTCGATCTTCGCGCTTGGGTTTTTCACTCTACTTCTAACAATCAGTCTGGCCGCATCCGCACCGGCCTTCGCCAAGGATGCTGCGAACGGAAACGCAAATCTCAAAGTCAGTCCTGACAGCCTGAGCTTCGGCAATGTTCCGATCGGAAGCACCAGCCCGGAGCAGACAGTGCTCGCGACCAACGGCTCCAAAAAAGTTACGATCGACATCGCGAGCATTCTCACGTCGCCACCATTCATAAAATCAAGCGACACCTGCGATGGCTCATTGGCCCCCAGCGGGACATGTAGCGTTGGCGTCGAATGCATGCCGACGACGTCCGGGGCGGTGACCGGAACGCTTACATTCACCTACAGTGCTGGAAAACATAAACCGAAGACCGCGACAGTCAGTCTGACGTGCACCGGTACCGGTGGGACGCCTACTCCGACGGCAACCGCGACCGCGACGCCGACGGCAAGCGCAACGGCCACGCCGACTGCGTCGTCAACGGCGACCGCGACGCAATCGTCGACCGCGACGGCCACCCGACCGCAACACAGACTGCGACGGCGACCGCATCACCAACATCGACCGCAACTGGACGCCGACCGCGTCGTCAACGTCGACCGCAACTGCGACGTCGACGTCAGGACCTGCGACTGCAACCCCAACGTCGTCGTCATCCTCGACAGCCTCGGCGACCGCAACTGGCACGCCGACCGCGTCGTCTACGTCGACCGCAACCGCGACATCGACGAGGACTGCGACTGCAACCCCAACGTCGTCATCATCCTAGCCCGACCGCAACTGGCACGCCGACCGCGTCGTCAACCTCGACCGCAACTGCGACATCGACGAGGACTGCCACGGCGACTGCGACCTCAACTCGACAGTACGTGCGACCGCGACGTCGACGTCGACCGCAACTGCGACGTCGACGAGGACTGCCACGGCGACTGCGACCTCAACCTCGACAGCCACGGGGACCGCGACGCCAACCTCGACCGCAACTGCGACGTCGACGAGGACTGCCACCGCGACTGCTACGGCGACAGCAACCTCAACTTCAACCTCAACCGGGACCGCAACTGGCGACCCCGACGGCGACCGCGACACCTGGACCGCAGGCGGGTGACGTTCTGGTCGCGGGCGGCGACATCGGCGGGCTGCTCAGCGGCTTTGTCCCGCTGTCAACGTCAACCAACTCGACGGCCTCGTCCGAGATCTATGAGGCCCTGACCGATACCTTCGGGCTGGTGGGTTCGATGAACACCGCGCGCGAAGCGACAGCGACTGCGCTGGTGTTGCCTAATCACAAGACCCTGATCGTGGGCGGCTCGGATTGCGCGCCCAAGACCTACGGTCCAGGCGGTCTCTGCGGAGGGTCAGCGTTCTCAGGCTTCCAGTGCAACGCGCTCAATACTGCGGAGCTGTACAGCGAGACCACGAGCACCACGGGCAGCTTCGCCCTAGCGGGCAGCGGCAGCGGCGGGCATATGACGACCGCGCGCAGCGGCGCGACCGCGACCCTGATCACAGGATCGGGCACGTCGATGGACGGCAAGGTGCTGATCACGGGCGGATCGACTGGCAGTACCTTCCTGGCACTGTCGACTCCGCCGCCAGGATGCGCTCCATTCGGGCAGGTGGCGCAGAACACCGCTGAGATCTATGACCCAGTGGCCGACACCTTCACCGCGACCGCATCGATTCCGGGATGCACAGCGGGAACGACACCTCCGGCCTGCACCACAGGACTGCCTTCGATATGCGGTGGGACTGCAGCTCCGATTACGTCCTCAGCTGAAAGCGGAACGACGGTAACCATCACCAGCGCGGCGAATCCGGTCGGGCTGCTGGTTGGTAGCAACGTCACCATCACGGGCGTAAGCCAGGCGGGATACAACGGAATCTTCTCCGTAACCGCGATTCCGTCGACCACCACGTTCCAATACACCACGACGGCGGGATTGGCCGCCGGAACGGGTGGGTTTGCAGCAGCTGACACGGCGCAGTGCGGCTTGGTCGATGCGGACGCAGCGCTGCTGAATAACGGCAAGGTGCTGGTCGCGGGCGGCGACTACATCGTGTTCCTCGGCCAGTCATCGCAGCAGGCGTTCCTGTTCAACCCGGCCACGGCGACATTCAGCCAGACCGTGCCGATGAACGTGCCACGCGAACTGCCCGGGATAGTCAAACTGCCTAACGGCGATATTCTGATCGCCGGCGGTCTGACGGGAGCGGCAGCAGCCTGCGCCGCCACCCCGGCGACCCCGACGGCGGTTACGACCAACAGCTCGGCCGAGGTTTACGATCCTACGGTTCCATCGTGGACGCTGACCAGCGGATCGTCGGCGACGCCGGGAGCGGCGGGCGGCATGAACGCCAAACGAATCGCGGCTGGGTCGCTGTTCACCAGCGGCACCGATTCGGGCCTGGCGATATTCGCCGGAGGTATCGACGCCGAGACCACTAACGGGAGCACGCCGAACTTCCCGGTCTGCGAAGCGGTCACCAACCTCCATCAGACCACCACGGCCACGAGCGACCTGTTCGACCCGACGACGACCGTGTTCACGGCGACGACAGGCCTACTGCACCTGGCTCGCGGCGGTTACGGGTTCGGTATCCTCACCGGAGGTTCGAACGCGGGAGACCTGGTGGCGATAGGCGGCGAATGCACCAATAACACCTCGCCAAGCTTGGCGTCGGCAGCGGTTGGCAGTGCGGAAGCAGGCTCAGTGTGCGGCACGACTGGCGACTACTACGAGCTGTTCAGTCCGAGCACCGGAATCGTGGACGGTGGGCACGGCTTCAGCGGCCTCGACCCCGGCCAACGCACCGGCCTCGGCGGTCCTGCCGTAGCGCGAGGACATCCAAACAGAGTGACTAACCGGCAACGCCGTTCCCCTTCGGGGGAGCGGCGTTGCCGCATCTGCACAAAGAGATCGCAATGTCAGTCGCGCGCACAACGAACTCTCTTCGTCAAATATAGGCGGCGGCGCACTCTCACAAATTCGTTTGACTTTTGGATAACACGGTCTTAGTGTCCGCGACTAGCCGTTCGCGGTTCGTAAAAATTCACGATTGAGCCGGTCCAGTTCGTAAAAATTCTGCGGGGCGGGAAGTGCGGGGGGTGCCTTAAAGACATTCGTTGATATTCGTGTTCCTTGGGAGGAATGCCATGTCCCGAACGAAGTCGTCGATCTTCGCGCTTGGGTTTTTCACTCTACTTATGATAATCGGTCTGGCCGCATCTGCAACGGCGAATGCTGCGACCGGAAACGCAAATCTCAAAGTCAGTCCTAGCAGCCTGAGCTTCGGCAATGTGCCGGTCGGGAGCACCAGCCCGGAGAAGACAGTGCTCGCGACCAACGGCTCCAAGAAAGTCACAATCAACTTTGCGAGCATTCTCACGTCGCCACCATTCGTGAAATCAAGCGACACCTGCGATGGCTCCTTGGCCCCTAGCGGGACATGTAGCGTTGGCGTCGAATGCATGCCGACGTCGTCCGGGGCTGTGACCGGAAAGCTTACATTCACCTACAGTAGTGCTGGAAAATAAACCGAAGACCGCGACAGTCAGTCTGACGTGCACCGGCAGCGGTGCGACGCCGACTCCGACGGCAACCGCGACCGCGACGCCGACGGCAAGCGCAACGGCCACGCCGACTGCGTCGTCAACGGCGACCGCAACGCGACGTCGACCGCGACGGCCACGGCGACTGCAACGCAGACTGCGACGGCGACCGCATCACCAACGTGCGACCGCAACTGGCACGCCGACCGCGTCGTCTACGTCGACCGCAACTGCGACATCGACGAAGACTGCCACGGCGACTGCAACCCCAACGTCTACGGCAACCGCGACCGCGACGCCGACGGCAAGCGCAACGGCCACGCCGACTGGGTCGTCTACGTCGACCGCAACTGCGACGTCGACGAAGACTGCACGGCGACTGCAACCCCAACGTCGACTGCAATCCCGCGACGGCCGACGGCAAGCGCAACGGCCACGCCGACTGCGTCGTCAACGTCGACCGCAACTGCGACGGCGACGAGAGACTGCCACGGCGACTGCAACCCCAACGTTGACGGCAACGGCGACCGCCACCGCCACGGCGACCGCGACACCAACGTCGACCGCAACTGCGACATCGACGAGGACTGCCACCGCAACTGCGACGCCAACGTCGACTGCCACGGCGACCGCGACACCAACGTTGACCGCAACTGCGACGGCGACGAAGACTGCCACCGCAACTGCCACGGCGACGTCGACCGCCACGGCGACCGCGACGCCAACGTCGACTGCAACTGCGACGGCAACCTCAACTTCAACCGGGACGTACCCCAACTGCCGCGACCGACCACCACACCTGGACCGCAGGCGGGTGACGTTCTGGTCGCGGGCGGCGACATCGGCGGGCTGCTCAGCGGCTTTGTCCCGCTGTCAACGTCAACCAACTCGACGGCCTCGTCCGAGATCTATGAGGCCCTGACCGATACCTTCGGGCTGGTGGGTTCGCTGAACACCGCGCGCGAAGCGACGGCGACTGCGCTGGTGTTGCCTAATCAACAAGACCCTGATCGTGGGCGGCTCGGATTGCGCGCCCAAGACCTACGGTCCAGGCGGTCTGTGTGGAAGCGGTCAGCGTTCCAGGCTTCCAGTGCGACGCGCTCAATACTGCAGAACTCTACAGTGAGACCACGAGCACCACTGGCAGCTTCACGTGGCGGGCGGCAGGCAGCGGCGGGCATATGACGACCGCGCGCAGCGGCGCGACCGCGACCCTGATAACAGGATCGGGCACGTCGCTGGACGGCAAGGTGCTGATCACGGGCGGCTCGACTGGCAGTACGTTCCTGGCACTGTCGACTCCGCCGCCAGGATGCGCTCCATTCGGGCAGGTGGCGCAGAACACTGCGGAGATCTATGACCCAGTGGCCGACACCTTCACCGCGACCGGATCGATTCCGGGATGCACAGCGGGAACGACACTTCCGGCCTGCACAACAGGACTACCTTCGATATGCGGTGGGACTGCAGCTCCGATTACGTCCTCAGCTGAAAGCGGAACGACTGTAACCATCACCAGCGCGGCGAATCCGGTCGGGCTGCTGGTTGGTAGCAACGTCACAATCACGGGCGTAAGCCAGACGGGATACAACGGAATCTTCTCCGTAACCGCGATTCCGTCGACCACCACGTTCCAATACACCGCGGCGGCGGGATTGGCCGCCGGAACGGGTGGGTTTGCGGCAGCCGACACCGCGCAGTGCGGCCTGGTCGATGCGGACGCAGCGCTGCTGAATAACGGCAAGGTGCTGGTCGCGGGCGGCGACTACATCGTGTTCCTCGGCCAGTCGTCGCAGCAGGCGTTCCTGTTCAACCCGGCCACGGCGACATTCAGTCAGACCGTGCCGATGAAGGTGGCACGCGAGCTGCCCGGGATAGTCAAACTGCCTAACGGCGATATTCTGCTAGCCGGAGGTCTGACGGGCGCGGCAGCAGCCTGCGCCGCCACCCCGGCCACCCCGACGGCGGTTACGACCAACAGCTCGGCCGAGGTTTACGATCCTACGGTTCCATCGTGGACGCTGACCACCGGATCGTCGGCGACGCCGGGAGCGGCGGGCGGCATGAACGCAAAACGAATCGCGGCTGGGTCGCTGTTCACCAGCGGCACCGATTCGGGCCTGGCGATATTCGCCGGAGGTATCGACGCCGAGACCACTAACGGCAGCCACGCCGAACTTCCCGGCCTGCGAAGCGGTCACTAACCTCCACCAGACCACCACGGCCACGAGCGACCTGTTCGACCCGACGACGACCGTGTTCACGGCGACGACGGGCCTACTGCACCTGGCTCGCGGCGGTTACGGCTTCGGTATCCTCACCGGAGGTTCGAACGCGGGAGACCTGGTGGCGATAGGCGGCGAATGCACCAATAACACCACGCCAAGCTTGGCGTCGGCAGCGGTTGGCAGCGGGGAAGCTGCTCAGTGTGCGGCACGTCTGGCGACTACTACGAGCTGTTCAGTCCGAGCACCGGAAGCTGGACGGTGGGAGCGGCGGCAGCGGCCTCGACCCCGGCCAACGCACCGGCCTCGGCACTGCTGCCGTAGCGCGAGGACATCCAAACAGAGTGACTAACCGGCAACGCCGTTCCCCTTCGGGGGAGCGGCGTTGCCGCATCTGAGGGACGAGAGCATAGAGCCTGAATTGGAGTTCGAAATTGAAGTTCATGTCCGAGTACGTTCGGGCTTACTCGTTTGGCATATTTTGCTACTTTTAGTGCAGCTTGATGACGTCGCGAATTTTGCGAGCGATGAATCTGCAGCTTAGAGGACATTTACATCGGTAAGAGTATCGCTCGGCGGGGTTTTGGTATCGGGGCCTCGATAGTCGTCGTCGCGCTGTGTGCGGCGATGGTATTCGCCAGCGGCACCACCGGTAACCGTGTGCTGGGGCAGTTTGATTTCACGCATTCGACTCCCAATCTGGTAGACGCCAAGGGGCTGGCTAATCCAGTTGCCGTGGCTATAGACACGAGCGCCACACCAAATCGCATTTATGTAGCTGATGCGGTAACGAGCGGGTGCTGGGCTGGAACGACGCTGCGGCATTCACAAACGGCGCGCCGGCTGACTTGGTGATCGGCCAGCCCGATTTCCTGTCATCAGTATGCAGCCCTTCATCGCCGGGAGCATTTGCATTTGTAGCCTGACCACCGCCGATAGTCTCTGCAATCCGTCGGGAGTCGCGGTAGATAAAAGCGGCAACCTCTACGTGTCGGACAATCTCAGGAGCCGGGTGCTGGGTTACTCCAACCCATTCAAAGCCTGCAACAACACCTTTCCTTGCATCGGTGGTGCGGCCAACCTCGTCCTTGGGCAGGGCGGGAGTTTCACGTCCTCTGAATGTAATTTTGACACTGGCACTAACGAGTCCACCAACGCCGACTTGTGCCAACCGACCGGACTCGCATTGGACAAGTCGGACAATCTCTACGTCGCGGATACGGCAATGACCGGGTGCTAAAGTACGCCACACCGCTGAGCTCGGCTCCGTAGCCGATATGGTGTTTGGTCAAAACGGAAGCTTCGTCACTTCCGACTGCAATTCCGATACGGGAGGAGGAATTCCCACCGCCAATGACTTGTGCGATCCCAACCGGAGTCGCACTGGATGGAGTCGGGGAACCTATTCGTGGCGGATAGCATCAACAACCGGGTGCTGGAATATGACGCACCCCTGACTACCACCGCCAATCAGGTATTCGGGCAGGCCGGGAGCTTCGTCACGGGCGACTGCGATGGGGATACCTTCGACACGGGTTCCAGCGCAGATGACTTGTGCAATCCAACCGGTGTCGCATTGGATCCGGCGGGTAACCTCTACGTGGCGGACAACAACAACGGCCGGATGGTGGAGTACAACCCGCCGCTAACGACCAACACTACAGCTGATCTCGTCTTTGGCCAGGGCGGGGACTTCACCTCGAACACTTGCAATTTCGACGTCGGCGTCCTCAACGACACCGACGCCAGTACCGCGAACGACTTATGCACTCCAACCGGAGTTGCCGTGGACGGATTGGGTGACCTGTACGTCGCCGACGCCGGGAGCTCCGGCAACAATCGGGTGCTGGAGTACAGCACTCCGCTGACCACCGATACGACGGCAGACAAAGTCCTTGGGCAACTTGATTTCACGCATCAGAATGTAAACTTGACTGATGGTCGAGGACTGTCGAATCCCGAGGCGGTGGCGATCGATTTCAGCTCGACGCCGAACCGAATCTACGTTACCGATCTCGACAACCACCGGGTGTTGGGATGGAGCGACGCGGCCTCATTTGCCACCGGCGCTCCCGCCGACCTGGTTATCGGCCAGCCGGATTTTCTCTCGTACCTTTGCGATGGATTGGACGGCAACGCGGTCAGCGCCAGCAGTCTTTGCGTACCCAAGGGGTTGCGGTCGACGGATTGGGCAATCTCTACGTGGCGGACAGCAGGGACAACCGGGTGTTGGAGTACCCCCATCCGTTTGCGGCCTGCGGCGACACATTCCCCTGCGTAGGCGGTCCCGCGACCGTGGTGATCGGCCAGGCCGAGCTTCACTTCAAATACTCAGAACAGCGGTGGAATCAGTGCGAGCAGTTTAGCCGCTCCAGTGGGAGTCGCGGTCGACATATCCGGCAATCTCTATGTTGTCGATAGCATGAACAACCGGGTACTCGAGTACAACGCGCCGCTGACCTCCGGCGCGTCAGCGGCCCTCGTCTTTGGCCAAGCCGGAAGCTTCACCTCGAATGCGTGCAATTTTGATACTGGCGGATCTCTGAAACCGTCGAGCGCGATCGATCTTTGCGCTCCATCCGGCCGCGGCACTCGACAGTATGGGCAATCTCTACGTTGCCGATTTCACCAACTCCAGGGTTTTGGAATACAACACGCCGCTCAATCCGGGCAGCGGCGAAACCGGTGCCGGCGACACTACCGCGGACATGGTTTTCGGACAGGGCGGAAACTTTACGTCGAACCGATGTAACCTCGGCGGGAGAAGCGCCAGCAGCATGTGCGTTCCAATGGGCATTACGGTCGACAATGCCGGCAATCTCTACATAGCCGACGGGTTCAACAACCGGGTGCTCGAATACAACACTCCGCGAACCACCGACACGATCGCGGACCGGGTCTTCGGCACCTGCGGCAGTTTCACTTCGTTTGCATGCGTCGGAGTCAGCGCCGACAGCCTCAAAAATCCTACTGGCGTCGCCGTCGACAATCTCGGCAACCTCTATGTGGCGGACAATCAGAACAATCGCGTGCTCGGCGTACAGCATGCCGCTGGGGATTGCCACGCCGACCGCGTCGTCAACGTCGACCGCGACAGCGACTGCAACAGCGACGGCGACGCCAACGTCGACTGGAACTGTGACGTCGACGAAGACTGCGACTGCGACTGCGACCTCAACGTCATCTACGACAGCCACGGCGACCGCAACTGCTACGCCGACGGCCACCTCCACTCCCACGCCGACCGCTACGCCATCTGCAACGCCAACGTCCACTCCGATACCCGGTCCGGGACATATCGCGGTCAATCGGAAGGCGATTAACCTAGCCGCCGCGCCCAACAGTACCGCCTCGGCGAGCATCACGATCAGCAACACGGGTGTTGGGACATTGACAGCCAACGTAACTTCGCCGAAGCATGATCCGCCATTGTCAGAGGTCGGAGGAGGGAGCGGAATCACAATCGCACCAGGCGCGATTCACAATGTGATTGTCGTGTTCTCGCCGACCAAAAAAGGATCCACGAGCGATCTAATCTTGATCACGAGCAACGATCCCAAGCACAAAAAAGCGATCAAGGTTAAGATCAAGGCCAAGTCGAAATAAGACAGTCAGTGACTATCTTCGAGCTCTGTAGAGTTGTTCGCTTAAGAAATTCGCATATTATGGCTTACTTTCGCTTCGATTCTGACACCTAAACCCGAGCTTGTTCAGTCCAGTCAGCGGAGCTTGGACGCTGGGACGTCGGCAGCGGCCTCGACCCCGGCCAACGCGCCGGCCTCGGCACTCCTGCCGTAGGGCGAGGATATCCAACTGAGTGACTAACTGGCGACGCCGTTCCCCTTCGGAGGAGCGGCGTTGCCGCATTTTGGCAACGAGATCGCGATTGTCAATCCCATACGCACAAAGCTGGTTAGTTTGTCAAATATTAGCGGCCACGCACTCTCACAAAGTCACTTGACTTTTTTATAACACCCTCCTAGTGTTCGCGACTGAGCCGTTCGAGTCCGTAAAAGTTCAGTGGGGCGGGATGTGAGGGGGCGTTCAGAAGACACTCGTTGATATTTTGTATTCCTTGGGAGGAATGCCATGTCCCGAACGAAGTCGTCGCTCTTCGCGCTTGGGTTTTTCACTCTACTTCTAACAATCAGTCTGGCCGCATCTGCACCGGCCTTCGCCAAGGATGCTGCGAACGGAAACGCAAATCTCAAAGTCAGTCCTAACAGCCTGAGCTTCGGCAATGTGCCGATCGGAAGCACCAGCTCGGACCAGACGGTGCTCGCGACCAACGGCTCCAAGAAAGTCACGATCAACTTTGCGAGCATTCTCACGTCGCCACCATTCGTAAAATCAAGCGACACCTGCGATGGCTCCTTGGCCCCAGCGGGACATGTAGCGTTGGCGTCGAATGCATGCCGACAACGTCCGGGGCTGTGACCGGAACGCTTACATTCACCTACAGTGCTGGAAAACATAACCCGAAGACCGCGACAGTCAGTCTGACGTGCACCGGTACCGGTGGGACGCCTACTCCGACGGCAACTGCGACCGCGACTCCGACGGCAAGCGCAACGGCCACGCCGACCGCGTCGTCAACGGCGACCGCAACGCAATCGTCGACCGCGACGGCCACCTCGACCGCGACGCGGACTGCGACGGCGACCGCATCATCAACGGCGACTGCAACTGGCACGCCGACCGCGTCGTCTACGTCGACCGCAAGTGCGACGGCGACGAGGACCGCGACTGCGACCCCAACGTCGACGTCAAGCTCGACCGCCTCGGCGACCGCAACTGGTACGCCGACCGCGTCGTCTACGTCGACCGCAACCGCGACGTCGACGAGGACCGCGACTGCGACCCCAACGTCGTCGTCATCCTCGACAGCCTCAGCGACCGCAACTGGCACGCCGACCGCGTCGTCTACGTCAACCGCGACATCGACAAGGACTGCCACGGCGACTGCGACCCCAACGTCGACGTCAACCTCGACAGCCTCGGCGACCGCAACTGCGTCGTCTACATCGACCGCAACTGCGACCTCGACGAGGACTGCCACGGCTACCGCGACCTCAACCTCGACAGGTACGGCGACCGCGACGCCAACCTCGACTGCAACTGCGACGTCGACGAGGACTGCCACCGCGACTGCCACGGCGACAGCAACCTCAACTTCAACCGGGACCCCGACTGCGACCCCGACGGCGACCGCGACACCTGGACCGCAGGCGGGTGACGTCCTGGTCACGGGGGGAGACATCGGCGGGCTGCTCAGCGGCTTTGTCCCGTTGTCAACGTCAACCAACTCGACGGCCTCGTCCGAGATCTATGAGGCTCTGACCGACACCTTCACGGTGGTGGGTTCGCTGAACACCGCGCGTGAAGCGACAGCGACTGCGCTGGTGCTGCCAAATCACAAGACCCTGATCGTGGGCGGCTCGGATTGCGCGGCCAGGACCTACGGTCCAGGCGGTCTGTGTGGAAGCGCATCGTTCAGTGGCTTCCAGTGCGACGCGCTCAATACGGCAGAACTCTACAGTGAGACCACGAGCACCACTGGCAGCTTCACGCTGGCGGGGGCAGGCAGCAGTGGGCATATGACGACTGCGCGCAGCGGCGCGACCGCGACCTTGATCACAGGATCGGGTACCTCGCTGGACGGCAAGGTGCTGATCACAGGCGGATCGACTGGCAGCACGTTCCTGGCACTGTCGACTCCGCCGCCAGGATGCGCTCCTTTCGGACAGGTGGCGCAGAACAGTGCGGAGATCTACGACCCAGTGGCCGACACCTTCACCGCGACCGCATCGATTCCGGGATGCACGGCGGGAACGACACCTCCGGCCTGCACCACAGGACTGCCTTCGGTCTGCGGTGGGACTGCAGCTCCGATTACGTCCGCAGCTGAAAGCGGAACGACTGTAACCATCACCAGCGCGGCGAATCCGACCTCACTGCTGGTTGGTAGCAACGTGACAATCACGGGCGTGAGCCAGACGGGATACAACGGAATCTTCTCCGTAACCGCGATTCCCTCGACCACTACGTTCCAATACACTACGACGGCGGGATTGGCCGCCGGAACGGGTGGGTTTGCAGCAGGCGACGCGGCGCAGTGCGGCTTGGTCGATGCAGACGCAGCGCTGCTGAATAACGGCAAGGTGCTGGTCGCGGGCGGCGACTACGTCATGTTCCTGGGCCAGTCGTCGCAGCAGGCGTTCCTGTTCAACCCGGCCACGGCGACCTTCAGTCAGACCGTGCCGATGAAGGTGCCACGCGAGCTGCCTGGGATAGTCAAACTGGCTAACGGCGATATTCTGATCGCCGGCGGTCTGACGGGCGCGTCAGCAGCCTGCGCCGCCACCCCGGCCACCCCGACGGCGGTTACGACCAACAGCTCGGCCGAGGTTTACGATCCTACGGTTCCATCGTGGACGCTGACCAGCGGATCGTCGGCGACGCCGGGAGCAGCGGGCGGCATGAACGCAAAACGAATCGCGGCTGGGTCGCTGTTCACCAGCGGCACCGATTCGGGCCTGGCGATATTCGCCGGAGGCATCGACGCCGAGACCACTAACGGGAGCACGCCGGACTTCCCGGCCTGCGAATCGGTCACCAACCTCCACCAGACCACCACGGCCACGAGCGACCTGTTCGACCCGACGACGACCGTGTTCACGGCGACGACGGGCCTACTGCACCTGGCTCGCGGCGGTTACGGCTTCGGTATCCTCACCGAAGGATCGAACGCGGGAGACCTGGTGGCGATAGGCGGCGAGTGCACCAATAACACCACGCCAAGCTTGGCGTCGGCAGCGGTTGGCAGTGCGGAAGCAGGCTCACTGTGCGGCACGTCTGGCGACTACTACGAGCTGTTCAGTCCGAGCACCGGAATGTGGACGGTGGGAGCGGCGGCAGCGGCCTCGACCCCGGCCAACGCACCGGCCTCGGCACTGCTGCCGTAGGCGATATGCAAACAGAGTGACTAACCGGCAACGCCGTTCCCCTTCGGGGGAGCGGCGTTGCCGCATTTACGTGACTACTCGTGTATGCGTGGAGCCTGAATCAAAGCTAAAAGATCGAAATACTTGTTCAATTTTACGTTCGACTCCACTTATTTTGAGCGCTTAGGGCAAGCGCTCACGACCGACTTTTAAGGGTATCAATAATCGCTATCTGGTTGCGGATGCTTCTGAAGCATTCAGATTGGAGTCGGCGTGATGGTGGATCAGCTTCCAGGTGCCGCCTTCGAGCCGGAAGATGTTGGTCGCGCGTTGATTGAAGGTGACCATGGGACCCTCCGACGAACGCAATTGGCCGGTCTCGGTGCATACCGAATAGCCGATGTCCTTGCCCGCGACGACGGTCATGTCCCGCTGTTCGATATTGCCGCCAGGATAGAGCCGCGCCATGTTTTGAAAACCTGCGTAGACTTCGTTCCATCCTTTTGCGTGGCCACCGGCGGCGCTCAGGCTCGTGACGTCCGGACGATGGGACCATACGGCGGCCATCGGAGCGAGGTTGCCGTGCAAGGCGCTGTTGAACGCGGCATAGAAGAGAACGGTCGCCGCGCGGATGTCCTTCTCATTCGCTGTCGCGGGAGCTGGTGCCTGTGCGCGCGCATTCTGAGCGAGGGGCGGCGCGAGGCTGAGCAACGCCATTACAGTCACCGCTGAAAGTATATTTCGCCAACACCCTGAGAATTCCACTAGTGCCCTTCCCCCAGTAAACGCTGCAGTTGAACCCGCTGCCAGTTCGATGACCGCTTTCGAACCTTAACAGCGGGCGTGATCAAATTCGACTTAGTGTAAGGCAGACGCATCACGCGAACCATAAGAAGCCGCAACGACATTAGCTGATAATGCCTCGTCGACAAATAACCCTACTACCTGTAGAATGCTTATGGGAAAACCATGCCATACTAGGCGTCAGCTTGGCGAGCGGTTAGTGGACGTCAAGAATAACTGAGGGAGGATGGAGTTATGAGGCTGATTCTTCTTTTGCTTCTGCTGGTCAGTGGGGGTTTCACTTACTACAAATTTCGAAACCGCGGCAGGTTCGGCGGACTCGTACCTGTGATGCTGGTCATCCTGCTTATCTATCTCCTGGTCGGAGCAGGTCATCCCCACTTGCCGAGGATGATCTAGTCGCGGCTGCGACTATTTGACCCGGGAGTATGAAATCATGTCGCTCCCGCTTCCGGAGATAGCAAGATAGCCCGTGCCGGGGCTGCATTGGACGGCGCTGGCCGTCGAATTGTCGGTGCATAGCACTACGTTGTCGAGGCCGGTGAAACACGGATCTGAAACCGAAGTTTGTCCGGCGGTGAGCGTAGCGTGACCGGAGCAAGTCGACCCGGATGACATTGTGAAGCCCCCGGCGGGCCCCCAGCTACTCATTGTTGTTGAGGGCAGGGGCTGCGGCTGTACCTGGAAGCATCCGGCCGTCGTCGTTCCGATCAGCGCAAGTATCGCAACCATCACCCGCATCCCCCACCTCCATCGCCTCTGGTTCATTTGCCGCCCGAGAGCAGTTCGACTCTTTCGCTCAGCTTAGCATCGAAACCGTAACATTCCGACGTGTTCGGAGGTTCAAGTAATCGCGACATTTGCGTAACATCAATCGCCATCCGAAAGGAGCGACCATGAGCGCCACGAACAAGCATATCCAATCCGGCTACACGACAATCACACCGTATCTGTATGCGAAGCTCGAGCTCATCGATTTCCTCAAGAATGCGTTCGGCGCCGAGGTGACGCATACTCCGACGCCCGATGCCAAGGGCCAATTCCATGCCGAGGCCAGAATCGGCGACGCGCATCTGCTGTTGGGCAATGGCTATTTTTCCGATCCGTCGATGGCGGCCGCGATCTATATATACGTTCCCGACGTCGATGCGACCTACAAACGCGCGGTGAGCCTTGGCGCCAAGGCAATCAGGGAGCCGGCCGACATGACCTGGGGCGATCGCGTCGGAGGCGTGAAGGATACGTCGGGCAACACCTGGTGGATTGCGACCCATAAGAAGTGAGCGAGTCAGGCGATGGCACATCCGCGCATGTATGACGATTCAAATCCCGCGATACAGAAATTGCGCGAGATCTGTCTCGCGTTGCCCGAGGTCTTCGAAAAAGAGGCGTGGGGCGAGTGTACGTTTCGGGTTACCGGCGGAAGCATGTTCGCGATGACCGACAACAATCACCATGACAGCGGCCATGTTGCGGTGTGGGTCAAGGCGCCCGCGATGGTTCAGGAAATCCTGGTCAACTCCGATCCGAAGCGGTTTTTCGTTCCGCCATACATGGGCAAGAAAGGATGGGTAGGCGTTCGCATCGACTACAAAGTCAAATGGGATCAGACGGCGGCAATTCTGAAGGATGGATACCTGATGTCGGCGCCATCCAAGGTTCGCAGTAGGAGTAGCGGCAAAATCGGCGATTCCGCGGCTTCGACCGATGCTATTGCAAAACGAACCTTGCGGCCGGAGCGACGAAAGAAAGCGCGAGACCACGTCCGCTAAAGCAGCTACGGCACCAGTCCCGGAATTTCACCAACCGCGCCTACGATGCTGACCACCATCGGGCCGCTGATCGGTATGGGATTGCCGGTGGGAGGAGCTGGTATATGGATCGATCCGGAAGCGACTAGAGTTCCCGCCGACCAGGTGACTAATCCAGCCGACAGGGGAGATTGGACTATAGAAACTGGTCCCGACAATACGAGGTTGTTGGCGTTGTCGGAACAGAGCTGTCCGGTGAAATTCACAGTGTACTGCGTGCCGGAAAAAGTGCCGCTTCCAGTCGCGGGGAGGCATCCCGGCGCGATAGGCAGCCCAATTATGATCGCGTTCATTTGTTGCTGGAGCATTTGAGTCTGTTTCTGAAGCGCCACGATCTGAGCTTCGAGGTTCTGATGACTGCCTCCGGTTTTCGCCGATGCCCCTGGACTCGCGGTTGCCGCAGATGCGGTTCCTCCAGCCGGCGCGGGACACAGGATCGCGGGGCATGGAACTACAGACGGTCCGGGGCCGCAGCTACAGACGAATCGATTCCCCACCTGCAGATTCATTTGCAATGCGGCGGCGCTCACAGCTTGGGCCAGCTGGCCTGACAGGGTCGCGGTGAATAGACCCGAGCATCCGGCCGCTACGCATGCACCTGGTCCGGGCCCCAAATCTCCTGTGCCCTCAAGGTTGAGGCTGGGCGTTGATTGCGCATGAACAGAACCGGCCGTCAGAACGAACCCGATAAGTAGAGCAGCGACCCCGCGCAGCTTCATCGCAGATCCGCCTCCTCGCGGACTTTCGAATAGTTAGATCTGCGCCGACGGGATAGCAAGTTCTCGGCGCGATGGAGCGGTCCGCTGAGACCCAAAAGCGCCTGAGAAGAGGCGTTGGTCGTCTTCGAGGTGGGTATGGGCAGAAGCGTGCAAGGCCGAGGAAAGCCGAAGTGGCTATCGGCAAACGCGCTGGCTCGCTCGGTCCGCCTAGTGAAATAGGTTACACACGTTAAAGACTAATGAATCGAGGATCGTGCCCGCGTTCTGGGCCAGGGCAATTGATACCAGAGCGATCGTTGCGAGTATCAACGCGTACTCGGCCATCGTCTGACCGCGCGAACTAGCTGTTATAATTCCCGTCTGGCGCATTGACTTCCCCTCCCAGGGTTGGTTGCGTTTCTTGGATTGAGCTCTCAGCGGGGACTGAATCGCGGTCCCCGCTGAGAGACCATTCCTGACAACCGTCAGGCCATCGGACGACTACAGGCTACTGTCAACGGTGCTTAGCAACGTGGTGATCGTCGTGCCCATCGTCTGATAGCCCACGAAGACGACCACTGCGACTGCCGCCATGATTAGCGCGTACTCGGCCATGGTCTGGCCGCGATTAAACTCTCGCGCCCGTACTACCAACCTCGTGATTCTGTTCATCCCTGCTCCCTCTTTTCTCGTCCGTTAACGTTGCAAACCCTTCTTTTGTGTGGGGTGGCGGATGGGTTAGTTCCGCCACCCCGATTTGGGACTTTGTCGTTCCCGCTTTTAGAGTTTGCTGTCCACGGTGCTGAGCAGCGTGGTGATGGTGGTGCCCATCGTCTGGTAGCCGACGAACACTACAACCGCGACGGCGGCCATGATCAGGGCGTACTCAGCCATCGTCTGTCCCTTCTGAAACTCCCGAGCCTTCACAAACATTCCGATGATCTTGTCCATTGTCCCGTATCCTCCTTCAGTCAGTTTAGTGGCCGAAATTGGCCATTGTCCCCGTAATTAGCCTGGTTCCCGCTGCACACCGTAGATGGCCAGAACCAAGAGTTTCATTAGTATACTGATTGTAAGCTTATGTAAAGGGCCAAAATAGGAAAAATTGCGGGATAGGCCGGGGTCGCCTAAATGGAGGCCGATCGTCGGTCCATTCAAAATTTACGATTGGCTACTGGAGGCAGCGGTTGCGATGGTGGTTTACGCGGCCTACCAGACAATGGGTACGACGACGCTGGTGATTAGCATCGAAGAAAAGCTCTATGCGTGAGTGCAGCAATCTGGTAATTGAGGAGCGCTGGTTGGTGTTTGCCCCCCTTACACCAATCGGTTTCGGGTCGGCGAGGCTTTGCGTCGCTGGCCCGTTTTTTTTCGATTTAAGAAAGCAAGCGTGGACGGTACGACCGCCGCTCTCTGATGCGCTGAAATTCAGGCCGACTGAGTGATCGATTTCAAACTACAGCGTCGCCTTCCAGCCGAAAGCCGATCCGCACTTCAACCTGGAAAGTCACATCGCCCGCCTTGTTCACCGAGCCGCGAATATTCCTGACCTCGAACCAATCAATGTTCCGAATGGTCTCGCGGGCTTTGATTATTGCGTTGCGAACCGCCTGCTGGACGCTGTCGTCGGACACGCCGACCACCTCGATTATCTTATACGTCTTGTCCGGCATCGAAGTCTCCTTTGCGCGAGATGCGAATCGCGCGGTCGCGATGCTTTGCCCTGGTTCCTGCTCTATTCCGAATATCCGCCGCCGCGCAAGCATCGCATCGTGGGTACACTGGCGGGACGTTATTTTTCGCCAGCATCAACCGCGCAACCAGAATGAGGCCGGTTCGCGCTCGGGCACCGATACCTACTTCCTGAATCGAGGGTGCGCGTTTTCACTAGTCGCGGTGGGCGCTATCGATATACATATTGCTAATTATTCCTACCAACCCGAATAGTTTATTGTAATAAAAGATATTAATCACTACTTTTTGACCAAGCTATTCAACTGAGTATCAAGTTTGACTTAGACGCGCCCAATTAGTCTACTATCAGTTCTGTAGCAATCAGCAGAGATGGCGTTACGTTAATCGCGTTTACCCGCGAGTTTTGAATGAGTCATCGGCCGGCTGTGCGCGGTTGGGAGTAATGCAGTCGGGGACTCCTTGAGGTGGTGAAGGTGAATTTGTACGCGACGATTTACAGATATGCCCGTTGCGCATCAATTGCGCAGTAACTCTCCAGGCAATCATGGAATGGCGGACGCGTGCTCGATTGACCATCTGCGTGCCTCTCGATGGCCCCTCATTCGACTCTCCTTCCTACTAAATCAGCATCGTTGCACAATTGTTGGCGCGCCCAGGCGCCAAGGTCAGGAATAACCCATCGAAGAAGTGGTTGATTCGTTAAATGCCAGATTGATCAGTGCAAAACGGCGCGCACGACGAAGCCGTCGAGACGCACGCCAAGGTCATAGCTGTTCTTGATCCCGCCGAGACTTCGAGCAGCCTGGTGCGGGTCGGCCGGTCCCTCTTCGGCGACATGTAGAGCCTCCCGGTCGATCCGCCGCTCCCCCACAGGTCGCCAAGGCCGGCGATCTCCTCAGTGAAATCTATAGTTTCGCCGCGCACCGCGAATTTTCCAATCTGCTCGACGCCAAGAAGCCGGACGGCGCGTTACGACGCGGCGATCGAGCGCGCAATCGAGCGACCGCTAGCGGCATTCGAACAGGGCTGACCCACGATGCAAACCCGACTCCTCGTCTGCGCATATGCATGCAATCCGTACCGCGGCTCCGAGCCGGGGGTCGGCTGGGGATGGGTCAACATGATCGCGCGATTCGGCGAGACCTGGGTGCTGACCGACGCCGCCAATCGCGAAGATATCGAGCGCGAGATCTCGCACGATCAGTCGCGCTACGAGAATCTCCACTTCATTTATGTTCCCCGCACGCGCTGGCTCAAACTCGAGAGAGTCTGGCCGCCTGCCTACCTGTGGACGTACAGGCGGTGGCAGCGCGAGGCCTACAAACTCGGCTGCGAGCTTCACGACAGGATCGGATTCAGTCTGGTGCACGTCGTCACCTACGTCGGATTTCAGGTGCCGGGTCCGTTTTGGAAAATGGATATTCCGCTGGTCTGGGGCCCCGTAGGCGGATTCGAAAACACACCGTGGCGGCTGCTGCCTGCGATGGGTCCTCGTGGCGCGATCCATTACGGATTCCAAAACGTGACCAACACGTTGGACAAGCTGCTGCTTCGCGAACCGAAACGGGCCTTTGCCAAGGCTCGCAGCGCGATCATCGCAGCGACCAGCGGAATCCAGCGCGAGATCGAGCGGTGGTACGGCGAGGAGAGCACAGTGATTTGCGCAGTGGGCGCGCCGCCATCCGTAGCTGATAACTACGCTCGAAGAGAAGCGGGACGGAATCTTCGAATCTGCTGGAGCGGTGCACATTTACCTCGCGAGGGGCTTCCGCTCCTGCTGCACGCGCTGGCCAAACTTCCCGCCGGGGCGAGCTGGGAGGTTTCTATTCTCGGCGAAGGGCCCTCCACCACCAAATGGAAACGTCTCGCGCAGCGGCTCGGGATCGACGCTCGATGCACCTGGGCCGGCAATCTGAGCCGGGAAGACGCGCTCGAAACGATGGGCCGCAGTCACGTTTTCGTTATCACCAGTCTCAAAGACCTTATCTCGACGGTTTTGCTCGAAGCGTTGTCGCGAGGCCTGCCCGTGATCTGCCCCGACCATCGCGGGTTTGCCGACGTGGTCGACGATCACTGCGGAATCAAGCTTCCGGTCGGCAGTCCGCGCGATTTTATCGAGCAACTTGAAATGGCAATTCTCTGGCTCCTCGCCGAGGAGAGCATTCGCCGCGGGATGGCGGCAGGCGCTTTGGTGCGATCGCGAGAATTCTCGTGGGAAGCGAAGGCGTCGCAGCTCCAGCCGATTTACGATTCGAAACTGGCCAGCGGCGCGGAACGAGTTGCGCCACGCGATCCGTACTCGCATCGGTTTGTGTTCGACTAAACTCCAACCGGATCTTCGCAGCGGACATTGCGCAATCCGTAAATAGTCCGCTCTCGAAAAAACGCTATTGCAAAACGGCCCGGCGGGTTCCGATGAACCGGCCGGGCCGTTTTGTTTATGCTACACCGGTAATCTGCGACAAAAGAACTGGACGATCGCAGGCACATCATGCGTGTTATGGTCGAGACGTGAGACTGCATCTCGTCGACGGAACCTACGAGCTCTATCGGGCTCACTACTCGCCGCGCCCGGATCATCGCGAGCCTTCGGGCAAAGATGCCAAGGCGACGGTCGGCATCGTCGAATCGATGCTGTCCCTGCTGCATGATTCGGACGAAGCGGTCACCCACATCGCGGTGGCGTTCGACAATCCGATCCGCTCGTTTCGCAACGATCTGTTTTTGCCCTACAAGAGCGACGAAGGCGTGCCGCCCGAGTTACGCTCGCAGTTCGATGCGGCGGAGGACGCGGTTCGCGCAATTGGTGTGACGGTCTGGTCGATGCGCGAGTACGAGGCGGACGACGGACTCGCGACCGGGGCTCGCATGTTTCGCGACCAGGTCGAGCAAGTGCGGATTCTCACGCCCGACAAGGATCTCGGCCAGTGCATACAGGACGATCGCGTGGTGCAGGTAGACCGTCGTCAGAAAAAAGTGACGAACGAGTCTGCGTTTCGCACTGAGCGCGGGTTCGGGCCTGAGAGCATGGCGGACTTCCTGGCGTTGGCTGGCGACAGCGCCGACGGCTTTCCCGGGCTGACGGGATTCGGCAAGAAGACAGCGTCGATGCTGCTCGGCGTCTACGAAAGCATCGAGCGGATTCCCGCGAACTCCGCCGAATGGAAGGTCACGCCGCGCGGCGCGCTGCAGCTCGCGGCGACATTGGTCGAGCATCGCAACGACGCCCTCCTCTACCGCAAGCTCGCAACGCTGGTTGATACGGTTCCGCTCGAATGCTCGCTCGAGGATCTGGAATTTCACGGCGTGCCACGCGCGCGCTTCGAGCGATGGTGTGACGAGCTCGGGGTTCAAAGACTGAAGACCGTGCCGAAACGATGGCAGCATGACGCGTAACCGAAGCTACGGCGTCGACGGTTATACGATCATAATGATGGGGCAGATGTTCGATCGTCTAAAAGCGCGTCCTGAGTGGAAATTCTTCGGCATTCTGCTGAAAGCCGATCGCCGGCTCGCAATCGCATGGTGGGCGGCGCTCGGACTGCGCGGATTGCTGCCGGCTCTGTTCGCGATTGCGATGGGCGCACTCGTCGGCGCCGTGCAACGCGGCAACCCTCTCGGCACGCCGCTTATCGCGGTCGGCACGGTGTTCGTGCTGCTTCAGATCACGCCGCCGTTCCATCATGCGGTCGGCGCGAACCTCGGCAGCCGGGTCGCCGCATGGCTCTACGATCAGTTGACCATCGCATGCGTCAGCCCGCCCGGCATGGGGCATCTTGAAGACCCGCGCCTTACTACAGACCTCGCGATGGCGCGCGACTTCGACCTCGGAATCAGCGGACCGCCGATGAGCATCTCGATGGACTTCATCGCGTCTGGCCTGGTCGAGATGGTCGGAGGACTGTTGTCAGCCGCTGGTGCTCGCAGCTTACGCGTGGTGGGCGCCGATTCTGCTCGCGGGTGCGTGGCTCGCGACGCATTGGCTGCTTCGAGAAAGCGGAGTCTGGCGCGATCGCAATACAGATGAGGTGCGCGAGGCGCAACGCCACGCCGATTATGCGTACCGGCTGGCAGTCGATCCGCCGGCCGCAAAAGAACTGCGGCTGTTCGGACTCGCGTCATGGACGATCGAGCGTTTCACCTCTCGACGACGGCGCCTGTTCGATCTCCGATGGGAGGCGACGCGTCTCCGCGAGCAGCCCGTGCTCTGGAGCCTGCTGCTGGTGCTGTCCGCCAACCTGATTGTGTTCTGGGCGCTGGCCGCCGACGCGGCCGCCGGACGCCTCGCGGTCGGCCACGTCGTCACGTTCGCCAGCGCGGCAGTCAGCACCAGCATGATCGCGTTCGGCGGATTGTCGTGGGCGCTCGATGGTGCCGCGGCGCCGGCAGGCGCGGTGATTCGGCTGCAAGATGCGATGGCTCCGGCCGGTAATCTCGTGCGCGGAAGCCGCGCAGCACAGAACATGCCGGCGAGCGAGATTCGGTTTCGGAACGTAAGCTTCGCATATCCCGCGGGTGGAGACGCGGTGCTGGCAGGTTTTGATTTGACGATCCCTGCAGGTACGTCGCTCGCGATCGTCGGCCAGAATGGAGCCGGCAAGACCACGCTCGCGAAGCTGTTGTGCCGCCTCTACGATCCTGATGAGGGAGCGATCGAGATCGATGGCGTCGATCTGCGCGAACTCGACATCGACGCGTGGCGCGAGCGGGTGACCGCTGTCTTTCAAGACTTCACGAAATTCGAGCTGCCGCTGCGCGACAACGTCTCACCCGCCGGCGCGCCCGACGAGGCTATCGAGCAGGCGCTCGTGCAAGCGGGCGCGGCGAATCTCGCGTCGCTAGACACGCCGCTCGCGCGCGGATACCAGGGCGGCACCGATCTCTCCGGCGGCCAGTGGCAGCGGATCGCTCTCGCGCGGGCGCTCTGCGCAGTCAAGCTTGGCGCTGGAGTAGTACTGCTCGACGAGCCCACCGCGCAACTCGACGTGCGTGGCGAGAGCGAGATTTTCGATCGCATCCTCACCGCGACGGATCACGCCACCACTATTTTGATCTCACATCGATTCTCGACCGTGCGTCACGCCGATCGCATTTGCGTGCTCGAACACGGACGCGTGGTCGAACTCGGCACCCATGACGAACTGATTGCGCTCGGCGGACGCTACCGCACGATGTTCGAGTTGCAGGCGTCGCGCTTCGGCGAAGCCGCAGCCGGCATCGACGAAGGAGTTGCGCTTGATGAACCCGCATGACGATATGCCGGCCGCGATTCCCGCGATGTGGCGCGCGCTCAAGCGCGGCTACCAAGCGGAGCCGCGCCTGCTGACTATTGCGTTCGGGCTGTCGCTGCTCGCGGCGCTGCCCGACGCATTGTTGGCGTTGTGGCTGATGCTGCTGGCTAACGGAGTGACGAGCCACGATCGCTTCGAGGTTATCGCATCCGCGATGGGGCTCGGCGTGTCCGCCGTCGGCACCTGGTTTCTGCGCGTGACCAGCGACCGCGTCCAGCGCCGCTTCCGCGATCGCCTGACAATCGCGCTTGAGTCTCACGTGGCAAGGCTGCAGGCGACAGTCGCAACGATCGCGCATCACGAACGTCCCGAATACCTCGACCGCCTCGCAGTCCTGCGCGACCAGGTTTTCGTACTCGACCACATGTACATGTCGCTTTTCTCGACCTGCGGATGGATCCTGCGCCTCGGCGTTACTGTGGTGCTGCTGATGTCGATCAGCCCGATCCTCGCGCTGCTGGCGGCCTTCGCGCTGCCCACAGTGCTGACCTCGACCTGGCGGCCGGGGATCGAGCGCGCCGCGGAGGAGCGTGGCGCATCCGCGAATCGCCTCGCGCGGCATCTGTTCACCGTCGCCACCACCGCGCCTCCCGGAAAAGAGGTGCGCGTCACGCGGATTGGAAATCGCCTGGTGAAATTGCGGCGCGACGCGTGGGATCGATGGTATGGACCGGTCGCATCGGCGCGTTGGGGCAGTGCGGCGTGGCATACGGTCGCATGGTTGATTTTCGGCGCGGGTTACATCGGCGCGATCGTGTATGTCACGGTCGGCCTTCATGCAACGTCCGGACAGGTGCTGCTGGTGCTCGCGGCGGGATCGCGGCTGTCAGCGTACATCGGCGCGACCGTCGGCGAGATTGGATTTCTGCGCGGCATCTGGCTCGACGGTTCTCGCCGGCTCGCGTGGCTCGAGGATTACGCCGCCGCGCTGACAGAGCATGCGGACACCCCGGCGCCCGACCGCCTCGTCGACGGCATCCGCCTCGAGCATGTGTCGTTCGCATATCCGGGAACGACGCGCCATGTGCTCGAGGACGTGAGCCTCGATCTAAAGCAGGGGTCGGTGATCGCGATCGTCGGCGAGAACGGCGCTGGTAAAAGTACGCTGGTGAAGCTGCTCGCTCGGCTCTACCAGCCCGACGATGGGCGAATCCTCGTCGACGGAATCGACCTTGCGCGGATTCCTGCCGACGAGTGGCGCGAGCATGTCGCGGGTGCGTTCCAGGATTTTTTCCGCTTCGAGTTTCGCGCGCGTCACACGGTGGGCCTGGGCGACGTCCCGCGCCTCGACGACGAACCCGCCGTAGTTGCGGCCGTCAATCGTGCGGGCGCCGATGACGTGATCGCGCATCTGAATGCCGGTCTCGAGACGCAACTCGGCCCGACCTGGCCCAGTGGAGTCGAAGTGAGTTTTGGACAATGGCAGAAGCTGGCGCTCGCGCGCGGGTTCATGCGCGATCATCCGCTATTGCTCGTGCTCGATGAACCCACTGCGGCGCTCGACGCGGAGACCGAACACGCGCTGTTCGAGCGTTACGCCGCTGCCGCGCGAAACGAGCGTCGCGACGGTAGCGCCGGCAACGGACGGCAGGGACAAATCACGATTTTGATCTCGCATCGGTTCAGTACGGTGCGGATGGCCGATCAGATCGTCGTGCTCGACGGCGCGCGCGTCGCGGAGGTCGGCACTCACGAAGCGCTGATGGCGAAAGGCGGACAGTACGCCGAGCTCTACGGGATTCAGGCCGCCGCGTATCGTTGACAGTCGCTACATCGCCGACGCGCGGTGTGCGAAAATGTACACGTGCCTGCCAAAATCGTAAGACTCACTGATTCGCAAATTCCCGCGGCTGCGGCGACGCTCGCTCACGCATTCCACGACGATCCGCTGATGGTCTACGCGATTCCCGACGCGACCGATCGCAAGCGGCTGCTGCCCGACGTCTACTCGAGGATGATTCGCTTCGGCGTCCTCACGGGCGAAGTCTATGTGACCGCGGGAACAGTAGAAGGCGTCGCGCTTTGGCTTCCGCCGAACGTGAAATGGACGCGCGAAAATATCGAAGCGTCGGGGATGCACGAGACCGCGACGATCATCGGCGACGACGCATATCAGCGCTATCGCGAAGTGGTCGGGCGCGAGTGGCAGGCGCGCGAGCGCGACATGACCGACCCGTGTTGGTACCTGTTCCTGCTCGGCGTCGAGCCGAGCCGTCAGCGGCAAGGACTTGGCGGCGCGTTGATGCGTCCTATAATCGAGCGCGCCGACACTAAGAAGCTCGCGTGCTATCTCGAAACCGAGAACGAGCGCAACGTTGCGTTCTATCGGCGTCAGGGCTTTGACGTGATCGTGAACGGCGAAGAGGCCGGCGCCAGCGGCGTCCGCTTCTGGACCTTCCGCCGCACGCCAAAACGCTGAACGCGAAAATCAGCTGCGCGCAGGGCGGCGCGTTTCCATTCGTTCAATAACCTTGCTCAGCCAACGACGGTATCGCCGCGTGCTGTCGGCGCCCGAACCGAGTCCAATCGCTCGCCGAACGCTCGGGCCGAACAAGGAATCGCCGAGCACGAGGATAAATAGATGAGTCGCGGCGAATAGCGACTCCTCGAGCTCGGGCGACCGTCGTCCCTCGCTCTGCGCTCGGCGAACCCTGCCCGCATGCATTCTTTCGGCCGCGGGTTTGAATACGCCCGGCGTCATCGTCCCTCGGCTACCGCCGGAAAGAATCAGCCACGCCAGCATCCGCGCTATTCCGCGGCGCGAAGCGACGTCATAAAAGCGCTCGAGCACGCCCTCGACGTCAGGTTCTTTCGCGCTCGGCCATCCCTCGAGGAACTGCGCCTGCAGTCGTGAGATGCCGCGCACGACCATCGCCTCGACCAAGCCCTCGCGGCTGCCAAAGTGATGGAGGATCGCGGGATGCGAGATGCCGGCGTCGGCGGCGATCTCCTGAAGCCGGATTGCCTCAGGCCCGCCGTCGACGAGTCGGCGCTCTGCGGCTTCCAGGATCGCGTCCCGAGTCTCCGCAGCGCTGCGACGCCGTCGAGCCGCGGTCCGATCCCGAACCGGCGGCGTCGCAGAATGGCTCCTGGAGCTAGCGTCCGGTCGTCGCGGTCTGACTCGCATCCGTCTTAATCCGTGCCGCACTCGCCTGAGTCGCGACCTCTGCTGATTTGCCGCGATGCTGCCGATAGGTCTCAAGAGTCCATCGGAACGCCGGATGGGTCGAGACCGCGTCTCTGATTTTCGCGAGCGGCTCCGGAACTGGAGCCGGAGTCTTATACGGAAACTCAGGCGGCCTGACCAGCGGCGAAAGCAAGGCGGCAGCTGTGAGATCGGCGACGGTGAAACGATCGCCGACCAGGAAACCTGACGGCTGCAACTCGCGCTCCAATCGATCCATCGCAGCCATCGTCTTGTTGCGCGCGACCTCGGCAGTCGCGGGACTGATATCCATCTGCCGCCGCATGATCACGCCGATGAGTGGAGACATCGCGCGCTGGGCGAGTTGAGCAGCCGCGCTCGCGTGAGATACGAAGGCAGCGCGCACAAACTTCGGGTACGGCAGGATGACGTGAAATATCCAGCGCCGGATATACGGCCCGAGCTCTTCGTCGAAGTAGTCCTCCAGTTCGAGCGCGCGCCGGCGCTCGTCCGGGTCGGCGGGATAAAGCGCTGGCTCCGGATACGCGCTCTCGAGCGCCTCGATGATTCTGCTCGAATCGGAAATCGCGTTGCCATTCAGCTTCAGCACGGGAACGTGCGTCTTGCCTGTCATCCGCTTGACGGCGGCGACGTGAAACCCGGGAATCATCGAGTGGCGAATATGCGGCACCCGCTTGAAGTCCAACGCCCAGCGCGCTTTTTCGTTGAAGTGGGAACTCGTGAACTGCCACAACTCGGGAGTATCCATAGCGGTGACTCCTTTCGCGATGCGATTACTTACAATTTTGTAAGCTATTGTTGGGACACTGTCAAACGCTTTCGTAAACGGATTGCCCGCGCTAGAAAGGTCGGAGGAGCAATTGCCATGTCCAATGAAGGCGGCCTCGGCGTAGTCGAGGTAAAACGTTTCTCGACTCAGGAACTTCCGGCTTGAAAGTGGCGAGGTCCTGCCCGAACTGACACTCACCTACGAGACCTATGGAACGCTCGCGCCGAACGGACGCAACGCGATCCTCGTTACTCATGGCTACACCTCGAGCCAACATGCGGCCGGACTCGACGCCAATGGCGAGCCCGGATGGTGGAACGGACTCATCGGACCCGGCAAGGCGATCGACACCGACAAATATTTCGTCGTGTCGTCGAACATGCTCGGCTCGTCGTACGGTTCCACCGCGCCGGCGAGCGTCAATCCCAAAACCGGGATGCGCTACGGTCCGGATTTTCCCGATTACAGCCTGGTCGACATCGTCACCGCGCAACGCGCCTTGCTCGACGCGCTCGGCGTGAAGCATCTCGTCGCGGTCGCGGGGCTGTCGTTTGGCGGCTACCAGGCATTTCAATGGGGCGTCACATTTCCCGACACGATGGCTGGCATTGTCCCTGTCGTTACTGCGCCAAACGCGACCGATGGCGATCGAATGGTGGCCGATCTGCGATCGCGATTTGCCGAGACTCCTGGATGGAACGGTGGCCATCACTATGGCAACGCCGAGATGCTCGGCTTCATGACGGAGCTGCGCGTCGCGACGCTCAAGCGCTACGGTATCGAGGCTGAGCTTGCTTCGAGGTTTCCCGATCCCGCGAAGCGCGAGGCGGTGATCCATCAGCTCGCGGAACCATGGGCGAAAGCCTTCGATCCCAATTCGATGATTGCGCTGGCGCGAGCGCGCTCGCATTACAACGCCGAGAAGGACTTCACGAAGATCCGTGCGAAGGTACTCTACGTGCTGTCGCGCACCGACAAGCTGTTTCCGCCAAGCATCGCGCCCGACGTGATGGCTAAACTGAAAGCCGCGGGCGTCGATGCCACCTACTTTGAGATCGATAGCGACAAAGGGCATCTCGCGAGCGGCGCCGACTGGCAAAAGTGGGATCGCGTGCTGCGCGATTTTCTGAATCGTCTCGAATGAAGCGCGTATGCCCTCCACGAGCCGTGTGTTATGAGAAGAAGCCGGATTTTCTATGTTGCGTCGAGAGCCGAGGACTACAGCGTCTTACGTGTCGTGGACGTGCGCAGTCGTTCTGATCTCATCCGCAATCTTCGCCGGCAGCATTTGCCAGGCCGCATCGTCAATGCCCGCGCCAACAAGCCGGCTGGTCGCGCTGGCAGCCAGGAAATTTCCGAATCTCAGCAACGCCGAGCGCGCGATGCTATGGTTCAGCGATATCGACAACGTCGATCGAGCTGAGTTCGCGATTGCCGGCACCAGCTCGAATCCTGACGATTCATCCAACGATCCCGCGCACGCCGATGAATGGCCCGCATCGCGCCAAATCCGCGCCTCGCTCATCCGATGGATTTGCGTCGACTATGAATCACGAAACCTGATCGATCCCGAGGGTATCCGCGTCGTCGGCGCGCGCATCGCAGGCGGCCTCGATCTGTCGCTGGTCAACGTGCCGTTTCCAATTGTGCTGCGCAACTGCGTCTTCACCGAGATCATAAATCTTGCCGGAGCCGAGATTGCTGACCTCGAGATCGACGGAAGTCATACTCTGGGTATTCGCGCGAGCGGCCTGGACGTTCGCAACAATCTGCGCATGAGCAAAGGGTTTCAGGCGGTTGGCGCGGTGGTGCTCGATCACGCGAAAATCGGCCTTGATCTCGACTTCGGCGGCGCGACCCTCCGCTATTCGAAGAGTCCCGGCGATCCTTTCCCCGAAAGACTACGTGCGACCCTGTTCGCGTATCTGATTTCGGTCGGCGGCAACGTCTGGCTCAATCACAGGTTCGTGTCCTACGGCGCGGTTGACCTCGGCGGCGCCAGGATCGGCGGCAATCTACATTTCGATTCCGGCCGCTTCATCAATCCCGACAACGTCGCGATAGCGATCCCCGGAGCCAGCGTTGACGGCGTCATCTACCTGGCGGGCTGGGGCAAGGATGGCGACGTCGAGGTAGCGGGCGTCGCGAATTTCTCGTTCGACCGCGTCACCAACAACTTCATCGTTGACCACGCGAAATTTCTGGGCGCACCTGGCGACAATCACGGCTTCGTCGGAACAAGCATGACGGTCGCGCGCTCATTTACCTGGCGCAATGTGACTCTCCAGAACGGGGCCCGGCTCGATCTTCGCGATGCGAGTGTCGAGGCGCTGCTCGACGACCAGCAGAGCTGGCCCGCACCGGGCAAACTGAACATAGACGGCTTCACTTACAACGGTCTCGAATCCGAAGCCGGCAATCGTGTCGATATGCGGGCGCGATTCGAATCGGACGATCGCAACGCGGTCGAGAGCCGGCTCCGATGGTTGGCGCTCCAGCCGCCCGGCTTTTATTCGCAGCCTTACAATGAGCTGGCGAAGTACTATTCGGGCACCGGCGACGATGCGGCCGCAGCGACGGTCTTGGTCGCTGGGGAAGACGATCGCTATCAGAGGATGGGGCTGCTGGGACGGCTGTCGGGCGACTTTCTCAGGGCAACCATCGGTTACGGCCACCGGCCGCTGTTGGCGTTCAACTGGTCGATCTTGATTGTGCTGATCGGATGGGTTGTCGTGCTGATGGGAAAGCGCGCGGGCGTGATGCGTCTGACGTGGCCGGAGAATACGCCTCCGCCATCCACCGACCACTTCAACGGGCTTCATCCTCTGCTGTATTCGCTCGATGTGTTCTTGCCGTTCGTGGATCTCCATCAGGAGCACTACTGGTGGCCCGATGAAGGATCGAAGGGCGAGTGCACATTCGCCGGACGCACGATTACAATTCGAGGTTCGAGTCTGCGACTTTATCTTTGGATGCAGATCATCGCAGGATGGTTGCTGAGTGCGATCTTCGTCGCCGGCATCACCGGGCTGATAAGGAACCATTGAGGACGCCTTTGAAAAGCGCGACCGAAAGCCTTCCGGTCATCGACATCGCGTCAAACGATATCGCCCGCACCTCTACGGCACTCGACCGCGCTTGCTGCGAGTTCGGTTTCTTCTATGTGACGGGCCACGGAATCAGCCCTGCCGTTTCCGCGCAGATGATGACGTTAGCCCGTGAATTCTTCGCTCAGCCGCTGGAACAGAAGATGGCGATCGCGATGGCGCACGGCGGGCGTGCATGGCGCGGCTACTTTCCGGTAGACGGTGAGCTAACGTCAGGCCGACCCGATCGCAAGGAAGGAATTTATTTCGGCACCGAGTTGAGCCCGGACGACAAACGCGTTCAGGCTGGATTGCCGCTGCACGGCAGTAACCTTTATCCCGCGCTGCCAGGATTTCGCGACATCCTGCTCGCCTATATAGATGAGGTCACCGCCGTCGGCCAATTGCTACTGAGTGGAATAGCGGTCGGTCTAGGCCTTCGGCAGGATTACTTCCTCGAGCGTTACACGCGCGACCCGACGGTGCTTTTCCGCGTCTTCAACTATCCGCCTTCGACCGCCGCCGCCGATGAGAACGAACTTGGCGTCGGCGAGCACACCGACTACGGACTCCTGACGCTCTTACAGCAGGATGAAGTCGGCGGCCTCCAGATTTGGCATCACGACCGCTGGATTCCGGCGCCGCCCGTGCCAGATTCGTTCGTGTGCAATGTCGGCGACATGCTCGAGCGGCTGACTGCCGGGCGCTACGTGTCGGCGTTGCATCGAGTGCGCAACGTCTCGGCGCAGGACCGCATCTCGATGCCGCTGTTCCTCGATCCGAGCTTCGACTCGGTGCTGGCGCCGATAGAAATTCTTGCGCCCGACCCAACCGCCACGGGCAGGCGGCGCCACGGCCGTCGATGGGATGGCACAGACCTGGCCACGGTCAGCGGCACCTACAGCGACTATCTGCTAGGCAAGGTTTCGAAGGTATTTCCAGAACTGAGAGCGAAAGTTTTTTAGGCCGAACAAGATACGAACATGTCGCAGCAGACCGCCGGCCGCACGATTGCGGCCGGCGGTTTGAGCTCATCTCCTTTCGTTTCCGAGCCGCGATCAAGGCTCTCCTGGCAGTGGCGGGAAGAGCGGCGGCGGGACGCGCGCGTGAGTCGCCTGTTCGAATGCCGCCGCAACGCGAATCAGCAAAGGCTCATTGTACGGATTGGCCTGCAGCAGCATCCCGAAGGGCAGCGTGGTCGACACCGGCCCGACCAGCACGTTGTTGGGATTCGTGCGATCGTACGCGACGGTGGTGAATCCTGCCGGCACCGTGAGCTCGGGGAAGCCGTTTGCGCCGAGCGTCGAGAACCCGTTGCTGGGCCGGTTGTGAATCGACGGCTCGGTTGGATTGGTCAGGACGTACGGCGGAATCGTAGTCGTCGGAGAGATCAGCACGTCGATCCCGTCCTTAGCCAATTTCTGGCGAACTATCTGCTGGAGCGTGAAACGTCTGACCTGTTTGGCACCGACGCTCAGCGCCGGGGTGGTCTGAGCGCTTTGCAGGCTGCCAAGCTCACTGCTACCCATGTTCGGATCGACCCAGAACACCGAGTTGGCGATCAACTGCTGGATATTCTGAATGTTCGCGTCTCCGCGGTTCCCAAGATAGCGATTGAGCACGTAGGTCAACTCACCGGTGGAGCTCGACGAACCAAGGTTGCGCATGCCGGGCGCGTCCGGACCCATAGGGAAAAGGCTGGGATCGAACCACAGCGCCAGCAGGTTGAAGATCTGAGTACCGGTAGAGAACAGACTCGGAGCTTCGCCCTGCAATGTCGACGGCTCCAGGTACGGGAACAGCTGATCGACGACGTCATCGAACAGATCGTTGCCGGCGCCCGGATCGACAATCGTCGCGCCAAGGTTCTTGAAGACCTGGATCGCCTGGTCGCCGAGCGAGACGGACTCCTCGTCAGCGATCGTCCACGCGACATCCCATTCGCGGAACACTCCGATCGTGATTCCTTTCAGTGGCTGTGAGCCGTCGATTGTCGCCGAATCGGCGTATGAGGCATACGGCTGTTGCGGGAGTTGCCCGACACTGAACGCCGTGAGCTCGTCGCTTGGATCGTACCCCGCGATCACGTCAAGGATTTTCGCCGTATCCTGCACCGTTCGGCAGATCGGACCGACCCGGTCGTTATAGAGCGAGGCCTGGATCATTCCGGTGCGCGGGACGAGTTCCTGCGTCGGCGCGATACCTACGTCATCACTCCAGTTCGCGGGATGGATAATCGAGCCGCCCGACTCCTCCCCGATCGCGCACATCACCATGTTGGTGGTGACAGAGAGCCCCGAACCGGTGCTCGAATGCCCTGCGCTACGAGTGCTGTCATAGGCATTACACATGACGCCGCCAAAGGAGCTGCGATCGGTGCCGGACGCATACTCACCCAGGTTGGCTTTCGCGAGTATGATCGCGCCTGCCTTGCGCAGCCGCGAAACGAACACCGAGTCCTTTGGTGGTCGATCGTTGGCATAGTTCGCGGCCGCGCCGCTTGTGGTCCGCATATCGAAGGTGTCGTACTCGTCCTTGATAGCCATCGGTACGCAGAACAGCGGCTCCATCGAGCCGCCGTGCCGGAGGGATTCATCTTCAGCCGCGGCGGTCTCGAGCGCATCGGGCATGTTCGGATCATTGTCAACGAGATCAGTCTGACTCCGCGCGTGATGCATATCGAATCCGTACGCGACTCGATTCGCGGGCCTCAGATTCAACGTCATAAGCGCGTTTACCTGCCCCGCATTCGGAAGCACCGTTATCGGCTCGAGCTGTCCGTTGGGCTGGTTAACGCAGACGCCGTTGTAAGCCTTGATGCGCGCGAGGTAGAGCTGCACGACCTGAGTGCATGTTAGCTGATGAGTCTTGATTGCATTCTGGACATCGGAAATTGTCGCATCGAGCAGGTGAAATTTCGATTCGCCGACCGAAGCGGGCGGCTCGTGTAGCGGCGCCGCCGTACTCGGTTTTGCTGTGATGAACGTGAAAAGGCCTATCACCAGGAGCGCAAGGCGCACTCCGGCGCGCAGCCCGGATAGGCCGACAAAACGATTCTTCATGTGTGATGCTCCTCCCAGAGCCGTGAACGGTTACAAACCAAAGCCTCCGAACGATCGAGACCGTCTCAGCAAATCGCGGACCACGTCGAACTCAGTTGTCGTAAACTCAGTAAGCGCGCTTTGTGGAGCGTAACTGGTTCCGACCAATCGTTCGGAGCGAAAGCGTCGCGATTAAATTGGCATCATCGTGCCTTCGGCCTGAGCGATGCCGCGCAGGATCGGTGCGCCCATTGCCGTTGCCGATTCAGTGCGCTGCGATCGTTTTCTTCGCGTGCGGGTCGTTGCCCTTGAGCAGCGGGAAAATTGGCAGGATGCAGAGGCAAATGATCGCGAGAATTTTGAGCGTGTCGAGATAGGCCGCGGTGCTGGCCTGCGTTTGCACCGTCAGGTACATGCGCCCCAGCGCTTGATGGCTCGCGTCGGCGGTGCTCATGCCCGAGTGAAATAACTTACTCGTGAGTCCTGAGAGCTGCTCGCGCATGGCGGGGTTGTAAGTGCTCAGATGCATACTCAAAGTGTCCTGATGTAGCTGCGCTCGCCGCTGGGTAAGAGTCGTCACCATCGAGATGCCGACACTGGCTCCAATATTGCGGAACAGGTTTATCATGCTCGAAATTTGATTGCTTTTCCCGGGCGGAACGTCGAGATAAGCCAGCGTATTGATCGGGATGAACATGAAGGCAACGCCCAAACGCTGGTAAACGTAGTCGCGCATGTAGGTGCCGAAATTGGCGTCCAGGTCGAGCCGGGTCATATGCCACAGCGCGAGCCCGGTTATAAGGAATCCTGTCGCGGCGAGCCAGCGCGCCTGCACGTGCGACGATAGTCGTCCGACGATCGGCATCGTTATTATCAGCACCAGACCGCCGGGCGACAGCACCAGGCCGGCCAGCTCGGCCGTGTATCCTGCAAGCTCCTGCATGAACAGTGGCAGCAACGCGGTCGCCGCGTAGAGCGCCACGCCCAGCACGAACATCATCAGACTGGCAGCGGCGAAGTTAAAGTTCTTCAGCAGCCGCAGTTCTATCACCGGCGACTTATGCCGGAGCTCCCAGATAATGAGAGCTACAATCGAGATGAGCGAGATCGTCGCGAGGATCGCGATGAAGTGAGATGCAAACCAGTCGTCCTCCTGACCTTTGTCGAGCACCACCTGCAAGCATCCGATGCCGAGCGTGATCAGACCTATGCCGATGTAATCGATGCGAAGCGGACCACGGCTGCGGCGCTGTACCTCCATTTTCTCTTTAAGGTAGTCAGGGTCCTGGACGAAATGGTTGGTGAGCAGTAGTGAGATAATTCCGATCGGCACATTGATGTAGAAAATCCAGCGCCAGCTGTAGTTGTCAGTGATCCAGCCGCCGAGTGTAGGTCCGATTGACGGGGCGAGCACGACAGCCATCCCGTAGATAGCGAACGCCATGCCCAGGCGCTCAGGTGGAAACGTGTCTGCGAGGATCGCCTGTTCGCTGGGCTGCAATCCGCCGCCGCCAACTCCCTGAAGAACTCGGAACAGGATGAGCATCCCGAGTGAGGGAGCAATTCCGCATAAAAATGAACAGGCCGTGAAGAGCGCGACGCAGGTCATATAGAAGCGCTTGCGTCCCATCACCTCCGACAGCCACGCGCCCAGCGGCAGGATGATGCCGTTGGAAACCAGATATGAGGTCAGCACCCAAGTGGCCTGGTCGGCGGTCGCGGACAGGCTGCCGGCGATATGCGGCAGTGCGACGTTGGCGATGCTCGAGTCGAGCGCCTCCATGAAGGTCGCGATCGTCACGGTGAATGCGATCGGCCATGGATTGATCGCGTACTTCGGGGCGGAGGCCGGCGCGGACGGACCTCCAGCCGGAGCCGCGCTCATTTTAGCCACACCGTAGGCTCAGCCGACATGCCGGGGACCAGGCGATGGTCGACGTTCTGGCCCGGCGCAAGATCGATACGAACAGGAATACGCTGCACCACTTTGACGTAGTTGCCGGTCGCGTTCTCAGGCGGGAGCAGGCTGAAGCGCTCCCCCGACGCGGAGCCGAGACCATCGACATATCCTTTGAACGTACGGCCCAGCGCGTCGACGTGGATATCGACCGGCTCGCCCGGGCGCATCCGGCGCAGCTGATCCTCCTTGAAATTTGCGGTGACCCAGACGTCATCGAGCGGCACCACCGCCAGCAACGATTCGCCCGGCTGCACGCGCTGGCCAGGCTCGACGCTCTTCTTGCCGATCACTCCATTCATCGGCGCCGTGATTTTCGTGTAGTCGTAGTTGAGCGCGGCTTGATCGAGCTCGGACTGAGCCTGCTTAACGGCAGCCTGGCGCGACGCGATGTTCTTTAGCGCCGCGTTAGCGCTAGCGCGATCCGCATCGACGGTCGCCCGAGCCACCTTCGCGACACGCAGGCTCTCCTGATAGTCCTCGCGTCGGCCGGCGCCCTCGGCCGCAAGAATTTGCAGCCGCGGCACATCGTACTCAGCCTTTGCGCTGGTCGCTTGGTCCTGGCTGACTTTGCTGAGCGCCGTCTCGTAGTCAGCCTTGGCCGATTCCACCAGCGCTTGTGCCTGAGTCAGCCGAGCGCCCGCACCCTCGACCGCGACGACGTAGTCCGCAGGATCGATATCGGCCAGAAGCTGTCCTTTGCGGACCGCCTGGGTATCCTTCACATAGACATGCGCGATAGTTCCATTGATCCGCGAGCTGACCGCGATGATGTGTCCATCGACCTGCGCATCGTCGGTGTCTTCATAAGAAGACAGATAGTTCCATCCCGGTACCGCGACCGCAGCCGCGACGAGAAGAATCAAGATGACTAGTACGAGATTTCGCCCGCGCCGAGATCGTGACGCAGTGGAACTTTCTTCCGTCGCGACTAAGCCACCGGAGTCGTCGCGATCCGCAACGCGCGGCTGATGATCAGAATGGTTGGAGGGTTCCGTACTCTCAGTGCTCTCTTGCATTTTTAACCAACTGGAAAAAGGCTCCCCCGGTGGAACCGCCACGCGCGGCCAAGGGGAGGCAAGGCCCCAGCGCAACAGCCACCGGGGGAAGGTTGATTACTGCATCAGCGGATCCGATTTGCGCATAGGTTTGCCAACCTCCGCCGAGCGCCTTGTAGATAGCGATCAGGTCGTCGATTATTTGCTGGTCGCTTTGCGCCAGTGAGTCCTGCGCGCCGTAGAGCGATCGCTGCGCTTCAAGCACGTCGAGATAAGTGGCATAGCCTTCCTCGTAACGATCGCGTGCAAGCACCGCGGAGCGCTTGAAATCTTCGGCAGAAGCCGCCAGCGCCTGATGCCGGGTCCGTTCCTTGGCGTAGGCGACGAGAGAGTCTTCAACTTCGGCAAGCGCACTCAGCACAGTTTTGCGATAGTAGAGAAGCGCCTGTTCTTCCTGGGCGTTCCGCACCTCGATATTGGCGCGAATCCGGCCGCCTTCGAAAATTGGCCAGGTCATCGATGGACCGACCTGCCACATCCTGCTCGTCCCAAAGAAGAAATCGCCGGGACTTATCGATTCGAGGCCGGCCGTGCCGGTGATGGAGAATTTGGGAAAGAGGTCAGCCGTCGCTACGCCGACGCGGGCTGTAGCCGCCGCGATCCCTCGCTCAGCAGCACGAATATCAGGTCGGCGCCGGAGCAGATCCGAAGGCAGACCGGCGGGAATTTGCACCGCGATCCCATCGGGATCCGCGATGCCCGGGATCGGCGCCATGTCGGAGAGCTGCGCCTGCAGCGCGTCAGGCTCGCGACCAAGCAACACCCCGAGTCGATGGACTGTCTGCGCAGCCTCGCTCTCGAGCTCAGGCACCTGCGCCTGCGTAGTCTCCAGCAACGACCGAGCCTGGAACACGTCGAGCTCCGGCGCAAAGCCTTGCTCGAATCGGGCCTGGGCCAGCTTTAATGAATCATTCTGGTCGCGCAAGTTTGCCTTGGCGATCTGAATGCGGCGCTCGAGCGCGCGCACGGCAACGTAATCGCGCGCAGCCTCCGCCAGCAGCGACACGCGCACGTCGCGCGCGTTCTCGATCGAGGCGGCCAGCTCGGCTTTCGAGGCTTCGACCCCGCGCCGGATACCGCCGAAGACATCCAGCTCCCAGCTCGCGTCGAAACCGGCTTCATAGATGTTCTCATCTCTTGGAAGTACCTGCGGGAAGAATCCGAAGGGGGTGTTGGCGCTGTAGCGCTGGCGAGTGTAGTAGCCGGACGTATCGATACTGGGGTAAAGCCCGGCGCGGCTTATCACCAGGTAGGCGCGCTCTTCGCGAATCCGCGCCAGCGCGATCTTCTCGTCCAGGTTTGACGAGAGCGCCTGCGCGATCACCGCGTTAAGCAGAGGATCGTCGAAAGCTTGCCACCAGGTCGCGAGATCGGTTTTGGTCCCCTGGTTCGCGGCGTCCTTCATCTGCTGATCGTTCCCATTCCATTTCTCGGGTAGCTTCATCGCGGGCGACTTGTAGTCGGGACCGACCATGCATCCCACGACGGTGACGATCAGCATCGCCGCCGCTATCCGCAGCAACCACTTTCCGACCGGCCGCGATAGCAATGCCGGACGTTGCTCACTCATCAGTCTGGACCCCACTCTCCCGTCTCGCGCCAGGCTATCGGTGCCCTCCGACCGCTCGTCTCTCTTCGCTGGCGGCATATGCGGGCACGCTTCTAAGTGGTGTCTCTGTCGGCACCAGTTTACGGTCAGTCAAGTAGCGGATTGCGGTGTAGAACACCGGGGTCAGGAACACTCCGAAGAACGTCACGCCGATCATGCCGAAGAAGACGACCGTGCCGAGGGCCTGTCTCATCTCGGCGCCTGCGCCGGTGGCGATGATCAGCGGAATCACGCCGAAGATGAACGCGAAGCTCGTCATCAGAATCGGCCGCAAGCGCAGGCGGGCGGCTTCAATTGCGGCGTCCGCAGCTTTCATGTCGGGGTGATGCTCCTGCTGCTGCTTGGCAAATTCGACGATCAGCACGGCGTTCTTCACGCTCATCCCCGCCAGCACCACGAAACCGATCTGGGTGAAAATATTGTTGTCCATGTGCCGGGCCCAGACTGCGGTAATGCCGCACAGCAGACACATCGGGACGATCAGGATGATCGCAGTCGAGAGCGCAAAGCTTTCGTATTCCGCCGAATGGGTCAGCCATACGAACAGGATGCAGAGCGGGAATATAAGGAGCGCGAGGCCGCCGGCCGCCTTCTCCTGGAAGGCCAGGTCCGTCCACTCGTAGTTGTATTGCCTGGGAAGTTCCTTGTCGGCGACCTCTTCCATCGCGTCGATGGCCTGGCCGCTGCTGTAGCCCGGTGCGTTACCGCCGATGATATCGGCTGTTGTATACAAATCGTATCGCTGGATCCGGTCCGGGCCGACTATGTCCTTCAGCTCGGAGATCGCGCCCAGCGGGACCATCTGGCCCGCCAGATTGCGCGTCTTGAGCTGGGCCACCTGTGCGACAGTGGCGCGGAACGGAGCATCGGCCTGAGCCATCACGTGCCAGGTGCGGCCGAGATAGTTGAAGTCGTTGATGTAAAACCCGCCGAGGTAAACTTGCAGCGCCGTGAAAACGTCGGTGACGGCGACGTTCTGCTGCTTGGCTTTGACCCGGTCCACGTTGACGTAAATCTGCGGGACGCTGGCGCGGAAGGTGGAGAACAACCTGCTCAACTCGGGCCGACTATGGGCCGCATCCATCAGATGTTGAGTTGCTGCCTGGATCTGCTGGGGCGTGGCAGTGCCGGAACGGTCTTCCACCTGCATCGTGAACCCGCCGGCGTTACCGATCCCACTGACTGCCGGCGGCATCAGCACGACAGCCTGCCCTCCTTCGACTTGGCTGAATTGTTGCCTGAGCCGCTTGGCGATCGCATCAGCAGTCAGATCGGCGTTGCCCGCGCGTTCAGCGAACGGGGTCAAATGCACGAACAACAGCCCGGCCGCGGATGAGTTGGCGCGGGTCAGGATTGAGAACCCGGAAACCGCGAAAGCGTCCCGAATCCCTTTGGTCTTGAATGCCAGATTCGCCAGTTGTGTCATCACGCCGTCGGTCCGCTCGATCGACGATGCGTCCGGCATCTGAACGTTCACGATGAGATATCCCTGGTCCTGGGTCGGGATGAACCCGGTCGGCACGATTCTGAACATGCCGTAGGCCAGATAGACCAGCCCGACGTAAACAATCAGCGTGATAACCCCGTAGCGGACCACGTAGTGCAGCGTCTTGACGTACCACTGGTTGGTCAGCTCAAAGCCCCGGTTAAACAGCCGGAAAAACCAGCCGAGCGCGAGGTCGAGACCCCGCGTAAGCCAGTCCTGTTTGGCGTCATGGGGCCTGAGCAGCAGCGCCGAGAGTGCAGGACTCAGGGTCAGCGAGATGAACGCCGAGAGCAGGGTCGAGAACGCGATCGTCAGCGCGAACTGCTGATAGAAGCGGCCGGTGATACCGGGAATGAACGCAACCGGAACGAATACTGCCGAGAGGCCGAACGCGATGGCGATGACCGCCGGCGTAACCTCGTCCATTGCCTTGAACGCCGCGTCGCGCGGGCTTTCGCCCTCGTCGAGCCAACGCTGTACGTTCTCGACCACGACGATCGCGTCGTCGACTACGATCCCGATAGCCAGCACGAGGCCGAACAGCGTCAGCATGTTCAGCGAGAATCCAACTATCCACATGGCCGCGAAGGTGCCGACCAGCGACACCGGAATCGCCAGGATCGGCACCAGCGACGCCCGCCAGCTCTGCAGGAACACGAGCACCACCAGGGCGACCAGACTGATGGCGATAAGCAGCGTATGGATCAGGTCACTGATGCTCTCGCGGACAAAGGGCGTGGTGTCGTGCGCGATGGCGTAGTCCACGCCCGGAGGAAAGTGCTTCTTGAGCTCCTTCATCTTGGCGTAGATCACGTTGGCAGTGTCGATCGCATTGGTGCCCGGCAGTTGGAGCACGGCCAGCGCGACGGCCGGATGCCCGTCGTAGTCGACGGTGGTGCCGTAGTCGGCGGCGCCCAGCTCGACGCGGCCGATTTCCTTCAACCGCGTGATGCGGCCGTCGGCGCCCACTTTCACCACAATGTCGCCAAACTCGGATGGATCCGTCAGCCGACCCTCCGCGTTCAACGTGTACTGGAAAGCTGAGCTCTCCTTGGGGAGCGGCGGACCGCCGACTACTCCGGCTGCGACCTGGATGTTCTGCTCTCTGACCGCATTGACGACGTCGCTCGCAGTCATGTTGCGCGCCGCCATCTCGTCGGGATTGAGCCACAGCCGCATCGAGTAGTCGCGCACGCCGAAAAGATTGATGTCGCCGACGCCCGGCAGCCTGGCTATCTGATCCTTCACTTGCAGGGTCACGTAGTTGCTGAGAAACAGCGCGTCGTGCGACCCGTCAGGCGAGAAGAACGCGACCGCCAGGGTTATGTCCGGCGACGCCTTCTTGACGATGATCCCTTCCTGCTGCACCTCTGGCGGAAGCTGCGGCTGTGCGATCGCCACCCGGTTCTGCACCTGCACCTGGGCCACGTCGAGGTTGGTGCCGACCTTGAACGTCACCGTCAACGTCAGGCTCCCGGTGTTGGTCGACTGGCTCGACATGTAGAGCATGTTCTCGACGCCGTTGATCTGCTCTTCGATCGGCGTGGCTACCGTCTTCGCGACGGTTTCCGCGTTGGCGCCCGGGTAGGTAGCGCTGACGGTTACGGTCGGCGGTGCGATCTGCGGGTATTGTGCGATCGGCAGCGTGAACAACGCGATCGAACCGGCGATGAGCGCGACCAGCGAAAGGACGATCGCGAAGACCGGACGGTCAATAAAAAAATGCGCAATCTTCATTGGCGCACCTTCGAGGAAGGTCGCGAATCCGACTTAAGCGCAGTCCGCATGTCGGGAATCGCCTGCGCAATCGGCGCGGCGGCCGTGTCGCTCTCCATCGCGTCCAGCGCTTGCGTGGGAACCGGCACCTCGTGCGGGATGACTTTCGCGCCGGACTGCGCAAACTGCATCCCGTTGACGATGACCCTCTCACCCGGCTTCAGGCCGTCGGTAATCGATCGCAGGTTGCCGAATAGCGCGCCCAACTTGACCGGCCGCTGCTGCACGACGTTGTTGGCCCCGACGATCAGAAGGTAGCGCTCGTCCTGGTCGGCGTTCACGGCAGCATCCGGAATCAGCAGCGCCTGGTAACGTCGGCTGGCCGGGATGCGGGTGAGGGCGAACAGCCCGGGCGTCAGTATGGTCGTGGGGTTGTTGATCACGCAGCGGATCTGCTGCGTTCCGGTATTCACATCCACCTGGTTGTCGACAAAATCGATCACGCCCGGATGCGGGAAATTCGTTTCGTTTTCCAGTTGCAGAGAGCAGGCAATGTTGGCTCCCGCGACGTTGCCCTTCTTGTCCTTGAGAGCTAGCTCCTGATAAAGCAGCGCGGCGCTTTCGGGAACGTTGATGTAGCAATAGAGCGGATCGATCGAGACGATAGTCGTGAGCGTCGTGGGCTGTCCGGAGCCGCCGTTCACCAGGTTGCCGACCGTCACGTTCATTCGGCTCACGCGACCGGTGATAGGAGCCCGCACTTCCGTCCACTCCAGATTGAGGCGTGAAGTCTCGAGCGCCGCCTCGGCCGCATCCAGCGACGCGGCCGCCTCGCCGTATGAGGCTTTGGTAGTGTCGAAGTCCGACGGTGCTATGACCTGGGACTTGATCAACTCGACGGAGCGGCCGTAGTCGGCCCTGGCTTTGACGGCAGTTGCCCTCGCCTGCGCGACCGCAGCTTTCTTGTTGTCGAGATCAGCCTGGAACGGGCGCGGGTCGATTTTGAACAGCAAGTCGCCCGCGTGGACAATCGCACCCTCCTGGAAAGGCGCCTGTTCGATAAGTCCACTGACCCGTGCACTGACGACGACGGTTTTAGGCGACGACAGATATCCGCTGTATTGATCCCAACGCACCACCTCTCGCTGAACCGGCTGGCTGACTGTGACCTTCGCGGGCGGAGGCGCCTGCGGAGCAACCGCTTGTTTGCATCCCGGAAGGATTGCCACTGCGAATGCAACGAATGCCGTTGCCAATAGAAATCGGCGCAAATGAATGCGATTCATAAAACTTCCAGTGATCGCTTATGACCGTGTTACGATCCTTAATTCCTGCCACCGCCGGCTGCGGGGCGTGGCGGAGATTGTTTCCTGACCTTCAACGGCCCTTTTTCCTTTCTGTCGAGTTCGTCGCCGCTTTTGACAGCGGGAGCAAAGAGGCGCTGCCCGATACATTCCAGGCAGGCAGTCCATCTCTGCCGAAACTCGGGATCGAGCGGGTCCATGCCGGTAACCAGCGAGACGACCTGGGGCAGGATCAGAGGAAACGCACGCAAGGCCGAGCTCACCAGGAGCAACATCTCTTCGTCGGCGTCGGCAGGTAAGATTCCGCTGGCTTTCGCTCGCCGCCAGCGGGCAACCTCGGACTGCAGGAAGGTTCGCCGCTCCTCTTCCGCGACCAGTTTGCGGTTACTCTTGTCGAGCGCCTCCCACTGCCACATCCGAAGCGAGTCGATATCGTCACAACACTCGTGCAAACCCCCTGATCAGGCTGCTGGCGAAGTCCTCGTCCGGCATCGATTCAATCAGGGCTGCTTTGGCCGACAGATTTTTCGCGAGCACGGCTCGATAAAGGCCCTCTTTGGATTCGAAGCAATAAAAGATCATGCGCTCATTAACGTGCGCCCGCCGGGCAATCGCGTCAGTTCGCGCGCCGGCAAAGCCGCTCGCCGCGAATTCCTTCTGTGCTGCCGCCATGATCCGTTCCCGGGTGCGATTCAAATCGCGCTGTTGTTGCATTGTTATTTGGTCCCCATTATGCAGATGCTTAATTATATTAAGCATCCACTTAATCACGCAAGTGCACCCCCGCAATCCTTCACTGAAAAACTTCTTTTGATTTCAGCCGCGGATCGTCGGCTGCGATGCACGCGGCAACCGCTGAGCAATCGGGGCAGTTCTGCCTCGCCAGTTGATTGGCTTGCTCGAGTGCCCTGCCGCACTCCGCCGCCGTACCATACGACCCTGCTATCTCCCACGCCTGTAGTGGCTCCGCCGAATAACCAACGTAAAACCCGGTAGACGGGTCGCGTCTTGACTCAACCGAGCCCATCGGCGGCAGCATCAGATACCATCCGACCAGCGCGAACATTGCGGCGTGGCGGAAATTCATACGCATCTCTTCTCGGAAACAAATTCTCCTACTTCTTATGTAACTGCTTAATTGTGTTAAGCAGCTGCTTAATCACACGCAAGGGCCGTGCCCGAACCCTTCACTAGCAACCGCTTGGAGAATTTCTGCCGATCGAGGCCCGCGAGTTCGCGAAAGGCAAAATCTGTCGCGAAATGCGTGTGAGCGTCGGTGTTGGACTTGTTTTGGAGGAGTGCGCGCGATTGCCGTTCAGCTGGTGCTACCCGGTGGCAATGCGCCTCGCAGGCGGCGAAAGAGCTCGCTCCGGATCAAGTCGCCAACGATACTCATCTCGAACGGTATGAACCCATTTGCATCGCTTGCGAGGACCATTTCAAGTTTGGAGGACGGAACGTACGCGCTGAGTATTTCCCAGCAACGTTCTTGAATCTCAGACGATCTCGAATAAATGTTTCTGGAATCAGCGGTGGCGGCGCTGCAGGGCGCTGATGACATTCGATAGGCGGACCGCTGCCGATCGCAAGTAGAACGGCGCTCAGCAAGAGGCTTGGCTACGGCTCGCATCCTCGATTTCATCCTCGCCCCCCTCCAGCTACGGCAAACAGTCGCGCGGACTTGACAATTTGTCAAGCGACGATCGGTTGTCTGCGATTCGAGCGAGGCGCCGACGCCGCGAGACCTTCCTGCCTCACCGTTAGTTCGGTGAATCGTGGGCCTATCTCAGGGACTGCCCAGATACGCGATTTGACCGCGCTGATTGATCGACATCGTCACGACCTCGATTGTGTGCCGATTCGCTGATCCCCGATCTGCGATGTTGCGTTTGGGCGTCTCAGTTGGAACGAAGTGAGCGATCTTGCCGTCGAAAATATCGAAGAAGCCGGTAGCTCCGTCCACAGTGAGCGCTCCGAAAAAAACGGTACCCTCGGTAAACACCGGATCGCCCAGGCGATCGAAACGGATGCCGTTGTCCGTCGCCTGATCGGCGTTAACAACCCACTCCGCCGTCCCGCGCTTCACGAGAAATATTCCCATAGTCCCCGAACATCGCCCGAGAACCGCCAATCCGCCCTGATCGTTCAGGCCCGGGCTCGCGGGTGAAAGATAGTCGATGTGCCCGAGACCGCAAGATGCCGACTGCGACAGCACTTTGCGCAGCCGGCCGTGCGCAAAGGTGAACAGGCCGGCACCGCGGTCGGTTCGCGCCGTGAACGCGACAACAGGCCCATCCGCTGTAACAGTCGAGGCTGGAAGTCCGAAGCTCCTGAAATGCTCACCGCCGGATAATTGACTATCCTGCAGCGCCAGAACAGTTATCGCGCCGCTTTCAGAAACGATCATTTCCGCCTGACCACCAGGTTCGAGATAGCCCAGAAACGCTACGCCTCCCCGGCATTCAGGCCGGACGCTGCCGAAAGTGATCACCCGGACCATGCGGCCATCGGACAACCGTTCTCCGGTTCGAACCAGCCGCTTCAGCTTTCCATTCGCCAGCTCGAACAGGCCATCGTCGCCCGAAGACTCATGAGCGGTAAAAACGATTCCGCCCTCAGCGGTCCGCTGCGGACGCGGATCGGCCACCATGTCGAGATCTGAACCGCCTTCGGAGGACGTCGGCAGCGCCACGGGAAGGATCGACCCTGAGTCCGGTTCGGCCACGAAGATCGACCATCGAAGTTTACGATTCCATTCTCTCGCCGCTCCGAACAGAACACTGCCGTCCAGCGCGACCGAAGGCGTTCCGAGATCCTCGAGCACGACCCAATCGGGACCGACAGACCCTGTCTGCGCGATCTTGACCTCGCGTCCCTTGCGATCGAACGCGTACAGCGCGTCTGAGCCTTGCGCGACCGATCCGTCCAGACCGAGCATGTACGCGTGCGCAGAGCTAACGAAGATCGCAATCGCCAGCGCAACGGTTAGATTAACGGTCATGCGAGCGGTGAACATGCGCTGCTCCATCGCATCGTTACATGTGGCCGACTTCGGACATCTTCACCATTGCCTCGGTAGTGAAGAACGCTTTGTCGACCGCACCCATATTGATGTACCAGCACTCGCGCTCGGGAGTTTCGAGCCCGGGCAGGTAGCACATCGTGGCGATGGCGCTTTGCACATCGGTGGACGAAACACCGACGACGAATTCACGCTTGAAGGGATAGATTGCGACCTTCGCGTCAGGCACCGGCCGATCGCGATACGCCAGCCAGTAGACGTGGTTGCGGAACAATTCGCCGCGGCGATCATAGGTGTCGACGTATGGCTCGAACCACATTTCGGAATCCATATAGATGACCGACTTGGAATCGAGCGCTTCGGCGTTGTTAACGTCTCGCCGCGGCTCCGCGGTCACGATGTACATGTGGCGCATCTGCCAACGCTCGGGGCATGCGCTGGCGCCGCCATCGGTGGGGCATCGCTGTTCCGGTGAATGCTCTGCGTCGACGGTCGCGAGCATCTCCTTCTCGCCAAGGAATTTGTAGTTGTACTCTTCGGTCTTGGGATTGAACCCCGAATAGTGATCGGGATCAAAGGTTTGCGTACCGGTCGCGCTCGAATTGAGCGCCTCGTTCAGACGGCGCAGGCGGCGCGAGCCGGTCTGCCAGGTCCAGGTATCGTCGCCATGAGCCGGATCGGCGTAGCGATAGCGCAGCAGGCTGGTGCCGCGAGCGTCCTGGGGCGCGAGTTGCGGGCCAAGCAGGAACAGCCATAGCCGGTTGGTATGTTTGAAGTCGGGATCGACCGGAATCGGCTCGACTTCGGTACGGCCGACCAGGTTGTAACCGGCGTAGTGGCCGAGCTGTCCGTATGCGACTTCAAAGAAGGGCTTCTTGTAGCCGGTGTATATCGTGTCGCAATCGAAATATCGCAGATCGTAGTCGTCGGACTGAATCGGCCGGAACACGTTGTTCCAAACGACTTTTGTGGCGGCGTCCGGATCGTTTGCGTCGATCAGAGGGAACGGCTGTCCGGCGACATAGCCGACGACCGTGCGATGATCCTTCGAGAGGCGCACCTGCGAGGAATACTTTTCGGTCGCGTCCTTATAAGGAGGCGGCCAATCGACGCGCGTGGTCGGCACGATTTTCATCGTCATGCCGTGCTGCACCTTGTAATAGACTCCCGGACTCACGAGGTCCTTCACCTTCGACCCATTCTCGGGCGTGATGAAGTCACCCGCTTTGACTTGGGCGGCGACGGGCGTTGCCAGCATCAACGCCAGCGACGCGAACGCAATCAGGAATCCCACTTGGGGGCGGCGAACCGAAGTAAAACGATCCATGATTCCCTCCTCTCCTTCAGAATGATGCCGAACCTCTTGGAAAACGTGACCGCCAGGCCGGGGGCCTGAGGGAACTGTTCAAGGAGAGCGATCTGTTAGCTCTGGCGGTCACGTGGATCGAGGAATATATAGATAGATAACCCGGTACCAGGGGAAGCTTTTATCCTGGTATAAAAACTGCCACCTAAATCTCTGAACCGGACGGCAAGCCCAGCTTATAGGTCGCGATATGACCAGGGACGAAATCAGACGGCAGGAACTGAGCGATTTTCTCCGCAACCGGCGCGGACGCATCGCACCCGCCGACGTCGGCCTGCCCTCGACTAATCGGCGGAGAACGCCCGGCTTGCGACGTGAAGAGGTTGCGCAGTTGGCCGGCGTCAGCGCGACCTGGTACACGTGGCTCGAGCAGAAACGCCCGATCGGGGTGTCATCTGGGGTGCTGGAAAGCCTGGCGCGCGTGCTGCGGCTCGATCCCGCCGAGCGGATGCAACTCTTTCAGCTCGCGCTTCGTCAGCCGGTCCTCGATACTTCATTTAGAACCGAAACGGTGAGTCCGCTGCTGCGACGCTTGCTCGATCAGACAGATTCGATCCCCGCTTTTGCCCTGGGGCGTCGATGGGACGTGCTTGCGTGGAACCGAGGCGCACTCGCCTTCTTTTTCGATTTCGAGCACGCGCCCGCAAACGAACGAAATATGCTCTGGCTCATGTTCACCAACCCCGCGATGCGCTCCTTCGTGGTCGATTGGCGCTCGCGGGCCCAGGACACACTCGCCAGATTCCGCGCCGACTATGGGCGGCATGCGGGAGATGCGCATTTTGTGCAGCTGGTCGATCGGCTCAAGTCGGTGAGCCCGGAGTTCGCGGAATGGTGGCCGCGCCATGACATCCTACCGAGGTCCGAGGGCCGCAACGATTACGATCATCCGCTGGTCGGACGAATGGTCGTCGAGCACACCACGTTCTCGGTGGTTGACAATCCGGAGCTTGGGCTGGTTGTGTTCCTGGCGGCGGCCGCGTCCAATTCTATCGCCAAGATGAAAAAAATTGTCGCAACGTTCCGCAAGGGCCCACCCTCCTCAGTCATCCACCGCGCGAGTAAACCGCGCAAGCATCTGCGCCGGACCAGGGCCCTTAGATAGTTGAAGGTCAACGCGCGCGAGAAAGAAGCGGCGCCCCATCGCGAGGCAAAGGAATCCAGCGCCTAGGTCAGTTCTGAGTCAGTCTGAACACGTGGTGGGCCGGGCTCCACTCTGCGCAATGTCCAACGCTTGCGCAGACCCTACCAGCTTATCCTGGCGGGCAAACGTCTGCGGCGAGTCGATTGAAGTATGAACAGAGGCCGAAGCGCAAATTCCGAACACGCTGCAACAACCGGTCAAGGAAACCAGCATCAGCGCGACGAAAGGTACAATTAGTTTTTGCATCATGGTTGATATCACATCTCTGGGTTAGCGAGTAATTCTTTTCGCATACGCTGATTCGGTATTGGTCTTCGCTTAACTCTTACGAAGTCGGCCAGGTCAGTTTGTTCTGGACAGTCCTGACACCACTTACCGCCGCGACAACCGATCCTACATATTTCGCCTTGGAGCGCGATCCTACCCGACCGTCGATCGTAACGGTGCCGTGATCTGACTCGACGTGAATCGAGTCCTTGCGAGTGCGCTCGTTGCTCAGCAGGGTTGATTTGACTTTAGTCGTGAGCGTCGCATCGCTCATCTGATCAGTCGTCCCCTTGAACGCATGCTCTGCGGATTCACCTGTTGCCGACGCGGCGCTCTTAATGTCCTGTCCGCTCTTGTGCATCTCCTGGCCCGCGACGCTGTCCTGGCAGAACGCTTGCTTCATAGGTAGGACGCTCAGCGTAGCCGCAGTCACAATTGCCAATATCGTAGCGACCTTAAATTTCAACTTGGTGCTCCTGGAGGCCTTTGCTGGTCGATGCGTTGGGTTGGTCTAGCGAATCGTGGTCGAAGGCCCGGTGGCCCACTTACGGCTGGATCAAACTCGGTCTCGAAGAATATTTCGATCCCGACTTCGTGAGCATGGAAGGTTCCGCGAATAAGGTCAATGCAACCAAGCGTTGGTCTGAACCTTCGGTGCTTCGAAGCACCCTTTATCGCAGAAACCTATGAGCACGACCGTAGTAGCTTTGCATATGATTCACGCAATCGAATGTGAAACCGGCGATGGGTTTCAGCAGGGGTGACCCCGGCACCCAGTGCTAAGAAAAAAGACCGATGCCAGACTTCGTTCCGTTCGGAAGTGGCGGTTCCTCCGACCGGTTCCCCTTCTCTCTCGCGATGCCGGGAGCGCTTGCCGTTTCTCGTGCGCGTTCTTCCTGTTAGCTTCAATTGGTACTTTCAGTTTTTCGTTATGACGACGACCACGACCTCTGCGCCGCATCCGCGGCATGCGTTGCTCACTGGATGGGGGCGGTATCCGCTTTCTGAGAGCGACGTTTACCGGCCCGATAAAATTGCTGAGCTGCAGGCTGTTGTGACCGCCGACTCGACCTCGCTGATTGCGCGCGGGGCGGGACGGGCTTATGGCGATGCGGCGCTCAACGATCAGAATCGGGTCGTCGATTTGACGCGGCTTAATCGGATGCTCTCCTTCGACGCTGCGACCGGCCTTTTGCGATGCGAGGCTGGTGTGACTATCGCCGAGTTGATCGACGTTTTTTTGCCGCGCGGGTTTTTTCCGCCGGTCACACCGGGGACTCGATTCGTTACGCTCGGCGGATCGGTCGCGGCTGACGTTCATGGCAAGAATCACCATCGCGACTCTTCACTCGCCTCGCATGTGACCAGCTTTGATCTGATGATCGCGTCGGGCGAGGTGTTTCGATGCTCGCGCGAGGAAAACTCCGATCTGTTCTGGGCGACGGTCGGCGGGATGGGGCTGACTGGCGTCATCCTCGAGCTTGAACTCAGGATGCAACGGGTCGAGAGCGCTTATCTCGATGGCGAATTGATCCGCGCGAGTAATATCGATGCCGCGATCGAAGCCTTCGAGCGTATCGACGCGCAGTACCGCTATTCGGTCGCGTGGATCGATTGCAACAGCGTCAAGAGCGCGCTGGGCCGCTCGATCCTCAACGTCGGCAACTTTGCGACGCTCGAGCAGTTGCCGCGAAATCTCGCGCAAGATCCGCTGAGCACGATGCCGAAGCTCAGCCCACTGGTGCCGTTCGATTTCCCTGCGGTGAACTCGCTGACCGTCAGGGCGTTCAACAAGATCAACTACGCTATCCATCATGAGAAAGCGGCCCACACTATCTTCGACTGGGACAGTTTCTTTTATCCGCTCGATTCGATCCGCAACTGGCCTCGAATCTATGGCAAGCGCGGCTTCGTGCAGTATCAATGCGTGTGGCCGCCCGACGAGAGCCGCGCGGGGCTGGTCGAAGTGCTCGAGACGATCACGCGCAGCCGGCGCGGTTCGTTTCTCGCCGTGCTCAAGAAGTTCGGCGCGCAGGACGGCCTGCTCTCCTTTCCGATGCCGGGCTACACGCTCGCGATCGACTTCCCGGTGACAGACGGGTTGCTCGAATTTCTCGACACGCTCGATGCGATGGTGCTGAAGCGCGGCGGGCGCGTGTACCTGGCCAAAGATGCGCGCATGTCGCCCGAGACGTTTCGCGCGATGTATCCGAGTCTCCCCAAGTGGCAGGCGGCCAAAGCCGTCGCCGATCCCAACAACCGCTTCTCGTCGAGCCTGTCGCGCAGGCTTCGGATGACGGAATAAATCCCGTCCTACTTGTGAATAGAGTTCTGATTCTTGGCGCCACCAGCCCGATCGCACGCGCGCTCGCGTTTCGGTTTGCATTCGATGGAGCGAGATTGTACCTGGCTGCCCGCAATGCCGAGGAGGCGCGGCGCGTTGCCGAAGACGTCAGCGTTCGCGCGGGAGTGCCCGTACTTTCCGGCACTTTCGACGCGTCGGACTTCGCTTCGCACGACGAGTTCATCCGCGATGCGGCGACCAAGCTCGGCGGACTCGATGGCGTCGTCGTATGCTTCGGTACGCTCGGCGACGAGGACGTTGCGCAGACCGACCCGGGCGAGGCGCTCGCCACGATTCATCAGAACTTCACCGGCGCCGTGTCTCTGATCACGCTCGCCGCGCGCCATCTCGAACAACAACGCTCAGGCTTCATCATTGTGATCGGATCGGTCGCGGGCGAACGCGGCCGCAAGAAAAATTACGTGTACGGCTCGGCCAAGGGTGCCCTCGCTACGTTTGCGCAAGGATTGCGCGGGCGCCTCGCCACGTGCGGGGTGCACGTGATGACCGTCAAACTCGGCACGGTAGATACGCGAATGACCTGGGGACGCGAGGGCGCGCTGCTGACGATAGCGCCCAACAAGGCCGCCGATCTGATTTACGCGGCGTATCGCAAGCGCGCCGAAGTCGTGTACGTGCCGTGGTTCTGGCGGTTGATCATGGGCGCAATCCGGCTAGTCCCGGAAAGCCGCTTCAAGCGCGTCAGCTTCTAGGTTTCCAGCACCGCAATTCCATCTTTTCTCAGCTGCGAGTCGAAATGCTCGGTTCCCCGGGTATTTCTAATCCCTAGCCAACGGCCCTTCGGAGCAGTGAACCGAGCGGTTCACCCGGATTGAACGCCCAGCAAGCGGGACCATCCGGCCAAACTCACGTTACTTCGCCACGGAGGGGCGAACAAAAGGCGATTGAGGATTGACAACCGTTCGTGAACTGCAATTCACCGACAGAGGGAGGATCAGGACATGAGTGCAAACATCGAGGAGCGCTTTGAGGGGATGGCGAGACGGCTCGAGCGAGCCGAACAAGCAAATCGAGCGATGAAGGTCTGGGGCTCGATTGCCTTCGCCGTGCTGATGGCGCTGGGATCAGGGCCGTTCGCTTCAAATGCCACGGCCAAAAAAAAGCCGCCAGCCATAGTCACCGCCACGCAAGAAATCGACCTGGAATCCGGGGGCGTGACTGTGGCGTCGCTCAGACTGGTGAGTGGAAAGCCAAACCTGTTGTTCTTTGATTCTACAGGCAAGACCGTCGTTGGCATTGGAATCAATGGGACCGCCCTGCCAACAGGTCATGCCGCGGGCATCGCTGTTTTTGACGGTAATGAGGACATACCTGGCACTGGCAAAGTCAGGGCCTCTTTTGGAGTAACCCCCAGCGGACCCGCGGCTGGAGTGGGCATGGGTACCTACGATGGTAATGGTGTGGTGCGATCGGCAGACGGTTCAACGCTGGACGGTTCTATCTCTTACACCGACTTGTTCGACGCGACAGGCACAATCAGGACCGGGCTGACGTACGATCCTGGCACTAACTTCACGGGTTCCTTTAGCGATGACGCAAGCGGTAACAATCGCTCGTCAGTAGGATCCGGCGTTGATGGCTCTTACAGCGGGTCATTCGTCTACGATGCGGCCGGCAAACTTCGTGATCAAACCGTCTACGTTCCCTCAGCCAATTTTAACGGGTCCCAGAGCTATGACGGAGCGGGTCACTCCCTTTCCACGATGGGCAATTTCCTGGTCGACGACGCTCCACTATTTCAGGAGGCGAACGAGTCGTTCGTATCTCTCCAGGATACCGCTGCCACGCTGCGAGTATTTGAGTTCCAGAACAGCACAAACGAAGGAGGCATCGATTTCAACCCCGGAAGTACCACAGTGCAGGGCAGCTGGGGCAATCCCTAAGGGCGAGGCGCACATAGCTAGGTTAGGGGGCCGGCACGGTTGGCATATCGTCGCCGGCCCCTTCCGCCTCAGGCTTCTACTTCGTCAGCTTTCGAGGTCGAGCGTAGCTTCTAGCATTCAGTTTCAGCCGCTATGATTCGATCAGCGAGGTGGAAGACGAAAATGAAGCTAGTGTTAGCCACGCTGCTCGCCGTCACGATTCTGTCGATTGCCGACGCGCCGCGTGCTGGCGTGAATCCCGGGGACACTGTCACGAAAGATCAGGCCGACAAGGTTGCTGACCTCGTGAGTCCCGGGAATCTGATCCTGGTGAAGCAGGGCATGACGATGAAGATCGTGCCGACCGACCGCCTCGAGTGGCCGCCGCCCTACAAATCCGCGACCGAGAAATATTCGCCGCAGGTGAGTCTCGCGCCCGATGGGACATTGAAGGGCTACGCAGCCGGGCTTCCGTTTCCACTGGTCGATGCGAACGATCCGCAGGCCGCGATGAAGGTCATGTGGAATTTCAGCTACCGGCCACTCTACACCGACGACGCGATATCGAAGAACGTCGAGATCGCGAGCTTCAAGCCGGGCTCGACGCCGGCTGACCCGGTCGAGCACTTCACGATCGGCAATGTCGGATTCTACAACAACACCGGCCGCACCGAGGTCAATCCCATCCCGACCGATCCGGAAGCGACGACGGCTGGAATCCGCTATCGCTTCGGTGCGTACCCCTTTCTCGAGCCGGCGGAGATGCGGGGCTTCGGATTCATCCGCTACCGGAGCGTCGATCCGAAAATCGAGGACAATAGCTGGCTGATGAATCCCCGCACGCGGCATGCGCGGCGCGCTTCGACCAGCGAGCTCTCGGATGTCATGGGTCTGCTCGACTCGGCCGCGGGCGGAGGTGCCACAGGAGCGGGCGCCGGAACCTACGCGAGTAATCTCGATCCGGATTCGTTTTTTGGCTTCGCCGCGAAAATCGAGGACTTCAACTACAAGTTCCTCGGCGAGAAGCCGATGCTCGCGGTTGTGAATGCGGAGAACTCTCCGGCCAAGGCCTGTCCAACCGACGGCGGCCGAACGATCTGCCCGGAGAATTGGGAAATGCGGCGGCTCTACGTGATCGAAGCGGACGCTAAACAGACTTCACTACTAGGCAGCGGCGTCGTGATTCCGAAGCGGATTTTTTATATCGACTCGGAAGGATGGTTCATCACGGCGTCCGATCAATACGACCGCGACGGCAAGCTGTGGAAGACGATCGCGACGTTCAACGCGTATCGCGACCGCCCAATTCCGGATGCGCACGCGGCGATCTGGCCGTTCAAGCGGATGTTCCAGACGGCGCTGGTCGATGAAGACGTCACCAACGGCTTCTCGACGGTAGTGCTGTCGCCCGGTGTCGAGACCGACGAGCACGAAAGCTGGTACATCAATATGGGAATCGCGACGGACAATTTTTTCAATCCCACGACGATGTCGAACGCTGCGCACTAGGAATCAAATGTGAAACCCGCGGTGGGTTTCACGCTTCCTTCGGCAGGGGTGACCCCTGCACCCGGTATCAATCGCAAAGTTGCGCGCAGCGCACTACTTTGCTCTCGGTCAGTATAAATCCGGTTCCCCTTCCCACTATGGGAAGGGGTTAGGGGTTAGGTTGCTGGCGCGCGCACCGAATCGTGAACTATAAGTGAGAAATCTCGTACCGCATGCGGAGTCATTCTCAATGTCGAATCGTCTCGACGAAATTCAGAAACTGACCTTCACCGGCGCGGTCGATGCTGACGGGCATATCCTCGAGGACGCCGGCCTTTGGGATCGCTATATCGACGCGAAGTATAAGGACCGCGCGGTCAGAGTTCGCACCGACGACAAGGGACTCGAATATCTCGAGGTCGCGGGACGGCCGTCGAAAATTTTCAGCGGCGGCCGGCTCGGCGGACTATCTGCGATGGGCACGACGCGCGACGATCAGTGGTCGACGCCTCCCACCTACGGCGGGCTGGCGCCGTTCGGCGCGATGGACGCGAAGGACCGGCTCAAGCGCATCGATGAGGAAGGCCTCGCTGCCGCGTTCCTCTATCCCACCATGAGCCTGCTGTGGGAGACCGAGACCGAAGATCCCGAACTCGCGCAGGCGTGCACGCGCGCCTACAACCGGTACATCGTGGATTTCTGCTCTGAAAGCGGCGGCAAACTGATTCCGATCGCGCACCTGTCGCTCGGCGATCCAGCCGGGGCCGCGGCCGAACTCGAGCGCGCGGTTAAAGCGGGATGCAAAGGCGGATGGGTCGCGCAATTTGTCATGACGCGCAAGCCGCATGCGCATCCGGATCACGACGTGCTCTTCGCCAAGGCGCAGGAACTCGACGTGCCGATAGGGATACATCCGTCGCTCGAGCCTGTGTGGGCGGCGCCGGGGCGCTACGATCGCAAATTCATGCGCGGGAACTATTACTTTCTGAATATCGTCGCGGCCGACGCGATTCGTCATGCGTTCACGAGCTTCTTTCAGTACGGCACCTTCGACAAATTCCCGAAGATGCGGCTGGTGCTGCTCGAAGCCGGCGCGGGATGGATCGACTACTGGCTGGGCCGCCTCGACGCCGTCTATGCAAGTGCAATGGGCCGCACGGTATCGCTGAAGGAGAAGCCGAGCTTCTACTTCAATCGCAACTGCTGGATCTCGGCGGACCCGGACGAGCGCTCGCTACCCGCGATGGTCGAGCTGTGCGGCGCCGACAAATTTTTCTGGGCGTCGGATTTCCCGCATCCCGATCACGTGGGTAATTACATCGAAGAGGTCGAGGAGCTCGCGCACAAGCTGCCAGCGTCCGCGCGCGCGAAGGTGATGGGCGAGAACGTGATGAAGGTGTACAAGTGCGAGCTGCCAGCGGTGAGAAAGTAAGACTCCGCTCGCGAAAATCCGCGCAGCCGGTTCCGGCTCGCAGCTCTAATTGTTTTTGTGTCATCCCGAGCGTAGCCGAGGGACCCCGGATCTTTCTCGGCGCCTGTTGCCGCACCTCGCCTACGGCGCGACCGAGCTACCCTTCGTGTCATCCCGAGCGCAGCGAAGGATCTCGCCCGCCAGCGTGTCTCACGACAAGCATCTGCGCTCACTCCATGAATGGTCTGCGATCTTCCGCATCGAGAAAGATCCGGGGTCCCTCGGCTACGCTCGGGATGACACAAAGAACGAAAGACGCAAAGAAAGATAACGCCAAAAAATAACTCGGGACGACGGCATCAAATAAAGAGGCCCGCGAGATTTGCTCGCGGGCCTTTTTGCATTCGCTATAAATGTTCGCGGGTTAGCTGGTCACTGTCCACGTATCGCCCTTGCCTAGCAGGGTTTTCAGGTCGCCGGCGCCCTGCTTTGCTTTTGCGTCTTCGAGCTGCTTGTTGACGGCGCCGTCGTAGGTCGGGCGCGACACCGCGTAGAAGACGCCGACTGGAGTCGGCAGTGGAGGCTCGAAGTTGCCAAGCATGAACGCGAGCGAGAGATTGGTCTCGTCGTGCACGACCAGGTCTTTTTCAGTGACACCGCCGCCGAGCTGCACCGCCTCCGGACGCATCCCGTTCATCCTGATTCCCATGTCGCGATTCTTGCCGAAGATGAGCGGCTTGCCGTGCTCGAGAATCAGCTGATGGTCCGCTTTGAGCGCCTTGTCGCTGACGTCGTTGAAAGCGCCGTCGTTGAAGATGTTGCAGTTCTGCAGAATCTCGACGAACGACGCGCCGCGATGCGCATGCGCGCGCTTGAGCATCTCGCCGAGATGCTTCTGCTCGACGTCGATTGTGCGCGCAACGAAAGTCGCGTGCGTGCCGAGCGCGACAGTGATCGGATTGAACGGGAAATCCACCGAACCCATCGGCGTGGACTTGGTGACTTTGCCTACTTCCGAAGTCGGCGAGTACTGGCCCTTGGTAAGTCCGTAGATTTTATTGTTGAAGAGCAGAATTTTCAGATCGACGTTGCGCCTGAGCACATGGATCAGATGATTGCCGCCGATGGACAATCCGTCGCCGTCACCGGTCACTACCCATACGTCGAGATCGGGGCGCGAGATTTTCAGCCCCGTCGCGAACGCCGGCGCCCGCCCGTGAATCGTGTGGAAGCCGTAAGTGTTCATGTAGTAGGGGAAGCGGCTCGAGCATCCGATACCCGAGATGAAGACTGTGTTCTCCGGCGCGATGCCAAACTCGGGCATCGTCTTCTGCACCGCGGCCAGGATCGCGTAATCGCCGCATCCGGGGCACCAGCGAACTTCCTGGTCGGAAACGAAATCCTTGCGGTTAAGAGCGGTAGCCATTTTCGATCAGCCCTCCAGGGCCCGGTTGATGCGGTTTTCGATCTCGCTGACTTTGAACGGACGCCCCTGGATTTTGTTGAATCCGAAGGCGGGGATCAGGTAGTCGGCGCGGATCATCTTGAGCAGTTGTCCCATGTTCATCTCGGGAATCATGACCTGCTTGAAACGCTTGAGCGTCTCTTCGAGGTCGCGCGGAAGCGGATTCAGATAGCGCAGATGCAGGTGCGAGACTTTCTTGCCCTTCGCTCGCACGTGCTTGACGGCCTCGCGAATCGGGCCGTAGGTCGAGCCCCATCCGAGCACGACCAGGTCGCCTTCGGGGTCGCCGAACACCTGCGTCGGCGGAATCTCGCGCGTGATGCCGGCAATCTTGCGCGCGCGCGTCCGCACCATCAGCTCGTTGTTGGCCGGCGAGTAGCTCACGTTGCCGGTCAGGTTCTCGCTCGACAGTCCACCGACGCGATGCTCGAGGCCCTTGGTCCCCGGCACCGCCCACGGACGCGAAAGCGTTTCCGCGTCGCGATTGTAAGGTAAAAATCCTTCGGGATTTGTCGCGAATTCAACTTTGATTTCGGGAAGTTTATCGGCGTCGGGCAGCAGCCACGGCTCAGCACCGTTGGCGAGCTGGCCGTCGGTGAGCAGGATCACCGGCGTCATGTACTTGACGGCGATTCGCACCGCCTCGTACGCGCAGTCGAAGCAGTCGGCGGGAGTCGACGCCGCGATAATCGGAATCGGCGACTCGCCATGCCGTCCGTACATCGATTGCAGCAAATCCGCCTGCTCGGGCTTGGTCGGCATGCCGGTCGACGGTCCCGCGCGCTGGATGTCGGTGATTACCATCGGCAGCTCGACCTTCACCGCGAGCCCGACTGCCTCGGCCTTCAAGTTCATGCCGGGGCCCGAAGTCGTCGTGATCGCGATCGATCCACCGAATGACGCCCCGATCGCCGCGCATACGCCGGCAATCTCGTCCTCGGCCTGGAACGTATAAACGGGGAAATTCTTGAAACCGGACAGCTCGTGCAGGATGTCGCTGGCGGGCGTAATCGGATACGAGCCCAAAAACAGTGGACGTCCCGATTTCACCGCTGCGGCCACGAATCCCAGCGCAGTCGCGCTGTTGCCAGTGATATTGCGATACAGGCCAGGCGCGATTCGCGCGGCCGGCACTTCGTACGAGCTCGCGAACATCTCGGTCGTCTCGCCGTAGTTGAACCCGGCCTTGAGCACCTTGACGTTCGCCTCGAGAATCTCAGGCGTCTTCTTGAAGCGGCTCTCGAGATAGCTGAGCGTGCTCTCAATCGGCCGCTGATACAGCCACGACAGCATCCCGAGCACGAACATGTTGCGGCATCGGAACACTGCGCGATTGTTCAGTCCCATCCCATGGACGGCGAGCGAGGTGAGCTTGGTCACGTCGACTTCGATCACCTGGAATTTGTCGAGCGAATGGTCGGTGAGAGGATTGGTCTTGTAGCCGGCGCGCTTGACGTTGGAATCGGTGAACGCCTCGCGGTCCACGATTATGACGGCGTTGGGCGGGACATCTTCGATGTTCGCTTGCAGCGCCGCGGGATTCATCGCGACCAGCACGTTGGGCTCGTCGCCGGCGGTGAAAATCTCGCTGCTCGAAAAATTCAGCTGAAAGCCGCTGACCCCGGCCAGCGTGCCTTGCGGCGCGCGGATTTCAGCGGGAAAGTCGGGCAGTGTTGCTATATCGTTGCCGGCCAGTGCCGATTCGGCCGTGAACTGCATCCCCGTCAACTGCATCCCATCGCCAGAGTCGCCCGCAAACCGGATAACGACATGGTCGCGCTTCAGATGCGGCTTGGGCGCGGACGTCGCGGAACCATGCGACTCGGCAGCTTGTCCAGCCGCCTCAGGTGGAACAGCCATCTCAGTCCAATCTCCTTATAGTTAAGAGGTGATCGAAAGTTACTCCGACAATATCGAAGCCATGCAAATACTCGTACACGCGGATTTAAAGCATAGCTAATCCAGCCGAACCATTAAAGGCCCGTTTTTTACCGTCCAAAATCAGCGAATCCGGAAGTCGTTGAATTCCCCAGTGAAATCGGACCACTCTTCGCGTACATCGGTTACGTGCGCCGACGGTGGGCCCAGATGTGCCCACGCTGCAAGCATCTGCAAGTTCTCACGGCTCCCTTCGGCGACGATTTCGACGTCACCGTTGGGCAGATTGCGCACGTATCCGGCAAGTGCAAGCTCTTTCGCCTCATCGTAGGCAGAAAATCGAAAGCCGACGCCCTGCACTCGCCCGCTGATGACTAGATGCAACCTCGCGCGCTCTTTTTTGTTTTGAGTCGTCAACTCGTTCCCGCGAGAACCGATTCCAGCCCCTTCTCATCAAGCACTCTCACTCCCAAGTCCTGCGCCTTCTTCAACTTCGATCCCGGCTCGGCGCCCGCAACGACGAAGTCGGTCTTGCGGCTCACCGACGACGTGACGCGACCTCCAGCCGCCATGATTCTGCGCTCGGCCTCCTCGCGCGTCATCGATTCGAGCGTCCCGGTGAGCACGAAAGTTTTGTCGCGCAAAGCGCCCCGCCCTTCGACCGCGGCTGGTACTTCGACCTCCAGAATTTTGATGAGCCGTTTGACGGCCTTCAGATTTCGCGGCTCGTCGAAGTACTCGCGGATGCTGTGCGCAACTTCATTTCCGATATCGCGCACGCCGAGCAGATCGTCCTCCGATGCTGCAGCCAGCGTGTCCATCGTCTTGAACTTCAGCGCCAGCTGACGCGCAGTATGCTCGCCGACATGCCGAATCCCAAGACCGTTGATAAATCTGTCGAGGGTCGTCTTGCGCGCTTTCTGAATCGCATCGAGCACGTTCTGCGCGCTCTTGTCGGCCATCCGTTCGAGATCGGATAGTTGATCCTTCGGTCAAGCCCGAACAGATCGTCGAGTTCCTTCACCAAGTCCCTTCTCGACCAGTTGCCCGACCAGCTTGTCGCCCAGCCCTTCGATATCGAGACAATACTTCGATGCGAAATGCCGAATCGATTCGCGCATCCGCGCCGGGCAATTCGCATTGACGCAGAAGTAGCCGACCTCGCCCTCCTCATGGACGATCGCCGCGCCGCATTCCGGGCAATTCGTCGGCATCTCGAACGGCTTCGCGCGCGGATGACCTTCCTTGGTGACGCGAATCACGTACGGAATCACGTCGCCGGCGCGCTCGATCAGCACGGTATCGCGCTCGCGGATGTCCTTGCGGCGAATCTCGTCGAGGTTGTGCAGAGAAGTATTTGAAATCGTCACGCCCGCGAGCTGCACGGGACGAAGCTTGCCGACTGGAGTCAACGATCCAATCCTGCCAACCTGCACGTCGATCTTCTCGACCACCGTCTCCGCCTGCTGCGCCTTGAATTTGTACGCAATCGCCCAGCGCGGCGAGCGCGAGACCTCACCGAGCTGCTCCTGGAGGGCGTACGAGTTCACTTTGGCGACGACGCCGTCGGCCTCGAAGTCGAGCTCGTGGCGCTTTTCGGTGATCTCGTTCCAGTATTCGAGCAGCGCGTCGATTCCGTTGCATACGCGCGACAGCGGATTCACACGCAGCCCCAGCGCCTTGATGCTTTGCAGAAATTCCCACTGCGATTTGAACGTGAGGCCCTCGATCATGCCGGGCGAATACATGAATGCGTCGAGCGGCCGCGACGCCGTGATCTTCGGATCGAGCTGGCGCAGCGCGCCCGCCGCTGCGTTGCGCGGATTCGCGAAGGCGGGCTCGCCGGCCTCGTCGCGCTGCTGATTCAACTTCGCAAATCCCGCGCGCGGGAAAATCACTTCGCCGCGCACTTCGAGGATGCGTGGGATTTTGCCATGGTCGGGATTTTGCAATCTCAGCGGGACGCTCTTGATCGTGCGGATATTCTGCGTGACGTTTTCGCCGTTGACGCCGTCGCCGCGCGTCGAGCCGACGGTCAGCCGCCCGTCTTCATAAATCAGTTCGATACCGAGTCCGTCGAGCTTGATCTCGGCGACATACTCGATGTCGGCATCCGATCGCAGCAATCTTTTGATGCGCTTGTCGAACTCGCGCATTTCCTCGGCGTCCATCGCGTTGCCGAGCGACATCATGGGCCGCCGATGCACCACCACGCCGAATTTTTCACTCGGCGCCGCACCCACACGCTGCGTGGGGGAATCGGGTGTCGCGAGCTCCGGATGCTCGCGCTCGAGCGCCTCGAGCCGGCGCATCAGCTTGTCGTATTCGGCGTCGGAAATTTCGGGATCGTCGAGGACGTAGTAACGATAGTTGGCGCGATTGATTTCGTCGCGCAGCTTTTCAGCCTCCGCGGCGTGCTTGCGAGAATCCTCAGGCATGGCTGGAGTTCACGAGCGTCTGGTACGCGGGCTAGCGGCGCGCGTAGCCCATCGCGTCGAGAAAATCGTCGAGCGTCGGAAAGCGCATGTACATGTTGTGACGCTTCTGGTCGCCAATCGTCGTGCTCGATTCCGACGAATACGCATGCCCCGGATACACCACCGTCGAGTCGTCGAGATTGCGCAGCGTGTCGTTCAGGCTGTGATACATCGCCTCGGGATCGGAGCCCGGCAGATCCACGCGCCCGCACGAATTGACGAACAGCGTGTCGCCGGAAATCAGGTTGCCGTCGACCAGGAAGCATTGCGAGCCCGGCGTATGCCCGGGAGTGTGCAGAAACTTCAGCTCGAGCTCGCCGACCTTGACCGTGTCGCCCGCATCGACCTTGACCATGTCGGAGTCCGACAATCCCGCGACCTGCTTGACGCCCTCGGCCTCATGCTTGTTGACGTAGACCTTGGCCTTCACGTTTTCGAGCATCTTGGCGGCGCCCTCGATATTCTGGCCCATCATGTGCCCGCCCAGGTGATCGGGGTGATAGTGCGTGATCAGGATCTTGTCGATGTCGTAACCCTCAGACTCGGCGAATTTGCGAATCGCCTCGACGTCCCACGCTGGATCGACGACCGCGAGCTTGTGCGTGGCTGGATCGCCGACCAGGTACACGAAATTCGCCATCGGCCCAATCTGCGCCTGCCGAAGATAGATTTTCTTTTCACTGGTATCAGCCATCGCAGCATTTTCCTCGCTCAGGATTTCGCCCCGCGACTCGATTTGCTCTTCGTTGCGCGCGCCGACTTCTCGTCTTCTTCGATTCGCAGCGCGCGATCCCACAGAAATTCGGGCTCGCCGAGCCGCTTCGCGACCCATCGCGACTGCACGAACAGATGGTCGCTCAGGCGGTTCACGTAGATGATGAGATTGTCGTTGATGTTTTCCTCGCGCTTCAGCCGCCAACACACACGCTCGGCCCGCCGGCAGACCGTGCGCGCCTGATGCAGGAACGCATTGAGGACGCCGCCACCGGGCAGCGTGAAGGATTTCAGCGGCTCGAGCTCCTTCTCCATCGCGTCCATTTCTTCTTCGAGCTTTTTGATCTCGCCGGCGCCCATCTTATGCATCTGCGGATACTCGCCGTCAGGCGGCGTCGCGAGCTCGCTGCCAACGTCGAACAATTCGTTCTGTATCCGACGCAGCGATTCCGAATACAGCTCGAAGTCGGCGCCGAACCCGTCGCGATATTGCGGCAGATATGTGCGCACGATTCCGACGATCGAATTCAGCTCGTCAATCGTGCCGTAGGCCTCCAGCCGCTCGCTCTCCTTGGGCACGCGCTTGCCACCGACCAGTGCGGTCTGCCCCTTGTCGCCGGTGCGCGTGTAGATGCGGCTGAGACGTATCGCCATCAGACTCCAGCCTTTGCTTTCTGCGCGGCGTAGGTAGCGTCGCCGAGATCTGTAGTCACGGGCAGTCCCGCTTCCTTCCATCCTGCGACGACAACTTTGCCCGACGCGTCGCGCTGTCCGCCGAATCCGCCGACAACGTTCGTCAGATCGGTGAAGCCGGCATCTTCGAGCATCTCGCATGCGCGCTGCGAACGTCCGCCCGCCATGCATCCGACGACGAGCTTCTTGCCTTTCGGAATTACTTTCTCGGCGACTTCGACGAAGTCCAAATTCAACTGCATCTGCCCCGGACCCTTCGCAACCATCACCGGGATATTGATCGCACCGGCGGCGTGACCCGCTGCAAACTCTCCTTCGGTGCGGACGTCAAGGTAGAGCGCGTCAGTATTTTGTTTTAGCGTTTCGTAAGCTTCGGGTGGGACTTGCTGTTTTATCGCCATCAAAAAAACGTCCTCTGTTTCACAGTATCGAGAGTCTATCAAATCTTTACGGCTTGGGATTTCCCACGCGTTCATAATGCACTATCTCGCCGCGCGGTTTGAGCGGCTTCGCCTGCGGTGGGTTCTTCGGGTCGGCATAGCCGAACGGCAGAATCGTGAAGATTGCCCATCCGTCCTTGACCCCGAGCATCGCGCCAATCTTCGCCGCGTCGAAGTTGCCGACCCAGCAAGTGCCGAGGTCGAGCGCCCATCCGGCGTCCGCCATGTTCTGCACCGCTTGCGCGCAATCGACGTCGGCCCATCGCGCGTTGGCGAGGTCTTTGAGGATAACGATCGCCGACGGCGCGTCGGTGACGAACCGGCCCGTCGAGCACAGCGCGCCGATCTCTTTGAGCGTGTCGCGATTCTGAATCACGACGAACTGCCACGGCTGCATGTTGCGCGCGCTCATCGCATGGCGCCCGGCGTCGACGATCTTCGAGAGTTTCTCGCGCTCTACAGGTTTGTCCGCAAACACGCGCTGCACCCGGCGTGAGAGGATAGCTTCAAGTGCGTCCATGGAATCCGCCTCCGTTCCGCAAGTTTCGTTCAAGCAGACACAAAAACCTTTAGTATCAACCGGCCGTGGAATCCAGTTTCTTTCTGTTATTTGCCTTGTGTCATCCCGAGCGTAGCCGAGGGACCCCGGATCTCTTGCAGTACTGGCCGACTCACCCCAACCACGGCTCAAGCGAAACGCGCGGATCATCCGGCGTTCACAACGATCCGCCATGCTTGGGGTGCGCTAGCTCGCGTCGAGAAAGATCCGGGGTCCCTCGGCTGCGCTCGGGATGACACAAAAATAGAAGGCAGCCAAAAACAGACTCAGCCGCGCTTGTATACTGAAAATTGCTGCTCGAGTTTTGTTACTCGCTCCTGGATTGACGATAGGCGCTGGACGCCCAGAAAGAACTGGACCAGTTCGTCGTGGCCGGCCTGGCCGCCGGGGCTCATCACTTCGACCAGCTCTTCGATCAGGCTGGGGAATTTTTCGCTTGGGATGTAATAGTTGGCCCATCCGAAGTTACAATGGCGATGCAGAATTTTTGCGATGGTCTTTTCGAGAAGTTCGCGGCGGCCGCCTGGATGATGTTGTTCGTTTTCGTTGTTCACTGGATGGCTCCCCTGATTCAGATGATGCTGGTGTTCTTCAGCGGCTCACGCGCCTTTTTTTACGGACGCGGGCGGTGCGTCCTCGGCCCACAAAATCTTGTGGTAGTCAAAACGCATGCCCTCGATGATATTGAATTTGATTATCTCGAAATAGGGCGAAAGATCGAAATCGCGCGGCGTGACCAGCGTCGGCGAGACCATCCGGAGCGCGCCGTACTGCAACCCGCCCGTCGACCTCGAACCTATCGGCCATAGCTTGCGGCGGGGAGGCTCGGGCACCGTCTCCGGCGGCAACTGCTCGTACTTCGGCACGATCGGAAACCTCACGCGAGCGAACGACGACGCAATCACGCTTGAACAGATCGTGCGGGTCGGCTCTCCACTGCCAAACTGCAGCGCCTGTCGACGAAACCGCGCGGGCACCAGGCTTACCGGCAGAAAGTAGCGCGCGAGATCGATCACGTTGCGCAAGTCGTAGGTGTCACCGACGCTGCGAATCGCCTCGTCCATTACGTCGGACAAGTCAGCCGAGGACAGGTTGAACGGGCGGCATACGCGGATGTTGAAATCGCGATATTTGCTGAGCGGCGAGAGCACCACGCCCGTCTCGACGATCGCCTCGACCAGCATGAAGTTCGCTTCCTCGCCGAATTGCGCGACCAGCGGAGCCTTCATCTCGGGATTGCGCCGAATCGGTTCGTCACCGACGTACAGCGCCGAATGCGACCACGAGCTTTGCGTCAGATACTTGATGCATTCGCTGATTCGTTCGTTTCCCTCGACCAAAATGACGTCGCCTTTGCGAATGTGACGCTTGAGCGCGGCAATGTCGTTCGGGATGTGGAGCGCGTAACTTTTTATCGGCTTGGTGAGCAGACCGACGGCCCAATCGCTCATCCGGTCCAGCAACCAGGAAATGATCCCCGATTTTTCGCGCCGAGCCATGAATGAATATAGGAACCCCAAAGCCCGTGAAACAAGCGGGGGCGGAATAATCGCCTGCGCGGCGGGCGGCATCGACACCGTCGCGGGGGGTGCCCCTGCACCCAGTGAGAAAGTGAGAAATGCAAAGTTGTGCAGGGCGCGCTACTTTGCTCTCAGGGGGGCGCGAGACTAAGGGCGAGAGGTCAGGTTTTGAACTGACCTACGATTGCGTAGAACGGAACGTTCAGGGTTGCTTGATCCGGGTCGTCGGTTTTTATTGTCAGGTTGCCGCGCAGTTGGCCGTCGGGGGTGCCGTGGCGCAGCGTTACTGTGACCTTGTATTCCTTGCCTGGAGTTACTGGTTCCGCGGTCGCGGCGACGGCCGGGCTGCTGCTGGCGACGTCGAGCACTTTTATTGGATGGGCGCCCTGGTTGCTCAGCTTAAAAATCCGCACGATGTCCTGGCCGCGCGGCACTATCCCGAATGAAACCTGCGCCGGATCGATATTCAAATCGCCCGTCACGGTTCCGAATACGTCGACCTGCAGCGGCACGCGATTCGTCGTGATTTTGATCGTGTCGTCGAACGGCCCCACCGGCATTGTCTTGAGCAGCGAGACTTTCAGCATCGCGCCGGGCTTGCCGTCGGGACGCGGCTCCTGCTCAACCTTGATCGATGAACTCGAGTTGCTCACCGGCCCGACCGAGAACGCGCCCTTGCCCGGATTCAAATCGTTGACCAGCAGCTGCTTGGTGTCTTCGGTCCCGCGTTTCACGTCGCCAAACGCAACTTCGCCCGGCACCGCCTCGACCTGCTTCTTGACGATCCCCTGCACCGTCAGTGCAACCTGCGGATTGTTGGGATCGTTGGTGGCCACGGTGATCGTGCGCACCTGGTGCCCCTTCTGAAAATGCGTGTCGAAGGCGACCGCGATGTCGCTCGTGTCGCCCGGCGCCACGTGCATCTTGGAGGGATCGCCGGTGGTGCATCCGCATGAAGTCTTCACGCCTTGAATATCCAGGTAGCCCTGGCCGGTGTTCTTGATCGTGAAGGTATGCTTGACCATCGTGCCTTCGAGCGCGCTGCCGAAATCGTAGAGAGGATCAGAAGGCACCGCCTTGGGCACGCGGCCCGGAGGCGCACCGTTGCCGCTGGGAATCAGCGGGTTCATGCCGTCCTGCGCGAATGCGGGCACGGTCGCGATCAATCCGATCATCAATGCAAGAAATGCAAGTTTCATTTTTTTCAAGTTAGTCATGTGGCTCGCAGGCGAGGCGGTCACGCCTCGTACCAACAAAACACCACTCTATCAATCATGGCGTGGAGCGTTGCGGTCAAGAGGCTTTGCTTACGGGAGGGTGTTGCGCGGCGTCGCGACGGGCCGGCTCGTAGCGGCTTAGAAAGTCGGTCGCGAACTCGCCACGGTTGAAATCCGGATCGTGCAGAATCTTCAGATGCAACGGAATGTTGGTCTTGATGCCGTCGACTACGTATTCACGCAGAGCAGCCTTGGCCCGCGCGATCACTTCGGGCCGGGTCTCGGCATGCACTATCAGCTTCGCGATGAGCGGATCGTATTGCACCGGCACGCGATAGCCATCGTACAGCGCAGTCTCGACCCGCACGCCCAGCCCGCCGGGAGTGTGATGATTGGTCACGACGCCGGGGGAAGGAATGCCCCGCTCGGGATCCTCGGCGTAGATGCGAAACTCCATCGAGGCGCCCTCGAAGGTCACCTGCCGCTGCTTCAGCGCGAGCTTCTCGCCCATCGCCATCCGGATACTTTCTTTCACCAGGTCAACCCCGGTGACCATCTCGGTCACGCCGTGCTCGACCTGGATGCGGGTGTTCATCTCGATAAAATAAAACTCGCCGTTGCCGGCGAGCAAAAATTCCACGGTGCCGACGTTCGAGTAGCCGACGACTTCAGCCGCGCGCACAGCAGCCTTGCCCATCTTCTCGCGCAGGCGCGGGGTCAGAATCGGGCACGGCGACTCCTCGACGACCTTCTGATGACGCCGCTGAATCGAGCAATCGCGCTCGCCAAGATGAATCGCGTTGCGCTGCAAGTCGGCAAGAATCTGAAACTCGACGTGACGCACACGCTCGAGATATTTCTCGAGGTACATTTTCTTCGAGCTGAAAGACGCCTCGGATTCGCCCTGCGCCAGCGGGAAAAAGCGCGTCAGCTCGTCTCCGTTGCGAACGACTCGCATGCCTTTGCCGCCGCCGCCGGCAGCGGCCTTGATCAGAACCGGGTATCCGAGGCGTTTCGCGTCCGTTTGAGCCTCGCGCAACTCGGTGACTCCCGTGCCCTCGCTGCCCGGCAGAACCGGGACGCCCGCACGCTTCATGATTCGCCGCGCGCGCGGCTTGTCGCCCATCAGCCTGATATGACGCGCGCGCGGACCGACGAAGTTCAGCCCCGACTTCTGACACGCCTCGGCGAAGTCGCCATTCTCGGACAAAAATCCATAGCCGGGATGCACCGCGTCGGCGCCGAAGGTCGTCGCCGCGCTGAGAATCGCCGGGATATTGAGATAGCTGTCTTCAGCGGCAGGCGGGCCGATACATACCGACTCGTCCGCCATCCGCACATGCAGCGCATTTTTATCCGCCGTCGAGTAAACCGCGACGGTCGAAATCCCCAGCTCGCGGCATGCGCGAATTATCCGGATTGCGATTGTCCCGCGATTTGCGACCAGCAGTTTTTTGAACATCGGCGAGCGCTCCGCCCTTTCAGATCACTTCGATGATCATCAAGGGTTGACCGTACTCTATTGGATTTCCATTCTCCGCGAGGATTCTTATCACCCGCCCCGCTGCCGGCGATTCGATCTCGTTCATCATCTTCATCGCCTCGATTATGCAGAGCGGCTGGCCCTTGCGGACCGACGATCCTTCTTCGACGAACGGGGCAGCGTCGGGAGAGGCGGCGCGGTAAAACGTGCCCACCATCGGGCTTTCGATCAATTTCTGATTCGGCGCCAGGTCGACTTTTCCCGCCGCCTTCGAGCCCTCTTCCGCGGTCGCCTCGACATGCCGCGTGGCCATCTTGATCGGAGAGGCCGCGCGCGCCGCGATATGCGCATCCGAGCCCGACTCGGTCTGGTCCACCGACGCGCGACCGCCGCCGCGCACCAGCCGGACCTTGCCCTTCTTGTCCTCGATTTCGAGCTCGACCAGCCCGTAGTCGCGCATGAGGACCAGCAGCGTTTTTAGTTCGCGTACTTCCATCCCGTCTCCGTGTCGTGCGGCAATCGCGGCTCGCCTGCGCTCTGGTTCGTTGCCTGCCATGGCGTTATCCACTCCGTCGGCGCGACTCCTCGGCAATACTGCGCGCCGCTCTGAGAGCCAGGCTGTAGCTCTCGGCGCCAAATCCCATGATTCGGCCATGCGCGATATCCGCAATCGTCGAATGATGCCGAAAAGGCTCGCGCCGGTACACGTTCGACAGATGCACCTCGATCACCGGAATATTCACGGCTGCGATCGCGTCGCGAATCGCAACGCTGGTGTGCGTGTAGGCGCCAGGATTGATCAACAGAACGTCACACTTGCCGCGGGCTTGCTGAATTCGATCGACGATCCCGCCTTCGCTGTTCGACTGAAACGTCTCAACCTTCATTTCGAGTTCGCGTCCCAGGTTTTTCAGTTCCTTGTCGATATCAGCCAGGCGGGTCCGGCCGTAGACTTCGGGCTCGCGTTCGCCGAGCAAATTAAGGTTGGGTCCATGGACGACCAGCACCGCGATCGCGCTACTAACGCCGCCGGTCGCGGCTCGATTCGTTGTTTGCCCGGCTTTAACCCTCGTCACCTTCACCGCACCACCTTTCATTGAACCGCACCCTGAAACCGACTGCAAGCGCGCCTATCTATCGCTGTCCACCGGTCAGTCATCATTTGAGTCGTCATCGCGCGATTTGAGCGCATCCTGGTAGACTTCGCGACGGCCGATCCCGGTAAGTTTTGCAACTACAGCGCTGGCCTGTTTCAGCCCAAGTCCAGCTTCGCGCAAGACTTCGAGCGCTTTCCGCAGATCAATCGTGACCGACCCAGCATCCGCATCTCTCGTCGATTCATCGGCCGCGCCTGCCACGACGATCACCATCTCGCCGAGCGCGGGCGTCGCGCGAAAGCGCTGTTCCAGTTCGCCCAGCGTCCCGCGGATCGTCCGCTCGTAGGTCTTGGTGATTTCGCAGACGACAGCCGCGTCCCGCGATCCTCCGAATGCGGTCGCCATGGCGGCCAGCGTATCAGCGACCCGGCGCGGCGCCTCGTAAAAGACGATAGTGCGAGGCTCGCGACGCAGTTCTTCCAGCGCCTTACTTCGCGCCGCGTCGCGCGTCGGAATAAATCCCTCGAAGGTGAACCTGTCGGTCGGTATTCCGGCAATCGACAATGCCGCGATCACCGCCGACGCTCCGGGCAAAGCGATCACGCGCACATTCGCCTCCAAGGCCGCGCGCACTAGCCGAAACCCGGGATCCGAAATAGCAGGCGTGCCAGCGTCGGTGACGAGCGCGATTTTTTCGCCTGCCTTCAACCGCTCGACCAGCTCCGGCACGCGACGCTCCTCGTTATGCTCGAAATGACTGACAGTCGGCGTATCAATCTGATGACGCGCGAGCAGTTGTCCCGTGCGCCGCGTGTCTTCGCATGCGATCAGATTGACCTCTGCGAGTGTGCGAATCGCGCGCGACGAAATGTCATCGGGATTTCCGATCGGCGTCGCGACTACATACAAAATTCCACCGCCCTCAGTTTGTCTATTTGCGCGAGTGGACATTACAATTCAAGATTAAATTGGATATTTAAATTCAAGTTATTAATCGCCGCCGGAGAAACCAGCGTGGCAGCAGGCAAAGCTACCCTCCTCATCTCATGCATCGACCGCCCCGGCCTCATCGCGAAAGTCGCCAGCCACCTTTACACGCTCGGCTGCAATATTATCACTTCCGACCAGTACTCCGACGACGAGGACGGCCACTTCTTCTGGCGCATCCACTTCGAAAGCCTGCGACTGCCGGTAAGCGAGCTCTCGAAGGAGCTCGACGCCTCGATGCCGTCGCTGCTGCCGTGGGAGCGCCTGAAGTGGGCTCTCTTCGACGCGGACAAACGCGATCGCATCGTCATCATGGTCTCGCGCCTGCCGCACTGCATGATCGATCTGCTGAGCCGGCATCATGTAGGCGAGCTGGACGGCGATGTGGTCGGTGTCGTCAGTAATCATTCCGATCTGGAATCGCTGGTGCGTCCATTCGAAGTTCCGTTCAAGGTGATTCAGGTTCAAAAGGACCGCAAAGAGGAATCTGAAGCTACGTTACTTAAGCATCTCGGTGAGTTGCGCGCGGATACCGTCGTCCTCGCGCGCTACATGCAAGTGCTATCGGGCGAATTTCTGCGCGCATGGAACAAGCCGATCGTCAACATTCATCACAGTTTCCTGCCCGCCTTCGCCGGCCAGCGCCCGCACAAGCAAGCACACGACCGCGGCGTAAAACTGATAGGAGCAACCGCGCACTACGTGACGGAGGAACTCGACGCCGGCCCGATCATCGCACAAGCTACGACGCCGATGACCCATCGCGACACCGTCGCCGACCTCGCGCGCAAGGGCAAAGATTTGGAAGTGATGGTCCTGGCCAAAGCTGTGAGAGCTCACCTGAAGAAACAGGTGCTCCTGCATCACAACCGCACAATCGTTTTCGAATAGCCCGCTTACCAAGTCTGTCATTCTGAGCCGTTGCGGCGAAGAATCTCGACGGACGTTCTTACGTCCGGCGTCAGCGGGGTAGCGCTACGCGCGAGATCCTTCGCTGCGCTCAGGATGACACAAAAAGTAAGAAGCGATTAAGTCGGGCCGGTAAAGAAACTGATCGATCTATTCGCGAACGAAATGATCGGCGACCAGTACAGTCCAAACACGATCGTCGCGCAGGCCAGCACACCCATCAGCCCGTAGTTCCACGCCTCGAAGCGAACAGTGCCCTCGTCGCCGCGCGGCTGTTCGAAAAACATCATCCGAATCGGCTTCAAGTAGTAATACAAAGACACTACTGAATTGAGTATTCCGACAATAGCCAGTATGTAGAACTGACCTTTAATCACCGCCGCGAACAAATAGAACTTGCCGATGAATCCAACCGTCAGCGGAATACCAGTTAGTGAAAAGAGAAATATAGTCAGTGCGAGTGCCGGGACGATTCCGCCGCGCCACGCCAGGCCGCGGTATGCCTCAACATCCTCGCGTCCGGTCGAGTTCGCGACGATCATCACGACCAGGAACGCGCCCGCATCCATTACGTAGTAGGCAAACAGGTAGAACAGCATCGCGCGAATGCCGTCGTTCGACAGCACCACGAATCCCATCAGCGCGTATCCCGCCTGCGCGATACTCGAATATGCCAGCAGCCGCTTCATGTTGGTCTGCTGCAGCGCCGCCAGATTGCCGAGCGTCATCGTGATGATGCAGACGAAGAGCAGCAGTTGTGGCCAATCGACGCCCGCAAGCGCATTCCAGCTTCCGCCGGCGGCCAGATGCGAAATTGCAGGGAAGAAAAAGCGCGTCAGCAGCGCAAAGCCAGCCGCCTTCGATCCGATCGCGAGGAAGGTCGTGATTGGAATCGGCGCGCCGGTGTAAACGTCGGGCGCCCACATATGAAACGGCACCGACGCAACCTTGTAGCCCATCCCGGTCAAAATCAGCACCAGCGCGATGAAGACCGCGAGCGCGGGCAAATGCGCCGGCGTCGAGAGCGCCTTGTTGATCACGCTGAAGTCGAGCGAGCCGGCGATTCCAAAAATCCAGCTCATCCCGTAAATCATCGTGCCCGATGCGACGCCGCCATAAATCAGATACTTGAGCGCGGCTTCCTGCGAGCGGCGGTTATGGCGCAAAAATCCGGTCAGGATGTACGACGTGAGGCTGACGAACTCGAGCGCCAGGTACGCCATCAGCAGGTTGGCCGACTCCGCCATCAGGAACATCGCGAAGGTGCTCGCCAGCAGAATCGCGTAGTACTCGCCCTGGTCGCAGCTCTTCACTTCCTTCGAGCCGATCGACATCCAGACCGCGACGACGGCGGCGAGTCGCGATTAGAGCGCGGAAAAAAATCGCGAACGAATCGAACACCAGCATCCGATGGAACAGCCACGCGCCCGACGATGCCGGCTCCAGGCCGATCAGCAGCAATGACAACGCGGCGAATGATCAGAGCCAAATCGCCGAGACGCGACTTGTCGCGCACCGCCAGATCGATGATCACGAGCGGCCAACATTCCGGCCGCCAGGAGCAGCTCCGGGATGAAGTGGCTCAGGCTCGCGAGATTTCCGAGGTCCATCTGGTTTCCTGCCAGCGCCTTCAGTGAAGCTCGCGACGGCGGCGCCCGAGGTCGACAGCACCACCTGGTTGAGATGGACCAGCGAGGTGTTGAGCAGGCTCAGGATCGCGTGCGGATAAACTCCGAGTATCAGCACGATGATCGCGAGCGGCACCAGCGTGAACCCCTCGCGGAACGATCAGATCGGGAAAGTCCTTGTACTTCTCGTTGAGCGGCCCAAGGTAGATGCGCTGGAAGGTCCAGAGCAGATAACCCGCCGTCAGGATCGCGGTCGCCGCGCCGAAGCCACGTCATGATCGGATGGGTCTGCCACGCGCCGAGCAGCACCAGCACTTCCGAGATAAATGCGGACAGGCCCGGCAGTCCCAGCCGGCGAAAAAGGCGAAACCGGTAATGCCCGCGTATACCGGCATCTGCTGCGCGAGGCCGCCGAAGCCGTTGATCTCGCGATGGTGCGCGCGATCGTAAATCACGCCGACCAGGATAAAGAGCATCGCGGTGATGGTGCCGTGATTGAACATCTGCAGCACGGCGCCGTTGATTCCCGGCGCGGTGAACGGCAGCCATCCCGAGCATCACGTAGCCCATGTGGCTAATGGACGAATAGGCAACCAGTTTCTTATAGTCGGTCTGCGCCATCGCGCACATCGCGCCGTATACGATGTTGATGGTGCCGATCACGCCGAGGAACAGCCACGCGAGTTCGTGGCTGGCGGCAGGCAGGATCGCAAAGTTGACGCGCAGAATGCCGTAGGTGCCCATCTTCAGCAGCACGCCCGGCGAGGATCACGCAGATCGCGGTCGGCGCTTCGACGTGCGCGTCGGGCAGCCAGGTATGGAACGGGAACGCGGGAATCTTGATCGCGAAGCCGATGAACAGCGCGATCCATGCGATGCGCTGGAAGTTCATCGTGTAGTGACTTGCGTTCGCGGCGAGCTCAGTCATGTCGAAGGTCGGCGTCGCGCCGTAGTAGTACAGTCCGAGCATCGCCAGCAGAATCAGCACTGAGCCGAGCAGCGTATATAGGAAGAACTTGATCGCGGCATACTCGCGGCGCGGACCGCCCCAGATGCCGATGAGAAAATACATCGGCAGCAGCATCACTTCCCAGAAAATATAGAAGAGGAAGAAATCGAGCGACACAAACACGCCCATCATGCCCGTATCGAGCAGCAGCAGCAGCGCGTAATAGCCCTTCTCGCGCGCGATTGATGCTGAAGCTGGCGAACACCGAGATGAACATGATCAGCGCCGTCAGCAGCACCATCGAGATGCTGATGCCGTCGATGCCGATGAAGTAGCTAGATATGGTACGCGGGAATCCACGAGGTCTTCTCGGCGAACTGCACCGCGCTGGTGGTCGTGTCGAAGCTTTGGTAGAGCCAACCCGCGATGACCAATTGCGGTGCCGTGGCCACCACCGCGATCCACTTGAACGCCGGCTTCATCGCAGTCGGGCAGAGCCAGGATCAGCACCATCCCGACGAGCGGAATAAAAGTAATCAGTGTAAGCGCATGAGTCATCAGTTTCGCTGGTCCGTTTGCCTCTGATACGGGCGTCAGCGCGTGCGACCGCGCGTGCAGCAGCAGGATCAGCATCACTGCGGCGAGAATTCCGTACAGGTATCCATTGATGGAGCCGGTCTGCAGCCGGCGCAGCCGGCCGCCGACGGCGAGCGTCACATTCGCGGCGAAGATTCACCAGCCATCGACGACGTAGTGGTCGAAGAGTCCGGAAAGCCACGCACCGAACACTGCGATGCGCTGCCGCGAGATTAACTAGTCCGTCGATGATGTGCGAGTATCGAACCATGCCAGCGCCCGCGTCGCGAATAGGTACGGTTGAACGACGGCGCGATCGTAAGCTTCATCAACGTAGTATTTGTTGAATGACCAATCGTAGGGCACGCCGCCGCAACATCTGACTCATGCGCTCAGGATCTAAGCTTTGCTGCCGCGATAATCAGGTCGGCGAGTAGCCATCCGGCGACCACACTATAACAGAGACAACCGCGAATACCGCTTCGATGCCGTGGTTATGTATTCCAGCTTCGGTACCTGGCGAGTCGCCTCGGAGCTGAAGACCGGATCCAGGAAATTCTTCGAATGGTTGAACGTGGGCGATGAACTCCGGCCACTTCAGCCATCCGCCCACCAGCGACAGGACGCCAAGCACGATGAGCACGTATGCCATCGAGGGCGGCGATTCGTGCAGATGATGCTCCTGCTCATGCGTGCCGCGGAACTCGCCGAAAAAAGTCATGTAGACCTGGCGGAACATGTAGAAAACCGTGATGCCGGCGCCGACCCACAGCACCGCCCAAATCGACGAGATGCCCGTGCGAGAACGCCTGCCAGATGATTTCGTCTTTCGACATGAAGCCGGCGAACGGCGGAATTCCGCAGATCGCCAGCGTCGCCGCCATAAACGTCCAGAAGGTGATCGGCAGTTTGTGGCGCAGGCCGCCCATCTTGCGCATGTCCTGCTCGCCGCCCATCGCATGGATCACCGAGCCGGCGCCGAGGAACAGGCACGCCTTGAAGAACGCATGCGTCATCAGATGGAACACGCCGGCCGCATATGCGCCGACGCCCAGCGCCGCGAACATGTAGCCGAGCTGGCTGATGGTCGAATAGGCCAGCACTTTTTTGATATCGTTCTGCGTGACGCCGATAGTCGCTGCGAACAGCGCCGTTAGCCCGCCGACTAGTCGCGATCACGCGCATCGTGGCGGGCGCCATCGAAAAAAGAAAATTCAGCCGCGCGACCATGTAGACGCCGGCGGTGACCATCGTCGCCGCGTGGATCAGCGCGCTGACCGGAGTCGGACCTGCCATCGCGTCCGGCAGCCACACGAACAGCGGAATTTGCGCCGATTTGCCTGTCGCGCCGAGGAACATCAGCAGCGTCACGAATCCCACCAGCTGATGTCCCGATAGAAATCCCGCGAAACGTATCGGCACACCCGCGAGCAGCGGCGCGTACTGCGCGATTTCGCGCGTCACCAGCGTCGGATGCCCGAGCGCCTGCAGACCCGCGAACAAACTGTACAGCGCGATCACGAACGCGAGGTCGCCGACGCGGTTCACGATGAACGCCTTGTTGCCGGCGGTCGTGTTCGCCTGGACCTTGTACCAGAACCC
>CAVTEN010000031.1:0-193132 GCA_963733715.1 uncultured delta proteobacterium
TGGACGCACAAATTCCGTAAGCGATCTCGTCAGCCGAGGAACGAGACCGAGGGGCCTGGCCGCCCCCCGCGCACGAGTAGCAGTCGGCCACGCGTTCGCCGGAGCGGCTGGAGAATTATTCGGCACAGCCCTCGCGGCGCCCTGGTCGACCGGGACCAGCCCGGACGGAATGATCGGGTCTGGCGATTCCCGGGGCCACGCTGAGCGCAGCAGCGACTTCGGCTGACGATGGTCGGCGTGGCATCAGGGCGACCTCTGCCGCCGTCAAACGGGGTCGCTCACCAGTCTCGAAGGAATTCGACAGTCGCGGGATTCGGAAATCGATCGCCGGCCTGACTATCGAGGACCTCTCGGGTAGCCGAACTATTCGTTGGCTTCGGCGTAGCCGCCTGGAGAGCGTGGGGGTTACCATAATTGTAGGGCGAATCCCTGCCGGGGGGCTGGTTTCGAAGCAAGCAGGGCGCAGGTTCGCACGGATCTATGACTCCTAAAAGTGGTCGTCGTCGATCCTCTCGGAGGAACGGTAGGTCAGGAGCGGATACTTGGATGCGAAACGAACCCGAAAGCTCGGGTGAGTTGATAAACGTAACCCGGGCCAGCGGCCCTGAGGATTTCCTTTTAGCGATCGGTCCGAACCCAGGGTGCCAGGCTCCGAGCTGACTGCAGAGTTTTGGGTAGACGCAGCGAGCTTCCAGGCAACGTAGAAGGGTGCCCATAGCAAGGCTCCGAAGTCTCGCCAATCGCCGCCTCCCACGAGGATTCCGGCCACGACGTGGACGGCGACCAGCGCCAGCGCGAAGAGCGCGTAAATGCGCGCAATACCAAACGGCATCAACGCGGTCAGCCCAAGCAACGTTACGTGAAACGCGAGTGGCATCCGAAGCACTCGAGCGAGGGTTCGAGCAGTCGTAACTTTCCCGCAACAACTCCGGCGAGAAGCCCCGGCAGATTCTGGATGGCCGTCCGCAGTCGCCCGCCCTCCCATCGCGCACGTTGAGTAGAGGCGCCGCGGCCGCCGGCCGGCATCTCGCCGCGGACATGAGTACCCTCGGCGAAAACGATCTTTCTTCCGGCCTGCACGAGTTGCAGGTGATAATCGAGATCTTCGACCAGCGAATGTGAATCGTAAGGAACTGCTTCGAGGGTGCTTTTAGTCAGTCCGAAGCCGTTGCCAAAAATCCCTACTGACAAACCCATGCGCTCACGCCCTCTCGCGCGCAGCACGTTGAACGCCATGAAAGCGACATTCATCAAGTCGCGTTCGGAGGGAATCTTCAGGATTCAGGACGAGATATCGAGCCTGCACTCCGTCAGCGCCTGCTCTGAACCGCCGAACCACCTCGAGCAGGAAGTTGGAGTCAACGACGCTGTCAGCATCGATAACCAAGACAGCATCAAAGCCCTCGTTAAGCAGAATCCCGAAAGCAAACTCCAGTGCGAATCCCTTTCCTAGCCCCGCAGTATCTGTGCGCACCAGGACCCGAGCACCGGCGACGCGCGCAAGATCAGCGGTGGCGTCGGTACAATTATCGGCGACGACAACTATCTCGGTCTCGAGCAAGTCGGGTGGCGTGCACCTCGCAACACTGTGAACGCATCGGACAATTTCGGCAGCTTCATTGTGTGCAGGAATTACGATTGCGAGTTTAGCGATGTTCGTGACTGTTCCCTTAGGCTGGCGATCGCGCAGAGGGCAAGATTCCCGCGAATGTGATCATCGCAAGCTCTATGGTTCCCGGCAGAGTGAGCAGGATAAGGATCGAGGTCGCGATCAGTAGTTGCCAATGGATCATGAAGGATTCGCGAGCGGCAGCATCACGACCAATTTAAACGCTGAAACGGTGAGTTGCGTGGTGACGATCCAAGGCCGACTCTGAGGAATCGATGCATAGGCGTCCTCGATGTCCTCCGATGCGATCAGCAAAAATCTCGGGCCAACACCGTGACGTTCTGATCCAGATTGTATTTTTCCATCACGCGCCGGCGTGCTGCGACCCCGAGACGATGGCGCAAGGCCGAGTCATCGATTAATCGCTTGATCGCACTGGCCAGCTCAAGATCATCCGACGGTGGAACGAGAATGCCGTCGATCTCACTCCTGATCAGTTCGGGTATCCCTGCGACAAAAGTGCTTACGCAAGGTATTTCCATAGCCATGGCTTCCATCAAGACCACCGGGACTCCCTCGGCAAAGCTCGCCAATACGAAGATGTCGGCCTGACGATAGTAGTCGCGAATGCGATCCTGGTTGACACTGCCTTCGAGGACAATGTGTCGACCCAGGTTGGCCGCCGCGATCGCGCGCTCGAGGCCTTCCCTGTCGGGCCCGTCGCCCACCAGTCGAAGCCGAAGATTTGGGGTCGACTTCACCAGGCGACTGACGGCGGCAACAAGAACATATTGGCCCTTGGCGGGAACCAGCCTTCCGACGCAGAGAATCTCAAACATATCCGGGGAAGATCGAAATGGGCGCGGCGCAAACAGTTGGGGGTCCACTCCCAACGGGCCGATTTCGAACTTGCCCCACTCACCGGGCGGCGACAGCTTCATCAACTGGCTGCGGGCGAACTGTCCTATGCAACATGCAAACGAAGCCCCCGCGATCTTCTCCGCTAGCCGAAGACCCGGCGCGTCGTAGAATTCGTCGGGACCGTGAACGGTCATGGAAAATTCGATCGGGAAAATGCGACTGGCGATCAATCCGACTGTCGAGGCTGCATTTGCAAAATGAACGTGAAGGTGACGCAATCCCTGCGACTCCATCCAGCGCCCGAGGATGACGGCTTCGACGAAATAGAAAACCGCAAAGATCAGCTGCCGCAGGTCCGTCCCCGCCAGCCTCAGCGCGAACCAGAGACCAGTGAAGTAGGACTTCGGAGACTTCACCAGGACGGCCAGATGCGCCCGGGCAGAACCGCGGATGCCTTCTCTCTTGACGTAAAAAGTTGCCGAACTTTCGTCTTGCTCTTCGGACGTCATGCCGTCAGCGGAGCGGTCGGGCGAGTTGATTGAGGCCACTCGAATGTCGAAATTGACCCTCCGCAACCTTTTGACCTCGCGCAAGATAAAAGTATGCGAGATTGCTGGATACGTACTCACCAGGTACGCAATCCGAATAGGATCAGCCGATTGATCAGCAAAGACGCTGGAGTGAGAGGCGCGATCTATTCCGCCATTCTGATTCACTGAAGATTCTTCAGTCCTTACGAGGCAGCCTGGGCACGCTTGTATGCAAAACGACTCGCGAATTCCGCGAGGCCGTCCTGCCATGGAGGCAACGTTATCCGCGGCTCCTGGACGCTGGTAAGAACGCTGTACACGGGGCGACGCGCGCGGACTGGAAACACACGATAAGATACCGGCCGCAGAGGAGTAGAAATGTTGAGGAGGCTGAAGGCCTCAGATACGAGCTTCCAGCGCGAGACTCCGCCGGACCCCGCAATATGGTAGGTTCCATATGCGCCGGTTTCGATGAGGCGCGCGATCGCATCGGCTAGATGCGGCACGTAAGTCGGCGAACCGATTTGATCGTTCGCCACCCGCAGTTCGGGCCTCGAAGCGTTTGCGCACATCGAAAGCACGAATCCTTTTCCGGATTCCCAGTAGAGCCATGCGGTGCGAACGATGTAGTGCCGTGGGTTTAGTTCGCGCACTGCTATTTCACCGGCGAGCTTGCTCGCGCCATACACAGAAATGGGATTGGGGAGATCATGCTCGTCATAAGGTCGATTCGCCGATCCGTCAAATACGTAGTCAGTCGAAACATGAACCAGCGGAATTCTGAGTTCCGCCGTCTCTGCGGCAAGGTCCTGAGGGCCCAATGCATTTCCGGCGTAAGCGCTGGTGATTTGCGACTCCGCACCATCGACATCGTTGAAAGCAGCGGCGTTTATCACAAGATCAGGTTGCTCGCGTTTCAGCATTCTATGGATCTGGCTTAGTCGAGTTATATCGAGCTCACCACGCCCGAGGGGAACGACCTGGTGGCCACGGAGTGAGCTCCTAAGACAGGTGCCTAGTTGTCCAGAAGCGCCTGCGATGAGAATCTTCAAGGCCGTGCCTCCGAATAGAAAGGCAAGAGCGCTATCTGATCGGCGATGGGCCTGGCCTGGCGATCTTTTTCTGAAAGAACAGGATGCTCAACTGGCCATCGAATTCCAATGGAAGGGTCATTCCAGGCGATGCGAAGCTCGTCGGTCGGATCGTAGTAGTCAGTGCACTTATACTCTATGTCGGCGAATTCGCTTGTGATGCAGATGCCGTGCGCAAAGCCGGGCGGTACATAGATCTGCCGGAAGTTGTCGGCTGACAGCTCAACCGCGATCCATTTCAGGTAGCTGGGCGAGCCGCGCCTGATATCCACCACCACGTCGAGGATTGAGCCCGTCACTGCCCGCACCAGCTTCGCTTGTGGATGCTGCCGCTGGGCGTGCAGGCCGCGAATCGTATTGCGTGTTGAACGCGACTGGTTATCCTGGCGGAACTCACAGTCAATTCCGCCGCGCGCGTACTTATCCCTGCGAAACGTCTCGAGAAAGAATCCACGGCCGTCCCGGAACAAATCAGGTTCGACAATTGTTACGTTGGTTAAGGTGGTTGGCACGAAGTTCATGACCGACTAGGAATCCTGCTCAAGGACGCGAAGGAGGTATTGCCCATAGTTGCTCTTAGCCATTGAATCTGCGATCCGGATCACGTCCTCCTTTCCGATGTATCCCATGCGCCAGGCGATCTCCTCGAGGCACGCTACCTGCAGCCCTTGACGTTCCTCGATCGCCTGAATGAAACTCGCCGCCTGCATGAGCGCGTCATGGGTACCGGTATCGAGCCACGCGATGCCGCGCCCCATCTTCTCGACGTGGAGCTCGCCAGTGGCTAGATATTTCCGGTTCAAATCCGTGATCTCCAATTCGCCGCGCTCTGACGGAGCCAGGTGCGCAGCAAGATCGAAGACCCGATTGTCGTAAAAGTACAATCCGGTTATTGCGTACGACGATTTGGGTTGAGCGGGTTTTTCTTCAAGGCTGACGGGTCTACCGGCGGCGTCGAATTCCACTACGCCGTAGCGTTCCGGGTCTTTGACCCAATACCCAAATACCGTAGCTCCTTTGTGACGGGCTGTTGCTCTATGCAGCAGATCGGGCAGCCCGTGGCCGTAGAAAATATTGTCGCCGAGTGCTAGCGCGACATTTGCCCGACCTGCAAATTGTCTGGCTATAAGAAATGCCTGGGCTATTCCCTCAGGCCTGGGCTGCACGGCGTATTCGAATCGGACGCCCCAGTCCGAGCCGTCTCCGAGAAGACGCTTGAAACACTCCTGTTCGTGTGGGGTGTTTATCACCAGAATATCGCGTATCCCCGCCATCATCAGCGTGGCCAAGGGATAGTAAATCATGGGTTTGTCGTAGACTGGCGCGAGTTGCTTCGAAATCGCCCGCGTCACCGGGTAGAGCCGGGTTCCCGAGCCTCCAGCCAGTATAATTCCCTTCCACGAAGGCTGGCGCGTGGTTGTTATGCGGTTGTGGTTCGGTTTCCGAGTTCAGACTCATAAAAGTGTGCTCGTGATATTGATCAATCCGTCCCTGGGTCTATCTTTCCGCGGCGCGTGCGACGGAGAGGCCGAGTCTTCTACCATCATAGTGTTCGCCCTGAATGGCTTGGCACCAGCCGCGATTGAGTAAGTACCACCGTACCGTCACGCGGAGCCCCATCTCGAAGCTGATGCGGCTGGTCCATCCGAGTTCCCGCTCTATTCGCGAACAATCGATTGCGTAGCGCCGATCGTGACCGGGCCGGTCGGGAACCAGAGTGATCAAGTCCCGATAGGACTTGCATCCTTTCGCGGCCAGCGCAGCATTACTCTCGGCGGGCAACACTTCTTCCAATGCGGCGCAGACCTCGGTCACGACTTCGAGATTCGTTCGTTCGTTCCTTCCTCCGATGTTGTACCGTTGGCCGACTTGTCCCCGAGAAAGGATTGTCAGAAGGGCCTCACAATGATCCTCGACGAACAGCCAATCGCGAATATTTTTACCGTCACCATAGATCGGCAGCGCTTTGCCAGCGATCGCATTCGAGATCGTAAGAGGAATCAATTTTTCGGGATACTGATTGAATCCATAGTTATTGGAGCAGCAGGAAATGAGAGTGGGTAGCCCGAAAGTCTCATGATAGGCCCGCACGAAGTGATCCGCCGAGGCCTTCGAAGCCGCGTAAGGGGAGTTGGGCGCGTAGCGCGACTCTTCACTGAAGAAACCGGTGGCGCCCAACGATCCGTAAACTTCATCAGTGGAGATCTGCAGAAACCGGAAGCTCCGGCGCCGGGACGGTTCAAGTCCCGACCAGTAGCGACGGGTTGCCTCGAGTAGCCCGAACGTTCCCATGACATTGGCTGCCAGGAAGCTATGAGGTCCGTCGATTGAACGATCGACATGGGTCTCGGCGGCGAAGTTCACGACGATCTCGGGATGCCATCGCTCGAAAGCGTCGGTCATGGCCGCCTGGTCGGCGATGTCAGCGTGTATGAACGAATAGCGCGGGTCGTCTGCTATCTCGCTAAGATTCAAATGGCTGCCGGCGTAAGTGAGTTTGTCAATTACGATCAGCCGCCAATCCTTTTTTCTGAGCGCAATACGCGCGAAGTTCGAGCCAATGAATCCTGCGCCGCCCGTGACGATTATAGTCTGCATGTTACCCCCAAGCCCCGACTTGCTTCCTGAGTCTAGTAGCCCCCTGCGCGAGCCACTCGGAGAAACGTTCTGAAGATGATCCTGCAGTCCTGCCAGATAGACCACGTATCGATGTATCTACAGTCCAATTCCACCACTTCTTCGAAGTCAGTGACTTCATCGTTGCCGTAGAGTTGCCACAGTCCGGTGACACCCGGTTTCATGCTGAGACGTCGCTGATGATGCGGTTCATAGCATGCAACTTCAGCAGGTGTCGGTGGCCTGGTGCCGACCAGACTCATCTCGCCTTTGAATACGTTCCAGAACTGCGGCAACTCGTCTATGTATAGCTTCCGCAATAGACGACCGAGGGGAGTGACCCGGGGATCGTCGCGGATTTTGAACATATGTCCCGTCATTTCGTTCTGCTTGAGCAATTCAGTCTGGCGTTTTTCAGCCCAGACCTGCATTGTGCGGAACTTGTAAACCGTGAAGAGACGGCCGTTACGTCCTACCCGCGTCTGACTGAAAGATCACGGACGCATTGGTCTCGCGTTTGATTCGGCGCGCAAAGACAGCGTAGGCCAACCCGCAAAAGAAGAGCCCGATGGTTGCGCCCACTAAATCCATCAGCCGCTTTATCGCCAATGGTATTCCCCGAGGCGGTACGGACTCGTGCGACAACAGATATTCGCCCGCTCCAAGAGCCTGTGTCCGATAGCGACCAGCCGGAGCGAGCGGGGTTCTCATGAGGGTTCGGAACGTTTTACCCCGAATCGAGGATGAATACAGAATGTCGTCGGGATCGAGCCGGTCAGACGAATCGACCATCAGAACGTCGTCTATGACATTTGCATCCAGCACTTCGTCCAAGGTGGATGGAGTCTCCTCACCGGCGTCGTTCCTGAACAGCAATTCTCCGTTCGCGCCTGTGAACAGGTAGCCGACAGGGCGAGCAAGAGGATGCCGTCCGATTCGGTCACATAGGTCTTCGTAACAAGTTGCCCCGACTGATCAACGCATTTTGTCCAAGCGGTTTGGTCTTGGTGCGATTCCCGAAGGTGATAAATCGCGAGGCCGCCGAACTGGCAGCAAACGACGCCACCGCGAGCGGAAGTATCACGGTTAGATCGTTCCATCGCACTCCAGCTCGCGTAATGAACTGCGACTAGAAAGCCCGAGGCCAACAGGATTCCAGGTTTGGTTAGAAATGAAAGCACCGGTTATTGAATCTTTCCAGTTCGCCCTTGTCGCGAGAGGTTAACTGAGCAGAGCGAGCTGGCGCTTTCCGCAGTTAACGCTCCGAAGCGATGAGGAAGTAAGGATTCACGCGAGCCTGGAGGGAACTAGTCACGAAGAGCCAGCGGGATCGTCAGCCCAACAGCGACCATTTTCCCGTGGCCGCAGCAAGCAAAAACAGCAAGCCGCTGCTGCATGCATGCGCTAAAATTGCGTCCGTAAGCAATCTTCGGCGATACATCACAAGGGCGAAGATCATGCCGGCCAGTATTCCAGGGATCCAGTTCGGTGCCGCAATACCGGACACGATCGAAGAGCCAAGAAATGCGAACCAGGTAAACTGATTGAAGGGCACGTTTTCAAAATCGGCCGCTACCAAGCTTCCGGGCGAGATATCCACGGAACGCGAGTTCCTGTGCTGTGGGTATGGCAATCACACTGCCGGCGAGGCCGAGCAGAAGAGAGCCTGCCGCTATCGGCATTGGCAACTGTCGCAGCGATGTCCCAATCGACGCATCGGCCGAACTAGCGTCCGACATTAGTGAGACTATGGCGAAGACCATCCCACCAGCCAGAATGCTTATCCATGACGGCTTCCATGGCAGCGAAAACAGAGTGGATCGATAGTACCAGAGGGCGCACAGGACCGGGACCGCGATCGCCGATAGAGAAGATTTAGAGCCGAACAAGAACATGCTCGCAATCAAAGAGCTCGCGAAGAAGACGATCAGCGGAAGGATGTAACCGCTGGCCGGATTCGTATTCAGCTGACTCTCCGGCGTTTTGGCGAACAATTGAGAGCGTGAACTCGTCCAGACCAGTGCGACCGCAACGATATTGAAAAAAATCCAGCCCGCCGCGGAGTGGAAGCCCTTTAGCGCAACGTCCTGATTCCATCCGCCAATGAAAATAAGCGCCGCGATTCGCACCGAATTGAGCAACCAGATCGAAATCGCGCCTACCGGCAAAAGAAGCAACGCCTGTGGAAACCTCAACTGCCGTCTGCAGCTCCACAGGTATACCCCCGTGAACGCGCACATCAGGCCGATGCCCTCCAGCCCGGAGCAGTGTGCAGTGATTGTGACCGCGAACCGGGAAGTTCCTAATACAAAGTCATCCGGACGATTCACCGCCGCTTGACCTGACATCCGCAAGATCATCGCGACCATCTGAAAGGTCGAGCGCTGCAGCGGCCCCCATAGCCCCTGCATCCAATTGCCAAGCGCATAAGCAGCGAGGCCTGCCGCTCCTCCTGCCAGAAATGCGAAGCGGCTTCGGCTTAACCATCGAACCCAAAAGCGCGGTGGCAACGCACTGAAAAGCCATGTCGTCAGCGCCCCGCAAGCGAGGACTCCCCAAAGAAAAAGCCACCCTTCCCAATCTGCCATCGAGTTCACGCGAATAGCTTGTGCTCGCGTTCCAAAGATCAGCAGGCCAAGCAGTATCAAGTGAGCGGCCAGCCATCGCACCGAAATAATTTGGTTTGGCGACTCCTTCAATACGCGGCGGAATTCCTGCTGCAACACAGGCCAGCTCAGAAAAATTGCCGCCGCGACAGCAGTGATGAAGGTGGGGCGAATTCCATGCTGGCCGGCGGACAAAACGGCAGCCCAGAACCCTTTTTCTTGAAGATTTCCGGACAGATTGAATGGATAGGGTGAGAACTACCAACTCTGCGACGAGCAATAGGACAAGCCCGATCCAGAGAGGTAGCCTGAAGCCGGTAGATGAGGTCAGAAGCCCGGTCGACTCAGCATCAACCGACGAATTCGTCGTCACCCCGGATTCAGCGAAGGTGGTTCTCTGCGAAAGCAATTTTACTTGCGCCGACGCCGCATCCTTTCCCAGAGCAGCGCCGCGGCACCGCCTGCTACAGCAACGCCTTCGATTGCCAGCTTCAGATCAAACTCAGGCGCCGTCAAAATCAGGGCGCACACCGTGCGGCTTAGCGAAGGCAAAGTGCGACACCATCAGTGTTGCGAACAAAATCAGGAAGGGCAAAAGAATGCGCGACCATTTCCCGTTCATATAAGACCTCTCGGATTTTTTCGGACGGCGAAAATTGGTCATAACATTTCAGATCCGCATTAAACTGCAATAACAAAAGGTAGCAGAAGTGCGACATTGATTTGTCCAAATTAACGAAACCAAGGGTCTGACCCGAATCGCCAATCTGCGATCGAGGGAAGTCCGCTGAAGCCGGAGGGAAAGGTCCCAGTTCCGGTCGACTCAGCGTGCTGTCGTCGCCCCGGCTCCAGCAAAGCTTTTTCTGCTAAGCAATTTCTTGTTAGCGTCGCCGCCGTATCCTTTCCCAAAGCAGCACCGCGGCACCGCCTACAAGAGCAAGACCTTCGATCGCCAGTCTTGGATCAATCTCAGGTGCGTCAAAATCAGGGTGCACACCCAGGTGTGGCTTTGCGAAGGCCAGTTGCGACACCATCAGCGCCGCCACCAGGACCAGTAGCGACGAAAGGATCCTCGTCCAATTCTTGTTCATGACTCGATAAGACCTCCCGGATTTCTTTGGGCTGTCGAGCATAGCCTACAAGGCCGCAACATTTCAGAACGGGCCATAAGGCGATACCAAAGAGTAGCCAAAAGGCAATAATGATTTGTCCAGAATAACGAAGCGAGCTTCCAGTGCATTGGCGCTAAAAAATGCGATGGTTTGTGAAAAAAGCGGAACCTGTCGATCCGTACACGCATCGCGCGAGCGGAGTAGGCTGTGTTCCGGGGCTCGAGCACGAACGGTTTGCGCAGAAAACAGATCGATCCCGAGACAGCCGGCGGATGAGAACGAGTGGGGCGACTTCGAACTTTCAGGATTTAGACGGTTAAAGACGCTCAGTAGGTCAAAACTATCGTGGAAGGGCAGGGAAACCGTCCTGAGTTACTACGTGGATCCTGTGCCCGAGGAATAATCGCGCCATGACTTGTTCCAAAGAGCCAAGTCGCGAAGAGGTTTGGGCGGCGGAACCGGCTCATAGCCGATGAACCATTTTTCACTTGAGGGTAGCTATGGCCTGGTCCAGGAGCGGATTCCGTTAAGTGTTCGCCATTCTTACCGAATATTTGTCACCCGCAGTAATATTCAATCTTGCCGCCAAGCCGTCCCGCTGCGACCTCCACAGCGCCGACAATCTTCTCTTTCTTGAGCTGGCTTGGTATGGGTTCACTTAAATTCATCGCAAAGGAAGCGACTTCCCAGTGTGAAAAGCTCAGTCGGCAAGGCTCTTGATAGACGGTTAAGTCTGCTCCAAGTCTATCACCGCAGGTTGCGCGCAATCGGCATTGGCAACTCTGCGCGCATTTTGCTTAAGCCAAAATGGACTTTGTTTCACCTTCGACGATTGTTACTAGGCGATACACGGGGCTTGTCGAATTTTTATGCAACCTCAATTTCTCGAACAAATGAAATAATTTTCTGCTGTCAAGTACTGGGCTGCGGCGAAGCGGCGGTTGAGGAGGCGTTTTCGGAGCTTGAACAGGACGAGACCTTTGTTCGACAGATCTCCAAGCGTTACGAACGTGTCCGGCCCGACAGCCCAATTGCCTTTAGCATCGGCCGTTTCAAAGTATGGTATGCGATCGTTCGGTTGCTAAAGCCAAATGTCGTACTGGAAACGGGGGTTCACGATGGTCTGTCGTCGACCCTTATTTTGCGTGCGATGTCGCTCAATTGTCGCGGGTGTTTGTTGAGCATCGATCTCCCCAGCTTAGACCTGCCTATTCACGTGGATGGCCCAGGATGGTTGGTGCCGGAGGAACTTAAATCTCGGTGGCGTCTGAACATTGGCGACGCGCGTCTACTCCTACCGCGATTGTCGCATGAATACGCTCCGATTGATGTGTTCATACACGATTCCGATCACAGTAGCGAGTTTCAGAACTTCGAATACCGAACGGTAAGACCGTTTCTTTCAACCACCGGGCTGCTCTTGACCGATGACGCGATTCCCGAAATGTTTTCCAAACTTGCAGAAGAGTGGAAGGCCGATGCTTTCTTCGTGTGGGGGAGCGCTGACCAAGCCGGCCAAATCTTGGCCGGAATTCGGTTCAACGCGTAAGACTGCGTATGGATCTTCGACCGTATTTGCAACATTTGCCAAGCTGGCCGCACGCGGATCTCGCGTGTTCTGCGGGAACGATCGAACACCTAAACACGGCGCCCGAACTGGCTGTCGCTGTTTTTGAGAACCGATCTAAAGCCGTCAGAATTTTAGTTTGCCATACTCCGAATGCCGCCGCTTTGCAGAAGAAGCTCAACTGCTCTCGGGCCGGGCAACAGCCCGTACGAGCGGTTGTTAGTAACTTCAGGAGCAGCATGGTCACTTTCGCGAGTACGTAAAGATTACCTCTACGAGCTGAGAGGCGCCACTGGCTTCAAAGTGAGATTTCACGAATAGTCGGGTACTTCGGCTTCTTTGGGGTGGGAGTCGATTGAGAATCGCTGCTAAGAGATGCGCAGGGCCCTTGGCGCCCTTTGACCCTCTTTTCGCCTTGTGCAGACGAATCGACTTTCCCACGCCATCCCAGCACGTTTCCGTTTCCCAGCTTTGGCGGACCTTTGATATCGCCGTTATGCACTTCAGGTCGGAGCGCGATTAAGGAGGTATGGCGTCGTATTAACAGCCGAGAGTAGGATTGAGACTCCGCGCTAAATTATTTTGGAGTGCGAAATGCTCGTCTGCTTATACGAAGACCGACCCCAACAAGTGCCGGGTCTCAAGTTGCTCATTCTGAGCTTGAGACGATATTGCCCTTCTTGGCCGGTTCAACTCCGTTTTCCTGCGATGAGCGACAAGCTTCGAGTATGGCTCGCATCATTTCCGAACGTGACGGCTATTGATCAAGGACTCAACATTTCCGGATCCTATAATATTAAACCGACTGTACTGTTGGACGGACTCTCCACGAGTGACGAGTGTATCTGGCTGGACACAGACGTTCTGGTAAATGGCAACCTGACTGTCTTGGAGCGAATTCCTCCTGAGGTTCTAACAGTCACTCAGGATCCTTGGGAATATTCATTGGGATCTACTCATCGATGTGCGACCTGGGGACTGGCGGCCGGCCGCGAGCTTGATGGACCACTCAACAGCGCCGTAGTTCGGGTCTCGCGTCAACACCGGGAACTGCTTTCGACCTGGCAGCAGCTTGTTTCTGGGGAGAGCTACCTGCGTGAACAGCAGAAACCGGCGAAGGATAGAAACCATCATTTGCTGAGTGACCAGGACGCGTTAAGTGCCATCCTCGCATCGGAGAATTTTAAGCACGTTACTGTTCGCCGCTTACTCCACTCTTCCGAAATCTTGCAGCATCACGGTGCTGGAGCGTATGGCTTACGTCAGCGGTGGCAGAATCTACAAACCGGGTTACCACCGTTACTACACGCCATGGGAACTATAAAGCCCTGGAGAGCCCCCACTCATCCACGCCTTGCGCGTCAATTTCGTGACTATTACGAGCGCACGTACCTTGAGCTTTCACCTTATGTTCATATAGCACGGCAGTACCGTTCGTCACTGGATGAAGACACGAGCTGGATGGATATCCAGACCGTCGCTGGAAGGCTTGGCTCAATTGCCGCACTGGGGCATCCATGTCTCAAAGGCGCGGTCCAGGCAACCATGCATCGCGCCTTTAACACGCTTGGGAAAAGATCGTAATGCCGTTCAGATTCCGAGCATGGAACACCCGAACATTGTTTTAGCGTACCGACTTCAGATGGCTCCGGATCGAGATAAGCAAAACCAGCGGGAACAAAAAAATTAACAAGACGACAGGTCAAAGCGTCGACGTTTTCCGAGCAACGCGAAGCGGCACGAAGCACCGCGACACCTTGGTTCTCGATGGCGCTAAATTTATCGGCTTAATCAGGCATTCTGGCTCGTATGCGCCATCTGAGTCGCGCCCGTCGTGCTATTGTCCGTTGTGTGTTTTCGACTGCAGCCAGATGAAAGTCGTAGTCGTCGCGACGAATGTCTCGACCCGTTTTGGTGGCGAGGCGATCCTTCCCTGGCACTACTTTAGACTGTTGCGCAAGCGCGGTGTGGAAGCGTGGCTCGTCGCACACGAGCGAACGCGGCTCGAGCTCACAACGCTGTTGCCGGATGAAGTCGATCGGATGTTTTTCGTTCCGGATCGTGGTGTGCAAATCTGGCTCAACAAAATAAGTGAACCTCTTCCGGAACGCGTCGTCGACATCACGCTAGGATGGGGTATCGGGATCTATACGAGCTGGATGCAGCGAAAGGTCGTGCGTGATCTGGTCCGCAAGCACAGTGTGGATGTCGTCCACGAACCGATTCCGGTTTCGCCGAGACAACCGTCTCTGATGTGCGGGGTCGGCGCGCCCGTTGTGATCGGCCCAATGAACGGCGGGATGAACTATCCTCCAGGATTCGCCAAGTCGCAAGGGCTGTTTGAGCGATGGTTGATGCGGGCCGGCCGAATCGCTTCCCACGCGCTCAATGCTGTTCTACCCGGAAAACGCAAGGCGGCAGTTTTGCTCGTGGCCAACGAACGAACACGTCAGGTCCTTCCTCGGGGCATTACGGGCGAAGTCATCGAGCTGGCAGAAAATGGCGTCGATCTTAGTCTGTTCAGGCGCACCGAGGGCTCGAGGTCTCAATCCGGACGAGCCGACCAAGGTTCGCGTTCATCGGGCGCCTCATCGAGTGGAAGGGCGTTGATCTGCTCCTGAACGCGACGGCCATAGCGGTTCGCCGCCACGACCTCGAACTGCATATTATTGGCGATGGTGCGATGCGGCACTCAGCTCGAGTCTCTCGCAGCAGAGCTAGGACTTGAGGATCGTGTCGTATTCCACGGTTTCATTTCGCAAGATCAGTGTGCCAACCTCCTTGCAGGGGTTCGACGCGTTAGTGCTTCCGAGCCTCTACGAGTGCGGCGGAGCCGTTGTGCTCGAGGCGATGGCGATGGGACTGCCCGTCGTCGCGACAAAATGGGGTGGTCCGGCGGACTACCTGGATGAAAGTACCGGAATCCTGATCGAACCGACTGGACGCGAGAGTTTCATCAATGAATTAGCCGAGGCGATGATAAGGCTGGCGCAATCGCCCGAACTCCGCGCTCAACTCGGGCAGGCAGCTAGAACGCGCGCAGTGAGCTGAGTTCGATTGGGAGAGAAAAATCGATGTCATTCTCGAGGTCTATGCTCGCGCAACGCAATCTCGCATTTTGGCGCGGCCGGGTTCAGCTGTGCCGCGTGTGGGCTCGCGGTGCAAGAGGCTAGAGAGCTTGTGACAACACCATTACGGATTCTGCGGGAGACGACCTCAAGATCATACGACATTGCTTGTGAGCCTGACAGGATAGCCGAGAAAAAAAGCTAAAATGAACGGGTTATGTATTTGCGATATGCGATGTGGTAAAAGCTTGAGTTTACTTTTTCTTCGGCAACCTTCTGCGGGCTACAAAAGCAAAGGCGCCCATCGCCAACGAAGGTTAGGATTGCTGTTGGCGGAGCGCACTTTGGAGCCGCGGCGAAACAATCATGAATGGCAAACCTAGCTGCAGCCGATATCCGGCGTAGTCGGAGACTTATTCATGATTCTGTCGCCGCGTTCGCTCTCCTACGCGACGAAATGCGTGGAGAGCCTCTTTGCCAAGGCGGCGGAGCATCTGGAGAGTCTGCTTTATGACGGACTCTGCCGCGGACAAGGACGAGCTGACCGATGTTATCGGACAATTGCCAAATCCCAGCGGGCATCAGCTGGCACGTCGTTGATGACTCCGAGGCCGAAGTCCGCGCCAATGAACAATGGGCCAGTTTGCCAAATTTGCGGACCTTTCGTCGCGGTCATCCTTGTTGGCGCAAGGTGACTGATCCGCTGTTATTCAGCGGCGCATGCCGAGGAAATGGTGATCCTCGATCCTGATCTCTATTTTCCCAATCGTTTCACCTTCGAGCCAACTCCCAAGACCGGAGTTCGGCTGATGTGGCAGCAGTCCGAATTGCATGTTGCCGGCGAGTACAGTTCACGCTGCGCTGAGTGCCTCGATAGCGCTTGCTCGGCACGTCGATATAGGTGTGGCGCAATGGCGACGCGAACCAGGACCTCGAATGGTTTGACTGGATGATTGGCAAGCTCGGCGGCGCGGCGCTTCCCAGGATTATGCATGTGGAATCCATCGTATGGTCCGCGCTCGCGATGCGGCTAGGCGGGGGACATCTTGGATCCGGAAAAGATGGCGCTGCTGGCGGAGGACCCAGCTAGCAAGGATTCTTCTCAAGGCCGGCGTTAGAGGTGTGAACATGCTGCGAAGCTCAGCCATTCAGCCGGATGAAGTGCTTTCACGCAGGCGGCGAAGCCAAGTGGTGGCTCGCCGACGCGCAACGAGCCGGGCTTATGGATCAGTCTCTGCGAACTGCTGGACGAGTCGAGGGTTCTGCCGTTCGTCGAACTGACCCATCTGCGATTCGACGCCGAGCAAAGCGTCAAGGTCCTTCTGCGAAGCTCGGGGTACTACCGCGTGTTTTATCCATCGACGAACTAAGATTCAACACCGAGACCAACTATGATCATCAAAACAACATCGACCAGACTATGGTTACTTCGATCCATCGATCTCTGCCCTGGGAGCGAGCTATCGTCATCAATACAATTCGGCAACACCCTTTCCCCACATCGTGCTGCCCGACTTTATCGACGAAGATATCCTTGAGCGTTGCCTGCGAGAATTTCCTTCAACAACTGACTCTTCAGCTGGCTTCAGACGGAGTCAGGAGAATCTGAAGTTCGAGTTCAGGCCAGAAATACTGTCAGCCGCCCTGAGGTCGCTCTTCTATTCGTTTAACTCGATTCCATTCGTCGGTTTCATCGAAAACCTGACTGGTATCAAAGGCTTGATCCCGGATCCATATTTCGGCGGCGCTGGCTTCCACCAGGTGAACGAAGGCGGTCATCTCGACATCCACACTGACTTCAACTTTCACCCGTCGATGGGCCTGGAGCGTCGAATTAACGTGCTGATCTATCTCAACAAAGATTGGCGTGAGGAGTACGGCGGATGTTTCGAGATCTGGGATCAGAAGATGAGCCGATGCTGTCGGCGGATCGTACCAACTTTTAACACCTGCGTTATTTTCAACACTAGCTCGATCTCGTTTCACGGAAACCCAGTTCGGGTAAACCATCCCGAGGGGAAACCGCGCCGCGCCATCGCGCTCTATTATTACACCGCGACCTGGGACAAGACGCGCCGCGCGCGCACGACACAGTTCAAGGTACGTCCCGCCTCATCGGACGAACTTGATTTGCGTGTTCGTCTCAACGAAGTCGTCGAGGACGTGGTACCACCGGCAGCGCTCCGGGCACTGAGAAAGCTGGCGCGAGTCGCCGCTCGTACTTATCGGTAGCCCGCTGCACGAACGAGCCAGCTCAGTACGGCGTGACCCATCAAACACTTGTAGTTCTTAACAATACTGCAGGCAGGCAACGCCAATGCCTCCAGACTTGGCGATATTGGCTTATTTGAGCCACGCTGAGCGCGTTGCCATCTAGAGAGGAAGTTTAGAAGCGAAGGCTGCTCAATAGGTCAAAACTGACCTGAAAACGCACGGAAATCGTCCTTGGTTACGGAAGGGATCCGGTGCCGGCTCAATAATAGCTCTCAGAAATTGATCCAAACACCGACCCCGTTTGGAGGTATGCGCAGCGGTGGCAAGGCGCAATCGCAAAAGCAAAAGATGATTCAACCGATCGGAAATGGCCTCTCGAAAGTGAAACGATACAGCCGGTCCGGTCTGATAGCTGTGCTTTCCGCGCTCTTGCTGATCGGCTGTTCCAGCACGCCCAACCTTCAAACGCTGGAGAAGAGTTCGCTCGACACCAACCACTCGAAGCTAAGCGCATCACCGTCCGAACCGTCGGCGTCCTCAGCACCCTCGGTCGGCATGCCTGAGAGCTTTGAAAATGGAAAAGGCGACGATGAACTCCCGCAGATTCAACCGCCCTCCAGCAAATATGTCTTGGGTTCTGGCGATGTCGTCACGGTTACGGTTTGGGGACATCCCGAACTTTCCGGAAAGCGCGTCATCGGTCCCGACGGTGAGATCCAGCTTCCGTTCGTCGGGTCATTTAGGGTTGCCGGCCTCAACGCCGACGATGCAAGCAGGAAGCTCACATCGGCGCTTCGAGAGGACTATCTCAATACGGCGGCTTCGGTCATCGTCGATAGCTACAACAGCAATCAGATAATTGTCCTGGGACACGTGGCGCACCAAGGCGTGCTGACCTTCCCGGGAGATCCGACCCTGCTCGAGGCGCTCGCTAAGGCAGGAGCCGCGCCGGGCAAGGGCGACTGAAGGCGGAATGCCGACGCGATGCGCGATTATTCGTGGCAGGGACCGCATCATGTGGGTCGATTTGCGCCCGCTTATGAAAGGAACGGATATCTCACTAAACATGTCCTTACACAGAAACGATTTACTGTTCGTGCCAGATCCAGACGATGAGCTCGTTTATGTGATGGGGCAGGTTAAAAATCCCGGTCCATACCCGTTGACCGCGAACATGTCTTTTCTCGAGGCGCTCACACGCGCCGGCGGGCCCAACGACAATGCGCAGCAAGGGAAGATCGTGCTGGCCCGCCCAAGCAAGAACACCGAGCAGATTGTCGATCTTGGAGAGCGATATTCAAAAATCCGGAACCAACTATCAGCTCGAACCCGGCGATATCGTATACGTGCCCAAGAGCGGATTGGCCAAGCTTGGATATCGTCATGCAACAGATTAACCCAATCACGACAATGGCGCTTTTCGCAGCCGCGCTGCTCTAAATGAACGTTGGAGCCGAAGTGCAAGCACTCGACGACGAACTCAGCCTGGGCATGCAGTTCCTGGTCGCTCGTGCGCTTGAATCACTTAGTCGTACCGAAAAGTCCGCGATAGCAGCCCGCGGCGGATACTGGCACGCGAGCTGAGGTTTCAATGGTTCCGTCTGCAAATCAATACGGTGCGATCGAAGGCCGGCGTCGTCGTCGTGGGTTGTTGCTAGCCGGACTCCGAATCCACTGGCCAGCGTCCTGGCGCACAAGCGCTTGACGGTGACAATAGTGGCCGTGGTATTGCTCCTCGGTGTTGCGGCCGCGACTCTACTACGGCCATGAATATGTGGCTGAAGCAACTATTCGAGTTTCTCCGGTCGCTACGGCTTCGCTCGCAAGTGAACAGTCTCAATTCAATTCAAATTCCGACTACCGCGACTTCGTGCAGCAGCAGGTATTTGAAATAGACAACTTTGCGACGGCTAGCGCTGCGCTCGACCTGCTCGGCCCCAGGCGATGGCTCGCGCAAGCTCCGGGCGAGAGCGATCGTTTTGCAGCCGAGCGCCTGGTGAAAATGCTCAAGGTGGAGCCGGTTGCTGACAGCTATCTGGTCAGAATTTCACTCGCCGGCAGCGATCCCGAAGGGCTCGACGAGATCGTAAACGCTGTCGCGAAAGCCTACCTTTCCCGCGCGGCCAAGCGCGAGTTGGACGGCACAGACGTAGGGCTTCAGCTGCTCACATCGCGGCAGTCGGAGCTGGAAAAGAATATTGCGAAAGGGCAACGACGAACTTGCCGATCTGACCCAGGAGTTAGGGGTCTCCAGCGTCTCGGGTACACTGGTAAATCCCTATGACAAGATGGTGTCCGATACCAATGCAGCGCTGGCACACGCCCGTCGAAATGTTCTGTTGGCGCAAGCTCGTCTGGACGCAGTCAAGCTGCATCGCGAGAGGATCCAGGATGCGGATGTAGAAGCCAAGGCCGAACAGATGGCTGCCAGCGGGACAGACATCAATACCGCCAGACAGTCACTGATCGCGCAGCGTGAGCAATCATTGGTCGAATTGAGCAGTCTTGGCCCCAACCATCCCGGACGCCAGGCACTCGAAGCGCAGATCACGGAAATCACCAAGGAATTGGTCAGCCTCGATCAGTCCTCACTCCAGCGCGCACGTAAGATGCTGACCGACAGCGAGAAAGCTACGACGAGCGTTGATATTTCTGAAGCCGAATCGACTCTCGAACAGATGGAATCTGCCGAAAAGGGAATCGAAAAAGAATTTCAGGGGGTCAAGGCCACCGCCGCGACATTCGGCACGAAATACAGCCAGGCCGTTAGTGTCCAGGAAAAGCTCGAGCGCCAGGGCAAGGACCTCCAGGATCTTCAGGAACGCATGAGTCTGTTGCGGTTGAAGACGCAAGCGCCTGGAGTGGTTGCGCTCGACGCCGCGGCGATGTTGCCTGACGTACCTGAGAAAAGCAGGAGAAGACTGATTTTCGTCGTTTTCGCGCTCGGCTCGTTGGTATTGGGCGTAGCAGTGCCGACTGCAATCGATCTGACCGATCGTAGACTCAAAACGCTCGGCGAGTTTGAGGCTATCTTGGGTTTTCCGCCTCTCGGAGTCGCGCTGGCAAACGGCGCCGGACAGGAATCGATGCGCCGAATTGCGCTTGGTATCATGCGCGAATGGCGCACTTCGGGAATTCGGAGCTACGTACTCACTTCGGTTCGACAGGGCGGAACCGCTCATCTCGCAGTGGCGATCGCCGAGGAGCTGGCCGATCTGGGGGTGCGCACGATGGCGATCGAGGCCAGCCTGATAAAATCAAACGGCCGTCACCCCAGGCCGACAACATCACCAGCAGAAGCAATTGTTAGTTCCGGACGCGAGACGAAGCGATTACTCCCGCGGGTTGCGAACACGGTCGCGCTTGAGAGCAGAGCAAAGTCCATCCCCCAAACGATCGCAGATGCGAGCTTACAGCGTTTACAAAACGGTAGCGTCGTCGCCCGTCCCTTCGGCTATGTTCGCGAGAGCGTCGACCGGGCGCTGGGTAATCACGATATAGTGCTCCTGGCTGCGCCGCCGCTTTTATCATCAGCAGATACGGCGGCGATCATCCAACTGCCAGCAGGCGCTATCCTGGTCGCACGCGCCGGCCATGATGATGTGTCTGAAATCGCAGCTGCCGTTCGTGAATTGGAAAGATGCGTTCCGCCAGTGGTCGGAGCGGTCTTCTGTGAGAGTTCGTGGTCGAAGGCGGATGGTGAATACGAGATTGACGCGGATCTCAACCACGGCAGGCATCCGTCGCTGAATCGAGCTTGATATGGACGGTTCGGCAAGTACCAAACTGCCCAGATGGACGACCGGTTTCGGGTGGATCGGCCCATCGACCGCTCGTGCCACTTCTATGAGGAAATCTGACCGAGTATCGCCCCGCCGCAAGCTGCCAACGCCGTCAAGTTAGCGGGAGCGGGATCACTGGATGTTCGACAATCTGCGTGAAGACTGGGTTACCTACGATCGAGACATCTGGCGACAGGGTCTGTGGGCGATGGCTGTCTATCGATTCGGGCGTTGGCGCTATGGATTCAAACACCGGATCGTCCGGGCGCCACTCTCTCTCATCTATAAGTTTTTGTTCAAGTTCATTCAGATAATTACCGGGATCGAACTTCCCTGCGAAGCAAATGTCGGTCGCAGATTCCGGATCGACCATTTCGGCGGTGTCATAATCAGTGGCGACGTTGTATTCGGCGACGACGTCGTCATCCGAAATGGAGTCACCATAGGTTTACGCCATGCTGGAGTGCGCGGCTCACCGAGAATCGGCAACAGAGTGGACATTGGCGCCGGCGCCAAGATTTTAGGCCCGATCACCATAGGCGATGATGCTACGATCGGCGCGAACGCCGTCGTGCTGCAAGATGTTCCGCCTAATTCCATTGCGATTGGGATACCCGCCAGAACAATTCCCCGACGACCCGCGTACGACGTACGACGCGCCGAAAACGTCCAGGAGCTTTCTCAATCATGACGACTCAGCCATCTTGGGAAAAGGTTGCTGATGCTTAGCTCATCCGAAACGTTCCACTTCGATGTGACCGGAGAATGTCCAGTTCTTTCTGTCGTAGCAATCGGACGCAACGAAGGTGTGCGACTGGGGCGATGTCTCCAATCAATTAACCAATGCGTCCGTTGCAAGGTTCAGTCGAGGTCATCTATGTGGACTCGGGTTCCACTGACGGCAGCCTCGAACGGGCGGCGCAATTCAAGGTAAAAGTCAAAAGGCTCGAGTCCGCTAATCCTTGTGCGGCGGCGGCAAGAAATGCCGGCTGGCGCGTGGCGAAGGCGCCAATCATTTTTTTTCTCGACGGCGATACGGTGCTCGAACGCAACTTCATAGCCGACTCCATAGCCGAGTTGAACGATCCGAGCGTTGCTGTCGTGTTCGGGAATCGTCGGGAAACTAATCCGAAAGCTTCAATTTACAATCGCGTACTCGATCTGGATTGGAATGCGCCGGCCGGCACCGTTGAGTTCTGCGGCGGCGACGCCCTGATTCGGCGCGAGGTGCTCGAACGCGTGCGATGGCTTCGACGAGCGATTGATTGCAGGCGAAGAGCCCGAGATGTGCCAGAGAATCCGTGCTCTGGGCTTTACCATTTTGCACGTCGACCGGCCGATGACCGGCCATGACCTGGCGATGACGCGATTTTCGCAGTACTGGCGCCGCGCCGTCCGAAGCGGCTACGCCTACGCCGAGGTCTCGGCAAGATTCAGAAACACCGACCTTCCCCTTTGGGACAAGAAAGCGCGCCGCAATCTCGTCCACGGCGCCGGATTGCTCGGAATCATCGCCGGCGCCTCCCTGGGCTCGATTGCTTTCCACTCTCTGATTCCGATCGCGGCAGCAGTTACGATCATCGCGGTGCTCGCGATTCGCACAGCCATCAGGTTTCGCTGGAAGACGTCCGACCTGCTTACGCTACTTCTGTTCGGTCTGCATTCGCACCTGGTTCAGATACCGCTGCTGTTCGGACAGCTCAAATATCAACGCGATCGTTTTACAGGTAGGACGGCGGAACTAATTGAGTATAAGGAAGCTCCGGGCGCCCGGTTGCTCTAAAGCCAATTAGGCGCGATGGACGCGTCGTTTAGCGCAGGAGGTTCTATGCAAATTGGCAACTCTGGGCGATTGAATTCGGAGATGGCCAGCAACTGTACATGTTACACTCTGTATGTCTCCAGAATGTGCGCATGGACGCGATTGTTACTACGTCAAGACCTTCCTGAGTCACCCAAGCTTCCACCGGCTTGGAGGCCTAGTATACTGTCCCATTAATAAATTTACAAAGGCGCTGAAGCTTGGCGAGGATTGAATCGGCCGTGGCGGTCCAGATAAAGGGCCTACTGGCAGCGTTGTAATGGGTCACATAACCGTCGATTTTGCGGACCAGGTCGCGCACGTTGCGGAACGAGCCGCGCCGGATCGCGTGCTGGGTGATCAGTCCGAACCAGCGCTCGACCTGATTGAGCCAACTCGCGTAGGTGGGGGTGTAGTGGAGGTGGAAGCGGCCATGGCGCGCGAGCCAAGCCTTGACCTTGGGATGTTTGTGAGTGGCGTAGTTGTCGGCGATCAGGTGCACCGTCGAGTTCGGCGGGAACATGGCGCTCGAGATGGTTGAGGAAGCCGATGAACTCCTGATGCCGGTGGCGCGGTTTGCATTGGGTGATGACCGAGCCGTCGAGCACATTGAGCGCCGCGAACAGCGTGGTGGTGCCGTGCCGAAAGTAGTCGTGGGTTACGCCTTCGACGTAGCCCAGCCCCATCGGCAGCACCGGTTGGGTAGCGCTCCAGCGCCTGGATTTGCGTCTTTTCGTCCACGCACAGCACCAGCGCCTTGTCCGGCGGATTAAGATAGAGCCCCACCACGTCGCGAACCTTTTCCACGAAAAAGGGGGTCAGTGGAGAGTTTGAAGCTCTTGCTGCGGTGCGGCTGGAGCCCGAACAGGGCGAAGTAGCGCGCCACGGTGCTCTTGGAAATGCCGGTGTCCGCCGCCACACTGCGCACGCTCCAATGGGTGGCGTTCGGCGGCCGGCTGTGGAGTACCTTGCGCATCAGCACCGCCACCTGCTCGTCGTCGTAGCTGCGCGGGCGTCCCGGACGCAGTTCGCCATGCAACCCGGCCACCCCGCCTTCTCGCCATCGGCGCCGCCAATGGCTGATGGTCGGAACGCTGACCCCGCAACGCTCCGCAATCCTCTGATTGGCAACCCCTTCAGCCGACATCAGCACGATCCTTGCGCGCCGCACCAGCGAATGCGGCAAGCTCCGCGAGCGCGCTATCGCCCCCAACTGCTCAGCCTCAGCCGCACTGACCACCACCACCGTATTGGGCCTGCTCATGGCGCTCATTCTACCCAGATCGCGAACTCGAATTAAATAAGTTATTTATGGGACACGATATTAGATGAAACCCATCTTATAGCCTGTTAATTGGTTCCTGATCTTTTGGTCGGAGCGCGTCAAATCGCGCAGTTACTATTTCGCCGCGAATCGCATCGCCGTGAATCTCGGGGGTAACCAGAACATCCGGCATACGGTGGCGGCCAAATGTTTCTAATATTCGTACGCAGTCATATTCGTTCATTTGCATGAGAGGAGTATGTAGAGGCTTACCCTGTAAAACATTCAAAATATAATATGCGAAGGGAATTCGGTGCCTGGCGAAATAGAGTGCGCGCCGTCTCAGATTGAGCTTCCTCCGCAAAGAGACGTGAATCATCGCCCGTCCGCCCGGATTCACGGAACTGAGGAGGCGGTCCATGATTAGGTAGCCTCGAACCGGCGGGATGTGCTGAAAGACAATGTAGCTCACGACGAAATCAAACGAACCCGTCAGCGCCGTCACCGCATCGTCAGACTTTACGAAGGCGACATTGCTGAGCCCCGCGGCTGTGCAGTTTTTGTTGGCCTCTCGCAGCATCGACTCCGAGACGTCAATCGCCACCACTTCCTCGAAACGTCTTGCCAATGGGATTACGAGGCGGCCGACGCCGCAACCGAAATCGAGGGCCCGGCTCAAGGACCCCTGCCGCCCCGCCGCGCGCTGCCATTTGCCCAGTAAACTCGAAATGAAGGCTTCCCCTGACTGGAAAAACTCGTCTCGCGTTTCGCTGATACTGCCGCACCGAAAGCGATCGATGTTCAGGACGCCAAAATACGGATCTTGAGCACCCCACTCTTCCCAATGTTTATCGGTATCTGCCATTAGCTGCCGGTTTTTTTACCAGTTGTTTGCGCGATTTGGAAGTCCGGGCTTAGATTCGTTCAACCATTGCATTCCGTTCAGAATTGATGACTTGGATTAGACGCGAATTAAATAAGTTATTTATGGGACACGATACTAGCTGATTGTCGAGTATGCGGCTACTGCGTTCAGGCAACGCCCGTAATACCTTCTGCTTCATTGCAGCCTATGCTTCGCCAAGCCAAAATTTCTTCTTTGCCCGCAACTGGCTATTCGACTTCGTAAACACAATGTCGGTCTGAAAGAGAGCGTTGTCCGATTCTCGCCTATGCTCCCCGCAGAAATCGTATGCGGCGAAACCTGATTCAGTCATGAATGAAATAACTTCTGCGAGCAGAGGCGCTCCGCGGTTGTACGGTAATAGTGACGTTTCAAGAATCACGACTTCCGAACCGTCAAGGGTTAACTCCGCGCCCCGCAGAACCTCCAATTCAAATCCCTGTACGTCGAGCTTCAACAGGATCGGCCCCTGCACCTGGCGTCCGGCCATTAGATCATCGAGTCGCATCATGGGTACGCGTTTGTCCTGCGTGGCAAGAGAGGTTAATTCGCTAAGGACGGACGGACGATCCTTGATCGTTGACATGGAAAATCACTTCAGCTTTTTGCTCTGGTCCAAGGAGGGCAATTACATACTCGGAATTCCTGATCTCTCGCGCAGCTACGGCAAGTTGCTCTCGATTTTCTTGGTTTCCCTCTACCATAAGGCATCGAGCATTTGGGAAAACGCGACTGGCTGTCCTGCTCCAATCGCCGACAAACGCGCCCACATCGACTATCGTCTCAGGGTAGAAGCCATTTGACCTGAGGTGTTTCAGTAAGCCAGTGAAATCGACAAAGCCGTATCCTGCTTGCCGCAGGAAGCCAGACATTCCGGCCATGATATATGGCCTCAGACGCTTCTGTACCGTCACGGGAATCGAACGCCACGCGAGGCGAAGTGCGTTGGAAGTTGCCACTATTCCCTCCTCATAAGACAGATCTCACCACAGCTAGTCCGCTGCTAAGTGCCAGGGACAGTCGATAGGACTCTCTGTCTCGGTGGCCATTTCTCACTGTTACCGACAATCCTCATACCATGACTTTGCGAAAGCCGAGCTGCGTTTGCGGCCATGATTTGACTGGATTGATCAGAACGACTTCAGCAGCTGTGCCGGTGAGTAGAGCCGCACTCCACCCTGCGATGAGGAACATCATCCGCCAAGGTGTCCCGCCGCCTGATGCCGTACCGTCAACAACCACGTTGAGGATACAAATTCCGATCATGCTGATGGCAGCCAACGCCCTGGGATCGTTACGGGGAAGCCGAAGACTGAATATGCCCAATAGGATTGGAGGCCAGATAAGTAATGCTACCTGAAGGGCCAATGCATACACTCCGAACGTGAGGGCCGTAAGTAGATAGGCATTATCGATCGAACCCATTCCGTCGAGCATGGGAAATTCGTTGCGACCCCAGCCCCATGTTGGGCGCTCTTCGACTACTGGAATATAAAGCGGCAGGAGCTTGTGCCGGTAGGCCGAGTCCTCCTGAAGTCGATCGCCCGCTGCCCGGGCCGCTCCCGGATCCACCGACACATAGGCTGAAAATGAAATATAGATTGGCATGCCGAACAAGGCTATCAGGATTACCAGCATTATTGTGGCCCGTGTGCGGTTGTGCGCCCGAAAAATTGCAATCATCACGGCCGCGCACGCTGCCCCCAACCACGGCCCTATTGAAAGAGACATGAAACTTCCCGCTGCAATCCACAATTCACAGAAGCGAATCTTGCTGATCGGCAGAAAAGGCATCCGACTATTCCACGTGCCGTTCCATTCCAGCCATCGCGCGACTCGGAAACCTACCGCCATCATAACTCCCAGCGTTATCGCGTGGCCGTACGGTCCTTGAACCCTCATAAAGCCCGCACGGAATAGCCCGCTGACATCGGGGCGGAAAATCCCGTTCCACATCCATGTGAACAGGTCCGAGCCCATCCTGAATTCGTAAACGGAAATGATCGCGACGATCGTAAGACAGACTGCGATACGTTTCGCAACGTCGATGACGAACTGGGGCTGCCGAAACATATGCCTAACTGCGAAATAGGGCAGAAGAATAGTGCCTAAGTCCTGCAACACCACATTCTGGGCCCCGATTTTGTAACCTTTATTCATCCCCTCTGCGACGGCCGTAATCACCACATACCCAATGACCAGAAAGTCGACTGTGCTCCATCGCGACTTTTCCCTCGGCCGGAAGAGAAGAAACGCCGCGATAGGGATAATGGCCGTATCAGCAAATGAATATTGCCCCGATATCGACCACCAGTGTTCCGGCACGAACAGCAATACCGGCAAGTACACGTTAAGGAACGCGCGCTCGGGCCCTCGACGAATACACTCAATAAGGGCTAAGAGACCCGGGATCGCAATGACGATGGTTTGAATCATTTCCCGACAATCACTCCGGCACTCACAGCCTCTCGCCCCTCGAATTGAGCAATTTCCTCTTCAATTTCTACTGGAGCCTCAACATCCTTAAACGCAACGATCCGCCTGCAAGTTCTCTTGACCCTATTGTAGGCGATTATTCCGGCGAACCTGCGGTCGTGTAGTGACTCAGGACCCTTCCTTTGCCTTTCCATGTTAGATTTGACCCGCCGCGCAATTTTCTCATATAAAATCGCGATTTTCCGAGTGGACTCGGGGCCGATTCGCGCACGAGCCTAATTTTGGGCCGCGTTGACATGCTGGCGAACGGCACGATATCGTCGACTCATGTTGGGGTACTCAGTGCGGTGGGCGAGCGGCCCCTCACAGTAGCGTTTCTCACCCCGGCTTGGCCGCCGGATGCGGCGGCGAACGGTATTGCGTCCTATGTCGACAGCGTCACCGCCGGCTTGCGGCGGTTAGGACACACCCCGTACATCCTTTGCACCAGCGCTAACGGTTCAAATTCCGATTCAGAGTTAGATCGGCTGGAGCGATCGGCGATAGCGCGGATTCGCGACAGGGTGGCGTACCGCATCAACCCACCGGAGGCTCTGCGGCAAAGATACAGCAAGGCTTTGGTGCAGGCCGCGCGGCGCGCTATCGCCGAGCGAGGCGTCGAGCTGCTCGAAATGGAAGAAACCTTCGGTCTGGTGCAACTGCTGAAGCCATGGCTGCCGATTCCGATAGTGGTGAGATTGCACGGCCCGCACTTCGCTAACGGACCGGCCTTGGGAGTTCCCGCCGACGCTACCTTCCGCCGGCGCGTTCGAGATGAAGGCGTGGGGATCGCCAAAGCCGATGCCGTGTCGGCGCCGTCGCGTGGAATTCTGGAGCAAACCAGAGCCTACTACGGGTTACCATTGACCAGCGCCGCCCTAATTCCCAATGCCGGGCCAGCCGTGCCCGCCGATCGCCACTGGTCGGTGGCGGATGCGGATCCATCGCGTCTTCTTTTCGTCGGTCGATTCGACCGCCACAAGGGCGGCGACGTGGTAATCGATGCGTTTCGCAGAGTCGCGCAACGGCTTCCCCAAGTGCGGCTGTGGTTCGTTGGTCCGGCGGACGAAGGCCTGACAGACGATCAGGGTCGGCACTGGACAGTCGCGCAGTATATCGCCGAACGTGCGCCCGATGTGGCCGAACGCATTGATTGGCTAGGCCGGCAGCCCAACTCTTCTCTCACCGAGCTGCGGCGCAAGGCCTTCGTGACTATCGTCGCTTCGCGCTACGAAAATCTACCGATGGTGGTACTCGAGGCCATGGCGTTCGGTTGTCCGTTGGTGGCCACGCGAACTGGCGGCATCATTGAAATTATTGAAGATGGCGTGAACGGAGTCTTGGCCCGGCCGGGAGATCCAGACGATCTGGCCGCAGCCATCCTGCGTTTGCTCGAGGCGCCGGAGTTCGCGGCGAACCTTGGCCGGCGCGCCGCCGAGGATGCCGTCCAACGCTATCATCCAGATTCGATTGCGCGCGAAACGGCCGCATTTCATCAGAGCGTGCTCGACAGCTTGAACCGCCACGCGCCGTGAAGTGATCGCGGAAAGCAAAATCGTGGTGGATCGAAAGCGGCGCGCCTCTAATTTGGAGTTCTCGGGAGAGTCAGTTATAAAGATCAGCGAGCAACCCCGGCGCCTTGCCACGAGGATTCTTCTTTCCGTACTGTCCTTTCTACCTGGAAACGCGCAGTCCGCAATGAGGAGATGCGTTTGATAGCAGCTGCCTCCTCCATGAATCGCGAATTTCTGAAAACGTGGCACTGACTGCCAGGGGAATTAACAATCGTGCTCATGCAGTCGGTCATCCACGGCCAGCCCGTCCCCCACGGAACTATTTCCTGCTGAAGGCACATCATTCCAGACTCCTCTACGAATCTGCGCATCTTTTCAGCACTCATAGAAGATGCGCGCCAATTTAGATTGTAGTGGGGGACACGTGACAGCCGCATTTTTATTCTTCTTAGTTTGTACAACATCGAACCGTGAACAGCGTCAAGGTTTGAATGATGAAGAAACGCGACTCCGCCAGGCTTGAGTACCCGCGCGAGCTCACTAACATAGCTGCGCATCACATCGGCCTCGGCGTGAACCAGCGAATCAAATGAAAACGCGAAGTCAATTGATTCGTCATCGATCATTGGAAAGGTGAGTCCATCGTTGACCTTAAATTCGAGATTTCGGTATTGACTAAATCGTTCAGCGCATCGCTCGACACAGGCTTGCACTAAATCGATTCCGATCAACGACGAACAGTTGGTCTGGAGGAATTGCGTCCACCGACCATGCCCGGGCGCGATTTCCAGGATTCGACCTTTCAGGAAAGGGAAAATGCGAGGGAGCAGGCAACCAACCCATTGTGCGTCTGCGGTGCCCCAAGACTCAGACCACTCGTCCCCGGCTTGCGACCATTCGTGGGATCCGTCCCACATGAGCCTGTTTTCAGAAATCGTTGGCATGTCGCGGATTATATGCCGTGCACGGCCGCTGACGAGGTGAAATAGTCGGCAATTTCTTGCGCAGCAGGTCAAATCTATCGTGGAAAGGCAAAGAAACGGTCCCCAGTCACTACGCGGCTGCGCCTTCACCGGAATAATCGTCCGCAATATGGTGAAGAGAACCTGTCGGAAGCACCGCACGGCAGCGAAAAAGGATCCCTTAAGGGGGGTTGCGTTCAGGAGATGCGCCGATAGTGCTCAATATTCGGGCTCGTGGTGAGACCATTCGCTTATCGTAATGAGACCTTGCTACTTCGTACTATCCCTATAGATGTCGCCCCTATATCAGCTGTAGGGACCCTGCTTTTTTTCACACTATGTTGAGGACAATGTTTTGAATTCTGTGGAACGCCTCTCGGAGCCGGCGGACCTGATCAGTCAGGATTTGCCCAACCTTTCGGCGGATCGGTCGCTGGATGGTGTTCAGAGTATTGTAGACCACCCCAAGACGGAGCGATCCCCCGTACTGGTCATCGACCGCGGTCGATGGACGGGATTGGAGCTACGCGATCTGTGGGCTCATCGCGAGCTTTTCTATCTCCTGGCTTGGCGTGACGTTAAGGTTCGTTACAAGCAGACCGCGCTCGGCGCCAGTTGGGCGATATTTCAGCCCTTAATCAGCATGGTAGTCTTCACGATAATCTTTGGCAGACTCGCGCGCGTGCCGTCCGAAGGCCAACCTTACGCGATATTTTCGTATGCGGGCCTGCTGCCGTGGAACTTCTTCACCACCGCGGTCACTAACAGCTCCAATAGCCTCATCTCGAGCGCTAACCTCATCACCAAGGTCTATTTCCCAAGGCTTCTCGTGCCGGCCGCAGCAGTAGGGGCAGTCCTGGTCGACATTGCTATAGCCTCTATGATGCTTTTCGCGATTATGCCGCTTTATGGCGTCGGTTTCCACGCAAGCCTGATCATGCTCATCCCGCTCATCGCGTTAACCGCATTGACCGCGTCCGCACTCGGGATTTGGACGTCAGCGCTAAACGTAAAGTACCGTGATATTCGGTATGCCCTGCCGTTTGTAATGCAGATATTGATGTTTCTCACTCCCGTCATCTATCCGGTCAGCTTTCTCCCTGAGCGTTGGCGATGGGTACTTAGGCTCAACCCCCTGAGCGGTATCATCGAAGGCTTTCGCGATGCGATCTTTGGCCATCCCTTCAATTGGAACGGGCTTGCGATTTCAGCCTTGATCACTTTGGTGTTGTTGGTGGCCGCAGCCTACGTATTTACCCGTATGGAAGAGGAATTCGCCGACATTATCTGATCAATATGGAACCCATAATCAGAGTTAACGGTGTGAGCAAGCGGTACCGCGTAGGCCACGGACAGAGCTACGGGAGTCTGCGTGAGAGCCTCACCAAATCGATCAAGGCTCCCTTGCGTCTTCTGAATTCACGGAGTCGCAATAGCGGTCCCAATAGCAAGACTCATTTCTGGGCACTTAACGATGTTGGCTTCGAAGTTGAACCCGGAGAGGTTCTTGGGCTGATCGGCAGCAATGGCGCTGGGAAGTCCACACTCCTCAAGATCCTTTCTCGCATTACCCGGCCTACAGCAGGGCGTGTCGAACTCTATGGCCGTGTGCGTAGTCTCCTGGAAGTTGGTACCGGCTTTCATCCGGAGCTGACGGGCCGCGAGAATGTTTTCCTGAATGGCGCGATCCTCGGCATGCGGCGCGGAGAGACCGCGCGCAAGTTTGACGAGATCGTCGCCTTCGCCGAAGTCGAGAAGTTTATCGACACTCCTGTCAAGCACTACTCGAGCGGTATGTACGTACGTCTCGCCTTCGCCGTTGCAGCCTACCTGGAGCCGGAGATTCTGCTCGTCGATGAAGTCCTCGCCGTCGGCGACGCACGGTTTTGGTCCAAATCGACTCAACGGATGCGTGAGCTGAACCGGCAGGGTTCAACAATCATACTGGTAACTCATAATATGTTTTTGATGCAGACCATGGCGTCGCGCGCCCTCTGGCTGCGCGCCGGAGAGATCGCCGGCTATGGGACTCCGTTGAGCGTGGTTGGGCTCTACCGCCAAGCGTCCGAGAAAGAGGCGCCCGTTGCGCCTGGAATCTCCAACGAAAATCCAATACGCATCCGCCATGTGGAAATGTTTCCGGAGTCGCGATGGGCGTCCGCGAGCGAAGCCTTGCCGGATTCAAGCGTCCGTGTCGTGTTTGCCGTAGACTGTGTGCCCGGCAAGTTCGTTTTTTCTCTGCGGCTTGGGAGTCCCGATGGCCTGCCTTACTTCACGGTCTATAGTGATCCAACCGAGGTGTCGCAGTCGGGACGGTTGATGGTAGAAGCGGTGATACCGCGCCTGATGTTGATGCCGGGAGATTACAGGGTATGGGTTGCCGTTTGTTCTGAATTAGGCGAAGAACAACAGCTCGTCAACGAGAGTCTCCCGCTCAAAATCGCGAGCCCTACTAAAACGGAAGCCTCATTCAACCTGATGTGGAACGAAGCGACCTGGCGAATCCACCAGCCTAAGAGATAGTTGCTCGGCAAGGGGCAACCGGTTCTCACTCAATTGGCAGAATTCTTCAGGAGAGGTGCAGAAGGTTGTGCCTGGTTGCCCAAAGCAGTAGCCCCTTGAAGCAATGCCACCGCTGAAAACGCTGGCATCGTAAAACTCACTTCCTGCCCTTTGACCGACACGTCACCTTTAAGTCTACCTATGGTCACCGTGTTGGTGGCCTCATTATTGTCGGACAGTCCATTCACGTAGTTGATTGTTGTTCCTACACTCGGCACGGTTCCCGCGGGGAAAGTAATCCCCACTGGAGTGGGCGTTGCGTTGCCATTACTTAAGGCCGCAGTCCATTTCCCACCACTCAAGAATGCGGCGCAGTAGATACCCGAAGGTGCGCCGGCGCAAGCGTGGTAGTCCCCTCGTACGGCGATATTATATAGCTTAATCGCTAAGCCGACCGGACGATACCAGGGGTAGACCGGTGCGAAGGCTGATGATAGACCCCAGTTGCCAGGTGTAATCCCCCAAAAGTCAACACCGGCATAACCATTCCCATTCAGGTCAAAGGTGTTAGTAATATCGCCCGCTTGGGCCACGCTCGGCACCGTGAGCATCTGCAGCAGAGCCTGCATTTCAATGCCCGCACTGGCCCAACCAACATTGGCCTGAGAAGCTTCAAGATGATTACCTTCATTGCCCGAGGTCTGTGGACCACCTTCATACCAGGCGACTATCTGGTTACACCCAGGACGAGTTCCATATTTGCTTTGGCAAAGTTGGCCTACGTCACTGTATAAGTTACCCGGATCCACCGCTCTGGCTATAAGCTTATTAGCAAAGGCAGCGGCAACAATGGTTGGCAGCGAAGTGGAGGTGCTTCCGCCGTCTATATAGAAATGATCGGAGACCCCATACTGGTTGGTATTTGGAAAATCATAGCTGGCTTGCGCGGAGGCCATTACGCCGCTATTCCCGGTCTGATTATTGTACAAGTAGTGGATCTGCGAAGCGCTGCACTTGGAGACTATTTGGTTAAACGCTCTCGCACAGGCCAACCCATAGGCTGGAAACTCGGAGCTGGGTGCTTTGAAATAAGAACCCGCGCCGCCATTCCAATCTTCATTGTTGCACTCAACATAAATCGCCGGAAAATGGTAGGTGCTTTCCCACTTGCATAGTTGCGTGCCAAACGTTTGATAATCACTATCCGGCCAGGCCATGCCGACCGTCAGCCAAGGGCTGGTAGTTGAACTTAGCGCCGCTGCCAAGCCGACCATCTCACCATAAGAGAAAGCAGTTCCTTCGACTCCCATGCCCCCGAGCTGTCCCATCGGAGGCATGACATAGCTAGTGCCGGCCAGCTGCGCAGCTGTGGGGACTCCACCCGATACGTCAGTAGGAGCCATGCGGATCGTGCCCGGATTAAGGCCTCGCAGCGAGTCATAGGTATCGCGAGTAAAGCCTGAAACCGCATTGGTTTGGCCTAGGAATATATTATCAATATAAACCAATCCGTTGGAACACGACATGCGCAAAGTCAACATCCCCTTTGTGCGCGGCGTATCTCGTCCACTGAAGTTGTAGACATATTGATGCCATCTACCGTCTCCGCCGCTACTCCCACCGATATCAAATGTGTGATTTGTGAATTCTGCGATGCCACCAGTACCAGTGAAGTCTGAGATGTCATCACTACGGCCCAAAGTTGCCGAACAAGAGGCCCCAGAACTCGAACTCAGTGCATAGAATGAAAACTGCCATCCCGGTCCGTAGATTGGATGATTGACGAACGGTCCATTTCCGGTTCGCTGACAGGTGTCGCCCTCTGGACAATCGCCATTGCGAGTACAGATGTTTTGCGGATGAGCCAGGCAAACCGATGGATTCGGCGCATTGCCATTGTCCCACAAATAGGTAAACGATTTGGTTCCGCTCGCGGCATTGACTTCCAGTGACGAATTACCTTGATACGCCTTTTCAGAAGTCACGAATACATCGTCTGCCTCATGGGTTCCCCATGCACCACCACTCCAGTTTCCGAAATTGGGGGTGAGCTTCGGCCATGATCCGGGCTTGGTTACTACTACTCGGCAGCCTACGATATCCGCTTCATCGCCTACAGGGTTCGGACTGGTATGAGGAGCCGGCTTCGGCGCAACGAGTGTCGGACAACGGCCTGAGCAGGTAAAAGTCTGGTGGTGGTCGGCGGAGTTATACGCGGAAATGCCGAATACCGTGCCCGCATTGCAGGTGCCGCCGCTTGTGCAGCCACCCAGCGCAACTGTGGTAGCTGCGTTATTCCAGCAATAGTTATTCGAGCCGTCAGAGCAAGTGCCGACTCTAACCGAGCAATTGTCTGTGCCATTCCAGAAGTTGCTTGGTTCGGGCCCATACAGGGTTGTGACTGAGGTAAATGATCCGTTCGTCGCGGTCGCGACCGGTATTACTTGAGCGAATTGGGGCCATTCAAAGCCCGGGTTCGCAAAATAGTTGGCTTGCGTTTGTGACGAGTAGAAGTTAGCGGAGTTTATGTCCACACCTGCGCGCGGAATGTTGGTGATCGCTGCCTTCTCCGATACCGTCACTTGAGCAAAAGCAGTGGACACGGAAGCGAGGAAGAAGGCCACAAAAATCAGCCGCTCGATTGTTCGGATACAATGATTGCGCTTGCTTTCCTCCCAGCAGCAAGATGTTGGTGAACACGTCGTCCAGCCCACTTTGCTAAGCCTTTCAAGCGCTTCTAGGTAATTCATTGCCACCTCACTCATTGCCACCTTCCGTACGGCGAAAGATCCAGCCGCTTAGCTCAGTCATTTCTCTTCCTGGATTTCTCCTCTCAGGATCGTTTGCACCTCAGGATCGGGAACCGTCATTCACAATCAGACTGGCCTGCCCACATGTTTTGATCACCCTGTTGCTGAAGTACGGTCCCAAACTAAGCATCGGCTTGACGAGTTATCGGCCAATACGAACTCGCAAGCCGCGGCGGTTCGGTAAATCTAACGCCATGTGCTGCGTGCCTCGAAAGGCGACTCAGCGATTCTATGCCTGACTCTTCCGGAAGATCTGCGGCCTTTGCAGTGCCAAGGGCCTGCGCAATCGCTCCGCAGATCGAGGCGCCGTTCCGCGCCGCTGCTCTTGGCCGAGCGGCAGACCCCAGGCGCTGCACAACCCGATCAATTCGACTTCTGCACAAAGTGGTAGCGGCGGTACTGCCGCCCAGAAACCGGGAGGGCGACGATAGGCCTTCAACATCCGGCCGCGACCGACGCCATCTTCGGCGAGGATTCAGGGGAGATCTTTGGGTGACGAACTTTCGCCGAACTGGCTATGAACCGTTTTTCGATCAAATGCCAGCTCAGAATCGCTGCCATCAGCGTGAGCGGCACTGCGATACCCGACAGCAAATACGGACTGATCGGATGTCCGACGAATCGCATTACCAGTTGCTGAATGGGAAAGGCGTACAGGTAGGTGCCGTATGAGAAATCGCCGCGCTTGCCGAAGTTCACCAGATGGATTCCCGGATGATAACCGAACCAGAACAGCAGGTAGGTGCCAGCCAGCGGGAAACATACCGTCCAGGCCAGTGGGATGTACGCCGCGACGACAAGAACCCCAAGCGCGCCCGCGGCGATGTATCCATGATGAGGGATGCGATCGCGGTTGAGGAAAAAAGCTACGCCCGCGAGGTACATCGGGAGTAGCCGGGCCCAGAACGGCGGATAGCCAAGGATCGGCCCGAGGAAGGAGCCGGCCGGTGCCCATCCCGTGATCGCAAAGAGAAAACTCACGACCAGGCTCAAGCCGAAGATCCCCAGGACCACACGCCGCCTCGCGAGTATCCCCGCCAGGCCGAGCACTGCGACTCCAAGGTAACACCAGAACTCATATGAGATGGACCACGTAGATCCGTTTATGGCCCCCGGAGCCGGGTTCGCCGCAAACGCGTGCCGGTAGTCGAATTCGCGCAGACGCACGCAACTTAATACGAAATTTCCAATTTGTGCGGAGGCCGTATGAAAGGGACTGGAGGCGGAAGCCATCGGGGCGACGATGAGAGCGCCCACCAGCATCGCTGCGATGAATCCCGGATATATTCTGCGAATCCTCTTGCCCAGGTATGACCAGAGCGAACTCGAGGACAGGAAACTGTTTGCGATCAGAAATCCACTGAGCACGAAGAAGAGATCGACCGCGATCGTGCCACCGGTAGTCTGGCCGTGCGTGGCCAAAATGAAAGGCTCTTGCCTTTCGGTACCGGTCGCTAACGGAAAGCTGTGAGACAGGATCACGAGCACCGAGAGCGAGAGTCTGACGAAATCGAGATTGTTCCTCCGGCTATCGAAAATTCCGCTCGCTCCGCTCATCGAACCAAATCTCTGGAGTTGCTGGGTTACCTGAAAGTCCTTGGGGTGAAGAGCGGTACAAGTATCGGGTCGCGGCTGAGCAAAGTACGTTAATCTGCACGCCAGCGGTGAACCAAACGGCTAAAGGGACGTCTCGCGAGAGGGAACCTGTACCATCTTGCAACAACCCGATCTCGCCTCCTTTGAACCGGCGTGAACTTTAACCCGCCAAAGACGATAAAAGGATAAAACTCGCTAGGTGTACAGACGCTGCAGTGCGACGCTCGACCAACGGTTCGCCCGGGGGGAGGCCGCTTTTCGGAAAGTTAGCGGAGGAAAGGATGCGTCGTTTTGCTATCAGTGGTGCCGCCGCGCTCGTTCTCATTGTGCTGAGCACGAATGGTTTCGCGAAACCGCCTATTCCGGTCACAGGCTGCGAAACCATCACCAAGCGAGGCAACTATGTCTTGGAGAACGACTTGGTTGTTACTCTAAATCCTGGAGGGGGAGGAAACTGCCTGGTTATCAATTCTTCCCATGTTGACGTCGATTTGAACGGTCAGGCAATTACCTGCGTTCTTTCAGGTGGGTTTCCTACTCCTTGCGGTCCTGAACTTGGTCTAGCAGGAATCGGAATCGATATTGAAGCCGATCACGTCTCCGTTGCGAACGGCAACGTGGACGGCTTTACTGTTGGTATATTTGGAGGAGCTGACCATATTTCCTCTACCAATCTGTCTCTAGCGACTGGCGTCGGCATAGTTCTAAACGATGTTAGTCATAGTGCCTTCACAGACATAGGATATGAAGGAGTATTCGACATCAACGGAGGGCCTGAAAGCTTCGGGCCAGTGCTATCAGTCGGTGGCGGCGGCAATAATACATTTACCTCAATTAAATCAACGGGTGCCCGGTCCCCCTTTGAAGGTATCATCATCGGGAATTCCAGCAATAATGTCATCGACGGGGCCGCCATAAGCTGTGCTGCTGAGGGAAGGGCTGGACCAGGGATTTTGCTAACGCAGGAGTCCAACCACAATTTCATTACAAATAGCAACATCTTCGTGGTGTTCGGTAACGGCATCCAAGTGGACTTGGGCAGCGACGATAACGTGATTCAAAACAACACAGTAGAGACAATCTCCCCGCCAGGGTTCTTCGCGCTGTTCGATCAAAATCCGGACTGCGGCTCGAATATCTGGACAAATAACGTCTTCAACAACGAATTTGTGGCAGGTCAGATCAGCGCGAATCCTGTGGGTTGCATCCACTAGGTAAGCTTGAAACCGAAACGGTGCATTTTGAGCGAGCACTTCATCCGCTAATCCTCGGTGGCAAGGCTCGCTGATCCGCGAGCCGATCCAGTTCGCGCACCGCGCGCACTCGGGCGCGAGCGAAGTCTCCACCACCGTCAGAAGGCGCTCGCGGGCTGAAGTCCTTCACCGCGCCGGGACACGGACGCGCGGCCCGTCAGTGAGTGAATCTGGTACGGAGGTCGAGTGACCGTGGCCAGCCTGCGCGATCCTCCGTTTTCGGGGAGCAGCCCACTGCCGATTTGAAGCCGCGCAAAGGGCGCAGTCCGACGATCGTAACGCCGACTGAGCGTTATGAAATCCTACAGCTAGACGCAAGATAGATGCCACAAGCTGTATTTCCAAGCCAAATAGTAGGCTTCGACAATTGGCCAACGAGAGAGTTAGGTACGGTCTGACTTACTATGCAAATTCAATCTATATCTATTTATAAGAACTTATGACATTATATTAGATGGTCATCCAAAGTTGGGAATCTTTGAACGTTGCAATTCGAGGTTAGCAGTTACTAAATTTTCCTCTTCTGAGGTCCAAATTGACCTGCTATTTCTAGCGTATTAACTGCGCCATTGTGCTTATCTTCCTCTACCTGCGAAACCTTTACTTCAAGCAGCCAGTTATCAACACAGGGACGATAAGTTATCAACATGAAAAATCGACAAAAAGAGGCAATTTTTAACCTCTTGCTACAAAATTTCGCCAGCTTGTGAGAGAGCGACAGCCAGCTCGGGAAACTGACCCAAAGCTCTGATCAGTTCATCGATCTCAAGGGAGGACCAGAAAATGAGAACGAATCATCAACACGAAGAAGGCTTCACAATCCTTCGGGCCAGCCTCAGCCATTTGAAACTACCGCTGGAGTTGGTCGACGAAGTGATCGAACGCCACATCGCGGTTGCCTTCGAAAAGGGCGCGTTGGCGTTCTGTGAGGGCAATACCGACGGCATGATCGCATGCATCCTGAGCGGGTATGTGAAGGTGTATTGTCCGGTAGGTGATGGGAATCGCACCCTGGTGCGGCTGGCCGGACCGGGCGAGATCATCGGCTATTCCGACTATGTCGACGAGAAAGGCCGTAACGCGCGCCTGTTCGAAGTCCAGGTCGCGAGCAAATGCACGTTGGCGCTGTTCAACCGCGATCATGTAGCGCGGCTGTTGGCAGCTCTTCCAACGGAGAATTTGATCGCAATCTTAGCGGCTCTGAACACCTTCTGGTCGGAGAACCTCAGGTTCTTCACTACTCTGTTGAATCTTCCATTCTGGGACCGGCTGACGATCGTGCTGAGCGATTTGGCCAAGCGAGCCGGCGTGCGCGATGCGGAAGGGATAATCCTGATTCCGGAAGTCTTCCATGAGGACCTGGCTGAGATGATAGGTTGCTCACGCCCAATGGTGAGCCGACTGATAGCCCAGATGGTCGAATCCGGGCTGCTGGCGCGGCGAGGAAAGCAGTACGTGCTGCTGAAGAGGTGGGACTTTGGTGACGACAGCCGCAGCTGCCAGAAGCGATCTGAACCTGTCGCTTTGCCAAGAACCTCGACCTTTGCACCGAGGACGCCCTCCGCAAATGGTTCCGCGAGTCGTGGTGTCACTGCGTACGCCGCGCGGGGGTCAGGCTGAGCGATCCACGTGGGCGCTGCGGTGTCGGCACCTCGCGGTGGGATGAACCGATCGACCTGACGGGTTGCGACGCGGTTGATTTCGTAATCACGCGTTTTCTGTGTGGTCGCCACCCGGCTAACGGCCGCCAGAGTTCTTCCGGATCGTCATGTTCACATTTTTTTCGGCGCGCCGGTTGTTGAGTTTCGCAACCCCAAACGATGAACCAAAAAAGCCTTTGGTACGATGCCCGGCCAATTCACTGGCAGCGAGGGTTTTATCAAACTGGCAATCCATCGGTTCTGATCGCCGACCGTGATCTGAGGTGTCGCTTTCGTCGCTCGAGGTGCGGCGAATTACGACATGCGAGGTTGCCAATCTGATCGCGATCGGAGGCCGTAGGCTGGTGAAACGGAGCAGAGGGGGGCAACCCGAACTCGAGATGGTTCTCACCATCAACGAGGTTGCCCAAATATTGCGGATGCATCCCACGACAGTCTATCGCCTGGTCAAGCGTGGCGAACTTCCGGGTTTCAAGATTGGCGGAGCCTGGAGGATCAACCGAGCGACTCTCGATCTATTCCTGTCATCGAAACTCCCGACCCACTAGAGCGTCGGCCCGCCCGGTCTCAAAGGCGGAAAATCCTACATACAGCAGCAATATGTGTGCCAAATGGCACGATTCTTCATCATATTGTAGGGCATGGGGCTCTTTCAACGTAAGGGCTCTTTTGATAAGCTATTGGATGTACAGACGTGGTAAAACATATAATCTAGGTTTTAATCTGTTGATCTTAATTGTAGAATCCTCCTATGTAGTGAACTATTCAGCGATTTCTGTTCCCTCCGGAGCAATTCGAGAAGTGACCTAAATGCAGCACTGTGATTTGCTGACTCCTGCTTCGACAATTTAGCTTTTCCTTAGCAACAACCAACCACGCCGGTGCAGATATATGAAGACAAATTCAAGCCGTCAGTATGATGACGCCTTTAGCGTCCTTCGCATGAGCCTGGGTCATTTCAATCTTCCACTTGAATTGGTGGAGGAGCTGATCGAAAGACACATAGTGGTAGCGTTCGAAAGGGGCGCGATGGCCTTCTGCGAGGGCAACGCAGACGGCATGCTCGCGTGCATCTTGAGCGGATACGTGAACGTCTATTGTCCGGTCGGTGATGGGAACCGGACCCTGGTACGCCTGGCGGGCCCCGGCGAGATCATTGGCTACGCTGACTACATCGATGAGAAAGGCCGTTACGCTCGCATGTTCGAAGCCCAGATTGCGAGCAAATGCACGTTGGCACTTTTCAGCCGCGACCATGTCGTGCGGCTGCTGGCGACTCTTCCTCCAGATGCACTGATTTCGGTCATTTCGTCGTTGAACACCTTCTGGTCGGAGAACCTCCGGTTCTTCACCACCCTGCTGAATCTTCCGTTCTGGAATCGGCTCACTATTGTGATGAGCGATCTGGCGAAACGGGCCGGGGTAGAGGACGCGGACGGAATCATCTTGATTCCGGAAATCGGTCACGAGGGCCTGTCCGAGATGATCGGTTGCTCGCGCCCGATGGTGACGCGGCTGATTGCCGAGATGGTTCAGTCCGGCATACTTGCGCGGCGAGGAAAGCAATACGTGCTGCTCAAGAAATGGGACTTTAACGAAACCAGCCCCAGCTTCCGCAAGACGGCTCGGCGCCTTGAAGCCGTCTCTTCAGGGACCGCGGCCAAACCCTTGCCGAAAGGCGGGTCGAGTCGCGGAGTCGTCGCGTACGCCGCACGACGCTCAAGCTGAGAAAATAGACCTACTGCAGTCCTACCCGTTTGTTAGTCTGCAGAGGAATTCGTCCTACAACTAGTCGCTATAGGATACTGATAGGCGGTCAATCCAGGACTGGTCGTCCTACAGTTAGACGCTATAGGAGCACTCATTGTCGATGGATCAAACTAGAAGTAGAAAATTCAGTCCATTTAGAAGGTTAAATTATCATTTCAACAGTCGATCGCCCGCTTGGTGCTATCGCGTTTATCCATACAGTAAAAGAGGCAAACTTGAGATTTGACGCACTAGAAGCCTGATATCAGAAGCACCTGCGTTAGCCGTCACGAAAGATTTGCTACGCGACGTTCAAATTCACCTCCTAAATCCCGTGACCCAAATCGGCCACTATGATTACTTTATTGTAGCTTAGAAATTTGGGCTTATCGTTCAAAGGAGCACCTCACAACATAAATTGCCGACCTTGGGTACAATCCTAACAACATGGATACAAAGTTGCCCATTCCGGAAATGACCCAACGCTCCTCTCGGGGTTCATTCGGTCCGGATAAAAAAGGAAAGGGAGTACAGAGCCATGAAGACAAATTCCAGCCGCCAGTTTGAAGACGCCGTCACTATCCTTCGCGCGAGCCTGAGCCGTTTTAATCTGCCGGTAGAATTGGTCGAGGAGTTGATCGAACGCCACATAGTGGTGGCATTCGAGAAAGGCGCGTTGGCATTCTACGAGGGTAACACTGACGGGATGCTCGCGTGTATTCTGAGCGGTTACGTTAACGTTTACTGTCCGGTAGGTGACGGAAACCGCACCTTGGTACGACTCGCCGGCCCGGGTGAGGTTATCGGCTATCCTGACTATCTTGACGAGAAAGGTCGCCATGCGCGACTTTTCGAAGCCCAAGTTGCGAGCAAATGCACTTTGGCGCTTTTCAGCCGTGACCATGTAGTGCGGCTCCTGGCCAGTCTTCCGGTTGATGTGCTGATTTCAATCATTTCATCGCTGAACACCTTCTGGTCGGAGAACCTCCGGTTCTTCGCTACTCTGCTGAACCTCCCGTTCTGGAATCGGCTCACTATCGTAATGAGCGATCTGGCGCAGCGGGCCGGCGTAAAAGACGCGGACGGAATCATCCTGATTCCGGAAATCGGCCATGAGGGCCTGTCCGAGATGATCGGATGCTCGCGACCGATGGTGACTCGGCTGATAGCCGAGATGGTTCAGTCCGGGTTGCTTGCACGTCGAGGAAAGCAATACGTGCTGCTGAAGAAGTGGGACTTTACCGAAAGCAGTCCCAGCTTCCGCAAGGCGGCTCGTCGCCTTGAAGCCGTCTCTTTGGGAATCCTCGAACCTGGGAAGATCCTCGAACTTGGGAAAATCCTCGACTCCGACGTTGCCGACGGGTGCCTCAAGTCGCGGAGTCGTTTCGTACGCAGCACGCGGATCGAACTGAGGAATTGGATCGGGCCGAATCGGGGGGCGAAGCGTCCGCTGGCCCACAACTGATTTCGTAGGGATGCAAATTGGGCGCGCGGGAATGGTCTCCGCCGAGTCGGAGATCCAATTCTCGCGCCCCATGAGACCTGTAAGGCGCCTTCGCGCCGAATGCGTAGGTCCGCTCGCCTTATATCAACGCCGACCAAAGCCTGGCCATGGCTTAAATTGGCGGTCAGTTTGCACCGTAATTTCGCCCTCGGACTATCACGGTGCACGTCAGACCGGTCAATAATTTGACACAAAGTCGTGATGGTCCAATGTCTCGCGGTTCGGGGAGCCGTGATTCGCGACGCTGGAGGTTACGGGGCAAATCTGAATCGCGAGACCGGAGGTCGGTAAGCCGTTGAAACGGAGTCGGATCGAGCATTGGGAGCTCGGGAGTGTTCTCACTATCACCGAGGTCGCCGATATATTGCGTGTGCATCCCACTACCATCTATCGCCTGGTAAAGCGCGGCGAACTGCCCGGCTTTAAGATCGGCGGCTGCTGGAGGATCAACCGGGCGTCTCTCGATAAATGGCTGTCGGGTGGATTACCGGAGCATCTTTAGGTCGCGGAGACAATTCCCGGATTCTCTGGTTCGGGCAAGCGAAGCGCGGGTAGCCATTTCGGTTGCGCTTCTTTCCAATCGATTCCCACCGCCGCGATGGTCCCCGGATCAGCTTCGAAATTTTAGATCTGTCAACTTAGAGTGGCGATCAGTTTCTCGAGGGCGGATTGGGTCGACCGGCTTCGTCTTGCGACTTCTTCAGGAAGTCCCCCGCGAGCTCCGCTTCGGTCTCCGCTGTGCCTACGTTGTCGTCGAATCGATCGTTCGCCGTGCGACATATCCGGCTGATGTGATACTGCAAGGACCAACGATCGCGCCTCCTTCCATGATTGCGCGAACGAGGGCTGGTGGCATGATCTCCGGTTATGAAATTGCTAACGCTTTTCTTCTGGTCTACGCGGGGTTGTTTCCGATCATAAACCCCATTGGCGGCGCGCCGATTTTCCTCGGCCTGACGCGCCACTGCACCGACGCTGAGCGCAACGCGCTCGCGCTTGGCGTGACGCTCAACAGCTTCTTCCTGCTGCTCGGCTCGCTGCTCGTTGGTTCGTATGTGCTTGAATTCTTCGGTATCACTTTGCCGATCGTGCGCGTCGCCGGCGGACTCATCGTGGCTGCAACCGGCTGGAGCCTCCTTCAGGCGAGCGATGATTTCCCCGACGACCGGACGGCCCACGAGCCGAAGATACCGACCGACGCGTTTTATCCCCTCACAATGCCGATCACGGTTGGCCCGGGATCGATCGCGGTGGCAATCACGATCGGCAGCCAGCGCCCGCGGGTGCCATTGCCCGAGATCGCGATCCTCGGCGCCGCAGTTGTCGCCGGTGTGGTCGCGATGGCGGCGACCATTTACCTCTGTTACCGATTCGCCGAACAGACAGTCGGAGCGCTGGGCGAGTCCGGCACCAATGTGTTGGTGCGGCTGTCGGCCTTCATTCTGTTCTGCATCGGCATCGAAATAATCTGGAACGGTTATAGCGCCCTCGCGCACATTGCCGGCTAGTCGCTAGACTCATTCGCGACAGGTTCAGGACGGCATTGGAGGAACGAGATGTCACTTCACAGAAAACATGACTCCGGCAGAAAGGCGTCGGACGTCATTTATGCTTCCAGCGACCTTTCAATGTCGGTTCCCAAGTATAAGATTCCCCGCACCGAGCAGTCGCCGCGCACCGCTTACGCACTTATCCACGACGAACTGCTGCTCGACGGAAACTCGCGCCAAAACCTCGCGACCTTCTGCACCACCTGGATGGAACCCGAGGCGCTGGCCCTGATGGCCGAGTGCATCGACAAGAACATGATCGACAAGGACGAGTATCCGCAGACCGCCGAGATCGAGGCGCGATGCGTCCACATCCTGGCGGATCTCTGGAATTCCCCGGACGGCTCAAACACCATCGGCTGTTCCACCACCGGCTCCAGCGAAGCGGCGATGCTCGGTGGTCTCGCGGCGAAATGGCGCTGGAGAGCCAAGAGGCGGGCGCAGGGCAAATCTACCGACAAGCCGAATCTGGTTTGCGGGCCGGTGCAAGTCTGCTGGCACAAGTTCGGTCAGTACTTCGATGTCGAAGTCCGTGAGGTTCCGGTCGAAGGTGATCGTTTTCTGATGGGCCCGGAACAGGTGCTCGCGCGATGCGACGAAAATACCATCATGGTCGTCCCAACGCTCGGCGTGACGACGTGTTGCCAGTACGAGCCGGTCCAGGCCATCGCCCATGCGCTCGATAATCTCGAGAAGAACAGCGGACTCGACATTCCAATCCACGTCGATGCGGCCAGCGGCGGTTTTCTCGCGCCGTTTTGCGACCCCGAGCTCTTATGGGATTTCCGGCTGCCGAGAGTCAAGTCGATCAACACGTCGGGGCACAAGTTTGGCCTGGCTCCGCTCGGTGTGGGCTGGGTGGTATGGCGCGATCACGCTGATCTGCCGGAAGATCTGATTTTCCACGTCAACTACCTGGGCGGCGATATGCCGACCTTCGCGCTGAACTTTTCGCGCCCGGCCGGTCAAATCGTCTGCCAGTACTACAATTTTTTGCGACTCGGTTTCGAAGGCTACCGGAGAATCCAGAACGCCTGTTATCACACTGCCCAACACATCGCGGCCGAGCTCGACAAGATGGGTCCATTCCGCATCATCCACGACGGGCGCGGCGGACTTCCCGCGGTTTGCTGGATGCTCAAAGAGGGCAAGGACTACGGGTTCACGCTTTACGATCTTTCCGATCGGCTCCGCGCGCGTGGCTGGCAGGTCCCGGCCTACTCGATGCCGCCGAACCGCGAGGATCTGGTAGTCCAGCGAATCCTGGTCCGCCACGGCGTGAGCCGCGACCTCGGCGATCTTTTGTTGGAAGACATTCGCCGCTCGCTGGCGATTCTCGAAAAGCATCCGATCTCACACCCGCTCACCGAAACCGAGGCCGGCGGCTACAACCACAACTGAGGGGTGATGTTTGAAGCGGAAAGAGTAATACCAGGTAATACATAGTCTTCTATCTGCGTTGACAACTCTGACGGCGCGATGAGATGTTGAAGCACTCTCAATCTGTACGCGTGAGATCCAAAAGAGAATGTTGACGATTAGTTGCGTCTATCGTGCGGCGTTAGCGTCGTCGATCGCGGTTCTGATCGCGTTCGGCGTCAGTGGATGTGCCACCACCTGGAAACCGATTCCGCTCACACCGAGAGTTGCGCTTACTCCCACCAAGGGAGACGTGACGACGCAGGCGCGGCCGGGAGAGCCGATCGGTGGAATCGTTCCGGTAGATGTCTCGATCGCGAACGGAACCGACGAGCCATACCTGGTCGAACCCGATCAAATTTTCGCTATCAACGAGCAAGGTCAAAGGATCATGCCGATTTCGGCTAACGAAGCGATTCAGGAGGCAGGCAACGCGAATGCCCTGAAGGCGGGATTAACGGGAGCAGCGAAGAATCTCGCCATCGGCGCGATTGCCGGAGCGGCCACCGGTGCAGCTATCGGCGCCGCTGTCGGTACTATCGTGCTCTCGCCCGCGCAAGGCGCACTGGTCGGTGCCGCGATTGGCGGCAGCGTCGGTGCGGCAGGCGGCGGAGTGTACGGAGGAGTGCAGGGTCAGGCCGCAGCTCATCACGATGCTGAGACTCAAATCTCCGCGCTATCGCTGCAGACTCGCGAGGCTCATCCTAACTACTCGATCAATGGCTACGTGTTTTTTCCCAAGGGCGAGTACACATCGATCCAGATGACCCTGCTAAATGAAGAGACTCATCAGACGGATATCCGCACCTCGTCATGGGAAGGCGGAGAGATCGCTACAGGCGGAATCAGCGCGACTCCCATGGGCACTCTATCTACAACGGTTGTCCCGGCCACTCCACAGCCGTCTCCCGCGCCGCAATTCCAGGAGCAACGCCAGAACCAAACCGAGTAAGAAGCTGAGGCTGGACTTCTACGAAGACGGAGTAAGGCAGGGCAGGGTGCGTGCCACCGTATATTGGTAGACTCGTCCGGCCCACGAGAAAGTGTCCATCTGACCCGCCGCAGTGCTCGACTTGAGTTCCGCGACCTGTTCGAGATTGTTGGGATCTATCGCGATCGGAGCGTACGCGAGGTAGCAGCTCCCGGTACTGGGAATCGCGTTAGTCAGAGGCGGCTGAAAATCCATCTTGAGAAAGTTGACCGCCGGAATCCAACCGTCGGGGCCAGTCTCGCTGTCGACGATGGGAGTCCAATGCGCTTCATCGGTGGAACTCTGCATGTGAAGCTCGCGATACTCGGGAGCGCCCGCGCTGTTCTTGCGCAACTCGACCAGCACCATATCCGGACGCGCAAGCGCCATCATCTGGCATACATTCCCTTCGGTAAGTTGACCTGGAGGCGCGCCCGCCTCCACGACGGGCTCGGGATCCTGATTTTTCGCGTCTGCGTCGTCCGTGCTGCCTGACGTGTAGAGCGAGTGGGCGAGACTGACTACCGAGGGTATCGCGCCCAGCAAGGGCAGAAAGCATCCCGCCGTGCCCAGCGCCATCGACACTGCGAGTATCGCGAAGAGTACCGTCGGCCAACCGGCCTTCGGCATCGAGCGCTGGAATGACTTCCGGTTACTCCCCACCGTTTTCCCCCAACTGACCCCGTCTTTCGCTGCGGTCGGAGTCTAGCAGGGCGCACAGGGCGATACTAACTGTAGGACTATCACATATGCCTATTTCAGATGGGCCGGTCCCGGCGGGAACAGAAGATCTTAGGCACCGCCAAGAGCCCAGGTTTTGATTAGATGATGGGCGATCGCGATTGGCGGCGGCACTCGCACACCGTCGATCTGCTTTCCTTCGATCAGATCGCGCGCGACGCTGCGTTCCAGCCATCGCACTTCCGCCAGTTCGTTTTCATCCGCCTTGACCTCGCGGCTTTCCGCCTTCGCGAAACATCCAATCATCAGTGACGAAGGGAACGGCCACGGCTGCGTAGCGTAGTAAGTGACCTCGCCGACTTTCACCGACGCTTCCTCCATCAGCTCGCGCCGCACCGCCTCTTCGATCGTTTCGCCGGGCTCGACAAAGCCCGCCAGCGCCGAGAACATCCCGGGCGGAAATTGCTTGCCGCGTCCCACCAGGCACGCCTCACCATGCGTCGCGAGCATGATGACCACGGGATCGACCCGCGGAAAATGTTCGCCGTTGCATTTGCCGCATAGCCGGCGGTAACCCGCGTCCATGATCTTCGTCGCCGCACCGCATCGCGGGCAGAAGCCGTGCCTCTGATGCCAATCGATCATCGCCTTCGCTTGCGCGATGATCGCAGCGTCCTTGAGCGAGACCATCGATGCGGCCACGCGCGCGTCACGGAAATAGCCGAGTCCCGCCAGCGGTCCGGCGTTCGCAGGGTCGGCGGCTTCCGAGACGTCGATCGCAAAGACCGCCCGGTCGCCATCGAGGCCCAGAAAGATGCAGAGAGCTCCAGCATCGGTGAACGAATCCGCAATTCCCGCCTGCACCAGTCCCAGCTCGATCGGAGGCCCCGACTTTTCTGACCCGAGTAGAAACGGCTCGAGCCGCCACATCGGAAGCACCAGCGAAGACGGATCGCGCCGCTTGGACTCGATCCAATTTGAATCGGTCCGCTTCTCACTCGCGCGATCAAGAGGACTACCGGCAAAAGGAATCATTCAGCCTCCACAAAGAAACCCGAAAACCTCGTGAGCAAGGTCTTGCGTGCGTGCTAACAAGGTACCGTCGCTCCGTGCTGGACGCCAAGCGCAAGCGGCAGATACTATCCGCGAAGTAACCTTCTATATGGGATCGCCGCTCAATGTATTGTTCATCACCGCCGACCAATGGCGCGGCGAATGTCTTTCAGCGCTCAGCCATCCTGTCGTTCGCACTCCAAATCTCGACGCGCTCGCGGCCGACGGCGTGCTCTTCCGGCGTCATTTCGCCAACGCGGTGCCATGCGGTCCGAGTCGCGCGTCGCTGCACACCGGGATGTATCTGCAGAATCATCGCTCGGGGACCAACGGCACTCCCCTCGATGCACGCCATACCAACTGGGCCAAAGAGGTCGCATCGCACGGCTACGATCCAGTGCTGTTCGGCTACACCGACACGAGCCAGGATCCGCGCGGGCTCGCGGCTGATGATCCGTGGCTCAAGAGTTACGAGGGTCCGCTGCCCGGGATCCGGCCGATATGCATGATGGGCGATGTCCCCAAACCGTGGGCGGATTGGCTCAAGGATCGCGGTTTCGAGGTGCCGGCGGATATTCGCTTCGCCTACAGCAATCGCGATCCCGGTCCCGATTACGAAGACGGCGCGCCGAATCCAAAGCCGCTCAAGTATCCGGCGGAATTCGATGACACCGCGTTTCTGGTCGGCAAAACGATCGACTACATCCGCGGCGCGAGCGGTCCCTTCGTCGCGCATCTGTCGCTCCTGCGGCCTCATCCGCCGTTCGTCGCGCCCGAGCCTTACAACTCGATGTACGATCCCGCGACCGTGCCGGGTTTCACGCGCCTAGCGACGCCCGAAGATGAGGCCCGTCAGCATCCATGGCTGGCGCATCAGCTAAGCCGTCGAATCTACCGGGCGACAGACAATGAGAAGCGACTTCGCCGGCTGAAGGCGGTTTACTACGGACTGATGAGCCGGGTCGACGCGGAACTTGGAAGGCTGATTCGGTTTCTCAAGGAGTCTGGCCGATGGGATTCGACGCTCATCATCTTTACGTCGGATCACGGCGAGCAGATTGGCGACCACTGGCTGATCGGCAAGTGCGGCTACTTCGACGGCTCGTACCACATCCCGCTAATCGTCCGCGATCCGCGGCCGCAAGCCGACGCTGAGCGCGGCGCGGTAGTTTCGGCGTTCACCGAAAACGTCGACATCATGCCGACGATGCTCGAAGCGATCGGCGCCGAAATTCCGGTGCAATGCGACGGCACTTCACTCGCGCCGTTCCTCGAAGGCGCGGGCCGTCCCATCAGATGGCGCAGCGAAGCACACTGGGAGTTCGACTTCCGCGATCCCGCCGACGACTCAGCGGAGCGCGCGCTCGGCCTCACGATGCATCAGTGCACGATGAACATCATCCGCGGCGACCGCTACAAATACGTCCACTTCACAAATCTCCCGCCGTTATTCTTCGACCTGCAAAAGGACCCAAACGAATTTACGAACCTGGCGACCGACGCTTCGTACGCGCCGCAAGTCTTGGAGTACGCACAGAAACTCCTGTCATGGCGCATGAACCACGACGAGCAAACGTTGACGCACATCACGCTAGTCGACGACGGCCCAATCACCCGCCGCGCCTCCCGCTACTGAACCATTGGGTGCAGGGGTCACCCCTGCCCAAGGAAGTGTGAAACCCACGGCGCGGTTTCACATTCAATAAAATGATTTTACGGCCGCTCGCCGTTGCGGATGCGCGCCTCGATCGCGTCGATGGCATGCTCGCAATCGGCGACTGCGTCGATCACTTCATGCGCGCCGGCCGCGGCCAGTGCGGTTCGCGCATTCTGAAGGCGGGTAGCCTGCTCTGCCGGCGCGAGCGCGGCGAAATCCTCCGCCGACAGACCAATCATATTGCCCGGTGCGAGCGACGCCAACCGTCCACACTCCCGCGCGCAATCCTTCCTCGATATCGACCGGAGTGTCGCCGATTTTCACGATCGCCTCGAACGGCTCGACCTTCATGCGGATGGCATTGGTGTAGATCATCCACGGATACGGGCGTCCGGCACCGACCTGATCAGGAGTAATCACGCAGTCTGGACTGTAGCCCTGGTCCGCGGCGGGCACGATTATCATCTCGAGCATCGCGCGCGTGTATCCCGTGGTGCTGCCGATCTTGATTCCGCGTTTGCGAAGACGCGCGACCGTTTCCGCGACTCCATCGATCACGGTCGAGTACTTCACCAGGCATTCGAGCTGGAGCGGCACGAAGTTCGCGAACAGGCTCTCGACGTCCGTCTCGGTCGGATCGCGCTTGACGACCTCGCGCCATCGCGCCGCGACGTTTGTGCCAAACAAAATCTTTCTGATGTGGTCGATTTTCAGCACGCCCATGTCGCGCCGCGCTTCTTCCTCCGAGATAGGAACGCCGCGCGACGCAAACACTTCTTGCAGGACGCGGACTGGCGCGAGGCTGCCGTGATCGACCGTCGTGCCCGCCCAATCGAGGATGACGGCCTTTACCGGCCCCGAATACGACCGCTTCATTATATATGCATCTCGCGGATCATCTGTTCGGCCAAGCCGAACGACAATGTCATGCCGGAGCCGCCGACCGCGGTGACGATGCGGACGCCGGGCGCGGCGTCGATCGCGACCCATGATTTATCGGGATGCTTGGCGTACACGCCGTACCATCGCTGCGCGATCGAAAGGTCGGGCGCAATCAGGAACTCGCGCACATTGCGCATCACGAGGTCGTCGATTTCGGTCTTGTTGAAGATGTCGACTGCGCGGCCGTACTCATGCGAATCGCCAAGCGTCAGCGCGCCGTCGGCGGTCTGCGAGACGAGAGTGTGAATCGCGAAGCGATCGTAGTCGGCCATTTCGCGCGCGACGCGCTCCTTATATTTCGGCAAGGTCGCCGTGCATATTTCGAATGCGGGATAGAAGCGCAGCGTGAGGCCCGCGGCGAGCGCCGGGCCGAGCTCCCATCCATTTTTCTGCGGCGCGGTGCGCATCATCTGCAGTTTGCATCGATCGATGCCGCTGGCCGCGAATAATTCTGAAAAGAGAGTTTCGAAATCGTCGCCGCCGCATACAACAGCCTGCGTGGCTTCCCAGATTTCCGCGCCGGCTTCGATGCGCGGTAGCTGGATCGATCTCACTGCCGTGCCGAAGCGGAATTGAACGCCGAATTTCTCGGAGAGAAACGCCGGCAGCTTCGCAAGAATCTGGCGCGGATCGACGGTGAGTTCGGTCGGACTCCAGATGCCGCCGAGAAGTCCCTTCGGATTAACCGACGCGCTCTTCGCGAGCACTTCAGCAGTCGAGAGCCACGTGCATGTGTAGCCGAGACCTGGCGCCGCGTTCGACGAACTCGTGCGCCACGTCAGCCTCGTCCTGATGATAAACAACGTGAAGCGAGCCGGTCGGACGATACTCCAACGCTGCCTCGTCGAGGATCTCATTCCAGATTTGACGACTGCGCGTCGCCGATCTGGTGCACGACGCCTGCGCGCTGCCCAATCGGCCAGATCATGCCGAAGTTGCGCACCGACGCACCCTGCGCTTGAGGAGTGCGCTCGAACACAACTACCGACCGCCCGCGTTTCGCGGCGAAGTACGCATGCGCGAGGCCGAGGATGCCAGCGCCGACGATCGCCACGTCCGCTTTCCGATTCGAGCTCATCGCAACCCCACAGCAATAGCACTTGACGCCGCGGTGGTCAGTGCCCGCAAAGCAGCGCGCATCGTGGTGGTTGCTAACTTCCGACGTTCGACGCGTTCCGGGTTTTTGCGGGTCGAGCGGCTTGCCAACATGCTTGTGCGCCGTGACAGATTCGGAGCGCATCGACTGCGGCATGCAGCGATGCCTTGTCGTTGGGCGAGAGCGTCGAGAAGCTATTCCGCAGCTCGTACGGATCGCTGGCGTAGTCGTGATACTCGCGAGTCCCGTCATCGTATTCGACATAGACTGAATCGCTCGCGCGGATCGCCTCGTAACTTGGCGGATTGCCGCTGCGTCTGGCGGGCACATCCGGGTCATTTGTATTCATCCGCTCAACCAGCGGCCCGTGATGCTCGATCAGCGCCAAAGTGCGCCACTCCGGAACCTGCGCCCCGCGCAATAGGGGCACAAGGCTGCGGCCATCGACGGTGGCCGGGACGCCAGCGCCGGCCAGCTCGGCAAAGGTCGCGCAGAGATCGGTGTTTTCAACGACCTCATTGATAACGTGCGCCGGCGCAACTCCGGGCCCGGTGACGACGAGCGGGACGTGAATGTCCGTATCGAACGCGGTCAATTTGCCCGGCATCAGGCGATGCTCGCCCATGTGAATGCCGTTGTCGGAGCTGAAGACAAGATAAGTGTTTTTCTCCTCGCCGGCCGCTGCAACCGCCGCCCTCAGGTTGCCGATCATCTGGTCGATCGCGAGCACCGATCGGGCGCGCATCCGGAATTCTCGATTGATCACAGTTATGCGGGCCTTGGACAGCGGCGGATACCTTGATCAGCCACTTGGCCGCGTTGGCGTCCGGCGCGGCGTTGAAGGCCGGTGTGTGCGGCGCGCGCATCCCCGGGAACGCGCGCGCGTCACGCGGCGCCGGAATAAATGGCGCGTGCGGCGCGAAGGTGGCGATCTCGATGAAGAAGGGCGCGCCCTGCGACTTCTGGATGAATTTGACTGCCGCGCGCGAGAGCACATCGGTCATATAATCGCGAGGTTCCCTGCCGTGGTAGACGACCTTGCCATTTTCATTCAGCGCGTAGTTGAACTCGGGATAGCCGAGGCCGCCGACGTCCCATTCGTTCCACCCCATCGCGGGGCCGTTCCTCGTCGGCTCATAGCCGTTCAAATATTTTCCGAGCATGGCAGTCTTGTAGCCGATGCGCTGAAGTGCCACCGCGAAAGTGTTCGGCTCATTACCGTGGGCGTTGAAGCCGCCGTAGCCGCCGTCAGGTTCGAAGTTACGGAACACTCCAGTGTTATGAGGAAACTCGCCGGTGAAGATCGACGAGCGCGACGGGCAGCAAAGCGAATCGGTGACGAAGTAATTCGTAAAGGTGGCGCCGTTGCGCTCCATCTTCTGCACGTGCGGCATGAACTGCAGCAGGTTCAGCGAGAGATCGTCAGTGAGCACGAAGATGATATTCGGGCTCTTCAGCGGCGTCGGCTCCGCGGCCGGAACTATCCGCGGCCCTCCCGGTGGATCGCCCTTGGTAGCAGGCTTCTTTTCAATGAGAATTGGCGGCCTGCACGAAAGGACCAGAACAATCGGCACAAGCGCCAGCGCAATGAGGAAGCGTGGCGGTCGCCGTAATGCAGATTTGTTTACGTGAGCGGTCAGCGCAAGAACAGCCGGACATTCAGATTCACCGCAGGACGAAAATTCCGGCGAGCAGGGATCACTGGCTGCGCATATTAGACGTTCGATCTGCGCCGATCGTTACAAATTCTTAATGATTGACAGCTCTGCCCCGCAGCGTATGCACGGAATTTGAGTCTAAGCACTCAAAGCTCTGCGAGGAGCGATTTCGCCGCTTTGAGTTCCGTCGTCTCGACCTTCGGTGAAGGGTCCGTAGGCGACGCTCAGAACCTGGCGCGCTTCAATTGCGCGTCGTCATTAACCACGCTCGCCGTTAGCCTTTCGTCCGTCAACGGAGTAGCCCGGAGAGTAGGGAGATGCCAAATCGAAATCGTTAACTGAAACAGAGCACGTTAACACAAACAGGAGAGGATCCATGTACGCAACAATGACGGTCGAGAACCTCCCGGTGAGCACGCCCCGGATTTCCCGGGACCGTCGCGCTCACGAGTCTAACTTTAACTATCTGCTGACGGGAATCTGTGCGCTGATCGGCGCAACCGCGATCGCAGTCGCTGCTGCCGGTACCGCGCTGGCGGTAAGCAACAACGCCTGTGGGTGGCCAACGGCACCAACGTCGTGGAGTTCGGCAACATTCCCGACGGTACTCACGACGAGAAACCAAAGTTGATCCTCAACAGCGCCGTGTTCGGCGCGCCGCAGGGCGTGGTCTTCGACTGCCATGAACAATCTGTGGGTCATAGATGGTGGCAACGGCAGCACGATCGCGCCGTCGCTCGAGGAGTTCACTGAGGCCCAACTGAAGAATCTCAAGAAAGTTAAGATGCCGGCGCCGACCGTCCAGATCATGTCCGCAGACTTTATGTTCCCGCAGCAGGCGGTCTTTGACGCAACCGGCAATATGTGGGTCAGCGATAGTGTGGCTAACGCGGTGTTCGTCGTGACCCCGGCCCAGCTCGCCGCCAGCAACACCGATCTCTTGTTCACCACCACCATCGAGTCCACTCCGCCGTTTGACGGTGCGCTGGGAATCGTGCTGGGAAAGAACGGCAATCTGTGGGTCGCGAACGTCAACGACACGTCGCTCTTCGAGTTCAACGCTGGTCATCTTCCGGCGATCGGTTCCGGCCTCACAGTACTCGCGCCCGACGTGACCCTCAGCGACGATGGCATGGGCTCGATCCAGGGTCCGTGGGCTCTCGTGTTCGACGCAGCGGGCGACCTGTGGTCCAGCAACGCCAACTCTCCGTTCACCCTCGTAAAGTTTGGACCTACTCAAATCACGACCACTGGCTCTCCAACCCCCCAGACAACGATCAGTCCGTTCGAGGTCAAGGTCAGCAAAAAGGTCAATGACGAGAGCCTGGCCGCGCCCAACGGGATCGCGTTCGTTAAAGGCGAACTGGCCGCAATCAGCTCCGCATCACCCTTTGGCGTGGCGAGCTACGACGCCAAGCAACAGATGACCGGAGGATCAATAAAGCCAGATTCTTTCTTTGTCGGCGCCAAGACGACGCTAAACGCGCCGGCCGGCGACAACTTCGGCCCCGACATCAACGTGAAGTAGTCGAGACAACAATCACTCAACTGCTCGACTGATCCAGGCGTCACCGCTCCTCCACGAAAAGGGAGCGGTGACGCGCCTTTTCCGGACCAGCGCGTTTGAACCTCGCTTCGAGTTGGGTATTAATTGCTGTATGCGGGCATTCAGCATCAGGCTCCGTGTACCTACCGTCGCGAGCATTGCGATCACGGCATTGATTGCGACCTTGGCGACATCGCAGACAGCACAAAGCACCGACCTGACGACGCCGTCGTTTCTGGTCGCCACTCGCGATCTGCAGGACCCGCTCTTTCAGCACTCTGTTATCCTGATGGTGCCGTCCACCGAGCCGCCGCTGCTCGCCGGTCTCATTATAAACAGTCCCGCAAAAGAGCGGGTGCGCGATCTGTTCCCGCAGGTTCGCGATTTGAAGGGTCCGGATGAACCGATTTACACGGGCGGGCCAGTTGAACTTGACGAGATATCGATCATCTTTCGCTCGTCGTCGGCACAAAGCTCCGCCACACGGGTCTTCGATGACGTTTACGTCGCGACCGGCCGCGACGCCATTGCCGCGGTCCTCAAGGACCCGCGGGTCACCAATCTCCGGGTTGTTTCAGGAAAGGCTCAGTGGCTGCACGACCAGCTCTACGGCGAGGTCATGGCGGGAGCCTGGTACGTGATTCCTGCGAAGGCCGACCTGATTTTCAGCAACCCAAAGGACCTGTGGGCCACCCTGGTTAAGGGTGGCGACCTCGAGGAGGCCCGGGCCGGGAGGGCTCCAGATCTGAATTTGCCTTACAGGCTCTTGGATGGTACAAACTGGCAGCGTCGAATCTCACCCAATTGATTGGGAACGCGGTTGATCCTGCGCCGCGCAAAAACCTCAAGGGGACCACTTTCATGGCACGGACCAAGGAACGCAGTTTTGGTCAGGTACTTCGCGACCGTCGGCGGCAATTAGATCTCACCCAGGAAGAGGTCGCGCGGCGGATTAAGACCTCGACTCCTTATATTGGGCACCTCGAATCGGCCAAGCGGCATCCTTCGGACAAAATCGTCACGCGTCTCGCCGAAGTGCTCGGGCTCGATCGGCGGGAACTGTTTTTCCTCGCTAATCCGCGCGCGCAGGCACTCCTCAATCCGGAGCCCGATAGCGACGCGAAGTCGGCGTGGGAAGATTTCCGCAAAGACGAGCAGATAAGGCGCATCCACAATATTACCGGCGACGAGATGGAAATGCTGGAGCGCGTGGCGCTTCTCGGCGAAGTGCGGTCCCCCCGCGACTTCATCTATATACTCAACACGGTTCGTCACGCCGTGGGCAGGTAGCCGATTCAGATTGTCTTTCGAAAGGCGTCGGCCGGTGTCACGTGCATCGCGCCCCACACCGGAATGGCGGCACTCAGCAGGCTGATCACGATTGCGGCGAGTAGCGCCTCGAGCGCGGCGTCGTAGGTCACCGTCAGGTAGCCTGCACTCTCCAGCACCGCGCGCAGGGTCGTACCGCTCCCGAATTGCCAGAGTGCCAGGGCACATCCGAACGCGCCGCCCACGGCACCGATCAGCGCGCACTCGCCAAATAGAATGCGCGCGATGTACGGTTGGCTGAATCCCAGCGCTCGCAACACCGCCACATCGCGCAATCGCTCGCGCACCATCATCGACATCGCATTCGCGGCGATCAGAAAAATCGTCACGGCAATCACCGCCGAGATGGCGGATACGATACCGCGGATGTCGCCGACGGTGGACATCAGGCCCGATACCGCCTCGCTTTCAGTCATCGACGCGGTCTCAAAATCCGAGTTGTGGAAACCGCGGTCGATTTCATGAATCACGGACGGTACATGGCTGGCCGTGTCGACCCGAGTCACCAGGAATCCTGCGGGATGCTTTTCTTCGGGGATTCCGATTCTCTTTTCCGCTTCGACCAGGTAGTCGCGCCGGAACATGAAAAAATTTGGATAGTTGTCGGCCGGGATCTCGCCGACCATGTTGAATTTGATGTCGAGCCGGTTGGAATCGCCCCGCAGCGTGATGATGTCGCCGACCTTCCAGCCATGCTTGCGCATCAGCAGGCGTCCCACGACCGCGGCGCTCCGGTTGTTGTTGAACTGCTCGAGCACCTGCGGCGGCAGATTGTAGTCGGGATACATCAGCGCGACTTTGTCCGCATCCAGCGCAAACGCCTGCACTGTTTCCGACGCGTTCTGGTATGTGGCCCGCAGCACCACCATCGGCACGCACCCGACGACGCCGGGGATTTGCTCGACCGTCCGGCAATCTCGAGCAGGCACGCCAAGATAGCGCCCGTCGGCGTTATACGAATAGACGCGCAGGGTCTCCGCGGTTTTTTTGAGAATCATGTCGATCGAACTGGGGATAGCCGCGAGTACCGTGAAGATGAAGGTCGCGACCGCAAACGTGAGCATCGTCAGAATCGCGCGCCGGGGCTGGCGGATCAAATAGCGGAAGACGAGTCGTATCGATTGCATCGCGTCACGCCTCGCGCAGCGACTCGAGGATTGGAAGACGTGAAGCGCGCCACGCCGGCATCAACCCGCCGACAATTCCAATCAGCAGCGCCGCGATGATTCCGCCTGCGAGCGCGTTCCACGAGAAGGCCGAAGAAAAGACCACGGCGCCCACGCTCATCAGCCGATGATTGAGGCCGGCGGCAAAGCCCAGGAATATCGCCAGCAGATCGCCCACAATGCCGCCCGCGATGGCGAGAATAACGCTCTCGATGAGGAAGCTGGTCAGCACCGATCCGCGGCCGAAGCCAAGCGTGCGCAGAACTCCAACTTCGCGCGTGCGCCGCGCGACCGCGGCATACATCGTGTTCATGCCGCCGAAGGCCGCGCCCGTTCCCACGATCAGACCGACTATCAGCACCAGCCCGCGCAGCCGGTCGGCGACCTCGGCCTGTTGCGCGAAGAAATCTTTCTCGCTTATCGCGTCGACGGTAAGTCGCGCATCTTCGGTGAGCGCGTTTCGAAACGTTTCCTCGGTTCCCGGTTTCAGCACGATATGAAATGACGAGTAGCCGTTCTCGAATCGCGCATCTTGTTGCAGGACGTCGATGTCGGTCCAGAATTCCGATTCGAGGGCGCTGCCTCGATCGGCGAAAATTCCGACAATGGTCCACGTGCGCCGTCCGTACTTGAACGTCGTGCCCACGCCCAGTTCGGGAAATCGCGCAGCCTGCTTTTGTCCGATCGCCATCTCATCGCGACCCTGCGCCGGCCATCGCCCCGCCACCAACTTGAGCCCGCGACGCATCCGATATGCGACCGGCGACACCCCGCGCAACGACGCCGGCCTGAACTGCACGGCCGGCCGGTTTACCGCCGCGTTGAACGGCACCACCATCTCTGGAGAAAAGAGCGCCGCGCCCGACGCGTCAGTGGCTATCTCGGGCCGAGTCCGCAGGATGTCCGCCTGCTCGCGAGGAACGTAGCTCTCGCCCTCTGACACGGTGCCGCGGCTGAGAATGATCCAGTGCCCTGGTTCGCCAGCCAGCTCAAGACTCTGCCGCAGGCCGCTGACGAAGCTCAGCAGGATCACGACGACCATCACGACCAGCGCAATCCCGAGCGCCGTCATCAGCGAAGTCGTTCGTCGGACCATCAGGCTCCGAAGATTGTATGTGATTGGAATTACAGCCATTCACAGCCGGGCGAGACCCGCCAGACGGAGTCCACTCCGGTGGTGGCTGTAATCGGTCGGTTCGCGCCCGGGCGCAACTCTACAAGTTGGCGACCGCGATTTGCAAACGGTTCAACCGGCGCGCGATTAACAGAAGGTTGATATTAGCGGTATCAGATCATCAAACTGTCGCCTCCGCGACGCGCTGGATTCCTTCGAGTGTCGAGCTGCTCTCGGCGCGAGCCTTGCCGCCATTCGACGGCGTGCGGCCGACAGATTCCTCGAGCACGCCCCAGTACGTGCTTGTCAGATGAGCGCTTTCGCGGTACCCGGGCTTCGACATCAGGATCGCGTGGAGCTCGGGCAAGCGATGGAAGGGCACGCTCGGGAAAAAGTGATGCTCGATATGGTAGTTGACGTTTTTTGGCGCAAGAAAAATCCGCTCGAGCCACGTCGGATCTGTCGTCCGTGTCCGCGGGTACGCGCTCTCCGGTTCGTCGATCGCGTGATGCTCGGCGATGCCTCGAATGCGCATGACCAGCATCAGCCAGGTGAACATCGGGACGACCCAATACAGCGCGAAACCTTCCAGCGCACCGGCATATACGATGATGCCCAGCGCGACGGCGTAAAATCCGTATCGCAACGCGAGAAACCCGGTGGACACCGTGTCCGCCGATGCCACCGAAGCCGCCAGCTTGAGCATTCCGGGCGCGTTCAACCCGCTCACGTCGCGGAAAAGCGATTTCGCAAGATCGGGAATCGCCTGCGGAAATATCCAGGCCGGGTCGCCTTTTCTCCGCTTCAAGTCGGGATCCTGCGCGGTGTTAAGAAACTTATGATGCGCGAAATGATTCTTGCGGTATTGCCGCGCCGTAACCAGATGCGGCCACGCCAGGATCACTTCGGACATCCAATCATTGAGCCGTCGATTGCGCAGCAGCCGATAATGTACGCCGTCGTGCATCAGCACCAGCAGTGCATGCTGGCGCGATCCGATGAAGGCGACCGCGAAAACGTACAGCATCGGATGCCAAAATCGCTGGCATAGATAGATTGTCGCTGCGATCAACGCCCACTCCGCCGCTACGTGAATGCACGCGAGCAACGGCTTGACAGTTGACAGCTCTGTGAGTTCTTCCTTCGTGAGTTTGACCGGAATGTTCGTGCCGATGTCGCCGAAGCGTCCCGATTCCGATGACGGCTCTGTTGCTGTTCTGTAGTTCATATCCCCTCACGCACTGATTGGACCAATCCGATTCAGTCGCTCTGCCAAAATTGGCCGCTATTGCAGCGGCGCCGCGTGGTCTTGATGCATGACCTGCGATTCAGCCGCCGGCGCCGCATCTTCGTCGACGAATGCCGGACGACCGCCCGCCGATTTCCCTTTCAGGAAATTTCTGAAACGCAGGACGCTATGGTCATCGTTCGTCTCGATGATCAGTTGCGAAAAAACGCGGGTCAGTTTTGCCAGCGATTCACCTTCGAGGATCATCGGCTGCGCCCAAATCGCTTCGCCTTTGAGCGTCTCGAGATACGGATATTCGACCGGTTCTCCCGCATTGACGAAGCCAGTGGCGCGGTAGAACGGAGTCCCGTCGAACGGCCTCACTCCCAGGTAGGCGAGGATCGCGCGCGCATCGAGCAGTCCGGCCAGGATAGCGGCCCCCGCTCGCGCCAGCGCGCCGGCGCCGATCGCACGCGACCACAGCTCACTGACCTCCAGCACCGATCGCGGCGGCAGATGCGACAGGTCGGGCCTCGGGCAGGTTTGCGGAAACATTTCGAGATCGTGCATCACCAGCCCGGCGATCATTTTCTCGGCCGGGTCGCCGTCGTTTTCAAACAGCGCGTAGAGATTGCCAAAGGTCAGATGAATTCTGGCCAGACGCGAGCGCGCGCGTTCCTTGAAGCCGACTCCGTGCTTTGCACGAATCTGCTCGGTACGCGCCGCGAAAATTCTTCGTTCGGTTTCGTTGGATAGCAAACGCAGTTCCATTGAGATAGCTCCTTCCCCGGGGCTAAAGTTCGGACGCGATTCAATTTGAGAATGTCGAGATGCGGCTAATGAAAAATTGCCGCATGAGATGGGGGCGAACGTGGCATGCTATAATGAAGGTACTGCCGATATGTCGGCGCGAGAGAGGCGCGAAGTGGTTGAAAATTGGTAGTCAAAAAACTCGAACAGCGAGCTTAAAAATCCGCCAATTTGTAGTGTCGAGGTTAATTACACGGGATTTGCTTTGCACTGCAACGCTATTTTTACCCGAATTGGACTAAACCGAGCGGCTTGTTGCCTATCTAGCATTAATTCAGTACTTTTGGTTATAATTTGGCATTGGAGATGGTTTGACCGATGACCGATAAGAAACGTATCCCGCGCATCGTCGGCCTGACGGCCGAAATAGTCAGGAGCGCTGAAACCGCCTCAAACGAGCGCGTTCAGGCACTTGCCACCACTGCGGACGAAATAACGCGTCTGTGGAGTCGAGACTATGGCCGAGCACTGCGAGCTTGCCTAAGCCGAGCCGAAGTGCGGGAAATCGTCAGCGAGGCGAAGCGCAAGGCGTGGCCACATCTTAACGACTCTCCCGTTCGTATGGGTTCGATCAAAGAATTTGCGCAGCGCGCCTCCGCACTCGGCGCCGACTTTCGAATCGCCAAGATGTCCTGGCCGACCGGCCTTGCGGTACTCGGATTCTATCTCGGGCGCGACTCCGGTTTGGACAACCGGCCGCTCATCTGCCTCAATGGCGCCCATCATCCGGTCGTGGTCGGGACCGCGTTCATACACGAGGCGGGACATCACATCACGGCAAAGCTCTTTTCGTCCCGCGACGAATCGATCCAGCTCTCGCGGCACACCGGATATGAGGCGCATCTGAGCGATCCGCGCGAACTCGCCGCCGATCTGCTTGTGAGCTTGGGGGCTTATCCCCGCAATATGGCTGTCAAATTATTCGAATCAGCACCTCCAAGGAAAATGCTCTCTGGTGTGGATGAACCAACGCAATCGCCGACAGCCGCGAAGGCCGTCAACGGTCTGGCGCGCCGCTACGGTCTCGATATGGAAGGCTTGCCGGTACAGCAGAGACTCCAGTACCAGGCCGGCCTTATTCATTTCACCAGGTTACGTCAGGCCCTCCTCGACGAGTATGGCTACTGAGTACGGTCCTGATAATTGGGCACGCGTCCGCCCCCCGTCATAACTTTCTGACAGCGAAAAGACCGCATGCTGTTGCGGTGACAACTTGCTTAGTACTGCGGTAAAGAGCCCACCCCTGCCCAACGAAACGTGAAACCGGCTTAGGTTTCGCGCAAAAATACATTCTCCCTACTCCTCAATAGTTATCTTTTTGGTATTGTCAATCCCAACGCTATGCGCAGTTTGTCCTTAAGCACTTGAATTGGCTCGTATTTTCGGCATTACACGGACGAGTTAGGGATACTATTCGCTTCGAGATCCGATCACTCAGAAGACAGCGGAAGTGGGTTAAATCTCTACTTTGAGTTATGATGCGCGATCGCAAAGATTAATTTTTTGTAACATTGGGTGCTGGGTCACCCCTGCTTCTTGAGTCCTAACGCGGTGCGCAGTTTGCCCTTGAGTATGGTGATCAGTTTGTCTTCCCAGCAGACGTAATTATCAGGAACGTCGAGCACCACGACTTTCTCCGCGTGCACCTCGCCGAAGCGATCGCGGATATGCCGGCGATGCGCCTCTTCCATCACGCAGATCACGTCCGCTTCCTCGACCAGCTCGATACTGACCTGATTCTTCGCCCACGGCTCCGTCCCGGCCGACGTAACCCACATCGGCGCACACATCTCCGCCAGCACCATCGCAGCCGTCGGACTGCGATCCATATTGCCGGTACAAACCATCAGCACCTTCTTCATGGTGATCGATTATCCAGAAAGATCCGTCTTCTCGACATACCCCCCTAAATCGAGCACTGATCGGGTCTTGCTTCGAGGTCAGCCGTGACGGCCTATCGCAGCAGTCACTCGCGATCTGACTACATCGGTCCGGTATTCGGTAAGTTGGGCTATCACGAATGCGTATGCGAGCGCGCATATTCCGAGGCCCGCTACCATCGCAACATGGACCGCATCGGGTTGCCATCGCCGTTGCGGAACCAGCCATGCGCTGATGAATACCAGCGCCGGGAGATGCACGACATATAGGGTGTAGGAAAAACCAGCGAGCCCGCGCGCAGCTCGCGAATAGATCCCCGACTTACTCCTTGCCCGACCGCGCAACAAAGCGAAGATCAAAACTGCGGACGCTACGCCGACAAAGAAATCGGAATACTCAGTACTGCCGGGTTTGAATTTTATTACGGCGACGACCAGCACCACGGCCGCGCCTGCAACCACGATCCACAGACTGCCGCGCCCGCCTGGCTGTTCCGGCGCAAGATTTATCGAGGCGCCCAAAAGCCAGATCAGGAAATAAAGGCATATCGTCTCGCCGATAAAAAACGCGACCACGAAGGTGGCGATCGCGTACAGAGCCGTCGACCAATTGGCCTTACCCAACGGAACGGCCAGCAGCATCAGGGGGAAGAGCACGTAATACCAGAACTCATAGCTCAAGCTCCACAGCGGTCCATTCGATCCAAAGGTCGGAGTCAGGATGTCTTGCAGGAACAGCGCGTTGCCGATCATGACGCTGGCGGAGAGCCTGGGCTGCACCGCGAAGATGCCGATGTTGGCGCGCGCCACTCCGCCGTAAATTCCGGAAGTCCCGAAGATGTGTATCCCGCAATGGTCCCAAATCGCGCCGATCAACAAGGCCGGGATCAACACCAGCCAAAGCCGTGTCAGCCGATTCGTGGAATACAGGCTCCAACTCCATTTCCCATCCATGCGCCCGCGCAGCACGCCGCCTCCAACCAGAAACCCGCTCAACACGAAGAAGATCATCACCGCGTAATGGCTGAAGCCCGTAGCAAGATATACGAACTTGACCAGCGGATTGGAGTTGCCTGCGACTTCTGAAAAATCTACGAAAAACAGGTTGCGCAGATGACCGAGCATCACCAGCAGCGCTGCAGCCCCTCGTATCAGGTCCAGATGGTCCGAGGACGCGCTGCCTCGCAGCGATCTGTACGCCAGCATATTTCCCGGACGCGGCTCGCTGCGGCCAGCGCTACTCGAACTGTGCCCTGGATTTTTGGCTGAGCTAGTCTCCACCCTCGTGCACACGCCCCTCATCGCCTGTGGAGTAGTTGATTGTCCGTTATACCAGCCCCAGCTCTTTCAGCGGTCCGCGATCTGATACCGGACGTCGCGAGGTTCCCGACGTCAGCTTGATCGATCCGGGCGCGCGCTCGAGCGCGTCGATCAGATCGATCGACTTAGCATGTTCCTTCAGCGCCGGAATTATCTCCTGCGCGATCAGCCGCATGCTCGTCTGCCGATCCTCGTTGGCCACCGGCCCCTGCACGCTGAATATCACCAGCGACCCCGGCCGCAGCACGGTGAGGATCGCCTTCAGCTTCGGAATCACCGACTTGGGCGTGCCGATCACAAGTTGTATCGCCTTCTGCGCCTTCAGGTACCCCGGAATCAGTTTCGCTCTTATAGCCGCAGGATCGATTTCTACATCCTCCGTCTGCCCGCGCATTTTGTCGCCGCTGACTCCGAGCCAGCTGCCTTGCGGCTGTTTCGCAAGCTTTCGAATCGCCTCTTTCGAGTTATATCCCGGCGGCAGCGTATGCTCGACGCGCGCGAATGAGTTCTGGCCTCCGCCGAACAGAAAATTCTTGCCTAACTCCTGCGCCCTATCTTCAGTCTCGGCCACGAAGGTGGGCAGCACGTAGCCAAAATTCTCCGAACCCGCTTCGTATCCATGTTTGGCGGCTTCGTCTGCGTAGTAGTCCCACAAATCGCAGGTGGGGCCGAGCGACGTGCCCAACCCAAAATATGGATAGGCCTTTTCCGCGCACCATCTGACTGTCTCCGGACTGAGTGTTCCTGGAATCCACATTGGAGGATGCGGTTTCTGATACGGCAGCGCCCACGGATTCACGTGCCGATAGTGAAAATGCTTGCCCTCGTAGCGCCACGGCCCCGGCTTGGTCCACGCCTGGATGATGAAATCGTGCGCCTCCTCGAAGTATTCGCGGTTGTAGGTAGGATTCGCATTGTTGAAGAATTGCTCGCTGCCCGCGCCCCGCACCCATCCCGAGATCAACCGTCCGCGCGAAATCAGATCGATCTCCGCCAGCTCCTCGGCCATGCGCAGCGGATGCTTGATCACCGGCAGCGGATTCCCGATCAGCAAAATCCGCGCCTTCTTCGTCAGCCGCGCGAGGATCGCCGCCTCGACGTTCATCACGCTCCCCATGCAGAACGGATTCCCATGATGCTCATTCAGCGCGACGATGTCGAACCCGAGTTCCTCGGCATAGAGGTTCTCGTCGATAAAGTAGTTATAGTCTTCAGCCGCGCGCTCGCGATCGAAGTAGCTATTCGAAACGGCAAAATGTCCACCGTTGCGCAATATCACTTCTTCAGGAATCCATCGCACCGGCCGCTCAGTGAAATATCCAACTTTCATGATAACTCCCGATTACCTATTTTCGCTGTTCTTCCCCTCTCCCAAAGGGAGAGGATTGAAGGTGAGGGACCCTATCCAGCGCGCGTTCTTTCGCGCGCGATTCAAGATTCTGATTCTGCCTCCCACCTATGCAAAGCTCTTACTCACTGAGAAAACGACTGACTATTTTCACAAACTCAGTTGAGTTTTCAATCTCGGGCCGATGACCGGCATTTTCGATCGTCGCGATCTGCGCTCCCGGTATCGCCTGCTTGTATGCGTCGATACATCCGCGCGGCACCACGCGATCACGCGTCCCCCACACCAGCAGCGTCGGAGTTTTGGTCCCGCGCAGCAAGTAGGGCAGGGCAGGATTGTGCATGTATGGCTCCCATCCGATTCGAGCCGACTCCGCCCGCGCATCCTCGAACGCCTCGAACTGCTCCGGCGTCATCTCGCCGCCATACAGCTTGATAAATTCCGGCGTCCCCGCCGGATCCGCCACCGTAGCGCGCAAATGCGTCCGCATCGTGATCGGAAAAATGTCCATGATCTCGCCCTCAGCAGGTTTAATCCCCATCGGCGCAACCAGGATCATCCTGGAAAAGATCTTCGGATCAGCCGCCACCATCTCAGCCGCAATAAACCCGCCCGCCGAATACCCAATCACATCAACCGGATCGAGCTTCAACTCCCGCACCACCTGCGAATAAAATCCCGCAAGATCGCGATAAGTCCGCACCCACTCAAGCCGCGCCGTCTTCCCAAACCCCGGCTGCAGCGGAATAAGCAACTCGCGCTCATGCGCAATCGTCTCGTTCCAGGTCATCCACCCCGGATACCCAAGCTCATCATGAAAAATAAGCAGCGGCTTCCCCGTCCCCCCTTTGACCACGGCCAACTGAACCCCCGCCACGCTCAAAGTCTCCTCAGCCGATTTGATCACAACATCTCTCCTGAAATACTAATTAAACGTGATCGGTTCCTTCCCTCTCTTCCCCTCTCCCTGTAAGGGAGAGGATCGAAGGTGAGGGTCCGATTACAGCGTGCGAAGCACGCGACTCAAGATTCCGCTCCTCTGACTTGGATACCGCAGCGCGCACCAGCTGTACAACTCCACCGCAACGCCCGCACCATCATTGTTTGCATGCAACGAGTGCGGACAGTGCCGCGAATTTGTTTGTCATCCTGACGAAGCGAGCAACGCGAGCGGCAGGAAGGATCTCGGACAGCGGCGCGCAAGCGCCGCCGGTTCCGGTTCCGCGTTCTGCATCCAATGAGAGTCCGAAGCAACAAAGGACCACTGCGCGATTTCAAAACCGGTACCGGCTTCGCTGGCGCGAAGCTGTCCAGAGGCCCGTTTCATCCGCTCGCGTCGCTCGCTCTGAAGGATGACAAGCAAAGTCCGACATCCTTACTTGACTGACTACACTTCCTTAATCCGCCGCGTCCGATCTGATAAAAGAAAACCGCCGCATTCCCGAACAACACCGAATCATGGACCTGCTTATAATATTGACCTACTGGCTCTTCATGTTCTTGCTGATCCTGGGGATCTTCGTCTTTGCCGCATATTTTGTCGAAGCAATACGACGAAACCTCAGTTCGGCGCGCACCATTTGGATTGCGATTTGCGTGGTTCACCTGATAGCGATCCTCGCCCTCGAGTACTACCACTCCGACATCGCCCGCAACATTGATGAGCCCCACGTAATGGAACAATCTGTGTGGCTGTATAATTTCCCGACGCTCGTCTACTGCTTTCCGTCGAGCGTGCTCTCCTGGGCTTTGGGCGCGGGCCTGGATCGTCTGCTTTGTTCGATAGCAGGACCCAAAGCTTGTGATTCTGTGATGAATTCTATGTGGGAATTCGTAGCGATATGGTGGCTGCTGCCGGTGACGATTGGGTACCTGCAATGGTTCAAGTTGGTTCCGTGGCTGCTTAAGAGGTTCGAAAAACGGACCCCCGCAATGAGTCCTTCTTAGGGGCGTCGTACCTCGACTTACCAGCTATCGATGTACGGATACTTCTTCCCGCTGCGCCGCTCCGCCGGCGCGCTCGACCTCAACCCGGCCGCAATCCATCTCCTCGAATCCACCGGATCGATCACATCGTCAACCCCGAAATGTGACGCATTGTTAATCGCCTTCCCGCGCTGATACATCGTCGCGACCATCTCGTCGAAACGCTTTTTCCGCGCCGCCGAATCCGTGATCGCCGCAAGTTCATTCCGATAGCCAAGCTTCACCGCCCCCTCGAGTCCCATCGGACCGAACTCGCCCGTCGGCCACGCCACCGTGAACAGCGGCGCATCGTAACTCCCGCCGGCCATCGCGATCCCGCCCAATCCATAAGCCTTGCGCAGCACGATCGTAAAAAACGGCACCGTCGCATTCGCCGCTGTCAGAAACATCCGCGACGAATGCCGCACCAGCGCGGTCTTCTCGACTTCCGGGCCCACCATGATTCCCGGAGTGTCGCACAAAAACAAAATCGGGATGTCGAACGCGTCGCACAACTGGATGAACCGCGCGCCCTTGTCTGCGCCATCGCTGTCAATCGCGCCGGCCAGGTGTTTCGGATTATTCGCAACCACGCCGAACGGATGCCCCTCGATCCGGATGAACGCCGCGATCATCGTCAGCCCGAAGTCGCGCCGAATCTCGAGCACCGACCCCGTATCCGCCATCGTCTCGATCACGTCGCGCACGTCGTAAACGCGAAGCCGGTTCTCCGGGATGATATTGCGCAGCAGCCGCTGATCGGCGCACGTCCACTCGCTCACCGCGCCCTGGAAGTACGAAAGATATTTGCGCGCGACCTGCACCGCCTCCGCCTCGTCTTCAACCGCGATGTCAACCACGCCGTTCGGCACCTGCACTTCCATCGGCCCGATTTCTTCAGGACGAAAGATGCCGAGCCCGCCGCCTTCAATCATCGCCGGACCGCCCATCCCGATATTCGATCGCTTCGCCGCGATCACCACGTCGCAACATCCCAGCAGCGACGCGTTGCCCGCAAAGCACCTGCCCGAAGTGATCCCGACCAACGGCACGAGCCCGCTCAGCTTCGGAAAATCGTGAAACGATCGCGAATTGTGAAAGCCGCCATCAGTATCGCCCGGCCGCCCGCCGCCGCCTTCAGCAAACAACACCAGCGGCAATCGCAGCTCGCGCGCAAGCTGGAACATCCGATCTTTTTTGCGATGGTTCTGATGCCCCTGCGTGCCGGCCAGCACCGTGTAGTCATACGACATCACGACGCATCGCGATTTCTCGGCGCCAAACAAATTTCCGTTGACCGTCGCGAGTCCGGTGACGAGCCCGTCCGCCGGAGTATTCTTGATCAGATCGTCAATCTTTCGACGCCGCCGCTGCGCCGCAACCACAATCGGCCCGTACTCGACGAACGTGCCCGCGTCGCACAACTCTTCGATATTTTCGCGCGCTGTCCGCTGCCCGGTCTTTCGCCGGCGCGCGACAGCGTCGGGACGCGCCGCGTCGAGCCCGACCTCGTGCCGCTCGATCACCTCCGCAAGGTCACCCCGCCCAATCTCGTTATCTTTGATTCGTGATTCCACGCCAGCAGAATAATACTGAAAAAAGCAGAAAAACTCTTCTGTTCGATAGTTCGATGAACTATTGTTCGCGCACGAATATGGACACCGGCGATCTCAAAATCACCAGTCCCGCTATCGGTATCACCGCCCGCATCCTGTTCACCTTGATTTTCTTTCTCTCGGGCATCACCCACTTCACGTCGATGCAAAGTTACATCGATCTGATGCCCGCTCCGATTCCATTCCGCGCGTTCTGGGTCGCGATTTCCGGCGTCGTCGAGCTCGCCGGCGCCGCGATGATTCTTTTCAACTACCGCCCGCGTCTCGGCGGCTGGCTAATCGTGCTGTTCCTCGTCCCCGTCACCATCGTCGTGCACGGCACCGCAATGCTGACGCTCGCCGATCCCCTGATGCGCGCCGTCAACGTCTCGATGTTCCTCAAAGGACTCGCGATGATCGCGTGCGCACTGTTCATAACTCAATTCGGCGTCAGTCCCGCCAATACTCGCTGAACCGATTCACACGCACCCGCCAATCCAGATCACTCGCCCGATAATCTTCACGTTCGAAACCACCATCGCTTCATATTTCGGATTGTCGCTGCGCACCAGCAGTTTCCCGTCGGGACGCCGCTGGATTCGCTTCACCGCAAGCCCGCCGTCCTGCCGCAGCAGGTAGATTCCATCCTGACGAAACCGCGGCTCCGCCAGGTTCGCGAGTATCAAGTCCGAATCCTCGACCGTCGGCGCCATCGAATCGCCAATCACCTCGATCAGGATCAAGTCGCGTGACTCCGTGTGGAGCGTCCGCTTTACCCAGTCCGCGCGGAACGCGATCGAATCGACAACTTGCTCGCTGCGAAGTATCCCGTCGCGCCCGCTCGAAAATCGAATGCTGTTCCGCGGCATGAAGACGAAGTCGCCGTGCTCAACCGCCCGCGTGATTGCCTGCGCGCCCTGAGTCGGTTCGTTCCCCGTCGCCAGCCACTCGACCGATACTCGCGCCGCGCGCGCCAGCGCCACCAGGTTAGCGACGCTCGGCTGCCCCCTGCCCGATAACCATTTGTAGATCGCGTTATCGGAAACCCCGACCGCTGTCGCCAAAGTGACCACCGATCCGAACGACTGGATCACCTGAGTCAGCCGCGAACGAAACGCGGCGTCAACCACTGTAGTTGACATAGATCTCCTAACGTGAAATAAGATTCTTAAAGCGCATGATCCCGCCTCAAGCAAACCATTCCCAACTCAAACCGAACCCTCCGCCCGCGCGAGTGCATCCGATCTCCCCCCGTTTCTGTCCCTGGATATCCCAGCTGGCCGCCAATCGATCCTCCCGACTACACATCTTTAGCTCACTTCGCGACTTCGTGCCCGCCACCTCAACGAGTTTTCTTTTTCGACGCGTCCTTCACACCATCTCCGTCCTACTACAGTTCGTCGCCGCACCGTCGACGTCCCACCCAACTCGCGCGGAGGAATTATGGAACCCGCGACCTTTCCGCTTCGTCCGGCCGCTTCTAGCCGCAATGTGACCTGTCTGTGGTGTCATGAAACCACCACTCACTCAGACGTGATGCGTCATCACGGCCTCTGTCACTCATGCGTGCACGACATCGCCGACATCAGTTGGCGGCTGGTTTACGACCGCGATCGCAATATCGGCTCGATCCCGTCCAATCTCCGCGTTGCGTACGGCTTATGAACGCAATCTCCAGCCGGATGCCCGCGCTCGATCGCGCTCCCTCGCCGGCGCCGCGTTTCGATTCGTTCGCGGACACTGCGCACACCAGGCTTTTTGACCAGATCGGACATTCGATCGGTGACGACGCCGCCGACAAGTTAATCGCCGATTTCGGCGGCCGCCGCTTGTACATCCCGCTGGCTCCGACTCCTGGCGGTTCGATCACGCGCTCGATTGGATTGCTTGCGGCACTCGCGATGGCGCGGGCGTTTGGTGGCGATCGGCTGCTGATTCCGGTCACCAGCGCTCACACCCGCCGGCGCGTGCGAATTGTCGCGATGCGCGCGGAGCACGTCAGCATCTCGCGCATCGCACAAGAGCTTCGATGCACCGAACGTTACGTGTACAAGGTCCTCGCGTCGACTCGCGCGCCCGAAAATGCCCTCCGCGATTGCGCCCCTCCCCTCAAGGGCAGGAGCCGTGCGTCAGATTCCTCAACAACGTCCGCGCCGATCGCAGAGCGATTGAAACGTGGACACATCAACCAGCGCTCGTGACGCTTACAGCCCCGAATTTCTAGCCGCGGTCGAACGCGTGCTCGCCAACGAGGGCGGCTCCTCGTCGAATCCCGCCGACCCGGGCGGCGCGACCAGGTTCGGAATTTCCGCGCGCGCGTATCCTGGGCTTGATATCGCGACGCTCACGCGCGACGCGGCGGTGAAAATTTACTGGAGCGAATGGTGGCTGCGTTTCGGATTTGCGCAACTTCCGGCCGCGATCGCCGCCAAGGTTTTTGATCTTGCCGTCAACATGGGCGCGTCTCACGCGATCCAATGTCTTCAGCGCGCGTTGCGCGCGTGCGGTTTGCCGGTGGTTGAAGACGGCGCGCTCGGTCCCACGACTGCGCTCGCATCGCGGCGCGCCGATCCGGCCGCGCTGACGGCGGCGCTGCGCTCGGAGTTGGCGGCGCACTACCGGATGGTCGCATCGAAGCAGAAGTGCGGCGCGGATTTTCTCAAGGGATGGCTGAATCGCGCGTACGCGTGACGCAAGAGGTTTCTCAGATGACTGGAAAAGTATTTTACAAATCGAAGGGGTTTTACGGGTGTGTCAGCACGATCGTTTTGATCGTCGGTGACATGGCCGCCAACGGCGTGACCGTCGGCAACATGATGGCGCTGATGACCGCGGGACTTGCACTGTACGGCCGTATCGTCGCGACCGCGCCACTCGCAGTGAGCGACCAATCAGAGAATGACGTCGAGGATGCAAAGGCAGATGTACGAAAAAGCAAAGTCTCGGTTGATGCTGATCACGGCAATTAGCCTGCTAGCTGCCAGATGCGCGCCGACCTTCGAGTCGCATATCGACTCGCCGCCGGCGTCTTCACCAGCGCAGATGCCGATCGCGCTCGCGCCGCTGGATCCGCGGCCTCAGCTGCCGGATGCGGCGCAGGCGCCGTGTCCGCTCGGGTCCGGGCTGGCCGCGTGCTTCACGATTGACGAGGACATCGTGCGGCAGCGGCGGTTCAAGATTCTGCATGACGATCGTGACTACTGTCGCGATGCTTATGACAGGGCGGTGAAACGTGTTGCCGGGGAATGACGTTGCGCCGCAGAACCTAACCCCCGGCCCCTTCCCGAGCGGGAAGGGGAGCAAGACGAGGAGGGTGAGCGGCAAAGGGTTACTCCAATCCGGTTCCCCTTCCCACTATGGGAAGGGGTTAGGGGTTAGGTTCTTCGCCTGCACATTGCTGCTGACTGCGAGTTGTGCGCAGGTGCATGAGAAGATGTTCACGCTCGACTGCGCCGTCGGGCGCTGCGCCGCTTGCGGGCGAACTCGCGCCGGGGACTGCGATGGCGCTCGACGTTTCGACCAGCCCGATTCCGCTGCTCTTCCCGCCTCATCGCGCGATCGCCAGATGCGATAACGCCGGCGTCGTGACGATGGATATCGAAACGCCGATCGACACGGGACTGAGTCAGCTTTCGACCCCGCTCAGCACCGCCGCGAGTCATATGACGTACGTGCCGTGAAAAAACAAATCACGCCCGCAACCAAGAGGTGAGACCTATATGAGCTCGAAAACCAAAAACGTTCTGTCTGTATCCCCTCTCCCTGTAAGGGAGAGGATCGAAGGTGAGGGTCCTTATACAGCGCGCGCTTCGCACGCGATTCAGGATTCCGCTCTTCTTCTGCTCTGCGCGCTGACGCTCGCCTTCTCCGGATGCGCCCAACAGGGCGGCGGGCTGCTGCAGCCGACTCCGAAACAGATGATCAGCGGCAAGAATACGATCGTGCCGAGTTCCGCCGCTCTCAGCATGGAGGCTACGAATTTTTGCAACGCGCAGGCACAGGTCGACTACGCCAGCCTCGTGCTTTATTGCGAGGGGAAGAGTCCTGCGCTGCCGCTTTCGATCAGCACCACCTATCAGACTGAGGCCAACCAGTTCTCGTGCCAGGTTTACGGCTACACCAATTCGAGCAATCAACTGATCGTGCCGCAGACTGTGACTCTGGGTAATTGCCCGACTGGGGTAGCGCCGGCTCCCGTGACTGCTCCATCGGGGGCAGCGGCGACCTCGGCCAAGAGCTAGGCGGATGGGCAGCGCCGCAGCGATAGCTATTGTCGGGAAGCTGGCGCCGATTATTGCGGATGCGATGGCGCCGGAGGTTGCGGCGCTGTTCAAGTCGTTGCCGTTCGGACTGGTCGCGGCGGCGCCGAACTCCGAGGTCGAAATCGCAGTCGCCGCAAATGTCGCGCGCGCGATGCCGGCGGTTACCGCTGCGATGTTCGCGACGGTCAGGAACAAGATCGGTATCGCAGTTGCGATCTATGCGACCGAGCATCTGGGCGACGACCTGCAATCCGACGCAGCCTGGATGGATATTCAATCGATGGCACAGGCCGGTATTCATGCGGAAGGTCTCGACGCCTCGCTGATCCCGATCAGCACTCTGCGCCAGATGGTCGCGTCGGGGATCGAGTTGTATCGCGCCGGAATCGGGACCAGGGCGCTGACGGTGATTAAGTGAAAAGCGCGGCGGCTTGGAAGCGGAACCTAACCCCTAACCCCTTCCCTCGAGGGAAGGGGAACAATCGCGCGTTTGGTTCCTCTTCGCTCGTTTACTCCCAAACAGTCCGCTTCCCCTTCCGTCGAGGGAAGGACTCAATCCAATCCGGTTCCCCTTCCCACTATGGGAAGGGGTTAGGGGTTAGGTCGCTCGCGCATCGATCACTCCAAATAGGAGCGATCTGATTGGAATGGGGCAATGCCGCGGGATGGGCCGCCGCTTTCATCGCGTTTCTCGCGGTCAATGCGAGCACGATTCAATGGCTGTTGAAGCGGCGCGACGAACAGCATTCTCGCGACTCGGGCCGCGTCGACGATCTTGAAAAGCAGCTGATCGAGTTGCGCGTGAATCTGCCGCTCGAGTACGTGCGCCGAGAGGACTGGATCAGGTTCAGCGGCACGCTGGATGCGAAGCTGGACGCGATGCGGGAAGAAATGCGCGAGCAAATCGCAGAGGTAAAGGAAAGGTTGTATGCCGGACGGAATTGACCTCGAACAAAAGAATCGCGAGGAAGCGCGCTGGCGGATGCTGCGCGTAGTCGACGCCGGACGGCCGATAGCGGTCTCGGAGCAGATAATCTGGCGCGTGCTCGCCGATATCAAGCTGTCGCTGTCGCTCAACACCGTGCGGCGCGAACTCGCCTACCTGCGCGACCTGGGCTTGCTCGAACTCGAAGGCGAGGGCAGCGAGACCTGGTTCGCAAAACTCACCGCCAGCGGCGTCGACGTGGTCGAGTACAACTTCCCGTCGCCGGCGGGCGTCGCGCGCCCGCGGAAGTATTGGTGAGGGGCGGGATGAAGAAGAACGCGAAGAAAGAAAATACCGACGGACATCCAAAACGAGTGCCTTACCAACCGTTTCCGCCAAAGACTTGGAAGATCAAGCGAATGGCCCGAGACCTCAAAGAGCAGCTTGACGCTCTGCTTCGCGAGGGCACCATGCATACCTCGCTGCAACTGCAAAAATGGCTGGCGGACAATGGGTTCGAGATCTCTCGCCGATGCATCGACGACTACCGCCACAACTTCGAACGGCAACTCGATTCGGTCCGGCTTGCAACTGAGCAAGCGCGAATGGTTTGCGAACAGTTCAAGGGCGATGATGCGCAAATGCAAGGCGCTCTGATGAGACTGGTGCAAACCCGTCTCTTCGAAATCCTGGTCGTCGCCAAAGAAAAAGAGACCAGCCGCAAAAAACGTACTAGCCCGACCGTCGCAGCCGTAAACGTCGGTGCCCTTGCGCGCTGCGTCTCAGGCCTGGTGAAAGCCGAAACCGAGCACCAGAAATGGGCCGAGCACATGCGCGCAGGAGTAGCTGCTGTCGCGCAGAAAGTCGAAGAAGCCCGCAACAAGGGCCTAAGCAAAGAAGCCGCCGATCAAATCAAAGCAGTGTTGATGGAGATCTAACGGTGAAAGGTCAATTGCAAAAAAACAGAATCCTGACTCGCGCGCTAAAGAAAGCGCGCTGCATAAGGACCCTCACCTTAATCCTCTCCCTAGCAGGGAGAGGAAACGGAACAGACGCTGGCGAAGACTTGGTGCCGCAGGAACATCGACAAACGGAAATCATCCCGCTCAATGAGAGCCTGACGGTCCTTTCGTCTCTTCTCCCTGCGAGCCAGATGGTCCTTCTGTCTCCTCTCGCTGTTAGGGAGAGGATTAAGGTGAGGGTCCGAATACAGCGCGCATTTTTTGCGTGCGAGTCAGGATTCTGCTCCTTCTCACGCTGTCTTCGCGCCTCGAAGGAGTTCGTCGATTGCGCCAAGAACCTCTTCTACACTCTCAAGCACCTGGCTATTCCAGAATCGAAGCACTCGATAGCCCTCCGACTCGAGAAACGAGGTGCGGATTTCATCTTCTCGCGATCTATCAAGATGCTGCGCCCCATCGAGCTCAACGATGAGCCTTCGCTCAGTCGAGCAGAAATCGGCGAAGTATGCCCCGATCGGAAACTGGCGTCGAAACTTGGCGCCGCGCAGCTGCCGATTCCGCAGATGCCGCCACAAAATCCGCTCCGCCTCAGTCTGCTCACGCCGCAACCGCCGCGCATTCCATTGCGGTGATTCGGACAATGCCATGGTGGTCAATGTTTGTCAGGGTGGCGTCAAAAGCAAGGCACGCAAAGAACAGAATCTTGAGTCGCGCGCGGGAAGATGCGCGCTGGACAAGGACCCTCACCTTCATCCTCTCCCTAACAGGGAGAGGAGACAGAAAGGCAGAGGAAGGAATTTCGATTACTCAACTGGACCGATTTGCCAATACCAATGAATGAACCACTCTCAATACTACTTCCTTATCAGCGGCGGTGGCTGGCTGATCAGTCGCAGGTCAAGGTTAGTGAGAAGTCGCGGCGGATTGGGATTACCTGGACTGAGGCTGCCGATCGCGCGCTGGGGGCTGCTACCACCGGGCGGGCTGGGATCGATGGGTGGTATATCGGCTACAACAAGGATATGGCGCTCGAGTTTATCGAGGCTGCGGCGCGGTGGGCGCGGCGGTTTAATCGCGCGGCTGAGGCGGTTGAGGAGATTGTGCTCGATGATGAGCGCAGCGCCATCCTGGCATACCGAATTCGGTTTGCGTCGGGGCATAAGATCGTTGCGCTTTCGTCGCGGCCTTCGAATTTGCGCGGCAAGGATGGGTGCGCGGTGATAGACGAGGCTGCGTTCCATGAAGACTTGTCGGGACTGCTGAAAGCTGCGCTCGCGTTTACCATGTGGGGCGGGTTGGTGCGGATAATCAGTACTCACAACGGGGCGCATAATCCGTTCAATGAACTAGTCAGTGAGATTCGGGCGGGCCGGAGACCATACTCACTCCATCGGACGACTTTTGATGAAGCACTATCGGACGGACTATACAGAAAAATCTGCGAGCAGACCGAAATAGAGTGGAGTGAGGCGAAGCAGCGCGAATGGCGGCAGCAGATTGTCGACTACTACGGCGATAACGTCGGCGAAGAATTGTTTTGTGTTCCGCGCGCGTCGTCGGGCGCGTACCTGAGTTCGGTACTGATCGAGGCGCGGATGAAAGCGGGCATCCCAATTCTTCGCTGGGAGATGCCGGCGGAATTTTCGGGGCGTCCGGAAGCGCATCGATATTCCGAGACGCAGGCATGGTGCGAGGACAATATCGCGCCGGCGCTGACGGCGCTCGATCCTGGCGCTCGCGAGTTATTTCGGCGAAGACTTCGGACGGTCGGGAGACCTGACTGTAATCTGGCCGCTGCAAATCGGGCAGGACCTGACGCGGCGGACGCCGTTCGTGGTCGAGCTGCGCAATATCCCGTTTCGAAACCAGGAGCAGGTGCTCTTTTATATAATCGACAGACTCCCGCGATTTACTACCGGCGCGATGGACGCGCGCGGCAACGGACAGTATCTCGCGGAGACTGCGGCGCAGCGTTACGGCGCGCGAATCGTGCAGGTGATGCTGTCGGAATCGTGGTATCGCGAAAATATGCCGCGCTACAAGGCGGCGTTCGAGGACGGCACGATCGAGATTCCCAAGGATGCGGACGTGCTGGCGGACCATCGCGCGATCGTGCTCGAGCAAGGGGTCGCGAAGATTTCGGAGCGTCGCGCGGGCAGCGACGGCAAAGGACGGCATGGTGACTCTGCGATGGCGGCGGCGCTCGCATTCTTTGCGTCGCGCGCGGAAGTGGGGAAGGTCGCGTACATTTCGGCGCGCGGGGTGGGGAAGCGGGAGGGGTTCGAGGGGCGGGGGGATCCGTTTGGGTCGGCGCCGGTGGAGGATGAGATTGGGGCGGGGAGAGTGAGGGGGTTTTGAGGAACGTAATTAAATGTGAAACCCGCGGTGGGTTTCACGCTTCCTTCGGCAGGGGTGACCCCTGCACCCAGTGTGAAGAAGGATGCGGGACTTCGTCCCTGTTAGAGGGTTTAGAGCGGCCAAGCCATGCTCAACTTTTCGTGTCATCCTGAGCGTAGCGAAGGATCTCGCGCGCATGCGCGTCGTCGGGCGCGAGTGTGGGTTCGTTCTAGCCGGATGAATAGCTACTGGAAATGGAAATGCGAGGAGTGCGGGTACGAGTTTATTCTCGCGATCGTTCGGCTTCCGCAACCATGCCATCGATGTGGCGGCGAGTGGTTTTTGAAGATTGGCGAAGTGGCTACCAAAGAATCTCGAACTGACTAGTTCCGTTGGAGAATTATAATGAACTCTATGATGCTTATGGGCGCGAAGTTGATACTGGAATCCTGCGCGAAGAGCAGGCGGCGCCGACGATGGCGGGGGTGCGTAATATATATTCAGTTATGCATCCGTCGATGGGACTCACGCCGGAACGACTGTCGCATATCCTGCGAGAGGCCGAAATCGGAGATCCTTATTTGTATCTCGAGCTGGCCCAGGAGATCGAAGAAAAGGATCTCCATTACCTGGCCGTGCTCGGCACTCGCAAGAATGCGGTTGCGCAGCTGGATGTGATCGTGCGGGCGGCTTCCAGTTCGTCGGAGGATCAACGGGCGGCGGCAATGGTGCGTGAGATGATCTGCGATGGGCCGATACAGCTCGACAGCGTGCTGTTCGACGTGCTCGATGCAGTGGGGAAGGGATTTTCGGCGACTGAGATAATGTGGGATACGTCTGGGAGAGAATGGTTTCCCGCACAGTTGAAGTGGCGCGACCCGCGCTGGTTCGCGTTCGACTGGATCTCGGGCGAGGAAATCCTGGTGCGTACGCTCAAAGGACGGAATGATCCCGGCCGAGAGCGATGCGGCACCGGCGCGCCCGACCCATTTCGGGGGCGGCGGAATGTACTCGGCGATGAATCCGGGAATCGGGATACAGCCGATGACGGCCCCGCTCGCGCCTTACAAGTTCGTCACCCATTTTGCCAAGGCGAAAGCCGGGCTGCCGATACGCGGAGGGTTGGCGCGCGCGGCAGGGTGGGCGTACCTGTTCAAGAACTACGTACTTAAGGACTGGGTAACGTTCACTGAGGTATTCGGGCAGCCATTGAGGGTCGGCAAATACCATCCGGGCGCATCGGAACAGGATAAGCTGGCATTACTCAATGCAGTATCGCGAATAGGCACTGATGCCGCGGCGATAATGCCGGAGTCGATGGTAATAGAGTTTACCGAGGCACATCAGAACGGCAGTGCGGAATTGTATCAGCGATTTTGTGAATACCTAGATGCGCAAGTGAGTAAGGCAGTCCTAGGGCAGACATTGACTACTGAAATGCCTAATGCTGGAGGCTCACGAGCTGCGGCTCAAGTCCATGAAGGGGTGCGACGCGACATTCTGAATGCGGATGCGCGGCGATTGGCGGCGACGCTCGCGCGGGATCTGGTGCGGCCGATCGTCGAGCTGAATATGGGGCCGCAGAAACGGTATCCGAAGATTGAGCTCGGACTGCCGGATGACAGCGATGTGAAAGTGTTTGCGGAGGTCGTCGCGATGCTGGCGGATCGAGGGCTGAGAGTTGGGCAGAAGACGATACTGGATAAGTTGGGGATTGCGGCGGCGGCGGAGGGGGAGGCGGTGCTTGGGGCGATCAAGCAGCAGGGGGAAGGGGAGATGACTTGATTTAATGTGAAACCCGCGGTGGGTTTCACACTTCCTTCGGCAGGGCTGAGCCCTGCACCCAGTGTCAGGAAAGATGCGGGACTTCGTCCCTGTTAGGAGGTTTGCGGGCGGCTTAGGTATCGCGGCTGGCGACATTTGTCGCCAGTCGCTTGCGCTCAGGTGAGTTTAACGGTTTGTTGTGCGGTCCTTTTTGATTTTGCGGCGGGCTCGGCGGCGGTGTTTCATTTCCAGGAAGATGTCGTCGTACACCATTTTTCGGATTGTGTATCCTGAGGTTGGGAATTTTATTGCGGAGTCGTTTTGGGTGCGCTGGTAGCGGTAGACCTGGATGCCGTTCCACCATGTGGGGGAGTGGTTGCGCGGGGTGCGGAGATCAAGAACCAGTTTGAAGTTGGAGAGGGCGCGCGCGACCAGGTTGTTGGCGGAGCGGGCGGCGCGTTTGTTGGTGTCGTCGATTATTACTACTGCGTCGTCGGCTAAGTGCTCGATGGCGAGTGCTACGCCGTCGTACTGATCAGCAAAGGAGTGGCCGCCGTCGTAGAAGTAGGCGCCGATGCGCGCGGGACTCCATGGCGCGGCGGCCAGGAAGTCGCGGAAATCCATGTCGTGGAAGGTGACCTGGCCGGGCGCGGTGTGCGCGTCGAGGGTGCGGCGGAGCGCGTCGGCGGCGCCGTCGAATTGCGAGAAATTGTCGCATGCGAAAATGTGCGCATGCGGATTCGAAGTGGCGGCGCCGACCAGGCTCGCACCTTTGTAGCATCCTACTTCGACGTAAACTTCGCTTTCGTTGGGGTCGAGCGAGGCGACAGCGCAATTGAGAAGGCGGAGCTTGTTCTCCGTGGCCATCCCGGGGATTTCGCTGAGGACGTGCGAGAGCGAGCGGTCGGCGGGATGAGTCGAGCGGGCGAGGCGGCGCGGGTTGGCAAACTCAGGCCATTGCGCGCGGCATCGCTGGAGGAAAGCATCAAACTGCATTTTTTTAGGAAAGTGTTTCGAGCGGCGCGATAGGCGTCACCAGTACATCGCGGGGCCCATCGGGCCGACCAGGCCCATGCCGTATGGATTGAACATCTCTTCCTGCTCGTCCATGTCCTCCATCTGCTGGGCTTCGAGGTCCTCGCGCGAGACTTCGCCTTCCTTTGCTACCAACTGTTGGTTGAGTTTCAGCCTTTCATACTTCTGATAATTTTCCTCGCTGCCGACGTACATACATTTACAGTAGAACGGATCGGCCATGTAGTAGTGCAGGGTGCCGGTCTTGCCGACATAGTACAGCACCTGCATCGGAAGCAGCGACTCGAGTTGTTTCTGGCGCTCGGGAGTGTCGGCCGGGAGCATCCGGAAGCCGGCCGCCGAGAGCATCGGCTCGAGCTGCTCGGCCTGCTGCTCGGGCGTCGGGGGCGGCGGTTGTATCGAACCGCATCCGGCGAGCGCGGCTGAGAGTGTGACAATCAAAAAAAAGAGGACTATTGAAGTGCTCGGGCGGCGCTGCGGCATCAGTTCCTTTTTCACTTTCACTCTTAGCGCTTCACTTTTCAGCTTTCACTTTTTCACACTTTCACTCACGGGAACTATGCGGCGAAAAAAAAGGGGCGGCCGTTTCGGGCCGCCCCGTGAAGAGCGAATCAGGGAATGGAGTTGACCGGGTTGCCGTTGGCGTCGAACAACGTCAGCGCGCCGGCGCCGTCACTGTTGAGCGTGAGCGAGGCGCGGGTCTTGCCGTCGGTGCCGAGCAGTGCGAGGCCGGGGCGTCCGTCGGGCGTCAGATCAAACCCGATGCGTCCGTGGTTCGCGTCGCCGAGGCGCAGGGTGGGAGTGCCGTCGCTCTCGACGATGATCGAGGCGCGTGGATTTCCGGCCTTGTCCATCAGGCCGAGACCGGACTGGCCGTCGGGGGCGACGCCGATGGTGGCTTGCGGCTTCGCGTTGGCATCGAAGAGCACTACGCGGGCGACGCTGTTGGTGAGGCCGACTTCGATTCGGGGCTTGCCGTCATGACCGTAGATGCCGAGTGCGGGCGCCCCATCGGAGCCGACGCCGAGGCCGGCACGCAGCGCTCCGGCGCCGTCAAAGACCGCGAGTTGCGCGACGCCTTTGCGAGTGACGTTGAACTCGCCGCGGGTCTTGCCGCGAGCGTCGACCAGCATGAACTTCTGCGCGGTGATCATGCGGGGGGCATTGGCGGCGTCGACGGTGCGAGCGGCGAAGATATGGCCGGACACGGCGCCTCCGACGAAGGCGGCGGCGAGAGTCAGGGTCACAAACCCGATGCGCTCTTTGATGGTCATGGTCACGATCTCCTTTTTCCGGTCCGGTGCCGATGGTTTGGGCAAATTTCGGGGTGAAGATTAGCAGGCTTGGAGGGGAGGTTACAAAAGCGGGGGAGAGGAACTTTATTGAAGTGAAACCCGCGGTGGGTTTCACGCTTCCTTCGGCAGGGGTGACCCCTGCACCCAGTGAGGAAGAATGCTAAGCGCGAAATGTCGAGGACGACATTTTCGCTCTCAGGTTCGGGGGGTCGGGAATTTACCTCGCCCGTTATTTTACGGGAGAGGAGGCCGGCCGCATCGCGGCCGGTAGGTGAGGGTGCTGGGGTTCGAGCTGCATGTGTGCGACGTCGATGACTCTGTTTCTTCTTGTGGCTCTTTTTTTGGCGTCATTCTAGAGCGAAGCGAAGAATCCCGGATCCGTCTTCGCCTCGCCCCTGAGGGGAGAGGCCGCCGCGCGTCCTCGCATGGCGGGCGAGGGACATTTGTGCGGCGCGATTGTCTGGTGCGCCGCACATCCGGTTACTTCGCGCTGGCGAAGGGCGGAAGGAGTGCTCAGGATGAAGATTTCCAGGGATAGGTGGACTTCTTAACTGCTTCGTAGTTGGCGTCCAGTTCGGGTTCCATCAGGAGGATTGCTGCGATGCGCCGCGCGATATCGGTGACGGCGCGCGCTTCGTCCATCTTGAGCGCGCGGCCCAGGATTTGGCGCTCGCGATAGCTGAGCCATTTCTTAATCACCTGGTAGCCGCCGATCGTGTATTCCCAAACAGCAAGCGGAATGTTTCGCCAGTAGGCGACGTTGTTCAGGTACACGTCGAGCGTTCGATTGCCGAGCAGAGCGAGTACTCGTTCTTCGGAAAGGCCGAGCGCGGCGGCGCCAACGGCAATCGCCTCTCGTTCTTTCGCCGTGTAGTCACGCTCGACGACTTTTCCCTTGCCGGGCATAATGGCGCCGCCCTTTCCTGCGTGACCCCATCCGACGGTAACGTCGAGGTCGCCTGATTCAGGATTCAGCGAGCCGCCGCCTTCGCGAGAGATCGGACCGATCTCGGTGCGTCCGGAACGAGGGTTTCCGCTGAGACCTTCAAGAGCTGCGTCTGCATCCAGCAAGGCGGATAACTTGCGGCCGATTTCCGCAGAATGCTTTAGCGCTTTGTCACTACTCGGTAGCGGAATTCGCGGCCAATCCTGCCGCAACGCGCCTGCACTCTCTTGTCGGTAGCGCGCGGCGTGCGTAATCGCTACACAATGAAAAAATAGGTCAGCGGGGGCTCCCTTTACCTGAGCAAGCCAATTGGATGCGTTGGTCGAGAGGTTAGGTTTTGGATCTTCGCCGAATAGCCCTCCGGTAGAGTTGGCGCGGCGCAGGTGAAGCGGAAACATCCCGACGTTGGATTCAACTATATGATGATCCGCGAGGAGCGGTGTCACTTGTGGTTGATAAAAGGCATCTTTACGATTGTGCTGCCCGGCGCTAAGCCAGATATTCCCCTCAAACACCTGAAGAAAATATTCTTCGCGCTTTCGATCTAGTAGTGGAGTCTCAGGCTCCCAATAGAGCCAGCGGTTGTCGAATGGCCTATAGCAATAGCGCACGATATTTTCGGGTTTGAAGCCGCGTTGGACGAGAAATCGACGTGTTTTTCGCGCGTCGAATCCGCCCGCACTCGTCATCGCGGTCGGCATCAGTGCACGAACTTCCGCGTCGCCAAGGTCCGGATCGAAATATTGCTTCATCCGGCTTATGAGACGCTCTTTATCAATATCCACGACCACGTCGTCGCGGCTGGTCTTCACGCCGGGGAAGGAAACCGGGAATAGCTCGGGCAAAAGAGGCCACGAAAGATAATTGCTTTCGACGGCGCCTGGTTGAAACGACAATCCGAGTGCTAGTGCGGGTCGCAGTTCCGTATATTCGGGGGCGAGATTCTTTTCGGCTTCGTTGAGGAGTTGGGCGCGTTTTTCTTTGCCCCACAGATTGCGAAAGCTCACGCTCTGAGCGGCGCTCGAATTCTGGCGACGCGTGAGAAGCGCTATTGCGGTGCCGACCTGAATACCTTCTCGATTGAACTCGGTGGACATTACGCTCGGGTCTGAATCGCCTTCAGGAGTCAGTTTGCCGGTCTTGTATTTGTCGCCGTTGAGGCAATCGATCGAGATTTGGTCAAACCTATCGAGATAGCGTTCGCGCATTCCGGTGAAGGAAAGCCCGTCGAGCCATGAATAGTTTGAAATGAAGCAGATGATCCCTGTCTTCGTCTTCTCGACGATTTTCCGCTCGGCCATGCGAAAGAAGCGGACGTATAGGTCATTCAACCCTTGTCCCTGAGGCTGTGCCGCGCGTGTGGCGGTTCGATAGGCCTGTGACAGATCGCGCTCTTCATCGACGGCGAGTCCGGCGAAGCCGTTGTAGGGCGGGTTCCCTAATATCACGAGGATGGGCTTCGCCTGCTTGACCCGTTCGGCCGCGTCGCGCTCTTGCAGGAGTGAGGGGAACGCCAGCAGCATCTGCGGCTTCGAGCCGTCGGGCGGTTCCCATCCTGTGAGAGCGTTGGTGAGGTAGACGCCGGCCCGCTCTTTCTTATTGTCCGAGAAAGGCGCACCGAGCGACTGAAGGAGCAAGCCGATCTGCAAATGGGTCACAACAAATGGGGCAGGCAGAATCTCGAAGCCGAACACGCGCTCCATTGCGGCACGCTTTATCTCCTGCGCCGTAAGCGCATCGCCACCTTTCGCGCGAAGGGTTTCCGCGATCCGGTTGAGGACCTCGAGCAGGTAGGAGCCGGTGCCGCAGCATGGATCGAGCACGTAGACATTTGGGGCGGCGAGACCGTCGGCAATATCAAGTTCCTCGCGTAGTACCCGATCGACGCGCGCGACCATATAGCGCACGACTTCGCGCGGCGTGTACCAGACGCCGAGCTGCTTACGGAGTTCGGGATCGTAAGCTTCGAGAAAAGGCTCGTAAAAGTATTGGACCGCGTGATGTTCCTCGAAGGCAGTGAAAAATGCGGCCCGATCAACGCGATTGAGTACCGTGCCGGTCCAGTCGAGAACTTCGGGCAATTCAAGGCCTGCGAGCGACGCTGGATTGCTGGCCTGGTGAAACAATTCTGCAAGGACAGGAACGCGTAGATAGTAGCCGGCGGTGCGCCAATCGAAACGAGCTTTGCGATCTGACGGCGGATGGTCGCGCGTCCAAAGAACCCACGCGGAAAAAACGCCGTAGAAGAGAGTCTGGACGAGAGTTGAGCGAAAGAAGTGCTCGCCCTTCTTGTCCTCGAATTCGATAGCCAGAGCCTCTTCGAGCGCACTCCGGATCGATGAGAGGGCCGGCACGTCACTCTTCTTCTCGACGCGTCTCAGCGCCTCACGCGCATAGGAAGCCATGAACCAGGCGACGTCTTTTGGGGCGGCAAGGGATGCGGCATGGAGCATTACGCGCTTGAGGAACTCGACGAACGCCTCATTTTGCTCGGCTGCGATCGAGCGTGGATGGCTGGCCGCTGTCCAAAATGCCGATTCGTTGGGTGCTAGGCGATAGTGTTCGAGCTTGACTGGCTTGCCCTCTGAATCGGCACCTACAAGTAGGAAGTCACGGTAGTTCGTGACGAGGACCTGGCGGTACGCGTTCCAGTATTTCGATACTTGCGCACCGTCGGCCGTCAGGAAGGCATCGTCGCTGGTCGGCTTGGCCTCGATGACGCCACGTGAGGGCTTCGTGCCTGGAAGAGGTTCCTCCGCGGATGCTTTCTGGAATTGATCGGGTGTGAAGAGGCCGACGTCGGGAATGCCTGCGCCGTGGCTCGGATTAACGATGCATCGGACCTTTGGCTTCAGAGTTGCGCCGACGGCATCCAGCAGCGCGGCGAGCGCAGGATAATATGAGGTTTCGGGAACTGCAGAGCCGGAGCGACGGATGTCGCGAAGTTCGCGGAGGTAGTCTTCGAGTGGAGCGCCGGACATCTTGAGTGTGGCAGCGTAGCATCCCGAATGGGATGTTTGCGATGCATCGGAACCTAACCCCTAACCCCTTTTTTTCGGGCCTCGCGGGAAGCAGAACCGGATTTAAGGATAAGGCCCGGAATCGTGTCTGTGGGGTGTCTGATCCGATCAAACCCGAACGGCCTGGCGGGTCCCTCACATGGCTTCAGGTTGCAACTACTTTTTCGCTAGCCCGTTAATCGAGCTTAATAAGCTCAATTACTTGAGGCGGAAATCCTCGGACGAAACGCACGTCATGTGCGATAGCAGCGTCTTCCCTATCTCTAATTGCGATTTGCTAAAGCTCTTAAACATATTCTGTATTTTGTCCATGTCCTGCTTGTTCGCATAAAACGCAGCGGCACCCTGTTTCGTATGTTCGCATTCTGAAAGCGAACGAAACGGATGAGACATCGTTGTCCAGCTTTTGATCGGAGCGTTAGCATCGACCTGTCCATCATGGAGCGGAGGAACCATTAGCAACCAGAATCCGCTCCGACCGCACCCGGTCACTGATACAGCAAACATAACCAGCGCGAGCGCGGCAGCGTGGCGGGGCTTCATCATCATTCCGGTAGCTGAACGACTTTTTGCGAGTTGCGGCTGCTTCGCAGGAACCGAAGTGAGGCCAGTTTTCTCCGCCTCTCATAGCCGCGAGACAATTCCTTCGCGCGGAGCCAAATGATGAGCACAACCGAGACGAATGCGCCAAGCCGCCATCCCCCGAAGATCGTCCGTAAAACGTAGAGCGCGTCAACGGTGCGGGCCTGCATGCTCATCCTTCTATCGCACCAACCTTGAGAGCGAAAGGCGGCGTTGCCCTACTCGTTGTCTTTTTGCGTATAAGGCGAGCAAATCCGAAAAGAAGCGAGAGCTCCTCGTTTCAGTGGCGCGGAACACGACATCCTAACTCCGCTTGCTGGACAATCCCTCACCTTCATCCGCTCCCTTCCAGGAGAGCTTTGCATAAGATTCGGTGGACACACTCAGGGCAGAGTCAGAATCTTTAATCGCGCGCGAAAAAGCGCGCTGGATAAGGTCCCTCACCTTCAATCCTCTCCCTTCGGAAGAGGGGGAGAGCGCAGCCGGCTACTTTGCTCTGGTGTAGGTTGTGGAAGTATCGGGGGAGATTCGCGGGTTGAAGCGCTGGACGTGGGCCGTCATTCTGAGCGCAAGCTGCTGTAGGGAAGAATCTCGACGGATGTTGCTGCATCAGGGGCCTGCTGGTGCGCGCTTCGCGCGAGATCCTTCGCTGCGCTCAGGATGACGGAAAGAGAGTTGCGCGCAATAATGACCCAACAACTACAGGCGCGGGCTGACCTTGAGAGGATTTATCGGGCTGCGGTTGCGGCTGTAGAGCCTGGGCGGCTGGTCGGTCTTGCGATGGATGGCGGCGGCAGTGGTGCGGAGCAGGTTCCCGATTTGATTGCGGGCGCATCGCGGATTCTGTTGCTGGCGGTGGGTAAGGCGTCGATTGGGATGGCGGCCGAGATCGAGCGACGCGTCGGTGATCGGCTCGTCGATGGTATCGCCGTGGTTCCAAAGGTTACTGCGGCAACAACGGAGCCAGCGCTAACACTGAAAAAAGGATCTGCGGCGACAACGGAGCCGGCCTTAATACTTAAAAAAGCCCGCTCCGATGTCGCGGCGGATTTTTTCAATATTAAAGTGGTCGCTGCTGCGCATCCGGTGCCGGATGAGTCGTCGGTGGAGGCGGCGCGTCTGGGGTGCGAGATCTTGCATCGGGCGACGGCGGACGACCTGGTGATCGTCGCGGTGAGCGGGGGCGCGTCGGCGATGTTTGTGCGGCCGGCCGAGGGGCTTACGCTGGCGGACAAGATTGCGGTCAATCAGGCGCTGCTTAAAGCAGGTGCGTCGATTCGCGAACTGAATATCGTGCGGAGGCATCTGTCGGCGGTGAAAGGCGGGCGTCTGCTGCAGCATTGCGGGGGCGCGCGCGTGCTCAGTCTGATTATTTCCGATGTGCCGGGAAACGATTTGGCGACGATAGGATCGGGGTTGACCGCGGGTGACTGGAGCAGTTTCGGCGATGCGGTTGCGGTGCTGAAGCGGCGCAGCGTCTGGGGGCGCGCGCCGGAGGCGGTGCGATCTTACCTGGAGCGGGCGGTGGCTGGAGAAATCGGCGCGACGGTGAAGGTGGGAGATCCAATTCTCGAGCGGGTGACCAACGTGATCATCGGTGACAATGATTTGGCTCTGGAAGCGGCAGAGCGGGCGGCTGCCGAACTTGGGTACCATCCGCATCGAGGGAAAGCGTTGCATGGCGAGGCCAACGACGCGGGCCGCGCGCTCGCGGAGTATTTGTGCGAGATCAAGGATGAGCGGGTGTGCGTCGTGGCGGGCGGCGAGCCTGTCGTGACGGTGCGCGGAGGAGGGAAGGGCGGACGCGCGCAGCAATGCGCGCTCGCGATGGGAATCGAGCTGTCGCAAGTCGGGGGCGGGCAACGAAAGCGAATTGCGGCGCTGTTTGCGGGGACCGACGGAATCGACGGGCCGACCGACGCCGCGGGCGCGTTCGCGTCGCCAAGCACGGTCGAGGACGGCGAGCGCGCGGGAGTCAGCGCATCGACCGCATTGACGCGCAACGATGCGTATAATTTTTTCAAGGCGTCGGGCGGGCTGTTAGTGACGGGGCCGACGGGGACCAACGTCAGTGACGTTTTCGTCGGGCTGGTGAATTATTGATCTGATCGGAGAGCGGGCAGTGCGGTTCTGCTCCGGTTCCCTTTCATGTCCGGGGAGAGCTTTGCATAATTTGGTCGGGACATTCAGGCAGAAGAGTCTTTAATCGCGCGCAAAAAGAGCGCGCTGGATAAGGTCCCTCACCTTAAATCCTCTCCCTTCGGGCGAGGGGAAGAAACCGCAGCGGGCCGCTTGATCGACAAGTCTGGGGCAGTTATTAAGAGCGACGCTAGGCATCAATAAAGTTAATTTGGCTCGACCTAAAAATTTGTCTCGAATACCCTCTTTGACTAGCATTTAGGTACATTTCGCTAACGCTCATTAGTACTAGGAGGAAAAGTCTATGAAGCGCAGCATCAGTATCATCGGCAGCATCCTGCTCGCTGCCGCGCTTTGCTCGCCGGCTTTCGCCAAGCCGGGCAACGGCAAAGGTGGGGGCAATGGTGGCGGAGGCGGCGGCAAGGGGGTGGCGGCGGTGAATCGCAGGCGGGTGGACTCCCGGCATTGGAGGATCGAGTCGAGGCGGATGAGGCCTTGATCGCCACGCTCCAAACCCAGGTCGCTACATTGATGAGCGAAGTCTCAGCGCTGCAAGGTGCGGTCAGCATGCTGCAAACCGAGGTCGCGGACTGCTGGGCCAGAACAACTGGGCAGTCGTAAAGTTGACGGCACGATCGCGCGTGCCAGCAGTGCGGCGGTGGTCGAGGGAGATGCGCATGTCGCCGGATCCGGAGTATACAGGTCAATTTCAGCAAAGACGTCAGTAAGTGTGCGTATCAGGCCACGACGTCGGCAGGACCGGGACGTTAGCGGTACCCGCGGGCGAGGTGACAGTTACAGGTGATACGGATGCGGACAGCCCGAATGCGTTATCGTCTCGACCTTCAACTCCGCAGGGACGGCGACGGACTCGTCATTTAATCTGACAGTGACTTGTCCTTAGCATGTGACGTCGCGGGCCGCCTCGCGGGCGACTCGACGCGAAACGTAACCGACTGACATGCGGAGCCCGGCGGTCTCAACGACTTGCCGGGCTTCGCTTTTCTATTCGCGGTTGAATGGATCCCACCGATCACTTAGACCGGAGTACCGTGACGAAAAAATCCGCTACCGGCGTATCGAGGGCGACCTCGATCGATTCCACCAGATTGCGGCGCGTGAAATCGCGGTCACAGTCGCGCAGTCACGTTGATTCCCGGCGACGGCGTCGGGCCGGAAGTGGTGAACGCGGCGCTCGCGGTGATCGAGGCGACCGGGGTCAAGATCGAATGGGATCGGCAGGCGGCGGGAATGAACGCATTTCGGCGCTTCGGAACTCCGGTGCCCGACGCGCTTATCGAATCGCTCAAACGCACGCGGGTCGCGCTCAAGGGGCCGCTCGAGACGCGCGTCGCGGAAGGATGGCGCTCGATCAACGTGCATCTGCGCCGCACCTTCGACCTATACGCCAACGTGCGCCCGACGATGAACTTCGCCGGGGTGCATACGCCGTTCAACAACGTCGATCTGATCGTGGTGCGCGAAAATACCGAGGATTTGTATTCGGGAATCGAGCACGAGATCGCGCCGGGCGTGGTCGAGAGTATCAAGGTGATCACGGCGCGCGCGTCGCGGCGAATCGCGAAGTTCGCGTTCGAGTATGCGCGGACCCATCGGCGCAAATCGGTCACCGCGATTCACAAAGCCAATATCATGAAGCTGTCGGACGGCTTGTTTCTGAAATGCGCGCGCGCGGTGTCGGAGGGTTACAAGGAGATTCGGTACCATGAGCAAATCGTCGACGCTGCCTGCATGCGGCTGGTGACGCAGCCTGAATCTTTCGACGTGCTGCTGCTGGAAAATCTCTACGGCGATATCGTTTCGGATTTGTGCGCGGGCCTCGTCGGAGGATTGGGACTCGTGCCGGGCGCGAACTATGGCGACAAGGGCGCGATTTTCGAAGCAGTACACGGGACGGCGCCGGATATCGCAGGCAAGGGCATCGCGAATCCGATTGCGATGATCCTGTCGAGTGCGATGATGCTCGACTATTTAGGGCATCATGCGGCCGGCGAGAAGATTCGCGCGGCGACGGCGTCGGTGCTGAGGGCGGGCAAAGTGCTGACGCGCGACGTAGGCGGGAAAGCGTCGACGGGCGAGGTGACGGCGGCGATCGTCAAGGCGATGTCGCGGGGGTGAAGGGGAAGGGGAGATCATTTTATTGAATGTGAAACCCGCGGTGGGTTTCACGCTTCCTTCGGCAGGGGTGACCCCTGCACCCAGTGAGAAGAAATCGCGAAATGTCGAGGACGACCTTTCGCTCTCAGGTTCTGTGCGTGCTGTCATTCCGCGATGTCGCTCCCTCGAGGGAAGAGGTTACTACCAAGAATCTGGTTCCCCTTCCCGCGCGGGAAGGGGTTAGGGGTTAGGTTCTTCGGCGCATTCGCGCGATTCGATCGCTCACGACCCTTTCGCCGGATCTATCAGTCAGATAATAGTCAGCCGTATGACCAAGCCGCTCATTTCCGAGGACGTTGCTGCGCGGGTTCCGCCGGGACAGATCCTTACCGATAAATTTCCCGTGCTGACGTATGGTCCGACGCCGCGGTTCGATCCGAAGACCTGGGATTTCAAAGTCGTGGGCCTGGTCGAGAAGCCGCTTCGATTTTCATATGAAGAATTTCGTGCGCTGCCACAATCGCGCGAGGTGGCCGACTTTCATTGCGTGACGACGTGGTCGCGGCTCGACAATGCGTGGGAAGGCGTGCGGGTCGCGGATCTCATGAAGCTGGTGAAGCTCAGTCCTGAGGCGCGCCACGTGATTATCCATTGCGACGGCGATTACACGACCAACCTGCCGCTGAACGAGTTTCTCGATGACGACGTCATGCTGGCGCATCGGCATGACGGGCGCGATCTCGAGCCCGATCACGGATTTCCACTGCGCCTGATCGTGCCGAAGCTCTACGGATGGAAGAGCGCGAAATGGGTGCGCGCGATCGAGTTCGCTGATATAGACAGGCGCGGATTCTGGGAAGTGCGCGGCTATCATAATCATGCCGACCCGTGGACCGAGGAGCGCTACTCGTTCCAGGAAGATCCTGAAGACTGACGGTCGGATGCTTTGGCCCCTACTCTTAATCGTGAGAAGAGCCTGGCGCGATTTCGCGACGAGGAATTCGATCTCGCGATAATCGGCGCGGGTATCAACGGCGCGGCCGTCGCGCGTGACGCGTCGATGCGCGGCTTAAAGGTCGCGCTGATCGATCGTGGCGATTTCGCGTGCGCGACGTCGTCGCGATCGTCGAAGCTGATTCACGGCGGCTTCCGTTATCTGCCGCAGGGGCAGTTCAAGCTCGTGTACGAAGCGCTGCGCGAGCGCGAGCGCTTGCGGCATCGCACGGCGCCGCATCTGGTGCATCCGATTCAATTTCTGTTTCCTGTTTATCGCGGCCGCGGCTTCAATCGTTTCACGATGGCGATGGGACTGACGCTGTACGATCTGCTCGCGCGGATGCCGTTCAAGGAATGGCACTCGAGTCTCAACGCCTCCGAGGTGCGCGAGACGGAGCCCGCGCTCAGCCGCGAAGGATTGACGGGCGGCGCGATGTACTTCGACGCGTGGGCCGACGACGCGCGCGTCACCTTCGAGAACGTGCTCGACGCGGATATGCACGGGGCGGCGGTCGCGAATTATGCGGCAGTCGAGAGTTTCAGCATGGCCGATGGGAAGATCACGTCGGCGAGCGTGCGCGATTTGATCGGCGGCTCCATCTGCGAAGTTCGCGCGAAGAAATTTCTGAACGCGGCCGGGCCGTGGGTCGACGACATTCGGCGGATGGACGATCCCACTTCGAAGCCGTGCGTGCGATTGACCAAGGGCGTGCATCTGGTGTTTGCGCGGACGGTTCTGCCGGTGCGCGAATCGCTCGTGCTGGCCGACGAGAGCGGGCGAATCGTATTCGTGATGCCGCATGACCGCTACGTGCTGGTGGGCACGACCGACACTGATTTCACGGGCGATCCCGCCACCGTCAGAACGGAAATTACCGACGTCGAATATCTGCTCGCGGTGTTGGCCGAAAGTCTGCCGGGGATCAAACTGACAAACGCCGACGTCGCGACGAGTTTTGCGGGACTGCGCGCGCTCATCAGAGAGGACAAGGAGGCGCCGTCGTCGGTGCCGCGCGAGGAAGTTATTTTGGAAAGTCTGTCGGGACTGATCACTGTCGCTGGGGGAAAGTTCACGACCCATCGCGCGATCGCGCAGAAGCTCGTCGATCAGGTGATGAAGCGGGTGGGGCGCGCGGCGGGAATATGTCCGACGCTCACGACGCCGTTTCCGGGCGCGCGGGCCTTGGATGCGCGAGATGGGTCGGGGAGCGGCGCGGCTATGCGGAGTATCCCGTCGCCAGCGGCGGAAATTCTCAAGGCGCGTTACGGAACCCGCGCGCCGATTGTCGCGCGGATCGCATCGCGACGCCCCGAGCTTGCGGAGCCGCTGTCGCGGAACTGTCCCGCGATTGGCGCCGAGGTCGTCAACGCCGTCAGCAGCGAGATGGCGCATTCGGTCGGCGACTTTCTGATTCGACGCACGTCGTTGTCGTGGCGATCGCCGGTCGAGGCGGAAGCGGCAGCGCCTGCGGTTGCGAGAATCATGGCGGCCGAGCTCGGATGGGATCGTGCGCGCGAGGCGGGCGAAGTCGCGAGCTTCACGCATGAGCAGCAGAGCCGGCGCGTGGTCGCGTGAGGCAGTGAAGAGTGAAAATCATGGCGGCGCGCGAATCGCTCGAGGATCTGAAGAAGCGCGCGGCTAGAATTTCGCGCACGCTTGCGAAGCTGTACCCGAAGGCGCGCATCAGCCTTGATTTCAAAACGCCGTGGCAATGCCTGGCGGCGACGATCCTGTCGGCGCAGTCCACTGACGTGAGCGTCAATCGCGTGACGCCGCAACTTTTCAAGGAGTATCCCGACGCGCGCGCGATGGCGGCGGCGGATCCCGGCACGTCGAACAGCTAATCGTCTCGACCGGATTTTTTCGGCAGAAAACGCGCGCGCTGATAGGCGCCGCGAAGAAGATCGTCGAGGACTACGGCGGCGAGGTCCCATCGACGATGGAAGAGCTGTTGAAGATTCCGGGCGTCGGGCGCAAGACCGCGAACGTGATTCTCGGGCATGTTTTTCATAAGCCGGCGTTCGTGGTGGATACGCATGTGCGGCGGCTGACGTATCGGCTGGGGTTCACGAAGCATACGGATCCGACAGAGATTGAGTTCGACATGCAGAAGATTCTGCCGCCGAAGGATTGGACGCCATTTTCGATGCGCTTGATCCTGCATGGGCGGCAGATTTGCATCGCGCGCAAGCCGAAGTGCGAGATTTGCGCAATCGCGGGAGATTGCCCGAGGATTGGGGTGGGGAAGTCTCCTCTTAAATCCGGTTCCCCTTCCCGCTCGGGAAGGGGTTAGGGGTTAGGTTGCTTGGATCCTTCGCAGCGTCCGCGGCGTCATTTTTTTGTGTCATCCTGACGAAGCGAGCAACGCGAGCGGATGGAAGGATCTCGGACAGCGGCGCGTAAGCGCCGCCGGTTCCGGTTTTGGGTTGCTGCGTCCGCATCAGAAAAGGACCGCTGCGCGATTTCAAAACCGGAACCGGCTTCGCTGGCGCGAAGCTGTCCGAGATCCTTCCTGCCGCTCGCGTTGCTCGCTCTGTCAGGATGACAACAACTCTTCAGTCGACCGGTATCTCCATCGCGTTGGCGCGGGCGATGGTGCCTAGCCTTCGCCGCCAGCAGTATCTCGTGAAGTGCGGGTAGTGGGCGGTTTTGAAGTTCGGCGTGTAGCGACGCTAAATCGTCCGGCGTCGGAAATCATGCGTTACAGTTTATTTAAAGCCACTTTTTATGTCGGAGTTACGGGTCCGCGAGATTGTGAAGCGACTTTTCACGCCCTATCAGTTGTCGCTGCTCAAACGGAGAGAACTGACGGATTCGACAAGGCCGCGGCGCTGCCGTGTTGATAAAAGCGAACGCGAAGTGCATGAAAACGGTCGATTCGTTTCTAGACAACGCGGCAAAGAGAGATACAAGGTCATCATGCTCTCGGACGCTACCGCGACTTGGTCCGAGGAGGAACACGCCGGCACGCTCAACACCTTCATCATGTTCTTCGGCGACGTAATGACCACCAAATGAAGCGATCCCGCGGCTTACTCCGGTTACAGGCCGCAACACTGCGTGAAGCGATTGTTGTCAAGTACGATAAGGCCGATCGCGGAAAAAAAAATTATAAGCGCGCAGAGAGGGTTCAATTGATGTCACAGCAAACGCCGATCGACTCGATAGGATTAAATCGGGATCAAACTCAAACTCCCAATGACGCTGACGAGGAGTCCATCCGTGCCATCCTTCAAAGGATGATCGAGGCTTGGAATGCGGGTGACGGCACGGCCTTTGCCGCCGCGTTCACCGATGAGGTGGATTTCGTCGTGTGGGAGGGAACCCATCTGGAGGGGCGTCAGGAGCTCGCAGTTTTCACTCAGCAGATCTTCGACACAGTCGTGAAAGGTTCGCGCCTGGAGGGCGAGGTGAAGTTCGTGCGCTTCCTCAGTCCCACGCTTGCAGTGATGCACTCGGTCGTCAGGACGACATTCGCCGGCCAAACCGAGCCCTTGCCGAGCCGGGACTCAATGGAACTCATAGTGGCTACAAAACGCGATGGGCAATGGCGCGGTCAGAGTTTAATGAACGCCAGGAGGTTGACTATGGAACGACAACTATTCCTGGACGACATTGATTCGCTCCCTGCAGACGCACAACGGCAGGTTAGTGATCTTGTAGCATCTCTCAAAAGGCGCCGTCACTAAAGTCCTGCCCACCCGTTATGCCAAGGCGCTAAGGAATCGGACACTTTGGCCAATCCGCAACTTGCCTGGACAGTAGTGTCGAAAATGGCTGTTTATATCGGCGATAGCCCTCGATCACACCTTAGTCGCTGTCGCTCTAGACTGAGTGAATTGGACGATCCACCGAGGGGATGACTTCCTCGGCAAAGGCCTGAAATTCGTCTTCGACCAGAATGGGCCATCGAAGGTTGAAGATGAAGTGCGTGACTCCTACCTGTTCATACTGTGCGATTTTATCGAGACACTCCTCTTTGCTGCCAATCATGATCCGATCACGCGCCTGCTCGGGAGTAATCCTCGCAGTACTCGCCACCGTGCCGCAGATCATGTGTTCGCGTTCCTTCGATGCCTGGTAGCAGAGCGGCAGCATGATCGTCTTTTCGATTTCATCGGTATTGCGCCCAACAGTGTCGCCATGGCGCTCGATGACGCCGATCAGGCGTTTCATTTCTGCGGGATTTGCAAACATCGTGTTCCACATGTCCGCATGTTTCGCGACAATCTTGAGCAGCGACTTTTCCCCTCGGCCGCCGATCATCAGTGGAATGTGCGGCTTCTGTATCGGCTTCGGATTACAGATCGCATCGGCGACGCGGTAGTGCTTCCCATCAAGAATTCGTTCGATCCTGCGTGAACATCGATCTTGACAATTTGACACGACTCATCGAGCGCTCCGAGACGGTCACGCAAGGTTTTGAAATCGATTCCGAAGCTTCGATGCTCCAGCTCATTCCATCCGGCGCCGAGGCCGAGATTAAGTCTGCCGCCGCTAACCTGATCGAGCGTTGCGGCCATTTTGGCGGTGAGGCAGGGATTCCGATAGGTGTTGCCGTTGACCAGTGCCCCGATGCGAGCGCGCCGGGTGTGCTGGCTCAGGGCGCTTAGCAGGGTCCAGTTCTCCATGCACGGACCGGCGGGATCGGGCGTGAAGATCGGATAGAAATGATCGAACGCCCACAGCGAATCGTAGCCCCACTCATCGAGCTTCTTCCACGTGTCGAGCATCCGCTCCCAGGTGACGTTTTGTTGACCGGACTGAAATCCAAACCTGATCGGATGCTGGTTCATCGGACTCTCTCTCTTGTCAGCAGGAATTTCCATTTTTCACGCTAAACGAACCTCGCGTTTAATTGCAAATGGATGTTTCCGAGAGACGCTACTATGTGCGAAGAACCTAACCCCTAACCCCTTCCCATAGTGGGAAGGGGAACCGGAGTTTTATGAAGGACTGGTCAGTCGCTGATCTCCATCGCGTTGGTGCGGGCTATGGTGCCTAGCCATTCGGCGCTCGGCTTGATCGATCGCGTCTTGCGTGGCGCGGTCTACTGCTACCAGGCCGAAGGTTGGGCGGTAGCCTGAGTTCCATTCGAAGTTGTCGAGGAGTGACCAGTAGCAGTAGCCGCGGACGTCGATGCCGTCGCGGATGCATCGCGCGACGCCGTTCAGGGCGCGGCGGACGTACTCGATGCGGCGATCGTCCTTGTCGGTGCCGATGCCGTTTTCGGTGACGATGACCGGGACCTTCGCGACTGCGCTGGCTTGGCGGATCGTTGCTTCGAGCGCTTCGGGCCAGAATTCGTAACCCATCATCGTGGTCTCGACGCCGGCTTCCGGGCGCAGCGTGCCGTCGGCGCTGATGCGATTGCGAGTGTAGGTCTGGACGCCGATGAAATCGTCGCCGCGCGCCGCCTCGTAGAAAATGTCCTGGCATTCGGCCTTGATGCGATCGCGACGCTGTTCGCCGCCGGGTACGGCCTGCAGGTCGCCAAGCGCCAGGCAGATCCCAACTGGGAATTTGCCGCCTGATGATTTCAGCGCGGCGGTTGCGAGCCGATGCGCCTCGAGCATCATGTCGCGCGCCTTCATCTGATCGCACATCAGATACGGCGCGAAGCGATTCGGATCGGCGCCGATGCGGCGTGCGGCGTCTGTGAACCATTTCAGCCGCGACGGGATCGAGTTTCAACGGCAGCGAGCCGACGAGATACTGGTACGCGCCGAGGTTGGCCTCGTTGATGGTGCATGCGACGCCGATCAGATCGCCGAGATGCGCGGCGGCGCGCTCGCAATATCGCGCGAATAGCTCGGCGGTCTTTTTGTCTTCCCATCCGCCGTCGCCGGCGACCCATCGCGGCGACGTGAAATGATGAAAGGTCACGACCGGCGTGATCTTGTGCTCGTGACAGCATGCGAGCACGCGGCGGTAATGGTCGAGTGCGGCGCGCGAGAACTCGCCGGGCTCGGGCTCGACGCGCGCCCATTCGATCGAGAAGCGGTAGGCGTTGAAGCCGAGCCGCGCGAGCATCGCGATGTCGTCGGCGTAGCGATGGTACTGATCGCATGCGTCGCCCGACGGCTCGACGAACGGCGACCCGGGCGTGTGCTCGAGCACCCAGTAGTCGCAGTTGAGGTTGTTGCCCTCGACCTGGTGGGCGGCAGTGGCGGTGCCCCAAAGGAAGTTGGCGGGAAAAGTGAAACGCTCGGTGGCCATCGCACGTATACCTCAAAGAGAAATCCTTCCGACGCTACAGCTAAATCGCGATCGCGCCAACCGGGTACTGTATTTGAAGATTGCGCGCGAAATGTAATAATTTCCTTTCGACTTGTCCCGTCCAAGGCTTACGTGTGAAACGTGAAAATCCGAATCGAGGACATAACGGCGGACGCCAAAGAGTATGGCGTTTGCCGAGCCTGAGAATGAAATCAACCGGGTCCTGGGCGCGGGACCGATCCGCGAATATCACCTCGAAGGACCGGTCGAGGTTTCGGTATCGTTCTATCGCGCGGGCACCGAGCTGTTCTTCGCGGGCAAGCTGAAGACCAGGACCGGGGCGGTGTGCGCGCGATGTGCCGAGGATTTCGACGCGGCGGGCGATCGTCCGTTTCGCTTTGTGCTGTCGCCCAAGTCAATCGGATACGACGACGAGACTCTTCGCGCGGAGGATTTGGAATTTTCGCTGTACGAGGGCGACGAGGTGGACCTGAGCCCGCTGATTCGCGAGCAAGTGCTGCTCGCGTTGCCGACGCGTCCACTGTGCCAGGAGGATTGCCGCGGTCTCTGTCCGCATTGCGGTGTCAATCTGAATCGCGGCACGTGTGATTGCCGCGTGGAAATCCTCGATCCGCGGCTGGAAGCAATCCGGTCGCTTAAACTGCCGCGCACCTGATAAGCTCAACCTCAACTTTAGGAAGTAATTCGTCATGCAAGCACCCAAACGCCGAAGTTCGCACTCGAAGAAGAACATGCGCCGCGCGCATGATGCCCTCCGCGCCGTCAATCCCGGCACTTGCGCGTCGTGCGGCGAGCCCGTGATGCCGCATCGCATCTGCCGTCATTGTGGATCCTACCGCGGCCGCCAGCTGGCCGAGATCAAGGAATAGGCGCGGCGGAGTACGGCCGTGAAGATCGCGCTCGACGCGATGGGGGGTGATCTCGCCCCGAAGGCGACGGTTGAGGGCGCCGTCCTGGCAGCCCGCGACTTCGGTATCGAGGTCGTGATGGTGGGCGACGGCGAGATCCTCGCGCGCGAGCTTGCCGACCACGACGCCGCCAACTTACCCATTCGAATCGAACATGCGCCCGAAGTCGTCCTGATGGACGACTCGCCGCTCGAATCCGTGCTGTCCAAGCCGCGATCGTCGATTCACGTTGGACTCGATCTGGTGAAGCGCGGCGACGCGAGTGCGTTTGTCAGCGCCGGAAATTCCGGCGCCGTGATGACGGCGTCGATGATGATCCTTGGCAACCTGAACTACGTCGATCGGCCGGCGATCGCGTCTCTCGTGCCGACCAGTGAAGGATTCAGCCTGCTGATCGACGCGGGCGCGAACACCGACGTCAAGCCGATCAACCTCGTGCAATTCGCCGTGATGGGCAGCGTGTACTGGCGCTACGTGCGCAACGTCTCGCGCCCGCGCGTCGGGATTCTTTCCAACGGCGAGGAAAGTTCGAAGGGCAACGAGAACACGCGCGCGGCGGCTGCGATGCTCGAGCAGATGCCGACCTACGTGCACTACATCGGGTACGTCGAGGGCCGCGACATCAACCGCGCGAAGGCGGACGTCGTCGTCACCGACGGCTTCACCGGCAACGTCGCGCTCAAGACGATGGAAGGTTTCTCGTCGTTCCTGCTCGGCAGTCTGCGCGAGGTGTTCGGCGGAAACTGGCGCACGCGGCTGGGCTATCTGCTGGTGCGGAAAAATCTCACTGCGATGCGTGAGCGGCTCGATCCTTCGGAATACGGCGGTGCACCGCTGCTGGGAGTCAGCGGCGTGTCGATCATCGCGCACGGTTCGTCGAATCCCAAGGCGATTCGCAATGCGATTCGAGCGGCGGCCAACGAACAACTGGTGCATCACGTGAACGCCGAAATTCTGGAAATCCTTGCGAAGATTCAGCCGGTCGGGCCGATCAAACCCGCCTGCCGGCAAAGGAATCCGCGCGTTGTTCGGCAAGATGCGCGGACGGTTGCATCGTCGCGAGAAGGAAGGCGAGGCGGCCAAGCACGACGAATCGCATCCGGCGGCGAGCGGTACAGGCTCGCTGCGTCGAGCCGTCGCCGGAGCATGGCGCGGACCATCATGTCGACCCGAAAATTGAACGCGCCAATTACGAATCGACACACACCCGGCCGCGCGGCAGCGGCTCGCTCAAGAATGAAGCGCGGATCGAGACCGCGGAGGTAGCAGCGACACCGGTGTCTACCAACGGCACGACGCCAGGTGCAGACAAGTCGCACAAGTCGGGCGAGCTGCATACGCAGGACGAATCGGATGCGGACGCGCATTCGCCCGATCGTCCGAAGAGCGATTCGTGAGGCGCCGGCGATGAAGCTGGCGTTTCTTTTTCCTGGGCAGGGATCGCAGCGCGTCGGGATGGGCAAGGAGCTCGCCGACAACTTCCCGGCTGCGCGCGATACGTTCAAGGAAGCCGACGACGCGCTCGGGTTTCCGCTGTCGAAATTATGCTTCGAAGGTCCGGAAGAGGAACTTCGGCTGACGGCCAACACTCAGCCTGCGATCGTGGCAGCTTCAATTGCGGCGCTGCGCGTCTATCGCAAAGAAATCGGTGGCGCGCCGGAAATCGCGGCGGGGCACAGTCTTGGCGAATACAGCGCGCTGGTCGCAGCCGGCGCGATCGAGTTTGCCGACGCCGTGCGCGCGGTGCGCGAGCGCGGTCGCTTGATGCAGGAAGCAGTACCGCCGGGGCAGGGCGCGATGGCGGCGCTGATAGGCCTCGAACTGCAACAGGTGCAGGAAATCTGCGCGGAAGTCACTCGCGACGGCAAGCTCGCGGTGCCCGCGAATCTCAACGCGCCCGGCCAGGTCGTGATCGCCGGGCATGCGGCGCCAGTTCGCCGCGCGCTGGAGATTGCGAAGGAGCGGGGCGCCTCGATGTCGGTCGAGTTGAAGGTCAGCGCGCCGTTTCATTGTCCGCTGATGCAACCCGCGCGCGACGGGATGGAACCAGTTTTGCGCGCACTCAAGGTCGGCGAGTTCAAGTTTGGCGTGATCGCGAACGTCACGGCAGAAGTGAATCGCGATCCGGCGCGGGTCGTGCCGCTGTTGCTCGAGCAGATAACCTCGCCGGTGCGATGGGAAGAATCGATGGGCGTCGTCGCCCGCACCGGCATCACCGACGCGATCGAATTCGGCAGCGGCCGGGTGCTGATGGGCCTGATGCGCCGGACCTACCGGACGATCCGCGTGCGGCCGTTCGAAGATCTCGCGTCGATGAAGGCGGTATCGGAGCCGGGTGCCGCGGCCAAAACCTGAACGCTGGCTTGCGTCCGCTCCTTTCAGTCCTTATGCTCGCCTGATAATTTAATCCCGACCCTCTCGCCCGTTACCTCTGGTCTGCGCGGCAGTGGGATAATGTTAGAATATTGATATGGCGGCCTAACTACGGCTCGCTGCCAGGAGGAACTAGAGCACGATGGCTCAAGACATCGAAACCAAAGTTCGCGAGAAAATTAGCGAACAACTGGGTGTGGCCGCTGACGAAGTAACTCCCGAGGCCTCGTTCATCGAGGACCTCGGCGCGGACTCGCTCGATATCGTCGAGCTGGTGATGGCGCTGGAAGAGGAGTTCAACATCGAAATTTCCGACGAAGACGCCGAGAAGATCCGCACCGTCAAAGACGTCGTCACCTATATCGAGGCTCACAAGAGCTGAAGCTGCGCGACTCAAAACTCGTTCGTTATAAATCGGCGGTGCCGCGCCTCGCCGGGTGGACCCGGAGCTAACCCATGCGGTGCCCATTCTGCCGCAATCGTGGAAACCGCGTCATCGATTCGAGGCTTTCGAACGACGGCACGTTGATTCGGCGGCGTCGAGCGTGCTCGGCATGCAAGCGGCGCTTCACCACGTATGAGCGGGTCGAGGAAGCGGCGCCGATGGTCGTCAAGAAAGACGGCCGCCGGGAACAGTTCGATCGAGCCAAGATTGTCGCCGGCCTCAAACGCGCCTGCGAAAAACGCCCGGTCTCGATGGAAACCATCGAGCAGATCGCCAACAACATCGAGACCACGATGACCGAGCAGAGCGATCGCGAGGTCAACAGCAATGTGATCGGGTCGGCGGTGATGAACGAGCTGCACAAGATCGACCAGGTCGCCTACGTGCGATTCGCGTCGGTCTATCGCCAGTTCAAGGACATCGACGAGTTCATGCACGAGCTCGAAGACCTGATCAATCAACGCAAGCAAACGTCCGCGCCGCGCGCCGGTGAAAAGAAAGGCGACGGCGCCTCCTGATTCGGCCGCAGTTCGGGACGAGCGCTTCATGCGCGAGGCGCTCGCGCTGGCGCAGGACCGCCTGGGGTTCACAACTCCAAATCCGTCGGTAGGATGCGTAATCGTGCGCGGCGACAAGGTCGTCGGGCGCGGCGTCACGGGCGACGGCGGGCGTCCGCATGGCGAGACGGTGGCGCTGGCGGACGCGGGCGCGCTCGCGCGCGGCGCGACCGCGTACGTATCGTTCGAGCCGTGCGCTCATTTCGGACAGACGCCGCCGTGCGCGAACGCGCTGGTCGCGGCGCGCGTCAAGCGCGTCGTGATCGGATGCGTCGATCCCGATCCGCGGGTCAGCGGACAGGGAATCGCAATCCTCAAGCGCGCGAAGATCGACGTCACAACCGGTGTGCTCGAAGACGAAGCGCTGCGGCTGAACGAAGGATTCATCACGCGGACGACGCTGGGTCGTCCGCTGGGAATACTGAAGCTGGCGATGTCGATGGACGGGCGAATCGCCGCGGCCAGCGGCGATTCGCGATGGATCAGTTCGCGCGAATCGCGCGAACTGGTCCATCGATGGCGTCGCGAATGCGACGCCGTCGATGGTCGGCGCCGGCACTGTGATCGCCGACGATCCGCGCCTGACGTGCAGAATCGCGGGCGGACGCGATCCGGTGCGCGTCGTCGTCGACGCGCAGCTCCGCACCGCGCCGACGGCGCGGGTCTATAGGCAGCGGTCGAAAGCGTCCACTGTACTGGTCACCACGCAGGACAATTTCGCACACGCGCGCGAACGATATGAGCGCCGCGGCGTCGAAGTGATTGCGGTCGCGACACACGACGGCAAGATCGAGCTGAATCGATTGATGCTCGAGTTTGGGCATCGCGGATGGTGCCGCGTGCTGATTGAAGGTGGCGCAAATCTCGCCGGTTCGGCGCTGAGCGCGGGAATCGTGGATCGAGTGGCATTTTTCGTCGCGCCGAAAATCATTGGCGCGGGTTTGTCAGCGATTGACGGAATGAACTCGCGCAGCATGCGCGATTCGCTCGAGCTGACAGAACTTTCGGCGCGCCCAGTCGGCGACGACTGGCTGCTCGAAGGTCGCGTGATTCGTAAAAGATCCGGGGTCCCTCGGCTTCGCTCGGGATGACACGATAATGCGCTGAGAACTACGCGCACTGGTTAGGTTGCTGGACCGGTGATAATATCGCCATCGTTGAATTGAATCAGATGGCATCGGCTTCTTTAGAAGAAATTTTCTCCACGTTGCGCGACGGAAAGATGGTCGTGATGATTGCGGAGGAGCGCGAGGACGCCGAGGGCGACCTCGTGATGGCGGCCGAGAAAATCACCCCCGACGACATCAATTTCATGGCGCGCGAGGCCCGCGGCGTCATCTCCGTCGCGATTCCCGACAAGCGTTTCCGCGAGCTGGGGATTCCGCTCCAGCCTTCGACCGACAACGGCGACTCGAACGAGCAGGCCGGCGTGCTGATCGACGCGCGAGAAGGCGCAACGACAGGCATTTCGGCGGGCGACCGCGCGCGCGTGATCTCGGTGGTCGCGTTCGACGAATCGCGCCCTGACGATATCGTGATGCCCGGCCACATCCTGCCGCTGATGGCGCTGAGTGGCGGCGTGATGGTGCGGATTGGGCGCGCCGAGGGCGCGGTCGATCTGATGCGCTCGGCGGGGATGGGCCACGTCGCCGCGCTGTGCACGATACTTCGCGAGGACGGCGAGGCCGCGCGGCTCAAGGAGCTGCGCGAGTTCGCGGCAAAGCATTCGCTGCCAATCGTTTACGTCAAGGAGCTCGTCTCGCATCGCCTGACCAATGAAGTCCTGGTCCAGCGCGTTTCCGAGCAGCCGTTTCCGATCGACGGCGGTATGCTGAATGCCGTCGTCTTCCGCAACGTCGTCGACGGCCGCGAGCATCTGGCGCTGATCAAGGGCCAGGTCGGTGGCGGACGTTCTGCCCTGGTGCGGCTCCATTCGGAGTGCCTGACCGGCGACGTGTTTGCGTCGGCGCGATGCGACTGCGGCGAGCAGTTGCAGGAAGCGCTCGAGCGAATCATGGCGGCGGATCGCGGCGTGGTGATTTATCTTCACCAGGAGGGCCGCGGAATCGGGCTCGGCAACAAGATTCGCGCCTACGCGCTGCAGGACAATGGGATGGACACCGTCGAAGCGAATCTGCATCTCGGCTTCGACGAGGACCTGCGCGATTACGGAATCGGCGCGCAGATTCTGCGCGATCTCGGCGTCGGCGAGGTGCAGTTGCTGACCAACAATCCGCACAAGATAGATAGCCTGCGCCGTTACGGAGTAAACGTTTCGCGCGTGCCGATCGAAGTCACGCCGCATGCGGGGAACATCGGATACTTGAAAACCAAGAAAGAAAAACTCGGCCATTTGTTTTCGGAGCTGAAACTGATCACTTGAAAGAGTAAGCCGCTGCGCCGACGCCTGCCGCGCCGCCCGCGACTGTGGAATTTGCTATGGGACTAAGACATCAGGGGCGCGAGCTTGCGCTCAAAGCGCTGTATCGGATCGACATCTGCGGCGGCGCCAGCAGCGACGACCTGTCCGCGCTGTTCGAAAGTTTTCCGGTCGAGGATGACGCGCGCAAGTTTGCCGTCCAGTTGATGGAAGGCGTGCGCCGCGAGCAGCCGGCGCTCGACAAGCATCTGGCGGACGCGCTGGAACATTGGTCGGTCAAGCGGCTGTCGCGCGTCGATCACAACGTGATGCGAATCGCGCTGTTCGAACTGCTCAGGATGGAAGACATTCCGGCGCGGGTTACGATCGACGAAGCGATCGAGTTGGCGAAGTGCTACGGCGACATCGAGTCGGGACGCTTCGTCAACGGCGTGCTGGACGAAATCGCGGGACGGTTGGGGCTCAAGCAGAAGGGTGAGGATGTCACACTATCCAAGGCCGAGTAGGCTGCTCGGCTTCGTTACCGCCGCGGCGCTCTTTTTTTCGGGATGCGGCTATCACTTCGCGGCTTCCGGCGACGCGTTGCCGTCGAGTGCGCAGACGATTTACGTTGCGCGATTCGGCAATCAGACGCGGGTGACCGGTGTAAACGACGAGGTGATGCGGTACATCAAGGATGAAATCGACCTGCATCGCAGGCTCAAGATCGTCGACAGTCCGGACTCTGCGGATCTCGAATTGTCGGGCGACGTCAGGTTCGTTAACTATACGCCGACGAACTTCAACTCTGCCCTCGAGCCGACCCAATACACTCAGAGCGTGGTGCTCTCGGCGATGCTCAGAGATATGCACACCAAGAAGACAATCTGGACCTCGAACAACATCAGCGCCGGAGAACACACTCCGGTGGTGCCGCAGACGACGGTGACCACGACGCCAACTTTCCTGCAGCAGAATCTGCGCAGCAACGACATCGCAGGTTTGACCGATATCCAGACTGCGCAGGCGGAAACGTCGGCATATCGCGACGTAATGATGCAGCGGCTCGCGCAGAACCTTTACGCTCAAATGGCCGACGGCTTCTAGCTTTTCAGTTTTTCACTTTTCACTTTCGAGCGCTGGTCGAGGGACACTGCCGCATGCCGCTTGAAACCGCGCTCGCGTATCTTCGAGGATCGGGCGGAGACGATCGAAAGCGAATCCCGCCGGTAGTAGTAATCTTCGGTCCGCACGCATTTCTGCGCGAATACGTTCTCGATTCGGTCGTTCGCAAGCTCATCGCCGACGGATGCCAGTATCGCAGCTTTCAGATCGGTTCGGGTGACGACTACGGCGCCGTGCTGAACGAGCTTCGCGCGCCCGACTTGTTCGCGCCCAGGCGCGCGATCGCTTGCCGAATCCTGAAGTCGCGCCGCGACAAGGCCGAGACGGCAGGTGCGGATGCTGATGCCGGCGATGCGCGCGCGTCGGGCAGCGGCGGTTCGGAGGCTGCGCTGGTCGCGGCAATCGAGACTGCGCGGGGGCCCGGGCAATCTCATCCTGCTCTACGAAAAAGACAACGCGCCCGCGAAGGTTCGCCGCGCTGCGGAGAAATCCGCGCTGCTGGTGAATTGCATGCGTCCCGTTCGACAATCAAATCGAGCAATACGTAAATGCGTTCGCGCAATCGCACGGATTAAAAATGTCGCCCGCCGCGCTTGACCTGATCATCTCGCGTCACGGCGGAGATTTGGCGGCGGTCGCCAACACGCTCGGCAAAGTCATGATTTTCGCGGAGCCGGGCAAGGCTGTGCAGCCGGGCGACCTGGACGAGGGCGCGCGCCGGATGCCGGAAGCATTCGAGCTGGCCGAGAGCGTCGCGCGCGGCCGTGCCACCGCAGCGCTGGCGCAATTGGGCCGCGCGCTCGCGCTCGGGCGCGAGGTCTTCGAGATACTCGCGGTCGAAATCATACCGATGATGCGCCGAATGATGATCGCGGCCTCGATGATGGCGGCGCGAAGGAGTCAGGGCGATGTCGCGGCTGCGTTGGGACTGCCGCCGCAAAGCGGGCTGGCGACTCGCGCAATCGAAGGGGCGCGGCGCTTCGGGCTGCCGCGCCTGGAGCGCGCCTACTGGCGCGCGTGCGCGATGGACGCGGGATTCAAGGACGGTACGATCAAGGATCGCGAACAAGCGCTCGCCGGACTGATCCTCGATCTGATGACCGCGCCCGAATAGTACCCGCTCGCCTGAGCGGACGACTTACGCTTTTTTGCTGAACTTGCGATGCAGGCTGGCGGACAGCCGCGCAACTTTGCGCCGCACCGTATTGCGATGCATCGTGCCGCTGCTGATCGCCTTGTACAGCACCCTGGTGGCCTGCTTGAGCGCCTCGCGCGCCGCGGCCTCGTCAGTGCTGGATGCGATAGTTTCCGCAGCGGTCTTGGCCAACGTGCGGGCACGTGTGCGGACGACGCGGTTGCGCTCGGCGCGCTTGAGACTTTGCCGATGACGTTTCTCGGCCGACGGATGAACGGGAATATGAGGCATAACCAGTCATGTGTAACAGTGCGCGAGCACCGGAGCAATACACCGGTTCGAGCGGTTCATTTGGTACGGTCTTAATTCGGGGAAGGCTGAGTGGCTGAATTTCACAGTGCCAATGTCTTAATTTGGCGCGATGTAGGGAGGGGAACCTGCGGGACGATTCGGCGGGATAGTCCATTTGCCCTGAAACCGAGGATCGTCGTTGGCAACGCATTTGGTGTGGCGCATGATCTCTGCCGCTTGCTGCAGAGTTGGATTGTCTGATTCCAGCCAGTCGGCTTCTTCAGCTTCGGTGACCGATTTCCTTTTCTCGCAATCCGATTGCGTTCCAAACCTTCCGACCACTTTCCATTCCGTCAGCGGCGCATTGTCGTGAATGGAAAGGGGTTTCGCCGAGAAAGGTGGATAGATCAGAAACCACTCCAAAAGCACGAGCGCAGCAGCGTGGCGGGCTCTCATTGTATGTTGGGCGCGCCTGGTTCTTCAGCCCTAGAACTAAGCTTCGGCCTTCGCGCGCTCAGTGTCTTAAACCAGCCCGTACCGTTTATTTCCACCAGTCGTTGATGCCCCTTTGGAGCTGGCCTATCAGCGGTACGCGATGCACCCACAAATATGCGACGGCGAGGCCGATCGCGACATAGGTGATCAATCTCGATATTGTTCGGTCCATCGTCAGCGGCTCTTTCCGTGTAATAAAAGAATGGGCCAGCGTTCGCCTTCGGAAACGCCAACCCATTCCCCGACTGGATAATGGGGGAGGCACAGGATCCAGCCGTTGTAATTTTTACTAAATTGGCAGGCGAGCGTCCAATTGCCATTTATCGGTATTTGGCGGCTTTTGCTTCGTTCCATAGAGCGTCGATTTCTGACGGCGTCATCGATTTCAGATCGAGGCCGCGCGATGCCGCAAGTCGGGAGACTTCGTCGAAGCGCGCGACGAACTTGTCGCAGGCGGCGCGGAGAGTTGTTTCGGCGTCATGGTTGATGAAGCGCGGGGCGTTGGAAATTGCGAGCATCAGGTCGCCTAGCTCTTCGGCGGCGTTGGCGGTGTCGTTGCGATCGAGCGCCTGCTCGACTTCGTCGAGTTCTTCGCGCGCCTTTGCGAGCACGTCACGAATGTTTGCCCAATCCATGCCGGCGCGGCGCGCTTTTTCGCCGAGTTTTTCTGCGCGCATCATCGACGGCAGACCGCGGCCGACGTGCGCGAGGCTCTTGGCGCCGTCCGGGTTCTTGCTCGCGCGCTCATCGACTTTGATCCGCTCCCAGTTCTCGACGACCTGTTCCGAAGTCTCTGCGCGCTGTATCCCCGTAAACGTGCGGATGCCGCCGGATGAGCTTCTCCGCGGCGTTTTGCACGACGGTCGCGATATCAAGCTTCGAATCCTCAGCGAGAATCACGCCGATGAACAGGCATTGCACGATCACGTCGCCGAGTTCCTCCGCGACGTCGGGCGGGTTCCCGCGAGCGATTGCGTCGGCGACCTCGTACGCTTCTTCGATCAAGTGGCGAGGCGTGTCGCCAAGCTTCTGCTCGCGATCCCACGGGCATCGGTCGCGCAGTTCCGTGACGACCGCGAGCAGTTTCGCGAATGCTTGCGCCGCATTGGTGTCATCGCTCATGGCGGCGATCCTAGCATGCTTTTTTCGGCAAAGATCCGGGATTCTTCGCCGCAGCGGCTCTGAATGACAGAATGAGACGCGGGCGTTAGAATCTCATCCGTGAAGATCATCGATATCGGGGTGCCGCTCGACGCGGCGCCGTATCCGCCGTGGAATTATCGCTTCAAACGCGTCAGCCACGAGGAAGGCGCGCGTGCGATGCTGCGACTGTTCAAGGGCTCGGACGTGGGCGACTATCCGGAATCGATGGCACTCGGATGGGAAACGATCACGCTGACCGGGCACGCGGGCAATCACATCGATGCGCCGTGGCACTTCGGCCCGCTGTGCGAAGGCAAGCCGGCGCGCACGATCGATCAGATTCCATTGGAATGGTGCTACGGCGACGGCGTGCGGCTGGATTTTCGCCATCGCCAGGGCAAGGACATCAGCGTCGAGGATATCAAGGGCGAGCTCGCGCGAATCGAGTACACGCTCAAGCCGCTCGATATCGTGCTGCTATGGACCGGCAGCGACCAGTATCTCGACAACGTCGACGACTACGTGCGTCGGCAGGCGGGGCTCTCGGTCGCAGGCCAGAATTTTATTCTCGACCAGGGCGTGAAGCTGATCGGAATCGACGCGATCGCGATGGACGTGTCGTTCGCGACGATGGCGCGCGGGTTGCGCGAAGGTCATCCCGACGCGTTGTTCCCGGCGCATTTCGTCGGCCGCGAGCGCGAGCATCTGCATATGGAGAAGCTTGCGAATCTCGGTGCGATTCCGCGTCCGTTTGGGTTCAAGGTGAGTGCGTTGCCGATCAAGATTACTGGCGGCAGTGCGGGATGGGTGCGTCCGGTCGCGATCGTGGAGGACGAGTAGAGACGGAGGCCGAATCTTGAATGGCGCGCGAAAGATGCGCGCTGACGGAATAAATTCCGTCCTACGATCCTGTCCCTTCCAGGGAGAGGGGAAAGAACTACACCTTCACTATTGGGTCGAGCACCTTCTCGGTGAGGAAGTTTGACAGGTCTTGCAGGGCTTCGGCGGTTATTTCGTGGCCGCAATCGTATTCGCGATATGTCAGCGGTACCTTCAATGCGCGCAACGCTTCTACCGACGCTCGCGCGCGCGTGATCTCGATCATGTCGTCGGCGCGGCCGTGTTGCACTAGCGTCGGCAGCGATTCGAGAGCGGCGGGATCGTTGACCTCGTCCTTCAAGTCGGGCGGGAAGTAGGTCGAAAGCGCGACCAGCGCCGCGAACTTCGAGGGATTTCTGATTGCGAGCCGATACGCCATCATGCCGCCCTGGCTGAAGCCGAGCACCACCAGCTTTTTTCGATCGACTGGATATTTCTTCAGCGCCTCGTTGAGAAACTCGGTCACCATTTTGTTGGCGTCGTCGATTGCGTCGCGATCTGGCGAGGCGCCCATCCGAATCGGAAACCATGCGTAGCCGCGGGTCGGACCGATCGGCACTTCCATCGGTCCTTGCGGACAAATCACCATGAAGCGGCCGTCTGCGATATACGGCGCGAGGCCCAGCAGGTCGAGCGCACTGGCGCCGAACCCATGCATCGCGATCAGTGTCGGATGAGGCCCTTCGCCTGCCGGCTCGTAGAGGGTGTGGATCAGTCGCATCGAGGCGTTCTCCTTGGCGGCAATGCCGCATAATAGACTGCCAGCGAGCGACAGTCGCCAGCCAACGAAAAAAGACCCGCGATGCTCGACACCGCGCCCCTGTTCATCGCGGCTCAGATAACCGGCTATCTTTATCGGCTGCGCATGTGGGCAATAGCAGGATGATCGAGAGTCTGAAGGTCGAGGGGGACCGGCCTCAAGGGTGGGTTGCGTGGACGCGAGTTGCGTCGTGGGTCGCTGCCGCGTTGGTGGTAGCCGCGATCGCAGCCGCATCGACTCCCGCGGCAGCCACCGGCAAATTCCCGGGATTCATCGCCGGCGCGATCATGTTCGCGCTGGTCGTTTACGCCTGCATCGACTATCTCCGCCCCTTAGCCGAGGATCCCGACTCAGGGCTGATTCCCGCGCTGCTCGTTCTCGCCGCCTTGGCCATCGTCAAGCTGCTGGTGATGCCGTACTTTCCCGGCTTCGGTGCCGACGTTGGCGACTACCAGGCGTGGGCGAGCCAGATCGCGACGTTCGGTCCCGCGCATACGTATCAACAGGGATTCTTCCTCGATTATCCTCCCGGCTACTTGTACGGGCTGTGGGTCGTGGGGATCGTCGCGCACGGCATCGGCGCGACCGGAGATTTCTACCGCGTCATAATCCAGAGTCCCGCGATCGTCGCCGACCTCACGCTGGGGCTCCTGGTGTACGCCTTCATGCGACGCGGCAGCCGGCCCGAGATGGCTTTCATCGCGATGCTGATGGTCGCGCTGAGTCCGCCGCTGTTGTTCGACACCGTAGTCTGGGGTCAGAGCGATTCGGTGATGACCTTCGTCACATTGCTCAGCATCGTGACGCTGCTCGGGGAGCAGTACGAAATCGCATGGGGACTCGCCGCGATCGCGGTGCTGGTCAAGCCGCAGGGACTGATGATGCTGCCGGTGCTCGGCTTCTGGACGATGCTCGAGACCGACTTCGCGACCTGGATCAAATCGGGAATCGCGCTGATCGCGGTCGCGATCATCGGCATCGCGCCGTTCCAGATCGGCCACGAATGGAACTGGATCATCAAGCTCTACAGTTCGACCGCGGCTTACTATCACGAAACTTCGGTCAACGCGTTCAACCTGATGGCGCTGCTCGGCGGAGTGCGCCAGGCGGATTCAACCACATTCGCGGGGGTGCCGATCTTCGCGCTCGGCATGAGCCTGTTGGTGCCGCTGTACGCATTCGTGGCGTGGATTTTATGGCGCGGCCGCACGCCGACGCGTCTGCTGTTCGCGTCGTTCATCGCGATTTTTGGATTCTTCATGGTCGCGCCCAGGATGCACGAGCGGTATCTCTATCCCGCGATCGCGCTGGCGGTGCCATTGGCGCTCGAGGCGCCTGAGATGCTCGCGGTGTTCGTGATTATTACGATCACCTGCTTCATCAACCTCGCGTACATCCTGCACACGCTCAACACCGTCGTGTTTTTGGACTCGCGCGACGGGCTTGCGATGGCGACCTCGGCGCTCAACGTGGTGGCTCTCGGGCTGGCGCTCTACTGGGGTTCGACGCGGATGAAGGACAGCAGCACCGAGACCGACCCGATCGGTGAGTTCTTCGGAAAATTCGCGGGAAAATTCGCGATGCCCCCACGACAGATCGAAGACTACGTCGAGGAGCCGGCATCGACGCCGCCGTGGATCGCGACCGACACGATCATAATTTCGCTTCTGCTGATAGCAGCGGCAATCACGCGCTTCTGGAATCTGAGCCATCCGGCCGAGATCGTTTTCGACGAAGTACATTTCGTCGCGCAAGGCCGCCATTATTTGCACGGCGAGTCATTCCTCGATCCTCATCCTCCGCTGGCCAAGCTTGTAATCTCGCTCGGCATCCTGCTCTTTGGCGATAATCCGTTTGGATGGCGGGTGGGCAACGCGACCATCGGCACCGCGATGGTGGGAATCACGTATCTGCTCGGACGCCGGATGTCGGGATCGCGGCTGGTTGGCGCGCTGGCGGGCGCGATCATCCTTTGCGACGGGATGTACCTGGTCGATTCGCACTACGCGGTGATCGACATCGTCTATCTCACCTGTGCGGCAGTCGCGTACCTGCTTTTTTTCAAATTCGCCGAGACGCGCGATCCGAAAGGGCGCCAACGCATCCTGCCGTGGATCGGTCTGGCGCTGGGCTTGTGCCTGGCGAGCAAACTCTACATCCCGGCGATCACTTTTTTGCTGGTGCTGGGTTTTATCGTTTATGTGATCGTGAGAGATCGCCCGAAGCCCGAGCCGCCACCTCCTCCGCCTGTCGAATCAAAGGCGCCGATCGAGTCGAAGCCGAAGAAAATCAAATCGCCAGCGCCAGTTCCGGTTGCACTCAACCATTTCGATCGAATCTCAACGTTCTTCATAACGACGATATGTATCGTCCTCACATTGCTGCTCCTCGAAAGCGGCGCCACGGCTGGCTACATCGTGCTGAGCGTTGTCGCAGTCCTGGCAATCCGTGTTGCAGAGATCTTCTGGCGCGACCGTTCACTCTCATCGCTGACGCCGCGGTTGCAATTCCCGTCGATGGCCGATCTGCTCGAACCTAAGAACGTTGGCGCAGTCCTGCTCGTCGGATCGGTCGCGACTATCACCTACCTCGCAGTGTTCCTGCCGCATTTCTGGCTCGGATGGTGGGGCGGCATATCTGATCTGGGCAAGTACTACAGCGACGTCGTCTGGTACGAGAAGAGCGTTTCGACCGCCACCCATCCGTACTCGTCGCGATGGTGGAGTTGGCCGTTGATGCTGCGCCCGATTGCTTACTGGCAGAACTTTCCCAAGACCGGCAACGTGCAGACAGTCTGGGGCGGCGGCAATCCTATTCTGTGGTGGGGCGCGCTGACTGCAATCACGATCACTGCCGTGCAGGCTATAGAGCGCCCGTCGCTCACGCGCTCGTTCCTGGTCATCAGCTATCTCAGCTACCTGTTGATCTGGGCGTGGATCGGCCGCACGCTGTTCCTCTACCACTACATGGCGTCGGTTTATTTCGGCTACCTGGCGCTGGCGATTCTGCTGGCCGAATGCTTCAAGGAACGCGCCGAGCCGTGGGAGCATCTCGCGCTGTTGCTGACGATGACGCCGGTGTTTTTTCTCGGTCTGCCCCTGATGTGGGCGTGGCTTACGTTCTTGATGGTAGTCGGTGCGTACTTCTTCCTCCTGTTGAGGACTCCGTATGCGGGCCGATACGTCGCCAGCGTGTTCGCACTCACCGCGTTGGTTCTCTTCGTGTACTACTTCCCGGTCTGGGTCGGCATACCGATTAGCCGCGAAGGATACTACGCGCGAATGTGGCTCCAATCAGGCGGAATCCGCAATTGGATATGATCCCGCTTCGCCGTTGCTACCGCGTCCTCGCGCGGTTGTTCCTCTTCCCTCGAGGGAAGGGGTTAGGGGTTAGGTTCCTCTACGCGATTTTTCTCTGCGCGATGCTTGTAGCCGTATCCAGACCTGCGCGCGCTGCCGCAGCCGATCAGAAAAACCTGCTGCTCAACGGCGACTTCAAAAAAGGATCCGAGGATCAGCCAGACTCGTGGCGCATCGAAGCCTGGATTAACAGCCCCGACGCGTTTCAAACGCACTGGCATTCGTACACCGACAAGCCCAGCGAGATGGAGGTCGACAACCTCAAGGCCAACGACGGGCGCTGGATGCAACCGCTCACCGTGCCGCCCGGATGGTATCAGCTCAGCGTCGACGTCCGCACCGAAGACGTCGGCGCCAAGGAATCCGGCGCGTCGATTTCGGTGATGGAAGACGGCATCATGTCGGCCGATATCCACGGCACCACCGACTGGCAGCGCGTCACGCTGTATCTCAAGGTGGGAGGCAAGGGCGCCGATATCGACGTGGCGCTACGCGTGGGAGGATTCGGAAGCCTCAACACCGGCAAGGCATTCTTCAGAAACGCGTCGCTGGTCGCGATTGACGCGCCGCCTCCCAACGCGACCCCGACGTACGACTTGAATGCTATCCGGCAACAGGGAGCGCCGGTGCCGATCGGATCGCCAATCTCGCTGGTGGTCACCTTCCTGGCGCTGACGGGAATCGCATGGGCCGGTTGGCGCATCTACGGCGACGACGACTTTCGCATCTTCAATACGTTCCGCGCCGCCATGGCACGCCCGAAGAAACAATGACGGGGGGCGTGGCGAACTCCAGTCGCGTGATCGCGCCCGAAGATCGTCGCCGGCAAATCGAAGCCGCGATCTTCCTGATCCCGTTCATCAGCTACGCCTATTTTTACCAGGGCGCCGATCAGAGCGTCGCGTGCCGCTTCGACCTGCTGCGCTCGATGATCGAAAAGGGCGCGCTCTACATCAACGATTTTTGCGGCTTCAACACCGCCGACATCATCACGTTCCACGGCCACATCTATTCCGTCAAAGCACCCGGCACGTCCTACACGGCGCTGATCCCGTGGATGATCTTCCGAATCGCGCTGTTGCCGATGAACGCGGCGCACGAGCCGCAGTATTGGGCATTCGTCACGTATCTGACGACGGTGTTCACGACCGGACTGCTGGTCTCCGCGATGTGCGTCGTCATGTTTCGCTTCGCGCGATTTCTCGGCGCGTCGGACGGTCGCGCGGCCGGCGTGGCGCTGATTCTCGCCCTGGGGACGATCGCATTTCCGTACGCCACTGAACTCACCGGAGAGCCGGTCGCCGCGGTATGCGTCTTCACCGCGTTCTATTTACTCGCGACTTTCATAACTCGCCCGTCTCCGACGCGCGCATTTGCGGCCGGCTTTCTCGCAGGATGGGCGGTGCTCAATGACTACCCGGTCTTCCTGGTGGCAGCCGCGATCGGCATCTACGCGCTATTCAAGCTGCGCGACTTTAAATATCTGGCGGCGTTTTCCGCCGGCGCCGCGATCACTGTCGTAGTCATGCTCGCCTACAACTGGGGCGCATTCGGAAATCCATTCTTCTTCAGCTACCAGGCGTTCAAGCTCGCGCCGACAGAGAACCGTCAATTTCCCGAGCAGGCGGTCGGCTTCGTCGGCCTGACCTATCCGAAGGTGCGTATACTCTGGAACGTGCTCCTCGATCCACAGCGCGGATTGTTTTTCTGCAACCCGGTGCTGCTGCTGTCGATCGTCGGCGTCGGCTATTTCGCGGAGCTGAAAAAGTGGCGCGCGGAATTTATCGTCACCGTCTATTCGTTCGTGGTGCTGATCCTGTTCAACGCGTCCTATGGCGAATCGATCGTGTCGTGGGGCGGAGGCACCGCGACCGGCCCGCGCCAAATCGTCGCGTCAGTGCCGTTCATGGTCCTCGCGCTCACGTTTCTTCCGGCAGCCTTCAACTGGCTGCTGGGTGCGATGGGTGCGCTGTCGGCCGCGATTATGCTGATGGCGACAGCGACCAATCCGCACTTCCCCTATGAGTACGACAACCCGGTGCGGGATTTCGCGCTGCAGCAATTCATGCGCGGCGACTTCGCAACCAACCGCGACGCATTCTTCGGCGGCGGCATGATCGTCCGCGACTCGGTCGCCTTCAACCTCGGCAAACTCATCGGACTGCCCGGCCCATTCCAGCTATGGCCGCTCGCCGCGCTCTGGATTTTCGGTGCGTATGATTTGTCGGAAACGCTCGACCTGTGGGGCGATCGTCCGTCGCGCCGCCATACGCAAGCCGCCGTGACGGTGGCAATCGCGTTGGTATTCCTGCTCTCGATGAATCAGCGAGTCATGCAGCCGTTCATGCAAAGCGGGCATCACGGATTGCTGGGCAGGTATTACGTCGGCGACGATTGCGGCGCTACTGCTCCGCATATAGTGAGAGTCGATCCGCGACTGAATTTCGACACGATTGCCGAGATGGGCGCGATGCCGTTCCCCTCATGCGACATCTGGCGCGGCCAGCTACTCGCACCTAAGACCGGAGACTACGAATTCACGATTGACGTCGACGATTCAGGATGGGTCACCGTTGATGGCAATCCCGTGATTCGCGATCCTGGCCCGGTCCAAAGGGTTCACGACAGTGGCACGATTCACCTCACCGAAGGCCCGCATCGCATCGAAGTCGGCGAGCGCAATATCGCCGGCGGCTCATACCTGCACCTGAACTGGAAAATCCCCGGCACACCGGACCCCGAGCTAGTGCCCTCCAACGCCCTAATCCCCGACCGCGCCGGCTCTTAACTGGCCCGGTCCGCCAAGGTTGCGCAAAGCTCTCTTTGACCTTGGGAAAAGCCGCCTCGGAACTGAAGGCGAACTGTGAGAGCGGTCGACTGTTCAGCCTGCAGTCGCGTTAGCGACGTACGCCTTCGCCTCTTGGACTTCTTCAAAGGTGCCGGAGCCGACGAATGCGGCGTTGATTGGATCGTCAACGCAGTCGTCGTCCGCTCGGGCGGCTGCGGCTGAGTACCATCTCAGGGCCTCGAGGGAATCAGTTGGGACGTCTAATCCACGAGAGTAAATACGGCCGAGCTCGAGCTGCGCGCGAAATTCGGACTTTCCTACAGCCTTATAGAGACGGATCGCCTCAACCATATCTTTTGAAATCCCTAATCCGTCGGCATACATGCGGGCGAGGTTGGTCACGGCTCGCGAAGTGCCTGCCAGCGACAAAAGCCGAAACGCTTCTTTGTAGTCGACATGAATATCGACGCCATACAGGTAGCAGAGGCCAAGAACGGATTGATCGACTCGGCTGCCGGAATCGGCTCCTCTGCGCAACTCCTGAATGTTCATCTCAGCTCCGATGGATTGATAAACGCTATTCGTGGCCCGGCAGCAATCCTGCGCGGGTGACTTCGCGATGCTCACTTTTATCTAATGCCTCGGCGGCGCGGGAGAGTGGGAAGGTTGCGTCGCACATTTCTCGGTAGGGGAGGCGGTCGATGTTTGCGGCCAGGAAGTCGAGTGACTTCTTCAGGTAGTGCGGTGGGTAGGTTGCTACGCCGATTATTTCCAGAGATTTGAATGTTATCGTCGATGGCGGGAGTTGGACGGTCAAGCCTGATGAGATGTTGCCGACTTCGATCACGCGGCCGCCGACTCGGACCATTCGGAGTGCCTCGCTGAATGCCTCGGGGACGCCGGCTACCTCCAGCACTACGTCGGGCCATCCGGCGCACAGCTCGCGCACGCGCTTGTCGCGAGCCTCGGCGTCAGTGTACTCGCGCATGTCGACGGTTTCGTCGGCGCCGAATCGGCGCGCCTCGCGCAGCCGCAAGTCCACGCCGTCCACTGCGATTACGCGCGCGCCGCGCGCCTTCGCGATCGCCATCGCATGCAATCCGAGTCCGCCGGCGCCGAGCACGACCAGCGTCTCGCCGTAGTGAAGCCGCCCGCGATCGAGGCTCCAGAAAACTTGCGACATCGCGCAATTCGCCGACGACGCGACCAGGTCGGGCACATTGTCCGGCACGCGGTAGAAATGCTGATCGGGCTTTACGACATAGTGCGTTGCGAAGGTGGCCGTGAAATGCGGCGGCTCATCGGGATGCCGCGCGCCGACCACCTTGGCGGTGCACGCCGCATGATTCCCGCTGACGCAATTCACGCATCGATTGCACACCGTGTAGTAGACCGGCGCGATTCGATCGCCTTCCTTGACCGGCACGCCGGCCCAATCCGCGCGCACGCCGGCGCCGAGCGCCTCGATGCGCCCGCTCATCTCATGTCCCGGCATCACGCCGCGCCGCCCGAACTCGCCCTTCCACATATGCACTTCGGAGCCGCAGACGTTGGTCTGCGTCACGGCCGTGACGAGACCGCCTGGGGCAGGCGCGGGAACGTCGTACTCGTGGAATTCAATTTTGTGTGCGGTGGGGATGAACGCGACGCGACCTTTCATGGGATGGCCTCCGAAGCGCAAAAAGTGATGATGGCCCCGGTTTCATCCCGGACGAAAAAAATGTCAAGCCCGCGCGAAACGTGACTTCTGATTCGGTTGCAGTCCTCATCCAAGTGAGCTTTGCGTATTCAGCGAGATTTCTTTCGCTCGCGATTGAAGATTCTGCTTCTGCCTGAATGTGTCCCGCCGAAGTTACGAAGTGAGAGGTAACAAAGATCGAAAAAGGCTGTTGACGCTGCTTTTCTAGGCTGCTAACGGCGCGGTTTTAGGCCGCTGTGCAAATTTTCCTTGTCTTAAGCTGGCCGTAATGGTACTAAGCGTCCATCTTACAACTTTGTGCCTGCAGTAAGAATTACCGTGGGCCGAAAGTTTTAGGACTCCTCAGGGTGGGGGTTCCATTTTTTAGGGAGGAACACTATGTCAGTGCATCATTCCGGCGTTTCGCCGCGCGTGCGGTTTACGCTCGCCGCGGTATCGATGGGGGCAGTCGCGATAGTGGCCTTCGTGGTCCTGATGTCTGGATCGCGAATGCGGGGTACGACCATCGCGACCAACCCGGAGCAAGCTCGCGAGGAAGCGCTGAATAAGATCGGCGGGCTGCCATTATATTTCGAAGTGAACCAGGGGCAGGTCGATCCGAGCGTGCGTTATCTCGCGCGCAGCGGACGCTACTCGCTGTTTCTGACGGACCAAGCCGCAGTGTTCTCGTTGATTGGCGGCCAACTTCACAAAGGGCCGTTGCCAGCGGGATTCGGGCGCAAGAGCGAGCCTGAGACCAACCTTACGGAGTCGGCGGTCCGCGTGCGAATGGTCGGCGCGAATCCGAATCCGGAAGTGGAGGGGCTGGAGCCTCTGCCGGGGCATGTTAACTACCTGATTGGGCAGGAGAACAATTGGCATCGCGACATTCCGACCTTCGGGCGCGTGCGATTCCGTGACGTGTACCCGGGTGTCGACGTGGTCTATTACGGATCGCCCAACGCACTCGAGTACGATCTGATCGCGGCGCCGGGCGCGGACACCTCGAAGATAGAGTTTGCAATCGAGGGTCCGGCCACGACCACGCAGACCGCGTCAGGCGATCTCGTGATTGCGACAACTTCCGGAATCATCAGGATCGCAAAGCCGCAAAACTATCAGCTGAATGCCGACGGTAGCCGGACGCCGGTCGAAGGCAGTTTCAAGCTTGGCAATGACGGCATCGTGGTGGCAGGAGTCCCGACGCGACAGGTGGGATTCGCGCTGGCGAGTTACGATCGCAGCAAGGCGTTGTTTATCGATCCTGTCGTCGCGACGATCCCCTATTCGACCTACTACGGCGGACACGGATCGAGCACGGGGCCGCTGAACCTCGAGCAGTTCGCGTCGGTGTTGCAGAACGCGCCGTTGATCGACAGTGAAACCGGCGTCGACGTCGCGGTCGATTCGGCCGGCAAGGCGTACATTACAGGCTCGGCGTACTCGAACGATATTCCGACCAAGAGCGCATTTCAGACAGTGCTGGCGGGCGCGAATTCTCCGCCGACGCAGAATGAAAACGTTTTCATCGCCAAGTTCGATACGACGATGAGCAACGCCAGCTCGCTGGTTTATGCGACCTACCTGGGCGCGACGGGCGATACGAAGACCAGCAGTCCCAACGCGACTGGAAAGGGCGACGGCGACCTGGGATTCGGCATCGCGGTCGACGGCATTGGCGAGGCGTACGTCGTCGGGCAGACTTACTCCGGCAATCCACATGGAACTCCAGCCGAGACCGAATTTCCCGGCGTCAACTCTTGCGGCGCGTGGGGCACCACTGGCAAGAATAACGGACAAAACGCGCAGACCAACGTCGGCTTCGTGAGTGAGCTGGGCAATGCGGGCGATACAGTCGTCTACTCGTGTTACATCCCGGGATCGCACAATGCGACCGCGGCGCGTGTAGCATTGGTCCCCGGATGTCCCTCGAATTGCGAGGCGTACGTCGTCGGCTCGACGCAAAGCACGGCGGCCACTGACGGGTTCGTCGAGGTCAACGGTGCGCAGACCGAACTAGCGACCGGAGAGGGCGGCAAGAGCAACGCCTTCTTGCTCCGCGTAGCAGGAAGCGGTGTTAATGCATTGCCGCTTTATTCGACGTTCTACGGCGGCACTGGCAATGGTTCGAACGCCGACAGTGGCATTGGCATATCGGTTGAATCGGCGACCCAGGTCGCAATCACCGGATCGACCTTCTCGAGCAACATACCGCTTCATAACGCCGCGCAATCCACTTATCTGGGCACCGCGAACGCCACCAGCATGGCGTTTGTCGCGATGTTCGACACGACAGCGTCGGGCGCGTCGTCGCTGACCTACGGCAGCTACCTGGGCGGATCGGGCACAGACGAAAGCAACATAGCTCTCAATGTAGCGATCGGTGACGTCGGGACGGCGATCGTCTTGGACAGCGGGAAGATTTGGGCTGGCGGTCTCACGGCTTCCACTAACTTTCCGGTCGCACCGCTGGCCGGAGTCAGCACCGTGAATCCTCCGTTTGAGTCCACTAACAATGCGAACGTCAATGGTGGCGCACCGGCGACGACGGGATACATCACGGAAATAAATCCCGCCGCCAGTGCTGGACTGGGGCAGATCCTCTACTCGACTTACTTCGGCGGCAACGGATTCAAGATTATTGCTCCGATCGTTGGCCAGGTATTCGCGACCGGCGACGCGATTGGCGCGCTCGCCGAGCACGGCGGAATCGTTTACGTGACGGGAGTCACCACGTCGGCATCGTCGTCGGACGGTGGCTCAGCTGGATTTCCGCACAGCGCGAATGCATGCGAGACGACGAACGCCAGTGCCGGCATCATGATCCAGGGTGTCAGTGTTCCGGCTACGGCGTTCGTGTCGGCATTGGACACAACGCAGGCGGTGGCCGCGAGCCAATTGAAGTTTTCGAGCCTGCTCGGTGGCTCAGGGATGGGGGATATTGGACTGGGGCTCGCATTCGATTCGCCCAGCGGAGATATTTTCGTGACGGGAACTACGTATTCGACCGACTTCCCAGTTACCCCGAATGCGTTCCAGTTCTTCAACAATGCGTCGGGAGTCAGCAGCACCAACGCGTTCCTGACGGTGGTCAATCCCGCGGGCAACATATGTCCGACACCGTTTACCAAGCCGACTTCGACTCCGACGGCGACTGCGACGGGAGGTACGCCGACCGCGACTGCGACCGCAACCAGGACTACCACCGCAACGCCAACGGCCACGGCAACCCCACCGCCGTCGCCGACGATGACTCCAACCGGAGGCACGGCGACACCGACAGCGACCGCTACTCCGACCGCATCCAGGACCGCGACGCCGACGGCAAGTGCGACGGGGACCCCAACTGCTAGTCCGACGGGCGGCACACCTACCGCGAGTGCGACGGCGACGGCAACCATGACGCGTACGGCGACGACGACACCGACCGGCGGTACTCCTACGGCGACTCCAACAGCGACTGCGACGGCAACTGCGACCTCGACTGCAACGGTTACCGCGACGCCGACGTCGACGCCGACGCCTGGCCTCGGGAAGCTGATGTTTTCTCCGAAATCGGTGCAGTTTGGAAAGACCACAGTTGGCAAGACCAGCAAACCCAAGAAGGTGAAGATCAAGAACGCCAGCTCGAAGAGTTCGAAGATTACCGTGACGATCACCGGTGAGACGACTGTGGCTCCATTCGCGGTCAAGACCCAATGCATCAAATCGTTGGCGCCGGGAAAGACCTGTAACGTATCGGTGACCTTCAGTCCGACCGATACCACCTCGCAACACGGAGAGTTGGTCGTTAACGACGATGCGATGAATGCGCCGCAGATGATCCCGCTGTCAGGTACCGGTAAGTAGCGGACGGTCGGATCGCAAAACAGCAACGCACGCAACGAAGCGGCGAGCCCTCGGGCTCGCCGCTTTATATTTGGCGATTAGCTAGTCGGCAACGACTATATAGTCAAATGACTACTCCGCGATGGGCCCGCACTGCGAGTGAGTATCTGCCGCGCGCGCGAGTGAGACGCACTTGCGCCGCGAATGCGTCGGACAACGTCGCGGAAGTGAGTACTCGCGCGCGAGGTCCGGCGGCGAGCACGCGGCCCGACTTGAGTACCAGCACATGTGAGAAACTCGGGACGATCTCCTCGACGTGATGCGTCACCAGTATCATCGTGGGCGCGCCGCGGACCCGCGCAATGCGCTGAATGAACTGCAGGAAGTGCTCGCGTGCGACGGGGTCGAGTCCGGCGCACGGCTCGTCGAGGATCATAAGCCTCGGCGAGGCCATCAGCGCGCGGCCGATCAGAACGCGCTGGCGCTCGCCCTGCGACAGAAACCGCCACGGCCGTTCGCGGAGATCGTAAGCCTCGACGCGCCGCAATATCGCGTCGGCAGCGCGGCGGTCCTCCGCGCGCATCTCGCCCCAATAGCCAATCTGCGCATAGCGCCCGCTGACGACCGCTTTGAGAGCGGTCTCGTTGTCGTCCATCATCTGATGCACGCTGGAACTGACCAGCCCGATCCGCGTCCTCAGATCTCGCCAGTCAAAGCGCCCATAGGTCTCGCCGAGCACGCGAATTTCGCCGTCAGTCGGCGGCAAGTATCCGGTCAGCGCACGCAACAGCGAAGTCTTGCCCGACCCGTTAGCGCCAAGAATCGCCCAATGCTCGCCACGCTCGACCCGCCAATCGACAGATTCAAGAATGAGAGCCTCCCGCTCGACGCGCAGCCCCGTCACTTCGATCACAGCCGACCCAGTTTTCATCGTGCGCAAATTTCTAACAGCCGAACGCGCCTGAATGCGAGCGAAATGCACGCGACATCAGGCAAAGGAGCGCTGCGCGATTTTCAGAATCGGTACCGGCTTCGCTGACGCGAAACGCACCCCCACCCACTTAGCCACAAAAGTTCAGGGATGAACTGTTCAGCCTTATGCAACCTCTCGGCGCGGTGCACAATGCGCCTCGATGGAACACCTCACGACACGCACCGGCGGTGAAAGCGAGACGCAGGCGGGCAAACTGATTCCTTCGTTCGTGATCGATACCGCCGGTGCGCCCGCCTCCGCACCAGCATTGGGCGAAGGCGCGGCTGCGGCGCCCGAATGGATCGAGCTGCTGCCGGCCGGAGTCTTCTACGGCCGCGACGGACGCGGGCCGTTTCGCCTCGACGATCCGGCAGCCGTAATCGCGTCCACCACTGCGCTCCAAATGAATGCGGGCCTGCCGATCGACTACGACCATGCGACCGACTTCGGCGCACCCGAAGGACGGCCCGCTCCGGCGGCAGGATGGATTCGCGAACTCGAAGTGCGCGGCGGTGCGGTGTGGGGACGGGTCGAGTGGACGGTGCGGGCGGCAAGTTCAATCGTCGCGCGCGAGTACCGCTACGTCTCGCCGGTGTTCCAGTTCGATCCGAAAGACGGAGTCGTGACGCGGCTGCTGCGAGCGGGGCTAACCAACAATCCAAATCTTCACCTGACCGCTATTGCGGCGTCGCGCACAGCGGCCGCCAACAACGATACGAAGGATGAACAGATGGAATTTCCAACTCAGGAATTGCGCGAGCTGCTGAGCCTCGAGAGCGACGCTACCGTGGCGGACGTCGTCGCAAAAGTGCGCGAGCTGCGCGCGGCCGGCGATGCGGCGTCGTCACAATCGACTAGCACGCATGCACACGACCCTGCGCATTACGTCGCAATCGCGGAGTTCGAGCGGGCACTCACCGAACTCAACGCGCTCAAGGCCGATCGCGCGCGCGAGCGCGCCGCGCATACGGTCGAGGAAGCGATTCGCGCGGGCAAAATCGTGCCGGCGCAGCGCGAATGGGCGATCGCATACTGCGCCGCCGACACGCGCGGCTTCCAAGCATTCGCCGCCAAGCAGCCGTCGATCCTGGGTGAGAACCTGGGCCTGTCGGGAGAGCCGCCGGCCGACCGGCGCGCGGGCGGGCTCAACGCGGCGGAACTCGAAATCTGTGCGCAGCTCGGCCTCAAGCATTCGGAGTTCGTGCGCCGCAAGCGCGGCCGTGCGGACTTCCTGAGCCTCGAACGGGCAGACGCGGATCTCCGAAACGCGGCAGCACGCAGCGCAGACCTTCGAAACAACCAGGATTAACTCGCGCTCTTAAATACTGAAAAAGGTGAAAAGATGGCGGCTCTAACCAATTCGCGAAATACGCCCGAGATGGCCGACGGCGGCAGGATGCGGGTGTATCCGGTCGAGGCGAACACCAACGTTTACCTCGGCGGAATGGTCGCGCTGAATGCGGCCGGCAACGCGGTCCCGGCTTCGGCGACTACCACCGTCGCCAACGCGCTCAAGGTCGTGGGCCGCGCGGAATACGTGAAGAACGGAATCCCGGGGCAGAACGCGATCAACAATCCAGGCGCCGCGGGCGCGATCGCGATCACCGCGCGCAAGGGAGTGTTCCTGTACGCGACAGACGGTTCGGTCGGCGCCGCACAAGTCGGGCTGGTGTGCTTCGCGCTCGACGACAACAACGTCACTGCGACCGATCGGGCAAGCGGCGCGGCCGTCCAGCAATACGCAGCGGCCGGGACTGTGGTTGCGATCGATCCGAGCGGCCAGGTCTGGGTGGATTTCTGGCATCAGTCGACCGCATCGGCCTGACGATGACGTTTCACTGGAAAAAAGACGAGGAAGAAATAGATGGAAATCAGTGGAGCGAATCTGACCGCATTATTTACCGGCTTCGATGTCGTCTTCCAGCGCGGGTTCGAGAAGCCGCCGTCGTACTACGAGCAAATCACGAGCGTGGTGCGTTCGGCGTCGCGCCAGACTACCTACCCGTGGCTCGGCCGCACTACCAAGTTCCGCGAATGGCTGGGCGACAGAGTAATCCAGGCGCTCGAGACGCACGAGTACACAATAGTCAATCGGAACTTCGAAGATACAGTTGCGATCGATCGCAACGATATCGAAGACGATACTTACGGCGCGTACGAGCCGATCATCGAGCAGCTCGGATGGGACACCAAGGTGCATCCCGACATGCTGCTGTTCGCGATGATCAAAGACGCAGTAGCTAATCCGGCGGACGTCGTTGGCTTCGACGGGGTGCCGTTCTTTTCCGCGAGCCATCCAGTCGGCCTGATGGGCCAGACCGGGAACACGGCGGCGAATATCAACTCGAGCGGGTCGGGCGCGTACTGGTACCTGATCGACGCATCGCGGGTGATTCGTCCATTCATCTTTCAATTGCGGCGCGAATACGCAGTCACGCGAATGACTAATGTCGCGGACGAAGCGGTCTTCAACCGGCGCGAATTCCGCTACGGCGTGGACGGGCGCGCGAACACCGGCGTCGGGCTGTGGCAGTTGGCCTACGCCAGCAACACGGATCTCAGCAATCCGACCAACTACGGCGCTGCGCGCGCCGCGATGCGAGCGTTCAAAACCGATGCGGGACAGCCGTTTGGCGCGCTGTCGAGCCGCAGCGGCGTGTACCTGCTGGTGCCGCCAGTGCTCGAAGAAGTCGCGCGGCAATTGTTGAACTCCGAATTCATGGCGGGCGCAGGCGCGAGCGCGAGCGTCGCGACCTCGAACATCTGGCGCAACAGCGCGGACCTGATAGTCAGCGAGTTCCTGGCGTAAGGACGCAAAGAAACAGCGATGAATCCAGTTTTCCTGAACCGGCGTGTCGCGGGTTCCCCTCCTGCCCGCAGTGCCGGGGCGTATGGCCACTCTCCGCGGGCGCAAATCGGTTGTCCAGCGCCCGCGGAGAGACCTCTCAGTCGAATAGTCACTTGCGATGCGATGAGGTTACGACAGTGAGCTACGCGACCGTCCAAGACATGATCAATCGATACCCAAATCGCGACCTGGTCCAACTGACTAATGAAGATCCAACGGCGACGACGGTAAACAACACTCCGATCACGCAGGCCCTGGCGGACGCGTCAGCCGAAATCGATGGATACATCGAAGGACGCTTCACCCTGCCGCTTGACAGATCCACCGGCCGTGCTCAACCGTCTCACCACCGACATCGCGATGTACCGGATGCAATCGCTCCGGCCTCTGCATGACCTGGAAGATGCGCGCAAACGATATGAAGACGCGGTTGCGATGCTCGCGAAAGTCGCGACGGGCGAGCTCACGCTCGGTCTGTCCGCCGATGGCCAGGAGCCGCCGATAGCGGGCGTGGTAGAGAGTGTGCAGGGACCGAATCGCGTCTTCACTCGCAAAAAGCTGAGGGGCTACTGAGATGGGCGTCATGCTCGACGGAGCGTGGAACGGCCTGGTATTCACGCCACCGACTGCGATCGACATCGCGACGATCGAAGACGCGATCGTCAGCCGGCTGCAATCGCAAATCAACGCGATCGAAATCGCACACTATCCGGACCGGCCGGAGACGTGGCGCCTGACTCATCGCGTGGGCGCGGCGTTGGTGATGTACAAGGGCGCGCAATACGGTGAGCTGCTCGACACCGCAGCGATAATCCAGGAACGCAAACTCGAGTTCGAGATCTCGGTGATGATGCGCGACCTCGGATGGGCGGTCGGCGGAGACGCGTCGGGGGCGAGTCCGGGCGCCTACGCGATTATCGAAGGAATCCGCGCGGCGCTGACCGGATATGAAGTTCCTGGTTGCCGCAAGATGTACCCGGTGCGCGAAAAATTCGTAAAGCGCGACAAGCAGGGCGGGGTGTGGACGTACTCGTCGACGTTTGCGCTGAGCACGGTGGCGGTCGAAGCCTCGGAGCTGGATGACTTCCCGCTGTTCATCAAGGGCATCGCGCTGGAGGAAGGCGGGCAGACTTCGATTGCGGTGGGCGCGGCGGCATACACGTTCAATTCGAACCTCCAAATACAGCTTCCTCAGGGCAATGTGTTCGCCGTGAGCATCACGGGTTCCGGGGGCGGAGCGCTAATCCAGGGCGCAGACTTTTCGGTCGATCGCGCGAACGGAATAGTCACTGCGATTCCCGGCGGCGCGATTGTCGCCGGCGAGAGCGTGCAGATTGCATACTCATACGCTGAAGAGGCTATTGCGATTGTGGGACAGAGCGAGCCGACTAACTAGGCCGGAGAAATAGTAAATCGATCCTACTGAGTATAGGTGATACATGCCAGCCAGCTTCCTGCACGGAGTTGAAGTAATCGAAGTACCTAATGGACCGGTCCCAGTCACAGTCGTCAAATCGGCGGTGATTGGATTGGTGGGGACGGCGCCGGCCTGGGCGGTAGCGTCGCCGGTGGTGGCAGCCGCGCTCAATACACCGACGCTGGTCTCGTCCGCGCTCGACGCGGCAAGCTTTGGGCCTGTGGTTCGCGGGTACTCGATTCCATATGCACTTGCGGCGATCCAGGCGCAAGGAGCGGGACAGGCGATCGTCGTCAACGTGTTCGATCCAACCAGACACTTCACGGCGATAGCTGCGACAGCGTTCACGTTCAATTCGCAAGGAGCTATAAACCTCGGGCACATGGGTGTCTCGAGTGTAGTAGTCACTAGTAATCCAGCGGGTACTACGTATGTAGCGGGCACTGACTATACGCTCGACGCGGTGAATGGGGCAGTTACACTGGTGCCTACAGGATCGGGAGGACATATTACGGCTGGCGCCAGCGTGCTGATTGCTTTCCACTACGCTGATCCGTCGAAGGTAGTGGACGCCGATGTGATCGGAGCGATCACCGGAGGCGTGTACACGGGGATGCAGGCGTTTCAGACCACCTACGGAACGCTGGGATTCTTTCCTAAGATATTGATCGCACCCTGTTACTCACAGGATGCTACGGTTGGGACAGCGCTTACTGCCATGGCTGCCAAGGTTCGTGCGATTGCGCTAGTCGATTCGCCGCCAGCGACATCGGCGGCCGCTGCGATAGCCAATCGCGGAGTGGTCGGCAACGGCTTTGCAACCTCGAGCAGCCGAACGGTTCTCTGCTATCCGCAAGAGACTTTTTTCGACACGGGAATCGTGCCGACGGGAGTCACGCTGAACGCGTCGGGACTGCCGCTGACGTCGCAATTCAACGCGAACGCAGTTGCGCCGTACTCGCAATGGGTGGCGGGAGCGATGGCGGCGAAAGATCTCGCGCAGGGCTACTGGTGGTCGCCGTCGAATACGGAGGTCGACGGAATGCTGGGGCCCGACGTTCAGCTATATGCGTCGATTCTCGACGCGTCGTCGGACGTCAACAGCTTAAATGCCGCGGGAATAGTGACTGTGTTCAATGCGTTCGGCACCGGCCTGCGGGTCTGGGGAAACAGAAGCGCGGCGTTCCCGACCTCAACCACTCCGGACAACTTTATCTCAGTTCGACGCACCATGGACGTCATCGAAGAATCGGTGGAGCTTGCGATGCTGCAGTTTATCGATCAACCGATCTCGAACGCGCTGATCGACGCAATCCTGGCCAGCGCGAACGCGTTCATCCGATCGCTAATCCAGCGTGGAGCACTGGTCGCGGGCGCGGCCAGCTTCAATCCGGCGGAGAATCCATCCGCGCAGATCGCAGGCGGTCAGCTGGTGTTTGATATCGACGTAATGCCTCCGCCACCCGCGGAAAGAATTACTTTTGAGGCATTCATCGATGTGACGTTGCTGCAACAGTTGGGACAGACGAGTCCGATCACTGTTGCGGCAGGAGCCACGGCGTAACTCCGTCGGACGCTAGAGGAACAAAATGAATATCCAGATCAACTCACTGACTAATGCGAATATATACATCGACGGTGTCGGCCTGCTGGGCCGGGCCGAAGAGATCGAGATCGCCAATCCCAAGCACAAGATGATCGACTACAAGGGGTTGGGGATGGCAGGAACCGCGGAGTTGTGGGCAGGGGTGGAAAAGCTCGAGTCGAAGATCAAGTGGTCGTCGTTCGACGCGGAGACGCTCACGATGTCGACAAGTCCGTTCCAGACACATTCCTTCCAGGCGCGCGGGAACCTCGAGCAATACACCAGCCAGGGACGAACTGCGCAGCTTCCGGTCGTGTACCTGATGACGGGCGTCTTCAAAGATGCTGGAAGCCCGACTTTCCGCCAGCATCAAATGGTCGAGACCACGTCAGTAGTAAGTATCTATCACTGCGAACTATTCGTGGCCGGAGTGCAAATATACTTGTACGACGTATTTGCAAATATCTATGTAGTCGGCGGCGTCGACCAACTGAGTAGTTTCAGATCGAATCTTGGAGGCTGAGAGGTTCTGTTTCTGAAGCCCAGAGAAAGGAGCAGTGACTAATGAAAACCGACGACACAACGGTGAACGGAGTACGAATAGCTGGCGCGGAAGCGGGGGACGAGCAGACTGCCCGAGCGATCGATCTGCCGTCGGGCGCGCGCGCTGTGGTGCGGAAGGGCTACGGGCGAGATCTGATGCGGGCTCAGCGAGCGGCGGCGGGCGGAGACGCGAACGCGGTGGTATTTGCATTGATCGCAGAGGTCACGCGGGTGGAGGGGCGCAAGATCGTGTACGAGGACGTGCTCGAGATGGATCTTGCGGACGTTATGGCGTTGCAGGCCGAGGTGATTGACGAAAATTTCGACCGCCCTCCGCAGCGAGCTTCGCAGGCCTCGTCCAATCCGGAGTCTCAGTCCAGGAACTGAGCGGGATGGACTTTGCGGAGCTGTCGTACTGGCTCGACGCGATGAGTGAGTATGAACGGATACGCGTCGAACGCGGCGGAGGGGCGAGTGGCGAGTAGTATTGCAGTTACTATAGGAAGAACACGCGAACTGAGTAATGACGCGACACGGTGAGATGATGAAAGTAAGATTATTCGTAGGCAATCTGAGTTTCTCTTTGGGCGATGGGGATTTGCGAGAGGCGTTTGCCGAAATCGGTAGTCGTGGAGCGAGCTGAGATTGTGCGCGACCGTTTCGACGGACGTTCGCGCGGGTTCGGCTTCGTCGAGATGAAGAATGAGAATGAGGCCGCAGTCGCGCTGAGAGCGATGAACGGCAAGGAACTCGCGGGTCGTCCGCTGCGAGTAGAGGCGGCGACGTCTCAACGCCGTCCGTTCGACCGCAATGCGGCGCGGGCATAGTCGAGCCGCGGCGAGCATCAGATGACCAGGCAATACAGGACAATCAGCGCATCGGCGAGGGCAGGTGGACGAAGGTCGCGCCGGCGCTGAGCGGCCTCGAGCGGTTAAGCAAGGTCGCGCGCGAGAGTGTTCGAATGGCGCGGGCGGCTGCGAGTATAACGTTGCCAGAAACATTATCGTTGGCAACTTCCCGCAAAGGGCTCGCTCTTGAAGGACAAGCAGGGGTTTGAGGCGAGGATTGTTTTTCACGCGAAAAGCTGCTCGCGATGGCTCTGGGACTGGTTCTGTTGGCGAGCTGGGTTGGAGTGAGACAGACAATCGGAGCACGACTGCGAGGGGCGGGCGTGGGTGGAATCGCGCGACAGCGATGGTGAATGCGGGTGCGCGCGCTTCCCGAGAAATTCCGGAATTGTCACGCGCGATGAATGCCCTGTCGCGGGTTGAAGGTCGGTTGGTTTGGGAGAAACGAGCGGGGCGACTTCGGACTCGCGCAAACACGCGACGCCGATGTTGGCTTCGAATACTGACGCGAGGCGTCGAGGGCGGGGTGACGAAACAATGCGACCGTCTTTCGCCGATGCGGGAGTGCTGGCCAACGTTCGCGTTGCTCCATCGATTCGCGGAGTCATGCCGCCGCCGGGTGTTTCGCAGCGCGAGTTCGCGCCGCCGTCGAGCGATGCACGTGTTTCGAATGACGGCAGTGGACGCGCGGCGATCACTATCAACTCGTCGCCCACGGTCGTGATCAATGCGGCGGCGGGCGGCGCCGTGCAGCATGATGTGATTGGCGCATTGCGGGCGCATCGCGAAGAACTATTCGATCAATTGAAACGAGAATCGGCGCGGCGCGAGCGCGCGCAGTTCTGAGGAGAGATCGCTTGTTCGCAGTATTGGGCGACATTCAATTCGAAGTGGTTGGATCTCCGGAAGCCTACGAATCTGCGGGGACGTACGATTTCGCCGAGCAGAAGGTGATTGAGAGCAAGCCGCAGCTGCAATGGGTCGGGGACGATCTCGAGCGGCTGAAGTTTGAGATCATGTGGCACGCATCATTCACGAATCCGGCCGCGCAGTTGGCGCGATTGCGCGCGACAGCGGCGGAGCATCTCGCACTGCCGCTGGTTTTCGGCAATGGGGGATTCCGCGGGTTCTTTGTTATCGAATCGATCAACGTTAAATCGCAGCAACTGTCGGCAAGCGGCGCGCCGATCGCGATTCGGGTTGCGCTCGCACTCAAGGAATGGAGCGCGGACCCGCTGTTGCTTTCCAGCGCGATGCCGGCAACGGCGGTATCGCCGCTGGGAATCGCGACGACGTCGCAGGCGGCGGCGGGCGGCGGCGCGAACGTACTCACGCCAGGCGTTTCGGCGTTGCTGAGTATTCCGTCGGCGGCCGGTGCAAGCGGTCCCAGTATTGGAGCGGGCGACGTGCCGGCGACCGTTATCGTGAGGAGCACTGGGCGATGACGCCGTCGGGACAGTTCATTCTTCATATCACGACGGCGGGTGAGCGGTGGGATCTGTTGGCGTGGCGATACTATGGCGATCCGACTGACTATTCGCCGATCATAATGGCTAATCCGAATGTGGCTATTGAGCCGGTGTTCGATGCGGGCATATCGATAGCGGTTCCACTACAGCAGAAGAGCGCGGTGGTCACGGCCAACTTGCCGCCCTGGAAAGTATCTCAAGCGGTGAGTGAGGTAATGGCTGCGGCAGCATCTTATGTAGTTCGTGCGCCACAGTGGATACTCACTTATTCGGGCGTGAATATCTCCGCGGACGTATCGCAGATGGTTGTTGCGATCAGGTATGTCGACAGGCTCGACGGTGCTTCAGGCGAGCTGGAACTCGAACTCGAAGACTCGACTAAGCTGTGGCAGGGAGCCTGGTATCCGGTGCTGGGGGACATAGTCAGTCTGCAAATTGGTTATAGCGGGGAGTTTTTGCTGGACTGCGGTGAATTTCAGATTGACGAGCTGGAGCTGGATGGACCGCCCGACGTGATGAGACTGCGCTGCCTTGCCGCGTACATCACCAGCGCGATGCGCACCGCAAATACTGTCGCATACGAGAATATGGGCATCGTGGAAATAGCGGGGCAAATTGCCAGCGAAGTATGGGCTGACGCTGGTGACGGCGTCATCCGAGTCCGAGAGCGACGTCGTGTTTGCGCGTGTCACTCAACGGCGTCAGATGGATTTGGAGTTTCTGAAGCGTCTAGCGAGAGAGCACAACTTTGATTTTTCAGTACGCGCCGGGCAGTTGGTGTTTTACGAGCGACCGGTGCTCGAGTCGGTAGCGGCGGCGGCGGTGATTACACGAGCGGACACGATTCGATTCTCATTTCGGAACCGGGCGCGTCGAATTTACGATGCCGCGGAATTCTCTTACTTCGATCCCGATACGAAAGAACTGATTACTCAGTCGGTGTCGGCGGACCAACCTTCGCCGACGGACGATACGCTCAAAATCGTGGCGCGCTGTGAAACTGCGCAGCAAGCGCAGGTGAAGGCCGAAGCAGCGCTTCATCTGCACAACATGGTGTTGGTGGACGCTTCGATTGAAGGGCCGGGGAACGCGGCGCTGGTGGCGGGAAGCAATGTGCAGCTGAGCGGATGGGGCGCGCTGGATGGAAAGTACCTAATCGAGACGGCGAAGCATCATCTGGCGCGAGCGACGGGATATAGAACCTCGATCGCGGCGCGAAGGATTAGCGCATGAACGAAATAATCGAATACCGCGAGCGATTTGCCTCGTTGAATCCCACGTTCCGCGTAGGGATCGTGCAGCAGCAGGATCCGGCGCACGCCAAGGTGCGCGTGGTGTTTCCGGATTACGACGAGATGATCAGCTGGTGGCTGCCGGTGGTCTTCGCAAAGACGCAAGACGATAAAGTGTACTGGATTCCGGACATCGGCGAGCAGGTGGTGTGCCTGATGGATCTGCGCGACGAGGCCGGCGCGGTGCTGGGCGCGATCTATTCGAGCGCCGACACGCCGCCGGTGAACAGCGCCGATAAATTTCATCATCGGGTTCAAGGACGGTGCGCGCTTCGACTACGATCGCGTCGCGCACATTCTCGATCTGTTTTTCGAGGACACCACGGAGTTCAAGTATGATGCGCGGATTCATCTCCTCGATCTGAAATTTCAGGACCAGGCGGAGCTCAAGTACGACGGCAACGCAGCATGTTCTGACCGTGAGTCTGCCGCAGGGCGCTGGCGTTCAATCTTACTGCGAACGGCGCGCAGATTCAGATCGACTCGAGCGGCAACGTCATCATCAAGAGCGCGGGACAGGTACAAATCGGGAACGGCCCGCTGGCGGGTGTCGCGCGGCTTGGCGATCAAGTTCAGGTCGGCGAGGCGACGGGAACGATCGTGTCGGCAAGCACCGATGTGCTGGCGGGATGACGATGGCGGCAGGAGCAATCACGCTTGCGGATATCAGGTCGGCAGACTGGTCTCTGGCTCTGGGAGCCATCGGTGAGGTGGTGCAGGGGATCGCCGACGTCGAGCAGTGCCTGGGGATAATAGTGACGACTCCCCGCGGGAGCGATCCACTGCGACCGACGTTTGGCGCGGATATCTGGCGGTACATCGATTTTCCGATAAGCCTGGCGCTGCCCGCAATCGTCAGCGAACTGACCTCGGCGATCACGATTTGGGAGCCGCGGGTAAATCTTGTTTCGGTGACGGTGCAACCTGTCAACGACGCGACGGGGCAGTCGGGGGCGCATCTCGACGTCACACTCAATTGGCAGCTCAAGCTGGGCGTCGCCGCGGCTCCCGTGCAAATCACGACCGTGACAATCCCGGGAGCGACGGTCTAGCGGGCCGCGCCGACCGCGATGAAAGGATGAGTTGATGGGTGCAGGAATTCCATCGCTGCCGCCGCCAGTGTTCGTCAACGATGCGGACGGGCTCGATCCAAACCTGATCCTTGCGGACATGATCGCCGAGTTCGAAGCGGCATCGGGCAGAACGCTTCAACCGGCGCAGGTCGAGCGCCTGCTGATCAATTTGTATGCGTACCGCGAATCGCTGGTGCGCAACGCGATCCAGTATGCGGCCGAGCAGAATCTGCTCGCCTTCGCGTCGTTCCCGATGCTCGATTATCTCGGCCAACTGCTGAGCGTGACTCGACTGGCGTCGCAGCCCGCGGTGACGACGCTTCAATTCACGCTGACCGGCGCGCTGACGGTGCCGTTCACGATACCAGCGGAACGCTGGCAGGCACCAGCGACGGGCAATTTGCATTCGCGACCAGTGCGACGATCGTCATCGCGGCCGGCGCAACTATCGCGAGTGTCGCTGCCGCGGCGACCGCTCCAGGAGCGGGTGCGAATGGATACCTGGCGGGACAGATCAATGTCCAGCTGAATCCGAACGCCTTGATCGCGAGCGTGACCAACACGAGCACGACGCACCGGCGGATCCGCTCCGGAGACGGACGATCATCTGCGCACGCGCATCCAGGCTGCGCCGAATCAGTTCAGCGTCGCGGGGCCGATCGGCGCGTACCGGTTTTTTGCGATCGGCGCCGACCCGTCGATCGCCGACGCGCAAATTGTCAGTCCCGGCCCCGGGATCGGTCAACGTGTACGTGCTGACGGGACCGGTGACGCAACAGCCGTCGCCAGCGCCGAACAGTGCGGGAGTCGCGAACTCCGCGCTGCTTGCGAAAGTTGCCGCGGTGCTGAATGCCGACACGATGCGTCCGCTGACCGACACGGTGAACGTGCTCGCCGTGACCGAGGTGGACTACCAGATCACGGCGACGGTGACGCTCTACTCGGATGCCGATCCGACCGCGACGATCGTCGCGGCAACGACGGCCGTGCAGGAACTCGCGCTCGAGCTCGCCGCCAAGATTCAGCGCGACATCGTGCCGAGCCAGATAATCGCGGCGCTCTCGGTCGTCGGTGTCTATGGCGTGACGCTCTCGTCGCCGACACTGACACCACTTACCGCGGGACAGTGGGCGAACTGCACGATGATCTCGTTGACGGCGGCGTTCAGCACGGAGCATAGCTGATGCCCGAACTTTCGGCCGCGCCTTCGATCAACGATACGCGCACGCAGGCGCTGCTGGTGTTGATCTCGCGGCTCGCGGCGCTCGATCTCACGACGCTGCTGGTCTACAGAATCGACTCGGTGGTGGACGAGGCGCTGCCTTTTTTGGCGTGGCAATTCGACATCCTGTCTCCGCTGTGGCAGTTGATTGCGCCGGTCGCATTGGGCGTCGATGCGCTCACCAACATCGATTTGCTGATCGACGTGGACAATCTGATCGAGTCGGGCGGCCTGGTTACGGAGCTGGCTCTGACCGAGGCGGCGCAGCGGGAGCTGCTCAAAAGCGCCATCGCGCTGCATCGATTTCGCGGCACGCCGTGGGCGATAAAGCAGGCGCTCGCGTCATTGGGATGGACGACAGTTTCTTTGCTCGAGGGTCAGACGAGCTGGGGCGGTGTTGCGTATCCGTCGAACCAGGGATGGGCGGTGTTCCGCGTCATGATCGATCTCGCGGCCGGGCAGGGTGTTTCGATCGGCGCGGCGTCGACGGCGGTGGCGGCGGTTAATTTTTTCAAACCGGCGCGAGCGTGGCTGGACTCGGTATGGTTTGCAGTTCCTGCGATTACCGACACGGGTCCGCTGCCTTCGGACAAGTTGACGCTCGGCGGAATCGTGAAGTACCAACTCGACGCGGCTGCCGTCGCCCAATGACAACGCGCTGGTGTTCGCGATCGCGATGGCGTCGTTGATCGATGCGCACGGTCCGATTGTCCCCGCTTACGACGGTCACTATCGGCATAGCGGGATCACTTACGGCGCCAACGAACCCGAAGTCGCGGACTCGGCGCTGATAGTTAATGGCGCAGCCGTTTTGCACGGAGGTTAAAATGAGAAGGCCGATTGGAATCGTGCGGATACGAGTTGTCGAGCGGGGCCGCGTCGTGTGGGAATACGAGGGTCGCAATCTTTTCGTAAACGTCGGGCGGCCAGCGCTGGCGGCATTGCTCGGCGGAGACACCACCGGAGAGTTCGCGTCGGCGGTGGGATTCGGTTCCGGCTCGACCGCACCGACCGTGACGGACACCGCGCTGACGGCGGCCGCGTATTACAAAGGGCTCGACGGTCACAGCGAAGACGGCAACGGCGGCTTGACGCTCAACTGGTCGCTGACGACGGCGGACACCGGCGCGCAGGGAATTACAATCCAGGAGCTGGCGATATTCGCGAATCATGGAAGCGCCTCACTGCCTGGAACGACGGCGCCGACTCCGATGCTCGCGCGTAAGACTATTGCACCAATAGTGTTTGGCGCGGGAATGAGTATTAGCGGAACATGGACGCTTACTTTCTGAGGTAGTCAATGGCTACACTAATCGACGCAGCCGAGTTCACCTCGAATGAGGTTTACCAGATACAGGCAACCGATCCGGTCGAAGGCGCTGCCAGCGGCGCGAGCTTCAGCGGGACGGGTGTCTCCAATCAACCGCATCAGCAACTGGCTAATCGCACAGCGTTTCTGAAGCAGCGCCAGGACGTAAATATTTCGAATATCGGCGTGCTGCAGGCGTTCCAGGCATTGTTCACCGGCCTGATGGCGCAGAATGGCTATCTGAAGATTCCGGTCGCGGACATCAACAAGGGATTGATCCAGTACATCATCCAGTGGGGTTTGGTGAACTGGGGCGCGAAGCAGGGCGAGGGTCTCTACGGGCCGTATACTTTCCCGATCGCTTTTCCCAACGCGTGCGAAGTGTTCATGCCGGTCACGTTGACGCCGGAGTCTCCCGGCCACGCCTCGGCCGGTGATGACACCGCGATGGTCAGCGCCGGCTATTTGCCAACCACCTCGCAGTTCTGGGTCTGGAACAACAGTCCCGGCCCCGATTCGACGGATGCCTCGCAGGGGTTTTACTGGTTCGCGATAGGATTCTGAGGCGATCGACGAACGCGGTGGAATGGTGAAGGTTATGGCTTAGACGAAAGATTTTCCCGGCACTTCGGCACGTGACGTTCGGCGCGATGATGTTGCTCGTCATGAATGCGGGAGTAAGGGCGCAGAATCTGCCGCCGCCCGGATCTTATCAGCCGATTCCCAACTTCACGGGCGTCGGAGCTGGACTGCAATTCCGCGAAGCGATCAATGGACGATTTGGGGGGACGCAGCCGATCGCGCCTGCGATCGTCACTCCGGCGTTCGCCAATCTGCCGCCCGAGCAGGACGGGATGCTGCTCTACTGCCATGATTGCAGGAGCGCGGCGCCGTGCGTCGGCGGCGGGTCGGGTGCGTGGGCTCTCGGCACGCGAGGACAATGGGCGTGTGCGGGCGTGGCTCTGGAAGCGGCTCTCAACGCGAATGGCAACAAGGTATCGAACCTCGCGGGCGGGACAGTCAACGGAGACGCGCTTGCGTTCGGACAGACCGGGGCGCAGCTCAACACCTTGTCGGGCTCGAAGCTCGACGGCAGCGACGCGATCACGAACGTCAGCCTGAACGGCGTCAAGAACGTGAGGGCATTCGGGGCGACCGGCTCGCTTGCAACGGCGTCCGCAGCCACAGTCACCGGCAACGCTACGGTCACCGTCAATTCAATCGGCGACTTCAAGACCGGGAATTGGGTGAAAATAGATCATGCCGGCGCCGCCTCGAATGCGACTACTCCGACCGCGCTCACGGTCGTTCCGAACAGTTACGGCATGAATCCGAATCCTACGTCCGATATCACCAAGACTGCGGCGGGCGGCGGCGGCTGCCAGGTGGATGCGGCCACGGGCCTCCCCGGCCATAACACGGCATGCAATGTCTCTTACACTTATCAAATTGTCGGCGTGAGCCAGGGTGGCGGATGGTCGGCGCCGACTGCCGCTGTATCGACGAGTGCGGGACCCGCGACGCTCAGCACGAACAACAATATGCTGGTGAGCTGGACGGGCGCTGCGAATGACATCGCGTATCTGATCTATTCGTGCAGCGGCGCATCATGCACACCGACTCTGCATGCGGTGATGCCTCACGCGGGTGCGCCCGGCGCTACACCAGAATCGTATCGCGATTTCGGGCACTCGTTCGGCATCGATGAAGATTTCGGAACTGCGATGCGCTCCAGCGCTGCGGCGCAAGATCTGTTCGCGCAGATTATGAGCGTGAGCGGGACAATTGTGACGCTGTCGATAGCGCCCGCGCAGACCGGATCGTTCACGATGCGCCATGATGACAGCGTGCCGATCAACGCGGCTATCAGCTCGATCTGCTCACATACGGCGACGGGTGGCACGGTCGGCGGAATCGTCGAGCTTCCTGCGACCTCTACTTACCCGCTCGGCCAATCGCTGAATCTCTACGGATGCTGGGGCGTCACTCTCTCGTTGACGGGAGCCCAGAATGGCGACGGCGGACATCCGGTCGAACTCGAATGGCACGGCGTGACGGGCGGCACCGTCATCAATATGAACAAGGCAGCGGACTCGCGAGTGGCTGGTTTGTCAGTCTCGGGGATCAACGGGAACACCGCGGGCGTGATAATCGACATTGACAACTATACGACCGGCGGCGGTGGGGACGGCCTCGCCACGCAGCATGATACGTTCGAGCGGCTGGCACTGGGCCGAGGTGGAATCGGGATACGCGTTGCCAATCGATCCACCGGCAACGTCCAGGATATGAGTTTTCGCGATGTGCAGATTTCGAATCCCTCCAACGGCCAGGGCGGCATGTGGGGCTACTTCTTCGGCGGAATCGGGCAGACGTACAACGAGGAAATCCGGGGCGGGCTGATAGCGGGCCACGACGTCGCGATCATGTCGGGTTTCGTCGGACAGCTCGAGATTTACGGCACCGATTTCGAGCAGAACAAGATCGAGGTGTGGGCCAACGATCGCTTCGGCGGCGGGGCGGACGGCAACATGATGTTTTCGGGCGTGACCAGCGAAAGCGCGCAATATTTTATCTACGACACTGGCGCCACCGGTTCCAACTTCATCGTCGATGCGACGCGAATTGCCGACGCTCCCGGACCGAACGGATTCCTGATGCAGTTGAATCGGCCGACTGCAATCAAAAGCTCGTGGGTTTGTGGTGGCGGGACCACCATTTGCGGCATCAGCAACGGCAACGCGCCGAACCCGCAGCCTATCTTTTCGATGCAGAACTTTTACGGCGACTCGAACCCATTTCGCAACGGCGACGGCAGCAACGCGCCCGACGCGATGATCTTTACGCAGTTCACCGATTCGATAGCGAGCGGCGTCGTTCGAATCGGCTACTTGAATCACGCGCCGAGCATCGAAGCGTGTTCGAATGTCGGAGCGGTTTCGGCGAACACTACGCTGCTGTTCGCCAGCAACTCATGCCAGAAAATTTCCACCGCAACGACAGGACTTACTTACACGCTGTTGACGAACGGGCTGATAGCAGACCAGGTCGTGACGGTTGAGTCATACATCACCGGGGCGATTGCGGCGGGCCCTGTATTCGCGACGTCGAACGGCGCAATCAAATGGACGGGAGGCGCGGCGCCAACCTCGAGTATCGCGAGCGGCTCGGTGGACATACTGAAGCTCAAATGGGACGGCACGAACTGGCTCGAGATCAGCCGCAGCATCGGCGATCATTGATCGCGGGCGGTACTCGCACCTACAATCCGTCCACCACGGCGAGCACGTTGATACTCTCCGCGAACTCGTGGCTTACCGTTCAGATCAAAAAATGATGCGCGCCACGGTGGCGGGCGTCGCGATGTTCGCTCTTATCATCGTTCTGCACGTTCTTTGCCTTGGAAGGTATCCGGCGATCGGCGGAGACGATGTAGTAATCTCATCTCCCGCCCTGAATCTTGTCAGACAAGGAACTTTGGCGCGTCCTATTCACCACGGCAGCGGGTTTCCAGTCGTCGATTGTTATCCACCGGTCCCGCCTCTGCTCATAGCTGCCTCGTACGCTGCGTTCGGTTTCGGCGTTATTCAGACGAAGCTTCCCGGACTCATCCTGGGTATTGCGACCTCATTAATTCTGTTCCTGATCGCCGATCGTATCGCGGGCCGACGCCCCGCAATTGTCGCGACAGCTGTGTTCATTCTCGATCCGGTGATCTTCACTACCTGGCAGTCTGGTCGAGAAGAAGCGCCTTTTGAATTCGCGATGGCTGCGGCGATACTTGCGAGCTACCTGACGATAGATGCAGGGAAAAGGCGACGACAGTGTCTTTGGTTTTTGGCGGGTGCATTTACGGGAATCGCGGGAGCCGCTTACTATCCTTTTGCGCCCGCGGCGGTGCTCGTTTCGCTCTTGGGCTTGTTGGCGCTGGTATGGTCCGATGCGAGCTTGCGCATCCATGACAAGGTGGCAGCATCAGCCTGGTTTGCCACCGGCCTGGGCTCCATCAGCATTGTAATAGGTGTGTGGATTTCGCCTCATCTTCCGTACTGCCGCGAGCAGGTTTTGGGGATGGCTCCGAGTTACCTGGCGTCCGGAACGGCGCTCAGACCCATGGTCGGCGAATGGCGACGATATTGGGAGTATGCGACGCGCGAAGCCGGTTTCCCGAATCTGGCACTTGGTATCGTTTCGCTCGCGATGATCCTATGGGTCGTTCCGCAAAAGTGGGAACTGGCACTACCGTGCGTCGGAGTGATTGGCTTCGCAGTATTTCTGTCGATCTACGCGGAAAAGGACAGCAGATACTTAGCGACGCTGGTGTTATTCGGATGTATAGGGCTGGCAGTAGTGTATCGCGAAATCGACGGGGGACGGTTTCCGAGGTTGGGTCGGTGGCTAGTGAAGCCATTGGTCTGCCTGAGTATTGCTATCGGTATCCTGCGGTCAGCAATTGTTGCGTTCACTTTGATCTACCAATGGCAGGGCCGCGACTATCGAGCCTTCGACGCCGAGGTCCGCGCATTGGTTCCTTATGACGCGAGAGTCGTCGGGCCGCAGACGGTTTGGTATGCGCTGGCAGACGGCAATACCGATCTGTGGCTTTACACGCAAGGCGGGGGAAGATTTGCAGAAGTGACGGGCGAGACCGCGATGAATGAACAAAAAGCGCTGGCGCCGGTCACGTACATTGTCATCGACGAACGCCAGACCGCCAATCGGTTGTCAGGCTTACGCGAGTACGTTCACGACAATTTCCGATTGGTTGCAACGGTGAGTGCTTCCTTCGCGCCTCTTCCGTGGGCGAAACTCGGGCCGCTCGATGTTGAAATCTATGCGCGTGACTCAAGCAAGGACGGTCGTTAATCGAGACGCGCCTTCTCTGCGGTTAGCATCAGCCGAGCCGCTCGATAATTCGTTCCATTGCGATTCCCCGCGAACCTTTCACCAGCAACAAATCGCCGGGCCGCACCAGCCCCGCAACTATTCCCGCGGCGGCAATGCTGTCGGGCGCCGTGAGCATATCGTTCGTGTTCGCGTCGCCGGAAACGACCTCGCGCGCGGAGTTCATCTCGGGGCCGACGGCGACGAATGCGGCGGGCCGCGCGCGCATCACGTCGCGAATCGCCTCCTGATGCGCGGCTGCCGACTCATCGCCCAGCTCGAGCATATCGCCCATCGCGATCACCAGGCGGGCGTCGAGTCCGTCGGCGACTTCGCGTGCGGCCGCGAGCGCGGCACGAATCGAGCGAGGATTCGAGTTGTAGGTGTCATCGATTACGAAGATGCCGTTGATCGAAGTGCTGGCGAGCCGGCCTGCCACCGGCATGACGGTGCCGAGCGCCTTGGCGATAGCATCGAGCTCGCGCGATTCGAGCGGCGCCGCGCGCATCGCAGCGACACCGGCGATTGCCGCGGTGCAATTAAGTGCGGCGGCCTCGCCCAGCAATGCGATCTCAGTCTCGATGAAAGGTTCGACTCCCGAGGCGACCAGGTCTCGCGCGAGTTCGACGCGGATGCGCGAGCGGGCGCCGGCGCTTCGGCTGACCAGCCGCACGTGAGCCTCGGGCGACTTGCCAAATGTGATTCGGCGCAGATGTTTGGGAATCCGCGCCATCACCATCGGCTCGTCTGCCGACGCGACCGCATATTGCTTTGCAGTCGAGAAGAGCGCGGCTTCTTCGTCGGCGATATCGTCGAGCGTGCCGAGACCTTCGCTGTGCTCGAGGTCGACGTTAAGGACCATCGCGACGTCGGGCTCGACGATTTGCGCCAGCTTCGGAATCTCGCCGCGCGTGTTGGTGCCGCATTCGAGGACAGCCGCGTGATGCTCGCCGGTGAGTGTGAAAATAGTCATCGGCACGCCGATCAGATTGTTCAGATTGCCTGGTGTGGAGAGCGTCGATCCGAACAACGCGCGAACGACGGCAGCGGTGAGTTCCTTGGTGGTGGTTTTGCCGACTGCGCCGCCGATTGCGATGAGCGGAAGCGCGCGTGTTGTGCGCGTCCGCACGAGATGGCGTCGCGCGAGCCGGCCGAGCGCGGCGAGAGTGTCTTCAACCTCGATGCAATCGAGAGCAGGATGACGCCGGCCAGTCTCGACGATCGCGGCCACGGCGCCACTCGCTGCGGCCTGTGGCAGATAGTCATGGCCGTCCGACGCTTCGCCACGCAGCGCGACGAATATTGATCCCTTTGAGATCGAGCGCGTGTCGATGCTGACACTGCGGATGTTGCCCACGCTGCCCGCGCCACTCCGGTAGCCGGACTGTACCGCGTCGCCGGCGGGCGGCCGTTTTCCCTGCACGCCACCACCGAAAGAGACGCTGGAATTCGTCGCGACGAACGTGCCGCCGGTCGTCTCGACGACTTCCGCGAGCGTGAACTCGCACTGATTGATCGGAATCGGCGTCGCCATCGCGAATACATTGTGCCGAATTATCCACGGCGCTCATACTGCTGCGGCTTGACATGCGCGCCGTTGAGAATCAGCCTGCTGCGTACGAGGGACCACGATGGCGGACAGCAAGGGACAGATTGTCGGCGTGATAATGGGCAGCAAGAGCGACTGGGAGTACATGTCGGCGGCGGCCGAGGTCATGGAAGAACTTCAAGTGCCACATGAAGTTCGGATCATGTCGGCGCATCGCACGCCCGACATCACTTTGGAATATTCCGCGAACGCCGCCGGTCGCGGACTCAAGGTGATTATCGCCGGCGCGGGCGGCGCGGCGCATCTCGCGGGTGTGGTCGCGGCGAAGACTATCTTGCCGGTGATTGGAGTGCCGATGCCGACGACGTCGCTCAACGGGATCGATTCGCTGCTGTCGATCGTGCAAATGCCCAAGGGAGTGCCGGTCGCGACGATGGCGATTGGCAAAGCCGGGGCGGCGAATGCGGGCCTGATGGCGGCGCAGATAATCGCGCTCAGCGACGCGAAGCTCGGCGAGCGATTGGTAAAATGGCGCGCGGCGCGCGCGCAGGAATTGTTGCAGCAGAAGATTCCTTAGCGGTCATGCTAAAGTCCGTGCGATGACGAAACGCGATATCGACACGCCCGCATTGATTCTCGACCTCGACGTGGTCGAGGAGAATATTCGCGCGATGGGCGAGTACTTCGCGGCGCGTCCGCAAAAACTCAGGCCACATTTCAAGACGCCGAAGACGCCCGAAATCGCGCGGCGACAGCTCGCGGCCGGAGCGATCGGCATTACTGCGTCGAAGCTTGGCGAGGTCGAGGTGCTCGCGCGCGCCGGGCTCGGCCCGGTCCTGCTCGCAAATCAGATCGCTGGGCCGTCCAAGATCGATCGGTTCTTCAAAGCCGCGGCGCAAATCAGTTTGATCGGGACAATCGAGAGCGAGTTCAACGTGCGCGAGTTCGAGGCGGGAGCGGCGCGGGCCGGGCGAGCGGCGGACGTGATAATCGAAGTCGATACCGGCATGCATCGATGCGGTACGGAGACGCCCGAAGAGACGGTCGAGCTGGTGCGGCTGGCGAAGCGGGCAGGGCTGAAATATCGCGGAGTGATGGGTTATGAGGGCCATGCGGTGCTCATTCCGAATCCTGAAAAACGAATCGCAACGGCGCGTGAGGCGCTGACCATCCTCAGCCGTCACGTCGAAGCGCTGCGGGCGGCAGGACTCGCGCCGGAGATAGTGAGCGCGGGAGGGACCGGCACTTTCGACATCACGGGCAACTGGCCCGACGTAACCGAAGTGCAGGCGGGATCGTACGTTTTCATGGACGGCGCTTATCGGAACGTGCGCCCGGACCTGGGCCGTCCGGCGCTGACGCTGCTCGCGACGGTAATTTCGCGGCGCGGCGATCGAGCGATAATCGACGCGGGGATGAAGGCACTAACCAACGAATTCGGTCCGCCGATGGGCAAGGACGTTCCGGTCAAAGTGGGGCGGCTGTCCGAGGAGCATGGGCATGTTGCGGCGGGCGAAAGCAGTCTCGAGCCTGGATCGAAAATCGAGATAGTTCCGAGTCATAACGATACGACGATTAACCTGCACAGTGAGTACTACGTGGTGCGCGGCGATGAAGTGATCGCGACCTGGCCGATCGAAGCCGCGCGCGCGTACCGGTGAGTAATTCGATGCGTGGCAGAGTGCATCGCGCAACCGCGGCACTGGCTATTGCAGTAGCTATTGCGGGATCGGCGCATGCTGCCGAGCATCAAGATGGCGGGCAAGCTGAACGTGCCCGCGAACGTCAGCATCGTTGCGATTTGCACCGATCCGGTTGTGCAGAACGTGCTCAATGAGGATCTGCGAGCGGCGCGTCCTGGTCAGCTGTCGAATCCGGATGATTCGGTGACGATCACGGTGTCGGTGAATCAGCAAATGCTCGCGCCGGGAATTTCGTTGAACCAGATGTTCCCGGGCGATCCTTCGATGGTCGAATTGCTGAAGGAAGCTGGTGCTGAGCCGCCGCCGCTGGCCGATGCCGGCAATCAACCGATCGATCCGTTCGCGCAACACGCTCGCCAACAGGCGCTGGCACCCGACGATCCGGTCACCGAGCAGTTCAAGGCCTACCAGGCGCGTCGGAATGCGATCGGTAATGGGCCAACGCCGTACGACAACATACCGAAGGATCAGATTTACGACACGGTGATCGTCGCGCGCGCGTCGTTGGAAGGCGCGGCCGATGAGCTAAAGGTGGTCGCGGTGGTACACTCGGGCGACGACGTGCGACGCACCAAGGAGCTTGTCGCCGAAGAGATCGCCAACGCCGTGTTGCACTAGCGACTAGTCGTCAGTCGCGGCCGGCGGGACTGGGCGCGGCGGAGCAGAACGATTCGCCGCGGGCGGAACAGTCGCGGGTCGCGGGACACTCGACAGGGCAGGCGCCGACGCGGGGGGCTGAGCTGCTTCGGGATTCGTCACGACCGACGCGGGTGGCAGAGTTTCGTTTGGCGCTTGGGCACTGGAGGCCATCGCAGCGGGCGATTCTACGGGAGCCGGAGCCGAAGCTTCGCGATCCTCAAAGTGCCGCCATGCGAAATCTGCCAGCAACAGAACGACCGCTCCTGCCAGGACCGCGAACACGATTCGGCGGCTGGAGCCGGGCTTCTTCGCGACCATCGTGAGCTCTTGCGAGATTCGCACCACGTTGGCCTCGGCATGTTGAACATTGCTGACGAAGCGCGAGGCAATTTCTTCGGCGTCGAGACCCAGGAAGGTTGCGTAGCGGCGAAGGAACGGAACCAGGTAGAGCCGATCCGAAATCATGTCGTAGCTGTCGGTCTCGATCATCTTGACGTAATGCGGCGGCAGATGAGCCTCGTTCGCAACTTGCTCGCGAGTCAGGCCTTTGCGTTCGCGGGCTTCAGTGATCACGTGGCCGAGCGAAGGTCCCGACTCGGCGCCGTTGGCTACGGATTCCGCAACCTGAAATTTGGATTTCTTATCGGACACCTGCGATCAATCTCCCCACGGCAAAGCTACAGTCGAATGCGCCCGAATCCAAGTGGCTCGATTCGGCTTCCGCTACTTTTTTACACTGGGCTGGAGGCAAGCGACTGCGGACGGCGGCGGGGCGAGCGCGCCATTGTAGAGCGCGAACTTTTTTCCCTCGCATCCGATAACGACCGGCGCGGGTTTCAGCGAATCGTCGAGCCCCTTCAGATCGCGTTCATTCGCGATCAGGACCATGCACGAACCCGACGACCAGATTTGGCGCAGGCGCGATTCGGAGCCGATCAGAAATGGTGATTTGCCGGGCGCGAGCGGCGAAACTTCGGATAGCTCGCCCCAGTACTCGACCCGGGTCTCGCGGCTGCGCGTATAGAACGGCAGCGACTGGACGTAGTGGCGATACGAAGCAAGCGCGCAATCGCCGGCGAGATAGGGCTGAGCGGCATGTGCCAGGTTGCGATATGTCGAAAGCGAAGACGCGTCTTCGCGCACACGAGCGGAGAGCGGGACTGCCGTGAGCATCGCGAGCGTGAGCGCGCCGATCGCGTGCGGAACGCGCGATGCGCTGCGGCCAAGCGCGTACATGGCAGTCGCGCCTGCGGCCAAAACGGCGGCAATCAGCAATGCGTCAGAGCTCAGCGCTGCACTTATCGGCAATCGTACGAGTTCGAAAAATACGAACACAGCCGCCGCGAGCACCAGGTTCGCAATCGCAATGATTGCGAAAAGGCGACGGCGACTCGCGTCTTCGACGGCGTGCAATCGCGCGAGGCCGTATCCTGCGACGATCGCCAGCGGAGGAAGCGCGGGCAGGATGTAGCTGCCGAGCTTCGAGCGGGGGATCGAGAAGAACGCGAAGATGACGATGAACCAGATGGCGAGAAAGCTCGCGGCGGAGCGGCGCGATGAGGCTCGGAGCGCCGTTGGGCAAGACGTCGTCGGTGCGCATCGCGGACCATCCGAGCGGGACGAAGAAAATCCACGGCCACGCTCCGCCAATCACGATTGGAATGAAGAACCACGGGCCCCATCCGTGTTCGCTCGACGTGACGTAGCGTTCGAGATGCTCGTGGATGAAGAAGAAGCGCAGGAAGCCGGGATTTCGCGCCTCCATCAAGATGAACCATGGCAGGACGATCGCCGCGTAGATCATCCCGCACCAGACCAGCGGCATCCGCACTATTTCGCGCAGGCGCCGCTCAACCGCCAGCCACGCCAGGGCGATCGCGCCTCCGAGCAGCAATGCGATCGGGCCCTTGGCGAGAGTGCCCAACGCGAGCATCGCGGCGGAAATCAGCATCCATCGGCGAGCCGACGGTTGTGAGAACGAATCCTCGCGAGCGGCGAGGTAAAACGCCGCCAGCGCCGCAGTGAGAAAAAATGCCAGCGCGGGATCGAGCGTCGCGAATCGCGCGAAGCCGAAAAAGAGCGGACTCAGCGCGAGCACGAGTGCGGCGAAAAATCCCGCCGTCGCGCCGAACATCACCTCAGCCAATGCCGCCGTGACTACTACCTGTCCGACACTGAACAACGCCGCCGGCAGCCGCACCGCGAATTCATTGACGCCGAAAATTTCGATGGATGCGGCCTCCGCCCAATAGACCAGCGGAGGCTTTTCGAAATACAGCTCGAAGTCGTCGCGCGGCGTGACGTAGTCGCCCGAGAGGACCATCTCGCGCGCGATTTCGGCATAACGGCCCTCGTCAGGCTCCCAGAGCGCGGGTCGGCCGAGACCGGGAAGATACAGAATCGCAGCGAGCACGGCATAGATGGTGAGTCGGAGCGGGTCGGTTGGCGGCGAGCATCGTCGATGCAGTCTCGCGACCTGATCACGTGCGGTCAACGGGGCGGCGCGCGCTATCTTTAATTTCGCGAGGCTGTCTGCAAGAATCACTTCACGCGACGGCGGTTTCGGATGGGTTGATAAGCGGTCAGGTCGCGCACGTTCCTTTGAGCTTCCCGGGCAAAATAACACCGATTCGAGGCACGTCCGTGGTATCGCGCGCGGCGAACGGAATGGTGTCGATCGTGGTGCCGGTGTTCAACGAATCGGCGAACCTCCTATCGCTCTGGTCGCGCTTGAAGCCAGTTCTCGACGGTTTGGATCGTCCGTGGGAGACGGTCTTTATCGATGACGGATCGCGCGACGACTCGCTCGGTATCCTGCGCGAAATTGCGGCGGGCGAAGAAGGGCGCGTGCGGGTCGTCGAGTTGGCGCGCAATTTCGGACAGCATTCGGCGATCCTCGCGGGCTTCAGACAGTCGCGTGGTGAAATTGTCGTCACCCTCGATGCAGACTTGCAGAATCCACCGGAGGAAATTCCGCGGCTGATCGCGGCGATTGACGAAGGCAACGACGTCGTCGGCGGATGGCGCGAGGAACGTCACGACCAGGCGTATCGGCGATATGCGTCGCGGCTGCAGAACCGGCTAACGTCGATAGTCGTCGGCGTACCGATGCATGACTACGGATGCATGCTGCGCGCGTATCGGCGGCATATCGTCGATACCGTGGTCGAGTGCGATGAGAAGGCGGCGTTCGTTCCCGCGCTCGCCAACACGTTCGCCAAGCGCGTCGCGGAAATCCCGGTAGGGCACGACGATCGCGCCAGTGGCACATCGAAATACAATCTCTTCAGCCTGGCGAAGCTGAGTCTCAATCTGATCACCGGATTTTCGCTGATTCCGATCCAGATGCTGAGCATGACCGGGATTGGAATTTCGTTCCTGGCCGTGATGATGGCGGTCGTGCTCCTTGGGCATCGGCTGATCTACGGACCGCAGGAAGAGGGCGCGCTGTGGACGCTGTTCGCCGTCCTGTTTTTTTTCATCGGCATGATATTCCTGGCGCTCGGGCTGATCGGCGAATACGCGGGACGCATCTATATAGAAGTGCGACGGCGCCCTACTTACATCGTGCGCGCGGTGCATGGAGACGATGACAAGCCCGCCAAGTCGGACGCCGATAAGCGCGACTAGCTATCAATCGTGGAGTCCAACGTCTCGAGCGTCGCGTCCGGCGCGACTGTGAAATCGGCTCGATGCGTGCTGTTCGCCTACCACGAGATGGGCTACGCGTGCATGGAGGCGATCCTGAAAATGGGCGCGCCGATCGCAGCACTGTTCACGCATCGCGACGATTCGCATGAAGAGATCTGGTGGCAGTCTTGTGCGGAACTGGCTGCGCGGCACGGCGTCCCGGTGCATATTGATGAGAGCATCGAGGCAGTGGCCGCGACCATCGCTACGTTGAAGCCGGCAGTGATCTATTCATTCTCCTACCGCCATTTGATTCCCGAGAGCGTGCTCGAACTGGCTTCGCACGGCGCCTTCAATCTGCACCCGTCGTTGCTGCCGGCTTATCGGGGACGCGCGCCGGTGAACTGGGTGCTGGTGAATGGGGAGCGCGAGACGGGCGTCACGCTGCATCATATGGTTGCGCGCGCGGACGCGGGCGATATCGTCGGGCAGCGTGCGGTTGCGATCGACGATAGCGACAATGCGCTGACGTTGTACCGAAAGCTGGTGCCGTTGGGCGTCGAGCTGATCGACGAGCTGCATCCGAAGATCGTCGCCGGCACTGCGCCGCGGCAAAAAATGGATATCGCGAAGGGAAGTTATTTCGGCCGCAGGAAGCCGGAGGACGGGCGGATGGACTGGCGATGGCCGGCGCGAAGAATTTTCAATCTGGTGCGCGCCGTGACGCATCCGTATCCCGGCGCGTTCTGTTTCGTCAGCGGGCACAAGCTGCTGGTATGGGAAGCGAAAATTGGCGCGGAAAACGGCACGTGCGGCGAGCCGGGTAAAGTCGTGCGCGAAATGGCGGACGGTGCGCTTGAAATTGCGGCGGGCGAGGGCAGTGTGATTGTGAAGGTTGCGCAATTCGAGGGCGGCGTCGAAGGCATTGCGCGCGAGGCTCTTTCGCAATCCGGGCGCGTCAAAGATACTATTCAATTCGATTAGTTTCGCGGAGGTCACATGCGGGTTCTGATAACCGGCGGCGCCGGATTTCTCGGATCACATCTCTCGGATGCGTTCATTGCGCGCGGCGACGAGGTCTTCGTGCTCGACACTGGCTCGATCGCCAAAGTGCGTCACATACTGAACAATCCGCGCTTTCACTACGTGCACGATTCGGTGTTCAACATCGAGTTGATCGACAGCCTGGTGTCGAAGGTCGATCTCATTTACCATCTCGCGGCCGTTGTCGGCGTCGAGCACTACGTCGCCGATCCTTACGAGACGCTGAACGTAAACGTGAACGGCACGCAGAATGTGCTGAAGGCCGCCTACAAGCACAACAAGCGAGTCGTGTTCAGTTCGACGTCCGAGGTGTACGGGCGCAACCCCAAGGTGCCGTGGCGCGAGGACGACGATCGCGTGCTCGGCGCGACCAGTATCGATCGCTGGTGCTACTCGACCTCGAAGGCGGTCGGCGAGCATTTCTGTTTTGCGTATCACAAGCTCGGCATGCCGGTTACGATCGTGCGCTATTTCAATGCGTACGGTCCGCGGCTCGACAAGGTCGACGTCGGCCGGCTGTTTACGATCTTCATGGGGCAACTGCTGCGCGGCGCGGACCTGACTGTCGTCGGCGACGGCTTGCAGACGCGATGCTTCACCTATGTAACCGATGCGATCGAGGCGACCGTGCAGGCGGGAGTGAATCCGGCGGCGGACGGAGAGGCGATTAACATCGGCGTCGACGTCGAGACGACAGTGCTCGAGTTCGCCAAGCTGATGCTCGAATTGTTCGGGCCGACCAAATCGAAAATCAAGTTCGTGTCGCAGGAAGAAGTGTACGGCAACAGCTACGAGGACATCCCGCGCCGCGTTCCCGACAATACCAAGATGCGCACGCTGCTGAAGGTCACGCCGAAGGTGAACCTGCGCGACGGCGTGAAAATCTCGATGGACTGGTTCCGCAAAGAGATGGCTTCTTAAGCGCGCAGTCATTTCCGGCGTGGAAGTCGCACTAAAGATCGACGTCGATACCCATCAGGGGCTCGAACTGGGCGTGCCGCGACTCGCCTCGATGCTAGAGCGCGAGGGCGTCGCGGCGAGCTTCTACATTACGATGGGGCCGGACAATTCGGGGCGCGCGATTCTGCGCGTCTTTCGGAATCGCGGATTCCTGTCGAAAATGTTTCGCACCAAGGCCGTCTCGATGTACGGCACGCGCACGATTCTGTCCGGGACTCTGCTGCCGTCGCGGCCGATCGCGTTGTCATTCCCCGGAATCATCCGCGATCTGAAGGCGCGCGGCTTCGAAGTTGGCGTGCACGGCTACGATCACGTGCGATGGCAGGATCATCTCGATCGCATCGGCGAGGCTGGCGTACGCAACGAACTCGAAGACGCTTTCGAGGCATACCGCGCGATACTCGGTGAAGCGTCGAAGAGTTTCGCCGCGCCCGGATGGCGCACTAACGATGCCGCGCTGGTTGCGCTCGACGCGATGGGTCTCGACTATCGCAGTGACACACGCGGCGCCGCCCCGTATCGATGCGTCGTCGAAGGACGAGTTCTCGCAACGCCGGAAATTCCGACGACGCTGCCGACGCTGGACGAGGTGATGGGGCGGCGCGATTTGTCCGATGACAGTGCGGTGCGCGAATTCTATCTCGGCTTGTGCAAGCCCGACGCGCTGAACGTGCATACGATTCACGCCGAGACAGAGGGCATGGGGCAACTCGAGAATTTCACCGCGCTGATTCGCGCGCTCAAGGAACGCGGCGCAACATTCGTACAACTGCGCGAGGTGGCGTGGCGGTTGAATCGCGCAGAATTGCCGGCATGCGAGGTCGTCCGGACGACACTGCCTGGCCGGGCAGGGTGGATTTCATCGCAAGGCCCGGCGCGCATTCCGTCCGAATGACGAATCAGTAGCGCTGTGTTATACCCCGAGAACTACAATTCAACCGCAGAGGTTTAACGGAATGCCCGCGCAAAGTCATTTTGCAGATAGTCCACGCGACGTAGGTCTCGATCCCGCAAAAGTCGAAGCGCTTTTCAATCGTGCGGAGCGCGAAGTCAAAGATGGACTGCTGCCATCGACGCAGATCGCGATCGCGCGCAACGGAAAAATCGGCGCGATGCGCACGGTCGGCCGCGCAGTCCAGGGTGGAAGCGAGAAGCCCGCGACCAACGAGACGCTCTACGTGATTTTTTCCTGCACGAAAGCGATCATGTCGGCGGCGTCGTGGATTCTGATCGGCGAGGGCAAACTGAATCCGAGCGAGCGCGTCGCGGAAATAATCCCGGAGTTCGGCACCAACGGCAAGGACAAGATGACCGTCGAGCAGGTGCTGCTCCACGTCGGCGGATTTCCCAACGCGCCGTATCCGCAGGACGATTGGGGCGACAAGAGCAAGCGCCTCGAACGATTCGCCAAATGGCGGCTGGAATGGCCGGTCGGCAGCAAGTTCGAATACCATCCGACGTCCGGCTTCTGGGTGATAGCGGAGATAATCGAACGTCGCACCGGCAAGGACTTCCGTCAGTTCGTGCACGAACGGATTTCGACGCCGCTCGGACTTCCGGAATTGCGGGTCGGCTTGCCGCGCGAATTTCAAAATCGCGTCGCGCAGCTTTGCTATGTCGGAGAGCCGCTATCCGATGAGGAGCGAAAGAAACTCGGTCTGCCTGCGATGCCTGAAACCGAAGTTACCGAAGATGCGATCCTCGGATTCAATCGGCCCAATGTGATGGAAGCCGGCGTGCCCGGCGGCGGCGGAGTGATGACGGCGGGCGACCTCGCGCTGTTCTACCAGGGCTTGCTGCACAATCGCAGCGTCGACGGCGCGCCAATCATCAAGCCTGAAGCGCTCAAGGATGCTCTGCGGGTCCGCTCGGGCGATTACAAAGATCCGATTTTTGGCGTCAAGTGCAACCGCGCGCTTGGAGTAGTCGTGGCCGGAGGCGACGGGCTCGCGAACTATCGCGGCTTCGGGAAAACCAACTCGGCGCTGGCATTCGGTCACGGCGGCGCAGGCGGACAAATCGGATGGGCCGATCCGGCGACCGGAATTTCGATCGGCTACACCACCAACGGCTTCGACCGCAACGACGTGCGACTGGGACGCCGCGGCGTCGCAATCTCAAGCCTCGCAGCAGTATGCGCAGCGGGGTGACGGCTAGTCGGCGAACGGGTTGCTGACCACGATCGTTGCTTCGCGCTCCTTGCCGACGCCGATCATTGCGATTGGTACTCCAACCAGTTCGCTGATTCTCTCGACGTAGCGCCGAACGCTCGAGGGCAATTCTGCGAGCGTGCGCGCGCCGGCTGGGCTCTCGCTCCATCCGGGCATCTCTTCGAAGATTGGTTTGGCGTTGATGAGCATCCGATGCGACGGCGGCATATCGTCGTAGCGCTTCCCCTTCACGAGGTAGCCGACGCAAATTTTAATCGGATCGATTCCCGTCAGAACGTCGAGCTTGGTAAGCGCGAGCGCCCACATCCCGTTGACGCGAGCGGTGTAGCGCGCGAGCACAGCGTCGAACCATCCGATCCGTCGAGGACGCCCGGTGGCGCTGCCGAACTCGTCGCCCTCTTCGCGCAGGGAATCCGCGAGATAGCCGGTGAACTCGCTGGGAAATGGTCCCGCGCCGACGCGCGTCGTGTAGCCCTTGCTGATGCCGAGCACCGCGTCGAGGTTGCCAGGCCCGATGCCGGTGCCGCCGAAGACTGCGCTCGCGACGCAACTCGACGACGTCACATAGGGGTAGGTGCCGTGATCGATATCGAGCATCGTGCCGTGGGCGCCCTCGAACAGCACGCGCTGGCCGGAGTCGATCGCCTCGCTGACGAACGCGCCCGTGTCGCACAGGTAAGGGAGCAGCCGCCGGCGCGCTTTTTTCATCGCGTCGATCGTTTCGTCGGCCTTGATTGGTTTCGTCTTGAGCAGCGCCTTCAGATAGGCGTTCTTCTCGAGGATGTTGCGCGCGGAGCTTCTCTTCGAAGAATTTGAAATCGAGCAAATCTTCGAAGCGCAATCCCACGCGCGCCATCTTGTCTTCGTAGGCCGGGCCGATTCCGAATCCAGTAGTGCCGATAGCGCGCTTGCCCGCCCGCGCCTCGCGCGCGCGATCGATCGCGAGATGATACGGCATCACCATGTGCGCTTCGTAACTGATCTTGAACAGGCCGTCGTCGGCAAGATGGCCGCTGCGCTTGAGGTCCGCGATTTCGCCAAGCAGCGCGATTGGGTTGACCACCAGCCCGTTGCCGATCACACAAGCCTTGCCGGGATGGAGTGCGCCGGCCGGCACGAGTCGCAGAATAAATTTCTTTCCGCCGACCACTAGTGTGTGGGCCGCATTGTTTCCGCCCTGGAAACGGACGACCACGTCGGCATCCGCGGCGAGCATATCGACGATCTTGCCCTTGCCCTCATCGCCCCACTGCGTGCCGACCACGGCAACTGTTTTCATGTCTCTCCCCCGACCGGCCTCAATTTCGCCGGCCCCTGCGCGCACCTGTCCGTATGGAATTTGTCACGCGCGAAAATAAATTCAGAGCTTGAGCAGCGACGCCGCCGTAATCGCGGGCAGCGTCTTGAGCCTATCCAGGACGGCGCCCGGCACGGGTTCGTCCACTTCGAAAATGCTGAGCGCGGTTCCTCCCACGCGGTCGCGGCCGAGTTCCAGCCCGCCAATGTTTATTCCGGCCTGCGCGAGCATCGTGCCTACCGCGCCGACCACGCCGGGAACATCGCGATTGTGCAGCATCAGGAAGTAGCCCTCGGGCACCGCCTCGACGCGGTAGCCGTCGATTCGGGTCAGCCGCAGCGCGCGATTTCCGAGCACTGCCCCAGAGACTTCATGCTCCCCGGCGCCGGTACGGACCCTGAGCGTCAAGGTGTTGACGTAGTCGGTGACCTCGCGCGAACGCGTTTCGACAATGCTGATTCCGCGCTCGCGAGCGATAAACGGCGCGTTGACGTAATTCAAATCCTCGTCGAGAAAGCCGCTCATCAGGCCTTTCAAAACCGCGGCCGTGATCGCGTCGGGCTTAAGGTTCGCGGCCTCGCCGCCGAACGCGAGCGTCAGCTCGGTGGGCGCGTCGGTGATCAGTTGCGCCGCGAGTCTGCCCAGCTTTTCGCCGAGCGTGAGATGAGGCCCGAGTATTTCGAGCTCCTTGGTCGAAAGCGCCGGGATGTTGACCGCCTGCCGAATCGTGCCGTCGATCAGGAACTCTGCTACCTGATGCGCGATGTCGACCGAGACCTGGACTTGCGCTTCGTCGGTAGCGGCACCGAGATGCGGCGTTGCGATCACTGAGTCGAGCTGGAGCAGGGGATGATTTGCGGGTGGCGGCTCCTCGACGAACACGTCAAGCGCGGCGCCCGCGACTTTGCCGGACTTGAGCGCGTCGGCGAGCGCGGCTTCATCGACGATTCCGCCGCGCGCACAGTTGATGATTCGCACACCCTTCTTCATCTTCGCGAATGCCGCGGCGCCGACAATTCCTCGCGTGTCGTCGGTCAGTGGAGTGTGGACTGTTATGAAGTCGGCCCGCGCAAAAAGCTCGTCGAGGCTGACAAGCTCGACGCCGACGCGTCCCGCCGCTTCCGCTGTGAGGATCGGATCGTATCCGATCACTTTCATCCTCAGCCCAATGCCGCGGTCGGCGACAATCCGTCCGATATTTCCGAGACCCACGACGCCGAGCGTTTTGTTGCATACCTCGGTGCCGGTGAATTTGGTTCGATCCCATTTTCCGGCGTGAATCGACGCGTTGGCGGATGGAATATGCCGCGCCAGCGCCATCATCATCGTGATCGCGTGCTCCGCAGTCGTCACGCTGTTGCCGGTCGGACTGTTCATCACGACGATTCCGCGGCGCGTTGCGGCTTCGATATCGACGTTGTCGACCCCGACGCCCGCGCGCCCGATCACTTTGAGCGACGTGGCCGCGTCGATTACTTCGCGGGTGACGCGAGTGCCGCTGCGAATCAGCAGCGCGTCGTAGGGCGCGATTATTTTTGCCAGCTCGTCGGGTTTAAGACCCGTCTTGATGTCGAATTGTAACTGCGGGAAGCGCTTGAGGATTTCGATCCCCTGCGCTGCAAGCGAGTCGCTTAGAAGGACGCGGAAAGTTTCCGCCATTGTGATTTCAGATGCTCCGTGCCAGGCGTGCCTGAACTGCGGCGACGCCGGCGCCAAGTTGAATGTTTGCGCCGATCTGCTTGAGTCCCAGCTCGAGCGCGCTGACCGCGATTAACGTGTCGAACGGGCTCAGATGACCCATGTGCCCGATACGCACGAGCTTGCCCTTCATCTGATCCTGTCCGCCTTGGACCGACACGCCCAGGCTGTCGCGCAGAAACTTTACCAGTTTGCCGCCGTCGAGACCGTCGGGAATCAAAATGCCGGTGACTCCTGGCGCGGGATTGTCGGGCGACAGCAGTTTCAGCCCGAGTGCGGCCGCAGCATCGCGAGTCGCTTCGGCCATCAACGCGTGCCGCGCATAAACCTGCGGCAGACCCTCAGCGTGAATCAGTTCGAGCGATTTGTTGAGGCCAAAGATCAGCGACACGGCCGCTGTCCACGCCGTAGTGTGCTCGTCGCGCTGCGCCTTCAATTCCTTGAGCAGATCAAAATAGAAGCGCGGCGTCTTGTTCGTCTTCGCGACGTCGATGGCGCGCGCCGAGAGCGCGACCATGCCGAGGCCCGGCGGCAGCATGAGCGCCTTCTGGCTGCCGGTGACGAACGCGTCGACGCCCCATTCGTCCATCTTCTGTTCGAAGACGCCGACGGAAGTGATGCCATCGACGATCAGCATCGCGCCCCGCTTGCGGCTGACCTCGCCGATCGCAGCTACGGGATGCACCGCGCATGTAGATGTCTCGCTCGCCTGCACCAGCACCGCGCGCGATTCGGGATACGCCTTGAACGCGTCCTCGATTTGTCCGGGGCGAGCGGCTCGTCCCCATTCGACGATCACCTCATGCCCGATCATGCCGAACGCCGCGAGCAACTTGCCCCATCGCTCGCCGAACTTGCCGCCGTTGACGTAAATCGCATGCTCGCCCGGCTGCAGCAGATTGATCACCGCCGCTTCCATCGCGCCGGTGCCGGTGGATGCGAGCAGGATCACTTCGCCGGTGGTGCCGTAGAGCGGCTTCATCCGATCGCGTGCTTGGTCGAGCGCGGAACTAAACTCGGGCGTGCGATGGTGGATGATCGGACGCGCCATCTCGAGCAGAACCTCGGGCGGCACGGGAGCCGGCCCGGGCGTGAACAAATATTTTTTTATTTGTGGCATTTTCGACTATTCAAAGGGCGCTGCGGGCTCGCGATTCCCGGGAACGAAACAGTGAAAACTGAAAAACCAAAAAAAAGGCTGGTGCCCGCGGATGCGGATCGCCAGTCCCCGATTCGTCCCGGCTTTGCCGGGCCAACGTCCTCACCACTTGGGATAACGGAGCCGATGGGCAGAGTCAAGGCGACCCAGTTGAGCACGGCTCGCGACGGTTTCGAGCCCGCGTTGTAATGGCGTTGCAGCAATTGTTAAAGGTGATCACGTTCCGATGCCGATCGAATGCGAAATCCGCGACGGTTACCTGGTCTGGATCAAAAATCCGGTCACCGGCGTGATTTCATACGTTGTCGATGTTCGCGGCAAGAGTTTTGCGTTCACGCTCGGCGGCCGCGAGGACGCTGTTACAGACTGCGTCGCCTTTGAATCCTGAAACAATTCGCCACGCGACCGAGTCGTGTCCATTTTGTCCGGGCAACGAAAGTATGACGACGCCCGAACTCTTTCGGATCGCGCGCGATGAAATCCCCGAATGGACCGGCGCGAAGACGTATCCTGACGCGCCGTGGGTTGTTCGCGTGATCAATAATCTCTTCCCGCGAATTCCCGCCGAGCTGACGGGGAATCGCAACGAGTCATACATCGTGATCGAGGACCCGCGTCATTTCATCGACGCACCGCGATCGCAGTCCGATCTGATGTTCACCGGCGCGCTGGGCGGCGGACATTTTTTTCATCTCATGCAAGCCGATGCGCGCGTGATGCGCCTCGCGTTGGAGAATCCTGACGTTTGCTCGGTCGTGATTCGCAAGAACCAGGGGCGCGAGTCCGGCGCCTCGCAGCCGCATCTGCATCAGCAGATCATCGGATCGCCCGAGCCGTTTCCCGCCGTGCTGGCGGAAGCGCGCGCCGAGCGCGAGAATCCTCATCTGTGGCATGAGCTCGTCGCGCTGATGGAGCGGCTCAAGCTGGTGATCGATCGCGGCGATTCTGTCGTCAGCTATGCGAGCCCGATCGGCTTGTTCCCGCGCAGCTACGACGTCGTGATGCCCAACTATCGCGGGTTGGTGTCAGAACTTACACCAGAGCAGATGCAGCAGTTTGCAAATGCTATCTATCGCGTACTGATGATCCTCGGGCCGTTGCCGCTCGACTATGAAATTCACCAGGGCGAAGGGCTGCCGCTGCACGCGCATATCAACGCTCGGCTGTATCCATATTCAAATGTCGCAGGGACGTTGAATTTGCCGAGCTCGCTGCTGCAGAGCGCCGCCGCGATTCGGAATGCGTTGGAGCGGCATTCGCAATGATCACGGCGAAACGAACGCCTCGTTTGTCATCCTGACGAAGCGAGCAACGCGCGCGGCAGGAAATGGCTTCTGGCCTCCGGACAGCTTCGCGTGAGCGAAGCCGGTACCGGTTTCCGCGATCGGCGCTACTGCGCCTTCCAGACTGGTTTGCGCTTTTCCAGGAATGCGCGGACGCCTTCTTTGGCGTCGCTGCTTTCGCGGACCGAGCGTGCCATCTGGAGCATGTCGTCGTGCCACGCGTCGAAGGTCTCGCTCATACATCGGCGAACGGTCGCTTTCATCGCGCGCAGAGAGAGCGGGGCGTTGGCGGCGATTTTCTCGGCCAGCGCAGTCGTCGCCTCTGCGAGCTTCGCGTCGGCGACGACATCGTGAACGATATTCATATGACGGCCGCGCTCGGCGTCGAGCAGGTCGGCGGTGTAGAGAATCCATGCGGTGTTGGCCGATCCGCAAACCTCAATCAGCTTGCGCGTAAAATCGTACGGCACCATCAAGCCGACGCGTCCGAGCGTCATGCCGAGCTTCGCATTGTCCGACGCGATTCGAAGGTCGCAATGCAGCGCAAGCTCGAGTCCGCCCGCGAGCGCCGCGCCCTGCACCGCCGCGATGGTAGGCACAGGAAACCGCTCCAGCCGGCCGAACACCGACTCGAGCGAGGTAGGGTTGTGAACGCCGCTAGTCTCATCGACTTCCTTCAGATCGATACCGGCGCAAAAGCTCGCGCCTTCGCCGCGCAACAGTAGAGCACGAATTTCGCGATCGTTTTCGAACTTGCGAAGAGCCTGGTCGAGCGCATCGATCAACGGCTGGTTGAGGGCGTTGCGCTTCTCGGGACGGTTCAGAGTTAGAACCGCGTAATTCGGTTGGCGCGTGACTTTGAGCACTTCCTCGGCCATATCGGTCGCTCCTTACTGATCTGACGTCGTACCGGCCCGAAGCATCGCATGGGGGGAGAGCGTCCTTCAAGCGGCGCAGCGAATTGCGGCTAATTCTCGAAAAACCAGCACGCTTGCTGGACTTTAATTGCAAAACGTTTCACGTGAAACATTCTTTAGTTCGGGGGAACGAAACGCGAAGAGCAAGCTTCAAGCGACGATGCTGAGCATCTTGTCTTTAACGAAAATGAACTTCGTAGGTGTTTTGCCGTTGAGATGGCGCAGGACTGCGTCGCTCTTCAGCGCGAGGGCGCGCACGTCATCTTCCGAGGTGCCGGCGGGGACTTGGAGGCGGTCGCGGACTTTGCCGTTTACCTGGACTACGACTGTGACCATCTCGTCGACCACGAGTTTTGGGTCGAACTTTGGCCAGGGTTCCAGGTGGACGGACGTAGTGTGGCCCAGCGCTCGCCAGATTTCTTCGGTGACGTGCGGGGCCATCGGCGCGAGTAGCAGGATGAATGACTCTGCAGTGAAGCGGCCCATCTCGTCGGGTTTTAGTTTCGCGAGGTAGTTCAGGTGATCCATCATCGCGGCGATTGCGGTGTTGAAGCGCAGACGCTCTATGTGATCGGTGACCAGCTGGATTGTTTTGTGTGCGCGCTTCAGGGTTTCTTCGGTGGGATTTCCTTGCGGTGATCCCGACTCGGCGTAGCGGCGCATCATCGTCCACACGCGCTGGATGAATCTCAGCGTGCCTGCCACGCCGCTTTCGTTCCAGTTGGTCGCTTCGTCAAAGGGGCTCATGAACAGCTCCCAGAGCCGAAGCGCGTCGGCGCCGTACTTTTCGATCATCGCGTCTGGCGTGACGACGTTGCCTTTGCTCTTCGACATGCGCTGGCCGTCGGAGGCCCAAACGACGCCCTGGTTGCGCAAAGCGGGGAACGGTTCGTCGAAGCCGATCAGCTCCTCGTCGAACATCACCTTGGTCCACATCCGCGCGTACAGCAGATGCATCACGGCGTGCTCGGCGCCGCCGACGTAGAGATCGACCGGCAGCCAGTAATCGACGGCGCGGCGATCGAATGGGCGGCGGTCTTCATGCGGCGACGCGAAGCGCAGGAAGTACCATGACGAGCAGGCGAAACCGTCGAGCGTGTCGGTCTCGCGCTCGGCCGGGCCGCCGCATTTGGGGCAGGTCGTGTTGACGAACTCCGGCACGTTGGCGAGCGGAGAGCGGCCGTTGCCCGGCGGCAGATAGTCCTTCATCGGAGGAAGCAGCACGGGCAGTTGGTCGTCAGGCACCGGGACGATGCCGTCGGTCTTGCAGTACACGATCGGAATCGGGCATCCCCAGTAGCGTTGACGCGAGATCAGCCAATCGCGCATCCGGTAGTTGATCGTCGCGCGCCCGATGCCGTGTTGCTCGGCGTACTGGCATACCGCAGTGATTGCCTCGGCCGTTTTTTTACCGTTCAGAAAACCAGAGTTGATTGCTATGCCTTGCTCGGTGTAAGCGCGATCCTCGGGTGGAGTGCTGCCGTCGGCGGGTGCAGTCACGCGGGGGATCTCGAGGCCGAACTTCCTGGCGAATTCGAAATCGCGCTGATCCTCGCCGGGCGCGGCCATGATTGCGCCGGTGCCGTAGCCCATCAGGACGTAGTCGGCAATCCAAATAGGGATGTCTTTATCGGTGAAGACGTTGTGCGCGTAGGCGCCGGTGAAGACGCCGGATTTTTCCTTCGCCGTCGACATCCGCTCGATCTCAGTCTGGCGGCGTGCGTCGGCGACATAAGCTTCGACCTTCGCACGCTGCTCCGGAGTCGTTATCTCGGCAACCAGCGGATGCTCGGGCGCGAGCACCATGAACGATACGCCGAAAACGGTGTCGGGACGCGTAGTGAAAAAACGGACTTCCTTAGTGGAGTGGCCTGCCACCGGGAAGGCGAGTTCCGCGCCTTCGCTGCGGCCGATCCAGTTGCGCTGCATCAGCTTGATCGGTTCCGGCCAGTCGATCCCGTCGAGATCGGCGAGCAATCGATCGGCGTAGTCGGTGATCTTGATGTACCACTGCTCGAGGTCCTTCTTGCTGACCGGATTGTCAGTATGCCGCCAGCAGCATCCGTTGATGACCTGTTCGTTGGCGAGCACGGTGCCGCACTTGTCACACCACCATTGCGCGCCGTTTGCGCGGTAGGCGAGGCCGCGCTTGAGGAGCATCAGGAAGAACCACTGCGTCCACTTGTAATACTCTGGCGACGACGAATTGATCTCGCGCGACCAGTCGTAGGCGCATCCGGAGATTATCAGTTGGCGCTTGAAGTTGGCGGCGTAGCGCGGGACGGTTTCTGTCGGATGCGATCCTTTAAGGACCGCTTCGTTTTCGGCGGGCAGACCGAACGCGTCCCATCCCATAGGGTGCAGGACGTTGAATCCCGCCATCCGCTTGTAGCGGCCGACGACGTCGCACGGAACGTAGTTGTGCAGATGACCGACGCTGAGGCCGGCGCCCGACGGGTAGGGGAACATCTCGAGGATGTAGAATTTCGGGCGGCCGGCGTCCTCGCGCGTCACGTAGAGATTGGTGCGGTCCCATTCGGCCTGCCATGCGGGCTCGATTTTTTTAGGGTCGTAGCGTTCGTCCATTAGGATCAGTCTCAATCACGCGAAGTCTAGCGTGATGGTAGTAATACAGGAAAGATAATCACTTTATTTAATGTGAAACCCTTCGCGGGTTTCACACTTCCGCGGCAGGGGTGACCCCTGCACCCAGTATCAGGAAAAGGATGCGGTGCTTCGCACCTGTTAGAACTCTTTCCGGTGGGCGGCGAAGGCGCGGGCTTCGAGGATGTAGAGGACGTGGGGGAGGTTGGCGTGGGTGATGTCGCGATTGTAGGTGAAGCCGCAATTTTCCATTACGCCGCGCGACGCTTTGTTGTGCGGTAGGGTGAAGGCGACGATTCGATCCGGGTGTATCGTGTCGAAAGCTTGCTGGAGAGCGGCCATCGCCATTTCGGTTGCGAATCCTTTGCGCCAGTGATCGGATGTGATCGCGTAGGCTAGTTCGATTACGTCACGGCCTTCGACTTCGGCGTGTTTGATTCCTCCGTAGCCGACGAAATCGCCACCGGGCTGCTCGCGGAAGATCCAGATTCCGAAACCGTGCGACTTCCAATGCTCGGCGGCGCGATCCAGGAAGGCGCGGGTTTGCTCTTCGCTGAAGGTTGCGCCGTCGGCGGACAGGGTTGCGGTCACGCGAGGGTCACTATGCAGGCGTCGGAGATCGGCGAAGTCGCCTGGGCCAGCGGGCGTGCCGATCAGGCGAGGGGTGTTGAGTTGGTTCACACGGCTCGCGCGGCTACTTTTTGCGCACGATTGTGAGGCCGTCGGCGACGCCGAGCATTACGGCTTCGACGCGGGTGTCTTTCGCGATGAAGTCGTTGAGCTTGCGCAGCGCCTGCGTGTCGGCGTCCTGTTTCGCCTCGTCGATGATCGCGCCGTTCCACAGCACGTTGTCGATAATGGTCAGGCCGTTGGTCCGCAGCCGTTTTAGAATTTCCTCGTAGTAGATCGCGTAGCTCGTTTTGTCGGCGTCGATAAACGCGAAGTCGAAGGTATGCGACGCGGGCAGCGCCTTCAGCGTTTCTGCCGCCGGGGCGAGCGTGAGCGTGATCTTGTTTGCGACGCCTGCGCGCTCCCAGTAGCGGCGCCCGATGCTGGTCCATTCCTGGTTGATGTCGCAGCACAGAAGCTTGCCGTCAGCGGGCAATGCGCGAGCGACGCAGAGTGCGCTGTAGCCGGTAAACGTCCCTACTTCGACCGCGGATCGCGCGCCGATCGCGCCGGCGAGAATTGCCATCAGCGTGCCTTGCTCGGCGGCGATCTGCATTCCGCTTATCATCCCGAGCTTTGCGGTCTCAGCCGCGAGTTCGGCGCGCAGAGGATCGCCGTTGTGCCCGTGTGCGATCAGGTAGTCGTAAAGTTTTGGAGTGAGGGTGATAAATTTCTGATGTTCTGCCATCCGCTTAAAATGGCAGGAAGCGAGGACTCAGAAAAGGCACCTAACCCCTTCCCATAGTGGGAAGGGGGACCGGATTTTCGATCTTGCGGTTAGCGGCCGCCGAGGTAGGCGAAGTCGCCGTGCTGGTTTACTGACAGGGTACCGGTGAAGATCGAGTGGTGGTTCTGCGCGCCCATCGCGATTCGGTAGATCAATTCAGATTCGCCGACCTCGAAAAAAGCGTCACTGGGCGACAATACGTAGAGCTTCTCGCGATCATCGGTATCAGTTGCGCCGACGAACATCGCGCCGGACGCCGTCAGCACCGGATCGCCAAGCGATTCGAGTTCGGTGCCGAAGGGAGTCAGCTGCCCGCGCTCGATCCGCAGATCGAGGCGCTGGTGAGTCAGTCTGAAAATTGCCGGGATGCGCGCGCATCCTGCCAGTACCGCAGTAGTTCCGTCAGCCATCAGACCCGGCCGTCCTGCCGACAGAAATGTCACGGGGCCGAGGCTCGTGAGCGTGCCGGTCGGCAGTATCCTCGCCATCGAGCCGTTGCTGTACAGGAACAGCGCCCCGCCGCTGGGAGTCTTGGCGGTGAACGCGACCATTATGCCGAGTCCAGTGGGCAGCGCAGCAGGCAATCCGAACGGGCGCTGGTAGAGCGTGTGATTCGGACCATATTCGCCTTCGACCGCCAGCTCGGTAACGCGTCCGCCCATTGAAGCAAGCAGGAGGGCCTGACGATGTCCGGGGGGCTTGGCGCTGTCGCCGAGAAATCCGGTGAAGATGACCTGGCCGCCTTCGCCCATTTGGGTGCTGCCAAAGCTCAGCACCGCTATCTCATGACCTTCGCTGGTTTTGTCGCCGGCTTTTGCCATGCAGGCCAGTTTGCCGTGCGAGTAAAAGAAGAGCGCATCGCGGCCGTGCGGCACGGTCGAAATGAACGCGATATTTTCGTCCATATCCGCGACAGGGTACGGGTCGCCCTTGAAGGCGGGTACGCAATCGCCGTCGAGCGCCTTCGGATTAAGCGCAGCGATTATTCGATGGCTCGGAACGGCATCGGCATTGCCAATGAAAATATTCCACCGCGCTTTGACGTTTGCGTCCTTGGGCTGCGTCTCTGCGCCGAAGATCACGCGTCCGTCGGGCATCATCGACGGCACTCCCACTTCGGTTACGATTCCGCCACCGGGAGCGCGCATTCCAACTTCGGTGATCAGCATCGGCACGCCGTTGCTGTCGCTGGCATAGACTGCCTGCGTATTGTCCATCTGCAAGTCAGCGCCGTTGCCGTTGAGACTCAACGAGACCGCGAGCGCGCTCAGCGGAGTGAGGAGCAAAATCGCGAGCGCAGACGGCAACGCCCTGAAATTAAACATGTTTCCCCCAGCCATAAATCAGTTCCTCGAATCTGAAGTCCCCAAAGATCTTATAGTCGTTTGAGCTCACGTGACGCAATGCAAAGAAAGAGCCATCTCAGGGCTTCAATTCGGGGAGTTTCCTCCATCGCGACGGGTTGTATTATATCAGCGTCCGGCGAATCCGCGGTCATTAGAAATATAAAGCGACAGTTTAAGTTTTGAAGGATGCGGAAATGAATGAAACTCAGGTCTCGTTTCGGTCCGGCGATTTGACTCTCGAGGGTCTCCTCGCCAATCCGGGCGATGGTGCGCCTGCGGCGGTCGTATGCCATCCGCATCCGCTCTACGGCGGCTCGATGCACAACAACGTGGTCGAGGCGATCCTCGCCGCGATGTGGCAAGCGGGATATGCGACGTTGCGCTTCAACTTTCGCGGCGTCGATGCGAGCGAAGGCGAGCATGAGGGCGGTCCCGGCGAAGTCGATGATGCCGTCGCGGCGATGACATTTCTGCTGACGCAACCGGGCGTGCGCAAAGAGGGCTCCGCGATGACAGGATATTCGTTCGGCGCGATGGTCGCGCTGAGCGCCGGATACGAACGCGCGGAGATTGCACGAATCGTCGCGGTCGCGCTCCCGCTCGCGATGGCCGATGCGCGGATTCCGGAAGGCGCGTTCAAACCCGTGCTGCTCGTCTCAGGCGATCGCGATTCCTATTCGCCGGTCGCGGGACTGCAGGCGCTCAAGTCGAAAATCGGCGACTCGGCGCGCCTCGAGATCATCGCCGGCACCGATCATTTCTTCGGCGGCCGCGAAGCAGAATTGTCGCGCGCGATCGTCGGCGCGCTGATCGCCTGACTGCCGGCAGCAATCGCAGGGGCGTCTCGAACCACCTGCGAGATGGCGTAGAAGGGATCGTCGGGATGCGCCTTCGCGATCGAAATTATCTGCGCGATGGTTGCTCGCAAATCGCCGTGATTCATCCGATTGAGCGCTGCGAAGTTGTCCAGCTGGTGAAAGTAGATCAGATAGTTCACCAGCACCGCGTTGTTGAGCGGCTGCTTGTCGAGGTCGAAGCGCTCGAGCCCTGACAGCGTCGGCGCAAGCGCGGCGTAGTCGGCCTTGATTGCCGCGAAGGCTGTCTCGCGACGCTTGTCGAGATCATCTTTGGGAAGGTCCGCCATATAGATGTCGAGCAGGCGCGCCTGCTCCTGGAGCAGAAAGCGCGCGAACTTCATGTCGCTATCGAGGATACCGCGCGCCGCAATCGTGGACGGGGCAGACTCACCGTCGGTCGCCGCAAAAAATGCCACCGCGCCCGCGCTGCCGACATAGTTGGCCGCCGATTCGTCGAACATCGCATCGCTGGCCAGGTAGTACGTGCGATGGAAGAGTTCGTGTATCAGCACGCCCGCCAGCTCGACGCGGTCCAGCTTGAGCAGATTCGTGAGCAGAGGGTCGTCGAAAAATCCAAGGCTCGAGAACGCAATCGACGGCCGTACCATCGTGTCGAGCCCCCGTGCCTCGAGCGACGCCGCTTCGGCCAGAGCGTCGCTCTTGTCGAAATAGCCTCGATACGGAACGCGGCCGACAATCGGGAACCACCAGGTGTACGGTGTCAGCGAATCGCGCGGGGCAGCCATCACGACGTAGACGATCGCGTTTTGATCCACGGGCGCAATGCTTTTGTACGCACCGCCGACATTCTCGCCGAGTTGATCGGCGGCGAATTTGCGCACTGCGAGTACAGTCTCCAGCTTGGTCCGAATGTCGGGCTCGAGGTCTTTGCGCGCCAGCACGTCATCGATTGGCTTGCGGTTCCACAGAATTCGGCCTTCCACGAATGCGGCGCGCGCGAAGTAGCATCCGCTCAGCAGAATCGGCGCGAGGGCGATCACAGCAATGCGAAGCAGATATGCCGCTTGAGATTGCGCGCGTGCCGGCCGCCTGATCATCACAGATACTTTCGGTGAAGCGGTGTCAGCCCGCAACGAGGCGGTCGCTGTTGGCCATCGCGGCGTATTGCAACTCGAATAGCCGGTAGTAGAGTCCACGCTGCGCGAGAAGCTCGTCATGCGTCCCGCTTTCGCGCAGCATCCCACCGCCCAGCACCATTATTCGATCGGCCCGCTCGATGGTCGACAGCCGATGCGCGATTACGACCGCAGTGCGCTCGGCCAGCAACTCGTTGAGCGCGAGCTGAATCAGTCGCTCGGTCTCGCTGTCGACGCTCGAGGTCGCTTCGTCCATCACGAGGATTCGCGGGTTGTATGCGAGAGCGCGCGCGAACGACAGCAGTTGCCGCTGACCGGCAGACAGGTTCGCGCCGCGTTCACGAATTTCTTCGGCGAGTCCGCCCGGCAATCGCTCGACGAATCGTAGAGCCTGCGCGCGCCGGAGCGCATCGCGCACTTGCGCTTCATTGAGATCGGTTCGTGAAAGCCTGATGTTCTCCATCACGTCACCGGCGAACAGGAAGACGTCTTGCTGCACGTACCCGATTTCGCGGCGAAGCGCGCCAAGGTCCCACTCGCGCACGTCGACGCCGTCAACCAGGATTTGTCCGCTGGTCACATCGTATGAACGATTCAGCAGCTTGATGATCGTGGTTTTGCCCGAGCCGGTCGGCCCGACGATCGCAATCTTCTGACCCGCCGCAATCGAGAAGCTCAGGTCCTTCAGAATCGGCTCGCCGGGGCGGTACTCGAAGTTGACGTGATCGAATACGATCGCTCCTCGCGAGACCGCCGGCTGCTTCGGATGCGCAGGCATTGGCAGCGTCTGCTCGCCTTCCATCAACGCGTGAATCTTCTCGATCGCCGCCAGCGCCGACTGGAGCGCGCTGTACTTGGTGGAGATATCGCGCAACGGCATGAAAAATTGCTGAGCGTACTGTATGAACGCGACCAGTGTGCCCAACGTCACCAGATGCCGGATCACTCCGCCGCCGCCGATCCACAAAATCACCGCGACGGTTATCGAGCTGAGCGCCTCCACCGATGAAAACTGCGCAGCCTCGTAAACGTTCGCCATCATCTGCACGTCGCGCGAACGCAGGTTGAGTGCGTCGAACTCGCGGCGGCTTTCGCGCTCGCGGGTGAAGAGCTGCACGATCATCATGCCGGCCAGCGATTCGGACAGGTAAGAATTCAACGCGGCGAGACGATCGCGTATCTGGCCGTACACGATGCGCGACCTTGAGCTCAGAAAGTAAATTACGAGCGTCAGCGGCGGAATCGCGCAAAGGGCAGCTATCGCAAGCCGCGGACTCAACGAGAACATGATCGTCACGATGCCCAGCAGCGTCATCGCGTCGATGAAAATCGTCAGCGAACCGGCCGAGAACATATCGTTAATCGAATCGATGTCGGTCGTCATTCGGCTGACCAGCCTTCCGACGGGCGTACGATCGAAGAACGACATCGGCAGGCGTTCGACCTTGCGGAACAAAGCCATCCGAAGATCGGAAAGGCTGAACTGCGCGACCATCATCATCAAATAAAACTGTGCGTAAAACGCCCCGAACTCGCAGATCACCAGCAGCAGGTACAATGCGCCCAAGACGAACAGGCCGTGTCCGGCTGACGCTCGAAACAGAAGCGCGAGCCATGCGGGAGGCGGTGCTCCATGCGCGCCCGACAGAAACTCATCGACGGTCAGCTTGATAACGTATGGTTGCGCGAGCAGAAACGCTGTATCCAGCGGCATCAGGAACGTCGCTAGCCAGAACAACCCCTGGTATGGACGAATGAACTGCCAGACCCACCGCACGAGCCCGGCGTCGTAGATTCGGGAGAGCGGCTTTTCCTCGACGACCTGCATTTCAGTAGCGGCTCAATTCCTCTTCGAGCAGTTGGCGATGGAACAGCTCCGCATAAATTCCCCGCCGACCCATCAACTCCTCATGGGTGCCGCGTTCGGCTATCTCGCCGTCTTCGAGCACAACGATCTGGTCCGAGTCGCGCACCGTCGACGCTCGATGCGATACCACGATGGTAGTGCGGCCTTCGACACTCTGCTCGAGGCTGTCCAGCACCGCCTTCTCGGTTTCGGTATCGACGCTCGACAGCGCGTCGTCCAACACGACGATCGCGGGATTGTATGCAAGCAGCCGCGCGATCGTGACGCGCTGCTTTTGCCCTCCCGAAAGCGCCATTCCGCGTTCGCCGACAATAGTGTCGAGCCCATGCGGCAACACCGCGATGTCCGGCTCGAGTCCCGCGATGCGCGCGGCGCTGTGGACTTCATTGAGGGGAGCGTCGGTCTTTCCGAATGCGATGTTGCGCGCGAGCGTGTCCGTGAACAGAGTCGGCTCCTGTGGAACCATTCCCACCGTTCGCCGAAGCGCTGCCAGCGGCATTTCCTCGACGTCGCGGCCGTCGAGTAGAATTCGTCCCTCGGTCGGTTCCAGCAGCCGCGCCAGCAGCTTGATCATCGTGGATTTTCCCGACCCGGTGCGTCCGACGATCGCGAGCTTTTCGCCCGCGCCCACTTTGACGTTGATATTCTTGAGGGCGTACGGAATCTTGCCGTTCCCGCCGTTGCCGTTGTTCGCCAGGTAGCTGAACGAAACGCCTTTCCATTCAACCGCGCCATTGATCTCGAGCTTGAGGTCCTCGCCCGCGACGCTGTCCGCTCCGTGCGCGCTGAAAATCTCGTCGAGCCGTTTCATCGAGGCCTTGCCGCGCTGATAGATCGACAGCATCCATCCGAGCGAGATGGTTGGCCACGCAAGCTGCCCCAGGTAACTCAGGAACGCCACCAGCGAGCCGAGCGACATGCGCCCGTTTATCACCAGCGAGCCGCCGTAAATCAGCACGATCATCGTCGAACTTGCCGCCGCGCAGCGAATCATCGGCATCATCGCGCCGCGCGTGCGGGCCAGCGCGAGACCCTGCTCGTTGTACGAATCGTTAATTTTGCGGAACAGTCCGGCCTCATGCTCCTCGAGCGTGTACGCTTTCACGACCGGAATCCCGGCCAGGCTCTCCTGCACCTTCGAGCCGATAGCGGCGAGCCCCTCCTGCACTCTCAGGCTCCGCATCATCATCGTGCGCATCAGCCAGCGGATCGCGACGAACAAAACAAGGTAGGGAACGATCGCGAACAGCGTCAGACGCGGGCTGAGCGAACTCATGAAAATCAGCGCGAGCGCGTACGTCAGAGGAGTATTCGAGATCGACAGCACGAACATCCCGACCATCATGCGAACCGCGGTCAGGTCGTTGATCATGCGCGACATCAGGTCGCCGGTCTTGAAGTTCTGATAGAAGTCGGTTCCGAGCGTGGTCAGATGCTGGAACAAGTCGTTGCGCAAGTCGTATTCGATGTCGCGTCCGACGTTGAAGATGACGAAGCGCGAGAACCAGCGGACCGTCCCAAGCATCAGCGCGAAAACGATCATCAGCTCTGCGTAGTGCGCGACCAGGTCGGGGCGATGCTTGTCGGTCGCGTTTATCGCGTCGCGGATGAACAGCGGAATGATCATCGCGAGCGTGGCGTTCGCGAAGGTGCAGGCAATCCCGAATACGTAACGCAACCAGTAGCGTCGCGCGTAGAAAAACAGACGTTTCATGGGCAGTCGCTAAATTATCAGGTCTGCGGCGCGATAGAAGTACTGGGTGCAGGGGTCACCCCTGCCGAAGGAAGCGTGAAACCCACCGCGGGTTTCACATTCGATAAAGTGATTTTCGCTTCCCGACTCACACCCCGGTGCGCGATTTCAGGCGGCGCTCGTAGAGCTTCGCGTATTTCAGGAACACGTAGAAGGCGGCCGTCATCGCCGCGTACAATCCGCGTCCGCCGTCGCGGAAGCCGCCGCGGATAATATAAAAATTGAAAAACCGCCACGCCGGGTTCGCGATCATCTTGAACGCCGTGAATGCGTTCGGCTCCTGCTCCATCGCCGATCGCGAGCTGAACCGGTTAATCGTCGCCACGTGATCCGAGATGTCGCGATAGCTGAAATGCAGAATCGGCTTGTCGAGGCGCTCGACCCGACCGTCGACTACGACTTTGTCATGCGGATCGCGACCGCCGATATGCCCGCGCTCGCGACGGAACAGGCGCACCGGAGTGTCGGGGTAAATCGCATGCGAGTAGTAATGGCCGAGATGGTAAAGGATACGGCGAATCCGGTAGCCGTCTGCGGCATTCGGCGACGACACCGCGCGCAGGATTTCCTCGCCAAGGTCGTGCGTCGCCTGCTCGTCGGCGTCCATCAGCAGCACCCAGTCGCCGGTCGCGCGATCGAGCGACATCTGCTTCTGCTTCACGTAATTCGTGAATTCGTGCGGCACGACGACGGCGCCAAGGCTGCGTGCAATCTCGACTGTCCTGTCGGTCGAGAACGAGTCGATGATTATTTTCTCATCGCAGAACCACGCGCTCTTGAGGCATTGTGCGATCAGCGCCTCTTCGTCGCGCGTAATCGTGATCAGCGAAATCTTTGGGCGATCTGACATCCCGTCAAAAACTAAGACGCGTGCTGCGCTTCGGACCTATCGAGTCCTTCGATCACTTTCGACGCAATCGACTTGAACGCCGCGCTCACCGGATGCGCGGGGTTGGTCGCGACGATCGGACTCGCGTTGTCTCCCCCCTCACGCAGTTCGCGCACCAGCGGCAGCTCACCCAGAAACGGCACGTTGAGCGATTCCGCCAGCCGTGCGCCGCCGCCATGCGCGAAAATCTCGTGGCGATGGTTACACTTGCGGCACAGGTAATAGCTCATGTTCTCGACCACGCCGAGCACGGGCACGTGCACTTCGTCGAACATCGCGACACCGCGCTTGACGTCGAGCAGCGCAATCTCCTGCGGCGTCGTCACGATCACACCACCGTCGAGTGCCACCCGCTGCGTTATAGTCAGCTGCGCGTCTCCCGTGCCGGGCGGCAAATCGAGCACCAGACAATCCAACTCGCCCCACTCGACGTTGAACAGAAATTCCGTCTCGAGCTTGGTAACCATCGGCCCACGCCAGATGACCGCGGTCTCGTCGTTGATAAACAGCGCCATCGAGATGTAGCGAATCCCGTATCGCTCGAGCGGGATGATTCGTCGCTCGGGCGTGAGCGTCACCGCCTTCTCGACCCCGACCATCATCGCGACGCTCGGCCCGTAGACGTCGGCGTCCATCAGGCCGACGCGCCAACCGAGCGCATGCATCGCTAGCGCGAGATTCACCGCGACCGTCGATTTGCCGACTCCGCCCTTGCCGCTGGCAACCGCGACGATGTGCTTGACACCCGCGATATTCCGCGGCTGCGCGACGCCGGCCGCCGCGCGCGGAGCAGTCGCCGCAGGCTGCTCGAGCTGGACGTTGACGACAGGCACACCCGGCATCGCCGCAACCGCCGCCTTCACGTCGGTTACAATTTTCTCGACGACTTCCGGCTTCGCCGACGCCATCGTCAGCGTCACGGTGACGCCCGCGTATGCAACTTCGATATCTTTGATAATCCCGAACGACACGATGTCGCGGGTGAAGCCGGGGTACTTTACTTTCTTGAGTTCGGCGAGGATTTCATTTGGACTCGGCATTGTGCGGATCGGACCTGTCGCGGTTTGGATTAGGATGCGGCTGCGCTACCAAAGCGCGACGCCCATGTTATCATTCCGGGACCGCCGGAAAAACGACGGGCCGAACGCATCGGGAGTTCAATCGAAAGTGAGTAAAGAAGGCTCAGCCGCACCCCGAATCCGCTTCAGCGCCACTGCCGGCGAAGTTGCGACACTCGCGGCGCGCGATCTGTCTAGCGGACTCACGGCGATGCTCGGAAGTGAAGTCGCGTCGGCACCTGACGCATCGCTTACGCCAACTGAAATCAGAATCGATCTCGGCAACTCGACATCCGCTCCCTCATCACGAATCGCGCTCGAAGGCGACAGCTTCGAAGTTCACGCGCGGTGCTGAATCGATCGTGATTCATGCTGGGACCGAGCGCGGACTGATCCACGCCTCGACGAATCTGCTCGAAAAGCTCGGCGCGCAAGTTTCCGCCCGGCGTTGCGCCACTCGTATCCGCACATCGATTCAGCCCGGCTCGCTGCGCTCGAGCCGTGGCGCATCACGCCCGCATTCAAGCGCCGCGCGTTCATCTCCGACATCATGACCTGGGACTACGCCATTCCCGACCGTCTCGAATTGCATCTGCGCCACGACCGCGAATTCATCCCGTGGATGGCGCGCCGAGGCATCAACGCCTTCTCTTACATCCGCCATGCACACGATACGCGTCTCAAGATCGACGAGGTTGCGCCGCTCCTGCGCGAGCACGGAATCGGCGTCGAGTACGGTGGCCACGTCCTGCAACTCCTGCTGCCGCGCGATCTCTTCGCCGATCATCCCGAATATTTCCCGGCAGGCGACGACGGCGTTCGCGCCGCCCGTGGCAATCTCTGCGTCTCGAATCCCGACGCTGTCGCTCTCGTCCGCGCAGGCGCGATCGCCTACGTTCGCGAGCATCCTGAGAACGAGTTGCTGCATATCTGGGGCGCAGACGTGCGGCAAGGCGCGTGGTGCCGATGCGGTCAATGCCGCGAGCTGCCGCCGCAGATTCAGTACATGAAAATCGTTAACGCGATCGCCAGCGAACTCGCCACCGATTCGAACGCGCCGCCAATCGCCTACCTTGCGTATCACGATACGATCGATCCGCATCCCGGCCTGAAGCCTCGTGACAACGTGTGGTTCGAATGGGCGCCGCGCGAGCGATGCTACAGCCATGCGATCGACGACCCGGCGTGCGAGATCAATCCGCGCTACCTCGAATCCTTGAAACGTTACATCGACATTTTCGACGGACGCGGCCACATATTCGAATACTATGCCGACGCGATCCTCTTCGGCGGCCTGGGCTTCGCGACGCCCTCGATTGTCGCCAGCGATTTGTGCGCCTATCTGCGGTTGGGACTGACGAGCATTTCGTGCCTCACCTTCGGCGCCTACAGCGTGATGGCGTATCCGGTGAATCTCGAGGCGTTCGTCCGAGGATCGGTAAATCCAGCTTTCGATCCCGGCACGACGCTAGTTGAAACGGCCTCCGGCCGGCATCCGCGATACGCCCCCGAGATGACCGCCGCGTACCGTGCCGTCGAGCGCGCATCGAAGCTGTGCCTCGACTATGCCGACGTGATGAGCCCGCTGATGCCGTCGGATAAAGCTGCGCGAAAGCGCGGCGAGCTTCAGGAAGCTGCGCTGACGTTCAACGAGGCGATTGCTGCGGCCGATCAGATCGCGTCAAGTGCGGACACTCGCCTCGCGGATGCCGAGAAGGAACTCTGGCGCTACAGCAGCGACGTCCTCGCGGGGTTGTCCGACTACCTTGGCGCGTTGCAGCAAACGGGCGTCCATCGCCAGATATGGGGCGCAGCTGCGATCACGCGAGTCACCGACGCCATCGCGCACATTCGCGCGATCGATCCCGAAACCAAGGGGACCTGGGGCGCCTACGATCTCGAATGGATCCGCGAGATTTGGATCCGCACATTGCAGCGCGGGCTCGAGGGAGACGGGAAACCGGCGGAGGAACTGTTCTGATGGACGCTGAAAACGGATTCGCACTGTCGCCGGAACTGCGCGCGCTTCGCGACCAGGTTGGGAAAATTATCCGCGAGGAAATTATTCCGATCGAAGCGCGATGCGATCCCGACGCGCCCGAAATCCCCGAGGACGACTACTGGCGAATCGCGCGCAAGGCGCAAGCCGCTGGCATGTGGTGCATGGGTGCGCCGCGCGAATACGGCGGCGGGGGACTCGGCACCTTCGACATGTGCGTGCTGACCGAGGAAATGGCGCAGCATCGCATGGGTCTCTACAATCCGGGATGCGGCGTCTTCGGGCGCACGCCGCCGCCGGTGATTTATGCGGGCACCGAGGAGCAGAAGCGCACCTACGCCGGCGGCACGATCAAGAATGCGTGGCACACGTTCTTCGCGATTACGGAACCGTCGGGCGGTTCCGATCCTGCCGGCGCGATCCAGTGCAAGGCGGTTCGGCAGGGCGATACCTACGTCCTCAACGGCACCAAGATTTTTATTTCGCATGCGCATGAAGCGGAGTGGGGCGTGGTGTTCACCCGCACCGATGCCAAGGCCGGGCGCAAGGGAATCACCTGTTTCATAATCAAGAAGGGCACGCCGGGATTTACGCCGCGGCCGATTCGCACGCTGCGCACGTCGGCGGTGCCCAACGAAGTCCAGTTCGAGGATTGCGTCGTGCCAATCGAGCAGCGCCTCGGTCCCGAGGGCGAAGGATTGAATCTTTGCCTCGATCTGCTGACTCGGCTGCGCTTTCCGTACTCGGCGTGCAACGTCGGCGTGGGTGTGGCTGCGCTCAGGATGGCTATCGATCACGCCAAGCAGCGCAGCACGTTCGGCGAGCTGCTATCGAAGCGGCAGGCTATTCAGTGGATGCTTGCGGATTCGGAGGTCGAGCTGCGCGCGGCGCGATGGTTGACGTGGGAGGGCGCGTGGAAGGCCGACCGCGGCGAGGACTTCCGCACCGAGGCGTCGATCGCGAAGCTCTATTCGAGCGAGGTGCTTGGTCGCGTGATCGATCGTGCGGTGCAGATTCATGGCGGCTACGGCGTCAGCAAGGAATTTCCGATCGAGCGATGGTATCGCGAGGCGCGCATCCGCCGAATCGGCGAAGGTCCCAGCGAGGTGCATCGGATGGTGATCGCGCGGTCGCTTCTGCGATGAGGTTCCAACGATGAGTCTGCCGCTTGACGGGATCCGCGTGATCGATCTCGGACAGGTGTACGCGGCGCCGTACTGCACCCTGCAACTCGCCGCGATGGGCGCCGATATCATCAAGATCGAGCCTCCCGTTACCGGCGAAGTGCTGCGTCGGCCCGAGTTGCCGCCCGGCGGCGCCGGCTACTCCTTCCTGATGCTCAACGCGAACAAGCGCTCGGTCACGATCAATCTGAAGAGGCCCCGCGGGCAGGAAATCGTGCTCAAGCTGCTCGAGGACGCCGACGTGCTGGTCGAAAATTATCTCGACGGCGTGATGGAGTCATTCGGGCTCGCATATGATCAAATCGCCGAGAGGTTTCCGCGGCTGATTTACGCGTCAGGCAAAGGCTACGGCTCTGACAGCCGCTACGCGAAGCTCGGTTCGATGGACAACACGATCCAGGCGTCGTCGGGATTCATCAGTATCACCGGATTCCCTGAGCATCCGGTGAAAACGTCGGCCACGTTTATCGACATGGGCACCGGCAGTCATATGGTGAGCGGGATTCTGGCCGCGCTGATCCATCGCGGGAAAACGGGCCGCGGACAGCATGTCGAAGTCGCGATGCTCGACGTAGCGATTCCCGCCTTGACCAGCGCCGTCGCGCCCGCCCTGCAGGGGATGAAGTTCAAGCGGCTGGGAAATCGTCATTGGGGCGCATGCCCGACCAACATCTATCCTGCGCGCGACGGCGAGATTCTGATCTTCTGCCTGACGGAAGCACATTGGCGCACGCTGGCGAAATTGATGGGCCACGACGAGCTGATCGACGACCCGCGATGCAAAAATCACGGCGCGCGCCTGAGGATCGCCGACGAACTAGACGCGATGGTTTCCGAATGGACGAGCGCGCAGCCGCGCGACGCGATGGTTGAAGGCCTGATCGAAGCGGGAATCCCCTGCGCGCCAGTGCGTACGATCGAGGAAGTGATCGCGGATCCTGAAATCGCAAATCGCCGAATGCTCATCGACAGTGACTATCCAACCCGCGGCAAGATCCGCGTCGCCGGAACTCCCATCAAAATGTCCGCATCGCCCGAAGGCGACCGGCCCATGAGACGGCCACCCGAACTAGGCGAGCACAATGCCGAAGTGCTTGCGTCGATCGGAATCGGCGCCGATGAGCTCGAAGGCCTGAAGCGCGCCGGAATTGTCTGAGCGGAAATGGAGGGTTACATCCGCAAGTTAGTAGGTGCTGCAGTCCTCGTAGCGTCGATTGCGATCTTTTCCGACCTCGCGAAATGGGCACGCGCGGAGGTCCCGGCGCCCAATCCGGCGGTTATCAGGCGAGTCTCTTCGGCGACAGATGATTTCGGCTTTCGGTTGCTGAAAGCTCTTGCCAAAGATCCGAAGCAGAATACGATCATATCTCCACTCGGCATCGCGATGGCGTTCGCGATGGCATACAACGGCGCGGCCGGCGCTACGAAGAGGGAGATGGCAAAAACGCTCGGTCTGGGATCGCTTAGCGATGACGACATCAATCGCGCCAATCACAGCCTGCTGCTTACCCTCGCGAAGGCGGATCCAGCGGCGGAGCCTGAGATCGCCAATGCGCTCTGGGTGCGGAAGGACTTTCCAATCAACCCCGATTTTCGCACGGTGTGCCAGTCCTTCTACGAGGCCCGTGCTGCCAACCTGAATTTCGTCGGCGATCCCAAAGGCGCAGCAGCGGAAATCAACTCTTGGGTCGACAAAAATACCCATCACCGGATTCCCTCCATCGTCGGAGAGATTGATCGCGCGACCCGGCTGATCCTGACTGACGCGGTTCATTTCAAAGGAGGCTGGTCGTCGGAGTTCGAGGCAAAAGATACGCGACCTCGGCCGTTTCATCTTCTGAGCGGCGAATCCCGCAATACCGCGATGATGGAACAAACAAGCGATTTCCTTTACCTCGAGAATCAGGACTTTCAGGCTATTCGCCTGCCTTACGGTAATGAGCGCTATGCTATGTACGTGTTTCTTCCGCGCAAGCCGGGGGGATTACCTGATTTTCTGCGTTCGCTCGATCAGAAGCATTGGAAGCAGTGGACAGGACAGTTCGCACCGCGGACCACGCAGATCGACCTGCCGAAGTTCGAAACGGCTTATAGCGAGCAGCTCAACGACGCCTTGAACGAAATGGGAATGAAGTTGGCATTCGATGGGAGCAGAGCCGATTTTTCACGGATTCCGATCAACTCAACTCCCGGAAACGCACTGCACATCAGCGGGGTTAAGCATAAGACGTGGATAAAGGTCGACGAGGAAGGAACCGAAGCTGCCGCGGCTACCTCACTCGAATTGGAGCTGTCGGCTGAGTTTGGTACATCGAATGTGATGATGGTGGATCATCCGTTTTTCTTCGCGATTAGTGAGAAGCTAACCGGTACAGTGCTCTTTGCGGGTGTGGTGATGGATCCGACCTCGAAGGGTGATGCAGGATGAGCGGCGGAAAGCGCGACGGGGAAATCGGAGGCTGATGCGGATTGCGGCACGAGGGGGTGCGGAGCGGGTCGGTCGCGGGCAGTTTCGTGCGGCGGTGCGCGGTGGGGCGATCGCCTTTTTCATCGCTGCGGTTTCTACCGTGCTGATCGGCTGCGAGACGCAATCGACGTATTCTCCGGAGAACAACACCGGCACTGCGGCTGAGGTTGGGAAGCGCGCGCTCGAATTGTCGTCGTCGGAATTTGCGGCTGACATGGTCACGCCAACCGGGATTCGCGTCAAGACTAACGGGCAGTATAAGACGGACGCCTCGAAGAAGGCGGTTGCGGAAGCGATCGATCGTTACTGGGGCGAGGTTCGCGCTTGTGCGGTCGGGGTCGAGCCGCCGGGCGATACCGATGTCAGCGGTCTGATCGAAGAATTCCCGCATCATCTGGCGGTCGAGATTGCCAACAACTGGAAGGTGGTCGAAGGACCGACCACCCATCGGAAGATGCAGGCGTTTCCGTCGATCGCGCATCCGGGGACATGGTCGACGGCGCGGCGGCAGGAAGATGCGCTCTACATTATAGTTGTGCCGGAGCTGAATGGGCTCGGGCCTCAGATGGTTAATGAGCTGAATCTGTGGCTGATGAAGAATGCCAACGTTCCGCCTACTGCGGATTTGGTGACCGCCTGCGGGTCAGTCGCGTGTCTTCGGTTCAACTATAACAACCTACCGTCGCAGGCCTGGAATGAGTGTCAGGAGTGAGTTGATTCGCTCCATCTAATGTGAAACCCATCCTTGGGTTTCACTCTTCCTCGGGCAGGGTAACCCCTGCACCTTAGTGTTAGGACTGAACAGATGTCTTGAACGATCGTTCTGGAGGGTTTTGATTATCGATTTTGCCGTGTTAGTAGATGGTGACGGGACAGGAGGCGCGGCTATGAAACGCACGGGCGTCCATCATCTGGGGTTGGCCACTCTCGATATCGATCGCACGGTCGAGTTCTACACCACGAAACTGGGCTGGGAAGTTGCCTGGGCCGACATCATCGAAACGGCCGGGGAGGGCAAGATCAAGCACGTCTTCCTCAACACCGGCGATGGCAGCATGGTGGCGTTCATGTGTCCGGAACGCGTGCCGGGCGTGCCGACAGAGTGGGCGACCGATATCAACAGCGCGCAGGGATTGCCGGGATCGTTCTACCATTTCGCGTTCCATTGCGACGACGTGAAGGAGCTCGAGGCCAAGCGCGAGCAACTGATCGGCAAGGGTGTCGACGTGACGCCGGTGGTCGACCATGAATGGTGCCGCTCGATCTACTTCCGCGATCCCAACGGACTGCTGCTCGAATTTTGCGCCACGGTCCGCGCGTTCACCGACGAAGACAAGGTGATGCGGCATCACGATCAGCCCGGACCGATGGTGAGCGACCCGGAGGATGCGAAAAAAGTCTATAAGATGCTGATGGGGCCGCAGCCTGCGAAGACGAATCGCACACCCGTGTGAGCGGTTCGCGCGGCTGATTGATGATCGAAAAAAGCGGACGGCGATCGATCGGGATCGCGCGGCCGCTTTTCCTTTTTGTGCGAGAGATGCAATTCTCGACCGGCAGCAACACACAGCAGGAGTTCTGACTTATGGAAATCGGACTTTTCGAGGCAATTTACTCGGCGCGATCGATTAGGCGCTTCAAGCCGGATCCGGTTCCCGACGAAGTGATCACCAAGGTGCTCGATGCGGCGATTCGAGCGCCGTCGGGCAGCAATCAGCAGAGTTGGGAATTCGTAGTCATCAAGGATGCGGCGCAGCGGAAGAAGATCGGCGCGGTGTATCAAAAGGGCGGCGCGATTCTGAAGGCGCTCTACACCGACCGCGTCAAGCCCGAGCACATGAGCGAGGACACCTACAAAAAACTTATGGCGTCGGCGTACTACCTGATTGATCATATGGCCGATGCTCCGGTGCTGCTGCTCGCATGCCTGAAGCAGGTTCCGATGGCGGGCGCGCCTCCCAAGCTGCCGCCCGAAGTCGCTGCGGCGATGAAGAGCCAGGCGCGAATCTCGGGTTCGAGTATCTATCCCGCCGTGCAGAATATTATTCTCGCGTGCCGCGGGCTGGGACTCGGCACTGTCCTGACTACTATTCACACGTTCTTCGAGGACGAGGTGAAAGAGATACTGGGGCTGCCGCCGGAAGTGATGACCTACGCGCTGATGCCGATCGGATATCCGCAGGGAAAGTTTGGGCCGATCAAACGCCGGCCGGTGACCGAGGTCGCGTACCTGGACAAGTACGGCCAGCACTGGAAGGGTTGAGCATCAGTCGCGTTCGTTTTTCAAATCTTCGGTGACTTTGCCGGCGAGGTGGCGGACCTGGGCGTGCTGCGAAAGCAATGACGCGAGTATCGCGGGGTCGGGCTTGCCATTAAGCCGGTACTCGTCGGCAGCGTGCGCGAATTTCTCGTAGGCGTTCAGCAGTTTTACGAAATCGCGATGCGACGGGCGCGACGCCTCGCGCGGGGTCGAGGATGAGAACGCGTTGGCCTTGTTGAAGGCGTAATAGAACTCACCCATCTCCTCGGACGACAGTTGGCGGTCGTCGAGCTTGAAAAAAGTGCGACAGTAGTCTGCCAGCTTGTCGGACATATCGGACAGCAGCGACACGTTCGCGGCCATCGTGCGGCGATAGTCGGAGGAATAGCATCCGCTGGCAGCAATGATGGCTATCGCGAGCGCAAGAAAAAAAGCGGGCCGGCGCAGACCGGCCCGCCGTATCGATTTCAAGAAAGCACAACCACGCAGTTTCAGCCCAGGTACTCTTTGAAGAACGCGATGGTCCTCGCCCACGCTTCCTTGGAATGCACCGGATGGAATGACGGGCGATCGTCGCACATGAAGCCGTGGTCGGCGTCGGGGTAGAAGACTACCTCGGCCGGCTTGCCGGCTTTCTTGAGGGCGTCGCGAAATTCGTCCACTTCAGTGATCGGAATGAACGCGTCCTTGCCGCCGAAGAACGCCAGCACCGGCGCTTTGAGGCCGTCGACGTATTCAATTGGCGGCTTGACTCCCGGCTGCCGCGACTTGACCATCCCGCCTCCATAGTACGGTGCGGTGGCTCTGACAGCCGGATTGCGGCATGCGGTCATAAAGGCGACGCGTCCGCCCATGCAGAATCCTGTCGTGCCGAACGCGGGCTTTACTTCCTTCATTGCTTTGAGGTGATCGATCGCGGCGCCCATGTCGGCGACGACCTGATCATCGCTGACCGAGCCCATCAGGCGAAAGGCGCCGGGCAGATCATTGTAGCCGACGACGTTGTTGGGTTGCCGAAAATAAAGATTGGGAGAGATCGCAACGAAACCTTCGGATGCGAATTGATTGGTGATGCGCCTGATCTGATCGTTGAGGCCGAACGCTTCCATCACGACAACAATCGCAGGATAGGGACCACCGGACGCCGGGCGCGCGAGATGCGCGGGCATCTGCTCGGCGCCGGTACGAATCGATACTTCACTCGAAACGACTTCCATGAACAAAACCTCCGTAACAAGATTCGCGTCCGCAAATCAGCGGGTCGCGATCGCGGACCGCAGTTGAGAGGGACAATCGATCCTTCTCGCATACAATGAGGTCCCGCTCAAGTAAGGATCTTCGTCGAGACGGTCGCATAAGAAAGTTTCACGACCGGCGTCGAGCGCGTCTCGCGCCGACCCGTTGCGCGCCGCTAGTATTGCCAGCGGTCGATCACTGCGCGTGCTCCGGCCTGATTCCCCGATGATTCCGCTTCGCGATAATGCCGCGCCGCGCCGCCTGACGCCGATCAACCTCGCACTTATTGCCGCCAACATCGCGGTGTTCATCTACGAAATCTCGCTCGGCCCGCGTATCGCGATTTTCGCTGAACGATACGCACTGGTGCCGGCCGCCGTGACGCGAGCGCTCTCGACCAACGCGCTCTCGTGGCATGAGTCGGGGGCGCATCGTGGCTTCAACGTGCTCGCGCCGTTGATGACGACCGTCACATCGATGTTTATCCACGGCGGCTTCTGGCACATCGCGGGCAACATGCTCTACCTGTTCATCTTCGGCGCGGCGGTCGAATATCGGATGGGGTCGGCGCGGTACCTGATTTTTTATTTCGCCGCCGGAATCGCCGCTGCCCTCGCGACGGTGTGGATCGCGCCCGAATCGAACGTGCCTGTAATCGGCGCGAGCGGCGCGATTGCCGGCGTGCTCGGCGCATACTTCATCTTCTACCCGCGCGGACGCATCCTGACGATTCTGCCGATTTTTATTTTCATACAGTTCATCGAGATTCCGGCGGTCATCTACCTGCTGTTCTGGTTCGCGTTGCAGCTTTACGCGGGACTCGAAGAAGGGGGCAGGGCAGGGGCGATGGGTGGCGTCGCATGGTGGGCGCACGTCGGCGGATTCATGTTCGGCGTTGCGACGGGCCCGATGCTTGCGATAAATCGTCCGCGCCGGCGCCGATCTCGTTAGCCTATTCGTTCATCAAATGTGGACAGAGTGGACAACCGTTGGCTTGCGGCGGGTGTACTAGTTGTATGCTTTGAAGCTATCGGAAATAATTTGCGTTCCTGAAATTGAGAGCGCGTGGTGGTTGAGGAGGTAATGGGCAGGTGGCGGTGTCGTCAGACGATATTCTAAAGCGCGTTCCCCCGCAGAATCTCGAAGCAGAACAGTCGGTGCTGGGCGCGATCCTGCTCGACAACGACGCGATTAATCATTCGCTCGAAATCCTTTCGGACGACGATTTCTATCGCGAGTCGCATCGGCAGATCTTCCGCGCGATGGCCGAGCTCACCGACCACAGCCAGCCGGTCGATGCGATCACGCTGACCGACGCGCTGCGCACGCGCGGCGTGCTCGAGCAGATCGGCGGCCCTGCGTACATCGCGGAGCTGGCGTCTATCGTGCCGACTGCCGCGAACGTCGCGCACTACGCGCGAATCGTGCACGATAAGGCCGTGCTGCGTAGCCTCGGCTCGATCGCGACTGATATCGCGAGCTCGTCGTACGAGGCGCCGGCGGACGTGGACGGCTTCCTCGACGAAGCCGAGCATCGGATCTTCGAGATTTCCGAAAAGCGGATTAAGCCGTCGTTCCACACGATGCCTGAGCTGACGCGCGAGTCGCTGAAAATCCTCGAGCGGCTGTACGAAAACCGCGAGATGATCACCGGCGTGCCGAGCGGCTTCATCGATCTCGATCGCATCACAGCGGGCTTTCAGCCGTCGGACCTGGTGATCATCGCGGCCCGTCCCAGCATGGGCAAAACGGCGCTCGCGCTGAATATCGCGGCCTACGCGGCGATGGACGCGGACCCTCCGATGGGCGTCGCGTTTTTTTCGCTGGAAATGTCGAAGGAGCAGCTCGTGCTGCGCATGCTATGCGCGGAGGCGCGAGTGGACAGCGCTCGCGCGCGGCAAGGATTTTTGGGTGAGCGCGACTTTCCCAAGCTGGCGCAGGCGGCGGCGCGGCTGTCGGAGTCGAACATTTATATAGATGACTCGTCAGACACGACATCGATAACGCTCAAGGCGAAATGCCGGCGCCTCAAGCGCGAGCGCGCGAAAAACCTGGGGCTGATAATCGTCGACTACATTCAGTTGATGAGATCCGCGCGGCCGGGCGAAAATCGCGAAAAAGAAATCGCGGAAATCTCGCGTTCGCTCAAGGGGCTGGCGAAGGAGCTGAAGGTCCCGGTGATCGCGCTGTCGCAGCTCAATCGGCAGGTCGAGTCGCGCGAGAATCGGCGCCCGATGCTGGCGGACTTGCGCGAATCGGGCGCAATCGAGCAGGACGCCGACGTGATCGCGTTCATCTACCGCGAGGAAATGTACAAGGGCAAAGAGAGCAAGGAGCCGGGCGTCGCCGAGGTGATCGTCGCCAAGCAGCGTAACGGCCCGACCGACACCGCCAAGCTGACCTACATCAGCAACTACACGCGCTTCGAGAACTACACGCCGGAAACGGGAGTGTTCGAGGACACCGGCGTTTAGAACGAATCGAGTTCGTCTTCCATTGGCTCCTGCTTGGTCATCGGATGTGACGACTTGACGGTGAGCGCCGGCTTCGGTGACTTGTCGAGCTTGTAGTCATCGTAGGTGTATTGATCGATCGCGAACGGCAGGCCTTCTGAGGCCGGGAACGATGGCGCGTCGCAGACCTGGAAGTGCAGGTGCGGCTCCGATGAATTCCCCGTGTTGCCGAGATGCGCGATCACGTCGCCGGCGTGAACCGTGTCGCCCACCTTCACCTTGATCGTGCCGGGCCGCAAATGCGCGTACGCGGCGTAGTGATCTTCGCTCAGCTGCTGGATGATGCGATTGCCCGGCAGCGTGTCGTTGGTGATTTGCACCGCGAGCTTGCCGCTGTTAGGCACGTTCTCGGGGATGCCGTCCTTCACCTCGACGATCTTTCCATCGGCGACCGCGTGAATCTCCTGATCCCAAGCGTGATAGCTCTTGTTGTCATGCTCGTCGCCGGTAAACGCCTGGCCGTCGTCGCCAAGCTGAATCCAGTCGATCGCATAGCGCTGTCCGATGTGCGGCTGACCGTTAATCGGCAGCATCGCGCGCCGATGCGCCGATGTATTAGACGGGCCGTTAGCTGCGAGCCAGTTTTTGCCGAGCAGGGGAGAATGAATCACGATCGGATCGTCCTGGTTTACTTCGAGCGCAGCGGTGTGAATTGTTCCGGAGCCACTGCGCTCGCCGTGCTGCTCGATCGTAATCGCAGTGTCGAAGGTGTCGGGATCGTCCTGTCCAGGAAGCCAATCGACAAAGATAAAGAAGACGCCGGTTTCGCCAGGCTTCAGGGCGGGATCGTTAGGCTTGCTGCCATCGCCAGTAGCAGGCACGAACATCGCAGCCAGTTGCTTGCCGCTGGCGGACAGCGTCGCGACAATTTTCTCGTCGTCTTTACCGTTAACCTCGAGCTTGGTGATCTTCAGCGGCGTCTTACCCCAATTCGTGACGTATAGTTCGTAGGCCGAATGGCGATGACCGGCGCCGTCGAGGATTTGCGCCGCGGGCGGATACGGCGTGGCGACGACGCGCATGTAAAGCGGATCATTTTCCGGCGCGGTTGGCGGCTGAGCGAACGACGATCCCGCGAGCGCAAACGAAGTCAGCGCAACAAGAATCAGCAGTCCATATCGGCGCATCAGTCTCTATCTCCTAACGTTGAGAGCGGACGAACGTCAGTGCGAGGTCTTGTCGTCGTCGGGTGTCGCCGGCTCGGACTCGGGCGATTCTTCTGACGCCTCGGAATCATGCGGTGACGGATCTGCCGTCTCGGCGGAATCCTCAGGATGGGTCTCGATGCCTTCCACCGGGCCAGTGTTCGCCTGCTCGACGGCGCGCTCGATTTCGCGGAATTCCGAGAGGTCAGGCAGGCTTTCGAGGTCCTTCAGTCCGAACAGCTCGAGGAACTCAGCGGTGGTCTCGTAGACCATCGGACGTCCCGGAGCTTCCTTGCGGCCCGCGATTTTGACCAGTCGTTTTTCGAGCAGCGTTTCTAGCACGCCGCCCGTATCGACGCCGCGCAACTGTTCTATCTCCGGGCGGGTGATCGGCTGCCGGTACGCAATTATCGCCAGAGTCTCCATCAGCGGGCGGCTGAGTCGCGGCGGCCTCGCGGCGAGCAGCTTGCGAACATAGCCGGCGTGATCCTTGGGCGTGCGCATCTGGTAGCCGCCGGCGACTTCGTCGATGACGATGCCGCGATTTTCGGCGGCGTACTGCGAGGCCATCTCGGCCAGCGCCTTTTGCACGGTCGCGCGCGGCATGTCGTCGAAGACGGCGGCGAGGCGCGCAATCGAGACGGGCTCGCCGGCCGCGAACAACAAGCTCGCGAGAATTGATTTCAATCGCTCTTCTTCCACTCAGCCTCCGTCATGCCGCGGCGCCGCGCTCGAGCAAAATCGGGCCGAAGCGTACTTCCTGAAACGCGCGAACCTCGCGCCGGCGTATCAACTCGAGCAGCGCCATGAAGGTCGCGATCACGAGCGAGCGATCGTTCGCGTCCTCGAACAGCGCGGCGAACGGGATTCGACCCGCGCCTTCCAGCGCCTGCAGAATTCGCGGGATACATTCCGCCACCGGGATGTCGCGCAGCTCGATTTTGCGCGGCGTCTTGTCCGCGACCCGCTTGAGCACCGCGCCGATCGCCTCGACCAAATCGAAAATCGAAACAGTATACTGCTTGGCGTTCGCGTCTTCGGGCGCGGTCTCTCCCGGCGTGGTGAAAACGTCGCGGCCAACCAGGGCGCGCTCGGAAAGCTTCTCAGCCGCCTCGCGATAGCGCTGATATTCGAGCAGGCGCTCGACCAGGTCGCGTTTGAGCTCCTCGGCCTCTTCGGTGTCGGCGAGCTCCGGATGCGGCAGCATCGCGAACGACTTGATCAACAGCAGCGTCGCTGCCATCACGAGGTACTCGCCTGCCACGTCGAGGTTCAACTGATCGAGCAGCTCGAGCCACGCCAGGTACTGCTCGGTGATAACGCTGGCAACGACTTCGTGCGGGTCGAGCTCGGCCCGCTTGAGCAGATGCAGCAGCAGATCGAGCGGGCCCTCGTAAATGGGGAGCCGGAAACGGACGCCACCGTCGGCCCCGAGGTTGGGCGGCGCGTCGGCTTCGTTTTCGTTGCTCACAGTTGCACCATCCACGTAATCGCATTGAGCGCCAGGTTCATCACAGGGTAAATCGCCATATCCAGCCAATGCATATACAGCAGCACCATAAGGATGAGGAAGCCGTAACGCTCGGTCTGCGCGTAGGCGCGCGCGGCCGCGATCGGCAGGAGACTGAACAGCACGCGCCCGCCGTCGAGCGGCAGGACGGGGAAAAGATTGAAGACCCCAAGTTCGACGTTGACGATCACCGACGCTTGCAGCATTCGCGCGAGCGGTACGACGACGGTGGTGCCGAGCGAGCCGTGCAGGAATATCGGCAATACGCGCAGAGCAAGTCCGCTCAGGATCGCGAGTACGAAGTTCGTCAGCGGCCCTGCGGCCGCCACTTTCAGCATCCCGGTGCGTCCGCCGCGCAGCACTCGAAAATCGACGGGGACCGGCTTCGCATAGCCGAGCACAGGCAGGCCGAAGAGATACAGCCCGAACGGCAGGATAATCGTGCCGAAAAGATCGATGTGCGAAATCGGGTTGAGGGTGAGGCGTCCTGCCCGTCGTGCGGTATCGTCGCCAAGGCGCAGCGCGACCACGCCGTGCATGACCTCGTGCGCGATGATCGCGAACATGATCGGCGGCGCGACGATACAGATGGTCGCGATGGTTCCGCTGATATCGTCCAAGTCAGTCCGTACCTTCCGCCGCGCTCGTGCGAGTCGCGCGCGGATGAAACGTGCGATGCACCTTGCGCAGGTGGCTCTTTGAGAGATGAGTGTAAATCTGCGTGGTCGAGATGTCGCTGTGCCCGAGCATCTCCTGCACCGCGCGGAGATCGGCGCCGCCTTCGAGCAGATGCGTCGCGAAGCAATGCCGCAACGTATGCGGGCTGATCCATGCGAGTCGCAGATCGTTGGCGGCCCATCCTTTTAGAGCTTTGAAAAATCCCTGGCGGGTCATCGCGCGGCCGAGCCTGGTGATGAATACGGCGGAGACTCGCCGCGGAACTTTCTTTTTTCGGTGCTTATCGTCAACGGGCGGATTGAGAATCTCGTCGCGGCGATCGAGGTAGGCCTTCAGCGCGCGAATCGCAGCACCGCCCATCGGCACCATCCGCTCCTTGCTGCCCTTGCCGAACACGACGACGACGCCGGCCGCAAGATTCACCTGATTCAACTGCAGACCCACGAGCTCGGAGACCCGCAGACCGCATCCGTAAGCCATCTCGAGCATCGCGCGATCGCGCAGTCCGCGCGCATCGTGGGCGTCGATCGCGGCGATTAGATTCTCGATGTCGTTGGACGACAACGTGCGCGGCAGTTTGCGCGGATGCGGCCGGAGTTTCACGGCGGGCGCGGGATCGCGCTCGAGGATTTTCTCATCAACCAGCTCGCGTGCGAGACCGCGCAAGCTCGCGAGATGCCGGCGCTGCGAGCTGACGGCAAAACCCTGGTCCGCGAGCGCTTCGAGGTATGCGGTCAGCGCGGCGGCGTCGAGCTGCGCGGGCTCGAGGCCGGAATCGCGGCACCACGATTGGAAGAGGCTAAGGTCGTGCGCGTACGCCTCCATCGAATGGCGGCTGAGGCCGCGCTCGACGGCCTGGCGCGACAAATGCCGATCGATCAGATCGTCCCAACTGTCAGCGCTCACGCCGGTGCTCCCTCGCGCGGATTCTGTACGACCTTTTCGATCAACGCGGCGCGCAGCTCTCGCATCCGATCGAGATCCTCGATTTTGTTTCCACCCTCGCGATCGCTCACGTAGAAGACGTCAAGCGCCTGATCTGCGTTGGTCGAAATGCGCGCGAGGTGAATCCGCAGGCCGAGGCAGAAGAGCGTATGCGTGATCGCGAACAAGAGGCCGACGCGGTCCTGGGTGAAAACGTCGATGACGGTGAACTGCTCGGAGGTGCGATTGTCTACCGTCACTTCCGTCGGCACATGGCGCACGAACTTGCGGCCTGCGCTCTGCACGTGATGCGCGTCGGCGACCAGCGCCGCGATATCCTGCTGTCCTATGATGACGCGCTCGAGATCATGCTCGACCCGCAGCCATCGGTCCTCTTCCAGCGCCATCGAGGCATCGCCCATCTGATGCGACACGCGAAACACGTCCATCGCCAGACCGTTGGAGCGCGTCGTGATTCGAGCCGACAGGATGTTGAGATTGTTGGCGGTCAGCGCGCCCGCGATCATCGCGAAGAGTCCCGGCCGGTCGCGCGTCACTACTATGAACTCGCTGAACTCGAGCTCGGGGAAATGCCGGATGCGGCAGACCAGCGGGCGGTCGTCGAGCGAGCGCATCAGATCGAAGTGCAGCGCGATGTCGTCCTCCGGCACGGTGAAGAAGTAGCGGTCGGGCATCTCGGCCAGGAAAGCGCTGACGTCGGCTTCAGGAGCCGATGCGGCGAGCAGGGTCTCGCGCACGGCGGCTTTGACAGTGGCGAGACGGCGGGCGGGATCGGCGGCCTCGCGATCGCCTTGCTCGAGCACTTTGAGCGCGCGCATGTAGAGATCGCTCAGCAACATGTCGCGCCAGTTGTTGTAGACCTTCGGCGCGACCGCGCGCATGTCGGCATAAGTCAGAAGGTAGAGCGCCTTCAGGCGATCGATCGAGCCGACGGTACGCGCAAATTCCGCGACCGTGGTTCGATCGTCAAGGTCACCTTTCTGCGCCACCTGCGACATCATCAGATGATTGCGAACGAGGAACACAACCAGATCGATTTCCTCGCTGTTCAGTCCGAGGCGCTGCGACACTTCTGCAGTCAGGCTGGCGCCGCGCTCATGATGGTCATGGCCGTGGCCCTTGCCGATGTCGTGCAGCAGCAGCGCGAGGAAAACCAGCGGCAGATGAGGGAGCTCGCGCGCAACCTCGGTCAGCAGGGGCGTGGGATCCTTGAACTCACCCGTGCGCAGGCGTTCGAGCTCGCGCACCGCGACCAGCGAATGACGATCGACGGTGTAGATATGGTAGAGGTCGTGCAGAACGCGCGCATAGAGGTTGCCGAACTCGGGGATGATCGCGCCCAGCACGCCCGAGAGATGCATCGCCTCGAGGGTTTCGGCGACGCGTTGGCGCGCGGACAGAATCGTCATCAGCGCTTCGGCGACGCGCGGGTCTTTGCGCATCGCATCGTCGATCAAGCCAAGATGGTCGCGCACCATCTGGTAAGTGCTGCCTGAAAGGCTCACGTTCTGCGCCTGGCAATCCGCATAGATGGTTATGAGGTTGAGCGGATCGCGCTCGAAAAAATCGGACTGTACAACGCTCAGCAGACTGCCCTGAACGATCACGCCGGGGCGAATCTTGCGGGTCGGGGTGCGATGAAAAAATCTTCCGCCCACGCTGTTCTCGGTCACGCGCGCGATTAGTCCCTCGGCGAAGCGATGGATTGTCGATGCGTGCTGGTAGTACGCGCGCATCAGGGCGGAGCCGGCCGCTTGTCCTTCCTCGGGCTTGAGGCCAAAGATCGGCTCGATCCGTTCCTGCATCTCGAACGTGATCTGATCGAAGTGGCGCCCGGTCAGAAAGTGCAGCGAGTTGCGTACGCGCCAGAGAAAATCGCGTGCCTCGATCACCTCGGCCGCTTCGGGCTCCGTGATGACGGCCTTTTGCACCAGCTCTTCGAGCGAATGGACCTTGTACTTGACCTTTGCCAGCCACATCGCAGTGTGAAGATCCCGCAGCCCGCCTTCGCCTTCCTTGATCTGAGGCTCGAGCAGGTAGATCGAATCACCGTACTGGGCGTGGCGTTTGCGGCTCTCCTCGAGCTTGGTGGCGAAGAACTTGTCCTGGTTGCGATTGAGGACCTCGGCGATGAGCAGCTTGTCGAGATCGGCGTAGAGTTTTTCATCGCCGCACAGAAATCGCGCGTCGAGGATCGCGGTTTTTTCCTTCAGGTCGTCGTTCGCGAGCCGCACGCTTTCCTTGGCCGTCCGCACGCCGTGCCCGACCATGAGGCCGGCATCCCACAGCGCATGCAAAATTATTTCGGTGACGATTTCCGCGTATGGACCGCGCTTGTAGTCGTGCAGAAACAGCAGGTCGACATCGGATTGCGGATTCAACTCGCCGCGTCCGTAACCGCCGCGCGCGAGCACCGCGATTTTCTGGTTGAGCTTGGGCGCGCGCTTGCCGTGCTCCGCGTCCGCATAGCGGAACAGTGCGCGCAGGAGATCGTCCATCGCGGCCGTCATCGCGGTCGTGATTTCGCTGCCGCTCGCGCCGGCGAAGTGGCGCTCGGCAAGCTTCGCGCGAACCGATTGGAGATAGGCGCGAGCAATGACGCCGGGAGTTTTGCTCGCGACGAATTGCGCGAGCAGGGCGTCCGCGCCGCGCGGCGAAGATACCGCGGATGCGGCGGGCTCGACGAGATTCGCGCCGGTGACGAGGCTCACAAATCTCCCGCCGCGAGGTCGCCGTTGAAGTAGTGCACGACTGCCGTGGCGGTCGCGCCTGCCAGCAGGTCCTGGTATTGCGGCGACGCAAGCCGCGCGGCTTCGGCGGCGTTCGACATGAAGCCGCACTCGACCAGCACGGCCGGCATATGCGCACCGACCAGCACGTAAAATGGTCCCATCTTCGCTCCGAGCGCGTTCACGTTCAGTCCCAGTCCGGTATCGAGATCGGCGACGGTCTGCGCGTCGATCATCCTGGCCAGCGAGGCTGCTTCTATCGCCTTATAGTTCTGACGCAGGTCAGTCAGTATGTAGTTTAAGTTGGAGTCGTTCGAGGTGCCATAGCCGTCCGCGCCGCCGTTCTCCATCTGCGCCAGCCGAATCGTCGCGCGATCAGTAGTGTTGTTCAGGTAGTAGACTTCGATGCCCGTAGTGTCGGTGTTCGGACTTGAATTCAGATGCACCGAGACGAACAGATCGGCGCCGGCAGTATTCGCAATTCGTGTGCGCTCGGCGAGGCTGATGAAAACGTCCGTCGATCGCGTGAGTTCGGCGCGCATGCCGCGGGCTTCCAGAGCGGTTTTCAGGCGCGTCGCGATTTGGAGCGCCAGGTCCTTCTCCATCACGCCGGCGGACGACTCCGTGCCGGGATCGTAGCCGCCATGACCCGGATCGATCATCACAAAATGACCCGCCTGACGATTGTCCTCATTCAAAGCGACGGGCGCGGGCGTAATCGGCGGCGCGAGAGAAACAGGACGCGGATTTTCCGCCGGCGCAAATGCAACAGCGCGCGCGACGGATGGAGCAGGGCGCCGCGGCGCGTTGTGAACGATGATCGGTGCGGCGATATTCGGATCGGCGCCGGTTGTTGCGACTCGCAAAACTATTTCATTTCTGTCGCGGAGCCGCGCGATCGCGTAGTCGGATTTGCCGATCACCTCGACCACGATTCGCGAGTTGGTATCGGACGGGATCGCGCGGACGCTCAATATTGGCGCGGTCTCAGAGCCGAACAATGGACGCGGCGGAATCGCGACCCCTGTACGTCCGAGCGCGATCCAGAGTTCGCTGCCATGCGTGCTGAGATCGAGCCGAGGAGTGGGACCGCTGAATCCAAAATGCAGTTCGAGCGTCGGCCCGCGATGCTCAATCCTTGCGGAGGTCAGCACTGATGCGGGAAGGCTGGCGTCGACCGGGCAAACCATCGCGCCAATCGTCGCCGCCGCGACCGCAACCGCCATGATTTTTCGCCTCACCGCAACCTACCCACAGCCTTCAAGGATAGCTGCCAATTGCGGTGACTGCCACGCCAGGAACGGCGGTTCTTCCCCTCTCCCAAAGGGAGAGGATTTAAGGTGAGGGACTTTATTCAGCGCGCGATTCTGTCCGCGCGCGATTCAAGATTTCCGGGATCTGGAGTCAAGACGTTCTCGATTTCGTAGAGCACTTCGTTCGTGTTGGCCAGCACCCGGTGATTCCAGAAGCGCAGGACCCTGTAGCCGTGCGATCGGAGAAACGAGCTCCGAGCCTCGTCATCGGCGGATTGCTCGGCATGCTGTCCTCCATCGACCTCCACAATCAGACGGCCTTCAATCGTGCAGAAATCTACGAAATACGGGCCAATCGGATGTTGACGGCGGAACTTCACGTTGCACATGCGCTTGCCACGCAGCTGACGCCAAAGAATTTGCTCCGCGGGAGTTTGCTCGCGACGCAATCTGCGGGCGGTCTCGTAAGATGCTTCGGACGATGGCACGGTACGGAATGTTGCAGTTCCGCAAAGAAAGACAAGGCACAAAAAGAACAAAAAACATTGAATCGCGCGCGACGCGCGCGCTGAACAAGGTCCCTCACCTTAAATCCTCTCCCGTCGGGAGAGGGGAAAAGGATCGCACGCCGAAAACTGCTCCGCTTCGCGGTTTGTTCTTTTCACTATTTCGACGACTTCAGGCGCGCGGCCAATCGGGCTAGTGCGTTC
>CAVTEN010000032.1:0-155135 GCA_963733715.1 uncultured delta proteobacterium
AGCGCGTCCATCGGGGTCATTCGCTCGATGTCTAGTGCGCGCAGTTCGTCGACGATGCGCTCCTCTCGCGGCGAGAACAGGCCGAGCTGAGGCGCGGGGGCTTTGGCGCGGCGGTCGCGCGCGATTCGCGGCATCCCGGCTTCGTCGAGTTCGCCCTGCTCGAGGTTGGCGAGAATTTCTCGCGCGCGGGTGATTATCGAATCGGGCAATCCTGCCAGGCGCGCTACTTCGATTCCGTAACTTCGCGATGCCGGCTGCTCGATGACGCGGCGCAGGAAAATCACCTCGTCGCCCCATTCGCGCACCGCCATGCTCAGGTTCTTGACCCGCGGACGCTCGCGCGCGAGGTCGGTCAGCTCGTGGAAGTGCGTCGCGAACAGCACCTTGGCGCGAGTCTGATCGTGCAGGTATTCGGCGACAGCCCACGCGATCGCGAGCCCGTCGAAGGTGCTGGTGCCGCGCCCGACCTCGTCGAGCAGCAACAGGCTGCGCTCCGACAGTCCTTTGAGCAGGCGCGCCGTCTCGCTCATCTCGACCATGAAGGTGGATTCGCCGCGGCGAAGTTCATCGCGCGCGCCGATTCGCGTCAGCACGCGATCGATCAGCCCGATAGTCGCCTCGGCGGCGGGAACGAAGCTGCCGATTTGCGCCATGATCGCGATCAGCGCGACCTGGCGGAGATAGGTCGATTTGCCGGCCATGTTGGGGCCGGTGATCAGCAGGATTTGGCGCGTGTCGGGCTCCGCGTCGAGGTCGTTGGGCACGAACTCGCCCGCGCGCATCCCGGCTTCGAGCACCGGATGCCGTCCGTCGCGCACGCGAATCCGAAGGCCGGTGTTGATAGTCGGGCGCACGTAGCCGCGATGCCGCGCGACTTTCGCCAGCGACATCACCGCGTCGAATTCGCCAACGGCGCGAGCGGTTTCGAGGATCGTCGCGGCGTGCGACTGCAAGTCGCGCAGCAGCTTCGTGAAAATCTGGAGCTCGAGTTCCTTGAGCGCCGATTCCGCGGTCAGGATCTTGCGCTCGAGTTCCTTGAGCGCGGGCGTGGTGAAGCGCTCGGCGCTGACCAGAGTCTGCTTGCGCTCGTAGTCGGCGGGCACGCGCTCGAGATTCGTTTTCGTGATCTCGATGTAGTAGCCGAAAATATTGTTGTAGCGGACCTTGAGCGACGGGATGCTGGTGCGCTCGCGCTCCGTCGCCTCCAATTTCGCGATCACGCCGCGCGCGCCCGACGCCAGGCCGCGCAGTTCATCGACCTCGGCACTCAAGCCCGCGCGAATCACGTTGCCGTCGCGCGGATTGACGGGAGGCTCGTCGGACAACGTCGCCGCGATCTGCGCGACCAGCGCCGGCATCGGCGAGATTCGCGCTGCCTGCTCGCGAATTAGAGGGCTCTTCAGCGCGCCCATCCCCTGCTTGAGCGAGTCCGCCGCGCCGAGCGCGTCGCCCAGACGCAGGCAATCGCGCGGCGACGCGCGCATCGCGCCGATTCGTCCCGCCAGCCGCTCGAGATCGCCGATTCGCTTCAACGACTCCGCCAGCGTGCCGCCAAGGTCAGCGTCGAAGAGTTCTTCCAGCGCGTCGTGCCGCGCCTGGATCGCGTCAAGCGCCATCAGCGGATAGATGATCCAGTTGCACAGCGTGCGCGCGCCGACCGCGGTCAGGGTTTCGTCGAGAATCGACAGCAACGATCCTTTGCGCGCGCCGTCGGTCGACGCGATCAGTTCGAGATGCCGCCGCGTAGTCTCGTCCACCACCATGTACTCGGCGATACGGTAGAGACGCGGCGCCGCGATATGCGCGAGGTCGTGGCCGAAGGTGTCCTCGACATAGAGCAGCGCGATCCCCGCCGTGTGCGCGATCGATTCGTGCAGATCCGCGGACGCCGTCGCGAACCGATTCGAGAATGCCGCCGTCGCCCGCTCTGCGCTGAACGATTCGTGATCGAGCGTCGTCAGCGAGCAGTTCAAGTCTTTCAGAATCGCGCTCAACTCGCCGTCTTTTGCCGCGATTACTATTTCGCGCGGCGCGATTCGCGCGATTTCCTCGCACAGCGTCGAGGCCTCGCGCACCTGCGTCGCGAGAAATTCGCCCGTCGAGACGTCGAGCGCTGCCAGCGTGAATCCGATCCCCTCGGCGCCCGTGACCGCGACCAGGTAACTCTTCTCGGCGGCCGTCAGCACCATCTCCTCGCCGACGGTGCCGGGCGTGATCACGCGCACGATTTGCCGCGGCATCAGCTTCGGCGTCTTGGGATCCGGAGTGCCTTGCTCGCAGATGGCGACCTTGTGCCCCGCCTTCAGCAGCTTGGCGATGTACGGTTCCGCGGAATGGTAGGGCACGCCGCACAGCGGCACGCCGTCCTTGTTGCGCGAGGTGAGCTGGATATCGAGCACGCGCGCGCCGACCTCGGCGTCCTCGAAGAACATTTCGTAGAAATCGCCGAGGCGAAAAAACAGGATCGCGTCGGGGACGCGCTGCTTGACGCTGAGATATTGCGCGATGAGGGGTGTTTGCTTGACTGCCACGAAAAACGATTGCGGCACAGGATAGCAATAGCAAGGGCCGCGCGCCCACTTTTCGCCTTTGCCGATTACATCTCGATTCACTAGAGTTCGAGTGTTAATCAGGCTCTTTACCGCTCGAACACATCAACAACAGGAGATAAAGGAAAATGGCAGCAGCATCGGCATCATTGGAATCAGCGACTCGCGGCGCCAAGTCGAGCGCAGCGCTTGAGTTCCTCAAGAGCTCACCCAAAAAACTTCTTATCAACGGCAAATGGGTGCCGTCGAAGTCAGGCAAAACTTTCGAGACCCTCAACCCGGCCAACGAGCAGGTGCTCGCTCTCGTCGCCGAGGGCGACAAGGCCGACGTCGACGAGGCCGTCAAGCACGCGCGCAAGGCCTACGAGGAAGGCAAGTGGTCGAAGATGAGTCCGCATCAGCGCACCCACGTGCTGCTGAAGATTGCGGAACTGATCGACAAGAACGCGGAGGAGCTGGCCGAGCTCGAGACGCTCGACAATGGCAAGCCGCTGTTCGAGTCCAAGAATATCGACATCCCGGGCGCCGCCGAGACCTTCCGCTACTACGCCGGCTTCGCGACCAAGATTTACGGCGAGACCAATCCGTCTGATCCCTCGATGTTCAACTACACGCTGCGCGAGCCGGTCGGCGTATGCGGACAGATCATCCCGTGGAATTTCCCGCTGCTGATGGCGTCGTGGAAGATTGCGCCCGCGCTCGCATGCGGCAACGTCGTCATCCTGAAGCCGGCCGAGCAGACTCCGCTGACCGCGATTCGCCTCGGCGAACTTATCGTCGAATCGGGACTGCCCGAAGGCGTCGTGCAGATCATCACGGGCTTCGGCCCCGGCGCCGGCAGCGCGATCGCCGAGCATCCCGATATCGACAAGGTCGCGTTCACCGGATCGACCGAAGTCGGCAAGCTGATCCTGCAGGCCTCGACCGGCAACTTGAAGCGCGTCTCGCTCGAGCTCGGCGGCAAGTCGCCTAACATCATTTTCCCCGACGCCGACATGCCGTCCGCCGTGTTCGGCTCCGCGCTCGGCATCTTCATGAACCAGGGCCAGGTCTGCTGCGCCGGCTCGCGCGTGTTCGTGCAGGAGAGCGTGTACGATCAGTTCACCGACGAGCTGTCGAAGATGGCGAGCGGACTTACGCTCGGCAATCCGCTGGACCCGAACACCCGCATGGGCCCTCTCGTTTCCAAGGAGCAGCACGACCGCGTCAAGGGATATTTGAAAACCGGCAAGGCGGAAGGTGCGACCGCGAAGACAGGCGGCGAGCCGGGCAAGCAGGAAGCCGGCTACTTCATCCAGCCGACGGTTTTCACCGGCGTGAACAACCAGATGAAGATCGCGCGCGAAGAAATCTTTGGCCCAGTCGCTTCCGCGATCAAGTTCAAGGACGAGAACGACGTCGTCGTCCAGGGTAACGACACCACCTACGGCCTGGCCGCTGCAGTGTGGACCAAGGACATCAACCGCGCACTCGGAGTCGCGCGCAAACTGAAGGCCGGCACGGTCTGGATCAACACCTACGGTCAGATCGATCCGATGTCCCCGTTCGGCGGCTACAAGCAGTCCGGCTTCGGCCGCGAACTGGGCAAGTACGCGATCGATCTGTACACGCAGATCAAGTCGGTGTACGCGAAAATCGGATAGCTCGCGAGCAGTCAGAATGATCAAGAAAGGGCGCCCATCGGGGCGCCCTTTCATTTTCAGGGAAGGGGAAATCACTTTATTTAACGTGAAACCCACCGTGGGTTTCACACTTCCCTGGGCAGGGGTGACCCCTGCACCCAGTGTCAAAACAAGATGCGGGACTTCGTCCCTGCTAGACCTGGTAAGTGTGAAGAGCGGCCGCGATTTACCTCGCCCGTTACTTTACGGGAGAGGAGGCCGGCGGGCGCAGCCGCCGGTAGGTGAGGGTTCTGGGCCTCAAGCAGTAAGCCCGCAACATCGCTATCCGCTCTTTCCGTCCTCTCCTATTCCTGCGTAACCCAGCTTCGCGGCAGCGTAAAAAAGTCACATTTTCCGAACATAACTATGTTTCATTTTGTCCCTCGATTCCTTATTATTGGTACCAGTGAGCCAGTGGTGGTTGGCGTCCAGCCGCATTGAACCGATTGCGGCGGGCGCGCGTCTCACGACGTGTGGATGAGCTGTCCCGCGGGACGGCATTAAGTTGGGTGGTGTGGAATCGGCGTCGCCGGAAGTCCGGCGGCGCGGCGGGGTTCACTGATGGCGGCCGAGAAAAGCGACGATCCGATCGAGGCGATGCTCTCGTCGCAGGCGTCTGATCCCGAGCATCCGGCAGGCCCCCCCGCAAATCCCGTCGAGACGCCAGCCGAACAACCGCCTTCCGAAGAAAAGCCTCCGTCAGAAAAGCCCAAGCGCGAAGCGCGCGAGCCCCGATCTCCTCCGCTGCGACCTCCGACGCATTCTGAAGCGCACCTGGAAGTTCGTCCAATCGGCACTCCCCTTGGTTTGCGCGAGCTGGCCGCGCTCCACAAGCGGACGTGGAAGATGCTGAACGTGCAGGAAAAGCGCGTGCACGTGCTGCTATGGCCGCTCGCGATTCATTTTGGCCTTTACGCTGTAGGCCAGGGCAGCGAACGGCGCCGGCCGCCCCTGATTGGTGCGTTCTGGGCGCGATGCCTCGCGGACGCGCCGCTGACGCTCGGCCATCTGTACCCCGCGCAGTTGTTCAAGGGGATGCTCGCGTCGGAAGTATTCGAGTTCGGCGGGATGGTGATCGATCCGAATTACCAGGGCAAGGGCCTGGTCAAGATGATGTCGGACACGGCGCGACTGTTCGTCTTCTCGCGACGTCCGAAGCTGCTGATCACGAATCCGATCGAGCCGCTCTACGAGATGTACAAACAGCTCGGTCTCAAGACGGTCGGCCGCGAACCAGTCGAGCATCCGCATGCATTCAACGTCAAAGTCTGGCTGATGTACGGCCGATTCGACGAAATGTCGAAGCCGTACTTCATGTAGGATTTCGCTACTCTTCTAGTGCTTGGCCTTCTGCTCCGCCTTGCCGCCGCCCATGAACGTCGCTGCGCCCTGCATGACCCTGGTGCCGACGCTGAGCAGCGCGTCGGTGACGCCGGGGAACAGCGACGCGAGTTTCTCCGCGACTGCCGCGCCGGGGGGAACGTCAACTTCGGTGAGCCCGAATGCGGCCGCGGCCAGCACCGCCCACGTCACCCATCGCGCCGGCATCGCCATCATCGCGGATACGCCCTTCAGCGTGTCGTGTTTGAGCGCGTTGCGCGCCATGGGTGTGTCGATCACTCCCGGCATCACGAGCGAGACTTTTATCCCGGTGTTGAACAGCTCGACGCGGAGCGCTTCCGTCATTCCGACCAGCGCAAATTTGGTCGAGCTGTATCCGCCGAGCGGGCTAACGCCTCGACGTCCAGCCAGCGACGAGATGTTCACGATATTGCCCGACTTGGCCTTGCGCATCACGGGCAGCACCGCCTGCATCGCGTTGAGCGCGCCGAAGACGTTCACCGCCATCATTTTCTCAAGATCTTCAGGGCGCATCTGCTCGACGGTTTCCGCGATCAGCAAGCCCGCCGAGTTGATCAGTATGTCGACTTTGCCGAATGCCTCTTTGACCTGATCGACAGCCCAGAATACGCGCGCGCGATCGGTCACGTCGCAATCGAGCGCGAGCGCCTTGCCGCCAGCCTTGTTGATTTTGTGCGCTAGTTCTTCGAGCTGAACGCGCCGGCGCGCGAGCAGAGCAACCTGCGCGCCTTGTTCGCCGAACGCGAGCGCGACGTCGTGGCCGATGCCACTCGACGCGCCGGTCACAACCACGGATTTGTCGAAGAAATATCCGCGCACCGGACCTTTGGATTCCCGCTTGGCTTCGCTCATTGCCGTCACCTCGCCTGGGCGCCGTTGCACGGAACTGAGAGTGTAGGGCGTCGCGTCTGGAATTGTGCGCCGTCGTCCACGCATGCGCAAACTCTCATCGAGGACGGTTGCCGTACAGATGCGAGGTGGTTAGCTTTTCATCGCGTGAGACTGAAGCGGTGAGAAAGTGAAAAAATGAAATCGAGAACTGTCATCACAGAAATCGCGGCGGCGGGCGCGTTGCTCGGATCGTATCCGATGGATTGGCTGGTCAAACGAGGCGAGCCGTATTTCTGCGAGCCGTCGAGCGAGCCCGTCATTTTGCTTCACGGCTTCGGCGGCAGCCGTTCCAATCTGCTGGCGCTCGCGGCGTATCTGCGGCTGGCGGGATTCGACAACGTTTCTTATTTCGAGTATCCGCGATCGCAGACGATCGACGATTCCGCCGCCCGGCTCGGGCGCATCGCGGATGAAAAATCGGACGGCAACGGCGTTCATCTGATCGGTCACAGCCTCGGCGGCACTGTTGCGCGGCGCTACGCTGCGAGCGCGCCGAAAGGCGCGGTGCGATCGCTGATCACGCTCGGCTCGCCGTATTCATACGGGCAATGGAGTCCCACCGAGGTCGGGATTTTCGGCGACGACGATCCGATCGTGCCGGCGCCGATCGAACCGCTGGTGAATAGCGCCGCGTTCCGACGGATCGTGACGCTGCACGACGTTGGGCATCTGGCATTGATCTTTCATCCAGAAGCGCTGCGAGTCATCGGCACCGAGCTGCGCGCAAATCGCGCACCCGAGCGCCGAGTCGCCGCGTAAACGCTAGCGTGCCAATCGCGCGCACTCTACACTCGTCGCGTGTCATCAGCCAAAGAAGCCGGTGCGATCGTGCTGGTCGGTGGGCGAAGCTCGCGGATGGGCCAGCCCAAGGCCGCGCTGGATTTCGGCGGGATGCCGCTGCTCACCCGGATTGTCATCGAGCTCAAATGGTGGTTCGACGAAATCGTGATCGTCGCGGCGCCGAAGTCGGAAGGCCTGCCGCGCATCGAGATTCCCGGATTGAAAATCGTTCACGACGAGACCGCCTTCGCAGGACCGCTGGACGCGCTTCGGCGCGGTCTCAATGCGCTCGATCACGACATTGCGTTTGCCTGTTCGTGCGATCTGCCGATGCTGAATTCCGACGTTGCGGCCGATCTGGTCGCGATGCTCGACGATTTTGACGCCGTCATTCCTGAAGTCGGCGGCAAGCTGCAGCCGCTGCACGCGGTCTATCGCAAGCAATGCGCAAACGCGATCGAGTCGCTCGCAGCCGGCGGCGAGAAGCGGCTGACTGCGAGCGCCAGCGCGATCAACGCGAGAAAAGTCGGCGAAGAAGAACTAAGAAAGCTCGATCCGCAGCTCAGCAGTTTCTTCAACGTGAACACCCCCGAGGACTACCAGCGCGCACTCAAGCTGGCAGGCCTCTCGAAGTAAATCCGGATTTCTTCCCCTCTCCCTGCAAGGGAGAGGATCGAAGGTGAGGGTCCTTTTCCAGCGCGCGTTTTCGCGCGCGATTCAAGATTCTGCCTCTGCTATGAAGCCAATCGCGAAGCGCTCGCTACTCCTTCTTCTCCCACCTCAATATCGGCCGCCGCGCGGCCAGCGCTTCGTCGACGCGCGAGACCGGCAAAGTCTGCGGCGCATTCTTGACGCGCTCCGGATCGTTCAACGCTTCGTCGTAGATGCGCTCCATCGTATCGACGAAGCTGTCCAGGATTTGCTTGCTCTCGGTCTCGGTCGGCTCGATCATCAGCGCGCCCGGCACCACCAGTGGGAAATAGATCGTCGGCGGATGAATCCCGAAATCGAGTAAGCGTTTCGCAATCTCGAGCGTGCTCACGTCGGCGCGCTTTTCGAGGTCGTGCGAGAGCACGCATTCATGCATCGACGGCTCGCCAGTCGCACTCGGAAAGTGCGGCTCAAGCCGTTTTCGCACATAGTTTGCGCCGAGGATCGCGAGCCTGCTCGCCATTCCGAGGCCGTCTCCGCCGAGCGCAAGTATGTACGCGTAGGCGCGCACGATCATTCCGAAATTGTTGTGATACGAGCGCATCCGCCCGATCGAGTCGGGCCGATCGGCATCGATCTCGTACCCGGCGTCGGAATGCTTCAAGCGCGGGAGCGGCAGGAACGGCTCCAGATGCTTTCTCACCGCGACCGGACCCGCGCCTGGACCGCCGCCACCGTGCGGAGTCGAGAAACTCTTGTGCAAGTTGAGTTGCACGATGTCCGCGCCCATGTGCCCGGGTTTGGCGACTCCTAGCAGCGCGTTCATGTTCGCGCCGTCGAGATAGAGCATCGCGCCGCGCTCATGCAGCGCAGCCGCAATCTCCTGGATTTCCGGCTCGAAAATTCCGAGCGTGTTCGGATTGGTGACCATCATCGCGGCCACGTCGTCGCTCATCAGACGGCGAACCTCGGCCGCTTCCAGATAGCCGCGACGATTCGATTTCGCGACGACCACCTCGAAGCCCGCGAGCGTGCAGCTCGCGGGATTGGTGCCGTGCGCCGTATCCGGAATGATCACCTTGTGCCGCACTTCGCCGTGCTTGCGATGATACGCGCGGACCATCAACAGTCCCGTCAACTCGCCCTGCGCGCCAGCAGCGGGATGGAGAGACACGGCGTCCATGCCCGTGATTTCGGCGAGTGCAGCTTCCATCCGCGCGATCAGTTCGAGCGCGCCTTGCGCAAGATGCGCCGGAGTCGCAGGATGCAGTCCTGCCAATCCTGTGAGCGCCGCGAGCTCGTCGTTCACCACGGGATTGTATTTCATCGTGCACGATCCGAGCGGATAGAACTCGAGCGCCTGCGCGAAGTTGAGCTGCGACAGCCGCAGAAAGTGACGCAGCACCTGCGGCTCGCTCAGTTCGGGGAAGCCCGGGAGATCCTCGCGGCAAAGCTCGGCGCCTAAAAGTTCTGCGCCGCGTTTATCACCGGCAGCGCGCGGAGATAGATCGGTTCCGCGCCGGCCTTCGGATGAAAGTTCGAAGATAAGCGGCACGCCCGCCGTGGGTTCGATCCGGTCGAGGGTCGAAGGAGTTTCAGGTGACGCGATTGGTCCGACTCTGCCTGCACTCGCCATCACCGTTGACCTCCCGCAATTGCCGCCGCAAGCCGACTGAACTCATCGCCGCGATTCATTTCGGTGACCGAAACCAGGATCGCGTCGGAGAGTTCGGGATAGTCGTCGCCGAGCGGGACGCCCGCGAGGATCTGCTTGCGCTCTGCAGCTTCCAGAGCCGCCATGGGGTTCGCCAGCTTCAGCGCGAACTCATTGAAGAACGGTCCCGAGAAGCGTCGCTCGATGCCCGCAGCCGCGAGCGTGTCCGCCGCTTGATGCGACAGTTCGACGTTTCTCTCCGCCAAGTCGCGCAATCCCGTGCGGCCCATCAGCGAGAGATAGACGGTCGCGGCCAGCGCGCACAGCGAATGATTGGTGCAGATATTTGAGGTCGCGCGTTCGCGGCGGATATGCTGCTCGCGAGTATTGAGCGTCAGGCAAAACGCGCGGCGACCGTCGCGATCTCGAGTCTGTCCAACCAGGCGTCCCGGCATGTTGCGGAGATGGGCCGTTCGCGCGGCCATGAAGCCGACGCCCGGTCCGCCGTATTGAAGCGGCAGCCCGAAACTCTGCCCCTCGCCGACTGCGATATCGACGCCAAGTTCGCCCGGCGCGCGGATGAGACCCAGCGCGATTCCCTCGGCAGTGGCGGAGATTGCGATCGCGCCCGCACGATGCGTTTTTTCAGTGATAGAGCCCAGCGGTTCGATGATCCCGAATGCGTTGGGATAGCCGGTGACGGTGCACAGCAATCGATCGTTAGCGATTCGATCGAGCGCGCCAGCGTCGGTCGCGCCGGTCGCGTCGTTGAACGGAACTTCGACGATTTCGATTCCCTTGAGCGCGCTCAGGTATGTGCGAATAGTTGCGCGATAGTCCGGCCATAGCGCTCGCGAGAGTGCGACGACCGAGCGCTTCGGCATCAGCCGTCGTGCCATCAGCACCGCCTCTGCCGCAGCCGACGCGCCGTCGTACATGCTGGCGTTGGCGACTTCCATCGCGGTGAGCTGCGTGATCAGCGTTTGAAATTCGAAAATCGCCTGCGTGGTCCCCTGGCTCGCCTCGGCCTGATACGGCGTATAGCTGGTCGCGAATTCCGCGCGCGCGATAACGGCGCGCACCGCGGCGGGCACGTAATGCCGGTAGTAACCGGCGCCGAGGAAGCTCGCGAATCCCGACGCTCCTGTGTTGCGAGCGGCGAGTGCTGAAATCTCATGTACTACATCAGCTTCGCTCCGCCCGCGCTCGAGATTGATCGTCGCGCTCGCGCGCAAATTCGCCGGCACGTGCGCAATCAGGTCGTCGAGATGCTTGGCGCCGATCGTCTCGAGCATCGACGCGACATCGCTGTCGGTATGTGGCATGAATCTCATCGAATCAATTCGTCCTTCACCCCCGCGCAGCCTCCACTTGGCCTACAATTCAATCACACGCTCGCAGTTGATGCCGCATGGTTCTCATCGCGCCGATAGAACGGTCGCCGCACGATTGTCGCCCTCGCTTTGCGCTCGCGAATTTCCACTTCGAGCGACTCGCCCACCGCCGGCGGATTTTTCGCTCCCTCGACGTTTAGATATGCCATCGCGATCGGCCGCTGAATCGACGGCGCGAACGTCCCGCTGGTCACGACTCCCGCCTCCTCGCCATTTCGAAGTACGCGGTAACCCTGCCGCGCGACCATCCTGCCGTCGTCGGTTTGCAATCCGACCAATCTTTTCTTCAGTCCCTGATCGCGTTGCGCTGCGAGCGCCTTCTCGCCGATGAACGGACGCCCCAGCTTCACGAAGACTCCGAGGCCCGCCTCCAGCGGCGACGAATTGCGATCGAGTTCGTGACCGTAGAGCGGCAAGCCCGCTTCGAGCCGCAGCGTGTCTCGCGCGCCGAGTCCGACCGGCTTCGCGTTGGCGGCAGCGCCGACGTCGAGAATCGCCTCGAACAATTGCCGCGCACCGGCGTTGTCCACGAACAGCTCGAAGCCGTCTTCGCCGGTGTATCCGGTGCGCGCCGCGAGGCACGTGATTCCCGCGACTGTGCCTTCTGCGACGCCGAAGCGCGCGACGTCGGCAATCGGAAATTCCGCGAGCGTCGCCAATATCGCGACGGCCACCGGTCCTTGCACTGCGATCAGCGCGGTAGCATCGCTCACATCTTCGAACTTCGCGCGCCCGCCGTTCAGCTCGACGATCCATTCGCGATCGGCGTCGATGTTCGACGCGTTGACGCAGAGCATGTAGCGCTCCGGTCCGAGGCGATACACGATCAGGTCGTCGATCGTGCCGCCGTCCTCCGTGCACATAATCGTGTATTGCGCCTGGCCCTGCTTGAGCCGCGCCGCGGAATTGGTGAACGCTCGCTCGAGCGTCTCGAGCGCATGCGGTCCGCTGATTTCAAACTCACCCATGTGACTGAGATCGAAAACCCCAGCCGAATTTCGGACCGCAAGATGCTCCTCGATAATCCCGCTGTAACTCACGGGCATCTCGAAACCACCGAAAACGGTCATCCGTGCGCCGAGTTTCTGGTGAAGGTCAAATAGAACGGTGCGCTTGGGCGCATTCATCAGCGCGAAAAATTTTATCAGACCGGTTTCAGGCGAACGAGAGATGACGCGTGATCTGCCAACAGCCGCCGACCTTCTGTCCACAGCGCCTTGCTCGCCGCCACACGGTGCTATAATCGAGTTATCACCGATACCCGATGGCTGCGATTATTATGGATGGCCGGGCGCTCAGCGCGCATCTGATGCCGGAGTTGCTCGCCCACGTTGACGAGCTCAAAAGCAGGTTCGGATGCAAGCCCTCGCTCGCGGCAATCCTGGTCGGCGACGATCCCGCGTCGCGGCAATACGTGAAGAACAAGCAGCGCGTCGCGGCGGAACTCGGATGCGAGAGCCGCACGGTGCGGATGACGGCGGCCGAGGCGACCACCGATTCGTTGTTGAACGTTATCGGCGAACTCAACGCCGACAAGGGCGTCAACGCTATCCTGCTCCAGTTGCCTATTCCCGATTCGGTCGACCGCTTCCGCCTGTTCGACGCGATCGCGCCCGAAAAAGATCTCGACGCCGTCAGCTCGGCGAGCGTCGGCGGCTTCTACCGCGGTGAATGGGGACGCTTTATTCCGTGCACTCCGCGGGGAGTGCTGACCTTGCTCGATTACTACCAGGTGCCGGTCGACGGCGCGCGCGCGACAATCATCGGACGCAGCGATATCGCGGGCAAGCCGACCGCGCTGATTCTCGGCGGGCGGCTGCGCAACGCGACAATTACGTGGTGCCATCGCCACACCCGCAACCTCGCCGCAATTTGTCGCGAGGCCGATATCCTCATCCCGTGCGTCGGCGCGCATACCGGCCAGCCCTACCTGATCACGGCCGACATGGTGAAGCCGGGCGCCTGCGTAATTGACGTCGGCTTTCGCCGCGTCGGTCCCGGCAAATTCGTCGGCGATGTCGACTTCGAAGCCGTGAAAGAAGTCGCGGGCTGGATCACGCTCAATCCCGGCGGGACAGGTCCGATGACCGTGGCAGCACTAATGCAAAACCTGATCGACGCGACGCGCTACCAGCTCGGATTACCGCGCGCCACGTACTCCGTCTGAGGCGGACTGTTCGAACCCGCGGCGCATTGCTTTGCGCAAGGTTCGCGTTTCCCGTACATTTGCAAATTGCAGTAGGGGAACGTCCGCACAAATCGAATGGCATCACCGACATCCGGCTCGAAGACCAACGGCTCGAAGACTACCGGCTCGAACAAGGAGCACTCGGGCAAGCGAACCCTCAGCGACGTCCTTATTGGACCGCCGCGCGACGTCCGCGACCCCGAGATATTCCATAGCCTCTCGCTGGTCGCGTTTCTCGCGTGGGTCGGCCTGGGCTCCGACGGCCTGAGCTCCTCCTGCTACGGCCCCGAGGAGGCCTTCCTCGCGCTCGGACACCATCAGTACCTGGCGGTGTTCCTCGCGATGCTGATGGCGCTGACCGTCTTCATCATCTCGGCGTCGTATTCGCAAACCATCGATCTGTTTCCGACCGGCGGCGGCGGTTACCTGGTCGCAACCAAATTGCTCGGCAAATATTTCGGCCTCGTGTCCGGATCGGCGCTGGTCGTCGACTACGTGCTGACCATCGCGATTTCAATCGCGAGCGGCGCCGACGCTATCTTCAGCTTCCTGCCGGTATCGTGGCTGCCCTTCAAGTTCTGGTTATGCATCATCGTCGTGGCGTTGATGGTGCTGATGAATCTGCGCGGGGTGAAGGAATCGGTGCTGTCGCTCCTGCCGATTTTCATCGCCTTCATCATCATGCATGCGTGGTTGGTCGGCTACGCGATCTTCAGCCGCGCGCCCGAGCTGCCGTCAATCGTCGGCCACGCCGTGCGCGAGGTCCACGCCAGCGCCCACATGCATGGGGATTTTCGCGCTCGCGGTGATTTTCTTTCGCGCCTACAGCCTGGGCGGCGGCACCTACACCGGAATCGAGGCCGTAAGCAACGGCCTGCCGATTCTGCGCGAACCGCGCGCCGAGACCGGCAAGCGCACCATGATGTACATGGCGATTTCGCTCGCTTTCCTCGCGGGTGGAATTTTACTCGGCTACCTGCTGCTCAACGTCGAGGCCGAGGCCGGCAAGACGCTCAACGCCGTCATGTTCGAGCGGCTCGCTTCCAACTGGCAGATATTCGGCTTGCATGTTGGCCCGGAGATAATCACCTTCACGCTGCTGACCGAGGGCGCACTGCTGTTTGTCGCCGCGCAGACCGGTTTCGTCGACGGACCGCGCGTGCTCGCCACGATGGCGTCTGACAGATGGCTGCCGCGACGCTTCGCAAACCTGAGCGCGCGCCTGGTGACGCAGGACGGCGTCATCACGATCGGACTCGCCGCCATGCTGCTTCTCATCGGCACCGAGGCGAAAGTCGATCTGCTGGTCGTCCTCTATGCGATCAACGTCTTCGTGACGTTCACGCTTTCGCAGCTCGGCATGACGACGCATTGGTGGAGTGTGCGCAAGACCGAGAAGCATTGGCTCCGCAAGCTGCTCATCAATGGCGTCGGGACATTCTTCACGGCGACCATTCTCGTCATCACGCTGACGCTCAAGTTTTTCCAGGGCGGATGGGTAACCGTGCTAATCACCGGCGGGCTGATCGCGGTGTGTTACACCGTGCGGCGCCATTACGAGCGGGTTTCGAAGGCAATCGAGCAGCTCGAGGCGGACATCCTGCCGAAACTGTACGCGGTCAAAAAGCAGGAACCCGCCAAGCGCGATCCCAACGCGCCGACGGCCGCTATCCTGGTCAGCGGCTACAACGGTCTGGGGCTGGCGACACTGATCCAGGTCCATCAATTGTTCCCGGGCGAGTTCCGCAACGTGGTCTTCATCGGAGTGGGCGAAGTGGATGCTGCCCTGCTCAAGGGTCCCGAAGAAGTGCACGAGCTCGAGCAGCGGATGACGGACGACTTGAATGAGTACTGCCAGTTCGCCGCCGACCTCGGGTATCATCCCGAGCTGCGCGCCGGCCTCGCGCCCGACGTCGTCGTCGAGCTGCGCCGGCTATGCCTGGAAGTTGCCCACGAATTCCCGCACGTCGTGTTCTTCGCCGGCAAGCTAATCTTCTCCGACGAGATAGAAGGGTTCATCGGCCGCTTCCTGCACAATCACACCTCGCTCGAACTCCAGAACTGGCTGCAGCTTTATGGATACAGCCTGGTGATTCTGCCAATCCGCGTCGGCGCCGGCTCAATGTCGATCCCGCAAACCTCCCAGGCCGCGTAACCGCCGCAACCAGGCCAGCAGCTGAAGCGCTTTTATGTAGTGGGGCGGGCCGCCGTGCCCGCCTTGCTTTGTGTCTCATCCGCGATCACTTCCCAACCGGAGTGATCCGATAGAACCCGAGATGGTCACCGCGAAATTTCTCGACCACGCTGAACCGCTTCGGATCGGGAAGTTCGGAGTTCACCGCGTCACCATCCTTCCAACTGACCAGCCATCCGCCGCCCGCCGATGACACCCGCTCCTCGATAGTCATTCGCGCAGACGCGGGATCGAATCCCGGAACAGCTATTCGCGGATTTGCGCCGCTGAAGTAGTAGTTGAACGGAACTGAGTAGATAGCCAAATGGAAATCCGCCGTTGGGGATGTTTGGCGCGTTTCCGTTCGTAACGAATCCCGATTCAAAGAAAACCGGACTCGACGCACCGCCGTGCTGCCACTTGTTCGGCCAACTCTCGCCACGGCTGCGGCGTGGTCCGATCGAACGGCAGCATGATCAAGCATGCCAGCGCGAAACCGGCCGCTATCAGATTGCGCCACTTCACGCTCGCCCGCGCCAGATCGCCGCTGCCAGCAACAATGCGAACGTCGCGATCGACGGCGCAACGTACCGCAGGTTGAACATCGGGTGGATCACGATCGAGCCCGCGGCCAGCATGAGTCCCGGCAGGATCGTCCAGGCGCCAAGCCACCGGAATGTCTCGTCGCGATCAGATTTCACGGTTGCGCCGAATACAAACCAAGCCGCCACCGCGGCTGCTCCAAGGGCTGCCGCAATATTTTATCGCAGAGTGGATACTCGTACGCGGTTCCGATCCAATCGAGCCAATGACCGGAGATCATCGTCTCGCTTTGCGCGCGCAGCACCGGCACGTACGGGACGAACAGCGCCAGCGTGATGCCCATCGCGAGCCATGCCATCGGATTTCGCAGCCCGCGTATGTAGTCGCGCACGAGCATCGCCAGTCCCGCCCCGATGAACAGGATGCCGCCCAGGTGGGTGTATAGCAGCGCGGCGCCCGCGATACCGCACGGCACCGCGCGGCTCACGCTCGGACGCTTGCGGATCCGCCACAGCATCAAGAGTTGCGCGAGAGCGAGCGCTAGCATCATCGGGTACATTCGCGCCGTGTGCGCGAACACGATCGCCAGCGGGTTGAATGCCCACAACGCCGCCGCCGCGAGCGCCGTGCTGTCGTCGAACATTTCGCAGCCGAGCGCGAACACCAGCACCAGTGTCGTCAGCGAAAGCACTACCGACAGCGATCGCAGCGAGACTTCGCTCAGCCCGAATATCCGCGTGTAGAAATGAAGCGCCGACATAGTAGAAAGAAACTGCTTGCCCGGATCGTGCAGTACCGGCGTCTGCGACGATTGCAGCGATACTCGGCTTTGCCGCCGCCCATGCGCTGTACGCCTCGCTCGCGCCGAGCGCGTCCGCGCCGAGCCGAAACGAGTACACAAATGCCGCGACGACAAAGATCGCAATGAAGATTTTCGTCGGCCGCAGCGACGACTGATTCCAGCGCGACGGTTCTGCTCGCGGCGACGATTCTATTGTGGCCGAACCTGCCTCCCTCATCTCCACCCCGCTTCGTGCTCGGGATATAGCGGATTTCGCGCGCGCAATCTTCTTCTTCACGCGCGTTCGAGCATAGTCCATTGACTATCTCGCCTCGTGCTGGCGTAACTGATCAGAATCATGTCCGAGTTTCTGGAAGCGGTCCCCGAAGTCGGTGCGCAGGGCGGGGTCGCGATGACCCTGCCACCGATCGAGCGGATCCGCTTCGAGGTGTGGGCGCTCGCCTGGCCGGTGATCCTGTCGTTCGGCCTCGATTCGATTCTCGGACTCTCCTCGATGCTGATGGTGGGACGGCTCGGCGCGGATGCCGTCGGCGCGGTCGGCCTCGCGACGCAAATCCTCGGCGCCGTGCGCGCCGGAATCGCCGCAGTCGGCACCGGCACCGTCGCACTGGTCGCGCGCTATATGGGTGCGAATGATCGCGACAGCGCCGAGGAGGTGCTGAAGCAATCGGTCGTCTTCGGCGTGCTGGTTTCGACCATCATCGCGATCCCGGTAATCATTTTCGCGCATCCGCTGATGGGCCTGTTCCAGGTGCACGGCCAGATGGCCGATATGGGCGCGCGCTACCTGCAGGTCGTGATGCTGTCGGAGCCGTTCCAGGGAATCTTCCTGATGTGCGCGTCGGCATTGCGCGGCGCCGGCGACACGCGCACGCCGCTATGGATCGGCGGCATCATCGACGTGCTCGCGATCTTTCTCAACTACGTGCTGATCTTCGGCAAGTTCGGATTTCCCGCACTCGGCGTCGACGGCTCGGCGGTCGCGACGCTTGCTCGCGATCGCGTTCGGCGGAATTTTATTTTTCTACGCGCTGTCGATCGACGGGATGGTGCTCAACTTCCGATGGCGAGGGCTGTGGCCCGACTTCGGCCTCGGCCGGCGAATTCTCAGCGTCGGCAATCCCGCCGCCATCGAACAATTGTTGATTCAGTTCGGCTTCGTCGCCTACGTCGGATTCATCACGCGCTACGGCGCCAAGGAAATCGCCGCATATTTCATCGGCGTGCGAATCCTGGCGCTCTCATTTCTGCCCGGCTTCGGATTTTCCGCCGCCTCCGCGACGCTCGTCGGCCAGGGCCTCGGCGCAGGCGACCCGAAGTTCGCGCGCAAGGCCGGATGGGAAGCGACCCGGATGTCGATAGTGCTGATGACCGCGATGGGCCTGGTGTTTATCGTCTTCGCCCACTGGATCGCAGCGCTCTTCATCGACGACAAAACCGTCATCGCGTACACGGTGCAGTTCATGTACGCGCTCGCCGCCGCACAACCCCTGATGGCAATCGACTGGACCATCACCGGCGCATTGCGCGGCGCGGGCGATTCGCAATTTCCGCTCTACGGCTCGCTCGCCGGCTTTTACGGAATGCGCCTCTTCCTGACGATTCTGATTTGGTACCACGGCGGCAGCATCAACTACATCTGGTGGTCGCTGATCGCCGACTACATCGTCCGCTCAACCGTAAAAGTCTGGCGCTTCCAATCCGGCCACTGGGAAACGATCGAAGTCTGATCCGGCTCGGCTTTCTTCCCCTCTCCCCGAAAGGGAGAGGATGAAGGTGAGGGTCCGCGTACCGCGCGCGTTTCGCGCGCGATTCAAGATTCTGCCTCTGTTCCGGAAGAGCAACTCAGAGCGGTCTAGTTCATGGATGAACTGTTCAGCCATACTACCTGGACACCAACCACGTGATCGTCGCGATGGCTCGACGCCAAATCGACGAAGTCCTCGCCGATCGCAAGCGCACCTGTTGATGCGCGCGAGGGCCACCAACTGGACGCCGCCCCCGTCGCGCGTAATCCTGTTGCCGTGGCACAAGCGCTGAAAGCGACCGAGACCGTCGAGGGCATCCTCGATCAGGTCCTGTTCGTCAACGACAAGACCGGCTACTCGGTCGCGGTCGTGGTCGTGCCGCAGGAGCATGGCGATTTTCGCCGCGTCACCGTCGTCGGCAATCTCGCGGGTCTCGAAGTCGGCTCGACCATCCGCGCCATCGGCGGCTTCGAAAAGCATCCGCGATTCGGCGAGCAGTTCCACGTCGTCGATTTCGAAACGATTCGCCCCGCGGGCGCCGTCGCGATCGAACGCTACCTGGCGTCGGAAATAAAAGGCATCGGCCCCAGGCTGGCGCGGCGAATCGCCGAACATTTCGGCGACACGCTCGGCGAAGTGCTCGACAATGCGCCCGAACGCATGCGCGAAGTTCCAGGCATCGGCGGCGCGGTCGCGCGATTGATCGCGACTGCATGGCGGGACGCATCGGGCCTGCGCGAGCTCACGGTCTTTCTGCGCGGGCATGGCCTGGCCGCCACGCACGCGCGGCGAATCCATAAATTCTACGGCAAGGACGCGCTCGAGGTCGTTCGCCGCGATCCCTACGTGCTCGCGCGCACGATTCACGGCATCGGATTTCGCACCGCCGACGCGATCGCGGAGAAACTCGGCATCCCGCGCAACTCGATTCAGCGCGCGCGCGCCGCCGTCCTCTACATCCTCGAACGCATGTCCGACGAAGGCCACGTCTATTCGCCGTTCGAATATCTCGAAGGCCAGTTCCGCACCGCGCTCGAGATGGAACCCGATCTCGCGCACGACGCCGTCAACGAACTCGCCGCCAGCGGAGAGGTGATTGCTGAAGAGGCGGACGATCACATCGCGATTTATCTCGCGCGCCTGCACGAGGCCGAAGTGAACGTCGCCACGCGAATCGCGGAACTGAACGCAGGCCGCGCGATGAACAAGGACCTCATCGATCGCGCCGTCGCGGCCGCGATCAAATCGTCCGCTCTCGAGCTCTCGGCCGAGCAGAAGAGCGCGCTGCGATGCGCGCTGGCGAGCCGCGTCACCGTCATCACCGGCGGCCCCGGCACCGGCAAGACCACCCTGCTGCGATCGCTGCTGGTCGCGCTCGCCGACGTCGGTTTGAAGCCTACTCTTGCCGCACCTACCGGACGCGCCGCTCGCCGGCTCCAGGAGGCCTCGGGCCGCGACGCGAAGACTATTCATCGGCTGCTCGAATACGATCCGCAGAGCGGCGGATTCATCCGCGGCAAGAATTTTCCGCTGCGCACCAACTATCTGATCATCGACGAGGCCTCGATGATGGACGTCGAGCTCGCCTCGAGTCTGCTCTCCGCGCTGATGCCGAACTGCTCGCTGCTGCTGGTCGGCGATCGCGATCAACTTCCGTCGGTGGGCCCCGGCAGCGTGCTCAAGGACGTGATCGCGTCCGACTTCGTGCCGGTAGTGCAGTTGAAGGAAGTCTATCGGCAGTCGCGCCGCAGCTTGATCGTCGCGAACGCGCATCGGCTGAATCGGGGCGAGTTCCCGCAACTCTCCAATGACGCCGAGGGCGACTTCTTTTTCTTCGAGCGCAACGCCGCCGAAGACGTGCTCGCGACCATCAAGCAGCTCGTGCAGCAGCGGCTGATCGGACGCTTCGGAATCAGCGACCCGCGCGAAATCCAGGTGCTGACCCCGATGAATCGCGGCCCGCTCGGCACGCATCTTCTAAATCGCGAGCTGCAAGCGTTGCTGAATCCGGCAGGGCGCGAAATCCGCTCCGGCGATCGGACATTTCGCGAGGGCGATCGCGTCATCCAGTTGCGCAACAATTACGACAAAGGTGTGTTCAACGGTTCGATCGGCCGGATCGTCGAAATCAACACTGAAAAAGCGCGGGTTAGCGTCGGGTTCGAAGAGACTCACGCCGAGTACGACCTGTCCGAGCTCGACGAACTCGCGCTCGCCTACGCGATCTCAGTGCACAAGAGCCAGGGCAGCCAGTATCCCGCGATCGTGATGCCGATACATTCGACTCACTACCTGATGCTCCGTCGCAACCTGCTCTACACTGCGATCACGCGCGCCGAGCGTGTATGCGTGCTGGTCGGGACGAAGAGCGCGTTGCAGCAGGCGGTGCGCAATCAGGATGAGCGCCTGCGCTTCTCGCGCCTCGCATCGCGCCTGCATGTGGACTGATCACTCAGTGATTCATCAGAACGTAGACCACCCAGACGATGGCTCCGATGACGACCATCGCAATGAGCGCCGGAATCAAGGTCGCGCAAAACGCCCGCCACGCGGAGAATCGATGCACTTCGGCGATACAGTACACCCCGACGATACTTCCCCAGATTGCCAGCACCCCTTCAACCACGCCGACCTTGTAAAACGCCGGATCGATTTGGAGCGCCGCGGCGGCCGCCGCATTCGGTATCGCGATGCCCTCAAGGACCGCGATCAACATGACAATCTCGGCGGTGATCGCTGGCACCTGCGCCCACGCCAGCGCGGCCCGCAATTCGACCCGGCTCGCAACGCCGCCCAGCAGGCCTCCCGACCATTTCAGGATCGCGCCAGAGATGAACAGAGACACAACGCCGAGGACCGCCGCGAATGCGACCGAGAAGGCGACCTCGATCGGCCACAGCGCCGACAGATTGGTAGTGTCTTCGAGCGCCTTCGACCATTGATTCGACAGCGCACCGACGGCCGGCCCGATAGCCGCGAGCGCGATTACGTTGCGCGTCGGATTGGTCTCGACGATACGCCGAATCGTCGCGCGCGGTTCAGTCCAAATCGTGAAGAAAGGTGTGATCGAGCCGCCAGCCCCATTCGCCATCGAAGCCCCCGTCCCCTCGCGAGTTTTGCCACGTTACCATCTCGACCGGTCACGCAATAGTGCGATTGACACAAATTCACGATGCGAATTACCATCGCGGCGATGAAACGCCTCAACTCGATCCTTGTGGCCGCGATTGTTGCGGGATGCGCGCTGACTTACGGATGCGTATTCGTGCAATCGAGCGCGATCTCCGATCGCGCGGGCGCCGGAAATCCGATCAGCGGGAACGCCAGCGACCTCGGATACCTGCATCTGGTAGCGCCGCAAGGACTCACTCAGACTGCGCTTTCGAATCTGCTGAGCAATTGCGCCACCGGCAAAGTATCGGGAGTAACGACCGAGCTTCAGATGCGCGATTTCTTTATCGTGCAGTCGTACAACGTGTCGGTGAGCGGTATCTGCAGCTAGCGAATCTTGATGGCGGGCTTTTCCGAGGGCGGGCGACTGCGCTTGCCGCGCACCGGCCGCAGCGTTCGAAGAAAACTCATCACGGCCTCAGCTTCCGATCGCACCGCATCGGGATCGTGCCCGGCCTGCTCAAGTTCTTTCTCGACTTCCGCGATCGTCTTCGCCCAGTCGTTCTTGTACTTGCGATTGAGTTCCTTCCACGGCACTCCCGCCAGCGCGTCGGTGACGTTCGCCGGCGGACGATAAAGCCCGCGCGCGATCAACACCGCGATAGCTGGATAACCGACATAGCCCTGCCAGTACGACGCGTTGTCGTTCGACGCGATCTCGCGCCCGTCCGCCGACGTTTCGACTTCGTAAGTCTTCGACCCGTCCGACGAAGTCACCGTCGCCCGCCGCTCGTCCTCGATTCGCACGCGTCCGTCACCAATCGCGCCGAGCGCCTCGTACACCTTGATAAGCGGCGGCAGCTTCCATTGCGTCGCTGGCATAGCCATCTCTATTCGATCATATTCGACATCACGTCAATCGATTTGGAGACAGCGGCGATGGCAAATCCACCAATTGGCAAACTCGACCACATCGGAATCGCGGTTAAGAGCGTCGCCGAGGCGCGCAAGTTTTTCGAGGACACTCTCGGCGCCACTTTTGTATTCGAAGTCTGCCAACGAGGCGGCCGGTTTTAAGCTCGCTCGCGCTCGATCTGAACGGACTGTCAATCGAGCTCCTGGAGCCGCTCGGAGCGAATTCGTTCCTGCACAAGTTTCTCGAAAAGCGCGGCGAGGGGATGCATCATCTGACGTTCAACGTCCCCGACTGCAAGGAAAAGACCGCCGAGCTGAAAGAGCAGGGCGTACGAATCGTCGACGAGCACCAGTGGTCGCCCACCAGCTTCGAGTCCTTCATCTCCCCGCGCTCATCCCACGGCGTCTTGATCCAACTGGGCAGCGGCTACCCAACTCTGAACAGCGATCCCACCTGGACAAGGAAGAAGGTAACCTAACCCCTAACCCCTTCCCGAGCGGGAAGGGGAACCGGAAGGTCACGCCGCTCCCACAACAATTGTTCGAACAGGGACCCTACGAGTACTCAGGGTAAACTCCGTCCCGCATCTTTCCTAATACTGGGTGCAGGGGTCACCCCTGCCGAAGGAAGCGTGAAACCCACCGCGGGTTTCACATTTAATAGGTCGCGCGCCCGATTCCCTTGCTGCCGCCCGTGACGATTGCCGCTTCGCCGCTCAGTCCGAGTTCCATTGTGGATAACCTCTATAAGATCTTGCCGAACAAGTTCGCATCGCACGGTCGCGAGGGTCAACCCGCCTTAACATCGCGCCGTCTATCTGACACGATTGCTATTACGCAACGCGGCTTCATCAATTGAGAGAATGAAAGAACTGATCGTCTCCATCCTTCGCGACGCAATCGGGCGGGCGCGCGCCGCTGATCAGTTGACTTCCGAAATTCCGTCGATCGGAATCGAGGCGCCGCGCGATTCTGCCCACGGCGACGTCGCCTCGAACGTCGCGCTGACGCTCGCGAAGCCCGAGCGCAAACCGCCGCGTGCAATCGCCGAGATAATCAAGTCGCACGTCACGCTGCCTGCGGAAGTCAGCGAGGTCTCAGTCGCCGGTCCCGGCTTTATCAATTTCAAAATGTCGCCGACGTACTGGCATTCTGAGATGCGCCGCGCCGAGAGCGCCGGCCGCGCGTTCTGGAAGCCGCGCGCGTGGGAGTTGCGTCCGGGCGGCGCTGGTAAAAAAGTCCAGGTCGAGTTTCTCTCCGCCAATCCCACCGGTCCCGTGACCGTCGGCCATGGCCGCAACGCCGTGCTCGGCGACACGATCGCGCGCCTTTACGAGGCAGCGGGCTTCGAGGTTACGCGCGAATATTATTTCAACGATGGCGGCCGCCAGATGAAGCTGCTCGGCGAGTCAGTCCGCGTACGTTATCTGCAGGCGCACGGCATCGAAGCGACGATGCCGCCGGACGGCTACCAGGGCGAGTACATCGTCGACATCGCGCGCGCGCTGAAAGCGGACCGGGGCGATTCGCTCGTGACGGTGACCGATCTCGAGACTTTCCGCTCGGTGGCTGTCAAAGCCATCTTCGCCGACATCAATCAGACCTGCACGCGCCTCGGAATCCGCTTCGACGTCTTCACCAACGAGCTTGATCTCTTCAACTCGGGCAAGGTTGAAGATGTCCTGAAGGCTTTGCACGACGCCGGCCTCACCTTCGAGCAGGACGGCGCTATATGGTCTGCGCGGCGAGCCGCTCGGACTTCCCAAGGACGCCGTGCTCGTGCGCTCAGGCCCCGACGTCAGCCGACTTATCGCACGCCCGACATCGCCTATCACATCGAGAAGCTCAAGCGCGGTTTCGATCTGATCGTGGACGTCTTCGGCGCCGATCACATCGCCGAGCACCAGGAGGTCATCGCCGCCGTCAAGGCGCTCGGCTACGACATCACTCCCGTCCACGCGATTATCTACCAGTTCGTCACGCTCACGCGCGCTGGCGAGAAAGTGAAAATGTCCACGCGCAAGGCGACCTACGTCACACTCGACGAGTTGATCGACGAAGTCGGCGCCGACGTCGTGCGATTTTTCTTTTTGTTCCGCAAATCCGACAGCCAGCTCGATTTCGATCTCGAACTCGCCAAGAAGCAGGCGCCCGAGAATCCCGTCTTCTACGTCCAGTACGCGCACGCGCGCCTCGCGAGCATCTTTCGCGAGGGGGCAGCGAAGGACTTGACCCTGCCCGCGGATACCTCATCGATCGATCTCGAATTTGCTCGGCCCCGAGGAACTCGATCTCGCCAAGCGCGCGATTGGACTCCCCGACGTCATGTCCGCGGCCGCCGAGGCGCTCGAGCCGCATCGGATTCCGTTCTATCTGCTCGATTTGGCCGGCGAGTTCCATCGCTACTACAACAAGCCTGCGAATCGTATAATTGGACCGGATCGCGAACTCAGTTTGGCGCGAATGTTCATGGCCGGGATTCTCAAGGATGCGATCGCGGGCGGACTGGAGTTGCTCGGGGTGAGCGCTCCGGAACGGATGTGAGGACCGAAAAAGCTGATGCGATTCGAAATCAGGGCGGGCGGCGGGATTCTGATTTTAGCCGGATTGGTCGGACTCTCAGGCGCGGTCTTCGCGCTCGGACTGGTCGCGGGCTACGAGATGGCGCGGCAGACGCAGCCCGATCTGAATCAAATCTCCTCGACCTATCCGCTGCCGAATCCCCCTGAAAAGCTACCCCCGGTATCCGAGATGTCGCCGGCGGCGGCCGCGTCGCCTGCGGTCGCGTCGGTGCCGCCTGCTCCTCCTGTCTCGATAAAACCGCCCGCGCCCGCGATCGGCGCAGCGCATCCCGCAGCGCGCACGTCACCAGCCGCTGTCGCGCGCATCAGACCGCCGGTCGAAGCGCCCGCGGCTAATCCTCCATCTGAGGAAGACACTGACGACTCCGATACCGAGACGGCGTCGGCGCCTGCCGTACCGCCTCGCGCTCTGCCTCCGGGCTCGAAGGGGTACAACATCCAGATCGAAGCCGTGATGGACAAGAGCGGGGCGGACGAGATGGTCGCGCGGCTCAAGTCGCTCGGCTACAACGCGCAGGAAGTGAAAACTCCCCTCAACGGGCAGGTATGGTATCGCGTCCGCGTCGGTCCCTACGCCAGCGCCGACGATGCGACCGCCGCGCAAGACCGTCTCCGCGAACAATACAAGCAGGCCTACACGACCTCGCACTGAGTAGGACGAAATTTATTTCGTCGATAAAGATTCGACGAATCAAAAGATCGACGAAATAAATTTTGTCCTACTAATGCCCGATACCTACAACGACCGCCTGTTTAACGGCAATCGCGCGCGCCGCTTCCTGCACGAGCGCCGCTTCTGGTGGCTCATCGACAGACTGCAACGCCTGGGCATCCGCCACGCCGACGTAATCGAGATCGGATGCTACGACGCAAAAACGATCTCCTACCTCGAGCGCAGCGGTATAGCCGTCAATCGATACATTGGTTACGAGGCCGACGACGACATCTTCGACTGGGTAAAAGCGCAATGGGCCGCGCGCTCCGAAGTCGCGATCGTGAAATCGAAATCGCCGTCGGACATCGATCTGTCGGCGACCTTCGACGTCGGCATCTGCATGGAAACCCTCGAGCACCTTCCCGACGAACACGTCGACGGCTATCTGCAACTCCTCGCGCGCGTCGTACGCGGCCCTGTCTTCTTCACCATCCCGGTCGAGCGCGGCGCGATGCTGGTAGCGAAACAACTCGGCTATCGCGCGCTCGGGATGTACGGCGACCGCCTGTCCTGGCGCGATTTGCTCGCCGGCGCACTAAGCCAAACCGACAGAATCCCGCGTCACGAACACGCCGGCTTCGACGACCGCTTGATGATCGAACGCATCGCCCGTCACTTCAACGTCACCGAATCCAGCGGCCTCTTCGTCCCATACTTCACCACCCTGAACTTCACTCTCGGTATAGTAGGCACCAGAAAGCAGCCTCCGGCACTTTCCTAACCTAACCTCCCCTTGTCCGAGGGGAGGTCGGCGAAAGCCGCGCCGTAGCGCGGTGTCGCCGGGAGAGGTACAACGCTCGACACCTCACCCACATCAACTCGTTTAATTGCAGTTCACGGCACGCGGTCGGGCGCGCTTGCTCCCGCAATCCCTTTCAAGTAAACCGCCTGTTGTGCAACCACAATCGATTCCCTTAAGAGTCGCGAACTGGATCTCGCTCGGCGTCGGATTGTTTCTCCTTGGTTTCTCGCGAAAACCGATCTTCCACGCACTCGGCGGCGGACTCGGCTTCCTCGGTCTACTCTCAATCGAGCGAGGCTACAAAATCGCCAAAGCCCGCCGCTTGGAGCTCTACGCTGAGGAGATCAATCGGCGCATGCAGAACGCTCCTGTAACCTCAACCGAAGATCAGAAGCCATAAATCCGGCTGAGGTCTCATAAGTTCAATGGTGCCCGACGACCATCGAGACACCCCCTGAGAGCAAAGTAGGGCGCCGCGCGCAGCTTTGCGCTTCTCACTGGGTGCAGGGGTCACCCCTGCCGCCCGCCGCGCAGGCGATTGTTCTGTAATGGAGCGCCCGTCCCTCCCGGGTTGACAATCACTCGCCTCGCATGGATCATTAACTCCAAGATGAATCTCACGAGCCGAAATGTTCGCGCGGGATGGTGGCGCTGGCACCTCGATGCACCCGCCTGCGCGCCGGCTTTGTAGTTCATCGCAAAACCGATTTCCCAATAGGGCCGCAGGCGAAACCTGCGGCCCTTTTCTATTTTCGAGCAATGGAGACGGAAGACGGAAAAAAAGAGAGGCAGACTAGATGTTGCAGCCCACGGAAAAAGAATTCGAACGACTGGCGGCTGACGGATTCAACCTCATCCCGGTTTTCGAGGAGGTCGCCGCCGATCTCGAGACTCCCGTCTCCGCCTTCCTCAAAATCGCGCGCGACGACTACGCCTTCCTGCTCGAAAGCGTCCGCGGCGGCGAGAAATGGGGCCGCTACACCTTTCTCGGCTCCGATCCTTTCATCGTCATGCGCGCGCGCAAGAACCGCATGGATATCATCCGGCCCGGCCGCGGCGTTGAGGTGCGCTCGGTCGAGAACTCCTTCGAGGAGTTGCGCGCCGAGGTTAAGCGCTTCCGCGCTCCCGAGCTGCCCAACCTGCCGCGCTTCTTCGGCGGCGCGGTAGGATTTCTCGCGTATGACATCGTGCGATGCTTCGAGAAGATTCCCGAAACCGCGACCGACGATCTCGGCACTCCCGATTTCCACCTGATGTTCACCGACACCGTGCTTTGCTTCGACAACGTCCGCCAGACGCTCAAAATTATCGCCAACGTGCCGGTCGAGGAGTTCGCCTCGACGAAAATGGCGTATCAAAGCGCGCGCATTAAAATCGACGAGATAATCGAGCGCTTGAAACGTCCCGCGGTGCCGCCGTTCCTCGAAGGTGCGCCCAACGTCGCGATCAACGACACGTCGATCACGTCGAACATGACGCGCGAGGGCTACATGGCGATGGTTTCCGCCGCGAAGGAATATATCGCGGCCGGCGACGTGATCCAGGTCGTCCCGTCGCAGCGGTTCGAGGCGCCCCTGACCGCGCATCCGTTCAACATCTACCGGAGCCTGCGCACGATTAACCCGTCGCCCTACATGTTTTACCTGCGCCTCGGCGATCAGACTCTGGTCGGCGCATCGCCCGAGGTGATGGTGCGGGTCGAGGGTCGCGAGATCACGTTGCGGCCGATAGCAGGAACTCGCCGCCGCGGTGTGACCGAAGCCGAGGATCGCGAACTCGAAGCCGAGCTGCTCGCCGATCCCAAGGAGCGCGCCGAGCATGTGATGCTGGTCGATCTCGGGCGCAACGACGTCGGCCGCGTTTCCGAAATCGGCTCGGTGAAAGTGACCGAGCTGATGGTGGTCGAGCGCTACTCGCACGTGATGCATATCGTGTCGAACGTCACCGGCGTGCTGCGCGAGGGATGCGATGCGTTCGACGCGTTCGCGGCGACGTTTCCGCAGGGCACTGTCTCAGGCGCGCCGAAAATCCGCGCGATGGAAATTATCGACGAGCTCGAGTCGGTCCGTCGCGGCGTCTATGCCGGCGCGGTCGGCTACTTCAGCTATACCGGCAACACCGACACCGCGATCGCGCTGCGCACGCTGCTGATCAAGAAGGACCGCGTTTACATCCAGGCGGGAGGCGGCGTCGTCGCCGACTCGGACCCCGGCGCCGAGTTCGACGAATCGGTGAACAAGGCTCGCGCGATGGTGCGGGCGCTGCAGGCCGCGCGCGATTTCGAAACCGCGGCCAAGAGGTAAGTCGCATGGCGAGCAATAAAAAACTCCTGATGATCGATAACTACGACTCGTTTACCTACAACATCGTGCAGTACCTCGGCGAACTCGGCGCCGACGTCATCGTCAAGCGCAACGACGCGATCGATGTCGCCGGCGTTCGCGCGCTTCATCCTGCGGCGGTCGTCATCTCGCCCGGACCGTGCACTCCCACCGAGGCCGGAATCTCGCTGACTCTTCTGCGCGAGATGGCGGGCGAAATTCCGATTCTCGGCGTATGCCTCGGCCTGCAATGTATCGGCGAGGCGTTCGGCGGCAAGGTCGTGCGCGCTGATCGCCTGATGCACGGCAAGACCTCGCCGATAATCCACGACGGCAAAACGATCTTCGCAGGCATCCCCAGCCCGTTCGATGCGATGCGCTATCATTCGCTGCTGGTCGATGCCGGCATCGATTCCGCCGGCGCTGGAAGTCAGCGCCCGCACAGCGGAAAACGAAATCATGGGACTTCGCCACAAACAGCACGCAGTCGAAGGCGTACAGTTTCATCCCGAGTCGATTCTGACGTTCGAGGGCAAGCATTTGCTGCAAAACTTTCTCGACAGCCTCGAACAAGAACGGAACCGCGCGATGAGCGGACTCCACGACGCGCTGCAGGCGCTCATCGACGGGCGCTCGCTCACCGACGCCGAGGCTGAACTGGCGATCGGCGAGATCATGGACGGCGGTGCGCCCGACGCCGTCGTCGGCGCGTTCCTCGTCGCGCTGAAAATCAAGGGTGCCGAGGCTGACGAGCTGGCCGGCGCAGTGCGTGCGATGCTCCAGCGCGCCCGTCCGCTGAATCTTCGCGACGGCGAGGTGCTCGACACTTGCGGCACCGGCGGTGACGGCGCCAGTACCTTCAACATCTCGACCGGCGCCGCATTGATCGCAGCTGCCGCGGGCGTGCCGGTCGCGAAGCATGGCAATCGAGCGATCAGCGGTACAGTTGGCACGGCCGACGTGCTCGAGGCGATGGGCGTGAAGATCGATTGCGATCTCGACGGGCTGAAACGATGCCTCGACGCGGCGGGATGCTGTCACATCTTCGCGCAGACGTATCATCCTGCGTTCAAAAAGATTGCACCGCTGAGGCGCGAGCTCCGAATCCGCACCATATTCAACCTGATGGGTTCGCTCGGTAACCCGACGCGTCCTCGCTTCCATCTATTGGGCGTTGCCGACAGAAAATTTGATGCGGCCGATGGCGAATGCGCTCAAGGCGCTGGGAACGCGGCGCGCGATGGTCGTGCATGGCGGCGACGGAATCGACGAAATCGCGATCAGCGGCCCGACCAAAATTGTAGAGCTTCGCGACGGCGAGCTGACGGAGTATGAAGTCACACCGTTGACGTTCGGCATATCGCGCAGCGACCATCGCGCACTGGTCGTGACGAATCTCGACGATGCGGTGCGAGTTCTGCGCGGCGCGCTTGATGGCGGCGCAGGGCCGGCGCAAGATGTGCTCGCGCTGAACGGCGGCGCCGCAATTTACGTCGGCGGCAAGGCCGCGTCGCTGAAAGAAGGCGTCGACGCGGCGCGTGAAATAATCGCCAGGAGCCGCGCCCTTGAAGTTCTCGACAAGATGCGGCGCGCCAGCAACGGAATTCAATGAGCTCAATCCTCGACAAAATTTATGACGCCAAACGCGTCGAAGTGCGTGCTCGACGCGCGGTCGTTTCGCCGATGGCGATCGTCGCCGAAGCGGGGAGGGCGCCCAAGCCGCGCGATTTCATCGAGGCGCTGCGCGCCCGACGCCCCGCGATAATCGCCGAGATTAAACGCGCGTCACCGAGCAAGGGCGACATCATGCCGGGACTCGATCCGGCAAACGTTGCGCGCGAATATGTGGCCGGCGGCGCTGCTGCAATCTCGGTTCTGACGGACGTACATTTCAAAGGCACGCTCGACGATCTGCGTGCCGTCCGCGCCGCGGTGGACGTCCCTCTCCTGCGCAAGGACTTCATTTTCGAGCCGTACCAGGTTTATGAAGCGCGCGCGGCCGGCGCGGATTGCATTTTGCTGATCGCGGCGATGCTGAAAGAAGGTGAGCTGCGATCGCTGGCGGCGCTCGCGCGAGAACTTGGGATGGCGACTCTGGTCGAGTCGCACGACGCCGCAGAGTTCGCGCTCGCCGGTAAGATTGGCGCGGAGCTTGTCGGTATCAACAATCGCGACTTGCATACTTTCGTTACCGATATCGCGGTGACCGAGAGCCTGCTCGAGGGCTACCACGGCGACGCGCTGATCGTTACTGAAAGTGGAATCGATTCGGCTGACGATATTCGGCGGCTCGACGCCGCAGGCGCGCGCGCATTTCTGATCGGCGAGAGTTTGCTGCGAGGCGGAAAACCGGGCGCGAAACTTGGCGAACTGATGCAGGCGCTATGACAGTTCGAGTCAAAATCTGCGGCATCACGCGCGTCGAAGATGCGCGCGCGGCGATCGCCGCCGGCGCCGATATGATTGGGCTGAACTTCTATGCGAAGACTCCGCGCTTCATCGACCTCGATCGCGCCCGCGAGATTCGCGCGGCGGTTGGCGCACGCGCCGTGGTGGTAGGAGTGTTCGTGAACGCGAGCCGGTCATATATAGATGAGCGCCTGCGCGCCGTGTCGCTCGATATGATCCAGTTCTCCGGCGACGAGGATGACGCGGCGTTCGCCGACTGGCCGGTTCCATCGATCGTCGCGCGACGGCTGAAGCTGGGCGAGATGTCGAGCATGAGGACTTGTCGCGCGGACTACGTGCTTTACGACGCTTTCAATGCGGAACTATTTGGCGGTACCGGAAATCGTATTTCGTTAGATCAGCTTCGCGCCGTCGATTTGAGCCGCGCGTTTGTCGCCGGCGGGCTGAATCCCGACAACGTTGCCGAGGTGGCCGCGCTCGAACCTTACGCAGTCGATTGCGCCAGCGGAGTCGAGTCGTCGCCGGGCGTGAAGGACCACGATAAACTCAGGAGGTTCGTCAATAATGCAAAACGTCCCCGATAGCCGCGGCCATTTCGGCCAGTTCGGCGGCAAGTACGTCGCGGAAACCTTGATGCCCGCGCTATTCGAGCTCGAGAGCGCCTACAAGTCTGCGCGTCGCGATCCAAAATTTCGCGAGGAACTCGAACAGCGCTCGCGCGAGTTCGTCGGTCGCCCGACGCCGCTCTACCTGTGCGAGAATCTCACATCGAAGCTTGGCGGCGCGAAAATTTATCTGAAGCGCGAGGACCTCTGCCACACCGGCGCGCACAAGGTGAACAACACGCTCGGGCAGGCTCTGCTGGCGGTGCGGATGAACAAGTCGCGCATCACGGCCGAGACTGGTGCGGGACAGCATGGCGTCGCGACGGCCACGATGGCAGCGCTGTTTCGGCGCGAGTGTGAAGTATTCATGGGATCGGTGGACGTCGAGCGGCAATCGCTGAACGTCTTTCGGATGAAGCTGCTCGGCGCGAAGGTCACGCCCGTCGAGGGCGGCAGCAAGAGCCTCAAGGACGCGATGAACGAGGCGCTGCGCGATTGGATCGCGACGGTGCGCAACACCTACTACCTGATTGGCACCACAGCGGGACCGCATCCGTACCCGATGATCGTGCGCGACTTCCAGTCGGTCATCGGGCGCGAGGCGCGCCGCCAGATTCTCAAGCACGAAGGCCGCCTACCCGACGTGCTGGTGGCGTGCGTCAACGGCGGCTCGAACGCAATCGGACTATTCTATCCGTTTATCAAAGATACCAACGTGAAGATGATTGGCGTCGAGGCCGCCGGTCTCGGCATCAGCGGACCGCATCATGCGGCCACGATCACCGCGGGCAGCGTCGGCGTACTGCACGGCAACAAGACCTACCTGCTGCAGGATGAACTCGGGCAGATTCGCGAGACACATTCGATCGCCGCGGGACTCGACTATCCGGGCGTCGGCCCCGAGCATTCGTGGCTGAACGACGTGGGCCGCGCAGAATACACGTCGGTCACCGACGGCGAGGCGCTCGACGCTTTGAAGACGCTGTCGGAGACCGAGGGGATCATCCCGGCGCTCGAGAGTTCTCATGCGGTGGCGCATGCGATCAAGTTGGCGCCGCAAATGGCGAAGGAACAAATCATGATCGTGAATTTGTCAGGGCGCGGCGACAAGGACATGCAGACGGTCGCGAAGGCGTTCGGGGTGACGGTGTAGGACGATGGCGGCGGCGACACGAATCAAACGTAAATTTCGCGAGCTGCGGGCGCGCGGCGAGGCGGCGCTGATACCGTACATCGTGGCCGGCGATCCCGATATGGATACGACGCGCAAGCTGGTGCTCGAGCTCGAGGCACGCGGCGCCGACCTGATCGAGCTGGGCGTGCCGTTCTCCGATCCGATGGCCGACGGACCTGCCAACCAGCGCGCATCGGCGCGAGGGCTCGGCGCGGGTGCGTCGTTGGCGGCGATCCTCTCGATGGTGAGCGAGCTTCGCACGCAGACGCAGATCCCGCTGATCCTGTTCGGCTACTACAACCCGATCTTTCACTATGGATGCGAGCGGTTGTGCGCTGACGCCGCGCGCGCGGGTATCGATGCGTTGCTGGTGGTTGATTTGCCGCCGGAGGAATCGGGAGAGCTCAAAAAGCCGGCGCGCGCCAACGGTCTGGACCTTATCTACCTGCTCGCGCCCACGACGCCGATAGACAGGAGCCGCGCGATCGCTCGCTCCGCCAGCGGGTTTCTCTACTATGTATCGGTGACTGGTGTGACCGGCGCGCGCGCGCATCTCGATACCGGCATAGCCGAGCACATGCGCGAGATTCGCAGCGTGACCGATCTGCCGATCGGCGTTGGCTTTGGAATCTCGACGCCTGAACAGGCTGCCGAGGTCGCGACGATAGCGGATGCGGTGGTGGTTGGCAGCGCGATTTCATTGTTGATCGAGGAGCACGCGAAGTCCGGCGACGTGCCGCAGGCGGTGGGCGGTCTGGTTGGCGCGATGAAAGATGCGATGAAGTCGGCGCGCCGCACCGAACAGATGCCCGCGGCGGAGAATTCTGATGGCTGAACGCGAACAGACTACTGCCTCGACGCAGTCGCCGTCCGACGACATCTGGTCGAAGTGCCCGTCGTGCAAGGAGATGGCGTTTCGCAAGGAAGTCGAGCGCAATCTGAACGTGTGCCCGAAGTGCGGATATCATTTCCGCGTCACTGTTGCGCAGCGGCTCTCGATCAGCGTCGATCGCGGGACGTGGCGCGAGCTGATGGCCGAGATGGCGATTGGCGATCCGCTCGGCTTCGTCGATTCGCGGCCATATCCGAAGCGGATGGAACAGGCGCGCGCCAACAGCGGTCGCAACGACGCGGTGGTGGTTGGAATCGGCAAAATCGAGAATCGGCCGGTGGCGATCGGCGTGATGGATTGGGATTTTATGGGCGGCAGCATGGGCGTGGTGGTCGGCGAGAAGCTCGCGCGGCTGTTCGAGATCGCGTGCGAGCGCAAGCTGCCGGTGATCATATTCATCTCGTCGGGAGGGGCGCGAATGCAGGAAGGGGCGCTGTCGCTGATGCAGATGGCGAAAGTCTCATCCGCGATCGCACGATTTCGCGATGCGCGCGTGCCCTACATTTCCGTGCTATGCGATCCGACGACGGGCGGCGTGGCCGCGTCGTTTGCGATGCTCGGCGATTTGAATATCTCGGAGCCGGGAGCGCTGATCGGTTTCGCGGGCCGCCGAGTGACGGCGCAGACGAGCAACCAGGAACTGCCTGACGATTTTCAGCGCGCCGAGTTCTTGCTCGCACACGGGATGCTCGACGCAATCGTCCCGCGCCATCAGATGCGCTTCACGTTGTCACGAATCCTCGCGATGCTGACGAAGCCGCGAGGGAATCGCGGAGCAGGGCAGGGCGCATCGAAGGGTAAGCGCAGAGGAGTGTCCTAGCTTGAACTCTTTTTTTGCTGCGCTTCTTTGATCAGCTCTTCGATATTCCAGCCGAGGATCGTGAGGCCGCTGATGTTGGCGTTGTCGATGCTGACTTGGGCGAGATTGATGTCGGTGAGCCTGGCGCCTTGTAGGTTTATGTTGGTAAATGACGACTGCCGCAAATTTACGTTAGTAAATCTGGAATCCGCGAGGTCCACGTCATCAAATTCGGCTTGCGCCAAACCACATCCGCGAAACGTGGCGCCGCGCATCTGTTCCTGATCAAATCGCATGCTTTCGCTCATCGACTCCTCCTGAAACGCCCACTCTCTATACCCGATTTCGCAAGCTATGGCACCGACGTTTCGCGCTAAATCTTCCGCGTACCGCTGATTGCCGATAAACTTCGGGTCGGTATGGATCAGCTCAGCAAGACGATCGATTGGCTCTATTCGCTGGAGGCGCGCGGGGAGATCTACAAGCTCGAGCGGATGGAAGCTGCGCTCGAGGTCATTGGGAATCCGCATCGGCGAATTCGGGCCGTTCATATTGCGGGGACCAAGGGTAAGGGTTCTGTCGCCGCTATGCTTGATAGTTGTCTCCGGTGTTCGGGTTATCGGACTGGACTCTATACCAAGCCGCATCTTGTGAATTTGGCAGAGCGGACGCGGATTTCGGGGGCTGAGATTCCGGCGGGGCTGATGCTCGACTATATCGAGCGGTTGCGTGCGATTTACGATCACGCAGGCCTTGCGCTCACGTTTTTTGAGTTCACTGTCGCGATGATGTTCCTGTACTTCGCTGAGGAGAACGTCGATATCGCGATCGTCGAGACGGGTCTCGGTGGGCGGCTTGATTCTACCAACGTCGTTACGCCGATTCTGAGCGTGATCACGCCGATCGGCTTCGATCACATGGAGTATCTCGGTTACACGATCCCGGCGATTGCGGGCGAGAAGGGCGGGATTATCAAGAATGACGTGCCGGTGGTGATTGGCGCGCGCGACGACGAATCGCGTCAGACGTTGACGTCGATAGCCGCGCAGCGACGAAGTGCCGTGCGCCTGATCGATCGCGATTTTTCGTACCAGTCGCACGCGCCGGCGCATCGACTGGACTATCATGGCCAGGGGATGGAACTGCGCGATCTCGAGCTTGGGCTGGCCGGTCCGTTTCAGCATGAGAATGCCGCCATCGCGGTGGCGACCCTCGAAGCTTTGCGCGCGCAGGACTGGCGGATCGATGAGGACGCGATTCGGACCGGGCTGCGGGAAATATACTGGCCGGGGCGGTTCGATGTCGTATCGAAGCGGCCGCTCGTCATCCTGGACTGCGCGCATAACGAGATGAGTATTGCAGCGTTGCTCGAGACGATGAGCGTCGAGCTTGGGCCTCACGTGAAACCGCGGCTGATATTCGGATGCCAATCCGCCAAGGAATGGACGCGGATGGCGGCGATGCTCGGTCCTCGCGTGCGCGACGTCACCTTGACACGGGCCAAACCCAAGAGCCCGCTGGAACCTGAAGAACTGCGGGCGCATTTCGGGGCGCATTGCCCGGCACGCGTCGAGCGCGATCCGCTGCGCGCTATCGAGCGCGTGTTTTCTGAGTTGGCGCCGGACGACGTGGCGCTTGTTACGGGATCCGTGTATCTTATCGGCGAAGTTTATCCGTACTTTCTAAGCCGCGAGGGGCGGAGTGGGTTGTTTCCTGAAGCCGGCGCTTAAAAGACTCGCGATGACGATCGTGCTCGCGATAGTATGGGCCGCGCTGCTTTCGCCGGCTATTACCCGCGCCGCTGATCCCCCTCCCGCCGCAGCTTCCGCGCCCGCGAAAAAGAAATCCGGTGGAATTCCAACCGGGGTCCGCACTGAACATGCAGAACCGGTCAATGTCACCGGTCAGGAAACTATCTACGATTCGAAGACCGATACCTTCGTGGTCAAGGGTGACGCCGTCATGACCCAGGGCGGCAGCGTGTTGAAGGCCGACGAGATCGACATCATGCGCCGCGACCGCAAGGCCCGCGCGATTGGAAATGTGCATCTGATCGATCCTGAGGTCGAGATGTGGGCGACCGAGGGCACCATCGACATGACCAACGAGACGATGGTGCTCTACAACACCAAGATATTAGCGAAACAAAATATCTATCATCTTGAAGGCAAGCAGGTTACGAAGCTCGAGGGGCAGACCTACCAGGTCAAAGACGGATATTTCACGACCTGCGGATGCGAGAAGGGCACGCCCGATTGGTCGATTAACGCGAAGGAGATGACAGTGAACGTCGGGCAGACGGGGACCGCCCACAACGGTACCTTCAACGTCGCCGGTTACCCGCTAATCCCGATGCCGTACATGGTTTTTCCGGCTGACTCGGATCGTCACAGTGGCCTCCTGAGCGGGCGCGAGGGTTATTCGGGACTGCGCGGCGTTCAGTGGTTGCAGCCGTACTATATCGCGATCAACAAGAGCTCGGACGCGACTGTGGCGGGCGATATCGAGACTTCGCAGCGCATCGGCGGCCTCGCGGAATACCGGCTGGTCAATGGCAAGGACGACTACCTCTGGGCGGATGGTGCATTTTACGACGAATCGATCCGATCGCAGGCGAATCGGTTGGACAATGTCGTAGATGGACAGATCGCCGATCCGCATATCCCGGTCGATCGTTTTGGGATTATTGCGATGACGCGGCAGCATATCACGGACAATCTGATCGCGTACGGCGACACGGTTTCCGTGAGCGACAGCCTGTACCTGCGAGAGTTGGATGTGTGGACGTTGTCGCGCGGCTTCCAAAGCGGGCTCGGCGCGATAAATTTTGGATCGATGACGAATGCGATGTCGAATTTCGGGTTGATCGATCAATTCGAAAACGCTTACGCGCGGCTTCAAGGCACCTGGAACCAGGATCTCATTCAGCCGCAACAGTTCGCGTTGCAGCGCCTGCCCGATCTGACTGTGACCGGACGCCAGGAATTGTTCAACAACACGATGTTCGCGGACTACGATGCGGAGGCGGTCAACTTCTACCGGTACCAAGGCATTGATGGCGGGCGATTTTCTGCAAATCCCAAGATCACCCTGCCATGGCGCCTGGGCGAATACCTGACCGGCTACGGGCAGGTGGGTGCGCAAGGGGTTTTCTATGATACGGCCGGACGGGATATCCGTATCCATCCGGTGGGAACCACGCCTCCTCCCGTGGCTGCTAACTCGACTTGCCCGGGCGGTGGCGGCGTTGCTCTCGCTTTCAACAATTGCGTCACTTTGGATCCGTTTGGCGCCGACGGAACCAGCGCCCGAATCGTCCCATACGCCAAAGCCGGAATCTCAACGGTCCTCGATCGCGTTTACGACTTCCAATGGAAATCGATCGAGAAGCTCAAAAACACGATCGAGCCGTTTGCCAACTATGCGTACGTGCCGCGCATCTACCAGGGTAATCAGCCCTTGTTCGACCAGACCGATCGTCTGAATTCGCGCAGTCTCATCACTTATGGATTCACCACGCGGCTGTTCGCCAAAATCAAGGGAGAAGCGCCGGAGGAGACGACCACCGACGCGACTCCGACCGAGGCAATAACCCCTACCGGCGGTACGAACGTCGGGCCGTTCCATGAAGATCCCCTGGCGGACTCGTTGGCGCCTCGCGGAGGAAATATCACTCGCAACGGCGAGCATTCCCAGGAGCTCGCCTCGTTGACGATACTGCAGGCGTATGACACCTCGCATGAGGTGGCAACCGACGGATCGAAAGTGTCGGACATCGAGGGGCTGCTGAACGTCAATGCGACCCAGATCTTCAGGCTGGGTTCGCAGCTCGACTATAATCCGCGAGCGCATGCCGGGATCACGTTTGCCAACGCGTCGCTGGATATTCAGCCACCGTGGGGCAACAAAGGATCGCCGATCTACCTTGGTAAAGCGTTGCAAGGCTCGTTCCTCGAGTTCGCCTACAACTACGCCGCCAGGAAGGCCACCGTCTTCCCTGCGACGTCCAGAAACGCCGCGCAGTTCGTCTCGGGACGCGCGTACACCGACCTATTCGATCGACTCGGCGTCTACATTGCGCCCGAGCTACGACCTCGCGGACAACAGGAGCCTGTCCACCGAATACGGCGTTCGGCTGAAGTCACCCTGCGATTGTTGGGCGGCGGACCTTGGAATCACCGATTCGACCAATCCCAATGAAGTGCAGGTCCAGTTCCAGTTGACGCTGGGCGGGTTGGGCTCGGTGGGGCGCAGTCCGTTCGGACGTAATCCGTTCCAGACGCAGGGCCTGGTGGGATCGCCGACCGGAGTGCTGCCGAACTATTGAAATCTCAACTGTTTGAAGACAGAAATTTCGGCTCAGCAGCGGCTTAGGATCACCAGGGCCGGCGCGGCGATCCTGATGGTCGTCGCGGTGCTGTTGCTCGCCCAGCGCCTTCACACCATCTCGCATCGATACGATCAGTTCGATTTCGTGGTCTTCTACGGCTGGTGGACCGACTATTCGAGCGGCGGCGATCCGTGGACGGATCAGCGCGGACCGATGCGCGGTTGCAACTACACGCCGGCTTTCATCGAGATATTTTCACCGCTCGCCCGGATCGATCAGCAAACCGCCTTCTGGATCTGGCAGGCCGCGCAAATCCTATGCATGGTGATCGCCGTGCTCTTGCTGGCGCGCGGGAGCGCTTCGCCGCTTGGCCCCGCGCCGACGATCATCGTGCTTTCGCTTGTGATGATGTCGAGTCCGTTCGCGGCTGCGCTGGTATGGAGTCAGATCGCGCCGATGTTACTCGCCCTCCTGTCCGCGGCTTGGTTCTGCGCGCGTCGACAGCAACCGGCAGCCGCTGGACTGTGGCTGGCGCTCGCGGCGTTGCTGAAGCTCTATCCCGCGGCAGCGGCCGGATATTTTTTGTTTGGCCGCCATTGGCGTGCGCTCGGCTGGACGATCGGCTTCTTCGCCGCCGGCGTGCTGCTGACGAATCCCACGCACTGGATCGAGCTTGTGACGCATGGCCTACCCATCGCGTATCGCATCACCGGACGTCACGGACTGAGCGTGCTCTCCTTCGTGAGAACAAGCGTAGCGCGTATTCGCTGGCACGAGGATCAAAGCGGAGCCGCTCTTCGCAGTCTGGGGATTGACCGCGCTGATCGACCTCGTGCTGATCGCAATCGCCGCTGACGCCACGATAACAGGCGGCGGACGCGCCGATCTTGACGATCTCGTGTTCGGACTGTGGGTCGCACTTGCATTGCTAATGTCACCGCTGGCGTGGAGACAGGATTTCCTGCTGCTGCTGCCCGCGTGCTTGTTCGGGCTGAGAGCCGCATGGGATGGTTTCCAGCCCCGCGAACCAACCCGCGACATCGCGCTGCTGACGGGTGGCGCGATGCTCGCTTACTGCGTCGTGTCCGCGCTGATCAAGGCGGTGCCGGGTCCAGGTTTTCCAATGCTGTTGGCTGCGTACCTCGGAGCGGCGCTGATCTTCCGGCGCGCGGATGCGATCGGAATCGCCGCGCACCGAGGCTCAAACCGCGCTCGACCGGCCGTCCTAGAAGTACAGCAACGCGATATCGGTAAGTATCCACAGCGCGACCGCGAGCAGCAACGGCCGATCGTGGATCAATGCGCTGGCCGGGTCGCCGCCTTCGTTGCGCTCGTCGATCAGGTAGAGATAACGCAGGATTCCGAAGGCGACGAACGGCACCGTCAGGTAGAGATGGCGGGTTCCGAGCTTCGCTTCGACCTCGGCCGATGCCGTGTAAATCATGTAGCTGACGAGCGCCGCGCCGGCGACGATCGAGATCATCTGATCGACCAGCCGGACACTGTATTCCGAGAGCGCGCTGCGATGCGCGATGGCGTCGTCGCCCAGCGCGATCAGCTCGTGGCGTCGGCGCGCCAACACCAGGAACATCGCCAACACGAACGTGATGAAGACCAGCCACGGCGATACTTCGACGTTGATCGCGACGCCGCCGGCGAATGCGCGCAGCACGAATCCGATCGCAACCGCGATAATGTCGACGATCACCTGGTGCTTGGCCCACAGTGAATAAAAAAGTTGAAGCGCGGCGTATAGCACGGCGATTCCAAGGAACGCGCGGCCCAGTATGATGCTCAGCACGATCGCGATCGCGGCGAGAGTCAGGGCGGCCCGGGTCGCGGTGGCAACCGAGATATCGCCGCGCGCCAGCGGACGGTCGCATTTTTCGGGATTCAGCCGATCGGCGTCACGGTCGGCGATGTCGTTTAGAACGTAACCGGCGCTCGAAAGTGCGCAGAACGCGACGAATGCGACGACCGCCAGCACGACATCGTGCAACACGAACAGCCGCTGGCCGAATACCAATGCGCGCCAGCACCAACGCGTTCTTGATCCATTGATGGGGCCGCGCGAGGCGGAATATCGCGGCCATCTGGCCGGTGCTCGGACTGTCGTTCAACTTTGGCGCCGCGTTCACTGCATTTCGTTGTATAGGTGCGTGCTTTGCTGTCGCAAGATGGGTCGGCGCTTGACCGCGAGCCGCGTTTGCGAAAACAGTACGGCTCGATGAGTACTTCGACGCAGGAAAAAACCGGACCGTCCGCCACGGTCGATCTCGCCGGCCTGAAGCGGTTCCTCGATGAGCGCAAGCTCGGCGACACGGGCGCGCTTCGATCCGAAAATATCTCGTTTGGCCATTCCAACGAGGTTCACCTGATTCATTTCGACGGCAAGTCATGGGCCCTTCGACGCCCGCCGCGCGGGCCGCTGTTGCCGACCGCCCACGACATGATGCGCGAATATCGCGTGGTCGAAGGCCCTGCAGGACACTGCGGTGCCGGTGCCGCGCGTGTACGCCGTGTGCGACGATCCGTCATACATCGGCGCGCCGTTTTACCTGATGGAGTACATGCGCGGCGACGTCGTGCGTGCCGACAACAAGCATTTCGTGCAGACGCCCGACCTGCGCCGACAAGTCAGCGAGCAGATGGTGGATGTGCTCGTCGCGCTGCAGGAGGTCGATTGGCGCGCGGCCGGTCTCGAAGGTTTCGGGCGGCCTGACGGCTACCTCGAACGCCAACTCAGGCGATGGACCGATCAGCTCGAGCGCACGATTCCGCACACGCGTCCGCTGCCCGTCATGGAAAACGTCAAGGAGTGGCTGCGCGCACGAATCCCCGAGTCGCCGGCGCCGACGATTGTCCATGGCGACTACAAGCTCGACAACGTGATGTTCGATCCGACCAGCGCACGCGCGATCGCCGTGCTCGATTGGGAGATGTCGACGATTGGCGATCCGCTGGCGGATTTCGGCTGGATGCTGACCTACTGGCCCGACCCGACCGACGCGTCGGGCGGCGTAATCGCCAGCATGCAGGCAGCGCCAGGATGGCTGACGCGGCGCGAGATGATCGATCGATACGAGCGCCGCACCGGCCGCGCGATGCGCGACTTCCCGTTCTACCAGGCGTTCGCGCTGTTCAAGCTCGCGATCATCATGGAAGGCAGCTACGCCCGATTCGTGCTCGGACAGACCGACGATCCACTGTTCGCCGCCAGCAAGGAACGAGTGCCCGCGCTGGCAGACGCAGCCTGGTCGGTATGCAACTCGGCATCACGGCGCTAGCGATTCGCGGCGCGAAAGATCGATCGCAACCACGCGCGCGCTTCAGGATACTGGTCGACGTCGAGCACGAATTCCTGACCGCGACCGACCGATTGCAAGCGCATCGAGTCATCGCAGTCCGTCCAGCGCGCCGGCTTCGAGTGATAGGAAAGGGCAGGGCGGCCGCTTGGATCGAACCATCGCGGCAACTGCCACACCGAACAATTCGAGTCGGTCTCTGTGAGTATCAACTCAGGTCTGATCCGGTCGAAGGTTCCGGCGCCTCTCGTTTTGAGGCCAATCGACGAGAGACGATCGCTCGCGAAATAGAGCGTGTTGTTTTTGTAGCGCTCGGGCTCGGCGAGATGCGGATGTCCGTTGGCCCACGGGACTTCAGTCGTGAGCTCATTGGTTGCGCGAGACACTCTCGCCGACCTGGAGCCATCCGAAGATAACGTGAAGTTTTGGCGCATCGCGGACGAAGCGGAACGTGGCTCTAGCCTTCTCGGCTTGCCGGAAGCATCCGAAGAACAGAAAAAGATCGCCGCATCCGACTTCGTGCCGCGCGAGATGACTCTGCGCCGCCGCGGCCTGGCCGAAGATCGGACGCCATCCCGCGGCGCGCGCGATCGAGTCGCGCCGCAAATCCGGATCGAGATGCGCGCCATCGCTCCGGCGGACTCGACCGCGCGTCAGGTCTTCGACAATTCGAGCGATCGACGAGCCGTTGAACGGGCAAATCTCTGCGTATTGCGTCGGCGCGCCGGCATCGGGAATCGGAAGCGAGCAGAGTTGGCCGTCAAGGATTGGGCTCGGGCATCCGCCGTTCGCCGAATCGAATCCCTTGCGGCTGAGGATGAGTTTCATCGCACAAATCCGTTTCTCACTTCTTGTGTCATTCTGAGCGGAAGCTGCTGTGATTGAGCCGAAGCCCTGAGCGAAGCCGAAGGGGAAGAATCTCGACGGACGCCTTGCGTGCGGCGTCTGTCAGTAGGCGCTACGCGCGAGATCCTTCGCTACGCTCAGGATGACGGACGATTCGGCTCATGCTATATTTCTTGGCGAACATTCGACAAGGAAAATTTCGATGGCGGATTCTGATCTGCTCGCTGAACTGGCGCGCTTTATCGAACGCATAACCGCGATCGCGCGTACCGGACTCGCCTTTAAGCCCGACGGCTACGATTCCGAGCGCTACGAGGAGTTGCTCAGAGAGGCAGCGCGGATGCATTCGGTCGTCGCCGGTGCGAACGACGACGATGCGGAAGCATTGCGCCGCCGATGGCGCGAGCAGGTGATCGCCGGCTACGAAGGATACGTCACGGCGGCGGTGGGATGCGGCGTGATCGCGTTCAACGATCGCGACGAAATCCTGATGATGCAGCGGCCGACCGGGAAGTGGTGGTATCCCACCGGCTTCTGCGACGTCGGCGTATCGCCCGCAGAGAATGTTGCGAAAGAGGCGCGCGAGGAGACCGGCCTTATCGTCGAGCCCGAGCGTCTGATCGCGGTGATCGACAACAAGAAGTACGGCTCACCTGCGCGCCATATCTACTCGATGCTTTTCTATTGTCGAATTGTCGGTGGCGAGTTGAAACCGAATCCGCTCGAAGCGCTGGCCGCGGATTTCTTCCCGCTCGACAGTCTGCCCGAGCCGATGCATGGAGTCGATCGCAAATGGATTGGGCTGGCGCGCGAGTTCCACTTCAGTGGCCGCGTCGCGCCGTATTTCGATCCGCTGTGAAGTTCTAGCGAGAAGTCGCTTCGCCCGGGGGAGTGGCCTGAGCCTGCACTGGCGGAGTTCCGCCGGTGCTCGCGCCGATCGAGATGATCATCATCCCCTGCTCGTAACGCGGACCGCCGACGATCAACGTCCCGTTGTTCTTGAGCTTGAGGTCGGTCGTCATCATCGGGCGCGTGCCGTCGAACAGCACGATCTCCATCGCGATCATGTCGCCGTCGATGGCGCGCGGTTGCACGTGGAGAATCTTGCCGCCTGGCAGAGTGAACGCGATCATCTTGCCGCAATCGGTCTCGCCCTCGTTATGACCGATCAGGCTGTAAGTCGAAAAGCCGAACAGGCCGCGCAGCTTCTGGCCCATCGGGGCGAGGCGCGGATCGGTTCCCTCGTTGGTATCTGCCGCCATCACCGAATCGACATAAACGTTCACCAGCTTCGGCGCCGACTGCGCGCTAGTGACACCTGCCTGTCCGAAGGCCGAGATCACGACGATGAGGAAAGTGAGGCTACCGGGACGCAGCGACATGGCGACCTAAGGCTGATCCGGCAACCAGATGACCGTGGTGTCCCTGCGGGGCTCGCTCCAAACTGCAACAGAATGGTTCTCCGACTCGAGGCGAGAGATGTCGGCATGAGAATCGTTGTCCGCCATTGTGGGCTCGCTGGTCGCCGCGTCCGCTAGCTGAGCGGGCGGCGCGGCGCTGCATTGTGATCCGAACTGGCGACTACGGTCGGCAGCGTCCCTCGATTGGCGAATTGCTCGGGCGTACGGCGTCATCAGAACTATCGTCACGATTGCGGCCGCCACGACAGCGCCGCCCCACGCGAACCCGGCGCCGACGGACTCCAGCTGACGCCTGAAGAAACGCTCGATTCTCGTCAGTACCGGCTGCGGCAGGCGATCGATGCGAGCTATTACCGCGCTCGAGAAACCGGCCAGCGAAGGCGCTTCCGTAATGGATCTGAGGTCTCGTCCCAGCGTCGAGTAATCGGCGAGGATGCCCGTGCAGGATTCGCATCGCGCCAGATGATACGCGACTTCCTGCATCTCGTTGGGTTCGAGTTCCGAGTCCTCGAACGCGCCGAGCATCATGCTAATTTCACCGCATTCAGCCATATACTTCGCTCAGTTCCCGCCCAGATCTTTCAAAATGTTACGCAGGTGCGTGCGTGCATAGTGCAACCTGCTCATGACCGTTCCTCTAGGGCACTGTAAAACGTCGCTAATTTCGTCGTACGACATTCCTTCGACTTCGCGTAGAAGTATCACTGCACGATGTTCTGGCGTCAACTCCTCCAGCGCTTGCTTTAGTCGCGCCGAAAGTTCACTGCGACTGACTTCCTTGAACGAATCGCCAGTTGTAGTCGGCAACTTACCGATTTCGGTTTCGGCGTCTTCTCCATGCAGAACTACGTGGCGTCCCTCGCGGCGCCAGAAATCGATCGCGAGGTTGGCCGCGATTCGATAGAGCCAGGTTGAGAAGCTCGAGCGCGATTCGAATTTTGTGAGATTTTCATAGGCGCGAACAAAAGTTTCTTGCGCCAGTTCAATCGCATCATCCTGGTTATGCACCACCGCCAGCGCGACTCCGACCACTCTACGCTGGTACCGCTCCACCAACACGCCGAATGCTTCCGAATCGCCCTTGCGGGAGCGTTCGATAAGCTCGGCTTCATCGCCGTCATGGCGGCCTGGTGTTCTCAACTTGAGTAGACGCTAATGAGGGCGACTAAATTCAGGGAAGTATTCATGCCGCTCCGCTCATCTCGGCCCAGTTTGGACCGGATTTCAGCTCCACTTTGAGCGGAATTTTGAGTTCGGCCACCCCCTCCATTTCGCGTTTTGCCAGCGCCGCGACCTCTTGCCACTCGCCATTCGGCGCTTCCAGCAGTAGTTCGTCATGCACTTGCAGAATCATCCGCGCGGCGAGGCCACGCTCTTTGAGCACTCTATCCAGCCGTATCATAGCGAGTTTTATCAGGTCTGCCGCCGTGCCCTGGATAGGGGTGTTGATGGCGATTCGCTCTGCTTGCGCCCTCGCTCCACCCGGCTGCGCGTTCAGCTCGGGCAGATAGCGGCGGCGTCCGTACATCGTCGTTACGTAGCCTGTCGTGCGCGCGATACGAACCGTATCGTCGAGCCATGCGCGCACGCCAGGCAGCCGCTCGAAGTAGCGCTTGATGTAGTCCGAGGCCTCGGCTAGCGCAATCCCGAGTTCGCCGGCCAGCCGCTGCGACCCCATCCCGTAGATAATCCCAAAGTTTATCACCTTGGCCAGCCGGCGCGCCTCGGCATTGACCTTGTCCGGCGTGACTCCAAGCACCTCGGTCGCGGTGCGGATGTGAATGTCCTCGCCGGTGGTGAACGCATCGACGAGCGTCTTGTCGCCCGACAGATGAGCCATCACGCGCAGATCGATTTGCGAATAGTCGGCAGACACGAAGATACATCCCGGCTTCGGCACGAACGCGCGGCGAATCCTGCGGCCCTCGACGCTGCGAGTCGGGATGTTCTGCAGGTTCGGATCGCTCGAGCTGACGCGTCCTGTGGGTACCAGCGCCTGATGCCACGTCGTATGAATGCGCCCGGTGCCCGAGTGAATCACTTCGGACAGCGCGTCGGCGTAGGTGGATTTCAATTTCGAAATTGTGCGGTATTCGATCAGCTTGCGCGGCATCGGATGCACCGCGGCCAGCTTCTCGAGCGTATCGACGTCGGTGGAAAATCCGCTCTTGGTTTTTTTCAGGCCCTTGGCCGACAGTTTCAGGTGAGTAAACAAAACCTCGCGCAACTGGATGGGCGAGTTGAGATTGAACTCGCGGCCGGCCAGTTCGTAGCACTCGCGCTCCAGCCGATTTATCTCTTCGGCAAATTCCTTCGAGATGATCTTGAGCGCATCGCCGTCGATTCCGATTCCGGCGGTTTCCATCTCGGCCAGAATCGGCGCGATCGGCATCTCGATTTCGTTGTACATCGAGATTAGCCCGTCGGCTTCCAGACGCGTCGTCAGCGCTTCGCGAAGATTTCTCACCAGGTCCGCATTCGTACCCGGCGGAGTGCTCGCGCCCAGCGGCGCCAGGTACTCGTGATAAAGCTGGGTGAGGGAAGGCTCGCCCTGTCCGGAATTGATCAGAAAGCCCGCCAGCATCGTGTCGAAATCGACGCCGGCCAGCGCGATTCCATGGCGCGCGAACGCTTCGATTTGATTCTTGAGATCGTGGCACGATTTGGGCGGGCGCTCGGAGCTGAGCAAGGATGCCGCGCTCGCGATCTCGTCATGCTCGATGACGACGGTTTGTTCGGCGCTCGCGAGCTGCAACGTGGCCCCGCCGGTCTCGGACGCTGTCAGATCAACTGCAATGCGCGGCGCGCTGGCGAGAGTCTCGAGCGCCTCCGCGAGATCTTTTCCACTGACGGTTGCGACCGGCGTCGCGCTCGACTCAAGGCCGGGAAGTTCCGCCTGCGACGGCGATATCTCGCGAATGATCGAATTGAACTCCAGCTCGCGCATCAGATCGGCGGCCAACTTCTCGTCGACGCCGCGCCACGCGAACTCTTCAGGCTCGATCTTGAGCTGCATGTCGGTCTCGATGCGCACCAATCTTCGCGCGAGGTCCACCGCCGCGCGATGCTCCGCGAGCAGGCCCGCGACTTTCTTCGCGCCGCGAATCCCCGCCTCCTCGATATGGTCGAGGTTCTCGTAGAGTTGCTTGATGCCGCCGAATTTCTGAATCAGCGCCGACGCCGTCTTCTCGCCGACGCCCGGCACGCCTTTGATATTGTCGATCGAGTCGCCCGTCAGCGCCTGGATATCGACCAGCGCCGACGGCTCGACGCCGAAGCGATCGCGCACCTCGCGCGCTCCGGTTCGCTTGTCGCGCATCGTGTCCCACAGCGTCACGTGCGGACCGACCAACTGCATGAAATCCTTGTCCGCCGTGATGAGCGTGACGACGAAGTCTTCTTTCGCCGCGCGCTTGGCGAGCGTGCCGATCACATCGTCAGCCTCGAAGCCCTCGATCATCAGCGACTTGATTCTGAATGCCTCGACCGCGCGATGGATATACGGAATCTGCACGATCAGATCGTTGGGCGCCTCGCTGCGATTCGCCTTGTAGTCGGCGAACAGGTCGTCGCGGAAAGTTCTCTTCGGCGAGTCGAAGACGATCGCGATATGCGACGGGCGCACGTCCTTCAGCAGCTTCAGCAGCATCCGGATGAAGCCATAGACCGCCTGGGTCGGCAGCCCGTGCGAGGTATTCATGGGCGGCAGCGCATGAAACGCGCGGAAGATATAACCCGATCCGTCGACAAGAATCAGTTGCTTGCGCTCTGCGGCCATCAATCGAAACTATCCGATACAGTTCTCAAAGCAACAGTGTCGCAAAAGCAAATCGAAATTTAATGCGCGATGTCAGATCATCGTATTGACAGTTTCGCGTGGCGTGTTTAATTAGACGGTTGCCCTGTGGTTGATCGAATTGCCGTGTGGGTTTCTTCGTCAATTCATTTGACTGATTGACTCAGTTGCGACGCAGGGTGGCTCTGGAATCGGACGACCTGAATGATTGAGGTTAAAAACCTAACTAAAGCCTACGGCAACTTTGTCGCGGTTAAAGACGTATCGTTCAAGGCCGAGAGCGGTTCTATCCTCGGCTTTCTGGGCCCTAATGGCGCCGGCAAAACCACCACGATGCGGATCATCACCGGCTATATGCCGGCGACTGCGGGCACCGTGCTGATCGATGGACTCGATATTTTTTCGCAATCGCTCGAGGCTCGCCGCAAAATCGGTTACCTGCCGGAGAATCCGCCACTCTATCCCGACATGCGCGTCGAGGCCTATCTGCGGTTCGTTGCGAAACTCCGCGACGTCCCGCGCGCGAAGATCGAATCGGCGCTCGAGCATGTGCTCGAAGTTTGCGGACTCACTGACATGTCGCATCGGATTTGCGGACAGCTCTCGAAGGGATATCGTCAGCGCGTCGGCCTCGCGCAAGCGTTGATTCACGATCCGCCAGTGCTGGTGCTCGACGAACCGACTATCGGTCTCGACCCGCGCCAGATTCACGAAATTCGCGGCCTGATTCACCATCTCGCGGGCAACAGAACCGTCGTGCTCTCGACGCATATCCTGCCCGAGGTCTCGCAGATCTGCGACAAGGTCGTGATCATCGCCGACGGCCGCGTGGTGCTCGAGGAATACCTGAAGCAGCTGCCGGCCGGGACGTCGCTCGAAGATATTTTCCTGAATGCGATCACGAAAGAGCATCACGAGGACGGCGCGACGGCGGAAGAAAAGCTGGAGGAGGTTGGAGCGGGCCATACCTAGACGACCCGTGCCGCTCGAATGAAAAATTCCCTGACAATCGCGGGCAAGGAGCTCTCGGGCTATTTCCTGCAGCCGGTCGCCTACGTCGTGATGACGGTGTTCCTGCTGCTGGGCGGCTTCTTTTTCTTCGCGCTGCTGCGCTACTTCGAAGTGACGCTGACCGCATACGCTGCGATGCAGAATCCCGAAGTCTTGCAGAAACTCAATCTCAACGAGCGCGTAATCGAGCCGATGCTGCACAACCTCGCGATCGTGCTCGTCATCCTGGTGCCCGCGATCACGATGCGAAGTTTTGCCGAGGAGAAGCGCACCGGCACCTACGAGCTGTTGCTCACCGCGCCGATCCGCACCGGCGAGATAGTCGCGGGAAAGTTCATCGCAGCCGCGGCCTTCATGCTGATCATGATCGGGCTCGCCGGAATGTTTCCGTTGATCCTGATTGCCTTCGGCAATCCGGAAATCGGCGTGATGTTCGCCGGCTACCTCGGGCTCGCGTTCCTGGCCATTTCGTTCGTTTCGATCGGACTGTTCACCAGCTCGCTGACGCAGAATCAGATCATCGCGGCGATCAGTTGTTTCGGCCTGCTGCTGTTGCTGTTCGTGATTTCGTGGCCGGCGCAGGCGGGCGGATCTTCTTTTTCCGATTTGCTGCGCTATCTATCGCTGCCGGATCATTTCGCGCAGATGGTCACCGGTATCATCGACACGCGCGACATCGTGTACTTCCTGAGTCTCATCTTCGTGGCGCTGTTCTTGACCCAACGATCGGTCGAGTCGGCGCGCTGGCGGTAAGGTAGGGGGCGGATGAGGCGATCGGCGGCGCTTTACGGAATTCTCGGCCTGGTTCTGCTCACGTTCGGGCTGGTTGACTATTTTATTTCGAGCGGCTTTCGGCTGTTCGTATGGGTCAACCTGGCCGGCGGCATCTTCGCGATTGTCCTGTGGATCACGTCGAGCCGATCCGAGCTTGCATCGATCTCGACCGGACGTTCGGCGCGGTACGGCGCCAACGCCGCCATCTACTCGATTGCCTTCATCGGGCTGCTGGTCGCGGTTAACTATATTTCGTCGCTCCATCACACCCGGCTCGATCTCACTAGCGAGAAGGTTTACAGCCTTTCGAGCCAGTCGATAAACGTGGTCAAGGGTCTGCAGAAGCCGCTGAAGTTGTACGGCTTCTTCCAGACCGGCGAGAATCCGGCTGCGCGAGAACTCTTCGAGACCTTCGCGTACTACTCGCCCAAGCTCACTTACGAGCTGGTCGATCCCGATAAGCATCCCGAGCTCGCCGAGCGTTTCAAGGTGTCCGTGATGGGCACGACGCATCTGCAATACGGCGGCGCCGACAGTGGCGAGGGCACCAACGTCACCGATCTCACCGAGGAGTCGTTGACCAACGCCATCATTCGCGCGACCAGGAGCACCAAGAAGGTGATCGAGTTCCTCGACGGGCACGGCGAGGCAGATCCCGACGACGCGGAAACCCAGACCGGTTACGGCACTATCAAGAAGGATCTGGAAGGCGAGGGCTACGAGGTTCGCAAGCTCGAGCTCGCGCAACTTCCCAAGGTGCCCGACGACGCGAACCTGGTCGTGGTCGCGGGACCGATCAAGCCGCTCGGCCAGCATGAGATCGATGCGTTGAATGACTACCTCAAGCATGGCGGGCGCATGATTGCGATGTACCGGCCGCAGCGTCCCGACAATCCGATCGACGAAGACGCGATGGTGAAGCTGGCGGGCGAATGGGGCGTCAAGGTCGGCAACGACATCGTGGTTGACCAGGTGGTGCGCCTGTTCGAGGGTCCCGCGCTCGGGCTGAATCCGATCGTGCAGAACTACGGCGAGCATCCGATCACCAAGGATTTCAAGCAGCGCACCGTATTCCCGATGTCGCGATCGCTAACCGCCGAACCGAATCTGAAGCCGGGGCTGACTGTCACGCCGATCGCGAGCACCAGCGATACGTCATGGGCGGAGGTCGACCTCGACACGCTTGTTCCGGCAGCAAAAGGCCGAGCTGAGCGCGAAGGATACGCGCGGGCCGATCGCGGTGGCGATGGCGGTGGACGGCAACCTCCAGCAGCTCGGCTTGGGCAAGGGCGATGCGCGCATCGTGGTTTACGGCAGTGCCGAGTTCGCCGACAATCAGAATGTGACGACGTTCTTCAACCGCGATTTTTTCGTCAACAGTGCCGACTGGCTCACCGGCGAGGAAAATTCGATCTCGATTCGGCCGCGCTCGATTCGTGCGTCGCGCTTCCGCCTGACTGAGGGCCAGTTCTCGATTGTGTTCGCATTCGCGGTGCTGCTGCTGCCCGAGCTGCTGCTGATTGCCGGGATCGTCGTGTGGTGGGAACGGCGCAACTGAGGCGCTCTCCGGCTGCGACCTAATCTCCGATGCGCTTGCGCAACACTATTATCGTCCTGGTCCTGTTCGCGATTGTTGGCGGCTACGCTTTTGTCGTCGGTCATTATTCGGTGAACGAGGAAAAGCCGAAACTGATCGCCGTCAAGCCGGACGACATCGCGAAAATCGAACTCAAGTATTCTGATCGGGACATCGTGCTCGAGCGCGACAAGGGCAAGCCGTGGCGCCTCGTGAAGCCTGTCGGCGCCGACGCCGAACAGACGCAGGCCAACAACCTCGCGCATGCGATTGCAGACGGTGTCCTGGTTCGCACCGTCGATGACAAGCCGGCGGACCTCGCGCCGTTCGGGCTCAAGCCGCCCACTACTACAGTCACGGTCACGACCTTCGACAAGAAAACACTTCCGTCGATCGAAGTCGGGAAATCGACGCCGATTGGTTTCAACGCGTACGTTCGGCTCTCCAACAGTCCGGCGGTGCTGCTGACGGAAGGCGCGTTCTCGGCCGGGATGAACAAGACGGTCAATGATTTGCGCGTTCGCGACCTGATGGCGTTCAAGATCGACGACGTTCAGAAACTGATAATCGCGCGCGACAACGGGCAGACGGTTGAGATCGATCGCGACGGCGACAACTGGAAGATCGTCAAGCCCACGACGGACGCCGGCCAATGATACCGCCGTGCGGATGGCGCTCGGCACGCTGGTCAATGCGCAGGCGACCGACTTCGTCTCGGATGCGCCTCCCAACGTCGCGCAGTATGGGCTCGAGAAGCCGCATCTGACTGCCACGGTGGTGCTCAAGAACGGCGAGCAGCAATCGATGCTGTTCGGATTCAAGCAGGCCGGCGAGGGCAAGAGCGGAATTTACGTGCGCCGCGGAGAGCGCGCGCCAGTTTACGCGGTCGCGGAATTCGTGATGACCAGCCTGGAAAAGTCGCCGCTCGATTTTCGCGACAAGACCATCGTCAAGATTGATCCCGAGTCGGTTGATACGGTCAAGGTCAAAACCAGCGACGGCGAGTTCACGCTCAAGCGCGCCCCGGTCGGCAAGTGGGACGTGACAGTCGGTGGAAAGACGTCGGAGGGCGATATCCCGCTCGTCGAGCGGCTGCTGAATCAGTTCCGCGATCTGAAGGGTGAATCGATTGTCGCCGATCCGATGCCGAGTGCGCAGCCGTTCGGACTCGACAATCCCGCGCTCGAGATCACGCTGATCGGCAAAGACGGCAAGCAGCTCGGCATGGTCAAGCTCGCGAAGATCAACGTCAAGCCGACTGCCCCGCCAATCCCCGGCGAGCCCGCACAACGGACCGAGTATTACGCAACGTCAAGCGGGAGCAAGGCGGTGTACTCGCTCAGCGATTTCACCTTCGAGCAACTCAACAGGCCCGCGCCGCTGTACATGGCAAAGGCGCCCGCGCCGCCCCCGCCGCAAGCCGCCGCGTCCCCGGCGAAGTGACCGTATGCCAGAGAATAATGCATTCGACTACGAGAAGTGGTTCGTTGACGCAGTCAAGCACGCGCTTGAGCAAGCCGAAGCCGGCCAAGTGGTAGATCACGAAACAGTTCTGAAAAGATTGAAGCTTAAGGTCAAGTTGGATCCCGATCGCTAGTCGATTCCTAACCTCTTCTTGTCCTGGGATCAGGTTTCGGCGATTACGTGGGCTATCGCCTGGGCGGCGGTGTGGGTGATGCTCAGGTGAAAACGCGTGATCTGTTTGCGCTGCGCGAAGGCGGCGGCCTTGCCTGATAGCGCGATGGTTGGTGGTTTGCCGCGCTCGCGCACGACTTCGATCTCGCTCCATCCGACGTTGCGGTTCCAGCCCGTGCCTAGCGCCTTCATCGTCGCTTCCTTGGCGGCGAAGCGCGCGGCGTAGCTCTGGTAGCGGGGGAGCCCGCGTGACTCGCAATACTTGATCTCGCCGGGAGTGAAGACGCGGGCGCGAAAGCGCTCGCCCGTCGCGGGCCGAGTGAGAGCGCGCTCGATGCGATCGACTTCGATGACGTCGATGCCGGTGCCTGTGATCTGGCTCATCGCGAATCAGTATCAGCCGCGGTGCGCTCGGATTCAATTGCGCGCGCTCGGTGTGGATTCTATTGTTCAAGCAGAACCCCGGAGGTAGCGATGGCGAAGCTTTCGATCACGGTAAACAAAACCCGCTGCATCGGCAGCGGCGACTGCGTGGAAACGGCGCCTGCCGTGTTTCAACTCGACGACCAAGGCAAGTCCGAAGTCGTCAACGCGTCGGGAGCGGACGACTCGATAATTGTCTCGGCTGCGCGTTCGTGTCCGGTGAAGGCAATCACAGTCGTGGACGAAGCGGGCGTGCAGCTATTCCCGCCGCCGAAAAAGTAGCTCGCAGACACGAGATGGCGATACGAAAGCATCGCGCGGGCGAACTGGTAGTCGAGCAGACGCGCAACCTCGAGATCGTGCGCGAAATGCTCACGCGGGCCGGCATGATGACTGACGGAATCGATTGGCCAGCTGCGTGTTACATCGTCGCGTATGTCGGCGATGAACCGGTCGGAGTGATTGGCGTCGAGTCGAAGATCGACGCAGCGCTGATCCGCTCGCTGTACGTGGATGAATCGGTGCGCGGGCGCGGTATCGGCGCCGCGTTGATCGCAGCAGCCCGCAAGGCGGCGCACACGCGCGGCGCGCGCCATCTGTACCTGTTCACGAAGGATGCGGGGGAGTTCTTTTCGCGCCTGGGCTTCGAGCCTACCGATATTGAAGGCGTGATGAGTGCGCTTGCCGGCGCGCCGCAGGTTGAGCACTACCGAACGCATCCGGAAGAATTCAGCTGTGAGGCGGCTTATCATCTGGAAATCTCGGGGGATGGGGTGATCGAGCGATAGAACTCAGTCTTCGGGGACGTAGCGTCCGAGACATTTACCCTTCGCGGTCGTCACCATCAGATATGGATTCGAAGACAGCAGCTTCCTGGCGAGGCGCGGGGTCATGTCGGGGCGGATTGTTTGCGGGTTGGGATTCATCGCATCGAGTGCGCGCGGTGCCGAGTCGGTTTGTTCGATGGTGCCGAGCAGGATTCCGTCGGGGTTCAGAACAACGGCGCGCGGCCTTGGCGAATTGGGGGAAGCACGTAAGACGGAGTCTTCGGGAGCGAGGCGGGCGAGGTCGTCGCGCATGAACTCGTCGACGCGCACGCGGTCTGAATAATGAATCCAGAATGCGCGCAGGGCGGGTGCGAGATTGTTCATGAAGTACGGGAGCGCGCGCATCCGCTCTGAGAGCGGAGCCGGCGGATTGGTGGGCAATCCGCGGACGATCCAATCGGCCTTGCCGCGGAAGTAATGGCGGACGTCGATGAATCCGAGCAGGTCGAGCTGCGCCGCAGCTCGCGCGCTGAGGTCTCACAAGGAATCGCGGCAATAGACAACGACTGAGCGCTTGCGATCGAGCGCGGCCGGCCCGTCGCGCAGGATGCGTCCGACCGGAATGTGTATCGCGCCGCTGATGTGCGCGGTGTCGAACTCGTGCGACGGCAGGACGTCGACGATTTGCACGCCGAACCTGCGCATCAGGAGAAGTTCGCGATGGTGAATCTCGCGCACGAGTTACGGGCGCATCAAGGTGAGAGCTGAGAGAGCGGTGTCTACGATCGTTTCGCCGCTGCCGGCTGCGATTCGCGCGGTATCGACTTCGTAACCTCCTTCGGGGTACGCGGCGCGAGTCGGAATGTAGCCGATGAGATCGTTGCAGTAGCCGGCGACAAAAGTTTGCGTGAAGGACGGGTTTGCTTTTAGCGCGAGGCCGAGCTCGACGAAGAGTTCGCCGGGGATGCCGACGATGGCGAGATTGCCGACGGTCACGACTGTCATCGCGGTTGCAAGGTTGCGGTTCGTCATATCGACGCGGCGGTCGCGGCGATTTTGCTCCTCGAGCGCTTCCAGAGCGGCCAGCGCAGCGCGCGACTGTGCGTGGTGGTCGCGCAGGCGCTTCAACTGATAGCCGTCGCCGCCGCGATGGTTATCGAGCGAGGCTTGGGTTTGGGCGGCGCAATCGCGCGCGGTTGCTAGTTCATCGTTGAGATCTTTGAGCTTGAGATTCAGCGCGATTCTGCGTACCGCGATTCCAGCGTCCGCGATTGAGGGCGCGTGCTGGAGCACGTCGAACGCACCGCGGCCCATCGCGCGGCCGTGCTCTTCGGCGACTTCGAAATTGCCACGGCTGCGCGGATCGATATTGCCGGTCGCGCCCTGGATGAAAATCGAGATTGGGCGCGGGCCTCCGGCGGATGCGGCCGCGGTTTCGATTTCATCCATCGCGAAGCCGGGCCAGTCGCGCGAGTAGAGCAGGTTGTCCTCGCACAGCACCACGCCGTGGCATGGATAGTTCATGATGAACGCGATCGGAGTTCCATTGGTGCGATACGCAGCGAGCGTGCTCGCTTCGGCGTCGGCCGGGCCGGAGCGGTTCGCGGCAAGCTGAATTTGCCGATGCGGACGCATCAGGCGGCGATTGATTCCGAGCGTGAATTGGGAGGCGGCCGCGCGGAGAGTCGCTGGTTCAAGATTTTCGTTCGCCTGAATGATTGCGCCAGCGATCTTCTCGGGCAGCGAGCGCTCCCATTCGAGGTCGCGGCCTTCAGCGGGCTTCGCATCGGCGCGCGGAGTCGCGAAGATGTTGAAGGCGGGCGCAGAATGCGTATGCGTCGCGCAAACGAGGATCGAATCGGCGGGTATGTCCGTGCTTGCGGCGACGCGTTCGCGAATGTCGTCGGCGATTCGAATCCCGATTGCGAGCACGTCGACGCCGGCGATAGCGACTTTGTTCGCGCCGTCGCTTAGCACGAGCGCTTGCGCGGCCAGGTCGTCGTGCAAGCCCGCGTTGCGACCGACGCGATTGCCGTAACCGAGCATCGCGAGCCCGAACGGAGGATCGAGTTTCACGCGCGCGGCGCCAGCGAAGAGGGGACTCATTTCAAATTGGCCGAGGCAAGGTCGGAGGCTCTGGAAGCCACTTTGGCCGCTGCGGCGATGATGTCGTCGACGTCGCGGTCGTCGCCGAGCAGGCATTCGTGCGGTATCGAGACGATCGCGTGCTCGAAGAGTCGTTCGGCGACGGGGCAATCGATCGCGACGGTGTCAGGGTTGGCGCCGGCCAGTTCAACTGCTTTGCGATAGGGGGAGGACTCGCGCGGGAAAAGTGCGGATCGGTAAACCGGATCGTTGGCGACGCCGCACGGGATGCCTTCCGCGCGCAGTGCGCGGACGAATCGATTGCGCGAAACGCCGAGTGCAGATTCGTCGACGAGAAATACAAATGCGTAGATGACTTCGCGCGTGATGCGTGGATCGCGCGCGACCGGGGTCAGACCCTTGATGGCGGCGAGTCCTTCGCGCAGACGGGCGGCGGCGCGGCTCTTGTACTCGATCTGCTCGGGCAGGCGCGCGAGTTGCGCGATCAGAATTCCGCATTGCCATTCCGTCATCCGGTAGTTCGCGCCCATCAGCGGGCCTTCGAAATTGTCTTCGGGACGGCGGCGTCCGCAGTTGATGAGCGACTGGCATCGCTGCTCGAGGTCGGGGTCGTCGGTCGTGATCATTCCACCTTCGCCCGCGGTCATCGGTTTCGAGGACTGAAAGCTGAAGCATCCGAGAGCGCCGTGAGTGCCGACGCCGCGATCGCGGAACTGAGCGCCGGGGACGTGGGCGCAATCTTCGACGATCGGAATGGAATGCGCACGCGAAATTGCCGCGAGTGCATCGAGATCGGCGAGCGACGCGCCGTAATGCACAGGGATGATGGCCTTGGTGCGGCGCGTGATGAGGCGCTTGACGGATTGGGGATCGATGCATGCGTTGGCGGCGCTGACGTCGGCGAAGATCGGACGCGCCATACATGCGACGGCGGCGTAAGGAGTCGCGGCGAAAGTGATCGCGGGGACGATGACCTCGTCGCCGGCGCCGATGCCGAGTGCTTTGAGTGCGACCTCGAGCGCGCTGGTGCCGGACGTGGTCGGAATTGCGAAGCGAGCGCCCTGATATGCGGCGAATGCGGCGGCGAACTCGGCGGCCTTACGATTGGGGCTCGGGTAGCCGCCCCAGCTTTGCGACGTGAGCACATCTTCGAGCTGTGCGCGTTCGCGAACGTCGAAGACTGGCCACGCCGGGAAAGGACGGGTGCGAAGCGGCTGTCCGCCGAGGATTGCGAGGGTGGAAGGCATCGGGATTATCTAAACTGTTACTTTAAGTCTCGAAAGTTGGCTCGCACTGGAGAACCTAACCCCTAACCCCTAACCCCTACCCTAACCCCTTCCCGAGCGGGAAGGGGAACCGGAGTTGGAGTCTCCCTAACCCGAGCGGAGGGAACAATCGCGATGGGATTATTTGCGGGCGACTTCCTGGAGGATTGCGATTTCGGGGCGGCCTGCCAGCAGGGCGCCGATTTTTCCGCCGAAGGCTTTCATGTGATCGGTCTTGCCGTGTGCGTCGAGCGCGGCCTGGTCCTGGTAGACCTCGTAATAGATGAACTCGGTGGCATCCTTGGTGTTCTTGTGCAGCACATAGGAAAGAGTGCCGGGCTCGGACTCTTTCACTGTCGCGATCATTTGTTTTGCTGCTGCTTCGAACTCGGCGTCTTTGCCGGGCTGTACTTTCAGTTTGGCAATCACGGTAATCGGCATCGTGGGTCTCCTTCAGATTTCGAACTCATCTACCCTCGTATCGACATGCGCGCGGTTTTTCAAGGCACGAAAGAGTTTTGAGCGAACAGGGCGCGGCTGATAGAGGAGCGCGCGAAGCGCGCGATTACAGAGACCGGAACCGGGTTCGCGTGAAGCGAACCTGTCCGAGATGCTTCCTTCCGCTCGCGCTGCTCGCTTCCTCAGCATGACAGAAGGCGAGGCTCTTTCATTGCATCGCGCGCTCGATTAACACCAATGGCGATGACCGACGATGGGAGAATATTACGATGCTTGGTTTTGATTTGACCGACGAACAGATCGAACTGAAACAACTGGCGCATAAGTTTGCCGAGCAGGAGATAATTCCGCGCGCACGGGAATACGACGAGAAGGAAATTTTTCCGGTCGACGTGTGCGAGAAGGCGTTCGCCGCGGGTCTGATGAACTTCGGAGTGCCGAAGGAGATGGGCGGGCCGGGGCTCGGCGTGCTCGACACCAGTCTGATCGTCGAGGAGCTGAACTACGGATGCGCGGGAATCTCGAACGCAGTGGGCGCCAACGACCTCGCGACGCTGCCGATTCTGATCGCGGGCAACGAAGATCAGAAGCGTACCTACCTGGGGCAGTTGGTGAAGAAGCTGACCTTCTGCGCGTTCGCGATCACCGAGCCGGGCGCGGGCTCGGACGTCGCCGCGATGAGCACGACCTACCGGCGCGAGGGCGACGAGTTCATCATCAACGGCACCAAGCATTTCATCTCGAACGGGTCGAAGGCGGACTGGTACGTCACGTTCGCGACGTCGGACAAGCGGCTCAAGCACAAGGGCATCTCGTGTTTCGTGTTTCCGTCGAGCGTGCCGGGAATAACGCGCAACCGGATGCATGGCAAACTCGGGCAGCGCGCGGCCGATACCGGCGAAATTTTTTACGAGGACGTGCGGATTCCGGCCAGCGCGCTGGTCGGGCGCGAAGGCGAGGGCTTCAAGTACGCGATGGCGACGTTCGATCACAGCCGGCCGGAGATCGGCGCGATCGCGATCGGGATTGCGCAGCGCGCGCTCGACGAATGCCTCAAGTACTCGAAGCAACGCAGCGCATTCGGGCAGCCGATCGCAAACTTCCAGGCGATCCAGTTCATGATGGCGGACATGGCGATTGAGATCGAAGCGATGCGGCTGCTGACGTACAAGGCGGCGTGGCTGGTCGATAAGGGCGAGGGGGCGAACACGATTTCGGCGTACGCGAAAGCATTCAGCGCCGACGCGACGATGCGGATCACGACCGACGCCGTGCAGATTTTCGGTGGTTACGGATACATGAAGGAGTATCCCGTCGAGAAGCTGATGCGCGACGCGAAGTTGTTGCAGATTTACGAGGGTACTTCGCAGATTCAGCGCGTTGTCATCGCGCGGAATTTATTAAAATAGTGAGGAACTTTATTTAATGTGAAACCCGCGGTGGGTTTCACGCTTCCTTCGGCAGGGGTGACCCCTGCACCCAGCGCTAATACGAAGATGCGGGACTTCGTCCCTGTTAGAACTATTTTGTCGGAAAAGAGCCTCAGTTTTCCGCGTGCGGAACTGGGTGCGGGATTGGCGGGTCCTGGTCCTTGGGCTCGTCGCCGGTGACGGAGCCTACGTAGCCGCCCTGGTGATAGACGTCGACCTGGCCGGTGGTCGGATCGGGCAATAAGTTCCATTCGTCGGGCGCCGGCGGATTGGGATCCGGCGGCATGTAGACGATTGGCTCAGGGGCAGCAGGCGGGGGAGGCGTTGCGGCGCATGCCACAATCGCAAGCGGCAAAAACAGGGAGAACGCGGCTAACGAAATCTTGGAATTCATGATGCGGCGCAGATTGGCGCATACAGGACTACGTTTATCTTCTCGCAAAGATTGTGCGAATCGCAAGCGGAACGGCGCGTCGAAAAGAGCGCTATTTGCTGCGGGATGCCGAGTACTTCGCGAAAGTGCACGATTGTTTTTTCGAGGCCGGGGCGGAGCGCGATATGCGGCTCCCATCCTAAGACTTTCTTTGCGAGCTCGATGTTTGGTTTGCGGCGGACTGGATCGTCGGCGCGCGGGCCCTTGACCACCACCTTCGACGAACTGCCCGCAAGCTCGATGGCGAGCTTGGCGAGTTCCGCAATTGTGAATTCGTCGGGGTTGCCGATGTTCACCGGGCCGATGTGCGTGTCCTGATTCATCATGCGCACCAGGGCGTCGATGATGTCGTCGACGTAGGCGAACGAGCGGGTCGAATTGCCGTTGCCGTAAATCTCGAGATCTTCACCGCGCAATGCGGCGACGCAGAAGTTCGAGACCACGCGGCCGTCGTTGATGGCCATCCGCGGGCCGTACGTATTGAAGATGCGCACGATGCGGGTGTCGACGTTGTTCTGCCGGTGATAGTCCATCATCAGGCATTCGGCGACGCGCTTGCCTTCGTCGTAGCATGAGCGCACGCCGATCGGATTGACGTTGCCCCAGTACGATTCGGTCTGCGGATGCTCCTCGGGGTCGCCGTAGACTTCGCTGGTGGATGTAAGCAGGATGCGCGCGTGCACGCGCTTGGCGAGACCAAGCATGTTGATCGTGCCCATCACGGAGGTCTTGGTGGTCTTCACCGGGTTGTACTGGTAATGCACGGGTGAGGCGGGGCAGGCGAGGCTGAAGATGCGATCGACTTCGAGCAGGATTGGCTCGACCACATCGTGGCGGATGAATTCGAAATTGCGGTTGCCGAGCAGGTGCATGATGTTGGCGCGCTTGCCGCTGAAGAAATTGTCGAGGCAGATGACTTCCTGGCCGTCGTTGAGCAGACGCTCGCATAGATGAGAGCCGAGAAATCCCGCGCCGCCGGTTACCAGTACACGCACGATTATTCTCCCCGGTCAGCGGCGGTTTTCACGCACGATGGCGCGAACGGTTTCGATCACGTAGGCGACGTCCTCGTCGGTCATCGCGGCGTAGATGGGCAGCGAGAGGCATCGGCTGAAGATGTCTTCGGCGACGGGAAAATCGCCGTCGCGGTAGCCGTACATGCGCTGATAGTAGTGCATCGTGTGCAGCGGGATGCAGTGCACGGAGCATCCGACGCCGCGCTCGCGCAACATCTCGACGAACTGATTGCGGCCGAGCTTGAGGCGCTCGGGGCGGATGCGCAGCACATAGAGATGCCAGGCGTGCTCGATGCCGGGCTCGGAGTACGGATGCTGGAGCGCGTCGTCGGCGCGGAAGGCGTCGTTGTAGGCGCGCGCGATTTCGGCGCGGCGGCGCATGAAGTCGTCGGAGCGCTTGAGCTGGGCCAATCCGATGGCGGCGTGCACGTCAGACAGATTGTACTTGAAGCCCATGTCGTGGATTTCGTAGTACCAGGAGCCGCTCTTGTCGTAGCGCTTCCAGGCGTCCTTGTTCATCCCGTGCAGGCTGGCGACGGCGATTTTTTCCGCGAGCGCGTCGTCGGACGTCGTGATCATGCCGCCCTCGGCGGTGGTGAAATTTTTGGTGGCGTAAAAACTGAAGCAGGTGAGGTCGCCGATGGTGCCGATTTTCGCCATCCCGCGGCCGTCCATGTGACGCGCCGAGCCGGCGGCGTGCGCGGCATCTTCGACAACTTTCAAATTGTAGGTGCGCGCGATGTTGAGAATCCGGTCCATGTCGCACGCATGACCGGCGAAGTGCACCGGCAGAATCGCGCGGACGCGTTTATTCGCGCCGCTCTCGAGCGCCTCCTCGATGCGGGCGGGATTGATATTGAAGGTGCCGGGATCGACGTCGACGAACACCGGGCGCGCGCCGAGGTAGCCAAGAATCTCGGCGGTGGCAGTGAAAGTAAACGGCGTGGTGATAACCTCGTCGCCGGGGCCGATGCCGAGCGCCCACAAAGAGAGATGAAGCGCGCCGGTGCAATGTGAAAGGGCGAGAGCGTGTTTGGCGCCGACGTAATCGGCGAATTCGCTTTCGAAGCGCTTGGCCTTGGGGCCGGTGGTGATCCATCCGGAGCGCAGGGTGTCGAGGACCTCGCGCTCCTCGTCGGGTCCGATGGACGGACGATGAAAAGCTACTTGTCGCATTGTGTGTGATTCGATTGAAATCGGTGCAGTCCCGTTCGTCGAGTTAATTTCGGAGTATAAAGGATAGGCTAAAACGGGAGCAAGGCAGGAGTCGATGAGGCGCGCAGGATGGGCCGCGGCAGCGGTGGTGGTCGGATGGTACGCGTTCGCGCTTTGGATATTGCATCCGCTGACGGAAGCGCCGGTGGTGGACAGTTGGCTGTACGGCTCCGCCGTGCGGCGGTTTCTGCGCACCGGCGAGATGAGGTTCGCCGGCTTCACGCAGGATATGCCGATAGCGCAGGTCTACTACGGCGTTGGGTGGGCGCATGCGTTCGGCGCAAACTCGGTATCGCTGGAAATGTCGGTGGTGATGCTGGCGGTGCTGTGCGGAGTGATGTTCCATGCGCTGGCGATCAAATGCGGCGCGCCGCGATGGCAGGCGCTTGCGGCGACGGGGCTGCTGATCTGCAATCCGTGCTTCACCTTCCTGAGTTTTTCGTTCATGACCGAGATTCCGTTTCTGACTGCGATGATCGCGGCGCATCTTGCGTTCGCCAAGGCGGAAGGCCGACACGAGCAGTTGTGGATGTGGCTAGCCGCGGCGATGGCGGTGATCGCCTTCATGATTCGGCCGTTCGGCGCGATGGCGATAGCGGGATGCGTCGGCGCGATGATCCTTTACGACGCGAGGCCGCGTGGAACGAATCGTTGGGGTCTCGCGCAGTGGATCAAGATGATAGTGCCGTTCGGCGTCGCGCTGGCGGTCTGCACGGCGCTGTGGATATGGCTGACGGTGCTGGGCCCGAAGCCATGGGACCTGCTGCTCAACGAAAATCGGTTCCACTATCTTTTTCTCGTGCCGCTCGCGACCTACCTGCGCGCGGGCTTGCTCGGCCCGGCACTCTATCTGGGCACGGTATTGTCGCCGCTGGCGATTCTGCAGCTCACGACGCCGCGATGGCGAGAAGTGGCGATCCACGGCGTGGGAATTTTCGCAGCCGCACTGCTCCTGATGCAGCTCGACCATCAGCTGCCTGTTACGCCGGAGTACAGTTGCTTCGGCGGGTGGCACAACGTGCTGATACTGCGCGGAGGGGTGAATCGCTTTTCGTGGGATGGCGATTGGCAATACGCATTCCTGGCGCTGGCGAGCGTTGGAGCCGCGGGATTTATCGTCGCGTTCGCGTCAATCTTCAAAACGCTAGGGCGAGCGGCGGCCGCGATCCTGATAGCGGCGATAATTTATTGGGCGGCGACGGTGCCGCTATGGTTTTACAACGACCGCTACTACCTGGTGCTGGTGCCGGCCGGCGCGATCGTGCTTGCGCTCGCGCCGCTCCCTCGGAGCAGGATGGTGATGGCGGCGGGATTCGCGATGACGCTCGCGATGGGCCTGCTGTCGCTCGGCGGGACGTACGCGTATCAACGAGGGATGGCGGTGGTCCTCGCGGCGCGGAACGAACTGGAGCATCAGGGAGTTCCGCGCTCAGCGATCGATGCCGGTTACGCGCTCAACGGCGAAGATCTCTATCGGTATCCCAAGCACGGAATTGAAACGATGCAGCTCGAGGCGGGAATCCCGATGATCACGTCGCCGAAAGTGAATGAATACACGATCGCGAGCGAACCGATCGCGGGCATGGAGGTCGTCCGACGGCTCAAATGGCCGGGCCCATTCGGCGTCGGCCATCGATATTTTTACCTCATAAAAAAGCAGGTCGTCGCTCCAAAATAAGATAATCGCCTGCGCGGCGGGCGGCAGGGGTGACCCCTGCACCCAGTGAGAAAGTGATAAACGCAAAGTTGCGCGCGGCGCGCTACTTTGCTCTCAGGGGCGGGTGATTCGACGGCGTGCGTCAGAGTGATGTGCGGCTTGCGCGCAGCCCACACAGCTAACCCCTCCGAACAGGGACGAAGTCCCGCATCTTCGCCTTTAACATCGGGTGCAGGGGTCACCCCTGCCCAAGGAAGTGTGAAACCCACGGCGGGTTTCACATTCAATAAAGTGACTTTCCCCTTCTCGGAATGCCCGACTAGCTGGGGCTGCCGGGGGCTGGGCCCGGCATGATGTAAGTTGGGACGCCGGTCTTCTGCTCGACAGCTTTTTCGAGCTTCTGCATGTCGATCTGATCGGTCAGGCCCTGGCGATCGGCTTCCTTCTGCGCGTAGGCCCACAGGCCGGCGTACTTGCCGTAGAGATCTTCGTGGACCTCGACGTAGAGCGCGTCACCGCGCCATCCAAACTTGACCGGCTGATAGACGAACATCCCGGGCGTGCCGATTTTCACCTTGTTGAAGAAGCGCTCGATGTCCTCAGGATACAGCCGGATGCATCCGTGGCTGACTTCCATGCCGACGCCCCACGGCACGTTGGTTCCGTGAAAGGCGTACTCGGGCAGGGTCAGCTCGATGCGATATTTTCCCAGCGGATTGTCGGGATCGTCGCCGGACACGACGTGCTCGGCTTCGCCGTCACGCTCGAGATGTTCCTGGTAGATGTCATCCGGCACTACCCAGGTTGGATTGCGGGTCTTGCCGCGGACCGTGAAAACGCCCTCAGGGGTTTTCCAATCGAAACGCCCGAGGCCGACCGGGAACGAGTATACCACTGACGGCGTGACTCCTCCTGAATGCTTTTTGCCGGTCACGAACTTGGCGGGCGTCACTTTGCCTTTGGCTTTCGGGTGAAGCGGACCGGTCGGCGACGGAAAATAATAATAGATCCGCATCTCGGGGATGTTCATCACGATCCCGACGCGCGGCGTATTCGGCAGGATATGCTCGTCGGGCAGGACGACCACTCGGCCGGCCGGAGGCGCCCACCAGTCGATGCCGGCGTTGGCGTTGGAAATTTCCTTGGCCGTCACGCCGAACCATCGCCCGACGTCGAGCAACGTGTCGCCCTTCTGGATTTGGTACGTAATGAGATTGCCGATGATGTCGTCCTTGCCGCGCGGGAGCGGGTAGGCGTACAGCGGTCGTTTCTCAAATTCGTCTTCGGTCCATGCGCCGTGCGCGGCAGGAATCGCTACCAGCGCAATCAGCATCACGGCGGGGAATAGTCGAGCGGCAATATTGATGAAGCGTTTCATGAAACCCCAGGAGAGTTGGCGGCAAATCCGCGTGAACGGTACGGCGGGAGTCGTCGCATCAGGTGAAATTCTACCGGCGCGATTAGTCTGCAATCAACCTCAAGTTTGCGAACTTGAGCACCAGCAATTTTATTCCACCGCGATCGAAATTCACCCAAGCCTTGGCGCCATCGCCGCGTCCTTCGCGCCGACGGACGATACCGCGGCCGAAGGTTGGATGTACTACCTTGGCTCCTATTGAGAAACCGTCGCCGCCGGGACCGGGTTCGTCATCGGGTAGCTGACTGTCGCCGTAGTCGACGTAGGCCTCGCGCGGCGAGAGCGGGCGTACGGGCGCGGTGTGGCGTTCAGGCGCGATACGTCGAATCAGCGCGGGGTCAATCTCGCGCATGAATCGCGACTGACGCGATTCCTGGCGCACGCCGTAGATCTCGCGCGAAAGCGTGTTGGTCAGGTAGAGCAGTTGGCGCGCGCGGGTCATGCCGACGTAGCATAGCCGGCGCTCCTCCTCGATTTCCTCGTCGATATCGGCGGAGCGGCTGTGCGGAAACAGGCCTTCCTCCATCCCGGCCATGAACACGATTGGATACTCGAGGCCCTTGGACGTGTGCAGCGTCATCAGCGCGGCGCGTCCGCCGCTGGAGTCGATCTGCTCGGTGTCGCTGACGAGAGCGACGCGCTCGAGGAACTCGGGCAAGCCGCCGCCGGATTTCTCGGCGTCGAAGGCGCTGGCCGCGGAGAGCATCTCGGCGAGATTCTGCTTGCGGAAGGTCGCATCGTCCAGCGTGCCGAGGTAAGCCTCGAAGCCGCTGTGCGCGACGACTTCCTCGACAATCCCGCGCACGCTCAACTCCGGGATGCGCGCGGCGAGATCATGCATCCACGAATAGAGCATCCCGGCCTGCTTCGCGATTCGGAGCGCGACTTTGGAATACGTTTCGAGGCGGCCCATCGCCTCGAAAGCCGTGATGTTGTCGCGCGCGGCCAGCTCGCTGATCGCCTCGAAAGATTTCGCGCCGATTCCGCGCGGCGGCGTACCGACCATCCGCTCGAGGCTGACGGCGTCGGCAGGATTCGCAAGCACGCGCAGATACGCGAGCAGATCCTTGACGTCGCGCTGTTCGTAAAAGCGCACGCCGCCGACGATGTAGTAGGGGATTCTCCGGCGCACGAGAGCTTCTTCAATCGCGCGCGACTGGGCATTGACGCGGTAGAAAACGACGACGTCGGCAGGCTTGAATCCGCCGGAGGCCGTCAGCCGCGCGATTTCAAGCGCGATAAAGTCGGCCTCGTCGCGCTCGGTGACGCCGGTGTAGTAGGTGACCGGCTCGCCCGCGCCGTTCTCGGTCCACAGATTTTTAATCTTGCGCTCGGTGTTGTTACGGATGACGCCGCCGGCCGCGGCAAGGATAGTTTTGGTCGAGCGGTAATTTTGCTCGAGCTTGAAAATTTGCGCGGTCGGGTAGTCGCGCTCGAAATCGAGGATGTTGCGAATGTCGGCTCCGCGCCATCGATAGATCGATTGATCCTCGTCTCCCACCACGCACAGATTTCCCGATCGTGCGGCGAGCGCTTTGACCACCAGGTACTGTACGCGATTGGTATCCTGATACTCGTCGACCAGCAGATGAGCCGCGCGCCGTTGCCATTTCTCGAGGATTTCAGGAAAGCGCTCGAACAGAATCCAGGTCTGCAATTGCAGATCGCTGAAGTCCATCGCGTTCATCGTGCGCATCCGATCCTGGTAGAGCTGGTAAATTCGCGCAATTGAGGTCTCGCGTCCTGGCTGAGCGCTCGCGAGCATCTCTTCAGGCGAAATAGCTTCGTTCTTGGCCTGCTCGATTCGCGCGCGCGCAATTTCGAGCGTGGGAGATTCGGCGAGCATGGCGTCCTCGAGTACTCGGCGAATCGTGGTCTGCGAATCGCTTTCGTCGAGAATCGAAAAATTGCGGTCGTAGCCGAGCGCGTGACCCTCCTGCCGCAGAATTCGCGCGCACGCGGAATGGAAAGTGCTGACCCACGGCAGGCGCGAATCGTCACCGACGAGAGCCGCGACGCGCTCGCGCATCTCGTTGGCGGCCTTGTTGGTGAACGTCACCGCCAGCATTTCAGACGGCGACGCCTTGCGCTCGGCCAGGATGTGGGCGATACGGTAGGTCAGCGCGCGGGTCTTGCCCGAGCCTGCGCCCGCGAGGATGAGGATTGGGCCGTCGGGCGCGAGCACAGCGGCGCGCTGTTCAGAATTCAACTCGTCGAGATTCACAGTGACCGTCGCAGCTTCAAAACTTCGGAGCGGAGTAGATCAAGATAGCGACTCCGGCGCGCGCGGCAAAGTGAGCGGATGAATTTTGTGCCAACCTACGAACCTCACGACAAATTTTATCGCAAAGCGCGCGCGATGGGGTTGCCGTCTCGGGCGGCATTCAAGATCGAGGAAATAATTGCGCGCAACCGGCTCGTCGGCAAAGGCGCGCGAGTCGTTGACCTCGGATGCGCGCCCGGCGGATGGCTGGCGATCCTGGTGGTGGCGGCGGGCGCGAGCGGGCGCGTCGTGGGCGTCGATCTCGCGCAGGTGAAGAATACGCCGGCCGGTGCGATCACGATCGTCGGTGACATTCTGGATCCCGCCGTCGCCGCGCGGGTGCAGAGCGAGCTTGGCGGACGCGCGGATTTGGTGACGAGCGACCTTGCGCCCAAGCTGACCGGGATCGCGGCGCGCGACGAGGCGCGCTCGCGAGAGCTGATCGATTGCGCGCTGACTTTTGCGACCACGATGCTGAAGCCGGGCGCATCGATGGTCGCGAAGCTGTTCATGGGCGCGCAGTTCAAGGACATCGTCGATTCTTTCAAGCAGCATTTCGGTAGCGTCGAGGTGACGCGCACCAAGGCGAGCCGCCCGGGATCGTCCGAGCTGTATATCGTCGCGCGCGAGTTCCGCGGATAATTCCTTGGCTTCAGATACAGGATACGCGTAACGTTTGAGTATGAGGGCTTTTCGCGGGCGTCATCTTTGCCTGCTGCTTCTCGCGGCCGTCGTGGCGGCTTGCTCATGCAGCCGCTCGCCATCCAATCAGTCCGCCGCAAAAGTTTCACCCGACGAAGTGAGAGTCCAGGTGGCGCGCGTCGGCTTCGACGACGAGACGGGATCGAACTACGTGCTGCTGCTCGACGATAGCGAATCGCGGATGTTGCCAATCATGATTGGCGAGAACGAGGCGACAGCAATCCTGCTCGCGCTGCATGGAATCAAGCCGGAGCGGCCGTTCACCCACGATTTGATTCGGTCGATTATCGGGAAGACCGGGAACAGTGTCGATCGAATTGAGATCGCTGACATGCGCGACGAAATTTACTACGCGACGATTTATATGGACGGCGGCCGCTACACCATCGACAGCCGCCCCAGCGACGCGATCGCGTTGGCGATGAACATGAACGCGCCAATTTACGTAAATACAAAACTTTTCGAATCGGCCCCGAGTATCGGACAGGGCGGCGGCGGAAAAATTCCGGACACCGCGCGCGGGTTGGGCCTGACGGTCGAGCAACTGACTCCAGATTTAGCGAGCGCTTTCGGTGAACCCGGCGGGCGCGGCGTGTTGGTGTCGGAGGTCGATTCGTCGGCGAAGAAAGCGGGCGTCGCGCGCGGCGATATCGTGGTCAAAGTGGGAAACAGCGACGTCAAGGCGCTCGACGACTTCAGCCGGCAGGCTGCGAGCGTCAAGAACGGCGAGGTGAAGTTGACCTTGAATCGTGACGGCTCGAATCGCACCGTCACGCTGGCTGCCGACGGTGTGCGCTAGGCGCTCGCGACTCGCATCAGCTTAATGGCATGCTCGGGACACGCGGTCACGCAAAGGCCGCATGCATGGCATTGGTCGGCGCGAACTGCGAAGGCCTGGCGATTGCCGTGCACCCACGCCTTCACTCGCGCAATCAAGGGCAGCGCGCGCTTGTCTTCATCGCTCAGCTTGTGCACTTCGAAAACGTCGTAGGGACAAGCCTCGACGCAATCCTCTTTGGCCTCGCATCGCGTGCGGTCGATCACCGGCGCGAAGACGCCGCCCGCCTCCTGCTTGCATTCGGCCTTAGATGAATCGCGGGCCACGTGCTCCTCTTATACGGTTTTCACGAGCACGCTCTCGATAAAGCGGGGATCGATCTCACGCTCGCCGCCAAGGTTGGCGAATTCTTCTTCGAGCAGGTTGAGGCATGAGTTCAAAAATCCGGCGGTGCGCTTTCGGGTTGTGTCGTCCATCCGCTCCGCGAGAGCGTGATGCAGCTTAGTGCGAAATTCGTCGCTGAGGACGCCGGGCTGCCCAGTCATGATCGCCGCGCGCATCGCCGTCAACCTGCTGCCTTCGATCGGATCGATCGTGAGGCGATCATCGAGCGCCAGGCGGGCGAGGCCGGTCAGCAGAAGCTGACTGAGGCGCACATCGCGCGCCGCCATCTGCGCCCGGAAGTTTGGCGACGAAATGTCGATAGCGAACATCGCGCGGAAGAGTTCGGCGGCCGAATCGATCTGATCGAGGATCGCGTAGCTGAGATGCAAGTCGCGCATGCTGCTGAAATCGCGCATCTCGACCGCGCCGGTGCCGTCCAGGCCGCTGTAGTATCGCGGCTGCCGCGCCATGAAACCTGAGAGCGCCTCGCGATAGGGCGAGTCGAGGTACGGAATCTCGCGCACCTTGACGCTAGAGAGGCCGAGTTTCCGCAGCGTCAGCTCGGTGCTGGTGCGCAGATCGATCGTCAAGCTCACGCCCAAGCGGAACAGCAGTTTCAGTGGCGTGTCGCGCAGATGCTCGATCGCGCTTTGCAGGTCGCCGCCCGCCAGATGCTCGAGCGCCAGGTTAAGATAGTGATGGGTCATCTCGACCGCGACGCGCACCATTTCGAGATCGCCAAAGTCCACCGCGCGCGCGACCAGCACCTGGTTGCTGACCATCGCCATCTCGCTGCGGAGCTGACGTTTGCCTTGCGCGGCGAATCCCGCCGTGAGCGCGGTGTTGAACAGCGAGACGTCGCCGTCGGCGATCGCAGGCGCCATCTCGGGCGCGATCACTTCGTTGTCGTCGGGCAGATCGGCGCGGCTTGGCGGTTCGTAGCCGGCGCGAATCGTCAGAAATTGCTCGGGCTTGATGTACGCGAAAACACTTTGCGCCTCGAAGAAATCGGGAAAACCGCGGTCGCTCAGGCGCGCGCGCCGGAACTGGTAGGCCTCTTCCTCGAGCTCGGCTTCGACCCCCCAATAGATTTCCTCCATCAGGCCGCCGAAGTAGTTGTAGTCGCGCTCGAACGCCTCTTCGAGGAAATCCGAGATATGCTGCGAAATAGCGTCGTGGCGGATGAACTCGATCAGATAATTTTCGTCGAACTGCGCGAAGCGATTCGCGGTTGCGTCGGGCGAGGACGCCGCGTCATCGATCCGATGCACCTTGATGTAGCCGCGCAGCAGGATCGACATCATTTCCATGTCGAGGCCCATCAGCGCGTCGGCCAGTTTGCGCCGGCCGCCGTCAGCCATCGCTTCGATCCATTCACGCATGCGATGCACGTTCGGACGATCGCGATTCCAGCAATCGAGATCGAACAGCGACCTGACCTGCTCGGGTATCGCGAGGCTGAGCAGATCGCCGGCGTCGGCGCTGCCGATTTCCTTGAGCGTGTAGAAGAGCGTCTCGGGCGAGAATGATTGGACCAGGCGCTCGGCCTCGGGCGCGGAGAGGATCAGGTCACGCTTCTGGCGCGCGGGGAGGCCGTACAGGAACTCCAGCTTTTCCTGGAAAGGAAGATTCAGAAATTCCGATTCGCCTCTTACTGCCATACGCCTCGCAACAATAGTCGATCTGATCGGCAAAGTATCGCGGGCTTCCCCGACGGATCAACTAAGGCCGGATCTTTCGCTGAGTCGCGGCGTCAGATATGATCATTACAACGCATCAGAGACCTTTCTTGGCCTCTCGAAACTCGAAACATCCCGTAGCACTGACAATAGCAGGCAGCGATCCCGGTGGCGGCGCTGGACTGCAAGCCGACCTCAAAACGTTCGCGGCGCTTGGCGTGTATGGCTATTCGGTGATCACCGAAGTGATCGCGCAAAACAGCTTTCGAGTTGCGGACGTTGAAAACGTATCGCCCGAGATGGTCGAGGCGCAGCTCGACACTCTCGCCCTGGAATGCATTCCGCGCGCGGTCAAGACCGGAGCGCTGGCCAATGCGGCGATCGTCAAGGCGGTGGCGCGCGCGATCGAGCGCCTCGAATTGCCTGCGCCCGTGGTCGATCCCGTGATTGTGTCGAGCAGTGGCGCGCTGCTGATCGGTCCAAAGGGAGAGCGCGCGATTCGAAAACGGCTGATTCCAATCGCGCGCATCGTGACGCCCAACATCGCCGAGGCCGAGGTACTGACGCGCATACGAATGGATTCTGAGGCGGCGATTCGTGAAGCGGCGATCAAGATAATCAAGCTTGGCGCGCGGGCGGTCGTCATCAAAGGCGGGCATCGCGAGGACAAGGCGTCGGCGACTGACTTGTTTTACGACGGGCGCCGCTTCATCGAGCTCAGGGGCCCGCGAATAGCAGGTGGCGGCGCGCACGGCACCGGATGCGCATTCTCGGCGGCGATCGCGGCGCATCTCGCGCGCGGCAGCAGTCTCGAGGACGCGGTCCGCGGCGCGAAGAGGTTCGTGACCGCAGCCCTCAAGCACAGCTTCAAATTGGGGAAGGGGCGGGCGCTCCTCGATCACTTCGCGCGCGGCTGATCAACCTGCGCGATCACGCGGGACGCTGAATTCCTTCAACGCAGCGGCCAGGTTGTGGCTCGGCGTCTCCGCATCGCCCATCTTGAGCAGCGCGAATCGTTCATCGCCGAATCCAGCTCTGACCAGACCTGGGCACTCAGATCGAAGCCTGCCGCGCGCGCATTCGCGACGACTCGGCCCGGCGGCGACGCCGGTGGTTCGGCAGACGCTCTTTGCGCGTCGGTAAGAGTTTTCGGCTCGACCCCAAACCGTCGCTTCATCGCCTCGCGGATAAAAACGCCGAGCCCATCGCATTCCTCGGATGAATCAACTGGGAAATGGCAGATCGCAAGCCGCTCGCCGCGGTCGAGTGATTTCCATTGCTCGAGCCCGATTTTCAGACCGACACGATCGAGCTTGCGCCGCACCGCCATCGGAACGCATTGCAGGCTTTCATGCATCTCGTCTTCAAATTTGAATTTGCGGATCATTTTAAACCTCCGAGGGAGGAGCATCTGCAAGGTTGCAATACGCAACCGCCGGGATCAAGATCGCGAGCATCAATCGTGGTATAGCGATCAATAGTGGCTTCGATTAGCGGAAGAAATGGCAGCCCCGGCTGGGACGCGCGGATGATTGACGAAATCGTCGCGAGTCTCGCCGACAAACCCGGTGCGCTGATGCTGGTGCTGCATGCGGTGAATGAGCGCGTCGGTCACATCCCGCCTGAGACAGTGCCCGCGATAGCGCGAGGGTTGAATCTTTCGCGCGCCGAAGTCCACGGCGTCATCAGCTTCTATCACGATTTCCGCAGTGAGAAGCCGGGCCGAAAAGTCATCCGCGTATGTCGGGCCGAGTCGTGCCAGGCGATGGGTGCAGTCGCGCTCGCGGAACATATTCAATCGCGCCTTGGAATCAAGTTCGGGCAGACCAGCGCCGACGGCGATTTTACGCTCGAGCCGGTTTACTGTCTCGGCAATTGCGCATGCTCGCCGGCAATCGTCGTCGGCGAGGATCTTTACGGCCGCGTCAATCCGAAACGCTTCGACGAGATTGTTTCCACCGTCACCTCATCGAGGCAGCCGCGATGACCTCAGTTGTTTATGTTCCACGCGACTCGAGTGCGGTGTCACTCGGCGCCGATGCTGTCGCAGAGGCGATTCGGACTGAAGCGGCGGCGCGCAAGCTGGATATAAGGATCGTGCGCAACGGATCGCGCGGGATGTTCTCGCACGAGCCGATGGTCGAGGTCGCGACAAATGGCGGTCGGATCGCATATGGGCCGGTCGCGACTGACGACGTCGCGTCGCTGTTCGATGCGAACTTTCTCGACGGCCGCGATCATCGGCTGCATCTCGGCGTTGCCGAAGAAATACCGTGGCTCAAGTCGCAAACGCGGCTGACTTTCGCGCGCATGGGGGTGACCGATCCGGTGTCGCTCGACGACTTCGTTGCGCACGGCGGATATCGAGGCCTGCAGCGCGCGATCGAGCTTGGTGCTGACAACGTAGTCGCCGAGGTCACCAAGTCCGGTCTGCGCGGACGTGGCGGCGCGGGATTTCCTACCGGCATCAAGTGGAAGACTGCGGCTGACGCGCCGACGATGCCGAAGTATGTCGTTTGCAATGCGGACGAAGGCGATTCCGGCACGTTTTCCGACCGCATGATTATGGAAGGCGACCCTTTCGTGCTACTCGAAGGAATGACTATTGCCGCGCTCGCTGTCGGCGCGATGCAGGGTTACATCTACCTGCGATCTGAGTATCCACACGCGCTGCGCGCACTTACCGAAGCGATCCAGACTGCCCACTTGAAAAGCTATTTGGGCGCGAACGTTCTCGGCACGGGCAAGTCGTTCTATCTGGAGATTCGGCTTGGCGCCGGCGCGTACATCTGCGGCGAGGAAACGGCGATGCTTGAAAGCATCGAGGGGCGCCGCGGGATGGTGCGCTTCAAACCGCCGGTCCCCGCGATTGAAGGATTGTTCGGCAAGCCGACGGTGATTAATAACGTCGTCTCGTTCGCGACGGTGCCGATCATCCTCGAGCGCGGCGGAGTGTTTTTTCGCGATTACGGCGTCGGCAACTCGCGCGGCACGATACCGTTTCAACTCGCCGGCAACGCTAAACGTCCGGGGCTGATCGAAACGTCGATGGGCGTGACACTTCGCGAAATCGTCCACGACTACGGCGGCGGCACCGCCAGCGGCAGGCCGGTTCGCGCAGTGCAGGTTGGAGGACCCCTCGGCGCTTATTTCCCCGACACAATGCTCGATGTCGCGCTGGATTTCGAATCAATTGCGGCGCGCGGCGGAATCCTCGGCCATGGCGGAATCGTCGTATTCGATGACACCGTCGACATGGCGCGGATGGCGCGCTATGCGATGGAATTCTGCGCGATCGAATCGTGCGGCAAATGCACGCCGTGCCGAATCGGATCGACTCGCGGCACCGAGGTCATAGACGATATTGTCAATCGGCGGCGTCCGCGCGAGAATCTCGAAGTGATCCGCGATCTCTGCGATACGATGAAGTATGGCTCGCTGTGCGCGCTCGGCGGTCTGACGCCATTGCCGGTTCTGAGTGCGCTAAAATATTTTCCCGAGGATTTTGGTCTGACGCCACGCGATGTCGATTTCATCGGCGCGGATCTGACTATCGCAACACCCGGAGCTCCAAATACTTATGCGATCGCGCAGCGATAACGATTTCGCAACTCCACTTCGCGCCGGCGCGAAGACCGTAGCATTGGAGATCGATGGACGCGTCGTGGCCGTGGCCCAAGGAACGTCGGTGATTCGCGCTGCCGCCGAGGCCGGAATCCACATCCCGAAATTGTGCGCGACGGATTCGCTCGAGCCGTTCGGCTCGTGCCGATTGTGCCTGGTCGAAGTCGAAGGCCAGCGTGGCTACCCTGCCTCATGCACCACTCCGGTGCGAGCCGGGATGAAGGTGCGCACCGAGAGCCCAGCGCTCGCGCGTCTGCGGCGCGGCGTGATGGAGCTGTACATTTCCGATCATCCGCTCGACTGCCTGACGTGTCCCGCCAACGGCAATTGCGAATTGCAGGACATGGCAGGTGCGGTCGGTCTGCGCGAGGTGCGCTACCGCAACGGCGACGGCGCCAACCATCTGCACGCGGAGAAGGATCACTCGAATCCGTATTTCACTTTCGATCCGTCGAAATGCATCGTGTGCTCGCGATGCGTCCGCGCGTGCGAGGAAGTGCAGGGCACGTTCGCACTGACGATAGACGGGCGCGGATTTTCGTCGGTGATTTCGCCGGGACAGAACGGTCCGTTCTCGGCGTCCGAGTGCGTTTCATGCGGCGCATGCGTGCAAGCGTGTCCGACCTCGACCTTGATGGAAAAATCCGTAATCGAACTCGGCCAGCCGGATCACAGCGTCATCACGACCTGCGGATATTGTGGCGTGGGATGCTCGTTCCGCGCCGAGATGAAGGGCGACCTCGTCGCGCGGATGGTGCCCAACCCCAACGGGCAGGCCAACCACGGCCACTCGTGCGTCAAGGGCCGTTTCGCGTGGGGCTACACGACGCATCCTGATCGCGTCACGCGGCCGATGATTCGCAAATCGATCGACCAGCCGTGGCGCGAAGTCTCGTGGCACGACGCGATCGAATACACGGCGTCGGAGTTCAGGCGAATCCAGGAAGAGCATGGGCGCGGCGCGATCGGCGCGATCACGTCCTCGCGATGCACCAACGAGGAAACTTTTCTCGTGCAGAAACTGGTGCGCGCCGCGTTCGGCAACAACAACGTCGATACTTGCGCGCGCGTTTGTCATTCTCCCACCGGCTACGGACTCAAGACCGCGTTCGGCACTTCAGCGACCACGCAGGATTTCGATTCGGTGATGCAAGCCGACGTGATCATGGTGATCGGCGCCAACGTTACCGAAGGGCATCCGGTGTTTGCGGCGCAGATGAAACGCCGGCTACGACAGGGCGCCAAGCTGATCGTCGTCGATCCTCGCGTGACTGAAATCGTGCGCCTGCCGCATGTGCAAGCGTCGTATCATTTGCAAATCCGGCCGGGCACCAACGTCGCGCTGATCAATGCGCTCGCGCATGTCGTCGTAACCGAAGGGCTCGCCGACGAGGCGTTCGCGGCGACGCGATGCGACCCTCATGAATTCGAAGCGTGGAAAAAGTTCGTCGCGGATGCGCACAATTCGCCGGAGTCGACGGAGAAAATCACCGGTGTGCCTGCGGACAAAGTTCGCGCGGCGGCGCGTCTCTATGCGAGCGCTCCCAATGGCGCGATTTACTATGGACTCGGCGTCACCGAGCACAGCCAGGGCAGTACGATGGTGCTGGGTATCGCGAATCTCGCGATGGCGACCGGCAATATCGGCAGGCCGGGAGTCGGCGTGAATCCCCTGCGTGGGCAGAACAACGTGCAAGGCTCGTGCGACATGGGCTCGTTCCCGCATGAGTTCAGCGGCTATCGGCATATTTCCGACGAGGTGGTGCGCGCGAGTTTCGATGCCGCGTGGGGCGTGACCGTCGATCCCGAACCGGGCCTGCGCATTCCCAACATGTTCGACGCCGCGCTGGACGGCAGTTTCAGGGGCCTCTACGTGCAGGGCGAAGACGTCGCGCAGTCCGAGCCGAACGGCCATCACGTCACCGCGGCGTTGCGCGCGATGGAATGCGTCGTGGTGCAGGATTTGTTTTTCAACGAGACCGCGAAATACGCGCACGTCTTTCTGCCGGGATCGTCGTTCCTCGAAAAGAACGGCACCTTCACCAACAGCGAGCGGCGAATCTCGATGGTGCGCAAGGTCGCCGCGCCTCTCGCCGGCAAGGAGGATTGGGAAATCACCTGCGAGCTTGCGACCGCGCTCGGCTATCCGATGAAGTATTCGCATCCGTCGGAAATCATGGACGAGATCGCGCGGCTTACTCCGACTTTCTCCGGCGTCAGCTACGAGAAGCTCGACCGGCTCGGCTCCGTGCAATGGCCGTGCAACGACAACGCGCCAGCCGGCACTCCGACCATGCACGCCGATCACTTTGTGCGCGGCAAAGGCCGATTCACGATTACCGAGTATGTACCCACCGAGGAGCGCACCAATTCCCAGTTTCCGTTGATACTGACTACTGGCCGAATACTCAGTCAGTATAATGTTGGTACCCAGACGCGGCGCACGCTGAATGCCGCGATGCATGCGGAAGATCGCCTCGAGATACATCCGAGTGACGCTGAACTGCGCGGCATCCGCGACGGAGATTGGCTCCAGGTGCGGGCGCGCCGCGGCGAGACGCGTTTGCGAGCGCTGCTGACGGAGCGCGTCCAGCCGGGCGTCGTGTACACGACCTTTCATCATCCGGAATCGCGCACCAACGATCTGATGACCGATCACTCCGATTGGGCGACCAACTGTCCCGAGTTCAAGGTCACTGCGGTCCAGGTCGCGCCGGAAGCGGCGTCGGTGCAGGCTCACGGCAATGGGCACCCGCATGCCGAGAACCGAATAGCTACTCAGGATGCTGACGCGTCGGATCTTCCTCACCTCGTCATGATGGCGAATGATATCGGTGCCTACTTCGCCGGCTATCCGGATCACGAGGAAGCCGCCGAAGGCGTCGCGGAGCATCTCCGCAATTTCTGGGAGGCTCGGATGCGCCGCGAGATTGTTGACTACGCGGCGAAGGGCGGCGATGACCTGAGCCCGCTCGTGCGCCTGGCCGTTTCCTTTATTGCGACCGAGTCGGTCCCTGATTCGGAAGAAGTCGGCGAGGGATGAAAACCGATTCCGCGCAAATCCGCGCTGATGACGATGCGGGCGATGCCGTCCGTGACGAAGTCCGTGAACATCGCGCTCTGAAATGGCACGAAGGCGCGACTTCCGAGCGCGACGAGAAACTCGCGGTCGAAGAGCCGCTGGAGATTCGACTCGCTGGCCGCCGTTTCACGCTCACGATGCGCACGCCCGGCTATGACGAAGAGCTGGCAGCCGGCTTTCTCTTCGCCGAGGGTTTTATAAACGATGTGAACGAACTCGGCGAGATTCGACGCGTCCGTGGACGCAAGGGCGCACCCGATCCCAACGCCATCGACGTCATATTGAACGTGCCCGCCGACGGACTCCGCGCCCGCCTCAAGCGCAACTTCGTGATGAGCTCGAGCTGCGGCGTATGCGGCAAAACCAGCATCGACTCGATTCGGCGCCGCGTCGCTCCTGCCTCGGACTCCGCTCATGCGACGTCTACAACGCTGATCTCGCTTCCTGAAAAACTCCGCGCCGGCCAGCGCGTGTTTGCCACGACAGGTGGACTGCATGGCGCCGCGATTTTCAGCCTCGACGGTACGATGCTCGCGATACGCGAGGACGTCGGGCGTCACAACGCGGTCGACAAAGTGATCGGATACGCGCTGACGAATGCGATGGTCCCGCTGTCACGTCATATAATGATGGTGAGCGGACGCCTCAGCTTCGAGATCGTGCAGAAGGCCGCCGCCGCAGGCGTGCCGATTCTCGCCGCCGTATCGGCGCCGTCGTCGCTGGCAGTGGAGCTCGCCGAGGAGATCGGCACGACTCTGGTCGGCTTCCTGCGCGACGGCAGCTTCAACATCTACACCCGCCCCGACCGCATCGCGCAGTGACGCATCCGCGCACGTGAGCGAAACCGACAAGTACGACTTGAGCATTTACGAAGGGACCGCGTGGTACTACGCGCGATTCCGTCCGAAGTATCCGCCGTCGCTGGTCAACGTTCTTCGCGAGCATTTTCGACTCGATGGCACCGGCAGGCTTCTGGATCTCGGCTGCGGGCCCGGTCCTGTCGCGATTGCGCTGGCGCATCTGTTCGAAGAAGTCGTCGCGCTGGATCCCGATGATGCGATGCGTGCGGAGGGCGAGCGCATCGCACGGGAACGTGGCATCCGCAATATCGAGTGGCGCTTCGGCGGCTCGAAGGACTTGTCGCCCGCGCTCGGACAGTTCCGCCTCGTCACGATGGGGAACTCGTTTCACTGGATGGATCGCGCGCGCACGCTCGACGCGCTTTACGATCTCGTGACGGACGGCGGCGGGATCGCGGTGGTGGGCGAGGGTGCGCCGATACCTCCTCCGCCGATGACCCGTTGGCGCGCAGCGATCCATGCGGTAATCAAGCGCTATCTCGGCGAGCGGCCGCTGCCCTGGGAGAATCCGGGTAAACCGCCCGAAGAGCGTCACGAGGCATACATCACGCGCTCGCGTTTCATAGATCTCACCAGCTATCGGGAGTCTTTCGATGTCGAATGGACTGTCGACTCGATCATCGGGAATCTCTACTCGATGTCGTTCTGCAGCCGGCGCGTGCTCGGCGACCGCGTCGATGCGTTCGAGCGCGACGTGCGCGATGCCGTGCTGGCCGTCGAGCCCTCTGGCATTCTAAAAGGAGAGCCGCCCGAGTTTTTCGCGTACATGGCGTGGAAGCGCTGAGGCCCAGTGGCTTCGACGCTCCTCTTGAGCGTGCCATCCACCGGGCGATACTCTGTATGATCATGTCGGAGTCGTCGAATTACCCGCGAAAGCGCGCGCTCGAGCGCATCGCGCGCGAAAAAGTGCTCTACGAGCGCCATCCCGGCGGCGACATTTCCGTCTGCGTCATCTACCCCAACACGTACCGGCTCGGGATGGCGAATCTCGGCTTCCAGGCCGTGTTCCACATCTTCGAATCCGATCCGTCCGTCGCTGCAGATCGCGCGTTTCTGCCCGACGCCGACGAGCGCGAATCTTTCCGAGAGGGCGCGGAGCACCTCGTCTCGTTCGAGCGTGGACGTCCACTCTCGGACTTCGACATCCTCGCGTTTTCGATTTCCTTCGAGACGGACTATCTCAACGTCCTGAGCGTACTTGAGGATGGCCGGCCTCCCGGCTCGACGCGGCGATCGCGCTGGTCGCAATTTCCCGCTGATCATCGCGGGCGGCTCCGCAGTGTTTCTCAATCCCGAACCGATCGCCGATTTCATCGATCTGTTTCTGATTGGCGAAGGCGAAGAGATGGTTCCGGAGTTCATCGAGCGATGGGACGCGACGCGCGGCTCGCCGAATCAACTGCGCGAGCTCGCATCCGTTCAGGGCGCTTATCTGCCCGACTTTTACGAACCCGTTTACGACGACGCCGGCCGTCTCGCGACGGTGAAATATCGCGGCCCCGGCAGCGCGCAGGTGAATCGCCGCCTGATTCGCGACCTTAACCGCTTCACGACTTCGTCGCTGATTCTCACCGAAGAGTCCGTCTTCGGCGATATGTTCCTGGTCGAGGCGAGTCGCGGATGCCAATGGGGATGTCGCTTCTGCGCGGCTGGCTTCATGTATCGGCCGATTCGTTATCGCGCGCCTGAAATGCTGATCGCCGAGGCCGAGCGCGGGCTTGGCGAGCGCAAGGTGATCGGCCTGGTGGGAGCCGAGATGGCGAGTGTGCCCGGCGTCGCCGAGATCGCGTCGGCGGTAGTCGATCGCGGCGGGCGGTTGTCACCGTCGTCGCTGAAGGCCGATTGTATTTCGCCGGCGCTCGCGTCTGCCCTGGCGCGCGGCGGAAATCAGAGCGTGACGGTCGCGCCGGAGGCCGGCAGCGAGCGGATGCGCAAGGTCATCAACAAGAATCTTACCGAGGCCGAAATTCTGCACGCCGCCGAGATGATGCTGGGCGAGGGCGTCGGCAACCTGAAGTTTTATTTCATGATCGGTTTGCCCGAGGAGCGAGACGAAGACGTGCTCGCGATTGCCGACCTGGTCGCCAAGGTGCTCGAGCGTGCCCGCGCGCGCCGGACGCGTATCGGCTCGGTGACGGTCTCGCTCAACCCGTTCGTGCCCAAGCCGTGGACGCCGTTTCAATGGGATCCGATGCAGGACGCGCGATCGATCAAGCGCAAGGTTGCGATGCTGCGCCAACGCCTCGCGCGCCTCGGGCAGGTCGAGCTCGACGCAGAATCGCCACGCGAAGCGTATTTCCAGACGATGGTCTCGCGAGGCGATCGCCGCGTCAGCGGAATTCTCGAACGGCTGGAAGCTGCCGGATGCGAAAGCTCGGGGCCAATCTGGCATGAGCTGTCGAAGATTCATCGCGAAGTCGAGGCGGGCGAGAATTCCGCCTTGCCCGATCCCGATTTTTCGTCACCCGTCACTACGTCCACGACGAAATGCTGCCGTGGGATTTTATCGATCACCACATCCATAAATGGTTTCTGCTCGCCGAACGAAAGAAGGCGCATCATGAGCATCAGAGCCCGCCGTGCGATGTCGAGCGATGCACCGTGTGCGGCGCCTGCTAGAATAAATGCGCAAGTTGAGGAGGGGAGGAAGAGGAAGATGTTTCATCGTGATTTTCGATCGGCGCGGATAACGGCTCTGGTAGCTATCGTGGCGGCGACGCTCGCAATGTCGGCGCCGTCCTTTGCGGCGGGAATGGGCGAGGAAGACGTTCCCTCGACTTCGATTGTCCCGGCGGATTCGCCAAGTAGCGCCGCGCCGGTGAATTCTCCATCCTCGACGAGTCCATCGACGGGATCATCCGGCAAGATGTTTATGCCTGCGACGAAGCACGCGACGCCGGCGCACCACGCGTCGAGTAAGAACACGCGTCCGCGAACCGGAAATCGAACCGGCGAAGGCGCGGCTGAAGGTGCTGGCGGACTCTCCCGTTTACTCCGCGCCAGCGAAAAGCAGCAAGCACATCGAGCAATTGACCCGTGACAAATTCATCGAGGTGACGGGCTCGACGCACTATTTTCTGCGAGTGAATCTGAAAGACGGACAGACCGGCTATATCGAGCCGTCCGCAGTTGAACTGGTAAGGCCGGCCGACAAAGTCTTCCTGCTCACGCACGACGCCGCCGTTCTCGACAAACCGAATCGATGGGGCAAGAAAGTCGCTGAGGTTCACGCCAGCAAAAACGTTCACGTCGTCGGCCTCTCGCTCGACTACATGCAAATCCGCATGAAGAGCGGGCTCGAAGGCTTCATCCCGATGACCGCGCTCGAATAGCGCACACGATTTCCGCACTCGACGATCCGCTGTCGTGTCGCTATAAGTTTCAGCGAGGGAACATCTGATGACGCAGCGGGAACGACAGGGTTGGATCATCGTCGCGAGCCTTTTCGTTACGCTCGTTTTCGTTTTCGGATCGGGCTACAACACCGGCGGCCTGTTCTTCCCGCATCTGCTGAAGCATTTCGGATGGTCGCGCACACAGGTCTCGACGCTCCAGGGCGCCGCGCTGCCGCTGTCGGCGGGGCTCAGCGCACCGCTGATAGGATGGCTGCTCGATCGCGTCGAGGCGCGAGTCGTGATGGTGGCCGGGGTGATCATGACCGGCGCATCTTTTCTCATCGCCAGCCGCGTCGATTCGTTCGGCCCGCTGTTCGGCGCGTACATCCTGCTCGGCGTCGGCATCGGCGCATCGACGCTGCTGCCGTGCTCATTGGTGATTGCCAACTGGTTCGGCGCGCGCCGCGGACTTGCGATGGGGCTGGCGTTCGCGGGCACCTCGCTCGGCGGCGCTGCGATGACGATGGTCGGTAACGCCGCGATCGTGCGGGGCGGATGGCGCGCGGGATATGTTGCGCTCGCGATCCCGATGTTCGTGATCGTCGTCCCGCTGATAATCTTCGTGGTGAGGACCCGCCCGCCGCAGGCCGAGGGCGTCACCGTCGCGCAGGCCAGCGACGCGCTGCCCGGATTCGAACTGCGCGAAGCGTTCCGCTGCCGCTCATTCTGGATGATTGCGGCGGCGCAATTCTTTTTCGCCGCAGTCGCGGCGGGCGCGGGATTGCATCTGATCAAATATCTAACCGAACTCGGCTACACCGCTTCATTCGCAGCCGGCATGATGAGCCTGGTGTACGTGTTCGCGGCGTTCGGCAAGCTCGGGATGGGCCTGTTTGCCGATCGCGTAAGCGCAAGAATCGCACTGACCTTCAACTTTCTCGCGGCGTCCATCGGAATGCTTTTGATTTTCGGCGCGGCGCGAACCTCCGTGCTGATTCCGTTCGTGCTCATCTTCGGCATGTCGCTCGGCGCGCCGTTGGTGCTGGTCCCGATGCTGGTGGCGGAGTCGCTCGGACTCAAGCGCTTTGGTTCGATCGGCGGCATCGCCGGCATCTTCAACACGATCGGCGCCTTCGTCGGCCCGGTCGGCGCGGGCAAGATTTACGATCTAACCGGCAGCTACGTCCCCGCCTTCGAAGCATTCGTCGTGATGTGCCTGATAGGCGCAGCAGTAGCGTATTCGTGCCGCTCGTTCGAGACTGAGCAGTCGAGGCAACCGTCACAGCCCGTTCCTGCCACGGCATAGTTGGGGTGAGTGGAGATTCATGAGCGACTCACCATGTGACCGTCAGATAGTATGAACCTATGAAAGGGCGCCTTAGCGAGCGGGGCCAGGTTACGATTCCGAAACGTCTCCGCGAACTGTTGGCAATTAAGTCCGGAACGGTACTCGAGTTCACGGAAGAGCATGGAAGACTGATCGCAATCATAACTTCCAGTATCGATCCGGTGCGCGAGGTATTCGGGTGCCTCGGCAAGACACTCAACACTGACGCTGTGGTGGCGCAGCTTCGTGGACGGCGATGATCGACGCGGTTGAACCTGCAGCACGGGATCATTTACGCCTCAGTGAGAGGATTGAGCGGACTTTGGCTGGGGATGTCGGGGGCGTTTACTATGTCGGTGATGATTGCTACTGCGTCGGCGCCGGCGGCCAGGGTTTCCGCGATGCGTGCTTCGGTGACGCCGCCGATCGCGACGATTGGAATCTTCACCGCTGCGCGTATCGCCCGAAGTTTGTCAAGGCCCATGCCGGCGGCGTTGTTGCGCAGGCCGCCCGGATACATCGGGCCGAATCCGATGTAGTCCGCGCCGCCATCTTCGGCCGCGCGCGCCTGCTCGACGTTGTGGGTTGAGATTCCAATCATTTTATCCGGCCCTGCGATTCGGCGCGCGGCATCGAGCGGGAGATCGGTCTGCCCGAGATGGACTCCGTGTGCGTCGGCTAGAATCGCGATGTCGACCCGGTCGTTCACGATGAGCATGGCGCCGCGCTTGCGGCACATCTCGGCAATCGCGCGCGCTGCGGCAAGGAAATCGCGGCCGGGCGCGTCTTTGAGGCGTAGTTGCATGATTCGCGCGCCCGCGTCGAGCAGGGTTTCTGTCAGCGAGACCGGATCATGTCCGCCGGCCGGATCGACCATCGCGTAGAAGTGCGAGGGTAGCCGCGTCATCCGCCAGGAAATTTGGTCAGTACGATCTTGTGGTCGGTGATTTTCTTGCGCAGCGTATTGCGATTGAGCCCGAGCATCCGCGCCGCGCGAACCTGGTTGCCGCCCGCGCGCTTGAGCGCGAGCTCGACCAGAGGACGCTCGATTTCCGCCACCAGCCGATGGTAGAGGTCGCGCGGTTCCTCGCCGCCCGGCGAATCGAACCATCCCGCGATGCGGGTCGAGATGATATCGCCGAGCTCGGCGCCGTCGGTCGCTGCGGTCGCGCCCATGCCGACGCCGCCCGGACGCGACAGCTCGATATCGTCGCCGCGAATCGTAGTGCCCGGCGCGAGCAGCGCCGCGCGCATCACCGCGTTTTCGAGTTCGCGCACGTTACCGGGCCATTCGGCGGACTCGAGCTTGTTCCGCGCTTCGGGGCTGATGGTGTTGGCGCGCGCGCCCATCTCCTGGACCGCCTTCGAGACGAAGTAGTCGGTCAGCTCCGCAATATCGTCGCGCCGCTCGCGCAGCGCCGGCATCTGAATCGGAATAACGCGCAGACGAAAGTACAAATCCTCGCGGAATTTTCGCGCGGCGACCAGCGACTCGAGGTTCTGGTTCGTTGCGGCAATCACGCGCGCCTTGACCTTGAGCGTCTCGACGCTGCCGACGCGGGTGAACTCGCGCTCCTGCAGTACGCGCAGCAGCTTGGGCTGCAACTCGACCGGCAGGTCGCCGATTTCATCGAGGAAGATGGTGCCGGTGTCGGCCATCTCGAATTTGCCGGCGCGCCGCTCGGACGCACCGGTGAATGAGCCGCGCTCATGCCCGAACAACTCGCTCTCGAGCAGTCCGTGCGGGATTGCGGAGCAGTTGACGGCGACAAACGGCGAGCGCCATCGCGCGGACTTGAAATGGATCGCGCGCGCGACCAGCTCCTTGCCAGTGCCGCTCTCGCCGCTCAGCAAAACGGTCGCGTCGTTGGTGACGACGCGCCCGATCAGCTTGTAAACTTCCTGCATCGCGCCGCTGCGCCCGATTATCTCGCCGCCGACGAGTTGGCGATTGACTTCGTCTTTCAGGCGGTTGAGATCCGCGGCCTGCGCGCCGACTTCCACCGCGCGCTTGATCGCAGCCGCGACCAGGTCGAGATTGGCGAACGGCTTGGTCAGGTAATCGTGCGCGCCGCGCTTCATCGCCTCGACCGCATTGTTCATCGTGCTCGCGGCAGTGATCACGATGATCAGCGTGCGGATGCCTTCACTGTGCGCCGCAGACAGGACGTCGAGACCGCCGTTGCCCGGCATGATGATGTCGAGCAGGGCGACGTCGAATCGATTGCTGCGCAAGGCGGCGAGCGCGGAGGCGCTGTCGATTGCCTCCTCGACGCGATGGCCGTCGGCCTCGAGCCGATGCCTCAAAACGAGGCGGATGGCAGGATCGTCGTCGGCGATCAGGACCGCGGCGCCGGTGCCGGGATCCTTCACGCGTTCAGCGTAGTTTTGGTTCGATGCGGTTGCGCCCATGCTGGTTGTGCTCACGGGCATCAATCGTAACAGTAAGTTCGATCTTGTCGCCAACGCTAGCAATCGCAAATTTCCGAGCCGGTTTTGCGGGTGGCCGGGATGCGATTTTGACGGGCAGATCAGGCGTGGAAAAGACAACTATACAATCTCTTGTGGTTTCGGGACGTCAGCACCACCAAGGGTAGTTTCGTTCCGTCAAATTTTGTTTTGCGCAAAATGTGAGCATCGTCGGTGCTGGCGCCGAGTGTGCGATCATGCGGCATCGTGTCGGTAGTGGGCTGTTTTCAATTCAGTCGGGATTTCCAAAGGATGATCCCGCCTCGGAGAATGAGCCCGAGGCCGACAGTCGCAGTTGCAGTGGCCGTTACTCTTTCAAATAGTCCACTCGCGTATGTTGACAGGACCATACCCAGCAGGAATGACACGATTCCGAACACGACACGAATGATTCCGCCGGTTCTCACATGACCACCAAATCCGAGGCTCAGCTCGCCTGTGAGCTAATCAAAGTACTCGACGGCGTGTCGATAGAGCGGGCGCACAATGCCCTGACTCACGCAATTGAATTGCTGTCGAGTACGCAAGTGGTATCAGCCAAAAGCCCCTTGCTGTTGGCTAAGGCTGAGACGAGTCTTGCATTGCGTAAAAGGCCCCCAGAATCATGTCCCTGACATGATCCGCTAGCTCATTACCGGCATGATCGCGATTCCCCCTTTCGACCATGATAGCAACAGTGAGTTGCGCGGCGGTATTTCGGTTCAGCGCTTCTACGATTTTGTCGGCTATCTCTTTGAGTTCATCGGCTCTCAGTGTTGATGTTGGCATTCAACCCTCCTTGCGGATTTCGTTTCAGCTGTCATACTACGCTGATGCCTACCCGAGCAAGCAAGACGGTAAGAGAGCCGATTTCATTCAGAACGCCCTTCGCGAAGTCGAGGCGGTGACGGGCGACTTGTTGAAGCCCGCAGAGGGCAAGAACCCGCATGCGCAGGCGCTCTCGGCACTTGGTGCATCGAAAGGCGGAAAGGCGCGGGCGGAAAGCCTGTCGGCTACGAAACGCAAGCTGATAGCTCGAAAGGCCGCTCGCGCGCGCTGGAAAAAAGCTGAGACAGTAATCAAGCCGTAGGCCCCGACGGATTGAGTACACTGGGATCGATTTTGCCCTCGGCCAGTGCGCGCATGATTACATACGGTGCCATCAGCGAATCCGTGAATCTGTATCGTAAGCGGTTCTTATCCCCTCTTTTTTCTAGCACCGTCCCTCGTTTCGACTCGCAGAATTCTTCCAAGTGGTTGATGAAACTGGCGATTTGCAGCGTCTCTTTTTTTCGTATTCGGCTTAAGGGTTTCTGTACGTCGCGGGGCGCGAAGAAGCCGAGGCTGTCTGTATCGGCCAAAGCACAAGCCACCAGCGTTTCAGCTAGAGTCGCATTTTTATGCGCGCTGTAAACGGCAGCGCCGTAACTTGATAGTGTAGATTGGTGGGCTTCATCGTGGGCGCTAGATACTCCTTGCATTACATGGTTGAGCGAGACCTCCGGCTGTTCCTCTTGAATAGCTGCGTAACAAGCCTTTTGGGCAAGCAAGTGAGCGTAGTGTGGAAGGCCGCGAGCCAGTGTAGTGATCCAAGCCACGGCCTCATCCGTTGCGTGAAGTTGAAAATCCCCTGATTGAGAATTGAAGCGGTCGAGGCCCTTCTGGACGATTTCCTTGATTTCGTCATCTTCCATGCGCTGCATTTGAATCTGCATCATTGCGCGGGCTACGGACTGGTGCTCGGCGATTAGTTGATCCACTGTATCTGCAACGCCAACTAGGAATATCGTTGCATCGATTGAATCATCGGAAAGAGTCTTAAGCGTATCGGCCATCGCCGTCTGGATTTCGAGTCTTGCAGGCGATCAGACTCATCGATAACTACGATCAAGGCTTGTTGCGAACTTTGGGATAGCATCCAGAATGTTTTGAACCGTGCCCGGGTCATGAGTAAGATATTGTCACTCAGTGCGGAGGCGTGATTGAAGTAGGCCCAAAAGTTAAACATCTCTTGACAATGCATAGTCGAGCAAGCATAATAATGGACATGAACAAGCTGTCCATCGAACGCCGTGCGCAAATCATCGCGTGCTTGGTTGAAGGCAATTCTGTCCGCGCTACCTGTCGGCTAACGCATTCATCGAAAGATGCCGTGCTCAAGCTGGTCGCCGATGCTGGCGAAGCGTGCCTCGAATACCAGCGCGAGCATCTCCGCAATCTGACAACCAAGCGAATTCAGTGCGATGAGATTTGGAGTTTCGTTTACGCCAAGGCGAAGAACGTACCCGCAGAGTATCAGGGCCAATTCGGAAAGGGCGACGTATGGACGTGGACCGCGATTGATGCTGACACAAAACTCGTACCGTGTTGGCTGGTCGGAACGCGCGGTCCGCAAGCCGCGATCACATTCATGAAAGACGTTGCGAGCCGCTTGACCAATCGCGTGCAACTAACCACAGACGGCTATCACTGCTATCTAAACGCAGTCGATTTGGCGTTTGCTGGCGATATTGATTACGCGATGCTGTGAAAATGTACGGCACCGATCCGATGGGTCAGCGGCGTTACAGCCCGTCGATTTGCCTCAGTGCTGAAAGCAGGGTGATTCGCGGCACTCCTGATCTCGAGCATATCAATACGTCTTACGTCGAGCGCCAGAATCTCAACATGCGGATGGGCATGCGCCGCTTCACGCGGCTCACGAACGCATTCAGCAAGAAGGTTGAGAACCACGCGCATGCAATCGCGCTTTTCTACATGTACTATAACTTCGGTCGGATTCATCAGACGCTAAAGACTGAAACGCCCGCGATGGCGTCAGGCGTTTCGGATCATGTTTGGAGCATGGAAGAAATCGCGGCGCTCATCCCTTGAATTCAAAACCGCCCACTACCCAAGGGTAGCTTCGTTCCGTCAAATTTTGTTTTGCGCAAAATGTGAGCACCGTCGACGCCGGCGGTGAGTCGCGACGAGTGCGTGAGCATACGGCATCCTGTCTGTTGACCATACGAGATTGTTAGCATGGCGGATTGATCGGCGTGAGGCTGAATAGTTCATCCCTGAAAATGGCGCCAAGAAATCTGGCATCCTGGCCGGCGAATTGGTGACACGCGAAGCGCTGGATATCGCCGACCACGTTTTGATCCGGGAGGTACCAGCTCTGGGAGACGGAGCAGGGTGGGGCGGTCGGGTGATATGTAAGAACCCGGGGGTGGGCCCTGTGGGCCGAAGAACTGAACCGAAAGACTCGCGCACATCCCTGATCCAGCGATCTCGCCCTTGTCGAGTGGCTGATTTGCCCTCCCCTTCTTGGCAATGTTTCTGCAGTATTGGAGCGTTTCGTCCCAGTGCTTCTGATTCCAGCCTGGTGGCGCTTTCAGCGGAAAACCATCGGAGTCCACGGCACCGGTAGCTTGAGGCGCAGGCTGCTGAGCAGATGCGAGCGACACTACGGTCAGCGGCACGATCATCGATACGATGGTGACGAGTAAGAAGATCACGATCTTTGGTTTCTCAAAGGTTTGTCCGCGCGAAAGCAATCGCGGGCACGCCCGCCGTTCCGTTTGGCTACCAAGATTCCGCCGTTTGCGGCTCAACATGAGAACCCCCTCATTTGCTGGTGAGCGATTTAAGCAGAAACGAACTGATGCGTCACTGCGTGGGCGAGCAGTCAGGCGGTTAGTTTTTCCTACAGGAAGCATTTCCTAGCAGAATCAACTAGATGTCAACTCGACAATACTCCCGGCCATGTTCTGGCCTATCGAATCGACACCAAGACCAATTAGATCACTGTCAAATCAGATCACTGTCGGGAGCGGTCCGCCGCGAATCGCCTGCGCTCTGCGGAATGCGAGCGAATTATCGCGCCGCGCAAGCGGTGTCGCGCAAGCTGGTAGGGGGGTCCTTCTACTGTTTGCCGTGCTCCAATTCGGACCGGATGCTAGCCTTTCAGTCTCCGCGTGCGTTTGACGCAGGCCGATTTCGATTGGAGATTTTCTATATGCCTCTGAAAGGTGAGTATGAACCGAGCTCACTGGACCGGACTCGTGAGCAGGTCGAACTGTTTGAAAAAACCAATGGCGTTGAGGGTGGGACGCTGAATGAGAAACCGGTCGTTATCGTAACGTATAAGGGGGCCAAGTCCGGGAAGATTCGGAAGACGCCGCCGATGAGGATTGAGCATGACGGTACTTATGCGGTGGTCGCGTCCAATGCTGGTGCGCCTACGCATCCATTCTGGTACGCCAATATCGTCGCCAATCCGATTGTCGAGTTGCAGGATGGCGCGGTCAAAAGAGATATGCGGGCGCGCGAAGTCTTCGGCAAGGAAAAGGACGAATGGTGGAAGCGGGCGGACGCCGCCTATTCGGAATTTCCTGCATATCGAGCGCGCGCAGGACGTGAGATCCCGATACTCGTCATCGAGCCTCTGCAGGCGTAGGCGTCGACGCTCCGCTGAATAATTGATGTTCCTGTCCTCCATCTACCGCGGGCCGGCTGTGGTTTCGGACGATACATTTCCATGGACGCTGCCGTTGTTTCGCGACTTGAAACGACTCGAGTTCAGTTCGCGAGTGACATTTCTGGTAGGCGAAAATGGATCGGGCAAATCGACGCTGCTGGAAGGACTGGCGGTTGGGACGCGAGCAATCGCAGCCGGCAGCGGCCAGGTCGATCAAGACGAAACGTTGTGGGCGGCACATGAGTTCGCGAAGGCTTTTCGTTTCGTTCGGCGCAAGCGTCCCAAACGCACGATGTTTATGCGGGCGGAGGACATTCTAGGTTACACGTTGACTGCGGCGAGGCAGCGCAAAGAGTCGGCTGTCGCGTTCGCTGGCGGAGTCAAAGCATTGGAGGCAGCGCGAGAAGCGGAAGAACGCGAGGAAGCAGCCGACATCGCCAAGCCCTCGATCGCCGAGGCCGCGCCACGTCTGAAAAGGCGGCTGTCGAGGAAATACGGAACGGATCCGGTCAACCGTTCTCATGGTGAGACGTTTCTCGAATTACTTGCCCAGAGACTCGCTTCCGAACGGTCTTTATCTCTTGGACGAACCGGAGACTCCGCTATCACCGAGCCGCGTCATCGCGTTGCTGGCGCTTCTCAAAGATCGCGCCGGCATGGGCTGCCAATTCGTCGTTGCCACTCACTCTCCTATCCTGATGGCAGTCCCGGACTCCCAAATCCTCCTGTTCGAGGAAGGGAACATTCGGCCAATCGGATATGACGACGTCGAGCATGTGAGAATCACGAAGGCGTTTCTCTCCGATCCGGAGAAGTTCCTGCGTCATCTGTAAATCAAAGGACCGCTTGCGCGATTTCGGAAACCGGAACCGGCTTTCGCTTGCGCGGAAGCTGTCCGAGATCCTTCACTGCGCTTGCGCTGCTCGCTGCGTTCAGGATGACAGGGGCTGCGCGCGCGATGCGGTTCGGTAGCGCTTGGGGGCGTTGCCTGTGATGCGTTTGAAGGCGTTGCTGAAGGCGCTTTCGGAGGTGTAGCCGAGTTGGCCGGCGAGGATGGAGACGGGGGTGTTTTCCTCGCGAAGGGCGCGCTCGGCAAGACGCATGCGCCATTCCGTCAGATAGGTGAGCGGAGGGACTCCTGCGGCGGTTTTGAAGTGATGGGCGAAGGTCGTCCTCGACATCGCGGCGGCTTTGGCCAGCTCTTCGAGTTGCCACGCGCGGCCGGGTTCCGCGTGCATCAGGCGGAGCGCGGGAGCGAGTCGCTGGTCGGCGACGGCGCGGAGCCATCCGGTCGCCAGCAGGCCGGAGGTTTCCACATGCACGCGCAAAATGTGGACAAACAAAAGCTGCGCGAGCTGCGCCGACGCGAGAGCGGCGCCCGGGAGTTCGGCCGCCGGCTCGTGGACCAGCTGGTCGAGGAGCCATCGCAGGACCGTCGCATGAGGCGAAGCCGGCCTTGACGTGAATCATCGGCGGCAGGACATCAGCGAGGAGCCCTCCGCTGCTCGGGTCCAGCCGCACGTGGCCGCCGATTTGAATGCAGTCCTCGCCGTGCCCGAGTTTCGCGGTCCGATAGACGGTGCCGGTGAACAAGCTGGTCGCGTCGACGGGGACGGTTGTCAAATCGCTGGCGAGAACGAAGGAAGGTTGCGCCGATAGGAGAAGCACGTCTCCCTCTTCAACACGAATCGGCGACTGATGGCCGTCGATGCGGAGCCAGCAATTACCCTTCACCAGGGCGAAGAATTTGATCTTGTCCGGCGCTGGGAAGCGGATTGCCCATGAACCTCCAGCAGTGAAACCGCCCGATACGAAGGTTTCGGCGTTGGTGAGCTTGAGAATGTCGGAGAAAGGATCAGCAGTCATTTCCGTACTTTCGCGCAATTAATGCGGACTTTCAAGCATTCAAAGTTCGGGAATCCGGTCTTATGTTGGTGCTTTTGGAGGTCGACATCATGAGTTTGAGTAAACGCAAGCTTGGGCGTCAGGGACTGGAAGTATCGGCGATCGGCCTTGGCTGTATGGGCATGAGCCAATCTTACGGGCCGGCGGATGAGGCGGAGTCGATCGCGACAATTCATCGCGCGATCGAACTGGGATGCAACTTCTTCGACACGGCGGAGGCCTATGGGCCCTTCATCAACGAGGAGTTGCTGGGTAGGGCGTTCAAGGGCCGGCGCGACCAAGTGGTGATCGCCACGAAGTTTGGGTCTCGTTTCGATGGCAACAAGATCGTCGGCACGGACAGCCGGCCCGAGCATATTCGGGAAGCGGTGGAGGGATGCCTCCGCCGTCTTGGCACCGACTACATCGATTTGTTGTATCAGCATCGCGTCGATAGGGCGGTGCCGATCGAGGACGTGGCCGGCGCGGTGGGCGATCTGGTCAAGCAGGGGAAGGTGCGATTTTTCGGTCTGTCGGAGGCCGGCATCGCGAATATCCGGCGCGCGCATGCGGTCCATCCGGTTTCTGCGCTGCAGAGCGAATACTCATTGTGGGAACGGAATCTGGAGCCGGAAATAATTCCGGTGCTGCGCGAGCTCGGTATCGGGCTGGTACCTTTTTGTCCACTGGGCCGCGGCTTTCTGACGGGCGAGGTCATGCGCGCGGAGGAATATCCGGAAGGTGATTTTCGACGGACCGATCCGCGTTACCAGGGCGAGAATTACGACGTCAATGTGAAGGCGGCGCGGATGGTTCACGAGATCGCCGCGGCTAGTCACGCGAAGCCGGGGCAGATCGCGCTCGCATGGCTGTTGCAGAAAGGCGAGGACATCGTGCCGATTCCCGGCACCAAGCGTCGGAAATATCTTGAAGAGAATGTGGCAGCGGAAAGCGTCCAGCTTGATCCGGCGCAGATGAAGGTGCTCGACGACGCATTGGCGCCTGGGAAAGTTTCGGGCAAGCGTTACGCCGATTGGATTATGGCGACGATTGATCGGTGAGGAGAGCAGCACGCCGGTGCTAAAGCGGGGGCCATGTCCTGAGGAACATATCTTTCACGCGCAGCAGTTCCTTCCGGCTGGCGCCGCTTGCTGCCTGGACTGCTAATCCGTGCATTACGGTTGCGACGAAACGGGCGAGGACGGATGCGTCGGCGTTCGCTGGCAGGTCGCCTTCGTCGATTGCGCGCTGAAAGCGTCGCCGGATTGCGGCAACGCCGGCGGCGCGCCGTGATGCAAGCTCCTGACGAACGCGCTTGGCGTTTTCGCCGCAGGCCAGGGCGCCCTGGACCATCAGGCATCCGCCGGGATTCTGCGGCCTGGTTAGCAATGCGACGATCCCTTCCAGCAGAGCTTCGACGACTTCGCGCGCGGTCGGCTTCTTGATCGCCTTGTAAGTGTAGCCCGCGGGCCCCGTATCGTAGCGCTCGAGGGCTTTGCGGAAGAGCGCTTCCTTGTTGCCGAAGGCGGCGTAGAGGCTCGGGCGGTTGATGCCCATCGCTTTGGTCAGAGCGGGAAGCGACGCGCCTTCGTATCCATTGCGCCAGAAGACTGCCAATGCGCGATCGAGGGCCCGGTCCGCGTCGAATCCGCGCGGCCGGCCGAGCTGAGAGCGGGCCTGATTAGATTTCATACCGAACAGTACGATATCTCTCTTGCCTCGTTTCGTCCATAGCGATATTCAGTACCGAGTGGTACAGAAGATGCCCGCGAAAAAAGAAGGAGTCAGACAGATGAGCAAGCTCGCAGGAAAAATAGCGCTGGTCACCGGCGGTAACGGCGGCCTCGGACTCGCGGCCGCGAAAAGGTTCGTGGCGGAGGGTGCGACGGTCTATATCACCGGCCGCCGCCAGAAGGAGCTCGACTCGGCGGTGCGCGAAATCGGCGCCGGCGTGGTCGGAATCCAGGGCGACATCGCGAATCTCGCCGACCTCGATCGAATGTTTGCCACGATTCGCGAACGGAGCGGGCGCCTCGACATCCTGTTCGCCAACGCCGGCGTCGGCGAGTTCGTTCCACTAGGGCAGATCACGGAAGCGCACTTCGACCGAATCTTCAACATCAACGTCAAAGGGACGGTCTTCACGGTACAGAAGGCGCTGCCGTTGATGCGCGAGGGGGGCACGATCGTGATCAACGGATCGATGGTCTCCGTCAAAGGGATGGCGGCGTTCAGCGTCTATGCAGCGACCAAGGCTGCGCTGCGGTCGTTCGCGCGGACCTGGTCGGTGGATCTCAAGGGACGCGGAATCCGAATCAACGTGGTGAGCCCCGGCACCGTCATCACGCCCGGCTACGGCGCGCTAGGCGACGCACAGATCGATCAGATCAAGAAAGGCGTAGCTGCCACGACGCCACTTGGCCGAGTCGGGACACCTGAGGAGATCGCTGCCGCGGTGCTTTTCCTGGCGTCGGACGAGAGCAGTTACATGACAGGGGCCGACCTCTTCGTAGATGGCGGCGCGGCGCAGGTTTGACCGAAGAACAATCGCCTGCGCGGCGGGCGGCATCGACACCGTCGCGGGGGGTGACCCCTGCACCCAGTGAATGAGAAACGCAAAGTTGCGCGCGGCGCACTACTTTGCTCTCAGGGGCGGTCAATCGACGGCGTACGTGAGACGCGACCAGTCCGGCCGAGTATGAGAGAATCGTTAGGGGTGACCCCGCACCCAGTGACGGAGCGGCTCCGATGCGCCGTGAACACAAGAGTGAATATGGGTAACTCGTCGAGCAAGCCGGTTGCGGTAGTAATTGGAGTTGGTCCTGGGCTCGGCGCCGCGCTCGTCCGTCGCTTTGCGGCGGCCTACCCGGTCGCGATGCTCGCGCGCAATGCCGACTATCTGAAAGCATTCGGTGCGCGAGGTCCGGAAAAGCGGGGCCACTGTGCTGGATGTCGCTTGCGACGTCAGCGATCCCGCGCAGATAACCGAAGCGTTTCGCGCCATTCGCAAGGACCTCGGCGAGCCGGAAGTGCTGCTCTACAACGCCGGCACCGGCACATTCGGAAGTATCACTGAGATCACGCCGGAGCAGTACGAAGCGGACTGGCGGGTCAACGCCTTCGGGGCGTTCGTCGCAGCCAAGGAAGTCGCGCCGGGAATGATTGCACGTGGGCATGGCACGATGCTCTTCACCGGGGCGACGGCGGGAGTGAAGGCTGGGGCGAAGTCGGTCTCGTTTGGACCGGCGAAGTTCGCGATGCGCGGCCTGGCGCAATCACTCGCGCGCGACCTCGGTCCGAAGGGTATCCACGTGGCGTGGATCAACGTCGATGGCAGCATCGACATCCCGGGAGCGCGCGGATTGAAGCCCAGCCTGAAAGACGGCGACTTTCTCAAGCCTGAGGCGATCGCAGAGACTTACTGGCATCTCGCGCATCAGGATCCGAGCGCGTGGACGATGGAACTGGAAGTGCGTCCGTTCAAGGAGAAGTTCTGATCGCGCTTGGAATGCGTCGACAGACGGCTGCTTCCGGGAATGCCAGCCCGCTGACAGTCAGTGGTGTCCAGCAAACGTGGTCAAAAAATGCTTGACAGAATCCGCTGAAAGCCTGAATGTCCGGAGGCCGAAGATTGAGCATGGTCAAAATTCGACGGCTCAGAGAGGACGCCAATGTTTGTCCGCAACGCCTGGTACATCGCAGCATGGTCGGATGAAATCGGAGAGCGGCCCCTTGCCCGACGCATATTGGGAGAACCGATAGTCCTGTTCAGGGATTCGACGGGAGCAGTCGCCGCGCTCCAGGACCGCTGTTGCCATCGCGGCGCGCCGCTATCGTTGGGCGAGGTCGTTCCGAGCGGAATCCAATGCGGGTACCACGGGCTGGTGTTCGACTCTGCGGGAAAATGCGTGCTTGTGCCGGGAGATCATAAGGTGCCGCCGGGCGCGCAGGTCCGCACTTATCCGACCGTCGAACAAGACTCGTTGGTATGGATTTGGACGGCCGACCCGGAAAAGGCGGATCCTGAACAATTGATCCGGTTCCCTTTCCACAACGACTCCCGAAATTGGCCGCACCAGCATACGATGATGCATTTGCGCAGCGGCTACTTGCTGGTGCTGGACAACCTGATGGATCTTTCGCATCTGGGCTACGTGCACAAAGGTACCGTCGGCGGTGATGCGAATACTCACGTCGAAGCCAAAATGCGCACTGTGCGCACGCCCAACGGAGTGAGATTCGAACGCTGGATGCTCGACTCGGTGCCGCCGCCAACTTACGTCAAAGCCGTCGGCTTCAAAGGAAAGGTCGATCGATGGCAGGAGATAGAATTCGTCGCGCCCAACGCGGTGATTCAATGGAACGGCGCGATCGACGCGGGGACAGGTACGTTGCGCGACTGGAAGTACGACAGACCCCGCGAAAATTGCTTCTCGTTCAGGTTATTCCACGGCATCACACCTGAAACTGAGAACAGCAGCTATTATTTTTGGTCATCCGCAAACGGCTACAGCCAAAATGACACCAGCGCCACTCGGCAATTATTTGATGAAATCGCGAGGACTTTCGACCAGGACAAGGCAGTCCTCGAAGCTCAGCAACAGCGACTGCTCGAGCTTCCCGATGGCCCGCTAGTCGAAATTCACGGCGATGCGGCACGGATTCACGCGCGACGCGCAATCGATCGGCTGATCGCGAACGAGCAGGCGCCTGCGCTAAACGGGTAAGCGGCCACTATTGCACTCTCGCGCAAGTAATGCGGACTTTTAATTATTCATAGTCCGGCAGGGCGGACGTACATTGCTGTTGAACAGATCATGTTCAGGAGGCATGTACGTTGGCAACTTTGCAGAAACCTATCGGGTCCGGCTTCGGGGCCGCTTCCACTGCTGGCGACGTTATCAAGGGTATCGATCTGTCAGGCAAGATCGCGATCGTCACCGGCGGCTATTCTGGTATCGGCGTGGAGACCGCGCGGGCGCTGCGTTCCGCAGGCGCCAGGGTGATCGTCCCGACGCGCGATCGCGACAAGGCGGCTACGCGCGCTGCGAGGGATCGACGTCGAGGTCGAGACGATGGACCTGCTCGACCCGGCCTCGATCGACGCATTCGCCGAGAGGTTTCTTGCCTCGGGCCAGCCGCTGCACATCCTCGTCAATAGCGCGGGCATCGGGGGCGCGCCGCTGACGCGGGACGCGCGGGGCTACGAATTGCATTTCGCGACCAACCACCTGGGGCATTTCCAACTCGCGATGCGACTCTGGCCTGCGCTGCGTCAAGCGAGCGGCGCGCGGGTGGTGGCGGTTTCGGCGTGGGCGCATAGCCGTGCGCCTATGATGTTCGAGGACATCAATTTTGAGCATCGCGACTATGTTCCGTGGATGGCGTATGGGCAGTCGAAGACGGCCAACATCCTCTTCGCGCTGGCGCTGGACGAGCGGGCCAAGGCGCACGGCGTGCGTGCCTTCTCGCTCCATCCGGGCAGCATCGTGAGCACGGGTCTGTCGAAGTATGTCGCGCCGGAAGTACTTCGCGCGGCGGGCCTGGTTGATGAGGATGGGAATCCAATCATCGACCCGGCGAAGAACATGAAGACGGTAGAGCAGGGCGCCGCGACCAGCGTCTGGTGCGCGACCAGTCCGCAGCTCGAGGGCATCGGCGGCGTCTATTGCCAGAATAGCGACATCGCGCCGCTGGTGACCGAGAAGCTCGGGGCCAACCCGATTGGATCGATGGCGCTCGGCGTGATGCCCCACGCGGTCGATCCGGATGCTGCAGATCGTCTCTGGAGCATGAGCGAGCAGCTGCTGCGGCTGAAACCATTCCGTGGTTGACTGAGGCGAATTGATGAATTGAAGTCTCAGTCATGGCGACCAGAGAAGTCAAAATGTACTCGGACTACAAAAGTCCGTTCGCCTACCTCGCGTTCGAACCGGGACTCGAGTTGGAGAATCGCTACGACGTTCGAGTGCGATGGATACCCTTCCAACTGCGCGTAAAAGACAAGGGCCAGCGCAGCCTCTACTCGGAATACAAGACCAAGTACTCGTACCTCGACGCACGGCGCTGGGCGAAGTCGCGCGGCCTGGTGATTCGCAGTCAGCTCAAGGTCTATGACACGCGTATCGCGCTGATCGGCGGTCTGTTCGCGCAAAAGCACGACCGCTTGCTGCCTTTCAATCTCAAGGTTTATGAACTGTTCTGGAAACGCGAGCTATTACCGGACGATCCTGATCAGATCGCGGCGGTAGTTGCCGGAATGGGTCTTTCGGCGGACGAATATCGTGCCTATCTCGCGGGCGAGGGCGCAGCCGACTACGAACGCGCGCAAGAAGAAGCCGCCGCTGACTATATCTTCGGCGTGCCGATTTTCGTGTTCGAGAATGAGCCGTTCTGGGGCCACGACCGCCTTCCGGTGCTGGAACAACGACTGGCAGAATCTGGACTTAAGCTTTGACAGGAGGTTCTCAGCAAATGCTCGCTATCGGCGACAAGGTTAAGATAGTGGAAGGCAATTTCTACGATTTTGAAGGGACAATTGTGGAAGTGCGGCCGTCAGAGGAGAAGGCGCGCGTTGCGATATCAATTTTCGGACGTGCAGAAACAATCCAACTGGATTTTTCTCAGATAAAACCCGCAACCGCAAATTAAGCCACATCGCCCGCGATAGAAGCTGGCGTCACTAACCAGTCTTCACACACGACGAACTGGTCGGCATCGCGGACGAATGGGAAGCGAGTCAGAAAGACAAAGAGTGATGAAACCATGAGTATAAAGATGGGCAATTTCCGGCCCAAGTTTCATCACGATGCGCCGTTGTGGTTCACGATTTGGTAGTGGTCAAAGTGTGCTAGACCACTGTCATTCATGGCTTTGCTTTCGCTGCGGTAGTTCTCGCCCGTCGATCTGCCAAGCGCAGCGGAAGGCTGTAAACGTATGTCAAATAGAGTTCGGCGAAATCTAGCAACTCTTCAGATTCAGGATCCGTGAACGGATCGGTGTCGTGTGCGGCGTCATTTCCACCGAGTCGGATTTCATGCGCCCACTGCCTGAGGTCTTCAGTTAGCTGCCCTCGTTTCGAGAGTTCGTCAATACGACCTTGGATATTATTGAATTTTTTAGAGTCCGCTCCAAGCAATTGCTGAGTCGAAACATCCACCACTTTTCTGCTCATAGCTCCAGACGCATCAGGATCGCCGCGCTTAAAGGCGTTGGACGCCTGCAAGAAAATACGTTTGAGATCATCGGGAGTATAGGGCGGGCATTTCGAGGGCTGCGGCTGCGGATACGTTTTGATCAGCGTCCAATTCCCTGTCCTTGTCGGATCGACATTGGAAGCCATTGGCATCGTCTGTTGATACGAAGCTGCGGAGTTCGCTCGCACTTCAAACACGCCAACGACGGCTTCCTCACAGTTGGACCAGAGCATCATCACCCGCGCTCTTCTAGCACCAGGAAGTGTGCCCGCGATTTCCGCCACCAATTGAAATCCGATCTTTTCAGCCCCACAATGGGGACATCCGAGGATGATCGACGCCATGTCGCTTTCTCTCCATAGTCGCTACTTTAACGAAATTCTAGCTGCTTCCGAGCGCGATACAGAACGGGTGTCTTCGCTGCTTGACCGGTACGCACGATTTTGGTTTTTGCGTTGTTCGTTACGATAATTCTCGTCGCCATTTAAACTGAGACACTGGCACATCGCGCTTGAAAAGACGCCTCTCGCGCCTGATCAGGCTGGAATTGCGCCAGCAAAGAGTCTGTCAGTGGGGGTGTTTTTCCGGGGGCATCATTGGGAGCGTTACCTTGAACGTCATCCCGTTGGACGCCGCTGAGACTGTGCCCTTCACCCGATCGACGCCGCCGCGCTGTGCCCATAGCCTGCCGCCGTGAAGGGCGATGATTCGTTGGCATAGTACGAGGCCGAGGCCGGTGCCGGCGGGCTTGGTGGTGAAGAACGGGGTGAACAGTTGCGTGAGCTGATCCTCGGGGATGCCGACGCCGCTGTCGCTGATCTCGACGCGCAGGAATTGGCGGCGCCGGCCCTCGGCGGACATCCTGAACTCGCGCTCGATTCGCGTGTGCAGCCGAATCGTACCCGACTCGCCGATTGCTTCGGCCGCGTTCTTGATCAGGTTGAGAAACGTTCGTTCCAAGGCGCCCGCGTCTCCAACGACGTCGGGCAGGCTCGGGTCGAAATCCTGGAGGACGACGACGCCCTCGGGCGGCTGCGGGAACAGTCCCGCCATCCTCATCGCCTGGTGCAGCACCATGTGGATGTTTACCGGCTCCTGGGACAGGCGTTGCGGCCCGCTGACCATCAGCACCTGCTCGACCAGCGACGCAATTCGGTTGACGCCGTCGAGAATGACGCTGCAGTACTGCTGCGCGCGGGCGTCGTCGGGAAACATCCCAGCCATCAGCTCGGCCGCTCCCTTGATACCCGTCAGCGGATTCTTGACCTCGTGCGCGAGGCCCGCCGGCGACAGACGCAGGCTCAGGTCGCCGGTGACGGCAGCCTCCGCCGCGCCTTTTTCGTGTGACAGGTCGTGCAGGAGAATGATGACGCCGCCGGGACGTCCCTCGGCGTTCAGCAGCGGCGAGACCTCGACGCGAACTGCCAGCTCCCGAGGCCCGGTCGCCAGGACTGTCTCGGTGTCGCCAAGGTCCTGACCGCTCTCGAGGCATGCGCCGACCATCCGCCCGAGCCAATCGTTCTGGCGGACGAGATCAGCCATCGTCGCGGCGCTGACTTGCGAAACCCCGAGCATCGTCTCGGCGGCGGGATTGACCACCTGAGGTTCCATCGCAGGCGAGAGCACGATGATCGCGTCGGTCAGGCTATCGATGATGTCGTGCCAGAGATTCAAGGATTCTGTCCCCGGTCAGTCGCGCGGCGATCGGTACGATTTACCAACGGTAACACAAAGAACGACATACGGTTAAACGTAACATGAGCAAATACTCCGCGCGCTACCTTCAAAATTCTTGAGCGTTTCCAAGGATCAATTAACAGTGTAAATTTTTTACATTAGACTTTTTAATAGGTTATCCACTGTTAATAGCTTGATCCCGGTCGTATCGGTCGGTACGGTTGGGGTCACCTTCTCGGGGGAGAATGCGTAAGACTAAGTCCATCTATCGAGTGTTTCTTGCCCTGCTGATCGCCACGGTTGTCGCCGGATGGGCATTTACTCGCGCATTTGCCGAGGACTTTGACGGACCCGAGGGTCCATCCGGAGCCACGGCGCCCAGCCTGATAGGGAATAGCACAGGTTTCGAGCTCGAGACTCCAGCGGAAGCCGGTGCGCAGCCAGTCCCGACCTCCTACGTTCTGCCGTTGCCCAAGCCGGTGCCACCTTTCCCGATTCTCCTTAATCAAGCCGTTCGCCGCTACGTGTCGGCCTTCATGACGTCCCCCGACCATCTGCAGGATACGTTCGATCGCAGTCACCCCTACTTGCAAGATATGGTTCGCGTGCTCCGAAGTTACGGACTTCCCGACGACATGGTTTACCTGGCTTTCGCCGAAAGCGAATTTTCCAAGGAGGGTCAGGGGCCTTGGCAGTTCACGAGCGAAACGGCCAAGCGCTTCGGTCTGCGAATCGACGACTACCTCGACGAGCGCCGCGACCCTGTGATGTCGACCAAGGCGGCCGCCGAATATCTCGCCACCTTGCATGACGAAGCGGGCGACGACTGGCCGATGACGCTGGTCGCATGGAACAACGGGGACCGGGCGATCAATCGCTACTGGTCGCTGCGCGGTCACAATATGGAGCGGTTTGGCAGCCGGCTGCCGCGGCGAACCCGCGGGCTGATGGGACGTTTCATGGCCGTTGCGTACATCGCGCATCATGCGGACAGCTACGGAATCACTCCAATCAAGCTCGACGACCCGCCAGCCTACCAGATGCTGCCGGTCACCGGTGGCACTCCGCTCAGCCGTATCGCGCTCAATCACGGGACCACGCTGCGGGCATCTGCGCGAGCTCAACCCGGCCCTCCTGCGCGACGTGATCCCTCCCGACCTGCGCTCATACAGCGTCCGCGTTCCCCTGGAATCGCCGGATATCCACGCCACCAGAGAACACGTCGAGTTCTAATCTTTTCAGGCTCTTTTCGCTGCTCGATCAGGCCGACATTGGCTGGTCGCAACTGGTTTGTCGTCTAGCGAGCAAGGCGAGCGGCTCCATTCCGGCTCCCCTTCCACTAAGCGACGTCCATAATTCGGCAAAATTTTCATAATCGATGAATTCGGCGTGGAAGTCCGAATAACAAGCAATTCGTCGCTCAAGACTTATTTTCCGGCACATCAATTGCGTGTCTTTAGATTATGAAGACAACCCACATGAAAATCATGAACGTAGTGATGGCCGGATTTATCAGCGTGGCGGCCGCAGGCTTGGTCGGCTGTGCCGATACCGAGCCTGTCCCATACAATCCGCCGGTGAAGGTCGTTCACGAGCCTACGGCGTTGAATGCGGTCCCCGCCACCGAGAACTCGACGACGACCACGACCCAGTTCGGCAACGGCACAGTCGAGAAGCAGACAACGACCGATTACACGCCTCCCTACATCACGGCGGGGCCTCCATATAAGACAACGGTCGTTCCTGCGGCGCCAGTCACATCGACGACCCGTACCACGACGACCACCGAGGAGTGAGTACTGATCGTCTTCGCGGAGCAGCGCCTTACTACGACCGGACATTGCTGGCCGAGCAGCGAGCATAAAGAGACTGAAAAGATTCAATCGTGACCGAAAGCCGCGTATCCTTTCTCTCGTCATGATTAGCGCGGACCAGGCTCTGCAAATCGTCCTCGAGAACGTGGCTCCGCTTGGCGTCGAACGGATTCCAATCCTCGAGGCGCTCGGTCGCGTGCTCGCCGAAGATATCAGCTCGTCGCGCGACATCCCCGGCTTCGATAACTCCGCGATGGACGGTTATGCAGTCCACGCTGCCGATCTCGCCAAGGCGTCCGAGGCGAACCCAGTCAAGCTAAGCGTCGTCGAGACTGTCGGTGCCGGCCAGATGCCGATCCGTCGCCTGAGCGCGGGCGAGGCGACTCGTACGATGACCGGCGCGCCGGTCGCGGACGGGGCGGATGCCATCATCCCGGTCGAGCGGACGCGCGGCAGCTGGCGACCTGGTCGAATTTCTCGCCGCCGCCGAGAAAGGCGCGTTCATCCGGCCGCGCGGCGAGGATTTGCGCCTCGGCGAACTCGTGATGTCCGCCGGGCAAGACACTCACGCCGGCCGACCTTGGGATGCTCGCGTCGGTGAATCGCGCGATGGTCGAAGTGATTCGCCGCCCGCGCGTCGCGATCGTTGCGACCGGCGACGAACTGGTGGACGTCGATCAGCCGCCCGTCGGCGCGCAAGTCGTAAATTCCAGCGCCTATGCGCTGGCCGGCGCGGTTCGCGAAGCGGGCGCCGATCCCGTCATCCTGAAGGTGGCGCGCGACGACGCGCGGGAAATTCGCGAGCGGCTGGCAGAGGCGATGACCTTCGACGCGGTGCTCTCGACCGGCGGCGTCTCGGTGGGCCAGTTCGATCACGTCAAGGGCGCGCTCGACGAACTCGGGATGCGCCAGCTGTTTCACGGCGTCGCGCAAAAGCCGGGGCGTCCGCTCAAGTTCGGCACCGTCGGCTACCGCCCGATCTTCGGCCTGCCGGGCAATCCCGTCTCGACGCTCGTCTGCTTCTATCTGTACGCGCGGCCCGCGCTACTCAAGATGAGCGGCAGGCGGCGCGTCGGTCTGCCGCGAGTCCAGGCGCGATGCGGTGTCGATATCAAAACTTCAAAAGATCTGACCGAGTTCGTGCGCGTCAAACTCGAGCGAGACGGAGACGGCTACAAGGCCACTCCCACCGGCAGCCAGGGTTCGGGGATTTTAAGCTCGCTGTCGCGCGCCGACGGTCTGCTGATCGGTCCGTCAACCGAGACATTGTTGAAGGCTGGCGCTCAGGCGACCGTGCTGCTTCTCGGAGGATTCGACGGCGGGATAGGCGCGGTGGCGGCCGCCGATACGCTGTTCGAGGGCCGAGTCCATAGCCAGTGAATCACGATCGTCGCGACCGCGCCGAAAATCGCGGCGCCGATTATCACCGCCGACAGTCTGAGCTGTAGTTTCAGGATGTTGAACGGCAGCAGGTAGAACGTCACCATCTCGATCTGAAAGTTTGCGTAAATGACGTATGCCACCCACAGGACCACGAGCGTGCCGATGATGACTTTCGGGTTCTTGGCAAATGCGGGCATCGCGGGCGATCCTCCTGCAGGGGCGATGAGCAAAAGCTTGGCGACTGAAATAGCGCTTGTCAACGCAGTCGGGCGCAGCGCGAAGATTGCGCACGACGAAGTACTCGGCGCGAGGGTTGCAGTCAATGGCGACGCGTTTTCGCGTAGGCAACGGATTCGATTTTCATCCGCTCGAAGCGGGGCGCAGGCTCGTGCTCGGCGGCGTCGAGATCAAGCACGAGCAAGGGACTCCGCGGCCATTCGGATGCCGACGTCGCCGCACATGCGCTCGCCAACGCGATCCTCGGCGCGCTCGGCGCAGGCGACCTCGGCCGGCATTTTCCAGACAACGATCCGCAATACAAAAACGCCGACTCGATCGTGCTTCTCGCCGAGGTATGGAAGCTCGCGAGTGGCCAAGGATGGCGTCTAGGCAACGCCGACCTGACAATTTTCGCCGAGCAGCCGAAGCTCAAGCCGTACCTGGATGCGATGCGCGAACGCCTGGCCGCCGCACTCAGCGCGGATCAATCGCGGGTCAACGTGAAAGCGTCGAGTCCCGAAGGCCTCGGCGCCCTGGGCCGCGGCGAAGGCATGGCCGCATCGGCAATAGTAATGCTGGAAGCCGACTAGCAGCTCTCTCGTCCGGTCCCCCTTCCCACTATGGGAAGGGGTTAGGGGTTAGGTTGCTGCGATTCTGGCAACCACCACTACAAATCATCGTCGCCCGAGCCCTCATCCCCCAAATCACCGGCGCTCTCGATCTCTTCAACCGCCTCATCGAACTCCGGCCCACTGAACTCGTCGCCCATCTCCTTGCCCATCCGCTTCATCATCCGCGCGACGCTCTTCGGATCGTTCTCGTCGACGTCGCCCATCTTCGACGGATCCGCGAGCGACTCCATTCGCGATTCCTCGCTGCGCGGCATCGCGAACCGCGACATCAGCCGGCTCATTTTCTTCCCGCCGCAATGCGCACAAACCGCCTCGACCTTTTCGCTGATGCGCGTGGTCAGAACGCTGGTCGTGCGCCGGCACTTCTCGCATCGATATTCGTAGATCGGCATGTCGACCTATTCTATCCACTGCGAATGCGGATTTCACGAATATTTAATTTACTCGCGAATTCGAAATAGCGCGCGCGCATTGGCCGTTGTCGACGTTGCGATTTCCTCGAACGTTGTGCATCGCAGATGCGCAATGGCGGCGACCACTTCCTTGATCATCGCCGGCTCGGTCAACCGCCCCGCGAATTGGCCGCCGTATGGCCACGGTCCGTCGGTCTCGACCAGAATCCGATTAGCGGGAAGCATCCGCGCGAGATCCTGGTCGCGCGCCCGGTATGCGACCTCGGGCGTCAGTGAAATAAAATATCCGGCGTTGATTATCGCGCGCGTCGTCTGCTCGTCGGACTTGTGCCAGTGAAAGACCGCGCGCGTCACTCCAGCCTCGCGAATTATCGCGAGCGCCTCGGCGAGCGCGCGCGTGCGGCGCATGCAGTATCAGCGGCAAATCGAGTGCGACCGCGGCGCGGGCGAAGCGTGCGAGCGTCACCTTCGCCGCGTCGAGCACGCCGGCGTCGCTTGCCCGCTCGCCGTACCATGGCAGCCCGACTTCGCCGACCGCGCAAATCGAGTCGCGCTCGCTCGCAATCATCTCGAGCACTTCGCGAGCGTCATCTTCACTATGTTCAAAGCGCTCGGGATGAAATCCTAATGCCGGAAAAATGACGCCCCGAAACTTTCGCCCGAGTTCGATCACAGAGCGATTCGACGCCGGACCGACTCCCGGCACGACCATCGCCGACACTCCCGCGTCGCGCGCACGCTTGATTGCGCCGGAAGGGTCGGGATACTGGTCAGCGTCGAGATGAACGTGGCTGTCGATCACTTCTTTCGTATAGCAGGCATGCGCGGCGCACGCATCGTAAGGCGCGGGTCGCCTGTGCTGCAATGAGCGATCTTCGCCTGATGTGGCGCAACACGCGGATGGTCGTGCTGTGCGCGATTTCGGCCGCGCTGTATGCCGCGGTGCTGGTGCCGTTCAAGGTGGTGCCGCTGATTCCCGGCGTCACCGAACTGCGTCCCGCCAACGCGATTCCAGTCGTGTGCTCGTTCCTGTTCGGCCCCGCGGCGGCGTGGGGTTCCGCGATTGGAAATATGATTGGCGATTTTTTCGGCGGAGTGTCGCCCGGCGACATCTTCGGATTCTTCGCGAACCTCGCCTACGGATGGATTCCGTACAAAGTCTGGGAATTGATCGCGCGCGGGCGAGAGTCCCGTTCTCCGCTCGCCGCTCGTAATTTTCAAGTACGTCATCGCATGCCTGGCCGCGAGCGTGCTGTGCGCCGACCTGGTCGGATGGGCCGACAACGTGCTCGTCATCCGGCCGTTCGCGATGCTTGGCAACGTGATCATTTTCAACAACATGGTGTCCGCGCTCGCGCTCTCGCCGTTCATCCTCGCCGCCGTCTATCCGCGCGTGAAAAAAGGCCGGATGCTTTACACCGACATGATGCCGGAGGTGAAACTCAAGCCGGTGCCGATTCGAGCCACCGGCTTCGCGTTGCTGATCGCGGGCGAGGGCGGCGCCTGGATTTTTGGAAATTTGCTTTCGACCGGGTACTGGGCGCCGAAGTTTCTGCCCGCGTGGATGATCGTCGCCCCGTACGATAAGCCGGTCGCAATAATCGTCGGCCCGTTTCTGCTGTTGGCGTTCGCGGGCCTGTTCATGATGTGAAAACCGACGCGCAAATTGTTTCAGTGACTTCAGTGATCCTGACCAGCACGCAGTGTCGGTTCGAGGGAGTCACGTTCACCTATCACGACGCCGGCCGGCCTGCGCTTCGAGCGGTGAGCTTCGCGCCAGAACGCCGGCGAGATGATCGGCGTGATGGGCGCGTCGGGCGCGGGCAAATCGACGCTCGCGAAATGCCTCAATCGCATCATCCCGGAGTTCGAGGACGGCGATTTTCACGGCGCGATCCGCATCGCAGGCGAGTCGATCGAGCATCTCCGCGTCTGCGACCTCGCGCCGAAGGTCGGCATGGTGTTCCAGGATTTCGAGTCGCAGTTGTTCTCGACCAACGTCGCGCACGAAGTCGCGTTCGCGATGGAACAGGTCGGGATGGACCGCGCCGAGATGGACCGGCGAATCATGCCCGCGCTGGAGGCGGTCGGGCTGCGCGGCTTCGAGCATCGCGATCCGATGTCGCTGTCGGGCGGCGAGAAGCAGCGGCTTGCGATCGCGTCGGTGCTGGCGTTGCGCCCGTCGGTCATCGTGCTCGACGAGCCGACCACCGATCTCGATCCGGAGGGCAGGGCGGAAGTTTTCGAGCTGATCAAAAAGCTGCGCGCGCAAGGCTTGAGCCTGATTGTAATCGAGCACGAGTCCGAGGAGCTGCGCGCCGCCGATCGGATAGTCGTTCTGCGCGAGGGGGAAATCGCTGCGGACGGTCCGCCTTCCGAAGTGTTCGCGCGCACCGAGTTGCTCACGGCGTGCGGCGTGCGTCCTCCCGGACTTGGTCACGCACTCGAGCTGCTCGGAATCGACGCGCAGCCGAAAAGCGTCGAGCAGGCTTACGAGGTGATCGTGCGCGCGTATCCGAGCGTCGTCGCGAACCACCTACGACAGTATCGCTCGGTCGCGCGCGCCCGAACGAGCCGCAGGCTGCCGGCAATGCGGTCGTCGGCCCCGCGTTTATCGGAATCGAAAACGTGAGCTACAGCTATGCGGGCGGTCCGCGCGTGCTCGACTCGATTGATCTCAAAGTCGACGCCGGAGAATTTCTCGCGATCGTCGGGCAAAACGGATCCGGCAAAACGACTCTGGCGAAGCACATCGTCGGGTTGCTTCAGCCGGCCACGGGCCGCGTGACGATCGACGGCAAGGATCGCGCGCAGATGCGTCCGGCGGAGACGGCGCGCGAAGTCGCGTACGTTTTCCAGAATCCGGACCATCAGATTTTCGCCGCGACGGTCGAAGATGAAGTCGCGTTCGGCCCGCGCAATTTCGGTTTGCCGGCTGATGAAATTAAGCGTCGATGCGACGAAGCGCTCGAAGCCGTCGGCCTGCAGAACGAGCGCCAGAGCGATCCGTTCCTGCTCAGCAAGGGCGAGCGTCAGCGCCTGGCGGTGGCGAGCGTGCTGGTGCTGCGGCCGCGGATGCTGATTCTCGACGAACCGACCACCGGGCTGGACCATCGCGAGCAACTTCGCATGATGGCGCTGGTGCGCGACCTCAATCGCGCCGGAATCGCAATCGTGATCATCACGCATACGCCGTGGCTGGTCGCAGAGTATGCGCGGCGCGTCGTGCTGATGCGCAAGGGCGCGAAGATTTTCGACGGCGGCGTGCGCGAGTTCTTCATGCAGGACGAACTGCTGCGATCGTCGTCGTTTCGCGCGCCGGAAATCACCGAGCTGAGCCGCCGCTTCGGCACGCTCGCGCTGACCACCGACGAATTCGTCGCGTGGGTGAAGGGAGTGAAAGAACGCGCCTGATGCCGATTTATTTGTACATCGATCGCGGCACGTTCGTTCATCGGCTGCATCCGACGGTCAAGGTGTTCTCGCTGTTCGTCATGTTCTGGTCGGTGTACTGGGTGGACAATCCGATCGCGCTGCTGCCGATTGGATTGGTGATGCTGTGGATCGCGCAGCTGACGGATTCGTGGCCGAACTTCTATCGCCTGCGATGGTTGTTCGCGATCCTGGTTTTCACCACGACGATTGCGTGGATGGTTTTCTATCGGCGCGGCGCGGTGCTGGTGAACATCCCGGTGTTTCACGTGAGCCGGCTGTCGCTCGTGTTTGGCCTGGGGCGCGGAATCAAGCTGGCGGAGTTGCTGGCGGCGTCGGTGCTGTTTCTTTCGACCACCAAAATCGAGGAGTTCACCTACGGACTGCAGCGGATGCGCGTGCCGTATCGCGTCAGCTTCGCGATATCGCTGTCGTTTCGGCTGGTGCCGCTGTTTATCGACTCGGCGGTGACGATCGTCGATGCGCAGCGGCTGCGCGGCTACGACTTCAACCAGGGCGGTCCGCTCGAGCGCGTGCGGCGTTACGTGCCGGTCGTGATTCCGGTTTTCATGGGCGCGCTGCGCAAGGCGAACAACATGGCGATGGCTCTGGAAGCGCGCGGCTTCGGCTTCAGTCACGAGCCGACGACGTTTATCGAGTATCCGGTGACGCCCGCGGATATCATCGCGTTCGCGTTCCTGATCGGGCTCGGCACGCTATACTTCATGCTCTACTGGACGGGGCTGGGCGGAATCGGTCCGCTCAAGTAGCGTACAACTTCGCCGATGCTTACTATCGGCGAATAATTCGAAGACATCACGGGGACGTTCAATGAGCATCAAGTCGGAATTTCTGAAACGGCCGATCGAACATGTCGATATCACGCGCGAGAGCGTCGTGCCGATCGTCGAGGCGATGGGGCAGATGGCGTATAGCGCCCGCGACCTGCATCGCGCGGCGACGATTTACGATCGCATGCTGCGCGATCGCGATTGCGGCGTGATCCTGTGCCTGGCGGGATCGCTGATCAGCGCGGGACTGAAACGGGTCTTCGCCGACATGATTCGAAATCACATGGTCGATGCGATCGTCAGCACCGGCGCGAATATCGTCGACCAGGATTTTTTCGAGGCGCTCGGTTTCAAGCATTGGATGGCCGAGGATCGCTTCAAGTACGGACTCGACGACGACAAGCTGCGCGAAATGCATATCGATCGAATCTACGACACGCTGATCGACGAAGATGAACTGCGCGTGTGCGACGAGACGATTCACAAAATCACCGACAGCCTCGAGCCGCGGCCGTACTCGTCGCGCGAATTCGTCGGCGAGATGGGCAAGTACCTGGCCGAGACCGGCGCGAAGACCGACGCGAGTATCGTGCTCGAGGCGTATCGCGAAGAGGTGCCGATTTTCTGCCCGGCCTTCAGCGACTGCTCGGCGGGATTCGGACTGGTGGCGCATCAGGCGGCGCGTCACGGCAAGCCCAAGGTCTCGATCGACAGCGCCAAGGATTTTTACGAGCTGACGCGGCTCAAGGTAAAGAACGAAAGCACCGGGCTGTTCATGATCGGCGGCGGCGTGCCGAAAAATTTCGCGCAGGATATCGTGGTCGCGGCCGAAGTGCTGGGGCATGACGTGCCGATGCATAAGTACGCGATCCAGATAACCGTCGCCGACGTGCGTGACGGCGCGCTCTCGGGCAGCACGCTCAAAGAGGCGAGCAGCTGGGGCAAGGTCGATACGACCTACGAGCAGATGGTGTATTGCGAGGCGACGATCGCGGTGCCGCTAATCGTGGGCTACGCGTATCACAAGCGCGGATGGGAAGGCCGCACGTCGCGCAAGTGGAGCTCGGCGCTGGATAAGGATCAGGTATAAGTCACTTGATTGAATGTGAAACCCGCGGTGGGTTTCACACTTCCTTCGGCAGGGCTAAGCCCTGCACCTTAGTGATCAAGTTCCACGCTCGACCGGGAGCTGTGCGTCTTTCCATTCGAGCATGCCGCCTTTCAGGTTCCAGACGTGCTCGAAGCCCAGGCCGGTGAGGATTGCGGCGGCGGTGGCGCTTCGGACTCCGACTCTGCATATCGCGACGATGTCGCTGCTCTTTCGCGTTCGCCAGCTCTTCGGTTCGCTCGGGCAGTTCCTTCAGCGGTATCAGCCGCGCGCCCGCGATGTGACCTAGCTCGCCGCGATACTCATCTTCTTCGCGAACGTCGATCAGCATCGGCGGATCGGAGCTCGCGATCCGATCGCGCAACTCCACGGCGCTCAACTGACGCACCTGGTTGAGTTGCGAGAGCGTCGGGAACTTGAGCGTGCCGGCGTCGAGGTCGGATTGGTTCGGTTGCAGCGACTCCTGGATGCCGTCGGGCAGCGGCAGGCCGAGGTTGTTCATCAAGTTGATGTAGTCGTCGCGCGTTTTGCCCGCCAGCCGCGGGTTTGAGCGCTTCTCGTCGCCGATGGTCGATTGCGTATGTCCTCGATAGTCGTGCGCGGGAAATACCAGCGTCACGTCCGTGAGCGTAAACAGCTTGCGCGTTATCGAATCGTACTGAACGCCCGGGTCGCCGCCCGCGAAATCGGCGCGTCCGGTGCCATGGATGAACAACACGTCGCCGGTGAAGACGCGATCCTTCGCGAGCAGACTAATCGAATCCGGAGTGTGGCCAGGAGTATGGAGGACGAGGAGTTCCTCGTCGCCCACTTTCAGCGCCTGACCGTCCTCGACGTGGATACTGACGTGCGGAGCCGACGCAAGACGATGCATCGCGACGGGCGCGTCGGCCAGCGCGCCCAACTCCATCGCGCCGCTGCGATGATCGGCGTGCGTGTGAGTATCGATGATCAAGTCGAGGCGCAATCCGTGATAGGCGAGGACCGCGAGGTAGCGCTCGACCTTGTCGCGGACTGGATCGATGATGGCGGCCTTGCGAGTTGCCTCCGAGATCGCCAGGTAAGTCTTGCACTTGCCGTGATTGAGTTCGCGAAAAATCAATTTCGTCTTGCCTCGTCAGATCGGCTGTTTTGCGCGATCGCGCAATTGGCGGGCGGCGCCGGCGAAGAAGTTGCGCGCGATGAATGATCGCTCGCCGGCTGCCATCGATTCCAGAATCTCCGCATTCAATCTGATTGCTTCATAGTCGGACGGGTTCGCGTTCAGCGCTATCTCGGCCAGCGCCAGCGCCCGTTTCAGGTCGGCCGCATCCTTGAGTGCGCGGGCTTTTGCGAGGATCGCGTCGCGGCCGCATAGCGCGAGGATGTCGGCGCCGCGTTCCTTGCGCGTTGCCGGGAACATTTGCGACGGCTCGCCCGACCACCATCCGGCGTAGCGGCGGATGACGTCGCGCACCACGAACGGGACGCATCCGTAAATCGGTTGCAGGTACGGTTTCGCCGCCAGATCCGCCGGAATCGAAATATCGGCCTCGACGATATCCACCGGCCACTCACCCGCGTTGAGCCGCCGCACGACTTCATCATGAATGAGTCGTAGCGCCCGCGCCGTCTCGCTCAGCACTTCTTTGCAAAGTTCCTCGCCACGATATGCGGGTCCGTGGCCCGGCAGAATGTATTGCGGTGCGCATTTCGCGATCGCCTCGAGCGTCTCCGCCCATTCGAGCGTGTAACGCTGCACCTTGTTGGGATTGCCCGTGTTCGGCATCGACGAGACGATCAAATCGCCGACCATCGCGAGCCGCCGCGTCGGCATCCAGACCCAGGTCGCGTCGTCCGTCTCGCCCATCGCATGATGCAGCTCGACCGGCTCGCCCACCAGGTCGAGAAATTGTTGATCGCGATAAACCAGGTCGGGGAAACTGAACGACTTGGGCTCGAAGAGTCCGTCGGTGGCGAACGCGCCGCCGAACTGGAGCCGATTGATATGCGACTGCCATCCGCGAGTCAGCGCGTAGCGTTTGAAGCGGCCGGCAACGTCCTCATGCGCCCAGATTTTCGGCCGCGCATGCCCGCGCGTGATCGCGTCGGTGATGAACGCCTCGGTGCCGAACGCGTGATCGCCGTGCCCATGCGTATAGATGAGGAACGCGAACGGCTCCTCGCTGACCTCGCGAATCGCGCGCACCGCGGCCGCGCCCATCTGCCGCGAGCTGGTATCGACGACGATCATTTCGCCGCGTCCGTATGCGAACGCGACGTTGGCGAAGCCGTGGAACATCGCGATTCCCGGCTCGATCACTTCGAGCTGTCCCATCATCGGGTCGAAGCCGGGCAGGTTGTTCGATTGCTTTGGATTGGGCGTGGAACTCATTTTCAATCTCCATCCGGACGCCGGTCGCTTGCGACGAATCTATCGTTTAGACTTCGCAGTTGAAATGAAGGCTGAACAGATTGGATCGAGCGCGCCGCATCGGGAGCGAGAGGTGGAACGCCTGCTGGCGTTCCAGCATCACGATCCTCATTCGATTCTCGGCGCGCATCTCGAAGGCAATCGTCTCGTCGTGCGTGCGTTTCGGCCGGGGGCGTCGCGAGTCGACCTGATCGTGCCCGGCGACGCGCCGCGGCCGATGCGCATCCGCGACCAGGCTGGACTGTTCGAGGTCACCGTCGAGGGCCGCGTCTCGATTTTTCCGTATCAGCTCGAGATTCACTATCCCGACGGCAACTCGATCACGACTTACGATCCGTACTCGTTCATGCCGACGCTCGGCGATCTCGATCTTCATCTGTGGGGAGAGCAGAAGGACGACCGCGCCTACGACAAACTGGGCTCGCACCTGCGCGAGATGTCGGGGATCCGCGGCGTGTCGTTCGCGGTGTGGGCGCCGAATGCGCGCGGCGTCAGCGTGGTCGGCGACTTCAATCGGTGGGACGGTCGCGTCCACATGATGCGCACGCTCGGCAGCTCGGGCGTGTGGGAGCTGTTCATCCCCGGCGTCGGCGCGGGCGCCAATTACAAATACGAAATCCGCACGCGCGACGGTAATTTGCTGCTGAAGAGCGATCCATTCGCGCAAAGAATGGAAGTGCCGCCCGCGACCGCCTCGATCGTGTGCCAATCGAACTACCAGTTCCACGACGCAGATTGGCTTGCAGAGCGGGCGCGCCGCGAATGGATCAAAAGCCCCATTTCGATCTACGAGGTCCATCTCGGCTCATGGCGACGCGTGCCCGAGGAAGGCAATCGCCCGCTGACGTATCGCGAGATGGCGCCGATGCTTGGCGACTACGTCTCGCGCATGGGATTCACCCACGTCCAGCTGATGCCGGTGATGGAGCATCCGTTCAGCGGCTCGTGGGGTTACCAGGTCAGCGGTTATTTCGCGCCGACCTCGCGCTACGGCAGCCCCGACGACTTGCGCTACCTGATCGACGAGATGCATCGCCGCGGCATCGGCGTGATCCTCGACTGGGTGCCCGCGCATTTTCCCAAGGACGAATTCAGCCTCGGCCGCTTCGACGGCACCGCGCTGTTCGAGCATGCCGATCCGCGCCAGGGCGACCATCCCGAGTGGGGCACCTACATCTTCAACTACGGCCGCGCGGAGGTCCGCAATTTCCTGACTGCCAGCGCACTCTACTGGCTCGGCGAGTTCCACGCCGACGGCCTGCGCGTCGACGCGGTCGCGTCGATGATTTACCTCGACTACGCGCGGCGCGAAGGTGAATGGATTCCCAACGCGTTCGGCGGGCGCGAGAACCTCGACGCGATCTCATTTCTCAAGAAGCTCAACCAGGACGTCTACCGCCTCAATCCCGGCATCATGATGATCGCCGAGGAATCCACGGCGTGGACGGGAGTCAGCCGCCCGGTCTTTATGGGCGGGCTCGGCTTCGGCTTCAAGTGGGACATGGGCTGGATGCATGACACGCTCGAGTACTTCACGCTCGATCCAATTTACCGCCGCTATCACCATCGCGATCTCACCTTCGGCCTGCTCTACGCGTGGAGCGAAAATTTCGTGCTGCCGCTGTCGCATGATGAGGTTGTGCACGGCAAGCGCGCGATGCTGGCCAAGATGCCCGGCGATCGATTGCAGCAATTCGCCAATCAGCGCGCGCTGTTCGCGTACATGTGGGCGCGATCGGGCAAGAAGATGATTTTCATGGGGCAGGAAGTCGGCCAGTGGCGCGAATGGGATCACGATTCGAGCATCGACTGGAACCTGCTCGAGTATCCCGACCATCGCGAATTGCAGGTTCTCGTGCGCGACCTCAATCGCATCTACCGCGACGAGCCCGCGCTGTGGGAGGCCGACACCGAGCCGGCGGGCTTTCGATGGATCGAGGCCGACGACGCCGACAGCAACATGATTGCTTTCATGCGCGTCGCGCCGAGCACCGGCCGCCGCGTCATATGCGTCGGCAATTTCTCGCCGGTGATGCGCACCCGTTATCGCGTCGGCGTGCCGGGGCCCGGATTCTATCGTGAGATTCTCAACACCGACGCGGCCGCGTATGGCGGAAGCAACGTCGGCAACATGGGCGGTGTCGAGGCGGCCGCGATTCCGTGGCACGGATTTGCGCATTCGATCGCGATCGACATGCCTCCCCTGGCGGTCATCTGGTTCTCGGTTCCGTAGTCGTCGGGCGGCGACGATCGATGCGACACCGGCATCTTGTGAATGTTGTCGCCACGCCGAGAAAAAGCCTCTTTTAGGTAGCCCGCCCATCGTGTATTGATCCGTCAGCGCGTGATCGCCTGCCGCGCGGCTCGCTTAGGATTGAAAACTGGCGGACGCCCGCCTCAACCCGGTTGAGAGGAGAACACGATGCGCAATCGAAAAGTTGTCATCTCGAAAATTGGCGAACGGAGAATGCGAATCATTCCGGCCGCCGCCCTGGCTGCGTCGCTTGGGATGCTGGCGCTCGGCGGATGCTCGTCGCAGGACGCGGATAAGCCGCCCGAACATCCGATCGCGGCCAATTTCGCGCTGGAAAAATGCCAACAGCTCGAAGCGAACCTTTACAAATGTCCGGCTGTCGACCAGCCGCTTTGTACGCCGGAGTTCAATCGCACCGACGTGAATTGCGTGCGCATCGGCCCCAAAGGCAGCGTCTTCGTTCAGCGCGGCGGCTACAATCCCTGAGAGAGGCTGAGCGGCAGCATTCGGTATTTGGTTCAGGGCGCCCGACTGAGTAATGAACGTTCAGGCGGGCGCTCAGAGATCGCATTTCATCTTTGCGATTCCGCCTCGTTGCGCACCGCGCGCTCATCTGCAATTTTTTAGATGAGATGAAGTGTCCCATCTGCAAAAAGCCCGCTGACCTCTCGCCGCGAAATCGGTACCGCCCGTTCTGCTCCGAGCGATGCCAGATGATCGATCTCGGCACTTGGGCTTCCGGCGATTACAAGGTCGAGGGTTCGACCACACCCGCCGACAACGAGCATCACGACGACCTGAAAAAGCGCAGGCTGCTCAATTGACGGGTGAGGCGCCGCCGCGGATTCATCCGACCTCGGTGGTGGGTCCGGAGGTCGAGCTCGCGGCTGGAGTCGATATCGGTCCGCTGTGCCTGCTCGACGGAAAAATCCGCATCGGCGCGCGCACTCGTCTGATCGGTCACGTCACGCTTCTCGGCATCACCGAACTCGGCGCCGACAACGTGCTTCATCCGGGCGCAGTAATCGGCGACGAGCCTCAGGATCTCACGTACACCGGCGTCGCGCGCTCGGTGAAAATCGGCGACCGCAACGTCTTTCGCGAATACTCCACGGTGCATCGCGGCAGCGAGCACGGCGACATCACAATCATGGGCGACGACAACTTCATGATGCAGAATGCGCACGTCGCGCACGATTGTCGAATCGGCAACTCAACCATCATCGCCGGCGGCGCGCTACTGGCAGGATGGGTCGAGCTCGGCGACCGCGCGCTGGTCTCGGGCAACTGCGTCGTGCATCAATACACGCGCATCGGGCGCCTCGCGATGATGCGCGGCCTGTCCCGCACCAGCCGCGACGTCCCGCCATTCTGCATAATGGACGGCACTCACACGCTGCGCGGAATAAATGTGGTCGGCCTGAAGCGCGCGGGCATCCCGTCAAAATCGATCCACGCCCTGCGCCACGCCTTCACCAGTCTATTCGGCACCCGCCAAAATTTAAAATTAGCGATCGAGCGTCTCGAAAAATCCGGCGACGCAACCCCCGAAGTAACGGAGATGCTGAATTTCATCAAAGCCTCGAAGCGCGGCGTAGCGTTCGGCCCCCACGACGCATCCGACAATCCGACCCGAACTTCCAGAAATCGAGAGAATGGCGTCTCGATTGCGAAATGTCGTCCCCTGCCGAAAACCGTGTCACCCTCGAAACAATTTAAATACGCAATGCGCATACGTCCCACGATTTTTCATCGGTGTAGGATTGATCGCGGTCGCCATCGGCTACCTGATCTTCAGCGCGATTCGCACAACGTCGGAGTACTACCTCACCGTGCCCGAAGTGGCTGCGCGACAAACCGAACTCGGTGGACAGGCGCTTCGCGTCGCTGGACGCGTCAAGGCCGGGACAATCAACTGGGAGCCGAACACGCTGACCCTCAAATTTGAAATCGTGCCGATTCCCGACGTCGGCGCTGACGGTGCCCCGATCACCCCCGTTTCCGCTGTAGCGTCCGATCCCGTCTCATTCCGTGTCGTATCTGCCGGTGAGCCCAAGCCCGATATGTTCGCGCCCGGCCGCGACGTTATCGTCGAGGGCAAACTCGGTGCCGACGGCGCGATCGCCGCGAGCCAGGTGATGACGAGTTGCCCTTCCAAGTACAAGCCTAAGCAATCACAATAGCAGCGGGGTTTTTTTGATGCCGCAACTTGGCAACCTCACGCTCGCGATCGCGCTGATTCTCGCCGTCTACTCCATCGTCGCGAATATCTACGGCGCGCGCCGCGGTGCACCCGACTTTGTCGTGAGCGCGCGCCACGCAATCTGGGCGATGTGCGCGATGGTCACGATTGCAGTCGTCGTGCTGTGGATCTCGTTGCTGCGCAGCGACTTCTCGCTCGAGTACGTCGCGGCATACTCCAGCACCACGCTCCCGACCGTCTACAAAGTCACCTCGCTGTGGGGCGGGCAGCAGGGCTCGCTGCTGTTCTGGACCTGGCTGCTGTCGATCTTCACGTCGATTGCCGCGTTCCAGAATCGTCGCCGCAATCCTGAAATCGCGCCGTATGCGCTCGCAGTGCTGGCCAGCGTCGCGATCTTTTTTCTGTTGATGCTGAATTTCGTCACGCGTCCATTCGATCTGCTCGCGACAGTTCCTGCCGAAGGCTCGGACCTGAATCCTCTCCTGCAGAATTATTGGATGGCGATTCACCCGCCGAGTCTCTACACCGGCTACGTCAGCGCGACCGTGCCGTTCGCATTCGGCGCCGCCGCGCTTATCACGGGCAAACTCGACGACGGATGGATTCGCTCGACCCGTCGCTGGGCGATTTTTTCGTGGTTCTTTTTGACGCTGGGCAATATGTTCGGCGCTCGATGGGCCTACGAAGTTCTCGGCTGGGGTGGTTACTGGGCGTGGGACCCGGTCGAAAACGCCGCCTTCATGCCGTGGCTCGTGATGACCGCGTACCTGCATTCGGTGATGATCCAGGAACGCAAGGACATGCTGAAAGTCTGGAACCTATCGCTGATCGGGCTCGCATTCGGGCTCACGCTGTTCGGCACGTTCATCACGCGCAGCGGCGTCATCTCGTCGGTGCATTCATTCACCCAATCCGGCCTCGGTCCGTATTTTTTGAGCTTCCTGATAACCGTGACGCTCGCCTACAGCGCACTGTTGATCTTCCGATCGAAGCAATTGCGCAGCCCCGCCGAATTCGAATCGTACCTGTCGCGCGAGGCCGCGTTCCTGTTCAACAACCTGATGCTGGTCGGAATCGCGTTCGCGGTTTTCTGGGGCACGATCTTTCCGGTGCTGTCGGAGGCGGTGCGCGGCGTGAAAATTACCGTCGGCCCTCCGTTTTTCAATCGCGTGAACGGACCGCTCGCGCTCGCCCTTGTTTTCCTGATGGGGATCGGGCCGCTGATCGCATGGCGGCGCACGACGGCTGACAATCTTATTCGCAGTTTCACCGCGCCCGTCGTGATCGGCGTCGCGACCGGAATCGTCGCCGCAGTCGCGGGCATTCGACAATGGTACGTGCTGACTGCTTTTTCGCTCGCTGCGTTTGTGATCGGCACCGTCCTCGTCGAGTTTCGCCGCGGAGTGAACGCACGCCGTCACATGGTCGCTGAGCCGCGCGCAAAAGCGCTCGTCAATCTGGTCGCCAAGAACAACCGCCGCTACGGCGGGTACATTATCCACGTCGGCGTGATCGTCGCGTTCGTCGGAATCGTCGGCTCGTCGTTCTTCCGCACTGAAGTGAAAAAGAGCGTGCACCCGGGCGACAGCTTTACGATTGGTTCGTACACTCTCCGCTTCCAGGGGTTGGATGTGACCGACACGCCTCATCTCGAGAGCGCGACCGCCCGCCTCCAGGTGCTGGGTTCAGACGGCCGCGAGATCACGACGATGGCGCCGGCGAAACTGTTCTTCAAACGCCCGCAGCAGCCCGCGACCAAGGTCGCAATCCGCTCGAGGCCGGCGAGCGACCTCTACGTCGTGCTTGCGGGAATCGATGACAGCGGTCAGACCGCGACCTTCGAAGTATTTCTGACGCCGCTGGTTTTCTGGCTATGGGCCGGTGGCCTGATGATGGTCCTCGGCACGGTGGTCGTGATGTGGCCGAACGTGCGCGAGCGCGCCGCAATCGCAACTGCGCTCAGCCGCTCATCGACCGGCGCGCGCGAACTCGCTGACGTTGCACCTGGGGGTGATTGAATTCGTGCGCGCAAAACTCGTATTCGCCGCGTCGGTGGTGTTCCTCGTAGTTGCGCTATTCGTTTTTCTTTCCCCTGAACTGAAAAACGTTTCACGTGAAACGTTTGCGTCGGAAACTCCAACCAACTCGCAGGTTTCTGAAGGTTTGACCTGCCAATGTGGCTGCGGTTTGACGGTTGCCAACTGCAATATGCCGACTTGCAGCTTCTCGGTGCCGACCCGCCTCGAGATCGATCGCATGATTGGCGAGGGGAAGACGCGCGCGCAGATAATCGCCTTCTATCGGTATAAGTACGGCGAAAAAGTTTTGTCCGCGCCGACCACCGAGGGCTTTAACATCCTCGCGTGGACGATGCCGTTCATCGCGCTCGCACTTGGCGGCGGCCTGATGGTGCTCGCCGTCGGGAAATGGCACTCAAATCAGCCCTCGACGCCGACGCCTTCGAACTCGAAGCATGGAGCGCAGCCGGCGTCATTCGATCCCGAACTCAGGCGCAAACTCGAAAAAGAACTCGAGGAGCGCAGGTAGCACGGTGTTCATCCTCGCCGCCGCACTGATTGTCGCCGGTGTCGCGCTGTTCGTCGCGGCTCCACTCGGCATCGGTCTGGTCGGAGCGCGCGCCAAGTCCGTCGGCGAGCTTCAAGCAGAGCGTCTCGAGCATGAACGCGCCCTGGCGGTGCAAGGTCTGCGCGAACTCGAGTTCGATCGCGAGATGGGCAAGCTGTCCGACGCTGACTACGAATCGATGCACAAGGCGCTCGAGGATCGGGCGCTCACTGCGATGGCCGCGGTCGAGAATATCCGCGCGCAGACCGAGAAGGCCGCGAACGCGAAGAAGCCGGCTGTCACACCGCTGGCCCCGGTTCCACGCCGACCGTCACAGCCGCGTCGGATCGATCCGATACCGACTCTCGTCGTGCACACCGAACCACCGCGCCCACCGCAACCATCGCCGCCGCCGCCGATATCTTCGCAGTCGAACAAGATCAGCTTCTGTCCGCAATGCGGGACGCGCGCAGCGCTCGACTCGAAGTTCTGCGCGCAGTGCGGTATTGCGATCAGGCCGATGGGCGGCGCGATCGCCCGGACCGAGTAATGTCGGCGCCGGTCGTCGAGACGCACAGCCTCGCAAAGACTTACGGTCTGTCGCCCGTGCTGCGGGAAGTGGAATTCCGCCTGATGCCCGGCGCGGGAGCATTCGTGATCGGCGGCAACGGCGCCGGCAAATCCACACTGCTGCGAATCCTCGCGGGATTGGAAGCGCCGAGCGACGGTTATGCGCTCGTGTTCGGGCAGGACACGCGCAAACTCGCGGCGCGATACCGGCGTCGAATCGGAGTGATGGCGCATCAGAGTTTCCTCTACCCGAATCTGACCGCGCGCGAGAATTTGGAATTTTATGGCGAGCTGTATTCGATCGCCGACCCGCGCGAGTCTGCCGAACTGTGGCTTGAACGTGTCGGTCTGGCTGACGTCGCCGATTCCCGCATGCGCACCTTTTCGCGCGGGATGGAGCAGCGGCTATCCGCCGCGCGCGCGATGCTTCCCGAGCCTGCGCTGCTGCTACTCGACGAGCCGTTTGCGTCGCTCGATCATGAAGGCGGGGAAATCATCGCATCAATGATTCGCGGCGCAATCGAACGTGGCGCCGCGGTGATAGCAACTGCTCACGCGATTCCCGAAATCGAGGGCGTGGACTTCGCTGCCTACGAAATTTCGCGCGGCCGCCTGCAGCCGCATGTACATAAAGAGGAGGGCCGGCGCGGCGGGCGAATCCGCTCGTTGCTCGGCAGGTAGAACAGTGGCTGGATTTGCCGCAGTGCTGCGCAAGGACCTGCGCCTGGAGCTTCGCAGCGGCGAGAGCACGCTGGCGCTGCTCGCGCTCTCGATGCTGGTGCTGGTCGTCCTGGTGTTCGCGCTCGATGCCGCGCGTGTGCGGAGCCTCGACGTGGCAGCGGGCGCGCTGTGGGTCGCGATGGTGTTCGCCGGGATGCTCGGCGCGAATCGCGCACTGCTCGCCGAGCGTGACAACGGCGCGATTCGCGGCCTGCTGCTGAGCCCGCTCGATCCGGGCACGCTCTACGCCGCCAAACTCGCCGCCGCGTTAATCTTCATGGCAGTCGCGGAAGTTGGCGCGGTCATCCTGATGGTGCTGTTCTTCAACCTTGAATTCGACGCGTCGATAGCGCGCCTCGCACCGATACTCGCGCTCGGCGCGATCGGATTTTCCGCGCTGGCGACTCTTCTCTCCGCGATCACAGGACGCACTCGCGGTGGCGATATGCTATTGCCGATTCTCGCCGTGCCGATTTTCGTGCCTGCTCTAATCGCGGGCGTCAAGGCGAGCGCGGCGGCGCTGGCGGGCGTGCCGCTCGACTCGATGGGCCAATGGCTGAAGATCATGGTCGCGTTCGACGTGCTGTTCGTAACCGCCGGTTACCTGTTATTCGAGCATGTGGTAGGTGAGGACTGATTTTGCTCCATGACTAATTCCGCGATTCGCAACGGGCTTGGATACGTGACGCTGGCGCTGATGATCGCGTCGCTGTTCATGATATTCGACTACGTGCCGCCCGAAGCCGAGCAGGGAATCGCGCAATTGATATTTTATTTTCACGTGCCGCTGGCATGGGTTGCGTTCGCGTCGTTCGGGATTGTCGCGATCGCGGGAATATTTTATCTGTGGCTCGGCGATCAGCTGTGGGATGATCTCGGCTACGCCGCCGCCGAAACCGGTATGGTCTTCTGCACCTTAATGATCGTCGCGGGTTCGATTTGGGCCAAGCCGATTTGGGGCACGTGGTGGACGTGGGATTCGCGGCTGACGACCACCTTCATCCTGTGGTTGATGTACGGCGGCTACCTGATGCTGCGCGCGAGCGCAGACGACACGCCGCAGGTCGCGCGCTTCGGCGCCGTAATCGGAATCGTCGCGGCGCTCGACGTGCCGATAGTGATCGCGTCGGTGCGGCTGTGGCGCACGATTCATCCCGCGGTGCTGGTCACGAAGCAGGGCGGCCATGGACTCGAAGACCCGCGGATGGTCGCGACGCTGCTGGTATGCCTGGCCGCATTCACCGCATTCTGGGCGTGGCTGCTGATGTTGCGCTTCACGCAGTTGCGGACGCGCAGCAGGATGAGTGCGCTGGCGGTCAGAATTGCGTTCGCCGCCGCGGCACTCTCGGACAGCAAGTGATTAAATTGATTTGATGGAAAACTTTGGATACCTGTTCGCCGCTTACAGCATCATCTTCGTGGTGATTTTTCTGTACGTCGTATTCATCTGGCGCCGGCAGGCGGCGCTCGACGCGGAGCTTCGCACGCTGGAGGCGCGGATGGCGGCATTGACGGACGAAAGGACCGCATCGGCGTCCGCGGATTCACAGCATGACGCATGATTTGCTGCTCGAGCCTGGCAAGTTAGCATAGTCACTTACTATTGAGATTTTCCAAACTGAGCATACCGGATGGAATTTCAAGACTACTACAAAACTCTCGGCGTTGACCGAAAGGCGAGCGATGCGGAGATCAAGAGCGCTTACCGCAAGCTCGCCCGCAAATTCCATCCCGACGTCAATCCCAACAACAAGGACGCCGAGGCCAAATTCAAGCAGATAAACGAGGCCTACCAGGTCATCAGCGATCCCGAGAAGCGCAAGAAGTACGACGAGCTCGGCGCTGACTGGGAGCATGGCGTGTCGCAGGAAGAGATGATGCGCCGATACGCGCAGCAGCGACGGGCTGCCGGCGCGGCCGGTGGTGGTGGCGCGGATTTTGGCGGCGGCGGTGGCGGCGACTTCAGCGATTTCTTCTCGCAATTTTTCGGCGGTGGCGGCGGCGGACGCGGTTTCGGACGCGGCGGCCGTTCGACGCGCGGATTTTCAGGCTTCGACTTTGCCTCGGAGCCGGTTCGAGCGCCCGACCTTCACGCCGAGGTCGGAATTACGATCATGGATGCGGTCAAGGGCGGCAAGCGCCGGCTCGATTTGATCGCCGAGGACGAATGCACTACCTGCGGCGGCACCGGGATGATCTCGCGCGAGGAGAAGCAGGGTAAGGCCCGCGTGATTCGCTCGGCCTCGCCTTGTCCGACCTGCGGCGGGAGCGGCGTGGTGCAGGCGCGGCGCACGCTCGAAGTCACGATTCCGGCGGGCGTGACGGATGGCACACAATTGCGCTTGAAGGGGCAGGGCGGTCGCGCGCCGCGTCCCGATTTGAATGGCGATCTTTTCCTGACCATCCGAATCGAGCCGCATCCGGTGTTTCAGCTCGCTGACCGGTCTATCCGCGTGAATTTGCCGGTGTGGGATTACGAAGCCGCCCTCGGCGCCGAGATCACCGCGCCGACAGTCGACGGACGCGTGTCGCTCAAGATTCCAGCCGGCAGCCAGACCGGACGCGTGATGCGTCTGCGCGGGCGCGGTCTCCCTGCTCGCGCCAAGGAGCCGGCCGGCGATTTGCTCTACGAGCTGAAGGTGCTCGCGCCGACGGACTTGACCGCCAAGGAGCGCGCGCTGATGCAGCAGCTGGCCGAGAGTTTCGAGGCGCGCGGGGTTCCCGATCCGCGGGCGGAACTGATGGCGTCGAAGTAATGCGGAGCTGAGTGCAATGGCGCGGCGGTCTTCATCTAAAACCTCGACTCGCGGCGAAGTGGTGCTGATGAGCCGCAGCGTGTTCTGTTCGATCGGCGGAATCAGCGAGCGCGAGTTGGCGTCGTGGGAGCGCGAGGATCTGATCGCGCCGGTACGCGTCGAGCGGGCGCATGGACGACTCGAGGCGCTGTACGATCGCGAGGCTTTGCGGCGGGTGCGCGTGATTCGCACGTTGGCAGAGGAGCTCGAAGTTAATATTCCGGGGATCGAGGTGATACTGCATCTGCTCGATCAGATGGGGCATTAATTCTGTGCTTTTGCGGGACTTGGTCGACCGTGCTAATTAACACGGGCTCATTCCGGCGTATTATTTCAGAAGGACGATGCGATGCTGTTCGTGATTATCGGCCATGACGGACCCGAAGGTGCTGCGCTGCGACCGAAGGTGAGGCCGGCTCATCTCGAGAATCTGCGGCCCCTGGTGAATGCAGGCAAAGTGAAGATCGCGGGGCCATTCACCGACGGCAGCGGTAGTCTTATCATTGTGGATATGGAGAGTGAGGCGGATGCGATCGCGTTTGCGAATAGCGATCCGTACGTGACGAGCGGCGTGTTCGCGAGCGTCGAGGTGAAGCCGTTCCGGCAAGTGTTTCCGGAATAAGTAGATGGAGTATCGATGGCGGGAGCGTTATCCAGTTTAAAGATTGTCGAAGTTGGCGAGATGGTGTCGGCGCCGTATTGCAGCAAACTGCTGGCGGACATGGGCGCCGAGGTCGTCAAGATTGAGCGGCCGGGAGTTGGAGATCGCGCTCGGACGCGCGGTCCGTTTCCGGGCGACAAACCGAATCCCGAGACCAGCGGGCTGTTTCTTTATCTCAATACCAACAAACGCGGCGTCACGCTCGATATCAACCAGCCCGAAGGCTTCGAGATTCTGGAGAAGCTGGTCGCGGGCGCCGATATCCTGATTCATAACGTCACGCCGCCCGAGATGGATCGCATCGGGCTCACGTACGATCGGATGCGCCGCGCGAATCCGAAATTGATCATGACCTCGATATTGCCGTTCGGACTGTCGGGGCCGTATCGAAACTATCGCGCCGAGGATCTGACAATCTGGTGCGCGGGCGGCGTGTGCGTGTTGAACGGCGGCGGCCCCGAGCATCCGGAGCTGCCTCCCCTCAAGACTGCGGGACAGCAGGCGGGATACCAGGGCGGAGTGCATGGCGCGACCGCGACGATCGCGGCGGCGTTCGCGCAGCTGCGCGACGGGACAGGGCAGCATATCGAGGTGTCGGTGCAGGAATCGGTCGCGGCGATCCTCGAGATGACGTTCGAATACTGGCCCTACATGAAAATGATCGCGACTCGGCTCGGACAGAAGCCGCTGCAGCCGGTCGAGACGATGCAATGCAAGGACGGATACATTTATCTGTGCTGCATCGAGGAGCATCAGTGGCGCAATTTCGTTGAAATCATGGGAAATCCCGAATGGGCGGAGATGGAGATTTTCAAGGATCGGCTGGTGCGCGCGCTCAACTGGGACGCGCTTAAACCGATGCTCGAAGAATGGGTCAGCCAGCAGACCGTGCTGGATTTGTACCGTAAGGCGCAGGCCAAGCGCGTGCCGTTTGCGCCGGTTTCGACGATGGGCGACCTGCTCAACTCGGAGCATCTCAAGGCGCGCGGATTTTTCGTCGAGATCGCGCAACCAGTCGCGGGCACGCATAAATATCCAGGCGCGCCGCTGAAGTTCACGCGCACGCCGTGGGAAATTCGGCGGCCGGCGCCGACGCTCGGGCAAGATAATGCCGAAGTATTCGGCCAGCTCGGGATGACGCCGGCACGACTCGACGAACTCAAGCGCAAGGGTGTGATTTAGTAATGGCGAAGCCACCGCTAGCAGGAATTAGAGTTTGCGATTTCACCTGGGTGTGGGCGGGACCGTACTGCACCCTGCAACTGGCGCATCTTGGGGCTGAAGTGATTCGGATCGAAACCAAGACGCGGCCGTGCGTGACTCGCATGCTGCCGCCGTGGCCCGACGGCGTGTTCAACAGCCTCAACAAGTCGGGCTACTTCAATCAATACAACCAGGGCAAGAAATCACTGTCGCTGAATTTCAAGCATCCCGAGGCGAAGGAAGCGGCGTGGCGGCTGATCAAGAATAGCGACGTCGTGATTAACAACTTCGCGGCGGGCGTGCTCGAGAAAATGGGATTCGGTTACGAAGAAGTGAAGAAGCTAAATCCGAATGTAGTAATGATTACTCTGTCGGGTTACGGCGACACCGGACCGTATAGTCATTACGTGGCGTACGGGCCGGCGCAGGTCCCCCTGTCGGGGCTGTCGGCGCTGACCGGCTATAAAGGATTTCCTCCGATGCACGCCGGGTTCAGCTATGCCGATCCCAACGCGGGAGTGCATGGCGCGTTCGCAATAATCAGCGCGCTGTTCCATCGCGCGAAAACCGGTGAGGGCCAATATATCGACATGAGCCAATGGGAGTGCGCGATGGACCTGCTGGCAGAAGGGATTCTTGAGTACACGATGAACGGGCGCGAGCCGGAGCGAAACGGCAATCGCGATCCGCTGATGGCGCCACATCAGCTTTTCAAGTGCGTCGATCTGCCGGAGAAAATTCTCGACATCACCATCGATCAATGGGTCGCTATTGTATGTGCGGACGACGCGGAGTGGGCGCGACTGGCTAGAGCAATAGGTAAACCCGAACTAGCTAATGATCCGCGATTCGCGACGCCCGCCGCGCGCAAAGAGAACGAGGACGCGCTCGAAGCAATAGTCAGTGCGTGGACCGCGACGCGAAGAGTCGCCTATGTAGTGGATACTCTGCAGGCGGCGGGAGTCGCGGCGGGAGCATGCGCCGATAGCAAGTACCTATCGGAGGATCGTCATCTCACGGAGCGCGAGTACTGGGTCTACCGCGATCATCCCGAAGTGGGTAAGCGCCAGCATTGCGGAATCCCGTGGCGGATGAGTGGAACGCCGGGCGAAGTGAAAGCGGCGGCGCCCGTCCTCGGGCAGCATACTGATGAGGTGATGACGGGGTTGCTCGGCTACACCGCGGCTGAGGTCGATGCGATGCGGGCGAAGGGCGCGTTGGACTGAGGTCGATATGCGTACTCTTAAAGTTTTGATCGACGGGCTCGCGTTTCCTGAGGGGCCGCGATGGCATGACGGGAGATTTTTCTTCTCCGACATGCACGCGCATCAGGTAGTCGTGGTCGATATGGCGGGTAAGCGCGAAGTCATTTGCGAGGTGCCGAATCGGCCATCGGGCCTTGGATGGTTGCCTGATGGGCGGATGCTCGTGGTGTCGATGACGGATCGGAAGTTGATGCGTCTCGATCGCGATGGGCTCAAAACGGCGGCCGACATGACCAAGCTCGCGCCCTTCGATTGCAACGACATGGTGGTCGATGCGCGCGGCCGCGCGTACATCGGCAACTTCGGATTCGATTTGCACAAGAACGAGAAGCCGCGCGGGACAACGCTGGTTATGGTTCGGGCGGACGGCGTCGCGCGCGTCGTGGCCGAGGACATGATGTTCCCGAATGGGATGGTGATTACGCCGGACGGGAAAACGCTCGTCGTTGGCGAGTCATTCGGGAGTCGATTGACGGCGTTCGATATTGGCTCGGACGGCTTGCTCAGCAATCGCCGCGTTTGGGCCGACATCGCGGGAAGAGTGCCTGACGGAATTTGCCTCGATGCGGAGAATACAATCTGGATAGCGTGCCCGACCGCATCCGAAGTGATTCGTGTGAAGGAGGGCGGCGAGGTTGTTGAGAGGGTCAAAGTCGAGACGGACGCGTTCGCATGCATGCTCGGCGGTCCCGACGGGCGGACACTGTTCGTCGCGACCGCGCCGAATTCCGATCCCGAGAAATGTCGCACGACGCGCGGCGGGAGAATCGAGACTACTCAAGTCGAAGTGCCGCGCGCCGGACTGCCGTGAGAGCCACTGGCGTGAACAACTCGCGCGTGGCGTAATGAATTGCGATGAGCGCTAACGGACACAACGAAAGCGAAACTTTTCGCGCGCGGCGCAAGCGTATGATGGATGCGATCGCGCCGGGCGCTACTGCGATCATGCCGAGCGCGCCGGTGGCCGTACGATCGGGCGACGTCGAATTCATTTATCGGCAGGATAGTGACTTCTACTACCTGACGGGATTCGCGGAGCCGGAGTCGGTCGCGCTGCTGGCGCCGGGGCATCCCGACGGCGAGTTCGTGATGTTCGTGCGGCCGCGCGACAAGGAGCGCGAGACCTGGACCGGCAGGCGCGCGGGAATCGAGGGCGCGATCATCGAATACGGTGCTGACAAAGCCTACGTGATCGACGAGCTTGAAAAAGTTCTGCCACGCTATCTCGAAAAAAGTGAACGCGTGCATTACCCGCTCGGGCTGAACGATAAGATGGATGAGCGGGTGATGAAACTGATTCGATGGGCGCAAACGATGCGGCCGCGAATCGGGATGGGGCCGTCGGCGATAATCGATCCGCGCGACATTATCCACGAGGCGCGGCTGATGAAGGAGCCCGCGGAACTCGAGGCGATGCGGCGCGCGATGGCAATTTCGGCCGACGCGCATAAGCGCGCGATGATGAAGGCGCGCGGCGGGATGCGCGAGTGGCAGATCGAGGCGGAGGTCGAGTACGCGTTTCGCTCGCAGGGCGCTACGGGACCCAGCTATCCGTCGATCATCGCGTCGGGACCCAACGCGGCGACTCTGCACTACATCAGCAACGATCGCGAGATGCGCACGGGCGAACTGCTACTGATCGACGCCGGCGCGGAATACGATTTTTATGCGGCGGATATCACGCGCACGTCGCCGATTGGCGCGCGCTTCTCAGGCTTGCAACGCAGTTTGTACGAAGTAGTGCTCGACGCTCAGCTCAAAGCGATCGACGCGATCAAGCCGGGTGCGCATTTCGACGATCCGCACGAAGTTGCTCTGCGCGTGCTGGTTGATGGCATGCGGCAGCTCGGAATCCTGCAGGGATCGGCAGACGAAATAATCGAGAAGGGCGAGTATCGCCGCTACTACATGCATCGCACGAGTCACTGGCTCGGCATGGACGTGCATGATGTGGGGCTGTACCGGGTGGACGGCTCGTCGCGAGTGCTGGAGCCCGGGATGGTGCTGACGGTCGAGCCGGGACTGTACATCGCTCCCGACGACGACGAAGTCGCCGACAGTCTTCGCGGAGTGGGGATTCGAATCGAGGACGACGTGCTGGTGACGCAAGACGGTCACGAAGTGATGACGGCCGCGACGCCGAAATCGATCGCGGATGTCGAAGCACTGACTACTGCGCGATAGTCAATTCAATAGTATATCCACGAATGACAAGTGCTGCGGTCGGCCTGGCAAGCAGCTATGCAATTACCTATTTCATTTCGGCAATAGAATTCGTCGTTGCCGTGCAGTTGGCAGACCTGGTAGTTACGATTGCATAGGTACTGGCATTTGGTCTGCGCGTAATCGCATCGATTTGCGCATCCTGCGACGAACAATCCCATTCCCGCAGCGATGAGCAATACCTTCCTGCTCACGAGCGGGACGGCGCTACAGTTCGAGCGCGCTCGCGCTGCCAACTATGGTCTTGGTGCCGTCGGCCTTGTCGCACCAGACTTCAACTTCGGCACGTGAGCGGCTGCCTTCGGGGTGACGCTCGATGATCAAGCCTTTCGGCCCGGTGACATCGTTGCCCCAGACGACGTTGACGAGCCGCAGATCCATCTTGCCGCCGTAGAGGAAGCCGAGTCCGAAGCGCTTCGTCATCATTTCGGCGACGAGGCATACCGAGAGCATCCCCTGTACGACGATCTCCGGAAATCCCAGCTCGACCGCTTTCTGCCTGTCGTTATGGTAATTGCGGACAGGCCCTGAAAAAGCCATGCACATTTCTTCGGTGATCTTGCGCATGGGAGAGTCGATTGGATCGCCGCCCCGCTCGCCGATTTTGAATGAGCGCGATGAATCCTTCTCGCGCGACTTGTCGACGACGAATCCCTGTTTCGTCTGTTCGGGGAGCAGGAAGCTCTGATGGGTGCGGCTGCGCGAGACGATTTGCCCCGACGCGTTGCTGACGAGGACTTCGTTCACGACGTACTCGCGATCGCGCTTGAGGTAGCGATCTACTATGACGGCGCGAGTCGTGAGCCGCTCGCCAACCATCACGGGCGCAAACAGGCTCCATTCCTGGCGCGCGTGGAGGTTGCCGTAGATGTTCGGCAGATACCAACCGAGCGTTTGATAAACGGCGCTATGCAGAATCAGCGCGGGCGCGACGGGGCCGCCGAGCGGAGACGGTCCGCGGTACCATGGATTGTCGTCGCCAGTGCCGGCGACGTAGGTCGCGACCAGGTCGGGCGTGATGTCGTAAGTGACGCCGCCGAAGTCGCGGCCGACGTACACCTCTTTGCGGTCGAAAATTTCTTTTTTTTCGTCAGCCATCATGCTGTCCTGCGCGCGCGCTAGTTTTTCTGTTTAGTTTTTAGACGATCGTTGAACTTGGCGGCGTCAACAACGGCGCGCCGATGAGCTCCCAGAGCCAATCTGCTCGACATCATCGAAGGCGCGCACATCAAACTCGAGGCGCCGGCCTTCGACCTTGGTCACTTCAGCCTCGGCGCGAGCGCGATGCCCGGGCGGCGTCGCCGCGGTGTGACTGACCTCGATCGACATGCCGACCGAACTTTCGCCCGCGTCGAGAAACGGCTTGATCGCTTCCATCGCGGCCCGCTCCATCATCGCGACCATCGTCGGCGTCGACAGAACCGATGCGAGCGACGAATCGAGTTCGCTCGCAAGATGCTTCTTCTCGACGAGCTGCTCAAACTTACCTTTGGTGCCAACTGGTACCGGTTTCATCGCCCTACAACACCGCACCCAAAATCTGGATGGAGAGTGCGAAGCATGCGAATACTCCGAGGCTGTAAAAGATCGTCCGTGCTGGTTGTAGTCCACGCAGGTATGCGATCGTGTGTAGAATTCGTGCGATGACGAAGATGGTGAAATAGATGTACACGCCTTCCGGCCAGCATCCGAGCGTGACGTAAATCAATCCGAGAAACAGGAAAATCGGAATGTTCTCGAGGTCGTTGCGCCAGGCCGCCGCGGCGCGCTTGACGATCGGCATTTCGTCAGCCGCCGGTGCCGACGCTCCGAAGAATCGAGCGTCTTCCGGGTTTGTAAATGTTTTCGTGCCCGTTCGCGCGAGAGCCTGAACGGCCGAGTTCGCGAACATCTTGAAGAACAGAATTACAGTAGTCAGCGCGTAAAACTGGTATTCGGTCATCGCCAGCTATCTCCTCAGGCCCATTGCGTCGAGCTTCTTCACGATCCATTCGACGCGATCGTTGCCCCAGAACGGTTCGCCGTCGACGATGAAAGTCGGCACGCCGAAGACGCCGTCGCGATCGCCCTCCGCGAATGCTTCGGACAGTTCGCGCTGGCCGTCGTGCGCCGCGTAGCGATGGAATGCGTCCGGGTCGAGGCCGGTTTCCTTCATGACGGCGGCGAGCGCGGCGGCGTTCTCGATATCGAGTTCACGCTTGAAGAAACGCTCGAAGACGCGGTCGGAGTATGGGCGAAAGAGTCCATGCTTGTCGGCAAACAATCCGGACATCAGCGAGAGCTTGGAATCGAAAATTTTCTGCGGTCCGCGGATGATCATGCCGCGCGCGTTCGCATACCGGCGAGCGTCGAGGTACAGGTAGCGGACTTTGCGCCACTCGCGTTCGGGCCGCTCATCGACTTCGCCGCCGAAGGCGCCGCGGACGTTGAGTTCGTGCGGGATGTACTTCAGGCGTACGCGATGCGATTCCATCAGAGCGTACGCAGGATGCATCGCGAGAAACGCGAAAGGGCTCTTGTAGTCGTAGTACAGCTTGATGGTCAGGAGCTCGTCGGCCATGGGTGAGGATTTAGCATCATGGGCGGAGGACAGAAAGCCGAAGCCGGCATCCCGCGGAAGAACACATGAAAATGCGGTTCTTGCTCACGCTCGAAGCTCTTTGTAATGGTATGAGATATTTTATAATGTTCACCTATATATCTATAATGTATCGTTAGTTATTACATAGTAAATACTATCTACGATATTGGTAAGAAGGCTGATTGCGCTTGACTTAAGCGTGGCCTGTTTAGTAAATCGAATAGGCATTGGCTCGTAGTCCTATGGTGCAAGTTAGTAGTCAATTTGACGTATTTATATACTAGTCAGTAGGTATACATAAACACGCCAAATAGGTTTTACTACAAGCCGGAAAGTCGCGGGACATGGCGCGGTGGTTCCCGTCGGACGGAGGGACACGAAATGGACCTAGTCAGAAAATTGTACGTGAAGGCCGATGGATTCGCGCGCGGTCAGACGATGGCGGAGTATGCGCTGATCGTCGCAGCGATCGCGGTGGTGGTCTATGCGGGTTACCAGGCCACCGGCACGACCATCAGCACGCTGGTGGTCAACGTGGACAGCCAGCTATAGGGGAGCCGGAAAGGGGGGAAATCCTTTTCCCCGTCAATCCGAGTTGCGCATCCAGTCGGCCACGCGTTCGCCAATCATGATGCACGTGAGATTGGTGTTGGCCCGCACGATGTTCGGCATTATTGACGCATCGACGACCCGCAATCCCTCGACCCCGCGCACGCGACAGTACTGATCGACGACAGCCATCGGATCGTTATCCGGGCCCATCTTCGCGGTGCCGACCGGATGAAAAATCGTCGTGCAGTTTTCTCGCACAAAAGTTTCGAGCGCCGAATCGGAGTTGACTACTTCCGCGGTCAGATTCACGAACTCCTTGAGCATCGGCGCCAATGGACCTTCGTGCATCAGGCCCCATGCGATACGCACGCCATCGGTCATTCGGCGCATGTCTTCCGGGTCGGCGAGATAGTTGAGATCGATGATCGGCGGGACGTCGGGATTGGCGCTGCGCAGGCGGAGTCGTCCGCGTGAGCGCGGGCGCTGCAGTCCGGGCACTATCGAGATGCTCGGGACCGGCAAGTCGAGCGCCAGCCCCGGCGAGAGATTCGGGTCGAAAAGTTCGAGCACGTACATCTGCATGTCGTTGAATTCGTCGGAGCCCGCCGCCGTGTAGCGGATACCGATGGGATTGGTGACCTGTGGATCGTGCTGAATTCCCGCGACCGGAGTCGCGACCACGAACACCATCGGATGGTCGATGAGATTGCTCCCCACGCCCGGCAAGTTCACCTTGCATTCGATTCCGTGCGCCGCGAGTTCGTCACGCGGGCCGATTCCCGAGCGCATCAGTAGCGCGGGAGAGTGTATGGCGCCGGCGGAGAGCGTGATGCGACGGCCGCGCACTCGCTGGAGCGATCCGGCAGACTCGATTTCGATGCCGGTGGCGCGGCCGTTCTCGAGGATCACGCGATGCGCGTGAACGCCGGAACGAATCGAGAGATTCAGGCGATGACGCGCGGGCGCCAGATAGCCGATCGCGGTCGAGATGCGCACACCTTCGCGCCGGTTTCGCGGCCACGGGCCGATGCCAGTGGACTGGGGATCGTTGTGGTCTGAGACTTCCGCGTATCCCGCCGCGCGCGCCGCGTCGAAAAACGCGCGGTTGAGCGGCTGCCACGTCTCGGGACGCGGGCGCTGGATCCATATCGGTCCGCCGACTCCGTGGAAATCGCCACCCGCGTCGCGATCGTCTTCGAGCTTGCGATGGAACGGCAGGACTTTCTCGAAGCTCCATTCGCGATTACCCCACGCCGCCCATTCGTCGAAGTCGCCCGGCGTTCCGCGCAGCGCGATATGTCCGTTGACGGCGGAACTGCCGCCAGTAACCTTGCCGCGCGGGTACGGGATTTCCCGAGTGGGCGTGGCCTGCGCGAGCAAACCCCAGTCATGCGGTCCGGCGGAAATCCATGTGCTCAGCAAGTCCGCGGGAGTCTGCTCGACGACTGAGTAATCGGGGCCGGCCTCGAGCAGCAACACGGCGCGATCGGGATCCTCGCTGAGGCGAGCAGCCAGCGCTGCGCCCGCGGAGCCCGCTCCGACAATGATATCGTCGTACTCCATCGATGGATTCCCGCTTCCCAGAATTTCGGCCTATCTGTCCGCTGCTCCCGGTTATCGAGAACGCGGTCCAAGCGCTATCAGGTAACGCAGGGACTTCCTAGATCGGGAAAGCTCCGCTTAGTCGCATGTCGATGCTTGGACCGAAGCGCGCTTGCGCGCGAGATCCTTCGCTGCGCTCAGGATGACACAAAAAAAGACGTTCCAGCTTCCGGCGCTGGCTACGCACCACTCTCTAGATCAGCGGTTCGTGGATTGCTTCGGCGGCTTCGGACGGCGGCTGCTTGCGATGCGGGTCGGCGCCGAGGACGAGGGCCAGCACGCCGCTGACTGAAATCAGAATGCCGACCACCTCGCGCGTGGTTGCGCGCTCGCCCAGGAACAGCACGGCGAACAGGATCGATAGTATCGGGATGCCCGGCACGACCAACGCCGTCGTCCACGCCAGCGAGAGCCGGTTGATCGCGCCGTACCAGGTCAGGCCGCTCAGAAAATAAACGAAAAAGCCGGTGAAGATGATCACGCCCAGCGTAGTCGGATCGGCGAGTTGCACGATCGAGTCGCGGCGGAAGATCAGCAGCAGCGTAGTCAGAACAATCGACGCGTAAAAAAACCGGCCGCCGGTCATCGAGGTCGGCGTCAAGCGGCGGCATCAGCTTCAGACCCATCACGTGCGACGCCTGCCAGAACAGCGGAGTCGTGAAGATAATCGCCGACGCCCATAGCGGTGAAAATGATCCGCCGCCGGCGAACACCGATCCGATGCCCACCAGCACCGTCGCCGTCGCGAGCATCTGGCGCACGGACGGCCGCTCGCCGACGAAGATCGTCGAGAGCACCAGCGAGTAGACCGGCTCGGTTTGCAGGAGCAGCACTCCCGCGACTGCGCCGATGCGGGTGAGGCCGTAGGTGAGGGTGAGGCTGGTCATCACGGTTCCCGTCATCGCGACCATGAGCAATCGGCCGCGATAGCGCGGGTCGAAGATCAATCTCAACTCGCCCTTGAACTGGAGCACGGGAATCGTGCATAGCGTCGCGAACACCGTTGCTCCCGTGCAGAACAGCAGAGGATCGAGATGAACCGCGCCCCATCGCGTGATTACGGGCTGTCCCGCGCCAATGATCGTGTTGATGATGCATAGCGTCAGCCCCACCTGAAAGGCGCGGGCGCGAACAGCTGTTTCGCTGGCGATAGGCGGCATAGGACCCGCCGAGGTTTCGGTGCGCATCGACTACGCTCGCGCCAACGCGATCGCGACGACGATTGCGGCGAGCGCAATCCGATAGATCGCAAAGGGCCGGTAGGTGTGGGTCCGCACATAACTCAGCAGCCAGACGATTGCGATCAGGCCGAATACTGCCGACGCCGCAAAACCCCATCCAAGCTGTGGAGTCAGCCCGGCGTGGAAGGCCTTGTGCGCTTCGTGCAGGCCGGCGCCGGCGATAATCGGCGTCGCCATCAGGAAGGAGAAATTCGCTGCGTCAGCGCGCTCGATTCCGAGGATGCGGGCGGTGGTAATCGTCGCGCCGGAGCGGGAGACGCCGGGGATGATCGCGAGCGCCTGGCTCAATCCGATGAGGAGGGCGTCGACGAAGGTGAGATCGTCTATTTTGCGCTTTTTCGACCCAAACGCGTCGGCAGCCCACAAAATAACGCCAAGTGTAGCCAGCGTGACCGCGATCAGCACTGGCGATCGGAAAGATTGTCTCGGCTTGCTTCTCGAGCAGGAGGCCGATGATGGCGCCGGGAACTGACGCGACTATCAACAGGAAGAGCAAACGGCGCCGGACGCGGTCGCCGTTGACGAGCGACATGGCCATCTCGAGCCATTCGCGCCAATAGAAGACTATCAGCGCCAGCAGCGTTCCAAGATGAAGGACGACATCGAAGGCAAGACCCGGGTCCTCCTGCCACTTGAGGAGCCAAGGAATCAGTATAAGGTGAGCCGAGCTGGAAACCGGCAAAAACTCGGTCAAGCCCTGAACGATGCCGAGAACGATAGCCTGAAATACAGAAAACATAATATTTTCAACTACTTAGACGCCAAATGCGCCTTTCGAACACGATTGTGCTGGGTGGGCCATATGCCTACGAAACTGACCGATAAGTGAAAACATATCCAAGATGCTCCTTGACCGGCCCGCTACTTCGTCTAGAATTGGTGCGTATTAGCGGAGAGCCAACGCGGGTAGCGGGAGGCGTTATTGCCTATGAATCGAGTTGCCAGAGGTAAAGTAGTTCCATTGCGGGAAGTGAACGCGGTCGAGTCGGACGGCGCCCCTGACCAGTCTGGCGTTTGGGACAACATCAATCCGGGTGAGCCGCGTCCGTTTCCGGTAGTTTCAACGCTGCCACGTCTGCCGGTGATGATCCCGGACGAGATTCTGGACTACTACGGCTGGGTCTTCTGCCAAGGCGGATTCCTTAATCTCCAAATGACATTCGAGCAGTTTCTGGCCGTGGTCGCTGCCGTAAGTCCGGCGGGACTGAGCCCGGAATACGACGCGAGCGAGGCATCTTACCCCAACGACTGATTCGCGCGATAGCGCAGAGCGCTATTTCGACGCCCGCCCGGACGCACTCGGGCGGGCATCGATTTATTCTGAACCATCGATTTTTCAATTGTCCCCGGCGGAACCTTTACTCGGCGCGCTCAGCAAAGTGTTCCTGATCCAGATGCTGGGCAGACCGGTGCCATCGGTCGGTGATTTCAGGCCGTTGTCCTGCGCGATTAGCCGCCAGTTATCCTCATTGCCGGTCGCCCGCTGCGCAAGCCCCTTCAGGTCCTCGTTGGGAAGGAGAGCGTAGTTGACGCCGCCTTCTTTGGGAGTGCCGCCCGACGGCGGGAATTGCGCGGCCAGCTGATCCATCTTCGCGAACAGGCTCAGACGCGCGCTGGCGTTGTACTTGGCGACGTCCTCATCGGGAACGTCTTCGACCCGCACATTGACGACTACCCTGGAGCTGCGACCGGTAAGCGGCACGACTTCAATCTCGTAGCGATACTGCGGATGCTTACCGACGAGACTGCCGAGCACGCCGGGACCAACGTCCGCATCCTTCCACAGCGTGACGAGCTTGTCGTCGGGCTTGACCTCGAACAGAATGCCCTCGCCCCGGAGCACATCCTGGGTTAGAAGGAATGAATCATTGGCGGCGTACGGAAAGTCGTGCTGTTCGCCCACTGCCGCATCGGTGCCGCCGCCGGCGGCGCGGTTCGCATAGTATGGAGCGTAGGAGCATCGCGCGAAAAGCAGAATCGAGGAAACGACGATCGCGATTTTTAGAAATTGTCGAAACACAGTCCGCACCGCACTCATCACCACCGCTAAGCAGACCATGAGAGTTTCACGCGCGCAAGACGAACTCGTGCAAGCGCCATCGCATGCGATTGAGATTGCACGGCACAGCGGCAGACGCTAATCAAATATACCCTTATGACCGACGCAGAAAATAAATCATCGCGCCACGTGATGGCCGTGGTCGGAGCCGCGACTGCCGGATCGGAAATCGCGCGAATCCTGGCGGAGCGCGGCGCGCTGGTGATCGTGTTCGAGCAGAATCCGCGCCCGTACGGAAAAATCGAAGACGGGCTGCCGCGATGGCACGTCAAGCAGCGCAAGGACGAGTACGAAGAAATCAACAAGCGCCTCGACCATCCGAATATCGAATACGTGCCGATGACGCGGATGGGGCGCGAGCTCGATTTCGAGGACCTGCGGACGGCGTGGGGACTCAGCGGAATCGTGCTGACGCACGGCGCGTGGAAGGATCGCGCGTTTCCGGTCGAGGGCGCGGACCAGTTCATCGATCGCGGCCTCGTCTATCAGAACAAGCTCATCTACTGGTTCAATCACTACCTGGAAAAGACTTACGACGGCCCGCGCTACGAGCTGACTCCCGGCGCGATCGTCGTCGGCGGCGGGCTCGCGTCGATCGACGTCGTGAAAGTACTGCAAATCGAGATGACGCTGGCTGCGCTGAAGGCGCGCGGCATCGCGAGCGACATGCTCGCGCTCGAGCGCGAAGGAATCGAGCCGGTGCTGAATGCGAGCGGGCTCAAGTACAGCGACCTGGGCGTCGCGCCGTGCAAGTTGTACTACCGCCGGCGCGTGCTCGACATGCCGCTGTCGGATATTCCGCCCGACGCGCCGGCCAAGCGTGCCGACGCGCTCAGGTAGGCGCGCGCGAAGATCCTCGAGAAAGCGCAGCGCAAGTTTCTGTTCGAGTTCCAGGAACTGCGCGCGCCGAGCGGAGTGATCGCGGACAACGGCGCGATGGTCGGGGTGAACTTCAGCCGGACGGAAGTCGCGGACGGGCAAGTGCGGATCGTGCAGGAAGGAGCGGAGTCGGCGCGCGCGCCGCTGACGATCAGCTCGATCGGAAGCATCCCGGAGCCGATTCCCGGCATTCCGCAGAAGGGCGAGGTCTATACTTACGTCGATCAGAAGATCGGCCTGCTGATGGAAGGGCCGACCGCTGTGTTCGCGGCCGGCAACGTGCTGACGGGCAAGGGCAATATCAAGGACTCGCTCGACAGCGGAACCGAGATTGGAACGCGCGTGGCCGAGGCATACCTGGGATTGTCGGGCGAGGAACTGAAGATTGCGGAGGGCGCGCGCAAAGAGGCGGCGGTCTCGGGCGAGAAGATCGCGGACGCGGTGAGCATGCGGCAGAAAATCGCGCCGGAACGGCGTCGCGAGCCTGTTGGAGCGCGTGCGCAAACAGCAGCGTGCGGTCGGCTACGAGGGCAACTATCGCGGATGGATCGCGAAGGTCACGCCCGCCGACTTGCACTAAACACTGGGTGCAGGGGTCACCCCTGCCGAAGGGAGTGTGAAACCCACGCGGGTTTCACATTAGATTAGTTTTGCCTCGTTTCATGTCGCGACTATAGGCTCGATTCGAATGACGGCAAAGGAGGTGCGGTGTGGACGAACTCAAGCGAACTGACCCGGAAATTTATCAGCTCATCAAGGATGAGGAGCGGTACGAAATCGATTCGGTCCGGCTGATCGCGTCGGAGAATTACGTTTCGAAAGCCGTGCTCGAAGCGACCGGATCGATTCTCACCAACAAATATTCCGAAGGCTACCCCGGACGCCGCTACTACGAGGGTCAGCGCAACGTCGATCAGATCGAAACGCTCGCGGTGAACCGCGCCAAGGCGCTGTTCAAAGTCGATCACGCAAACGTCCAGCCGTACTCGGGATCGCCCGCAAACGTCGCGGTATATTTCGCGCTGCTCAAGCCGGGCGACACGATCATGGGCCTCGCGCTGCCGCACGGCGGACATCTGACCCACGGATGGCCGGTGAGCATCACGGGGACGTTCTGGAAGTCGGCGCAGTACGTGGTGGATCGCGAGAGTCACGTCATCGATTTCGACCAGGTCCGCGATCTGGCGCGCAAGGAGCGGCCGAAAATAATCGTGACCGGCGGCACCGCGTATCCGCGGCTGTGGGATTTCAAGAGTTTCAGCGAAATCGCAAAAGAAGTCGGCGCTCTGCTGCTCGCCGACATTTCACATGTCGCGGGACTGATCGTCGGCGGCGTGCATCCGGATCCCGCGCCGTACGCCGACGTGATCATGACGACCACGCATAAGACGCTGCGCGGCCCGCGCGGCGCGATGATCATGTGCCGCAACGAATACGCCGAAGCGATCGACAAGGCGGTGTTCCCGGGCTTGCAGGGCGGTCCGCACAATCATACGACAGCGGCGATCGCGGTTGCGTTGAAGGAAGCATCGACGCCGGAGTTCAAGGCGTACGCGAAAAAAGTCGTGAGCAACGCGAAGACGCTCGCCGATGAATTGCTCGCGCGCGGATTCAGTCTCGTCTCGGGCGGCACCGACAATCATCTGATCCTGGTCGATTTGACCAGCAAGAAAGTGATCGGCAAGAAAGGCGCGAAGGCGCTCGACGCGGCCGGAATCGTCTGCAACTACAACACGGTCCCATACGATCCGCGCAAACCGTTCAGTCCGAGCGGCCTTCGCCTCGGCACGCCGGCGGTGACGTCGCGCGGAATGGGCGACGCCGAGATGCGGCAGATCGCGAAATTCATGGACGAGGCAATCGCGCACGCAGGCGACGAGGCAGCGCTGAAACGCATCGCAGCCGCAGTCACCGAGATGTGCCGAAAATTTCCCGCCCCCGGCATCGCCCTGAGCTAACTCTCTCCCCTCATCCGGTTCCCCTTCCCACTATGGGAAGGGGTTAGGGGTTAGGTCGCTCGCATCGAGCAGAGTGCTCCGGTTGACAGCGCGGGCAATGTGACGCGATAAAACCCACATGGCAAAAATAAAAGTTGAACGCGGCCTTAATCTCGGGATGCCGTACACGCCTGACATGCAGGACGGCGGCAAGCGGCCCGAGCCGACGTGGAGCAGGATTCGCGACCAGGTGCGCGAGGCCGATGCGCTCGGCTACGACACGATTCTCGCGGTCGAAACGCAGCACGATCCATATCTCGAGCTGGCAATCGCGGCGCAGGAGCCGTCGAAGATCGAACTCGCGACCGGGATCGCGCTCGCATACACGAAGAGCCCCGTCGCGACCGCCTACACCGCGTGGGATTTGCAGCGCATGAGCGGCGGGCGGCTGAACCTCGGACTCGGCTCGCAGGTGAAAGGCCATGTGACGCGGCGCTTCGGGATGCCGTGGTCGAAGCCCGCGCAGCGGATGAAAGACTACGTCGGCGCGATGCGCGCGTGCTGGCGAACCTGGCAGACGCGCGAGCCGTTCAACTTTCAGAGCGAGCACTACAATCTCTCGCTGATGACGCCGAACTTCGCGCCGCCGCCGGTCTCGAATCCGCACATCCCCGTGCTGATCGCGGCGGTGCAGGAGCGGATGCTGCAAGTTGCGGGTGAAGTCTGCGATGGCGTGCGGCTGCATGGAATCGTCACGCGCAAATATCTCGATCAGATCGCATTCCCGAATCTGAAAAAAGGATTCGAGAAGTCGGGCCGGCCTGCCTCTGAGTGGGACAATTTTCAAATCGGCGGCGGCGGCTTTCTATGCGCCGGCAAAGACAAGGACTCGCTCGCGCGCGCCGTCAGCGGAATGAAATCGACGATCGCGTTTTACGGATCGACGCGATCATATCGTTCCAGCTTTGAAATCGACGGATGGGGCGACACCGCCGACCAGTTGCACAAATTATCGGTGCAGCAGAAGTGGCCCGAGATGGCGAAGCTGGTGACCGAGGAGATGGTCCACGCGTTCGCGGCGGTCGGCACCTACGACGAAATCGCGGCAGTGATAAAGAAGCGCTTCGCCGGCGTGAACCGGCTCTCGTTCGACATGCCGGTGAAGAACGATCACGATCGCGGCGTGCTGAAGGAGATCATCCAGGACTTGCGGCGTGCCTAGCCCGGCGCAATGGGTCGTCGCAAAACAACTTCTAACAGGGACGAAGTCCCGCATCTTTTCCTATAAGTGGGTGCAGGGGTCACCCCTGCCGAAGGAAGCGTGAAACCCACCGTGGGTTTCACATTAAATAAAGTGATCTACCCTTCCTCTAATCATACGGGCGGCGGGTTGATGTCGGACCACAGACGGCGCATCAACTCGATATGAGTCTCGACCGCCCATAACGTTTCGGCTGCGGCGCTCTCGGGTATCGCGCGGAAGATCGAACCGGCGCTCGAGTCGCCGTGATCCTTGTCGACCTTGACGTGAACGCTGAAGAACAGCAGCGCGTCGTCGGAGAGCTTGTAATGCCGGCTGAGGCCGTCGATCACGCGGACGTACGCATCGGGGTTGAACAGCTCGGAGCCGAGACTGATGCCGGCGAGCGTCACGTACCACGGCTTCGAGTCGGCCAGCCAGTACATCCAATGCATCATCGCGGTCGCGTCGGGCGTCATGCTCGCGCTGAGCAGTTCGGCGCGCGGGATTCCGATCGCCTCGCCGAATTCGAGGTAGAGTTCGGGATGCGATCGATTGGCGCCGGAGACGCGGCCGAGCTCCTCCTCGATCAGATTTTCGACGATCGCTTTGCGCGCCGGAAAATCGTCGCACTTCGCATAGATGAGGCCGAGGATATTGGCGTTGTGCGCCTTGTTGCCGATGAAGAGCTGCGTCGCCCAATGGCGAAGCTGCGGTTGCGACAACTCGCCGCGCTCAATCTTCTCGATCGTCGGATGCGAGCGAAGCGTGCGATTGTTGCGCTCGAGTTTTTCGATCAGGTTTTTGAGCTGCCGCGTTCCTTTTTCGACGTCCATGATTAATTTCCTCGTGGCGTAGCGAGTCCTGAAGCTGGTGAAGTGCGTTCGGCAGCGAGTTTTTCCGCTATGTCGCGTCGCAGTTCGGACTTTTTGATCTTGCCGACGTTGGTGAGCGGCAATTCGGCAACGATCTCGATTCGTTCGGGCCATTTGAATTGTGCGACGCCGCGAGCTGCAAGAAACTCGCGCATCGCCGAGAGCTCGAGAGTCTCACCGTCTCGCAGAGACAAATATGCGCACGCCTTCTCGCCAAGAATGGCGTCCGGCATCGCCACCACGGCGGCGGCAGTGACGGTATGATGCGCGATCAAGTGCGCTTCGATTTCCTCGGCATTGATCTTCTCGCCGCCGCGATTGATCAGATCTTTGATTCTGCCTTCGACGATCAGATTCCCGGAGGCGTCGAGACGCACCAGGTCGCCGGTGCGGTAAAATCCGTCGGGAGTGAACGCTTCCTGATTGCGATCCGGCGCGCGGAAGTAGCCGCGAATCGTGTATGGTCCGCGACACCACAATTCACCGACCTCGTCCACCGCGACGTCCGCTCCGTCGGCGTTGACGATTCTGATTTCGTCGGCTCGCGAGAGTGGACGGCCTTGCGTTGTGAAAGCGACTCTTTCGGGCGCGTCGAGGGGTGTGTAGCACAACAGTCCCTCGGCCATCCCGAAAACTTGCTGCACGATGACATGCGGAAAGGCGCGCTTGAGTGCTCGCGCGGTTGGCTCCTGGAGCCGTTGACCGCCAACGGTGATAGCGCGCAGCGACGCAAGTTGGGTGCATGAAGACTGCGGAAGGTCCAGCAGAGCGATCGCGAGCGCGGGAACGCATGGCAAGTGAGTAATCCGTTCACGCTCGATTGTTCTCGCGAGATCCGCGGCTTTGGATGATTGGGTGAAGACGGCTTGCGCGCCGGTTAGCAGAGCGCCGAGCAGTCCGGGGCATGCCAGGGGAAAGTTGTGCTCGGCGGGAAGCGCGATCAGGATACGCGATTCGGATGTGAGACCGGTCGCATTGGCGGACTCGCGCGCGTTGTACAGATAGTCGGCGTGGGTGCGCGGGATGAGCTTCGGCGCTCCGGTGGTCCCGCCGGAAAGCAGGAACAGTGCGACGTCGAATGGGTTGCCAGTCGAAAATCCAATCGGGCGTGATGACGCGCCATGTTCATGAATTGAGACGCAGCCAGCGGCCGGTGTCGTCGAAAGAATGAGGCGAGTGTTGAGATCGCGGGCGAGTGCGGCGTGATCGAAGCCGCGATATTCGGGTGCGATCGCGGTTGCCTTTGCGTCGGAGAAGGGCACCAGGTATTCGAGTTCGGCTTTGCGAAAGGCCGGCAGCGCCATGATCGGGATCGCGCCGACATCGAGACACGCGAGCATCAACGTCGCGAACTCGACGCAATTTGGGAGTTGAATGACGATGCGATCGCGGGGCTCGAGCCCATTGCGAGAGAGGAGGGCGGCGATGCTTCCTGCTTCAGCAACCAGTTGCGAATAGCTGAGGCTTCGAGTGGAACCGCTGACAGCAATCGAGTCGGGATACTCCTGCGCGGCCTTTGCGATTGCCTGGGGGATGGTTTCGTCGCGCCAGATTCCATCGCGAACGTAGCGCTCTGCAAAGTCAGCCGGGAATTGCGTGCATCCATCGAGCATCGTCGCTCAGCGCGCGGAGAGCGTCCCCGCGATCATGCGGAAGCATTCGTCCATAATCCGGCTGCGCTGTTCGTAGTCGCGCGCCGGCTCGTACCATGTGTAAAACCAGTTCATCGCACCGAACAGCAGCGAAGTGAGGATTCGCGTCTGCTCGCGGTCGAGCGTTTTGTTGCGATGCGCGGCGTATCCTTCGAGCAAGCGGCGGCAGATGCGCGAGTACTCGCGCTTGAGGCGCGTGATGTCGGCGGCGTAACGGCCGGTGAGAGAATCAGCTTCGCGCACCAGCACTTTCATCTCGGCGAGATTGCTCATGTGGTATTCGAGATGGCTGCGGATGAAGAGCCGCAGGCGCTCTTCGGGATCCTCGGTGGTGGAGATTTTTGCTTCGGCGAGCGAGACCAGTTGCTCGAACGCGCGCCGCGAGATGAGGTAGAGCAGCTCCTCCTTGTTGCGGAGGTAGTAATAGATGCGGGGAAAAGAAATTTTCGCGCGAGCCGCAATGTCGCGAATCGAGGCGAGGCCGAAACTTTTCTCGGCGAAGACTGCAGCCGCGGAACGCAGGATGAGTTCGATGTTTGCGTCGTAACGCTCGTCGGGCGCCATCGCGCGCGCGACCGGCTTGATTCGCGCGACGCGCTTGGGCGCTTCTTCGAGATTCGATTTTTTCAATTCATCACCTTAACTGAAGCGTCGTCCTGCAGCCGGATCGGGGATTGGAATCTCGAGCTTGGTCAGCAGATTGTTAACCTCTTCGGTGAACTCGTCGCGCATCTGCTCGTTGCTGCGGCGTCGCAGACCCCATCGGACGTAATCGAATTGCCGCTTGGATCCGGATTTTCCGAACATATCGAGTCCGGCGGGATACCACTTTGCCAGATGCTTTTTCAGGAGTTCCCGTCCAGGGTGGCCTTCACGCTGCAAGTACCTGCGAATCAGCCGGTAGCCGAAGGCGGCGTGGCCGAGTTCCTCTTTGTGCACGCGCTCTGCGATTCGCGCGAGCGGCTCGTAGCTGCATCCGACCCATTCGTATCCCATGTAGGCGCCCTGGCGGTCGGCGAAGAAACTGAACAGGCCGTATTCGAGCCAATCCGCGGCCTGGTCGCGCAATTCGAAAATGTAGATCGGCATCGGAGACGCCATGAAAGTGCTGTCGACGGTGACGCCGAGGTCTTCGAGCAGCTTCATCCAGTAGCTGGCGTGCCTAACTTCATCAGACCAGAATGCAGCGTACTCGGCCTTGTCTTCAGCTGTGGGAGCCATCGCGAGCGGCTTCATCAGAGTGCGCTCAGGCGCGAGCATGTATTCGGATTCGATCCGCGACTGTATCGACAGCATCCGAACGAGAAGATCTTTGTAGTCGGCGGGGAGACCGTCGGGTCCCGAGAACCGGATCTCGGTCGCAGGTGGTGGATTACTCATTCTTGCCCCTTGTTGATGTTCTGAACGATAGTTCAGATACCATCGCGCGAACTTGCCGTCAACCGGCCATCGTCAGGCCGCCGCTCACGCTCAGCACCTGTCCGGTGACGAAGTCCGAGTCGGAGCTCGCGAAGAACGCGACGGCGCCGGCGAGATCGGCAGGTTGTCCGAGGCGGCGAAATGGGATGCCACGCGCCATCGCGTCGAGGACTTTCTCGCGCCCGGCCATCGCCGTCTTGAGCAGGGCGGTATCGGTCGGACCCGGGCAGACGACGTTGACGTTGATGTGATTTGCAGCGAGCTCGCGCGCGAGCGTTTTCGAGAATCCGATGATAGCGGCTTTGCATCCCGCGTAAACCGCTTCGCCACTCGAGCCGACGCGGGCGGCGTCGGAGGAGATCGAGATGATTTTGCCGGAGCCGCGAGATTGCATTCGGGGCGCGACGGCCTTGCAGCAATTGAGGACGCCACGATAGTTGATCGCGATTACTTTATCCCAAAGGTCCGGACTGGTTTCGACGAACGGCATCAGGACGTCCCATCCGGCGTTGTTCACCAGGATGTCGATTGGTCCGAGTTCGCGCTCGACGTGATCGGCGGCCGCGATCGCGCCGTCGAGTATAGTGACGTCGAGTGCGACCGCGATCGCGGATGCGCCGTTGGAACGAATTTCCGACGCCGCACGTTCGGCAGACTCGTGCTGAATATCGGCCAGAGCCACCTTGGCGCCTTCATCGGCGAGCCGCGACGCGATCGCGCGCCCGATTCCCTGCGCGGCGCCGGTTACGATTGCGACTTTGCCGGTGAGTCGGTCCATGGCGCTACTTCAACTGGCGCACTTTAGCTAACTTGCAATCCAGCCGCCGTCGATTATGAATGGCGCGCCGGTGGCGAACGGTGCTTCGTCGCTGGCGAGGAACAGCGCGGTGTGTGCGATTTCATCGGCGCTGCCGACGCGGCCGAGCACGGAGCTGCGCTGGATGAACCTGGGCTGCAATCCGTCGGGCCCGGTGATTCGATCCACCATCGGGGTGTGGATTACTCCGGGGCAGATGCAGTTGACGCGAACGTTGTAGCGGCCGTACTCGAGCGCCGCGACACGCGTCAGCGAGATCACGCCGGCTTTCGCCGCGCAGTATGCGGCCGCGCCCTTGAGCCCGACGATCCCCGCGACTGACGCCGTGTTGATCACTGCGCCGCCGCCGCGCTCGACGATCCTCGGCAGTCCATACTTCATTCCGAGCCATACGCCGCGCAGGTTGATCGCGATCACGCGGTCGAACGCCTCTTCGCTGAGCTGCGCGATGAATCCCGACTCGCCTTCGATCCCAGCATTGTTGTAAAGCACGTCGAGTCCGCCGAACGCGCGGACGGTTTCCTCGACCATCGCGCGCGCGTCCTCCGAGTCGGACACGTCGGCGCGCAACGAAATCGCCTCACCGCCGGATGACTTGATCATTCGTGCAGTCTCGGCTGCGGACGCTTCGGTTACGTCGATCGCCGCGACTTTTGCGCCTTCGCGCGCGAACAGCACGGAGGCCGCACGTCCCATTCCAGAGCCAGCGCCAGTGATCAGCGCTACCTTTCCTTTGAGTCTCATTGGGCGCTCCCGCGATCCATTTGCCGCGAGATTAGCGCATTTCGGCGCTATGCGGTTAGCGGGTTCCCAATCACTTTATTGAATGTGAAACCCACCTTGGGTTTCACGCTTCCTTGGGCAGGGGTGACCCTGCACCCAGTGTTAAGAAAAAATAGACGAGGTCGCAGCCTGATGGCCGCGACCCCGCCTGGTCGATGGAGGTGCCGAACGTGTTGCTATTCGGTCGGGGTGGGGGAAGTTGAATTGCTAGTGCTGCCGCTTTGCGCCCACAGGGCCTTCATCTCGGCGTGAATCGAGTCGAGCTTGGCCTTGGTCGTGGAGATTTGCGTGAGCTGCGCGGGAGTCAATACGTTGCGGATCGCGATCGCGTCCTGAATTTGCTCATTCATCATCTGATCGTGGAGCTGAGTGATTGTCGTAACCGGGACAGACAAGTCGGTGGCTGCGACTGTGCCGGTCGACGTGAACTTGGCCGCAATGGCTTCCTTGGCGGCTTTGAGCTGCTCGATTTCGGCCTTACGCGAGGCGCGTCGGTTCTCGAAAATCGTGTGAATCTGCTGCTTCTGCGCGTCGGTCAGATTGGCCGACCTTAGCAATAATGGAAGCGGCACGCCGAGCGCGTCCATGCCCCCATGCATGCCGTGAAAACCTCGATGCCCCATGTGACCACCACCCATCCCGCCCGAATTCGACGAAGCGACATGCGCGACGGCGGCGACCAGGATGATCGCCAAGACTGCGGGGACAATACCGCGAGACAACTTCGAAACCATATAAACTCCTTGAGTGATTGGAGCGCTACCTTCTTTGGCAGCGATCGCTCTCACCTGAATGTACGTTAATAGTGAAATCCGGTTACGCGCGTTGCGTGCGGGCGGCGATTATTTTCGGCTACCGGTCATCAGACGGTTCGCGTCGGCGTGGGTGGTCGTCGCCTCGAGCATCGATTCGTAGGTGCCGGTGCTCAACAATTCCGCCACCGTTTTTTTCAATGCCGACATCGCGCCGAGGGTCAGCTGCGTGCCGACGCTCAGTCTCGCCACGCCGAGACGCTCGAGCTCGGGAATCGCGGGGATGCCGGGGAAAGCGAGCAGATTCAGCGGACCGTCGAGCGCAGGCACGATTCGCTCGATGTCAGCGCGACGGGCGACCGCCGGTAGGAACAGGCAATCGGTGCCGGCCTTGCGGTATGCATTTGCTCGCCGAATAGCATGCTCGAAACGCGTGTCGGGTTCGCCGATTCCGAGAAGATACACGTCGGTGCGCGCGTTGATGACGATCGGGACGCCAGCGGAATCGGCAGCCTCGCGCGCGGCGCGCACCCGCTCGACGGCTTCGTCGAGATCGTAGAGTGAATGACTACCGTCGTGCACCTGGTCTTCGAGATTGATTCCAACTGCGCCGGCGTCGATAACGCGGCGAACGGTCTCGGCGACTTCGCGAGCATCATGCGCAAAGCCAGACTCGATATCAGCGCTGACGGGAACCGCGACGACGCGAGCGATGCGGGTAATCGCGGCAATCATCTCATCGCGCGGAATCGCCTCGCCGTCCGGGTAGCCGACTGAAAATGCGACGCCGGCGCTGGTGGTCGCTATCGCACGCGCGCCCGCTTCCTCGATTACGCGCGCGCTCATCGCGTCCCATGCGTTGGGCAGCACCAAAATCCGCGAGCGATCGTGCATCGCTCGAAATGCTTCAGCCTTGGTCCTTTGCGTGTCGCGGTTCATTGGTTTCCTCCCTGGTCTGCTGACTACTACAACACCGCAGCGGGTTTCGTGTGAAATCGCGCGATTAATGAAAATCATGCGACGGCGGGACTGTGCCGGGAATCTTGATCTCCTCGAAGCGGCGCGCGCGAATCGCGGTCACGCCGTCAACCTGTTGCAGGACGCCCTCGGCCAGCAGGATTCCGGCGCTGCGCAGCAGCAGGCGATTTTGCTGGAACAGGTCAGGCGTGACGATCAGATTTGAAATTCCGGTTTCGTCCTCGAGTGTGATGAACAGGAAGCCCTTCGCCGTGCCGGGACGTTGGCGCACGATCACGACGCCGGCGGTCTTCACCCACGACTGATGCTTGGCGCGTGTGAGATCGTCGGCGCTCAGAATTCCGCGCGCAGTCAGATCGCCGCGAAGATACGTCATTAGATGAGGCCCGGCGGTGAGGCCGGTCGCGGCGTAATCGGCGAGCGTCTCATCGATCGGCGTCATCGATTCAAGTGGAACTTCGGTTTGTCTCGGCTTCACGCCTGCAAGCAGACTCGCGGGATCGCGCTCGACGGCGGCCGCATTCCACATCGCGTCGCGCCGCTCCATACCGAAGGATGCGAACGCGCCCGCATAGGCCAGCGCATCGATCTCGCGGCGGTTCGGTCCAACGCGCGCAGTAAGATCGGCGATCGAGTCGAACTGTCGTCGCGTACGCTCGCTCTCGATTCGAAGTCCAACCTCCTCGCGCAGGCCGGTGACATATCGCAATCCCATCCGCATCGCAGGCTGGCGATCGACAATCTCGATTGTGCATTTCCAGCTCGAGCGGGTCACATCGATCGGCAGCACGACGACGCCGTGACGCGCGGCATCTTTCACCAGCGTCGAGGGATGGTAGAAGCCGAGCGGGTAGCAATTCAGCATCGCGGCAGTGAACGCGGCCGGATGATGGTACTTGAGATACGCCGACGCGTACGCGATCAGCGCGAAGCTCGCGGCGTGCGATTCGGGAAATCCGTAAAGCGCGAACGACGTGATCGAGCGCACGATGTCGTCGGCGACGCTGCCTTGCAGGCCGTTTCGCAACATCCCGGCGCGCAGCCGCGCTTCGATTTTTTCCATCCTCTCGGCAGAGCGCTTGAATCCCATCGCGCGGCGCAACTCTTCGGCCTCGCCGCCGCTGAATCCTGCGACCGTCATCGCCATTCGCAGCAACTGCTCCTGGAAGAGCGGGACCCCGAGCGTGCGTTTCAGAATCGGCTCGAGCGAAGGATGCGGATACTCGACGGGCGCGCGATTGTTTCGGCGATCGAGATATGGATGCACCATTTTGCCGACGATGGGACCGGGGCGAATTATCGCGACCTCGACCACCAGGTCGTAAAATCGCACTGGCTTCATCCGCGGCAGCGTCGCCATCTGTGCGCGGCTCTCGATCTGAAAAACGCCGACGGTATCCGCGCGCCGCAGCATCGCATACACGTCGGGGTCGTCGGCCGGCAGATGCGCGAGATCGATCTCGACGCCCTCGTGCGTGCGGATCATCGGAATCGCTTCTTTCAGCGCGGCCAGCATACCGAGCCCCAGCAGATCGATCTTGATGATGCCGAGATCGGCGCAGTCGTCCTTGTCCCATTGAATCACCACGCGGCCGGGCATCGAGGCCGGCTCGAGCGGCGCGATTTCATCGAGCGGCTGCGCGGCGATCACCATGCCGCCGCTATGTTGCCCGAGATGACGCGGCACGCTCTGAATTTTGCGCACGAGTTCGACCAGCATCCTGATTCGCGGCGCTTCCGCATCGACGCCGCCGCGCTTGAGCAGCGTCACGAGATCGTCGTGATGGTCGCGGAACTCGTACACCTGGTTGAGCTTGGCGAGGCGGTCGACCTGCTCGGGCGAAAAGCCGAGCGTCTTGCCGACCTCGCGCACCGCGCTTTTCGTGCGATAGGTGATCACGTTCGCAGTCATCGCGGCGCCGCGTTCGCCGTATCGGCGATAGACGTATTGAATCGCCATCTCGCGATCGTCGCCGCTGGGCAGGTCGAGATCGATGTCGGGCCATTCGCCGCGCTCTTCGGAAAGAAAGCGCTCGAACAGGAGTTCCATCTTGACCGCATCGACCGCCGTGATTCCGAGCGCGTAACACACCGCGCTGTTGGCCGCCGAGCCGCGTCCCTGCACCATGATGCGATTCTCGCGGCAGAACTGAACGATGTCCCAAACGATCAGGAAGTAGCCGGCGAGTTTGAGCCGCTCGATGATCCCGAGCTCATGTTCAAGTTGGCGGTGCGTACGATCGTCCATCGCACCGCGCCATCGTTCGCGCGCGCCCGCATAAGTGAGTACGCGCAAATAGCTGTCGGGCGTTTCGTTCGGTGGCAGCGGATAGTCGGGGAAGCGATAGCCCATATCGCAGAGCTGGAAACTGCATCGATCGGCAATCGCGCGCGATGCGGCGACGGCGCCGGGCAGATCGCGAAACAGCGCGGCCATCTCGGCGGAAGATTTCAGATGACGCTGGCTGTTGATCCACAATGCGCGGCCGGCTTCCTCGAGCGTGGTCTTGAGCCGGATGCAGGTCAGCACGTCGAGCAACCTGCGATCCGAGCCGCCGTGGCATACATCGTTGGTCGCGACAATCGGGATTCGCACCGCGCCGGCAAGCGCCGCAAGCTTGCGATTAAGGCGCTCCTCGCCGGCGTCGAGATGACGCTGCAAATCGATGTAAAAATTTCCAGCGCCGAAAATCCCGACGAGCCGCCGGCTCAGCTCTACCGGATCCTCGCCGCGAACGAGCATGCGCGACAGCGGGCTCATCACGCCGCCGCCGAGGCAGATAAGTCCGCGGCCGTAGCGTTCGAGTTCGTCGAGCGTGATGCGGCTCTCGCCCTTGGCAGGATAAACGGGCGTAGCGATGGAGCCGTCGCGTGCGAGCGCGTCGGGATTGAGCACGCGCATTTTCGAGTCAGTGATCATGCGGCAGAGATTTTGGTAGCACTTGCGATCCGGTGCGAGGACGTAGAGGCGCGAGTCGTCGTCGAGTGTCAGTTCTGCACCGACGATTTGCCGGATTCCCGCCGACTTGGCGGCTGCATAAAAACGCGGCGCACCGTAAAGGCCGTCGCGATCTCCAAGCGCCATCGCGCCGTAGCCAAGTTCCGCCGCGCGCACCGCAAGATCCTCGGGCGTAGTCGCGCCTTCAAGAAAGCTGAAGGCACTCCGCGCGCGCAGCTCGATGTAATCGGAGTTCATGGCGATGCGACACGATTAGTCAGTCGTAGGTGCCGTCGAGGAACCATTTGTGCGAGTTCAGGTCGCGGAAGACGCGGTAGACGCCGCCGTCTTCGAGCGCGAGCTCGTAGTAATCGCGGATGAAGCCGCATTTATTTGCGCCGTTCATTTCTGCTCGTGCACCGTTTCCGTTGGCGCCGTTGAGATGCGGGGTGGGCGAGGGCGCTGGCGTGAGCGAGGACAGCGCTTTCAGATTTTCCGCGGATACCTGGCGCGGATGCGCTCCGAACATGCGTCCGTCGTGTAGCTCTAGGCCGTGCTTCGGTGCGGGATTTGTTTTGTCGGATGAATCCGAGTGCGTATCGGTGTCTTCGGTGCATCCGAGCCACCATTCGCCGTCGCGACGCCATGGGCCGGCAATCGAGATTACGCGCGCGCCAAGATTCTCGCCGCGAACGAACTCCGGAATCTCCCGCGAGCACATCACTTCGATTTCCCGCGCCGGACGAATCGCGCGTATCACGAGCTGCGTCACATTCTTTGCGGGAGCGTTTTCGGGGATCGGTGGCGCGGGCGGCGGTGCGAACGCATCGAGACGCGTCGCTTCGGGCCGATGCGAATTTTCTGCGCTCAGCATGCCCACGTTGCCGGGACCGCATAGCGCCGCCAGCCGCGCAATCGTGGTCTGCAGCTTGTCGGGCGTGGGAGAGGGCGGCAGGAACATGTCGGTTTGCGCGGGGCGCGGGACGCGCGGCGCAATCTCGATTCGAATCGATTCGACGGCGGCCTCAGGCGGCGCAGCCTCAAGACTCAGATTGATAAGCGTGAGAATCGCGCGGACGTCGTTCGACGGCGCCGCCACCGCGACCTGCCGATTGAAACTGCGATGACCGCTCATCCCGAACGCGAGCGTGATATCGCCGGCGACCATGCCGCGAAGCGAAAGCCGCTCGGCGAGCCGCTCGAGCATCGCGCGCATGACGAATCCCAGCGGCTCCAGGAGCTCGATTCCGTATTCGAGCTCGATAGTCTCGGCGAAAAACTCGGCGCGTCGGCGCGGTACCAGCGGCGCATGACTGCCGCCGCGCGCGAGGCGGACCAGCTCGACGCCGCGACGTCCCAGCCGCGTGCCGACAGCGTCGGGATTGAGACGCGCGAGCTCGCCCAGCCGGCGCATCCCCCATCGCGCGAGCGTGGTCTCGAGATCGTCGCCGCGATCCGATTTTCCGAGTCCGAGCATGTCGAGCGGCAGCCAGTTCAGGAATTCGCGCTCGCGCCCGGCTTCGATCACACGCACACCGCCGCATCGCGCGGCCAGATGCGCCAGTTCCTTGTTGGCCGCGACGCCGGCGGCGGGCTCCATCCCGACCCTGCGCACGCATCGCACGAGCTCGGCGGTAATTTCTTCTTCGCCATTGTAGATGCGATGCAGGCCCGCGAGATCGACCCACGCGCATCCCGGCGCGCCCGACTCTATTACCGGCGAAACCGATTCGGCCGCGTCGAGCAGCGCGGAATGCGCCGAGCTTTCTGCGGCGGGCGAGCGATGGATTACGATCAGATCTGAGGAGATCGCGCGCGCCTGCGCGATCGTCATCCCGGGACGGATTCCAAGTTCACGCGCGCGCGGCGATACAGCGTCGAGCTCGGCATGCGGCGCGAGGCTTTTTCCGATAGCCAGCACCTTGTCTGCGAGCGCGGGATTCGAGCGCACGAGAGCCGCAATAGAAAAATCTGCGACCATGATGCACGCGATACGAGCCATCGGAACACCGTGTTAGCTGCTAGCTGCTTGCTGAATTCGAACCTGCGATTCCGTCCGGTCGGAGTGCGGATGCACCTCGAATGGATTTGGAATTGGATCGACCAGCGCGCGCACGCGAACATGCCGCCCCGTCCCGCCCATCTTGTTCCGCGCGACCATCGCGTCGACCGCGAGGCCGTCGAACATTACCGGTGAGCCGGGAGCGAGCCGGCTGAACGACGTTTCGGCGCGGCTGGCCGCAATGCTCAGCGCGGCGAACGTCCCGCACATCCGCCACGGCGCGATCGCGATCACGGCGGCGCCGCTGCGCTCGGCCGCGCGCGCGATTCGTAGCGATGACGCATAGGTGAGTGCGCGAGGCGCTTCGCCGAAATCGACGACGACCAGGCCGAAGCCTCCCGCCTCGAGCACGAGTTCCGCAGCTTTGACGATCGCGGATTGATGGCGTGACCTCACCCCTAACCCCACTGGCCTCGCCTTCAGGAGAGGGGAACGAAGGTCGCGCGCTGATCCTCTCTTCATCGACGCCCACAGCATCCGGCGAAGATCGACTCCGGCGGCCGCCATGCTCTCGGGATCGAAACTGCCCGAAGCGTCGAGCCATGCGGCGACCTCGCCGCGGCAGGTGGCGAAGGCGGCGAACGATGCGGCAATCGAGGTCTTGCCCGAACCGGCGCGCCCAGTGATTTCGCTGATTCGCCCGCGCGGAATTCCGCCGTCGATCAAAGCGTCGAGCGGCGCGAGTCCGGAGCTTAGTCGTCGGTCCTTGCGAGTGAGCTCATGCCCACGAAAAACCCCTGAAAATTCAAGCTGTTGTGGCCGTTTGACGACTTGAATCGGGATTGAAGGGAGCCATCAATGACGAAGGTTTCGGAAGCGCAGCCACAAGATACGTTTTCGCTCTTTCTTCGCCATATGTC
>CAVTEN010000033.1:0-364231 GCA_963733715.1 uncultured delta proteobacterium
CAAGTCCCCGTGCGACAGCTCCATCGGCAACAACTTCCCGCGCTTGTCCTCAACGCCGAATCGGGCTGCCAGATCTTTCATCGTCGCATCGAGTCGTTGGCGAAATGAATATCCCAGAATCTCTGCAAACCAGAACGCGACCGACGACCAAGCCGTGTTCATCTGCACTATCAAACGAAGCAGGGTCGGCTGGTCCAACCGTTCCAACATCTTGACGGCATGCTCTCGCGTAAACAGCGCGATCGTGCACTTCGTCAAGGCCTGAGCCTCGAAGGCTTGAAGGTGGCGTTGGTCGGGGTCGATAAAATCGGCGTAGCCCAGCACATCCCCGGCCCGCAGAGTTTCACCAGCGTTCGATTGCCATCAGGTCTCGGACAATAGAGCTTCACCAGGCCCGACATAATCCAGAACATCAAGTCCGCCGGCGATCCTTGGAGGAATATGATCGAATCCTTGTGGTAGGTCACCGACGTGTGGTGACGGATGAGTTCGTCTGCTAGTTCCTTAGGTAGGAACTGTAGAAGTTGTGAGTGCAGCCGATGTTGCGCATCTTCTCGAATCGTAGCTGAGTTCATGGATGCAGGTCCCCCAAATGATTGTTTAGGAGAGGCAGGGTTCATCGTACCCCATGCAGAAACCGTTGGCTGTCAGAAAAGTTGATGATATTGCCGAGCAGCGAGTTTGGTGCTGGCAGGAGAGCAGTGGAACATCGGTGAGGAAAAAATTCACAGATTTTTAATCCCTGCGCAATAATTTGATGTGCCGTGGGTAATAAGTTCTAGAACTTATCCACAGTTAGAGGAAGCGGCGAACACTCGAATTCGGCGTGATGCAGGCCGTAAAGCAAAATATTTTGGCTAAAAATACCCGTATCGGTCAAAGTCACTCGTTGGGAGGCAAAGCGGACGACGGAGGGCTTTCGGACTTGGAAAATGACATGCTGAACAACGCGAAGATGGGAGAAACTAAAGCACATGAAGAAACAATTTCTAAGATGCACCTATCAATATTCATTCGCCCGTATTGCAGCAGTATCGAGAGCTTAGCTATCGCCAATTTGGATAGAGTTGAGTCGCCAGTCTCTAACAATTGCAATGCAGTTGTAAGTGACGAATGCTTTCGTAGTGTTTGTGTGAGTTTGCAGAGAAGTTCGCGTGCTAGTAGTGGGAGAGGTGCGGTCCGTTTGTTGGCGATGCCTATCCGCCATTAGCGCTTTCTTCTCGATCGTTCTCCCTGGAGCGCATGCTGCGCAGTCCCTTCTGGCATGAAGTTCACTCTGTGAAAATTTTTGGTTCGTTTTTTCCACAGCAAGAACCATAAGAGAGTCCTTTGTGGCACGCATAAGTTCAACTCGAACCAAATGACGAGGTGGTAAACGAGACCTCTCCAAGCGGGCAACTTGAAAAAATTGCCGAACGCTACTTGATCCGCTGTACAGGTTCTACTACAAAGGTATGCAACAACTGCTGCAAAGTGTCTGATTTTCCTACTTCTTGTCTATAATCCTCAACTTCGACTTGCAGTTGGATTGGTCTGAAGTGCCTGCGATCGAGATGGTGTTGCGCTCGGAGCGGGTGGGGTGAGGGTTAGTTCCAAAATGAGATACGCGAAAATTATGTAGCTTTTGCGCTGGTTTGTCGCCGTTCGGATTGTGGCGGCGGGCGCTGAGGAGACGAACGGAGTGATGGCACGATACGGGCGGATTCTACGCGACCAAGACCGCCACGGATCGCGCGTCCGCGAGGCCGTCTGAATCCCCTAACGTAAGAGAACCAAAAACGACCGGTGCAGGCGTTGGAGCGCCCGCACCGGGCAACCTGACGTGCCCGAGTAAGCCTGGGAAACAATCGAGGCTGGCAAACTGATTGTCTCTCAGCGCTCGTGACGCGTCAAACAGACGAGAACGAGTGCATGAAGAAAATTAGTTATCTTCTCATCGCCGCAATTGCGCTATTGACCGTGGTGGCTAGTCGAGGCACGGCACTAGCCGCAAAGCAGCGCCCTACACCGACACGAACCTCACCCCACCGCGACGGCAACTTCCCTCCAACTCCGACGCGAAGTTCGACTCCGCCCCCGACCTCGACTTCGACTCCTGCTCCGGCAGGTTCGGTCACAACAGTTCGCCCGCAAACGGCGCCCAAGTGTCCGGTGCGGTGAGTTTCGTCACTTCCAAAAGCGGAACGGTGTCGTGGATTAACTACTATATCGACGGTATTTTTCAAGCGTCGTCACCGCCTTACACTTTTGCATGGGACTCCACGAAAGTCGCAAACGGCGGTCACACGTTCCGGGCCGATGGAAAGAACTCGACCGGAGTAGTGGTCGCGTCGGCGTCTATCATTATTAATGTTGCGAATTCCTCAGCATCCCCGACGGCGACAACCAGCGCTACTGCGACCGCAACGACCAAGCCAACACTAACCTCGACACCAACGGTTACCGCCACGAGCAAATCGACTGCGACTCCGACTGCAACGCCTACTTCAACCAGCACGATTGCGTCGACACCGACACCGTCATCCTCTGGAAGCGCGACACCCACTCCCACACCAGCGCCCCGGGGAACTCGCATTTTACGTCGATCCGGCTGGCAACGATTCCAACTCCGGTATCAGCCCGACGAGTCCGTGGCGTACCATCGCCAAAGTGAACTCGGCCAATCTGCAGGCGGGTGATGTGGTCTTCTTCAAGAGCGGCGGAATTTGGCGCGAGCGGCTTGTTCCACAGAGCGGAAAGCGGCTGGTGCGCCGATCATATGCGGCATACGGGTCCGGTCCGAAGCCAATCATCTCCGGTGCAGATATCGTCCCCAACAGCGGCTGGAGCGTTGCCTCGGGATCGATCTATCAGATCACGCTTGCCAATGCCCCGGCGACAATCTGGCGACCTTACGTTGACGGCGGAGTCGGCGCGGCAGCGCAGAATGCCCTCGGCAGCGACTCGATGTGGGGCTTGCTGTCGGCTGCTTGTGTTTCCTCATGTTCTCCAAGCGCTGCCACATATATAGGAGGGATGCAGCGTGGGTCGTGGTTCTATTCTAATCCGACTCTCTACGTATGGTTGGGCGACGGCTCCAGCCCTGCGAGCCACGCAGTGCGAAATCGTGGCGCGAGACAGTGCGATTGGCGGTACCGTGAGCTCCGGTGTTGCGCCCAGCCACATTGTCCTGGACGACTTGAATCTGCAACGCGCACGGCGAGGGGGTTTCCTTCTATGCTCCAGGGGTAGCCAGCTACGGGGATATCGTCATGAGAAATCTGACCGTGCTCCAGACTGGCACTGGGCAGGTTGACGCCAAATACCTGAACGGACTTGATCTCGAAGGGTGCGATCAATGCGACCTACGACTCCAACGTGATCAGCTACACAGGTGCTCACGGCAATGGAATCAACAATCAGCGCACTGACAACGCAGTCATCGTAAACAATGACGTATCGCACACCGATCACAACGGTATCGACATCAAGGCCAGCGACAACGTCACGATCCAAAACAACAAAGTACACAACGCGATACTTGGACCGACCGGCGCTGGACTCGGTCCGAATGTCAATAACACGCACTTAAACGGTATCTACGATGAGTCCGTAAGCGCGGATGGTCGTTCTGGTAGTGGCACGAGCGGCTCCGTATCCGGCGCAGAACCTGGTCGTCGAGCAGAACATAATTAGCAACATCGGTCTCGGGGGCACTGCGGGAACCGGGGTTGGCATACAGATCGACAGGTATCTGGGCGGCGGTAACAAGATCTACAACAACACAATCTTCGAGGTGCAGATCGGCCTCGGGGCCTACTCCGGCTCAGGAAGCATTAACAACAACGCCATCCACATGACTTCGAATTGGGCGATGGAGCTGACACCGGGCTACACAGAGGATTTCAGACGATCTCGGTATGCTGACGGGCGGTGGTACCGCTTCCATCTCGGGGCAGAATGCCGGTGCGCATGATTTTGCGGCAGATCCTCTTTTCATCAGTCCGACCGCGACGCCACCTAATTTCGGTCTGCAACCGTCGTCGCCGTGCATCTATGCAGGTACCAATGTAGGGTTGCCCTTCTTTCCGCCTGCGCCTGATCTCGGCGCAATCGACTCGACCAATTCGGGCAATGCCACACCCACACCTACGGGGGTTCCCACGTCTTCCTCTACTTCGGCACCGACCCTGACGCCGACGTCCACACCGACCGCTGCTCCTACGCAGGCGGCTGTCATCACATTACCCAAGACCGGCGCGACGGTCTCGGGAACGGTACCAATTTCGGTGCAGGTCAACTCGTCATCTGTCAGCTGGGTCAACTTACTGGTCGATGGAGTCTATCAGGCCTCATCGCCGCCATTCACTTTCAACTGGAATTCCACCACGGTGTCCAATGGGGGCCATATCATCGAAGTAGACGCTTACGCGACAGGCAAGATTCTTCTCGGCACGGACTCGATAAACGTGAGCGTCAATAATGTAGGGGTATCGCCGACGCCGACGAAGACTCCTGTTGCGACTCCGTCACCATCGTCGAGCGCCACCGCGCATCCGACGACGACAGCAACATTGACACCGACGTCGAAGGCGACTCCGACGCCAACTGCAACTTCGAAAGCGACTCCGACTCCGACCGCAACCGCGACGCTGGCGTTCAGCAACGTGGTTGTGGTTCTGGAAGAGAACCACAGCCTGAGCGACGTGCTGGGTAACTCGAGCATGCCGTACTTCAATAGCCTGATCTCGAAGTACGCCTTGGCGACACAATATTACGCTGATACCCATCCTTCGCTGCCCAACTACCTGTGGCTCACGAGCGGCAGTGCCGACGGCATCAGCGCGGACGTGTGTGGCGTCACCGTGTCGAACGACAATATCGTCCGCGAAATGGCGGGAGCCGGAGTTTCCTGGAAGTCCTACCAGGAGGATTTGCCTGCAGTCGGATACCTGGGCTGCAGTTCAGGCAACTACGCCGAGAAGCACAATCCGTTTGCCTACTTCAGCGATGTCCAGAACAATTCGGTACAGCTGGATAACATGGTACCCTTCACCGAGTTTGCGACCGATCTTGCCGGTGGAACGCTGCCGCGGTTCAGCTTCATCACGCCGAACCTGCAGGACGATGCCCACGACGGCACGCTGGCGCAGGCCGACAGCTGGCTGCAGAGCAACCTCGCGCCGCTGTTGCTGACGCCGATGTTCCAGCCGGGCGGAAGCGGACTGTTGATAATCGTCTTCGACGAAGGAAACGACAACACCAACGGCGGCGGCCAAGTCGCATGGGTCGCGATCGGTCCAAGGGTCAAATCGGGATATCGGTCGGTGACCTTATATCAGCATCAGAGCACTTTGCGGCTCATACTCAAGGGACTCGGTGTAACGACCTTCCCGGGCGCTGCGGCGACCGCTCCCGATATGACGGAGTTCTTCCAATGAGCTGCTGAACCGTAGCAACGCCAGATTAATCGCTGATGCCGAGGGGTCTTCTCGCCTGGTATGGAGGGGAGGCCCCTCATTCGGCGATGAACCGGCAATCGACTCAACTCCGTTGCCGTCGACATTCTTCCTGGTTCTTCCTGGAATCGTAAATCGTAGAGGGGGAACAGTCCGTAGTCCACCAAAGGCTCTCGAGAGTCCGCAACTCTTTTGCCTGCGATGATGATCCGGCGCTTGCCGGATCATCCATCTTCCCAGGTTTGCGATAGACGTGAGAATCGCGATTCGTCGCGGCGCTACCAAATCGATTAGTCGCATCGTGTCCCTCATCCCTCGAGCGCTCAATTTCCCTTCTGCCCCAGTGTCCGAATGATCGGGAGCCTTCTCGCGCCAGGACTTCGGTTCTGCGAGCCGTTCCAGAAAGGGACCAACGGTTTAGAAAAGCCGATTTCGCGAACCACTGAAGTTGCACAGAACCGAGACTCAATCCCACATCGTTAACTTCTCCGCGCAATTGAATTCACACGCCGGTAATATGCCGCGACGTGAGACAGGTCGCTTGACGGCGCGGCAGGTGAAATCAACTACGCGCCTAGCGGCTATAGGTGCTGTCGATTTAAGGAAATAGCCGGTCCGAGCGGCGAGTGAGCACAATGGGACCTACGAGGTGAATTGAACACAAAGTGCGACGACTACGAGACAGTCAGACCGCGAGATGGACTGCCTAAGACTTAAATCGAATTTGTCCGAAGCGGAGGAGCACTAGGATGTTTGCAAGATTGGTCAATTCCGGTGCACTGGCCCGCGAGAATAGGGACCTTTCTGGCCGAAGTCTCAGATACATTGGCGGACTATCCGCTGGGTTGTGCGCCCTCGCTCTGATCGGATGTACGACGAGCTCGTCCAACAGGGAGCCAAATCGAACTGCTTTCGCTCCCGGCGCCCTCACTCCAGACCAGTGCGCAGCCGGGGCAGTGATTCAGGCGGCTTCCGAGATTGACAGCACATATATTATCCAGCCGGGCGACCAACTCAGTATCGAGTTCTACCTCAATTCCGAATTCAACGACGACATCGTCGTTCGACCTGACGGGAAGATAACGCTGCGTCTAATTGGAGATATCCAGGCCGGGGGGGTTACACCGGCGCGCCTTTCCGAAGAATTGGACCAGGACTATTTGCAAGAACTACGCGACCCCAACGCCGCGGTTCACGTCAAAAGCATGCCCAGCCGGCAGATATATGTTGAGGGCGAGGTGACCAAACCCGGAGCGGTCCCTCTTGACCCGGGAATGACGGCATTGCAGGCGATAGCGAGCACCGGGGGGCTGACTCCCGAATCGGGCGACACGGCGGTTCTAATCAGGCAGGACTTCTGCGGTTCGCCGCAAAGAACGGATATAGACCTGAAGTCCGCGATGAAATCGCCTGCTCAAGGCGAAGATCTGGCCCTGATGCCGCGCGACATCCTGTTGGTTCCGCGCAGCGGTATCGCGAACGTGGATCTGTGGGTCGATCAACACATTCGAAAACTCATTCCTGTGAATCCTTATCTTCCTATACCTATGTAGACAGTCAGACCCAATGTAAGCAATTAGACAAATTCATTTGGATGGCAGACAGATATGAAGAACTTAGGCGTCAATTACTTTCTTGAGGTGTTCTTTCGACGCAAGAAAACCCTCGTCGAAGTAGCGGCGATCGTATTCGGAATCGCTGTTCTCGGCACGGCTTTATGGCCTGCGAGCTATAAGTCAACGGCCGAGATCCTCGTCCAGGACAATCGCGCTGAGCTTCTCGTTTCACCCGACGTCCAGAGCGGCATGACTAAAGATGCAACCGTCATCGCCAACCCTGTTAGCCAGGAGGACCTGAATTCCGAGTTAGAACTGTTGACGAACCTTCAACTGATCAGAGCTGCCGTCAAGGATGCCCCTACGGACGAGAGGTACAGCGGTCCGGGCGCTTTCGTAGTGCAGGCCATGATGACGATGCTGTCGTTGCCGCAGATCGCTTATAACGCTCTTCACGAGGCTGTTCCGATGACCGATCGTGATCGATGGTTGCTAAAAATTCGGCGCCATCTGGATCCTCAGGTTATCAAGCGATCCAATGTAATCGAGATCACCTATAGTTCTCACGACGCTCAATGGTCACGGGAGCTCTTGTCACGGTTACTGAATCAGTATCTCGAGTATCATGCGCGAATCTCCCATGATCCCCAGGCAGAGATATTCTTCCAGCGGCAAGCGCAGCAGCTCAATGGTCAATTGCACGCGTCCGAAGAGAGCCTGCGTGCCTTCCAGTTGCGATCAGGAATAACGAGTCTGCCCGATCAGAATCAGGCTCTGGTCGATCAAATGTCCGAACTTCAGCTCGATTTCCAGAAGGCTGGCGTGCAGCTTGCGAGCGCGCGTCAGCAGGTAAGTTCGCTAGAATCATTGCTCGAGAAGACGCCCGAACGAATCGAAGAGGAGACCAAGTCGGTTCAAAATCTTGCGCTGGTACAGCTCAAGCCGCAAGTGATGCAACTCAAGGCTGAACGGGCGCAACTGCTCAGCCGCTATCAACCGAACAGCCTGATGATCCGTCAAATCGATGCGAAAGTTGCCGAGGCACAGAAGATCATCGACCACGAGGATCATCTCGAAGTCCAGGAACAGAGCACTGATCTGAATCCGGTCTGGGTCACGGTCGATTCGAACCTGGCCACGGCCAGAGCCAGCGCCGAGATGCTTCAGGCTGGCCAGAAAGACCTCGCCACGCGAATCGCTCAAACCCAGGAACAGACCGCGCAGATGGTGAATAGCGGAGTCGAGCTCGGACGACTGCAGCGTCAGGTTCAAATCGATTCCGATGCCTATCTAACCTACATCCGAAAGACCGAGGAAGCTCGCGTCGCTCAGGGACTAAACACTAGCAAGATCCTGAACGTTAGCGTGTCGCAGCCGCCGGATTTTCCGCTGAAACCTGCGTTCCCGATAGTCTGGCTGAACCTTCTGGTGGGCGTCATTCTGGCAATCGGGTTGGGAATTGGTGCCGCGTACGGGGAAGAACTTGGCGATCCCAGGCTCTATTCTTCCGCGGCCATCGCGGAAGTCAGCGGGCTCACCACGGTCGCAAAGCTAAGCGAGCAGGTCTAAGCGATGATGTACTGCAAGCACTTTGGTCTTTGGAGCGCCCCGTTCAAATTCACGCCGGCGACGTCGGAATTTTTTCTGAGCAAGTCACATCGAGAGGGTCTTGCCGCTCTCCAATGGGGACTGCTGCACGAACCTACCGGGTTCACCCTGTTCGTGGGCGAGCCGGGAACTGGCAAGACGACACTCATCGGCCGAGTCCTTGCTGACTACTATCAGCGAGTCCGGTGCGTCAGTTTGTCGAACCCCAGGCTGAGCCCCGATGAAATACTGCGCTCTATCATCGACCAGCTTAACGTCTTCTCTAAGAGCCTCTCCAAGCTGGATCTCCTGCACGGATTCGAGACCTATCTGAACGGACTCAGATCCGGCCAAGGTGTTGTGATAGTCATTGATGAAGCCCAGGATCTAAGCGATGACGCACTCGAGGAGTTGCGTCTCTTATCCAACCTCGGCAGTACCGAAGAAAAGCAGGTGCGATTCCTCCTGGTCGGGCACTATGAGTTGCTAGCTCGGCTGGCAAATCCCGGGCTGCGACATCTGAATGAGCGAATCGGCGCCAGGGCGATCCTGAATCCGCTGCGACCCATCGAGGCGCGCCACTATGTCGATTACCTCATCTCCCTCAAGGGCGGGAGCACGAAGTCGATCTTCGAACCCAAAGCAATTGACCACTTGATTCAGCACAGCGGCGGAATTCCGCGGCGACTCAACATCCTCTGCCACAATGCTTTGGTCAACGCGTACTCGCAAGGATCCAAGCGAGTGACACTTGATGTCGCGCGCAAAACAGTTGTCGAAGGAGAGAATATTCTTACCACGGTAACTCCTTTCGATAGCAGCAAGGCGGCGAACCAATCTTTGGTTCAGCGCACGCGACGTTTGCTTCTACCCGCTGCGGCAATTGCCGCCTCGGCGGCGATAGCTTTCGGCACCTTCAGTCCGCGCCTGGAACTGTTGGTCGCAGGGTCACCCGCGGCCAACCTGGAAGAGGCTAGTTACCTGCAAGCAGCAGAGCCGGTCGAGTCTCTGAAGGTATCGACACAGAGTGATGTGTCCCTCGGAGATTTCTCCCGTCCAGTCAGTCTTCCGGTACTCGAGCAGCCTGACTCACCCAAGCAATCGACTCAACTCAGGCACTCGATATCGGTCCAACCCGGAGACACTATGCAGACTATCGCGATCCGTTACCTCGGATCAGACTTAGAACTGCCACGTTTGATTCGCGCCAATCCTCAACTCGAAGACATCGACCTGATTTACCCGGGACAGCCAGTTTACCTTCCTGGCCTCGATGAAGTGACGCAAAGGGAGCGACTGCAGTGACCAACTACTACGAAGCCCTGAAACACAGCGAGCAAGAATCTATTGGCGAACACACGAAGGCGGTTCTACGTCGGAGCACGAACGGTGCGACAGAGGCTTTTCATGCGGCGGCCTCGCAGTTATCCGTTCCTATCGTACAAGAACTGCCCGAGAGTCTGGCATGCGCGGCTGGAATCCAACGATTGAGCGAGCGATTGGCGCCGCTGGGGGTGTTCGACACCCCGGTCCGCCTGCTCGTCACGGGATGCCGTTCAGGAGACGGAGCATCTACGGTTGCGGCAGCATTGGCGCTTGATCTGAGTCAGCGGCTGTCGCTCAACACGATGCTGGTCGACGCACACGTGCATCACCCGTCGCTTGACCGCTTCTTTGCCGCCAATGGGCGAGGCTGCGGTGAAGTGCGTGTTGATGGGCACGTGCGGATTCGAGTCAGTGGGTGCCCCCGCCTTGACCTTGCCACCTGCTGGCCTGCTGGCGACGGTTCGAACGTCAAGGAACTCCTGAACGAATTCGACCGTCTTACGGCGGGCTACTCCGCGGTAGTGATTGACCTGGGTGTGACACGACTGGATGCGCGCATGCTTCCGTTGGCGCGTCACACAGACCCGATCCTGTTGATTGTCCGATACGGCAGCACCGAACGCCAAGAGCTGGCGACCACGGTCAGCTCCCTGCGCGCAGCGAACCGTGCAATCGCAGGCGTAATTCTCAATGGAGCCCTGGATCCAGTCGCGAAATCAATCCGAAGGCTAGTGAATTCATGAACCAGTCAGTCAATTCTGAAATCCCCAATAATTCGGTCCTGCTGTCGAACAGTCGCAATGGGCAGGCGGTCAGCGACCAGCGCTTGAGCGGGATTGCCGTCGCTGGGCTGGGCTATTGGGGCCCCAACTGGGTGCGCAACCTGCAACAACTCGGATGTGCGCGACGTATCGTCGCTTGCGATTTGGACCCCAAGCGACGCGAGCACATCCAGAGTCTCTATTCCGGCGTCGAAACGACCGGGGCGTTTGATTCTCTACTTGAAGACTCCGAAATCGAAGGCATCGTCATCGCGACCCCGGTCATTACCCACTATGGAATGGCTCGGAAAGCACTTGAGGTGGGCAAATCAGTATTAGTCGAGAAGCCTTTGGCTATGTCGCAGGTCGAAGCCGCCGATCTAATCAGGCTGGCCCGCGACCGCGGCAGCGTCCTGATGGTTGGGCATACCTTCGAGTATAGTGCGCCCGTAAGAAAAATTCAGGAAATAATCAATTCGGGTGAACTAGGTGAAATCTTTTACATAGCCTCTGTTCGAGCGAACCTTGGCTTGTTCCAGAACGACATCAATGTCGCATGGGATCTCGCGACACACGATATATCAATCATTCTGATGCTGATGGGTCGCTCGCCTGAGTCGGTAAATTGCCAGGGCGGAAGCCATTACAGAAGCGGTGTGGAAGATGTCGCGATGCTGACGCTGCATTTCGCGCGCGATGTCATCGCCTTTGTCCACGTTAGCTGGCTCGATCCCGACAAGATTCGGCGCACTACAATTGTCGGCTCCAAGCGGATGCTGGTCTACGATGACACGTCTCCACGCGAGAAGATTCGCATCTACGACAAGGGTGTGACGTTCCGTCGCTACTACGATACGTTCGGCGATTTTCACTTCTCATATCGCTACGGAGACATTCTTGTCCCGCGAATTGAGGAAACGGAACCCTTAGGCGTCGAATGCCGACATTTTTGCGAGTGCATCCGAAAAGGTCTCACACCGGATACCGACGGGTTTTGTGGGATGCGTGTTGTGAGCGTACTCGAGGCGGCGAACACTTCTCTACGTGATGGCGGCCGGCTCGTTCCTATTGTCGCCGCACCTGTGTGACTTCGATGATCGAATGCGAACTTCCGACTTACGCATGCGTGTCTAATGACGTCCAACTAGGCGCACGGGTGCGCCTGGGTTCGTTCATCAACCTATACGGGTGCGAGATCGGCGACGATACGCGCGTCGGAGCTTTTGTCGAAATTCAAAAGGGTGCGAGGATCGGCAAACGCTGCAAGATCTCGAGCCACAGCTTCATCTGTACCGGAGTCGAGATCGAAGACGATGTCTTCATTGGTCACGGCGTCATCTTCATCAACGATCGTAATCCGCGTGCCACGGGCGCCGATGGCCTTCCGCTAGCAGACGGCGAGTGGCGCCTGGAGCCGACTATCGTCAAACGAGGCGCGTCGATCGGAAGCGGAGCCGTCGTCATGTGCGGTGTCCTCATCGGTGAGAGCGCGATGGTCGGTGCCGGCGCGCTGGTTATACACAACGTACAGGAACACTCACTGGTAACGGGAAATCCAGCCCGGGTTCGTACGGTACGTGCCACCGCACGCGGAAGGATCCAATCATGAGCATAAAATTTGTGGACCTTGTTGCCCAGAATCAAGAAATCCACCAGCACGTTGAAAGCGAACTTGCGCATCTTCATAGAGACACCTCATACGTTGGTGGTCCCCAGGTAGCGGCCTTTGAAGCGGAGTTCGCGTCCTTTCTCGGCGTCAAGCGTGTAGTAGGAGTCGGCAGTGGCACCGACGCACTGCGGCTGGCGCTGCTGGCTATCGGAATCGGCGCCGGCGACGAGGTGATTACGTCGGCGATGACCTTCATTGCGACGGCTGCCGCGATCTTCCAGACCGGTGCGAGGCCCGTGTTTGTGGAAGTCGATCGCGAGAACGGCAATATGAGCGCTCGCGCACTACGCAATTATCTCGAAAACGGGCGATGGAGTGCGCCGAACGGTCCCCGCGCCATATTGCCGGTGCATCTGTACGGTATGCCGGCGCCGATTCACGAGTTGCAGCAAATAGCAGACGAATTCGATCTCAAGATCGTTGAAGACGCATGCCAGGCTCATGGCGCCAGGATCAACACAGCGAATGGCTGGGAGATGATGGGCACGGTCGGAGCAGCGGGATGTTTCAGCTTCTACCCGGGCAAGAACCTGGGAGCTTGGGGTGAAGGCGGCGCTGTTGTATCCAACGATGAAGAACTTGCCGCGCGCGTCGCATTGTTGCGCGATCACGGTCGCATCTCTCACTACGCTCACGAGGAGTTTGGATACAATTCCCGGCTCGACGCCATCCAGGCGATAGTGCTGCGCGCCAAGCTCAGCCGGCTTGATGACTGGAATGCACGACGCCGTGATATTGCCGATGCATATCGAAATCTCCTCTCCGGCTGTGAAGTCGAGCTACCCTTCGAGCCTGAGGGCGCCGAGTCCTGTTATCACTTGTTCGTTATCCGAAGTAAAAAGCGGGATTTGATCCGCAAGGCACTCCTTCAAAACCGGATCGAATGCGGGATTCACTATCCGGTGCCCCTGCACTTGCAGCCTGCATGCCACATGCTGGGCTATCGCCCAGGAGATCTTCCCATTAGCGAACATTTAGCAGACACCGTGCTTTCACTTCCGTTGCATCCCCACCTCAGTCCGCGCGACATCGCACGGACCGCGGGTACGGTCAGAATGGCTCTGGAGTCCAAGCCGGAAACGTTTGAGCGCGAGTTGAAGGAATACCGGAGGTCTGCGTCGGCACCTACGATGCGCACGTAGCCGAGTCGCGGTGTAGCAAGAATGTTCTCCAACGAAATTCGAAAGCAGAAAGCCGTAATTGCCGCGGTCGACAGCGTCGCGCTGGCAGGCTCGTTTGTAAGTGCGGTTGCTATCCACGACCCTTCTGCCGCGATTGAAGCACATCTGCTTGAAGCAAATCCCGCCATGCTGGGTTTAGGTATACTGGCAATTGTAGGTCTCTGGCTGCTCGTTTTCCACGCAAACAACCTTTACCGCAACGGCCGCGGAAGATTGAAGGAATTGTTCACGATCTCACAGGCCTGCGCGATCGCAACCCTTCTCGCCTTATTTGCCGCATACCTGGCTCATGTTCAGGTCTCGAGAATCACCGTGATGTTGAGCTACTTGCTCAGTGTACCGACGGTTTTCGTCGGCCGGGCATTCGCGCGTAGTTGCATTTTTCGCTTTTATGCCCATCCGAAAATAGCAGTTCCTCTTGTCGTGGTCGGTTTCAACTCGATAGGACATTACCTACTCGATCAAATGCTGGACGAGATGACTCAGTACGAGCCGGTGGGATTCATCGATGACGGCTCGTGCAATAGTCAGTATCGGGGCTACCCCGTGCTCGGAAGTACGCATCGGCTTGGAGAGCTTGCTGCGATGTATCCGAGCCTGGTGGCTGCAATTGCGCTACCTGATGCATCTCGTGAACAGCACGAAGCGATCATCTGTATCTGCAAGCTGCATCGGATTAAATGGTCGACCGTGCCGTGGATGTATCACTCCGTGAGCGCTGGCCTGAAGGTCGAGATGGCTGGAGTGCTTCCTCTGATTAGTCCGCGCTGCTCGAATGTCCAAGGTCTCAATTTCGCGCTGAAGCGAATTTTCGACATCGCTGCTGCAACGGCGCTGCTGACGATAGCAGCACCCGTGATCGCGCTCAGTGCTATAGCTGTGTGGGTCCTCGACGGCCGCCCAATGTTCATCAGCCAGACGCGAGTCGGCATCCGCGGCAAGTTGTTCCAGCTTATCAAGCTTCGCACGATGAAGTTCAGCGCCAGCGATACGGCCCATCGCGAGTATGCAAAGCAATGGATCAGCAATGGACACGCCGCGGTTGGTGCGAACGGAAACGGGACGCCACTGCTATTCAAGCTCACCAATGACGCTCGCGTCACAGGAGTGGGGAAGATTTTTCGCCGCTTCAGCATCGACGAACTTCCCCAGCTTATCAACGTCGTGCGCGGCGAGATGAGTCTGATCGGTCCTCGACCCGCGCTCCCGTATGAACTCGAACTCTACCAGGCGTGGCACCGGAACCGGCTCGACGCGGTCCCTGGAATCACGGGGCTCTGGCAAGTGAGCGGGCGCAACCGGCTTTCTTTCGACGAGATGGTGCGCCTCGACGTTCGATACCTTGAGGAATGGTCACTGGCAAATGATCTGAGAATCCTGGTTCGCACGCTGCCGACGCTGTTTCACGGAGATGGAGTATGAGCTACGGCAACAGCACTCCTGATCCCGCTGGTGAAAGTGCGCAATTCAAACGCGTTCTTTGGCAGGAGTTCGCCCGCGGCGTACGAAACAACGTGATAGCCGAGTTCGCGGTGCAAGGATTGCGCGTGGCCGGAATGGTCGTGCTTGCGCGGATGCTTCGGCCGGAGGACTTCGGTCTGTTCAGGGTTCTGATTGTTGTGAGCATTTTCGCGACCCTGGTCTCAGACGTGGGATTCCCAGATGCGCTGGTTCAGCGCAAGGAAATCACCCCGGAACATGAATCAACCGTTTGGTGGGCTAGCCTCGCTCTGGCAGGCGCGAGCGCGTCGCTGCTTTACGTGAGTGCGCCGACGATTGCCCGGATCATGGCGATGCCAGAACTCGTCGCTGGCATGCGGCTGATTTGCATTCCCGTTCTGCTGGAAGGGAGCGCGGTCACTGCGAATGCGCGACTGCGAAGGCGGCTCAAATTTGGGGCGCTAGCAGTCGCTGATGTCGTCGGCGAGATCGCGTTTTTGGCAGTCGCGTTTCTGTTGCTGTGCTTCGATCATCCGAGGTCGAGCCTCGCCGGCGGACTTGCTGCCCGATTCGCCGCGCACGCCTTGGCGATTTGGATTGCCGATGGGCACGTTGCGATTGGCAGGCCTCGTGTCGCCGCAGTGCGCGACCTCGGACGCTTTTCTCTCAGCGTCTTTGGCGCCAACACGGCCATATGTGTCTCTGCCAATGCGGACTACTTGCTGGTGGGTCGTCTGCTTGGAACGACCGCGCTGGGCTTCTACTCGATCTCGTGGGATCTCTTGCGTTTCATAACGGCGCGTCTTCACCGGGTGGCGGTCCGCGTGATCGTTCCCGCCTTCTCAAGACTGCAGGACGACGACCAGGAGCTCTCGCGCGCCTACAGCGAGCTAGTCTGTTACCTCGCAAGGGTCGTGCTGCCGATCATCGCGTGCATATCTCTAGCCGCGCCCGAGGTCCTCGCATCTCTGTACGGACGTCAGTGGGTTCCTGCTGCGATGCCAATGCGCCTGCTGGCGGGCGGACTTGCGCTGTCCGGGTTGCGCGAGGGAATCGGTTCTATCTTCTACGCGAAGGACCATCCCTCCATCGATTTACACCTCAACACGGTTCGCTTCGTGCTGATTGTAATTGCTGTCACATCTCTCGCTCATGCAGGATTGTCCGGAGTCAGCGCGGGAATGAGCGTCGTGGAAGGCGCGATCGCAGTCGTCGGGATATATCTGGCCTGCCAGCTCATTGGATTGAAGCTACGAGCACTACTGCCGGCCGTTGTCCCGGGGTTGCGTGTCACCTTCTGGTGTGTGATCGCGACCCTTGCCGGTAAGGCGATCGCCATGTTGGGTAAATTCGACAGCGTTGTTGTTCTGGCCCTGGTCGCAATACCGCCCGCGCTTGTTTTCGTGGCGCTGCAAGGATCCGAGATAAACCTGCTGCTCGAGAAAGCATTCGACAAAGACCCGGTAAGGGCGCTGGAGGCGTGAGAAAGATGACGAGTTATGTCGATTGCGACGCAATGATTCGCGGCGAAACGGGCTGCGGAGACCTACGCGTCCGACGGTTTGAGTCATCGCGCGCGATCTGGAATCGCCTGGTAGATTTCGCTCCGAGCGCTACGATCTATCACTCTGACTATTGGCTCGACTTGCTAGCTCAGAGCTACCGATTGGAAATATCGCTCGCTACTATCGAAAGACATTCCGAGATCCGTGCTGCTTGCGTTCTCGCACGGTCGAGAAATCCTCTCGCGATACGCTTTGTCTCATTGCCATTTTCCGATTTCTGTCCGCCTCTCGCACGCGACGACGAGGCAATGAATGACTTGCTGAAGAGCATGACTGTTGAGCCAGAGTTCCGTAAGGGTTGCGAGCTCAGAGGCGTAAAAGCGGCTAAGCCATGGGAGACGCTCAACGTTTTTGCGAATTGGAATCTGAATTTGCAGCAACCGCTCCGTGCGATCGAAAGGGGTCTACACGGTAACTTTCGCCGCAATTTGCGTCGGGCAGCGGGTCTCGACGTAAGTATCGAACGTGGCAACCGGGCAGAGCACATCGAGCGGTTCTACGCATTGCAGCTTGAGACTCGCAGGCGCCTGGGCGTGCCCCCGCAGCCGATGAAGATGTACAGACTTCTGCGGCAGCTATTTCCAGAGGACAGCCTCGAGGTATGGCTTGCTTCGCATGAAGGGCGCGATGAGGCCGGCGTAATCGTGCTGAGATATCGCGATTGCATCTATTACAAGTGGGGCGCGCGCCGGGTCCCGGCTCTGACGGGCATCAATCATCTCCTCTTTTGGTCTTTGGTCGAGGAATTCGCGGGAAAGGCATCGGACCTCGACCTCGGACGCGCGGACATCCGCAACGAAGGACTTTCAAGGTTCAAGAGAGAACTCGGAGCAACGTCGGATCCGCTGCCGTATGCATTTTTCCCGAAAGCTCCAAGTCATGCCAGTGCAGAAGTGTTAAGCGGTACACGGAAGTTTCTGTCCCGGGTTTGGCGGCATCTGCCGTTGCCTGCAACCCGCGCACTTGGCGCGGCGTTTTACGGTTACCTGGCGTGAAAGAATTTCTCGCAATAACCCCTGCGCGGGATGAGGCGAAGTTTCTCCCGGGCTTAATCGCGTCGATGACGAACCAGACGCGTCGCCCAGCCCGCTGGATCATAATCGATGATGGTTCGTCCGACGCCACTACAGCCTTAATAGATGAGGCTGCGAGAAGTCATCGGTGGATCGAGCCCCACCATCTACCTCGCGACCGCAAGCGCGCTCCTGGCGGCGAATCGGTGATCATGCGATTTCTCCGACGCGATCTGTGGGAGCAATTCGATTTCATTCTGCGAGTCGATGCCGACGTGAGTTTCAATGCGACTCTAGTTGAGTCGCTAATCGGAGAATTCGCCAGCGACGAGAACCTGGGCATCGTAGGTCCCATCCTGCTCGAACCGTCGCAAGCAATCTGGCGAGAGGTTCGTAACCCGCGATTCCACACGCGTGGACCAATGAAAATGTACTCCCGCCTCTGTTTCGCGGCGATAGGCGGTCTTGAACCTGGTTTGGGCTGGGACACGGTCGACGAGACTCGCGCGTGGATGTTGGGGTTCAAGACCCGGAGTTGCCGGCATCTCCGTGCGTTTCATCATCGTCCTCAAGGCGCCGCGAGTGGGCTTTGGCATGCGCGCATCGCGTCGGGTCGCGCCGCATATTACTCGGGCTACTCACCAATCTTCATGATCGCGCGCGCCGTACGGCACTCGTTCAAACGCCCCGCGGTGTCTGGCGCCCTGATGTTGGCAGGGTATTGCCAGGGCTATCTACATCGTTGGCCGCGCCTCGCTTCCCCGGAACTGGTCAGATTCATCCGTCACCAACAGGTCCGCAGACTCTTGCGCATGGAGTCCATATGGCATTGAACCTACCCAGCGTCGCCAAAGTGTTACGGCTGGAACACGACCATCTCGATACGTCCAATGACGCATTCTCCTTTTGGAAATTGCCGGAGCAATGCCGCGAAATCCTGGAGCCGATGATTCAGATTTCTGAACCCATTGCTAACTCGTATCTGTTCGAACAATACCTGGACGATCGTAATCGCCGCCCGCCATCGATACTACGCGCCTATTACCCAGTTAAGAAGTTCATCCCTCGCAACTTACGTCATTTCGTTAACTCAATAGTTATCCGTGCGCGCAGACAACATGGATTTCCTCAATGGCCTTGTGAGACTGCACTAGTAGACTTCTGGCGCCAGTGGCTTTGCACCAGCTTAAAGCTGGTGGGCGAAGAGTACGCATGGCACATAGGATTTTGGCCCGCGGGGAAAAAGTGTTGCATCGTACTTACTCACGATGTGGAAAGCCCTACTGGACTGAATCGGATGGCGCATATGGCCGATCTCGAAGAAGAACAAGGCTTTCGCTCAGCCTGGAATCTCCCGTTGGCACAATATCCTATTGATTGGAAAATGGTGGAGGACTTACGTTCACGCGGTTTCGAATTCGGCGCCCACGGCCTTAGCCACGACGGCCGATTGTTCCGAAGCCGCAAGGACTTTGATTCTCTCGCTCCGGTGGTGGAGCGCATCGCTCTTCAACACAATCTCAGGGGCTTTCGCTCTCCCTCGACGCTGCGCAATGCCGACTGGATTGCCACGATGCGGTTCGACTTCGACTCGAGTTTTTCCGATACCGATCCGTATGAACCGCAGCCTGGAGGCACGTGTAGCCTCTTTCCGTTCTTCCTTTCGAACATGGTCGAGCTACCATACACGTTGCCGCAAGACCATACGCTAATTCATATACTCAAACGCGATCCGCTCCCCGTTTGGACGACCAAGGCCCAATGGATTGCCGCGATGGGTGGAATGATCTTGGTGCTTACCCACCCCGATTATAGTGGCTCCGGACGCCATCTGGATGACTACCGAGAGCTGCTTGTGCGGTTGCGGACTGTCGAGAATAGTTGGCACGCACTGCCTTCGATGGTGGCCGAGTGGTGGCGGCGCCGCTCCCAAGCCAGCCTTTTCGTCCGAGACGGAACACCAACGATTTTCGGGCCTGATTCCGATGAAACCGTGGCATTAGCGCTGAGTGAAGAACCGCTCGGTCGGGAGTGAGCACAAATTGGCGTCTCCACTGAACACATTCAAATTGGCAATGGGAGCCGAAGTCTGTGGCTAATTGGTTTCAAGGCCGCATCGAAACTCCGAAGCGCCGACTATCAAGCGTCCCTGGATCGGCTTCTCTGAAACCCGACGAGAGAGCGCTCTCGGCCTATAGGTTGTATAGCATTCGCGAAGGTGTCGATTGCGCCGTCGCTGGGACTTGGGACATTCCTGCCTTCCAGCGGGGCTTTAAGTGGAACCCGCTCGGAGTTCGCGACCTCGCCGAGTCTTTATGGCGTGACTATCCTATCGGCCCTCTGCTCATTTGGGAGAGGGAAGGCGATCCGGGTGCGGAACAGTTACCATCTATGATCATTGATGGTCAGCAGCGCCTCACTTCGCTCTGCATCTTGTTTGGACATAGACCGCGCTGGTGGTCAGGTGAGAAGAGCGAGCGCTGGAACGACATTGCTTCGAGCTATGAGGTTTGGTTCGACATGAACGCGGAACGCGAGCACTTTTTCCGAACCGCAACAGAGGCGAACTTCGACAGCGAGAATCCGCGATTCGTTGGTCTCTCAAAGCTTCTAACACTGGATCTGTTTAAGCCATCGGGTCGCCAGGAACTTCGACGAATTGCTTCGCAAGTCGATGACAAGGGTAACGGGAGATTCGACACTGAACAAAAGTACGGCCGTCTGCTGAGAGTCTGTGCAATGAGAAACCAGCCCCTGATGGCCATCATCCTACGCCATCCGGGTCTGGATGACGTCCTGGAGATTTTCGCTCGCTTGAATGGCCAAGGCATTCGATTCAGACGACTGCTCTTAAGTACGGCGCTGCACGCCACGACCAGACTGTGGAATCGCTGAAGCCACTAATGGAACGGTTAAGTATGATGGGTACGGGCCTATAAGGTGTCTGAGTAGAAACTACGATGGAAATAAATGCCGGTCTGGGAAAAGCGGACACCACGTCTCTTCTTTGCAACGAAGCCTCTACGAATACTTCAGGCGCGCAGAAGGAAGCCGACAGGCAAACCGTTAAGTCAGACGGAGCGGCTGTGACGGCCTCGCGTTGCTCGAATTCGTCGGCCCAACTTCCTCTTGGCTGGAAGATCCACGAATTGGCGATGCTCCTTACAATGAAGGCGCGAAGCCTGGTGCATACGGACAGGCTTCCGAGCGTTTTCTATCGTTTTGACCAATACGATCAGCTTCTCAGGAAGTACTCAAATCTCGAGCTTGAAAAGGCGAAAGTGTTTGAAATTGGCTTCGGTCAGCGAGCCGGAAGGATGATTGCGCTGGTCAGCCTCGGCATTGACGCTGTCGGGGTTGATCTCGATGTGCCACTTCTGAAGGGAACACCCAGAGAGATTTATCAAATCTATCGCAGGAACGGACTGGAGCGGTTGATCAAATCGCTCATCAGATTTTTTTCCTTCGACCTGATTTGGAGGCGTCGTCTCAGCAGAGAGCTGCAGCGAAAGGGCTGCAAGCTGGTTCTGCCGACCAACAGACTGCTCGCGCAAGACGCCGCGACCGTGGAGCTGCCAAATTCTTCTTTTGATTTAATAATCTCAGAAAGCGTATTCGAACATATTCCTCTTTCGTCTCTCAAACCGTTGATTGCAAAAATGAGGCACCTGCTTAAACCTACCGGTCTTGCGCTTATCCGCCCGGACATCTTCACCGGAATAAGTGGCGGTCACTTAGTTGAGTGGTTTCGGGTGGATGCAACAACAGCGCAAAGAAATTCGCCTGGTCACCAGCATAGATGGCCGGCCGTGGGCGAGCGGCGGCGCAGGAGCGAGCCGTGGGAGCATCTCAGAAAGAAACGCTTTCGCGCCAATGTATACTTGAATGAGCTTGCGCGTGCTGACTATCGCCGGCTTTTCTCAGAACATTTCGAAATCGTTGAAGAGCAGGTCACGAAACCAGATCTAGGGAGAGAATTCCTCAGTCCTGAAGTAGCCGACGAGCTGAAAGACTACGGCGATGATGAGCTGTTTAGTAATGGAGTGCTGTTCGTTCTGAGGCCTAAGACTGTTTCAGAAGGCGACGCAAGTCGTTTGAATGGCGGAGCGAACCTTCAGCTTCAGAGTGCCTCGAATGAAGGTGATGTCTAAATCAGTCCGCTGCTGATCTCGACGGGAGCATCACTGATGAGACTATGGCCGGCACTGTGACTAGGCAGGCCATGAACAGGAGGATCCATTGGAACCGGGAAGGACACTAGTCGTAGGAATTGGTGAAGTCGGCGGAGCGTTGGCCGAGGTGCTGGATCGTACAGAACCAGTATTGCGCCATGACCTCGAACGGCGCGACTTCACCGACCCTGTCTCAGTAATGCACATTTGCATACCGTTCAAAAAAGCGGCCGACTTCGTGCGTGTCGCGCTGTCTTATATAGAACGATTCAAGCCGAGTCTGACAATCATAAACAGTACCGTTGTCCCAGGCACGACGCGCGCAATTGCTAGTGCTTGTGGCCTTCCGGTTGCCTACAGCCCGATTCGTGGGAAACACGTGCGAATGGCTCACGACCTCATTCAGTACGTCAAGTTTGTCGCCGCGGAGGATCAATTGATCTCCAACCTCGCCGAGTCTCATTTCAGGCGGGCGGGACTTAAAACACGCGCTATGAATAACGTCGAAATTCTCGAACTCGCGAAGTTGGCGGAAACCGCCTACTTCGGCCTCCTCATTGCGTTCGCTCAGGAGCTCAATCGGTATGCAGCCAAAGTAGGTGGAGACTATGAGGAAGCTATTAGGTTCTTTGAAGAGGTGGAGTTCCTCCCCAGGCGTCGCTACTTCCCGGGTTTCATAGGTGGTCATTGCGTCGTCGCAAATATCCAGCTTTTGGAACAGGTGGCGCCGTCCCATCTCCTGAGTGCCATTTTGGAATCGAACGGGCGCCGCGCGGTCGAACTCAACATGAGTGAGAAAAAAGAAGGATCGTAGGTGGAGGGACATGGCAGAGGTCGAGGCAAAGTGCTGGCTCATCGCTGATGCTCGTGAGCCCTTCGCCAGGTTGATCCGACAATTCGCCGATCTGCGCGGTGTGCCGGTTCGGTTCAGTCAGTTATGCGACGGAAGGTTGCCCCTGCTACCTTCGGCGCCCGGCAATCTAATCGCGATCACCGCAGAATCATTCGAGCGACTTGCTCTCTCCGAGCGGGAGCGAATGAGATCCTCGGTAGAGGGTGGCGCGGTCCTCTATCTACGCGACTTCGAACCCGGCCGGTATCATACACTCCAGCCATTTACTGACGAGCGTTTCCTGGTGATCCGGGAACGATGCTCATCGGGATATCAGTTATCAGCCGATCCTGCGATACCGAGCGCGCTTCACGAAGAGTCTTCGGTCACCGACTTGGAGCTGCCCACTTCGGACCTATCGGCGACGCCCGCCAGAGTCTTATTGTTCGAGAGAGGCTCCACTGGCAAGGAAGCCGTCTCGATCTTCGCATTCCGGTATGGCAAAGGTCTCGCAATTTACGATCTTGTTCCGAGCGCTCCAGTCGGTAACGGCCCGATTCTGTTTCGGTTCGCAGACGCAGCAGAACGATGTGCCAATCTTGGCCCGTTGATCGCGATCGATTCGGCAAATGGACGCGCTAATCAACGTTCTGCGTCTTTCAATCTCGTTGTAGATGATCGACCGGCTGACTTCGATTATTTCAGTTGCTTGAGACTACGCCGATTCCTGAATCATCTTGAGGCGCGATTCCAAGGGGTTCACGTCGATTTTGCATGGACTCCGAACCGGCGCCATCCAAGTCATCGATATGTCTCGATCCTGAAAGGCTTCAATTGCGGATTTGTCTGGCACGGATGTCTGAAACACATCGATCACAATAAAATCCCATCCCTGACCGAGGAATTTGCAGCGGGGAAATCCGCGGTGCACGCGCTCAGCAGACGCTTTGGAGTGAGTTTCCAGCCAATCATGATCTTCCCCTTCGAACGTAGCAACTACGCAGTGCTGTCTCGCCTGCTGCACGAAGGATTCCTTGCCAGCGTCGAAGGAGGCGACGCTCGGCCGGAATTCGAGAGGCTCCTTCCAGGTTATCTGAAGTACTCCACCCCTACGTTCGATGTCGGAGAAGGCTTCGTTCCAATCTTGCGGCGCTACCCGATGAAGAAGCTAACACGTCAAATGATGCTGGCGCTGGCGACTCTTGGGTATCCGATCATCGCGGCAGCGCATCCAGGTGATGTCCTATTGCGCCGATTTACTGGGTTCAGAAAGAGCGGTGATCCAATTCATCATTTCGATCGTTTGTTGGATTTCGCAGCCGAGAAACGGTTGAATCCTTCCTCGCTCGAGCAAATAGCATCCTCGCTTACTTCTCACTCGCAGGGTTTTTCGAACGAGGCAGTCGACTTTTTTGCTAGTCATACAGCAACTCATGATGTGAAGAGCGCATAAATCGTATGCTCGATCCGAGAGCTAAAGAACTTGGGCGAATCCTTCAGGGACTACCGATCGAGTACTGCATTCTTCACGGATGGGATGCGGACGCGTCTTGTTTGAGCTCCGATCTAGACATTGTGGTGGCGCCGAAGGATTTAACTGCGTTTGAGACAGCACTCGATATTAGTTCGTTCGTGGGCATTTCACAGTTACTCCATTACGAGAGTACCGGCTACTTCTTTCTAGCTCGGCTTCCGACTAGCCAGGGTATCGCTTTTGCTGAGTTTGACGTTGGAATTGATTACCGTCGCGATGGTCTGGTCTATTTGTCCAACGCAGATCTGCTCAAGAATCGGCGCCCATGGAATGACCTATGGATAGCAAGCACGGAGTCCGAGTTTGCCTACTTGCTTGTAAAGAGAATCTGCAAACAAAGCATATCGGCCCGTCAAGCCAAATGTTTTCTTGAACTTCAAGTCGAGTTAGGTGAGCGTTCGTTCGCTGTCTGCCGGCAACTGATGGGTACGCGTTGGGCCAAAAGGGTCGTCGGTTGGATCGCAACCTCGGATTTGACCGCCTTCGAAACCAATCTACCGAGGCTGCGCCGGGCCCTGCGCTGGCGCCGGCTGATCTGTGACCCACTGAGTCCTGTGCGCTACTGGTGGCAGGAAGTTGTGCGGCTGCAACTGCGGTTGCGTTATCCGACCGGTCTGCTCGTCGCAATTTTGGGGCCGGATGGAGCAGGCAAGACCACTTTGATCGAGGGTCTGAAACGCGAACTTTCGGGAACATTTCGCTCCATCCAGAGTTTCCGTTTTCGCCCGGACATCTTCCGTCGCAATCTTCCCGATCCGGAACCAAGTCCGCATGCGAAGGGCCTTCGGTCACGATTCCTATCCGTGTTGAAGGTGCTGTATTTCTGCGTGGACTTTGGTCTCGGCTATCTGGTCTACGTCCGATCGAGGTTGATCAGATCAGGTCTGGTAATATTTGATCGCTACTATGACGATATACTTGTCGACCCCACGCGGTACCGCTATGCGGGTCCTGGATGGCTGATCGAGTTCGCTCGCCACATTATTCCTAGGCCGGACATCACTTTGATTCTCGACGTATCCGAGGATCAGATCTTAGCGAGAAAAGCGGAACTGCCCCGCGAAGAGTTGCGACGTCAACGATTCGCTTATCGCCAGTTGGCGGCGGAAGCTCCTCATACTTTTGTGCTCGACGCTGCGCGCCCTGCGGCGGAGGTTGTCAGCGAGGCGAGCAACTGCTGTTTGCGGTATCTCCACTCCCGGTATCTCAAGCGCCGCCTTCTGTGGTTTGGAACACGGTCCGGCATACCGTCGGAAGGCGATCGACAACAAACGGGTGGGGCTGCGCCTCGAGTGACTCCGACAGCCTAGATGGAAACTGAGACTGCACAAGCGAGAGCGTTTCACAAAGAGAAGTTTTTACAGTGAACAAAGCATTGATCCTCGATCGCCGAGCGGCCGTTCTAGCGATGCAAGTGTGTCGTTCACTGGCGAGACGAGGAAACGTTGTCGACATCTTCGGAGAGCCTGGTTCACCCGCGTTTCACTCCAGATTCTGTAGCGGTCGTCTTATATCACCACGCTGGGACGCAAAAGAGCGCGTGGTCGAGGCGATGCAAAATGTAGTCGAGCACGGGGCGTACGACGCGATTTATTTGTGTAGCGAAGAAATCCTAGAAATCATCATCCCACTGCTCGGGTCTGCGTGGTGGCGGGCCTTACCAACCTCACCGCCATCTTTTCTTCGACTCATGATGAGCAAGAATTTGGTACTTGATCTCGCTCAGCGATCCGGTGTGTCAGTTCCAGAAACGGTAGTCCCGGAGGGTGAGGAAGAGTTGGACGTTATTGCGCGCAACCTAGGAATGCCACTCGTGATCAAAGGCGAGAAAGGTGAAAGCGGGAGGAATGTCAGAATCGTTCGAAGTCTTCGTGATGTGCGTGCAGCCTATCGCGACGTGTGTGCCAGCGAAGCAAGCTATGGGGGGCACCCCGCACTTCAGGAATTCGTGCAGGGAACCGCGTATTCGGTAGGCGGGCTGTTCCAGGCCGGACGCCCACTTCGAATTTGCGCGCATCGAAAGCTCCTTACCTATCCTCCCCAGGGAGGATGGACGGTTAAGGGCGTAACCGCGAGACCTGCGAACTTGCTCGAAGAAGCATGGAAAATTTTTGCGGCCTTGGAGTACTCGGGGCTTGGGCACGTGGAATTCGTGCGCGACGAAGCTAGCGGGAAGTTCAAGTTTCTCGAGGTCAATCCAAGGGTCTGGGGAAGCATAGGAATAGCCCAGCATGCTGGCGTCGATTTATTTTCACCGTATCAACTTTTAGCTAAGGGAATCCCCGTGGCACCGGATCTCAGCTATCGCGAAGGTGTAGAGTATCACCGCTTTTCTGGTGAAGCACGTTTCATTCTGCGTCGGCCTCAGCGAATCATCGGATTTGCAATCGATGCGCTCAATCGCAATGTTCACTCAGATTTCGATTGGTCGGATCTAGGGCCACACTTTTCCCGAGCGTTCGGTTTCGGCAGCTTGCGTTCCGGGTTTCACTCACCAAATGAACCGACTGTCACGCCTCCCAGCGCGACTTGAAGGCTAAGGTGGTTATCGATGGTTTCGCTTGCAGCTGATCAACGTGTGAGAGTTCGACCCGATCCAGCCTTGACAATGGCCAGTGCGATAGCGATATCGCTGGCAACAGTTGTCATGCTTAACACCTTCTCGAAGGGACTTGCTCTAGCAGCTGCTGGTGCAGCAAGCGCGATAGCGATCTGTATGGTAGTCGCCTTCACCACGAAGCATAGAGAGTGGCTGGTATTTGCGCTGACGCTGGCGAATCTCATGCTGGCTGGGGCACTGATTCCCGATACCGTACAAACCGCAGAACATTACGCGCTGGACTTTGCTATCTGTATTCCGATCATACCCTATGCATTGCGTTCCGGAATTCTCGCCAAGGGCGGATTCAGACTCTATGTCGTGTATTTTGTATGGGCTTTTGTGACCATCTGCTATTCCCTCGATCCCGTTGTTTCATTCGGTCGCCTCGCGAGATCAGTGCTGGTGTTTTGCGCTGTTATCGCGACCGTATCCGAAATCGATAGTCCCGAGGACGTTATTCGCGTACTTGAGCGGTACCTGCTTGCCTGTGGCATCGTTCTCGCTCTAACCGCAGCAGCGGCAGTCTTGCTGCCACACGATTTCACATGGGGCATCCTCAACATGCCGGACTCGAATGGCCTAGATCTCCTCGACCGTGTGAACCCGGATTTAAACAGGTTCAGAGGACTGTTCGATCAGCCGAATCATATCGGTGAGCTCATGCTAATCACCGTCGGACCGGCTCTCGTATGCTGGCGCAGCATTCGAGGTTGGAAGCGACTGCTCGTCGGTTTGGCGGTCGGCTCTTCGGTCGTCTTCACCGTCCTCGCTCAATCTCGTACCTCCTTCGTAGCTATGGCCGTAGGTATTGGTGTTTTTCTGATTTGGAAGTACCGGTTTAGAGCCGTCCTGTCATTCGCAGTTCTCGCGCTGGCCTTTTCCGTTTTCTTGGTCGTGCACCAAAGCCTTTCCCATTCCAGTCTGACTGACTCTGGAGGTGATCGAGATGTGACCACGCTTACTGGCCGAACTGAGATTTGGCGGTTCGCCATCGGACAGATACTTGAGCAACCGTTTACCGGATACGGCTATGCAGTTGAGGGAGAAGTTTTTCAGAGCCGCTATTTCCCGCTGTGGTGGGGCCCGTGGGATCTTGGCGCCCATATCTCGATGCACAATGGCTACATTTCCCGAGCGATCGGTGTCGGCATTCCGGCATTTATGTTTTGGCTATTCATTGTTCTGCGCCCATGGGTCGCCCTCTTCCGGCAAAAAGACGACCCATGGAATCTCAAACCGATTGCGCTGCTCATTGTTTTGCCGGTGATGGTGCACAACTTGTCAGAGAGTGCGGTCGGCGACTTCATATACCAGGTCGGTCTTTTGTTTGGTCTAACTTGGGCCATCGCCGAGCGGCAACGGCTAATAGCTATTGAACGGGCGGTTGAGGTCCGAGTCGAGTCGTTGGCTAAGCTCCCTCGGGCGGTCGCTGCCATTTTGGGAACGCTGATGATCGTGTCCGGAGTGTTAGCAATGTCGCGGACCGCCGCCGCTCACGAGTTGTACGTCGACTCGAGTGGTGGTTCGGACTCGAATTCAGGTTCCAGTGCGCAAAGCCCGCTCAAGTCGCTGGCGGCGGTGCGGATGCTTCGGCCCTCGCCCGGCGACCGCATCCTTCTGGCGCGAGGTCATGTCTGGAGGGAGATGCTCACGATTGACTCGCGGTGGGCCGGAACATCTGCGGCGCCGATCACATTGAGCGGATACGGAACTGGCCCAGCGCCAATCATATCGGGCACTGATCTTGTATCCGGTTTCAAACCGGCCGGCAATGGCACTGCATATCAAGCGGAAGTGTCATCACCGGTCGAGCGGATATTTGTCGACGGAAATGGCTACATTGCTAATCTCAGGGTTGCCGATGCCGCTTTGCTAACTCCCGGGAGTTGGGCCCAATCGGCAAATCAACTTTATCTCCGATTACCCGATGATACTTCGCCCTCGCAGCATCGAATCGAGATCTCTGTTCGCCGATGGGGGATTCACTGCTGGCAATGCAGGTACGTGGTGCTCGAAGGCATCGAGACTTGGGGTTCATGGGACGACGGTATCAATGTTAACGGACCAATCTCGGCCGATGCGCCCACGACGAACGTAACCGTCCGACAGTGTTTGATCCATGACATTGGCCGCGGCGGCTCCGACGAGTGCGGAGTTCAGGTAGGCTCAACTTACGCCCATTCGATCACCGTCGAATCCAGTAAGATATCTCGAATCGGACTGGGCCGCAGCGGGATGGGCATCGTGTTCAATCGATGTTATGGATGCGTCGCGCGCGGTAATGACGTCTCTGAGGCAGGCCATATCGGTATAGCCGTGCAGGTCACTGGTGACGTTCCGGGACTGCCGGAGCCTGACCAAGCGCTGGTCGTTGGTAATCAAATTCACGACTGTCCTGGATCGCTTCCCGGGCGGGAGAACGCGGACGCGATTTATGTGCGTGCTGCTACGAATGTACGGATTGCGGGCAACAAAATTTGGAACATCGAATCGCCGACGCCCGGTTCTGGTAATGCCATCCACATTGGTCGGCGCTCCGGGAATGTCGTCGCCACTGACAATAAGGTTCTTAATTGCGCAGGAGGAATATACCTAGATGCGGAACATTCGGGCTTCATCCGAATAAGCAACAATTCCTTCACGGCTGCTAGGCTGTTCGTCGCCCGAGTTTTCGACCTGGACCACGCAAGCTTCTTGTTCCTCGGTAATAGTTATTCAGAGCCCATCCCGGCATCGCCTTTTGTCGTCGGCAGCAGTGCTCAGCGGATGACGCTTTCTCAATGGCGAATGCGCGGCCAGGACTAGTTTTCCCTCTGAGCGAAACGCCGGACGTTCCAGCCGCATCAAATGTGCGTGAGTGGATGCGCGCAGGGGGCCACGACCTAGCGAAAGAATTCCGTCATATCTGGTGCGGATGCCGCTGCACCAGGCAGGGTCGAGACTCCAAATCCTTTTAGTATGAGCCGCAACGTGCTCTGGTGCTGGTATAGGGTGACTGACTGATACCCTTTTTTCACCTTCGGGCCGATCGCGATCCAAGGAATCTGCCCGCCTCCGTGAGTGTTGTTAGTTCCTTCATCAAAAACGATTATCAGCAGTCCGCTTGCGCCTGGCTCGAACATTTCGCTTTTGAGAAGTTTCCTGAAGTTGCCTTTTAACCAGGCATCGGCCTGAGACAGAGTCCCGTCGTGCGCGTCATGCTGCAGATTCGGCGTGATGAAGCTGAACTGCGGCAGCGTGCCGCCGGCGAGGTCGGTTGCGAACTCCGTGAAAGGTACAATCTTATCAAGCTGCACCGAGTTATTCTGGACGTCGCTGAGGTAGGCGATCGGATCATGCCTTTCGACGTATTCGCCTAAACCACAACCCGGATAGCCGACCGAAGGCAGACTGTCTTCATACGCTTTCCACGACACTCCAGCCCCCGCCAATTCACGAACGATATTATCGGTCGTCACGGTGAAGCCGTCACCGCAAACGTCGCGCGTGAATCCGTCCGCGCTGCCCGCCGTCAGCCACAAGTAATTGGGCAGCGAAGGATGGGTGTTCGCGAAATACTGAGTTGCTACTGCATATTTGCGAATCAATTGATTCAGATACGGCATCTCCTTACGGTTCCCGACGACGTCCGAGAAGCTGTGGTTCTCCTCGACGATTAGAAACACATTGCTGAACTTAGGTGTCGTAGCCTGCGGCCTTGCTGCGGCAGTTGGCGGTTCTTCCGCAGTTCTCGTTGTGATGTCCTCAGCTGACGAATCTGCGTGCGAAAGAAGACAGCACGCGAACATCGCTACGGCAGCGGGGAGAATGACTGTCCGTTTCTTGCCTTTCATTGAACTCTTACCTCCATCTCGATCTTTGGTCAAAAGGGGGTGATGACCAGCAGTCCGCTTCCGCCGGACTGGAACATCGGACTCTCGAGAAGCTTCTCGAAATTGTTCTTCAACCAAGCATCGGCCCGCGGCGGGTCTAAAGTGTACTCCACGGTAAACGCACCTCTTCCGTTTGCATTAGACCGCGTAAAGCCACGCCATTGCATTCAACAATTCACCTTTTAGTAATGTCTGGTCCGCTGCTTTGACCGAGTGTTCTCAAAATCAGGTTCAAGAAAACTGCGGACATTTCGGTGCCCGATATCTGGCTGTTGCGCGCTGATCGGTACCGCTCGGATCAACTGATTCTCGTGTGCCGACGGTCATCATTACCCGAGAAACCGCTACGTTAGGTTTACAAATTCGCGACGCCTCGATTCGCAATTGTCATCCTTCTTGATGATGCGAGTTCAGGAACGAATACAGCAGGAGCAATAGCCCGGATGAATAGCGCGAGTACTCATTTGGAATTGCGCGAGATGAAAACCGAAAGCGGTGAGATACGATGCCCTGTCTGCAGTGCGTCGTCTCTTTTCATGGAGGTTGCTATCGGCTGGGGCGAGTGGCGCACCTGCAGTCAATGCGGGCTGGAGTTCGTAAACCCACTTCGTCTGCCAGACTGTCCCGAGGCTTTGTTCGACAACGCCTATCGCGGCAATGTTCGCGAGAGCGCGTTCCAGGATTTCAGCCGAAACCTCGAGCGGCGATGTGCGATGATCAAGGATCCGTCGCTTTGGTTCTGGACCCCGGCGTATGAGGAAATTCTCGCCTGGCTGAAGGGGCGGGTCGCACCAGGCGCCACAGTTTTAGAACTTGGATGTGGTCACGGATTGTATCTTCACTCGCTAAGGAAGGAGGGTTTCGTTGCGGTCGGTTTGGATCCCGCTCTGGCCGTCGTCGAACTCAACCGAAGCGACGGCTTCAAAGTGTGGCATGGCACGATTGAAAGTGTGCCGGCCAATTGGGTCACGCCAGATGCGATCGTTGCGCTATTCGTCCTGCATCATTTGGAGGATCCTCGCGGCGCACTTGCCTCAGTCAGGCGGCGATGGCCGGCGACTCCGATTGCGGTTGCGCAGTACGGGCCGGGTCGCAGGGCGAAAGATCGATCTGATCCGCCGCGTAATCTCACACGATGGAACGCACGATCGTTGGCAGCCCTCTTTCACGAGGCCGGCTACTCACCGTCCGTATCGAATATTCACGGCACCGGCACCGGTCGGGAATTCCTACATCCACTTCAAGCTGCGCTAAAGTCGATGACGGCCGTTCCGCCGCTCTACCGTCTCCTGAAGCGGATACAGAGGGACCGCCTTCCGAAAGTGATGTATCGGCCGGGCAGTGAGGCCGAGGTTGTTCTCGGTTTTGGGGTACCAATCGAGGAGAATGCGTCGAACTGACTACTACCCGCGAGACGGCGACTGACTAATCGAATGAGGTAATCACACGTGGCCCGAATGCTGATGATTGCCTACTCAACGTATATCTGTGACGGCCGCGTAAAGCGTCATGCTGAGGCGCTGGTCGAGCGCGGAGACACCGTCGATGTGATTTGTCTCGATCCCGGCCAGCCCATGGAGCCCAGCGGAGTAAATATATTAGCCGTGCCAATACCCCGCTACCGGGGTAGCAGTCGGAGCAGTTATGTTCGTAGTTATCTGAGTTTCTTTTCTGCAGCCATGTGGATGGCTACCCGGCTTTCAGCGAAGCGCCCCTACGATCTAGTCATCGTTTGCAGCATTCCCGACGCGGTTGTATTGTGTGCGCTTCCTTCCAAGTTGTTCGGAAGCAAAGTCATCCTCGACATTCATGACACGATGCCCGAGTTGTATCAGGAAAAATTCGGGGGCAGACGTGGAGCTCTCGGCGCTCGACTACTTATGTTTGAAGAGCGTGCGAGCGCGTGGTTCGCCGATAAGATATTAGCCGTGCACGATCTTCACGCGCGCCGCCTGTTGAGCTCCGGAATCTCTCCGCACAAGATTGACATCGTCCTGAATTCTCCGGACCCCCGGCTATTCCCGCTGCATCAAAATGGCCATGCCAACGGGAAGTGCACTCCATTTACGTTGATCACGCACGGAACTATCGGTCGTCGCCTGGGGCTCGATACCGCGATCGAAGCCGTCAACATTCTGCGTGATCGGCTACCCGGTTTACGACTCAGGGTGCTGGGAAGAGGCGACTATTTGGACGAAGCCCGCGCACATACGGCTGGCCTGGGACTCATCGATCGCGTGTGCTTTGAGAACCGCGTGCCGATCGAGTGCCTGTCATCGGTACTCGAGCAGGCCTCGGTGGGCCTTGTTCCAAACGACGCAAGCTGCGCGACTCATCTGATGCTTCCCGCCAAATTGCTCGAGTACGCAACTCTAGGGATTCCCATAATCGGCGCGCGGCTGCGCACAATCGAGCACTACTTCGATGATGACGCCGTGCGATATTTCGAGCCGGGCGATCCGGCGTCTCTGGCTGAAGCGATCGAGGATCTTTATTCGCATCCTGAACGGCGACACGCACTGGCCAATCGAGCCAGTGAAGTGGCAGCCAGCCTGTCGTGGCCGAGACAACGGCAACAATATTACGCGACTATCGATTCGTTGCTTGCACCGAACGGGGCGTAGAATCCATGGCTCAATCGATGTCCCACCCTGACGCGCAGGTTGTTCTCTATGTTTCGAACCCAAGGTTGAAAGGGCTCTTTGGAGGACAAATCCCGGACTTGGATTGCCTGTCCCTCCTCAAAACCTGATCCGCCGGAAATCATTGGTGGATTCGAACGCATGGCGATAGGCTGCCTTCATGGCGACGCCGACCAGCGGAGCGGTCTCGGTCGCGCGATGCGAACCCCGAACCCCCACCTCGCTACTGTTGGAATCGATCGCGCTGCGCCCTCAAATCGCGGTCTGGAGCGCAGCAGAACGCGGCGTCCGTGCTTTTGCCTTTGGGATCGGCTGTTTTGGATATTGTTCTCGCGCTAGTGGACTCAATGGCGCGACAGCCTGGTCTTGGCGATATAGAGCACGGGGTCGCTGGCGCGGTGGGCGCCCGAGGGTTTCCAGCGAAGTCCGCCATCTGATCGTAAGGATGGCCCGTGAGAACTTTATTTGGGGAGCGCCGCGGATCCAAGGTGAACTTCTGATGCTTGGTTTCAGCGTTTCCCAAGCAACGGTGTCGCGGTACATGCCCGCTCGACGCCGACGGCCGGGACAATCGTGGCGGACTTTTCTTCGCAATCAAGCCATGGCGTTCGGTCACAGCGAGTATTTCGAGGAGCGGTCACGGGGAGACGCCGGCCCGCACATTGACTTCTGTTGGGACCAGCTCAAGCGATTGACGGCTGCGCATATTGTGACGATCGGTGGAGTACTCAGGCGCGACCTTGGGCGAACACAGCTCATGAACAATCGGAGAGTTGGTCTGCGCTCCGCTAAGTGCGATCGCGCAGTGTCGCATCGCGCTGCCTCCGTGTCCGGCGTCACAAGAAGAACAGTATATGAGCTTTCCGGGGCCTCTTTTCCGACCCGAAGTCCTCCGTGGCAGCTTCGGCGTGCCCCGCGAGTCTTCCGCGTTTCCGCGTGCGCCGATGAGGTTTTGAGGAGCCACAGGCGGCTCTATCATTGTCGACGCCAAAAGCGCCGATAGTGGTATCGGCGCGACGACCGGACGAAGGACAGCGTTTTTCGAAGCTCAAAAATATCCCAAAATCACCTTCACGCCTGAGCACATCGCCGGTAAGCTAGACAGACAGTCAGTTTTAGCAAAAACTGCAAGGAGTCCTGACACTTCACGGGATGGGCCGGCTCATCGAAGACAGCAAGGTAGCCAAGTCACATTTTCCAGTGCCGTAAGTCGAATGGAGTATGGAAGATCCAATCATCCGGAAAACCAAGGGACACTCGTTTGCCGCATGACCAACGGTAAACAACTCACCAGTGTTGGCTGTGCCTATCGAGCAGGAAACGAGTTTCTCGCGTCCTTATTCGGACCTAAAACCGGCTTGGTTCTATCGCTCGTCGGTGGATTCGCCGCGTTGGCTGTCTTCACCTGGTTTAGCGCGGTGCTACTCCGAAAGTTGGTAGGACCCTCGGTAACAGCATCGTTCGATGCCCCCATCGTTCAATACGCGGCTGCCCGTCGGGTTAGATATCTGACCAGCATCGTTACAGCGATCACCGCGGTAGGTAGCGACCTGTATCTCTGGATTGCTGTTATCATTGGCGGCACGATATTGGCTTGGTTGACTCGGAGTTGGCGACCGCCACTCGTTCTCGCGCTGGTTATGGGTGGCGCCGTGTCGCTCGACCACCTCATCAAGTTTACGGTTGCTCGAATGCGACCACCTTTATTGTTTTGGGCAATTCCGGCACACGATTGGTCTTTTCCTTCTGGTCACGCTACAGAGTCCACTGCTGTTTACCTTACTCTCGCGCTAATGTTTGCAAACACTCAAAGGAGATTGGGCGTTAAAATTGTGACATATACGATAGCAATCGTAGCGGCGTTTCTTATTGGTGTCTCTCGAGTGTATCTAGGAGTACACTGGCCGACGGATGTCATCGTCGGTTGGGCGCTAGGCGTTGCGTGGTCGGCGATTGTGATCGCCTCCAGCTCTACGATTCAGGATTCGCCGAGAATCCGCTGGCTTGCATGACCTCCGCGAAGTTCGTGAGTTGATCCGGCAGCTGAATTATGGCTAACGGCTCGGGCGCCGCGGCTGGCGTGCTCTCGTCGATAAGACTTATAGGGCTTGCTAAGTAAGCTAATTGAGGGCTCGAGATGGCCGGTGCAGAAGCCGGTGTTCTGGCTCTGTTCGGAGTCGCATTGTTTGCGGCGGCCGTTAATGGGGCACTCGGTTACGGGTTCTCATCGCTGACGGTTCCGCTCGCGCTGCTCTTCTTCCCGAACAGAGTCCTCAGCCCGGCACTCGTTCTGGTCGAACTGGCGATCAACTCCTGGGTGGTGGTGATGAACCGCGGGAGTCTGGCGGCGGCGCGAGGGCGCGTGATACCCATCATCGTCGGCTTGATTCCTGGCGTCCTGATCGGCAGCTATCTGCTGACCCGTGCGAACCCGGGCGTGCTCAAGTTCTGGACGTATGTTGTTCTGCTTCCGCTCATCCTCTCGCAGGCAGCCGGCTACCGGCACCGATTCATGCTGAGCGCACGGCGGGGGGTCCGCTGGGGCTCGGGGTCGGAGTGCTCTACTCGACCACGACGATCTCCGGACCTCCGCTCGCGCTGATGTTCAACAATCAAGGCGTCGAGAAGAACGAATTTCGCGCGGCGCTCGGAACCGTGCGGATCGTCTAGACCACGGCTACCGCGATCGTCCACGGCTTCCTCGGGCTCTTCACCTCGCGAAGCATTCACCTGCTTATGCCGATCGCTCCGGCTCGGTGCTGCTAGGACTTCCGCTCGGGACGTACGTGATTCGGCATGTGCCGAGCGAGACATTCCGGCGCGTGTGCATGAGTTTCGACGCGTGGATAGTCGGGTTCGGACTGGCACGGACACTTCTCGATCTGCGGCGGCTGGACTCTTTGGGAGCTTATGAAATCTGGGGCGCGGTGATTCTGTTCGATCTTTATCTGCTGTACCGCTATTTCGTGATGGGTGGCGTTAATGCTCGAATCGAAAGCCTGTCCCTCCTCAATACTCGAGCCACACCCGGGAAGAGGTGATTTCTCGCTGCGCCGCTCGCGGGACGAGTTTCCCTGATCCGCCCTGAAAATTCCCTGATCCTGGAAAACAATTCCCTGTTCGGCGATTTAAATTCCCTATTTCGTTGAGTAGGGAATTTGCTGAAAAAACTCACAGACCCTGCGTAATTCGGCGGTCTCAGAAGCTTCTCCGAGTCAAAAATGAAGAAATTCCCTGTTCTTTCCCGCGTCAGCGACCGACTCGATCGCCCGGCACAATCACCCGCGTCCCTGATCTTGGTCGACCGTCTCACATCGGAGACCACGCCGCAGGGTTCGATCGATCAGGTTCGAGACAATCGCTGACGGGATCTAGCGGTCCCGTAACAAAATAACATTGTTCTAGATTGTGCTCAGCGCCGTCGACCACCGCGCGTCAACCGCCGCTTGTCAACCACCGCTCAAGTGTCAACCGGTTGACAGGTTGACGTGGAGAGCGGTTCGCATCGGACTGCGTCATCCGCCAAGCAGTCAGCGATTTTCGCGTTCTCTGCGGGAAAATCGAAAATACTGCGCATGTTGGCGCGTTTTCTTCTAGTCGAGGGGACCGGAGAAGCTTAGATTTGGCAGTCAGCAGCTGACTTGTGTTCGATTCTCTCTGACGCGAACCGAGCCGGTGCCCTCTCGGGCCAAGTTTGCCAAAAAGGCGGGCTCGCCACGACGTCGGCTTCCGTGTCGCTTTCCGCTAGTGTCGCTCTAGAAATCATGCCTGCAAGTCGACAAATCGCTCTAAGTGATAATGAGGCAGACCGTATGGTTGGGCTTATTCGCTCAGATTTTGCCAAGTACGCCGCGCGATACGACGAACGAAAGTATAAATGGCCGTCCCGAATCTCACGCCGCATTGTCAACGTGCTGACCTTCAAGATCTGCGCTACCTGCGTCACGTCTAGAACTTCGCTCATAAGGTCCTCCTTCCTGGCAACTGATGTGCCTTGTTCATAAGACTATTGTGGCCCGAGCTAGGCCCAATATTAAAAACTTTGTTTTCAATGCTCTAGCGATAGCTACTAATTGCCATTCGGCGACGCCACTAGGTTGTCGTTAAGGTGGTGCAAGGCGGCGCGGTCAACTGAGGAGTCGTATTGAATCGCCTTTCCCGTGACTGTGATCTGCGAGCCGTCGGCCGAGACTGTCTGATTCTCGTCGACGATCGCGTCGATCATGTCGGGCCATTTCTCGAGAGCGATCTTCTTCAACTTGTCGTTGATCTGCGCCTCGTCGATAGCATCAGGCGAGAATGGCTCGGTGTAATTTAACTCACCGAGCGTGGAGTAGGGCTTGCCGGCCGGAGCCGCTTGCGTGGTGACCCAGATATGAGCGGTGTCAACGCGATGCTCGAAACTCTTCTGCTTTTCTACTTCTGCGGACCGGGCGGCTTCCACCGCAGCGCAACCCGAACTTCCGAACGCCAGTCCAATAGCCAACAATGTAAGAATTTTCGATGAACGCATGTCCTTCCTCGTAGATCTGGTTTCAATTGTCGCGATTCCACGCGGCTCAGTGATCAGCCTTCTATTGTCGGCGGCTAGCCCACAGCGAACCTAAGTATCGATGAGAACATTTGAGGGTGCCTCGCGAGCATCGCGATTGTCGGCCCGTGAAGCGCGGGACGGCGCGCAAATGCAAGCATGGTCTTCGTCACAAACGCGTACCGGCGGAACTGGCGCGCGGAGTCGCGCTCGTACGCGAGCAGCGTCTCGCGCGATCCACCCAATTCGAGCGCAGTGGGAAGTATCCTGCCAAGAGTGAGCGCCGAGACGAGTGCGAGTGAGAGCCCTTCGCCCGTGATCGCATCGATATATCCCGCCGCGTCTCCCACCAGCGCAAAGCGGTCTGCGATTCGCGAGCGCGCTGAACGTGCCATTGGCCCCGCGCCTCGGGGACGAGAATCGACTACAGCTCCTGCAAGGCGCGCCGAAATTGAAGGAAACCGCTCAAAGAGTTTGTCAATCGAAACGCATTGCCGCTTCGCTCTCGCGTCGTCCCAAAGAAACGCGACACCCACTCGTTCGGGACCGACGGGAGTGACGTAGGCCTCAACTCCGTACGCCAGATGCACTTCGACGAAGCGGCTCCACGGTGTAACGCGAAAATGTTGGCGTATTCCGAATCGCCGCAGTCCGCTCGCGGCCGCCTGCAATCCGGCCACTGGGCAGAGCCGCGAATGGAGGCCATCGGCGGCAGCGAGGAATCGGGCTCGCACTGTTCCCACATCCGTTTCTGCAACCACGTGATCCAGCTGGACGCGATAGCCGAGCACGCTCGTGCGCATTTGAAATTCCGCGCCGAGTCGGCCAGCGCGATGCATCATCGCGGCAGTCAGCGTGGTCCTTCGGACGCCCAGTGCGCCGGGCGACGGCAGATAGCCTACAGCCGACAACGGGCCCACTTTAATGCGAATGCCGCCGATCGACGGGCGCTGTGCGGGATCGATCAAATCCAGCACCCCCATTCGGTCGAGCGCCAGCACCGCCGGCGGCATGAGGCATTCGCCGCAAGCCTTGTCGGGCGGAGAGGGACGGCGCTCGATTACGATCGCGCTCAAACCGTGTATTCGCGCCGCTATTGCAACGGCGAGCCCAGCGGGTCCGCCGCCAGCGACAAGCACATCGCAATCGAGAGCCGAGGTCATCTTTACTAAGATGCCGGCGAGGACCATTCGTTTCGCGAAGACCGGGAGTGAGCACCCGCGTTTGTGCGGCTCGGCCCTTCGACCGGCTATGGATCGATCTTCATGGTCTGGACGCCTCCCCGCGAAACCGCGAACTTTCCATCGCACGAGCTACGCGCCAATGTGTAACCCGAGGCTCTCTCATTGCATCCAATTGGCACGGTTCGGAAAGTCCTTGCACGACTTTGTAGGCCTTACCCGCGTGTCACGTATCCAACAGTCCACGGAAACAGAAGATCGCCAGATGTCCACGGCCAACTGGATAGTCGATCGGATCTTGGTGCCCTACATAATCCTGCCATCGCAACACTTTGACTCGCGAACCAGGTGTCTTGAACCAGAGAGACGCCTTATGTTAGCGGTGCTCAGCGACGCCGTGCGGTGCTTTCGAATGGGGGCTGCATCAGAGCGGGGACCTCGCCGCAGGCTATTTTTCGATGCCGAGTGGTGGCTGTTCTGCGACAAAGGAAGTGGACCATTTTCCGTGCAGCACATCTGTGATGCCCTCGACGTCGATCCCAGCCTCCTCAGACAGGAGCTACTCCGTTGGGGCGACCGCGAGCTTGCGGGTGAAGCGCCGCGGATGATGCGCCGCGTTCCGGTGTTTCCGGTCAGGGTGGCAGTCGCGCGAGACTCGAGGTCTTTGCGCGTAGTGCGAAGACCCTGAAGGCGCGCTGGACAGCCGAGGATTCCGCTGAGGCCGGAGCCTCTCGCAATCGTTACGACCCGGGACCAACGTGCCGGAACAGAGACGTCTGATGCGCGCGCAAAATCAATTCAACTGAAATCGTCCGGGAGGAGTGCTGCCGTGAGTAATGAGCTTCCAATGTGGAGCGACGACAGCCAATCCGGCCCTCCTGCTCTTCACGCAGTCACATGGGGTGCGGATTCAACGTTCTTGGTCCGACAGCTTCTTGTCTAACTCGCGCAAATTTGAGAGTTTCTGATCGGTCGGAACCTGCGCATGCGCTTCCTGCTCCGACGCTATCTGCTTCTGGCGCTCGACGGGCATCTCGCCACCGATCTTTCGCAATGCCTCTCGCGCAAGACGCCGCACCATCGGACTCTGATCATCCGCCACGACCTTGTTGAGCAGCGGTACTGCCTTGTCACTTTCGATCTCGCCCAGCGCGAATACCGCTGTGCCGCGCCCGCGTTCGTCTTGGGGCTCCGCCATGAACTGCATGATCGGCAGCGTGCCTTGCGCGTCGCCGATTCGGCCCAGCTCCGCCACCAGATGAAGTTTTACGATTTGGTCCGTGGATCGCAGAAACAGCATCGACGACATCGGCGCTACTGCCGCATTGGCCTCGCGCGCACCGAGGATGTCGACGGCTTTAAGCTTTACGCGCAAATCCGGGTCGGCCATCGCCTGAATGAGGATCTGGTTGACTTCGGGATCCTGCAGATCACGCAGCTTGGTCAACTCGGTAACGCGCGCGTTCGGATCCGCATCTTTGAGGCCCAACTCTACGTCTTTTATGATCTTGAATGGCGTCTCTTGCGCGGCGCGACTGGAGACGTCATCGACGCCGGGACGGACCTGACCCTGGTGCGACAGAGGGTTGCTGCTGAGGGCGCTACCAAGGCCCTGACCACCATATTGCGCGAACGCCGCATCAGTAAGGGCGAGTACGGCCAATGCAACGAAGGACAAAAGGCTCAGGGTTTTAGTCATTCGCCTGCTCTCCGTCATAGTTGCGATGGAGCGCGATTCTTATGTCCTCGCTAGGATCCAAGTCGGGGCCAAGTTCGGCAGATTAGCCCTCGGGTAACCGGCGCTTGACGATTGCGTTCCTCTACCACTAGTCATCTTTTCTATCGCCCTTCCCATCTTTTCTATCGTCGTTCCCCGTGATTCTGGCTCCAGGAAGCTGTCCGCCTCCCGGCGTGAAAATCACTGAGCATTCGACGATAATTGGCGTCTTCTGAACGGATACCTCACCGGCCGACGCCGCACTCCCGATGTCGGCCTGCGAGGTCAGCGCGCGTGGCTGGGTTCCGGGATTCCACGAAACCAGGCTGATTTGCCACAACGGGGAGTAATTCGTATCGGTGTTACCAGGACCCGCAGGATGGGGTGCGGAGGCTAGTACATTTCCCTGGGTAAAATTGGTGAACACGAAAATGTCGTCCACGGCCGTGGAGTCAGGCAGAGACGCGAAGTTCTGAGGAATGAAATTGGAGTTGAATCCCTTGGCGATCTGTTGTGCGGTAGCAAAGGTAGGTGTCCCAGGAGCCGCGTCGACACCGACTTCCGGTGTGATGTAGAGTGCGGTTGCGCCGTTGAAGAACCCTTCCTGTAGAGGAAGGCTGACTCTTGGTTTCTCCTGGGCGATCGCGGTACCCGATGCGGAAATTAACGCCATCGTCAACGCGAACGCGGCGAACCCTGCAAACCAATTGAATCTCACTTCTAGAGTCCTCCTTGTTTTTGTCACACGCTATGACCTGACCTAGAGCGACGTGCTGCAATCTCTAACTGATGAGCGTGTATGGCTCGAATCATCCGCCTGGAGCGCAGAGTCTCGCTCGATGAGCGTCTTTAGTGCCTGCCGAGCCCGATGGAGCCGCACCTTGACGGTGTTCGCCGTAGTCGCGAGCGATCGCGCGGTCTCCTCGGTATCAAGTTCTTCGATATCGCGCAGCAGAAGGACGCACCGGAATTTGTCGGGTAGTCGCTCGATGCAGCGCCGCACCATCTCACGCGAGTCGCGACGCTCGAGAATTGTTTCGGTGGCGTCGGTCCGGGTCGCTGGGTCATCGATCCACTCGCCGTCGCGACCGAAGCGCGGCAGTAGCGGTTCTATGGGTTGCTCACTCCGGCGGCGCCTGGATCGCAACTGCACGAGCGACGCGTTCACGACAATGCGATGAAGCCAGGTAGAAAGCATCGCGTCGCCATTGAATTTGTTGAGCGCGCGAAATGCGGAAGCGAACGCGTCCTGGACGGCATCCTGCGCGTCACACTCGTTGTTCAGAAATCTGCGAGCAGTCGCCAGCATTCGTCCGCCATATCGCTGAACCACCAAGCCGAAGGCGTCCTCGTCACCGGCGCGTAGCTGCGCGAGCAACTCCCGTTCGTTTTCGTTGCCCGCGTAGTTCGACTTTGGCGATTGCGGTGAGTGATCCTCGACCAGCGTGCGCACCAGCTCCGAGCATTCCTCTAATATGCAGCCTCTCTTAATGAGATCGCGCACTAGGGTGACGCCCTCACTGTCCGCAAACGTCACAGCCGACAGATCGAGCTCGAGGTTATTTCCGCCGGCAAGACGCTGGTCGCATACTCCGGCCAATTCGACGGACGAGGCCTTGTTTATCCGGCCCTCGACGACAACTCGAGTTGCTCTGTTTTCACGGGGAACCACAGTGATTCTGATCATGGCCTCGATTAGAGCAAGGCCCAGGCCACGATCAGGATCGCAACGAATTCAGGGATTTAGCTGTTTCAAGGCCGCGAGCCGCGACGCTCGCCCTCGATATCTCGCAGATCTACGAAACCGCGTGCGTGCTTCGCTGAACGCCGAGCTTCTTCATTCGGCTGCGAAGAGTACTGGGATTCATGTTCAGCAAGGCCGCTGCGCCCTCAGTTCCTTCGATTCGCCAGTTGGTTCGTATCAGAACTTCGAGAATGTGATTGCGCTCCATCTGATCAATGCTTTGCGGCGAAGGAGCCTCAGGACTCTTTTCCTCCGGCGCAGGCCGCGGCGCGGCGGCGTGCGCGCTAGCGACAGCTGCGATCTCTGGTAAAACGCCGGGAGCGACCTCAAGTTCGATTCCCGGCGACAGGATTACCGCGCGCTCGATCACGTTTTCGAGCTCGCGAACATTTCCGGGCCAGCTGTAGTTCATCAGCCGTTCCATTGTCTCTCGCTGGATGCGAGTGATCTTACGCCCGATTTTCAGACTGAAGCGGCGCACGAAGTAATGCACGAGCGGCGGAATATCTTCGCGACGTTCACGAAGCGGCGGCAGTTGAATTGGAAAAACGTTTAGTCGGTAGTACAAGTCCTGCCGGAAGGTTCCCTCGGAAGCAGATCGGAAAAGGTCCCGATTGGTTGCTGCGATCACGCGCACGTCAACCTTGATCAGATTTGACCCACCGACCCGTTCGAACTCGTGCTCCTGGAGAACACGCAGCAGCTTCGCCTGCAAATCCGGCGGCATGTCGCCGATCTCGTCCAGGAAGATTGTTCCGCCGTGGGCGAGCTCGAATCGGCCGATGCGGCGATCGATCGCGCCGGTGAAGGCTCCCTTCTCATGACCGAACAACTCGCTTTCGATAAGACCAACCGGAAGAGCGGCACAGTTCACCTTGACCAGTGGCCGATTCCTGCGCGCGCTGTTCGAGTGGACGGCGCGCGCAACCAGTTCCTTTCCCGTGCCGGTTTCCCCTAGAATCAGCACGGACGAATCAGTGCTCGCGACGAGCTTTACCTTTTCGATCACCTCGGCAAGGGGCCGGCTCTGCCCGACGATCTCCTCGAAGTTGTGCGTTTCTTTGATCTCTTCAATCAGGTAAGTGTTTTGAGCTTCGAGGCGTGCCTTCTCCCGCTCCATGAGCACGCGATCCGTCACATCGATGAACATAGTGCGCGTGTAACTGCCGTCGGGCGCGGGCCTCGACCAGCACTGGATCCACACGGGCTGGCCGTCGTCCTTGCGGCGCAGCTCAAGGACTGTGCCGGTGGTAGCGGTGCCGTGCCCCATTGAGTCAAGCCACTCGCCCAGGCGGTGCTGGGCCTCGGGAGTATTGGGCACCAAAGACTTCCCCGTCATCTCGGCGATCTCTTCAGGCTTAAGCCCGAGAATCCTCATCGCCGTGCGGTTAGCCTCGATAAACCGAGAGTCTAGGCCCTCATGCACGTAAGCTATCGGAGCCTCGTCGAACAAGTCGCGAAAGCGCTCTTCGCTCTGTACCAACGCCTCGTTGGCATGGCGCAGCGCATCCTCGGTGCGCAGGCGCTCTAATTCGGCGCGCGCTCTGGCGGCAAAGATCCGCATGATCGCAAGTCCACGGGGCCCATCCGGCATGGGCTGCTCGGACAGGATCGCCAGGTGGCCGACGACGGTTCCTGACGAATCGATCAGGGGGACGCCGCAATAGCTCTCAACGCGCCACCGTATAAGACCGACGTCCGCGGGAAAGAGCTGGCAGATCCGTTCGGGATGATGCGAGGACTTACCGTTCAGCACAGCTTCGCACGGAGTACCGTCGAGCGGGGTTTCGAAGTTTTCCAGGAAAGTTCCGCGTCCCCACACAGCAAGCGTCCGAAAGCGCAGACGATCTACGAGCAGTTCGGAGACAAACGCGTACTCGCAGCCGAGTGCGGATGCTAGGTGTTTGACGAGCGAGTAGAAGAAACGATCGCCCGTTTCAGATTCCACGCCCTCGACGATCTCGCGCAGCGCCGCGTCATCGGAGGGGGTATCGGTCGTGGATTGCTTCGCAACCATCAAAGAGGGCTCCGCCTCGACGGTCATGGATTTTGCTGGGGAATCGCTTCTATTGTCAATCGGTCCATCCGCCAACTGAAAACGATGAAACCGGCCAGGCTCAAACGCATCTAACGTATGGAACAATCCGCTAGTTTCAAGGGTTCCAGGGCGGAAGAGTCAATTGGATCAGGCTAAAAATCATGAGGATGGATGCGGCGACCCCCCTGGATCCGAAGGAAGCGCAGATTGCGCCTCCCGTGTCCTTATACTCGGTGGCGGGTTCGGGGGCATATACGCCGCGATTGAACTGGAACGAGCACTGGGCGCGCGATGCGACATAAGCATCACCCTTGTGACGCGCGACAACTACTTTCTATTCACGCCGATGCTACATGAGGTCGCGGCGAGCGATCTCGAAATGAACACTATCGTCAATCCTCTTCGCAAGATGCTCCGACGAGTAAAGACCTTCACCGGAAATATAGAAAGCATAAATCTCGAACGGCGATGTGTCGCAGTCACCCATGGCTTCGATCGCCACGTGCACGAGCTCTCGTACGACCATCTGATAATCGCGCTCGGTTCGAGCACGAATTTCTTCGGACTGCCGGGGGTCCAGGATGCGGCGCTGACTATCAAAACGCTGGACGACGCGATCGAATTGAGAAACCGTCTGATCACGCATCTTGAGGAAGCTAACTCGGAGTGTGCTGCCGGTGAACGGCAGCCCCTGCTCACGTTCGTGGTGGTGGGCGCCGGTTTCGCCGGAGTCGAGACGCTGGGCGGAATTAATGACTTTGTACGCGACGCAATCCGTTTTTATCCAAACCTGACGCCGGAATTTGTCCGCACGATTCTTATATCGTCCGACGAGTTCATCCTGCCGGAATTGGGCAGCAAGCTCGGGGCCTACGCGCAACGGAAGCTGGCTGCCCGCGGCGTCGAGATAATCACGCGCGCGCGAGTCACTGGCGTGCGCGACGGTATCGTCGAGCTATCAGATGGGCGGACGATTCCCGCCACCACGCTGATTTGGGCAGCCGGCAATGCGCCGAATCCTCTGGTCGCAGATCTGCCTGTTGCCGAAAAGCGGCGGACGGATCCTCGTCAATGAGTATCTCGAAGTTGAGGGATTTCCCGGCGTTTGGGCGCTGGGCGATTGCGCGTCGATTCCCGACCGCAAGACCGGAGGATTCCATCCACCTACCGCTCAGCACGCGATTCGCGAGGGCAGATGCGTTGCACGCAACGTCGCCGCGGATATCGTCGGAGGAAAGAGGAAGGCATTTGGCTTCTCGACGTTAGGGCGGCTCGCTGCGATCGGGCGGCGCTCCGGGGTGGCGAATGTTTTCGGCCTCAATTTTTCGGGATTTCTTGCCTGGTGGCTTTGGCGCACAATTTACTTGTTCAAGCTCCCGCGGCTCGAAAAGAAGATGCGGGTCGCTCTCGATTGGACACTGGATCTATGTTTCGCGAAGGATTTTGCATGCGTGACTGCCAGACATCCTTCGAACACGACGGCATCGAAAGGCTCTGATGAGAAGGAAGCAAACCGTGCAGCGTAGTGAATTGACTTGCCGCGAGTTCGTCGGCCTGATTCGTAGATTACGAGACGATGAATTGAGCGATGTTGATCGTCGATCGTTCTTGCAGCACCGCGGGGAGTGCGCCCGATGCTCGGGGTATCTGAAAGGATATGAGCTGACAATTAGTGCGGCCAAGCGGATAGCGGAAGATTCGCGCGATTCCAGCGAAACGGTGATGCCGAAGTCTCTTGTCAACAGAATCCTGGACAACAGACTCAAGAATGGAAGTGGTTCGTAGGCTACGCCGCTTGGTCGATTCGATGGATGATTCCGTCCTCAATCCATCGTACAAGAAGCGCCGCCGATTCTTGCGCCGCTCCGGCCTCGGGCAAGTCAGCGAATGTTTCACAGATTGTCGCGAACGGCTCGCCCGAGATCATCTTCGTGAGCGCCGCTGACTCCCGCTCGTCCATCGGCGCATGAAACACTCGGCAGTCATTTGCGCGCCAGACGCGTAACGAAGTCTCGGCCGCCGTCACTTCCAACGATTTTCCACCGGACCAAAGGTGATGAACGGGGTATTGAGCGCGCAAAGTTTTGATCGCGGGTATCGCCGAGAAGCGCAGAGTCGGCCAGGCATCTGCGGGAACGGAGATAAAGTCCTCGATCGTGACACATTCAGCATCGGGTGCGTCAAAAACCTCGATGCGGGCCCATTCCAGTTCGGCGAGATCGGCAAGGCACTTGGGCGTGTCTGTTCTGTGCCGGAGGAATTCAGACAGCGCGTGGCCCAGGTGACGCACCGACGGCCACCGCGAAGGAAACGCCTCAAGATAACCTTTGACAATCTCATCAAATTGCTCGGGGCCGACCAGAGCGGCTACGCGAGGGAAGTCTTCGCGCAGGACATCGCGGAGCCGCAAAAAGTAAGCGTCCGCGTAAACACCGATTCGTGTTTTCCGATCGCTATCGTCGTACCCGCGAACCAAGCGGACAAAGGCGGGTGCAATCGAGTCTCGGCCGGGCTGGACCGCTACAGATTCCCAGAACAAGCGCTGCACTTCATAGAGAGATGGAGCTGGCATTGAGTACCTCGCCCTCAATTTCACGCGCGCGATTTGCTTCGGCCAGGAGTTCTTCAAAAGGAGGTATCTGATCGTCCCATTCCACCAGCGTTGATACCCGCCCGAACCGTCGCACCGCCTCGCGATAGAGCCGCCATACCGGCGTCGGAACGGGATGGTCGTGAGTGTCGATCAGCAAATCTCCCGAGCTGCTGTGACCGGCCAGGTGAATCTGCCCGACCCGCTCCCTGGGAATTCCCGAAAGATATTCCAGCGGAGAGAAGCCGTGGTTGATTGCGCTGACGTAAATGTTGTTTACGTCCAACAGAATGCCGCAATCGGCTTCCTCGGCGACGGCAGAAACGAACACCCATTCCGGCATGGACGAAATTGAATAGGTGAGGTAGCTGGAAACATTCTCCATCAGGATGCGGCGTCCAAGCCGGTCCTGAACCTGGCGGATTCGAGCGGCAACGTGCCTCACCGCTTCTTCAGTGTAGGGAAGCGGCAAGAGATCGTGGGCAAAGCGTCCGCCAACTGCTCCCCAACAAAGATGATCGGAAACCCACGCCGGAGCGAACCGTCGAATCAACAATTCGAGTTCCGTCAGATAGTCCTCTCTCAGAGGATCGGTTCCTCCGATATTGAGCGACACGCCATGAAGAACGACCGGCGCGAGTTCGCGAGCCTTCTCCAATATCTGCAGAGGCCGGCCGCCGGCAATCATGAAGTTTTCCGAGATTACTTCGAACCAGTCCGCGCGCGCCGTCCTGTCCAGAACGTGCGGGTAGTGAATGGTCCGAAGACCGACACCGTGCCCAAGATGGGGTAAGAAGCTCATGGATTTGGAAGGACCCCGGCGGCGACGCCGAGGTCCGCCACTGGTCTACTTGCCGTCCGGAGGTGCGATGGTACCGCCCTTGTCTTTGCAATCCTGCGTGGTCGTTTGGACGAAACCTTTTCCTTTGCAGGCGTTTTTGCCCTTGCAGTCATTCTGGGCAGATTTACAGGACGACTGTCCCTTGCAGCCGTTGGCACCGACGCACTTCACCTGGTCGGTGCTTGTGCCCTCTTGGGCGCGTGCACTCACGACACCGGTGACCAACAGCATCGCCACCGCACTGGCGATCAGCGCATTCTTCGCGTTCATTTTTTTCTCCTCCTAAGGAGTGGTTTAGTATGGGGCTTTGATGTCCGGAGCGAGGAAAAGGTTTCACACCGATCTCAGTGCGCCGGAGTTACGCTTACCGAATGGGGTGCCGAAAACCAGATGCTCTCCGGTATCGATAACACAATCGCCGTCGCGCCTCGTTCCGAAGCGCGCGTCCCAGAGTTCCGAACGTCGCGCGCGCGACCTGACCCATCATCCGCAGCGGCCCGCCAGAGCCGATCCCCAGGATGTCGCGAGACTGAAAGTAGGTAAGTGGGTGACCAAACCCACCCGTCCAGAACTTCTAAGCTGGCGCAAGAGAGTGACGCATGGCGCCCCGAGAAAGGGGACGGGCCTGTCCATCTTCCGGTGAAGTTGTAATGCACGAAGGGTTCGTCGTAGTCGGATGCTGTAGCGGCGGGGATTGCAGGTTTTGTTCAGAAGGCGAATTGTCGTTTTAGGTGAGGAGAAGGCGATTGACCCGAGTCCAGTGCTCGATCTGAAAGTGTTCGTGCCGGCAAAGGATTTTGACGTCCCCAAGAGTTTCATGCCAGTCTTGGATTAACGCTCAATTAGGGCAATGACCAGATTGCAGAGTTTCAGGTCGGGGATACCGGCTTGGCGCGTTCGGGGAATTGACCAAATGGCTCATCTGCGGACTCAGCTAGTGCAACGACTCGAGAAACTCGGAGTGAAGGATCGCGCGTGGCCGGGGCGGGATGACGGATTCTCGTCCCTGTGCTATGAGGACAAAGCGTTTGCCCACTTCCATAGCGACAACGAACTGGACATTCGTCTAACCAAGAGCATCATCCACCGCGAGGGCTTGGTCCATCCCACTGATTCGAAAGTTCATCCCAACCGATCCAAGAATTCGCAATGGATTGAGGTCCGATTCGTGAAGGCTGCTGATCTTGAAAGGGTCGTTCACCTCGTGAAACTCGCCATTGAGCAGATCTGACTCGAAGCTAATTGATCGGGAGATGGGTGACAGGTTAGTCCGCAGGCATACGTAACAGTAGAACTCTCAAATGGGTGACAGTCGGCGGAAACCCTGGTGCCCCAAGGGTTTCGCGCTAGAAACAAACCGTTCAGACGGCAGCTTGGGTGCGGGAATTCTGCCGCACGCGCTTCCATTCACGCGGCGTCAGCTCCAAGACCCGCCGCGCCGGATGCGTCGAGAGCGCTCGATGACATCGCGCAGATGGACGAACGGATTGATCTGCAGGTGCTTGCAGGTCTGAACCAGTGAACACAGGATGGCGGTTCGGTGCGCCGCCGCTTCGCTCCCGGCGAACAACCAATTCTTGCGGCCAAGCACGATCGGTCGTAGCGCCTGCTCCGCCCCGTTGTTGTCGATCTTGAGCCGTCCGTCTTCGGCGTAGCGCGTCAGGGCGACCCAGTTGCGTAGCGCGAAAGTAGAAAGGACTCCCAGCCTCATTCTGGGTCATCGCCGCGAAGATCTCCGCCGCATGAGCACCATTGGCGAGCAGGGCAGCCAGCTCGCACCGGCGCTGGTCCCGACATAAACATCAAAGTCGTTCGACAGGGCGCGGCCAGCCAGTTCGTCAAGTGCGGTTAAGACTCCGACTTCGTAGAGAAAGCCAGTAATGCCACCGCCCGCCAGCACCAAAGCGGTCTTTCTCCGGGGCTGATTGGGCTGCGTTGATGTGGAAGAAGGCATCATTCACGTATCAGCGGTCTGTCGGCCGCAATTCCGGAAATTTGATGACGGAGATGACCGCCAGGAACTGCTCGAAAGTCATACCCAAGTTTCGAAACCCGCTCTGGCAAAACACGAAAGCGTAAAAGTCGATTATTTGATCAGGGATCCTAGACGGGAGCTCCGGCACGTTCGAAGAGAGAGGGAACGCGCGCGTTTTGAAGGAAGAGGCAGATTGGAGCCGTGGTGCGATTCGAAGCGTTGTACGCTCTTCGACCCGGAAGGTTCCTTCAGCTCTGCGATTCTCTCTGCGCGATACATACGACTTTGATGCTTTGCCGAATGAAACGTCTCATCCCGGCGGCTATGGGTTGGGATACATCTCTGCCGAACAGGAGTCTGTAACCTCGGCCGCCATGCCGCATCTAATTGACGCGAATGGAGGCGTCAGCAGAGTGAACTACAAAAGGCTCGTAACGGCAGCGGCTGAACTCTTCGATCGGCTATCGGCTGCCTGGTGGATTCCCGCCCTCCTGATGCGACTGTTTGTCGGATACTTCTTCATGGAGACCGGATGGGCAAAGATTCACAACCTCGACGCGTTCACAACCAGGTTCGCGGGATGGGGCATTCCTTACCCCGCGTTCAACGCCGCACTGTCCGCGTACACGGAGTTCCTCGGCGGCGCACTGACGATCCTTGGGTTAGGAATGCGCTTCGTCTCGATTCCGATGATCATCAACATGATCGTCGCGATCCTCACAGTGAAACTGAAGAACGTTGGCGGCCTCGATGACTTTGCCGAGCTCGATGAACCGCTGTATGCGCTGAGTTTTGTCTGGCTGTTTTTTTCGGGTGCCGGCTGGCTAAGCGTCGATGGTTTTCTGAAGCAAGTAATCAATTCCTGGCTTCACCAAGATAAATCGGAAGGTATGGCGCAATCTCCTATTGGCGAGACCAGCTTGATTGAAGACGCTGGCATGCTCGCTAGACACGATAGTCATTGAACCTAGTTCTCTCGAAAATCTGTTTCACGATAAGCGGACTAATACTTTGAGGAGGTTCGGGTGATGCTTGATCGAGTACTTAGGAAGATGCTCGTAGGCGTATGCGTATCCATGCTTGCTGTGTCGATCGCGATCTCGAGGGCGAGCGCCCAGGTCAAACCGGGTGATGTGATCACCCCCGAAAATGCCACCAAGGTCCAAAACCTGGTTTCGCCCGGCGTTTACTACATGGTCCAGCACGGGATGCAGATGAACATCGTCCCGAACCAGCGTGTCGACTGGCCACCGCCTTATATGGATGCGACCGAGAAGTACGCGTCGCAGGTTACGCTGACCGCCGACCATCGCAGCATGATCGGCTACGTCGCGGGCCAGCCTTTTCCGCTGATCGACGCGAACGATCCGTACGTTGCGGAGAAGATCATCTGGAACAACGTGTTCCGGCCGATCCAAAGCGATGATTACGATCTGCGCTACTTTGACTGTCAGAGCGAGTATATACGCCCCGGCAAGGAGCAGGAGATAATCGACAATATTGACGTCGGCCACTACGCTGGTTACAACCTGGTCGGGCGTACGGAGGTGGAGCCGCTGCCGGTCGATCCAGACTTCAAAAAGACCGGCCGGTTGTGGCTGTTCGCGCTTTACCCGGTGCTCGCGCCTCAGGATGCGCGCGGACAAGGAATTATCCGCTTCCGTTATGCGGATCCAAAGCGTGGCGACGACAGCTGGGACTGGAATCCCGGCAGCCGCCGCGTCCGCCGCCTGAACGAGGCTCTCCTGAGCACCGCGACGGGCGCCCAGACCTTCGACCCGGATCATTACTCGGGCTTCAACCCGAAGACCGAGCAGTACGACTACAAATTTCTGGGTGAGAAAGAGATGCTCGCCTCGGTGCACGCGGCTCATTCTCCGGAGGTGACCTGCGCGACCGACGGCGGCGCATCGGCGTGCCCGGAGAACTGGGAGAGTCGCCATATGTACGTCGTCGAGGCGACACCGCGGCGCGACGTCAACAATCCCGGGGCATTGGACAAAAAGACCGTCGTGTATCTGGATTCGGAAGTATGGTTCGAGCCCTACATCGACACCTACGACCGGAGGGGCCAACTCTGGCGCACGCATATTTATTGGCTGGCCTATCGCGACCGGCCCGTGCCCGATGCGCGCATCGCCATCTACCCCTTCAAACGGGAATTCGTAGTCGGCGCGGCCTCGATCGACACGCAAGGGGGTTTCTCTACGATGTGTTATTTGCCCGGGCAGCATACGCCTGAGCACGAATGCTGGTACATCAATCAGGGTGCGGTCGATAAGGAATTTTTTACGGTACGGGCGATGGAAGCGGCGTCGCAAACAGGTCACTAGAGGCTCGCCTCCCCCGGAGTCTCAAGAGCGGGGCGAAGCGGCGAGAGTCGCTTCGCCCCGTGTCGAGACAAAGGCGCCGATGCAATTCAGGATTTGGAAATTCGCAGTAGCGATCGTCGCGGCTACTTGTTTTCTCAGCGTAACAGCCCGATTGAGTGCCTCCGAGACGCCGGCTCCAACTGAATCGATGTCTATCGGCGGCGCTACGATTAATGTGGAAATCGAGCCCGGCGATCTCGGCTTGTCACGCACTCAGGTGTTTGACTGGGTTCGGCGATCGGCATGCGCGGTAACCGAATATTACGCCGGGTTTCCCGTCCGAAATGTCGATGTGAAGATTGTGCCGATCGACGAAGGCAAGGGAGTACTCTTTGGCCGAACAGTCCTGGTCGATCAAACTCTCGTAATAAGAGTCGGCTTGTCGAGGTTCGCTACTGAATCAAGCCTGCGTGGACGACTGGGTAATGACCCATGAAATGGTCCATCTCGCGTTGCCGTCGGTTCCAGACGAGCACCACTGGATCGAGGAGGGGATAGCCACCTACGTCGAGCCGATCGCGCGCGCACAAGTCGGTGATCTTTCTCCGGAGACAGTCTGGCGCGAACTCGTGGACGGCCTACCCAAGGGATTGCCTGCCCCCGGCGATCGAGGCCTGGACAACACTCACACCTGGGGCCGCACCTATTGGGGCGGTGCGCTGTTCTGCCTGATGGCGGATATCGAGATTCATCAACGCACCAACAACCGATATGGGCTCCAGGATGCGTTGCGGGGAATTGTCCGCGCCGGCGGCAACATGGAACAAGACTGGCCGCTCGCTCGCGCTCTGAAGGCTGGAGACGAGGCTACCGGCGTGCCGGTCCTGATGGAGTTGTACGATCGGATGAAAGCGAGCCCGGTAACGCCCGACCTCGCCGCGATGTGGCGCGAGTTGGGTGTTCGCCCTTCCGGCGATTCGGTCATGTTCGATCAAAGTGCGCCGCAGGCCTCGATCGTGCGATCGATCATGGCGTCACGATCAAGCCCGGGCGGAGGATGCAAGAAGTAATCGTCGCCATGCGTGCTTCAATCGATGCGTCGGCGATAGGCCAACAGCGCGCCAGCCGAGGCGATCAGCGCAAAAACAGCGACCGGCATCATCTCGGACAGCACAAGCGATCCACATTGACCTCTAAAGAAAACGCAGCGCGTGGCCCTCACGAAGTGAGTGAGCGGGAGGGCTTCACCAATCCGCGCGCGCCCACTTAGGCATTCCCTCGAAGGGAAACATGAAACCCGAAAGGAGCATCGACGGCAGATAAAAGAAGACCGCGCCCTGAATTGCCTGCAGCTGGCTCTCAGCAACGGCCGAGAAGGCAAATCCCAGGATGAGGTACGCGGATGCGTATACAGGCACGGCCAGCAGCAGCTCCAGGATATTTCCCTTGAGCGGCAAATCGAATAGCAGCCTCGCGAGATAGAACACGACCGCAGCCTGAACTGTCCCGATTACGACGTAAGGCGAGAGCTTGCCGATCAGCGCGTCGATCGCATCGACGGGAGTTGCAAGCAGGGTTTCCCAACTTCCGCGCTCGCGCTCGCGCACTAAGGTTAGAGCACCCAGCATCAGCATACTGATCATGACGACGACGCCGGCCAATCCCGGCACGATCGTCCACGAAGTCCGGCCCTCGGGATTGTAGAGCCATTCGACATCCGGCGAAGGAACGGGACCGATCGCATACAACTCAGCTATCTGTTGCCAATACGCATTCTCGAGCGCGGCCAGAGCTGGACGCACAGCCGATGGATCGACTGCGTCTACGACGATTCTAGGTTGCTCTCCGTCGGAATCATCGCGCGGAAGTTCTATTCCTACGAGCGCCTTACCATCCGCGACCATCCGCTCGGCCGCGCCCGGCTGGAGCCCATCGGCAACGATCATGAAGTAGCCGGTTTTCTCGATAGTGCGACGGACCTTCTCGACCGTGCGATCATGGTCTCCGGCGATCGCAATCGGCACGTGTTTGGGATCGAGATTAATCGCATAGCCAAAGAGCACGATTTGGATCGCAGGAACCAGCAGGATCAGCGAAACGGTCGTAGGATCCCACACGAGGTGCAGTACCTCGATGTGGGCCACAGCCAGCATCCGTCGGAGGTGGCCCCATAACGCCGTAAGAGTCATTGAACGAGCCGCCTAGGACTGTTTGGAAAACGCAAGCACCGCGTCTTCGAGTCGCATCGCGGCTCGCGACAGGTTGAAATTGTGGGTGCTCGCCAGTGAATTAAGTGCTGCCTCGGCTTCCGAATTTGCGACGATGCGCAAGCTCGCACCTTGCGGATAGCTCGCGATAACTCCTGCCGTGCGGTCAATCGACTCTTGAAGCCGGCGGGCGTCAGCGCCAGAAAGCAGAAAAGCTGCGGCGGGAGCGTCTCGTGCGATCTCGTCAGGCGTGCCGGTTGCTACGACCCGGCCCTCGGAGAGAAGAGCCGCACGCGAGCATCGCTCTGCCTCGGCCAGATCGTGTGAGCTCACGATCACGCCCGCTCCCCGAGCGGCCATGCGCTCGATACGCCGCCAGACCTCATGCCTCGACGCGGCATCGAGTCCGGCTGTAGGCTCATCGAGAAAGATCAACCTGGGTGAGTGAATAAGAGCGGCCGCCAACTGCAGCCTTCGCGCCCATCCACCTGAGAGCTGTCCAACACGAGTTCGAGCGAACGACTCGAGCTCAAACTCTCTCATCGCAGTCTCAGCCGAGGCGTGGGGGCTTCGAAGCCCATAGACATCGGCGCGAAAACGTAGATTCTGGAACACGGTCAGATCAGCATAAAGCGAGAGTCGCTGCGACATGTAGCCGATGTGTTTACGGATCTCACTGGCCTCATTCGTGAGGTCCAGGCCGAGCACATGTCCGCGCCCGCGATCAGGTTTGAGGATGCCGGCAAGTATTCGGAGCGTCGTGGTCTTTCCGCCGCCGTTTGCGCCGACCAAACCAAATACTTCGCCTGCGCAAAGGTTGAGGTCCAGGCTCTCAACGGCAATCCGATGACCGTAGCGCTTGGTTACGTCCCGGACCGCGACAAGGGTTTCACCAACCGGGGCAGAGGGAGAGACGTTGTCGGAGACGGATTCAGCCGTGAACATAAAGGAAGCCGCCGAACATATACTTGGTAGCCTCGGCGCCTAGCGCGAGCGCGCGCCGGCCTGGATCGAGACGGGACCGGAGCTCGGCAAGAGCCAGCCAGATAGCGGCCGAACCCGTGTTGCCAAGACTGTCGGCATTGACGAATACGTGTGACTGCTCGATCCCGAGAAAGGGAGCTAGCAGCTCTGCCATGCGCCCATTGGCCTGATGCGGTACGACATGATCGACAGTTTCGACACCGATCCCAAGTGCGCGGGCGGCCTCGGCTCCACGATAGAACAGTTCGGGACCGCTGGCCCGCACCGCCTCAAAGTCGTGCTCGAAATCGATCGACCCTCGCTTGGCAAAAGGTTGGTCGGAGCCGCCGGCGGCGAGTGCGAATCCGGATCGCCGGCCGAGACCGATCTGACCGAAGAAATTATTCGAAATACGCGCGCCCGGTCCGGAGTCATCGGGACCGACGATGATCGCTGCAGCGCCGTCGCCCATCATCACGAGATTTACCAGCTGGCTCACGTCTTCACCGGCGCGCTGAGGGTCGAAGTAAACGGAGCCAGTCTCGGAGCCGACAATTGCGACAGCTTTGACACCGGGCGTGGAGACAAGTCCTTGCGCGATCACGAGCGCGTTCGCGAAGCCGGTGCATGCTTGACGCAGTTCCATGTAAGGTCCCGCAAAGCCAACTCGGTCTGAGACGAGCGCGATATTCGGCGGGACGAGGCAAGCCGGGCTAGTCGTATGACCGATGAGATATGCGAGGTCGCCGATCTTGAGTTGCGCTTCTTCTAACGCCATGCGCAAAGCCACAGCGGAAAGATCGGGGTTGGAGTTTCCCGGTCGCGGCGCCTCGTGGCGCGCTTCGAAATCGCGGCAGATGTGCCGCGTCGCAATCTTTAGCCGACTGGCCAACGCTGCTCCCCTACGCGAGACGGCAACGCCGAAACGATCTTCGATCAGCTTCAGTAGCTCAGCTGTCGTTACGGGCCGACCCGGCAAAGCCGTGCCCATGCCTAGAACCTTCAACTTCCGCGTGTCGTGCCAGCACGGCGGGGGGAACTCGGAAGCGACGTCCCGACTTAACGGAAAGCTCATGCCTTGCGGGATCGCTATCGACGCCCAGGCTTTCGCTAGTGGAATCCATCGACGGTTACTCGCCAATCGCCTTTTTTGGATACTGAGGCCAGTTGCGATCGGCGGATTCGATGTTCCCGTTCTTGTTGAGTGACCAAAGTTTTTCGGCGACGAAACCGTTGTTCAGGTAGAGTTTTCCGTTGACTATCGCCCATCGTGAAGGATCGATGTCAGCGATGCGGTCGAGCGACATTGCGTACGCGCAGTAACCGCCGTACTGTGGAAGATACTTCTCAGGGTCGGCCTTGAACTTCTCGAGATTTCCCGCGGAAACAAATCGATACGTAACGCCTTTCCAAGCCAAGCTGTACTGCTCAGAGCCCTTAGTCGGCGCTCCATTAATGAAGTACGCGACCGGATCGTAGCCCTTGAGGCCGATGCCTTGGTCAGCGTTGACCGCCGGTACAGGAGAGTCAGTGCCGGCCGCCGCAGATCCCGCAATTGCCACAAATAATCCGAGAACAACTATCAAAACTGCGAACGCAGTTTCGCGACGACGTTCGATTACCATTGCACTAATTCTCCATCCGCGTGCGCAGGAGCGCGCCGACACCGATCTCAATCCTTTAGATGCAGCAGCGAGTGAGACGTTTCAGAGCGATCGATGGGCCGTTGCGCCAGAGTTATTCCGTTGCATTCAGGAAAGGGGCCGGCGCGCATGCGATTAACACAGTGCGTTCGAGTCCGGCTTCGCGATGCTTATGGATTTGCTGATATTCTGGCGTCAATCCCATTTCCAATAGGGCCTTCGGACTTGGATACTGGACAAGTGCGACGGCGTCCCACTCGTCGGACGAATCGCCGATCAGCACCGACTCCGGCCGCCCAGACCACAAGACCTTCCCTCCGAGTGCCTCGATCATTTTCACGACACTTGAGCCGTATCGACCGTATGCCTCCGCACCCGTACCCTCCTCACCCTGAGCCTTTGCCTTGAACTTGAGCAGGTTGAGCATCACGATCGGACCGGAGTGCTCCTTGATCAGTTTTGCGAACTTATCCGGGTCGGGACTGATTTTGTTCATTTGCTTATCCTATCTTTGCATTGAGAATTCGCCACCAAATCGAAACCGATTCAAGAACATTCAAGTGTCGTAGCCAGGAGAGTTACGCGCGACGTCGAAGCGATCGAGCATACGCTTCCGCCAAAGCGCGACTGGGTCTTCGTTTTGCAAAACCTTGAACGGGCTCACACTTCGCGCCCATATGAATCCGCTGAAGGCGATGTAGTCTCCGTAGTCGGGTTCATCTCCTGCCAGGAACGGCTGCGTCCTAAGAGCAGCGCGAAGGAGCTCGATACTCTCTTGAAACTCGGTGACGCGACTTAAGCGATGCGCGCCTGCCTGCTCAAGCGATATGCCTAGTTTACGCTCACGGCTGGACCGAAAGTACTCGCGATCCTTTTCGTGGAGATGCTTAAACAGATCCACAATAATCAAAGGCATTAGCCCAGGCAGCAGAACGGTATCGGTCCAGAGCTCCATGAATCGAGCGAATGCCTTCCCACCAGGTCCGCGGAACAGACCAGGACGTTCGGGATTAGTCTGTTCGAGATGATTCGCGATCTCCCACGAGCCCACCACGCTTTTCCCCGAATCAACCAGCACAGGTACACGGCCCTGACCTGAGAAAGCGATTAGGTCTTTATCGGTGAAGCGCCAAGGTATCGTCTCGACGGGGAGACCTTTATGTTCAATTGCCAGCCGTATCCGCCAACAGTAAGGGCTGAAACGCCGATCGGATTCTGCTCCCGCCAGATCATATAGAATAAGTGCCATCTCAATGTGTGACCCAGGTCGCTTTTTGAAGATTGCTTCAGTGAAAGGCGGACACGCCAAAATCAACTGTTGCCACGAATGAAGTCGACGATCACTCGTGCCAGCTCCTCGCCTTTGTCCTCCTGCAGGAAATGACCCGCTCCCGTTATCGTCGTATGCGGCTGATTGCGAGCTCCCGGGATCGCCGACTGGAGCAACCGCTCTCCGCCTTTCGTCACTGGATCGCCATCGCTGAACGCAGTCAGAAATGGTTTCTCCCACCGTCGTAGCACTTCCCAAGCCTTGCGATTTGCTGGCACCGCGGGATCGTCGGGCGCGATAGGAACGAGAATAGGAAATTGGCGCGCACCAGCCTTGAAGCGCTCGTCGGGAAATGGCGCATCGTATGCGGCGACAACTTCGGGAGGAAGTGCGCTCGCACATCCACCCTGGACAATCTGGCCGACCGGAAAAGTCGGTGTCTCCTGCGAGAATTTGCGCCATGCCATGAACGCGTCACCGATTGGGCCTTCACCGGTCGGCAATCCGGTATTCGCTGCGACGATCGCGCAAATCGCTCCTGATGCTCCGCTGCAACGCGCAGTCCGATCAATCCGCCCCAGTCCTGGCACACCAGGGTTATCCCACGAAGATCGAGCTTCTGAATGAATCTGGTGATCCAGTTTACGTGCCGTTCATAGGTGTAGTCTTCGCGATTCGCTGGTTTGTCGGAGCGTCCGAAGCCGACCAGATCCGGTGCGACAGCGCGCAATCCGGCTGAGACAAAAACGGGGATCATTTTCCTATACAGGTATGACCATGACGGCTCGCCATGGAGCATCAGCACCGGCGCCGCGTTCCGCGGCCCTTCGTCAACGTAGTGGATTCTCTGACCGTCGGCCTCCAAATAATGCGGCTTGAATGGGTAACCGGGCAGATTCGAAAAGCGCTCATCAGGCGTGCGCAATATTTCCATCAGATTTCCTCCTATAAGTTGTGCCGACCTTCAGTCTTCTTCATGGTCCCGAAGTGCCATCCGAATCGCGCGCAGCAAGCTTTCTCCATCGAAGGGTTTGACCAAGCTCGCGATCGGGTTAGCTTCACGCATCATTTGCCTGGTCCGCTCATCATCACGACCGCTCATCAGGATGGTCGGCAAGTGCCTCTTTGACGCAGCCAGACTCCGGCATAGCTCGATCCCGTTCGTCCCCGGCATATACACATCCAACAACAGACACGCATTGCTGGTTGGCAGGTCGCCGCTCAGTAACTCTTCCGCGCTCTGAAAGTCGAGCACGATGAATCCCAAAACCTGCAACTGCCTTCGCAGCGCGCGACGCACTGAGATGTCGTCATCCACCACAATTACTGTGGCCGCCGCTTTATTCCGCAACTAACGACACCAACTGAAATGAAGGCGCAGCGCCCAGCATGCCCGCCATCGCACCTGCGAGAAGCACGTTTTGCGGCTTGTACGTCATTGTCTTCAACAACTAAATGCGCCACACGAAGGCGTCACATCTTAATGAGCATCAGGCAACCTGTTGCGAACGTTTGATAGCAGCGAGCGAAGTCCGAAATCCGTGGAAACGGCGACGACTTGGCAGTGCGGAGTTGGTCGTAACAAGACGGCTTCGCTCAGCGTGTCGCGCGAGCCGGTCGACGATTACTTCGAAAGCCCGTGGGTCGAACGGGAGCCCGCAGTGGCTGGACTGAACCTCAATTGCCTCTACGTGAGCCCCTGTTTCGACGCAGTTCTGCCATTGAACTATGCCGTCGGTTTTCGAGTAGATGAGAGTCTCGGGAACGCGAGGAGCAAGCTGACTCATCTCAACTTCCGGGGCAAAGGGGGCTGCGAGCCTGCCGGGGCATCGCCTATGCGCCCATTCAAAAAGCGGCCTCAGAAATGTATTAGACCCCTCGAGAGGAGCTTTTACCGGCGAACCCAGCAATATCGCCCGCTCAACCAATTCTGGAAACCGGCAGGCAAGTTCGCGTGCGTAGATGCCGCCCAGGCTATGACCAATGATGACGATCTTTCTGCGGGTCTTGCGACTCGCCTTGCGCAGCACCTTTTCCAGCCACATCAGCATATGAACCGGGCAATCCACGTTGCACCAGATACCGGAGAAAAAAATTCGATAGCCAAGTTCGCCCAGTCTGTCGGCGAGCGGGCTCAGAGTTAGATCGCCGGCACCAAAACCAGGTATCAGCAAAACTCCCCGCCGCCTATGACGACGCATGTTGGGAAGCGCCCGGCGCAAGAGACCGCGAAGAACAAAGGCCGTGACCTCTCCGAACATGCGAGTTTCGCCGATCAGACCTGCGAGACCTGGTGCTGAATTAGATTTCATTGAGCTGTTTCCATTTGAAGGATCAAACTGTGGCGCGGTCGAGACTCATCCGCGTCGCTGGCTGGATTTCCAAGCGGTCTGTTGCGTGCCGCCGAAGCTATTGAGTCCTCGTAGTTCTTCCCGTATCGCCGACGGTGCGCATCGAGTCGCCGCGGCTGTAGTTGCTCGGCTTGGGTCGCGCGGGGCTGGTTGACTGGCAAGCACAGTGTGATACGCGCCGAGCCGGCAACGATGGGTATCGTCGGAGGAGAACAGGCGGCCTTGCAACATCTTGTCGGGGGAGGGACCGATGCCCGGTACGAAGTGCGCCGGATTGAAGGCCGCCTGTCCAATTTTGGCGAAACAGTTTCCGTGATTAGGATTGAGCATGACTCTGCCAGCGAGCAGATAGGTCGATCGGCGTCGTCTCTATGTGTCGCGCTCGTTACCAAATCCAAACCGGTTGCAGCGCTTGTTCAACCTGCTCCTGCGCGACCTGCTGACCGCTGTTCATGCGCTGCACGAGTTGATCGATTTCGTAGCTCTTCTGCGCGAAGGCCGGGTTGTTCTTGTTTCCTTCGCGGGCTTCGCGCTGCGCGGCCTCCGAGGCCTGCTCTTAGTTGAGCAAAGGTCTGGGCGTTGGGCTGAACAACAGCGTAACTCCTAGAAATTCCGACGGAGCCGGCCAGAACCGGCGTCGACAGAGTCAACGCCACGGTTCCGGCGGCAAAAATTGTTGAAAGTTTCTTCATCTGGACTCGAACCTCAGTGATTAGAGTGATGGAGCCTGCGGAAGGTTACGGCCAACACTGATTTTTGTGCGCTCGGTTGCAGATGAGATCGAGGACCCGCCGGCCGTTAGGATGGGCGCGCCGGTTGCAGCGACACTGATTGCGCCCGTCCATGCGGTGTCGAAGCATCAGTTCTTAGCGATTGGGTACTCCGAGCTAGCACCCTCAATTTTGAGCGACGTGGGGTCCTGAATGAACGCCGCGACGCCAAGATGGTCCACTGACCATGAAGGGTCGAGGTCAATAGTCATCTCCTGGACGAAAGAGCCCGGCTGCGCCGCGTCCAGTTCAAATGCCGGCAGTAATTTCCTCACGGTGTAGTCGTAGGTGATTTCGCGGCCACCGTTCTCACCTGCGCCAATCTTGCTGACCAGACCGCTCTCGTAAATCGCCAACATTACCACGAGCCGTCCGGGCCCTGCGGTCAGCAATTGCGCGTTAACTTTGACCTGAAGTTTTCGAGACCCCGCAGCAGCGAGGCTGGTTTGGATACTGGTGCGGCCCAAGGCAGGCTGCGAACGCGCAGCGGCCACCGCGCGCTCGATACTTCCTGCGTCAGAACCACCGCACTGCCACGCGCCGCTGATCACCATTTGAGGCGTGTACTCGCCGTCCAGGTTCATCGCCCGAGCGTAGTCACTTTGTCGCTCAGACCATTGACGTGACGAAAACGGGTCCGCCCACCCGAGATGATTCCAGTAATCGACATGGTACGCGAGCGGGATCACGGATTTCGTCGAGGACCCCAGCTCACTGATAAGTGCGTCGGCAGGCGGGCAGCTTGAGCATCCCTCTGATGTGAACAGCTCAAGCACGACAGGTGCGCCATCGGACGCACCATTCGTCTCCGAGAACGCGACCGCTTTACGAAAGAAGCCGAATCCGATCGCCGCGACGATTACGATACCGACAATCCAGGGAACCAGACCGAATCGCTCACGCTGAGTTTGCATCGTGACTATACCTCGCAATGGTGAACCTGTACCCGAGTCGAGAGGTTCCCCACTGAGAGTTTTGTAACCATTTCAAGAGCGACAGCATCTAACAGTGTCAGCGACGATTTCTAATTGCGAAATGGCGAAGAACATGAGTAAGGGAACGAGGTGTCCGGGATCGGTAACATGCTCTCATCGAGCGAGGTGACGCCCGAGAGGTTGTACCTTCAGCGGCGCGAGTTCATCAAGAACTCGTTGCTCTTCGCGGCAACCAGCAGTGGCGTGGGCAGCACTTTGCTCTGGCTGATGCGAGGCCTTCGAGCGAAGGACCACGAAAAGGGCGCGAACACCGCAACGCCGGATGACCGGGCCGCGCTCACCGTTACGCGGCACCTCGACTACGCGTCTGGAGAGAAGAACAACTCTTACAATGCCGTCACCAACTACAACAACTTCTACGAGTTCGGCACCGATAAGAGCGATCCGGCGGCAAACGCAGGCACTCTGAAACCGCGTCCATGGCAAGTGACGATCGAAGGCCAAGTGGCGCGTCCGCAAGTCTTCGAGATCGACGAACTCATCAAATCGTTCGCGCTGGAGGAACGCATCTACCGTATGCGTTGTGTCGAAGCCTGGTCGATGGTCATCCCGTGGGTCGGCTTCCCGCTGGGAGATCTCCTGAAACGTGTCGAGCCCACCTCGCGCGCGAAATACGTAGCCTTCAAATCGCTCCTCGATCCCCAACAGATGCCGGGCCAGCGTACCGATCTCCTTCAGTGGCCCTACGTCGAAGGCCTGCGCATCGACGAAGCGATGCATCCGCTGACCATCTTGGCGGTCGGACTCTACGGTAAGCGGCTTCCAAACCAGGACGGCGCGCCCATCCGCCTCGTGGTTCCCTGGAAGTACGGCTTCAAGGGGATCAAATCGATCGTGAATATTCGTCTGACGGAGGAACAGCCGCCGACTTCTTGGAATATAGCGGGGCCCGACGAGTACGGCTTTTATGCAAACGTGAATCCCGCAGTCGATCATCCGCGCTGGAGCCAGGCAACCGAAAGACGGATCGGCGAGTATCATCGCCGTCCGACCCTGCCATTCAACGGCTACGCAGACCAGGTCGCAGGTCTATACCAAGGAATGGATCTCACAAAGTTCTTCTAGCTATGGCAGCGGTAACAAAAAAATCCCCGCTGCCTTGGCTCAAGCCTGCTGTGCTCACCGGCTCGCTCGTCCCACTCGCGGCGATTCTGACACGTGCATGGAGCGATAATCTCGGCCCAGATCCAATCGCTCAAGCTTTGAACCAACTCGGCCTGATAGCGCTAGTCTTCCTGCTCGCGGCCCTCGGATGTACGCCGCTTAAAGCCATGTTTGGTTGGACGTGGCCAATGCGTATCCGGCGGATGCTCGGCCTGCTCGCGTTCTTCTATGCTCTTCTGCACGTCACCACCTACACTGTGCTCGATCAGGGTCTGGACTGGCATGCAATCGTAGACGATATAATCAAACGGAAATTTATCTTCTTCGGGTTCTCCACTTTCCTGCTACTGATTCCGCTGGCCGCGACATCGACCAACTCTGCTCTCAGACGCCTCGGTTACGTCCGATGGAAGCAGCTCCATCGCCTCGCCTATCTGGCGCCAGCACTCGCGGTCCTTCATTTCATCTGGAGAGTCAAACTCGACGTTCGCGAGCCGGTCGCCTACGGGCTCGTGCTTGCGACGCTACTCAGTGTGCGACTCGTGGATTATCTTCATGACCGCAAAGCTCTGCTGATGCGTGAGATATGACTCCGCGATCCAACTTTGATATCAAGAGAATTATGCTTGCCGCCATTCTTTCGGCGATCGCGGGATTAATGGCAGGAGCCCAGTGGGTGTCTGCACAGGAGAAAACAATGCCTGATTCGAATTCCAGCAACGGCGAGGTTCTCACGCAGGTCCTGAACAAAATGCGCAGCGGCGAGAAGATCGCTCCAAGCGAGTTTCAGGACTTCGTGAAAGCCCAGAACGACGGCGCAACCACCGGCCTTAAGGTCGGCGAGAAAATACCTGACTTCGCGCTCGCGGATCAGAACGGTAATCGAAGAACGTTTCGCGATCTCACGGGCCCTTCGGGCCTTCTTCTGGTCTTTAGTCGAAGCGCCGATTGGTGACCCTATTGTAGAAGCCAGCTCGTGGAGCTGGAACAATCGCGCCAGGGCTTCGAAAAGCAGGGTGTAAAGATCGCGGCCATCACCTACGATTCTCAGGAGATTCTGCAGCGCTTCAGCGCCGCTCATCACCTTGGTTACCCGTGCCTATCCGACAAGGGTAGCATCGTCATTCGCGAGTTCGGAATCCTCAATACGAATGTCCCGAAGGATCATCCGTTCTACGGCATTCCCTTCCCAGGCGATTACCTCATCTCGCCCGATGGCGTAATCAAGGCCAAGTACTTTCTTCCCGACTATCAGACGAGAGTAGCTTCGTCGGAAATCCTGCTCAATGAATTCGGCGTGGAGACGGACGCTAAGTCGGTATCGCTAACGGTCGGGGACATCCGAATCGTGATCACCCCTTCGACCGATCACGGAGTAGCCGGTCAAGAAATCGGAGTAGCCGCGGACTTCACAATCGCCAAGGGCTGGCACATTTATGGGCAGCCCCTTCCGGCGAACTACACTCCGACCAACATCGTGTTTGACAGCGACTGCGTCGCCGAGCAGTCGTTCGAATATCCAGATCCAAAGAAGGTCGCTTTCCCCGAACTTGGCGAGACCCTGCCAGTCTACGCAGGCAGCTTCCGGGTCAAGGGAAAAATCCTCGCGCGACCCGGACTGAAGCCGGGCGACTACAAGCTAAAGGGAAAACTCAGCTTTCAAGAATGTAGCGAGCAAATTTGCAAGATCCCGCAATCGGTCACGTTCGAGATTCCTTTCAGGATCGATCCGATGGCATCAGCGGCGCCCAAGCCTTCGACCGGCACTCGATCATAGACAACCGTTAAAGCTGAGCGGCTTGGCCAACTACGATTCGGAAACGCACAGCAGCGGGTAACAAATGTGCCCAAGAATACGGAAGTCGAACGATTATGCGGAACGCCAAATACAGCCGGGACCGAGTGACAGGCGCCGACGAAGTCGCGATCTTTTGTTGTAGAGTCGTTGGAAGCTCTGAAGCGGTTCGGTGTTTCCAATCGGCCGTGTCACGCAAACTTATGTGAGCACTCGTTACGCTAGGTCAATATATCCGCTCTTGTGGCTACTTGTCGCTACCGAAAACGTCGTCCGGGGTGACGGAGTGCGATAGCTGTGCTAGTGGGGGGCACAATGTTTGCGCTCCTGACCAAAATCCTGCTCGTCGTACGATCCAGCCTGAAATCACGGGCGAGACTCGAGGCCGAAAACATCGTCCTGCGTCAGCAAGTGATCGTCCTGAGCCGTAAGTCCCCGTCGCGAGTGTGGTTGAGAAATATCGACCGGCTGATCTTCGTCTGGATGTACCGACTGTTTCCATCGATTCTGAATGCGATCACAGTGGTCAAGCCCGAGACCGTGATCCGCTGGCATCAGCGCGGCTTTCGGGCCTATTGGCGGTGGAAGTCTCGCCGACGTGGCGGGCGCCCCAGAATCGACCGCGAGATCCGCGATCTCATCAGACGTATGAGCAAGGAAAACCCACTGTGGGGCGCGCCGCGGATACACGGCGAGCTGCTGATGCTCGGCATCGCAGTCGCCGAATCAACGGTGGCTAGGTATATGACGAGGCCACTGGGTGCACCTTCCCAGGGTTGGAAGACCTTCCTGCGTAATCACGCAGCCGGGATTGCGTCCATCGATCTGTTCGTAGTGCGAACGATCTCGTTCAAGCTGCTCTATGGCTTGGTAGTTCTTCGCCACGCGCGAAGGCGCCTGATGACCATTGGCGTGACGAGCAATCCGTCTGCAGAATGGATTGCAGGTCAAGTTATCGACGCCTTTCCCTGGGACGAAGCTCCGCGTCACCTGATCCGTGACCGTGACGGAGCTTATGGTCCAGCCTATACCCGCCGCATTCGCGCAATGGGGATCAGAGATCGGCCTACGGCGCCACGCTCGCCGTGGCAGAACGGCCACGTTGAAAGGCTGATCGGATCGATACGTCGCGAATCTCTCGACCATCTCGTCGTGTTCGGCGAAGCGCACCTGCGCGCTGTCCTGAAGGCATACGCTTCTTATTACAACCAAGTCCGACCGCATCTCTCCCTGGACAAAGATGCTCCGGATTTTCGCGGGACGCAGAAGATCGGGCACATCGCAGCGATACCAATCCTCGGTGGGCTCCATCATCAATACGTCCGGGTTTAGGTTTTGACTAGGGACAACCGGCGGAACGGCTTAGCCACGGTCCGTCTGCTTAGCCGCACGAAGTATCTTTGGGCGCGAGAGCACTTTTACTCTTCCAGCCGGTGGTGAACCGGAAGATAATTCTGCGGGAATTCGGAAACCGTGGATGGACAGTTGGTCATGAAGACGCGTCGCATGAACTGGCCGTTGTGGGCAGGATTCCTACTCAGTCTTGCGGCGTTGGGCAGCTACCCGCTCTTCTTCGCGCAGTTTCTCGTTACCCGCGTTGTCCCGTGGGTGAATTTTTTGATGTTCGGTGCGGCCGCGGTGATGTTGATCGCCGGACTACGTTGCGCATTTTGGTCACAGGCACTATATCGAGGGAAAATAGTAGGACCGGTCCTGACGGTCGCCAGCATGGGCGGGCTATACTTCTTCACCTGGGAGGGACTCGCCAGATTCACGGTTTCGAACTGGAGCCGCTTCTACCGGAGCGCATAGTGAAGCTTGACGCAAAACGGTGACGCCGATTCACGGTCCGCAATCGGCCCAAATTGATACAGTTTGATTTCTACCATCGCGGGCTCCCTCCGAGAGTAACCAGATGCGATTGGTGCCGCCCGAGCAGGTTCGAGTCAATACTCGAAATACGGACGCAGAACGCGATTGTAGAGAACAAACGATCCACTCAGGAGCGAAGTGCCGATACCCACGGCGATCGGATACAGCGCCGTGGGCGAGTCGATCACCTGCGGCAGCAACGCGACTGCGAGCGCCGGTGGAACGTGAAGATCAAAAACGCGCAGAATCAGGATTCCCCACGCCATACTGGAGACCGAGCCCAGGGCTCCAACGCCCAGATATCGGCGAGAGAGCAACCCGCCCGCGGCAGTCAGCATACAGACAACCGGCAGACTCAGGGTCCGCGTCGCCCAGGGACATCGCCTGGTGTGGATAAACATCTCGAATCCGATCACGACCAGCGGCGGGAAAAGCACGAATCGCAAATTCGTTAGCTTGACGGCAAACACGGCAGCCAGGACCAAAATCAGGAGCGCGAGTAGGCGCCGGTACGATTCGACGCCCGGGATCGAGTCTTCGTCTTCACTTCATCGATCGCTGTTCTGAGGAAACTCGACGTCGAAGCGCTTCCAGACGAGAGATAGAAGAGCCAACAAAACAGTTCCGAAAACGATTCCTGGCGGATACCACCAACTCCTGACGCCAAGTGCGAGCGGCAGCAAGCCGGCTGAAATGGCTGGCGCGATTGGCGATCGCAACGCTAAAACAATTGCCAGCGCGCCGACTACGGTCAGCATCACCGACGAGTAGCCGTATGGAAGACTGCGAGTTACTAACGTGCCGAGGAGTGCAGTCAGCACTGGCGTAACCACCAGAAGGACAGGGGCGCTGGCCCACGAGCCTCGCGGCCTAGTGAACACATCGTGTGAAAGCGCAGCGAGCTCTGGAAACAGTATGAAGAAGGCACCGGTCGCGATCGCGACTTCCGCAACGATGGCGATGTAGGCGAGTGCGAGCAGTTCGGCCGCCATCCGCCGTCTTCCGCGCAGGCCGTCGATTCGAACCGGTGCATGGCTCTCAGCGCGATGCATTAGGTCGAAGCCTGGCTGGCGGAGCGCAACGATTCGCTGCTAGGTCGACTTCGACGCGACTCGGTTGGAATGGCGCCGAGGTATTCTTCGATAGCGCGTTCAAGCTCCGATGCGACAAAGCCGAACGGCCCCGGTCCGCCACGGTACGCCACTCGGCCATCGCGTCCGACCAGGTACAGCCGGTCGGGCAGCGCGTAGTACTTGCGGTCGGTCGAATTTTCCATGTCGTCGATCAGCGTAGGGATCGATAGCTCGAGTTTGAGCGAGCAGACCTGTGCAATTTCGCTTCGCGCGTCGAACGTCTTCGGCTGTTCGAACAAGATCTTTTCACTTTCGTTAGATTCTACCTGCCATTCGTCCGTCGGGTGTGCCTCCCGGATATAGATGACGAAGAACTCGACTCGATGGCCGAAGCGGCGGTGGAGGTCTTCAAGGTGCCCAGCCTGGGCACGGAAGGGGGGTCAGGTATAGCTGCCGAAAATCAGGGCTACCGGCTTTCGCCCCCGAAAAGATGACAGTTGCACCTGCTCGACATTGCTGAGGCGTGGCAACTTGAAGTCGGGCGCGTCAGCTCCGACTTCCGGCGCCAGAGTCTCACGCTCCGCAAGGAACTGCATCATTGCGGCGCGTCGTTCGGGTTCCATCGAGGCGGTGAACTCCATCATCCGATTGAAGTCCTTTTCGGACAAATGCTTTCTGAGTAGATTCATGAACGTATCCATACTCATGTTAACAACCTCGACGGCCAGATGAGGCGCCTCCAGAACATCGCGCAAAATCAGCTTGAAAGCCAGCAAGTATCACAGATGAGTGACGAGACCAAAGCTCTGACTTGGTACTTTGCCTACGGCAGCAACATGAACCGCGGCATCTTTGAGAGTCGTCGCGGCATGCGCCCAATACAGGCGCAGCCAGCCTTGCTCGAAAACTACCTGCTCCGTTTCAATCTAGCGATCGGCCCGGGCGAGCGCGGTGCGGCCAATCTGGAGTCTCAAGCGGGTGCTCGCACGTGGGGAGTGCTGTACTTGATCACGGTCGAAGGGTCAGAGCATCTCGACCGTACGGAAGGGGTCCCAAGGGGCGCATACCGCCGCATTTCAGTTAGCGCGACCGTCAATGGCAGCGAACAGATCGCAGCGTTCACATATCAGTCAGACAGGATCAGCCTCGGGCGCAAACCCTCTCCGCGTTATATTGGCTTGCTGATCGAAGGTGCTGTTCAGCATGGCCTACCGCCCGGCTACGTACGCTACCTGCAAAATTTCGAGGTGGCCGCCGATGAGCGGATATCTGAGCAGCAGCGATCGTAAGGCCCTTCCCCGATTCCGAAAACTTGGTCCAGAATTCTGGCGGCGCGGTTAATGGGATGATGTCTCCGGTGGAGTGACCTCTGGAACCAGGCGCGCAACCATCGGATGCGACTCGTGCCGGATGAATACGTCCATCCAGTACTTATCGGCCATCGCGGCGGCAACCTTTTCCTTCATATCTGGCATCTCCTCCACCTTCACCTTGTCAAATTCCTGGTCAGCCACCTTCAACTTCACGTAAGGACTGGTGGAGTTCTTCTGAATGCGTCCGTATGACCGATCGCCAAGTCGGACGTACGGCTGCCCGTCGATGACGACCACCCACAAGTTCGACCAATGCTCTCCGACGTCAGGTTCGGTGGTCATTATTTTGATGGTGCTCGCGTCGCGGAACAAAGCGGCATCCCACCCCGGCACCGTCTTGTCGTCCGTTCGGGCAGCCGTCGCGAACGCGATCGACAAAACAAACGAAAGCACCGCGAGATTGGCGATTCGGTATATCTTCATATTGGTTTGTATAGCATCTGTGCGCGTCGCACCCGTCATTCTACGGCCGATCGTTCATTGTGAGCGATGTCAATTATCCTGAGCCTCCAATGCTGTGCCTGCTCGAAGACTCAAATCCAGCAGGGCACGCGAGGGATTTTGAGAGCACAACGAGTCAGCTTGAAAAGATACGCCCCAGATAATCGTGAAAGGCGCTCGCCGTTGCAGGTTCGCTGCGATAACCCACGTAACCATCGGGACGGACTAGGTACAGGCATTCGGTTTCAGCGCCATAGCGGTAGTGGAGCGAGCGTTCGGGATCGAGTATGAGGCGTCCATCGAACTTCGGGTTCGAAGGAACGCTGCCCGCTTCGATGGCTGCGAAGTAGATATTGATCAGATCGTCCAGACGGCTCTCGACCGACTCAGCCAATTCGGCCAGCCGGTGCCATGACTTAGCCTCGTGGGCGCCGCCCGGGAACAGGAGCAAGGTGTGCTTCGGCCCGCGCAGCAACTCGAAAAGAGTCGTCGAGCGACTGTCGTAGAGCAGCGGCTTGGCGTCGGGCGCCTCCTCACCAGGACGTGGACCGCCCGTGAAGCGAGTCTTTCCAAAATGGCTGCCTTCGTGCTCATGGCATATCAGACTCTTCGTGTAATTCAGGTCTAACTGCTCAAGGTGTCGTGCCATCCGCTGGGCGACTTCCGGTGGCACGACCATATTTAGGTACATTTGTTGGCGTTGTTCGGGTGAAAGACGGCTGAACGCTTCGAAGCGGTCGGTCAGCATCTTGGTGGTGGTGAGCACGTCCTCAGCAACTGGCCGCCGCTCCTTCTCATAGCTGTCGAGCAGGTCCGCCGGCGCACGTCCACGATGGACGAGCGCCAGCTTCCAGGCCAGGTTGTACGCGTCCTGGATGCCGGTATTCATGCCCTGCCCGCCCATCGGGCTGTGGATGTGCACGGCGTCGCCGGCCAGAAAGATGCGTTCGTGGCGATAATGGCGCGCGGCCCTGTAGTTGATACGGAAGTAGGCCAGCCATCGCGGGTCGCTGATGCGGATGCCGGCCGGTCCCCGCTCGGATGCGATTGCCCGCACATCTTCCAGGCTGGGCTGCTCTTTGACCGCGTCGTGCTGCGTCGGCAGGTCAGCTGCAACTAACCACCGCGCGTTCGGCAGTGGGAAGAAGAAGAGCAATCCGCGGTCGCTCATGAAGGAGTGTATTTCGTCGTGCGCAAGTGCGCCTTCAATCAGCACATCGGCAAGGCAATACTGATGGAGGTCTTCCTTGCCAGGAAAGTGAATGTGGTTGAGGTGGCGTACCCGACTGTGAGCCCCGTCGCACCCGACGAGCCACGGAGTCTCAACAACTTCTTCGGAGATGGTGCCGCGGCGGATTGTAGCGGAGACCGCATCGGGCCGCCCGGAAATCGCCACGAGCTCGGTCTCACGCTCTACTTCGATGTCGTAGGTCCGGAGCAGACGCTCCAACGCTGATTCCGTTTTGCACTGCTCGAGGTTTATGCTGAAGGGATATGGACTGTCGATTTCGCCACCGCTGGAGTGCATGAAGCGTTCGCCGTTGGCGTACTGGCTCATGCCCAGCACTTTGTGACCCTGGGCAAGAATCTCCTCGACGATGCCGAAGTCGTGAAAAATCTCCAGTGTCCGAGCGTGCACGGAACACGCGCGGCAATGCGGATTGATTCCGGACTGCTTGTCGATAACACGGACCGGCGCGCCATGGCGGCCCAGTTCACAAGCCATTGCGAGCCCGGTCGTGCCGGCACCAACGATCAAGATAGGTTTGTTGTTAGCCATGCGCACCGATTTCACGAAAGTAATCGTAAAGAAGAAGATTATGCTTGTGCATCCTGAAAAACTCTAACGACGCATGCTCACGAGCTTCCCTGTTACGTCCTGAAAATTCTCTGTTGCATCGAGAAAATTCCCTGTTCCTCCAAAAAAAATTCCCTGTTCGGTTGAGTAGGGAATTTCGACAAAAACCCGAGAGAAGACAAAGCTTATTTGGTCTCAATTCGACCCCAAGGTGGCCGAAATTTGACGCGGAGAGCAGTTCGCATCAGACTGCATCATCCGCCAAGCAGTCCACGCCGCCGCTGACAAAATCTGTCCTCTCTTTTTTGGTCCCCTACTTTTGCTCGCCCGTATTCTAGACATGGCGCGCGCACCTCGATTATCCAAGCCTTGAGATTTGCGTCCAGTTGCTACGTCGCGCGGCTAGCGGAGTCAGCTAAAGGACCGCCCGATCTGGACTCGCGCCGAAGGCGCCACGCCTATTCCTGCAGACAGTAAATCGGGAGGGAGTTGCCGCAAAGCGCCGTCGTTCCTGCATTCCACCAGAACTCACCGGAGTCTCTGGTTTCGCCGATATCGCCACTAGCGGGATCCGAGTTGGTACTCCAGTCATCGCAGGTCTGGGCAGTGATGGTGGGTGACGAAGGCGTCGAAGATCCCGTCCACGGGAGGCTGAAGGTCGTCACGTAGGTGCCGTCGGCGTTCTGCCAGATGCCGCTATCGAGCGGAGCGCCCGACGCGATCGTAGGTGCGTCGGCGATCTTGATACCGTCGGGTCGCACGTATGGTTCCGACGTCGCCAAAAAATTGAAGCCAGAACGCATGGCGGCCGGTGTGGTGGAAGTTGAAAGCAGCGCCTGGAAAGTTCCCGGGAGCGAAGCCGCGGATGCCTCAGTGGCGCACAAGGTATCTGCTCCCGCTATGCCGGAGGTGTTGTCCAGCGTGCCCTTGGAAACGAATGCGATTCGGCCGGGGGTCTTAGTCACGGTGAGGGGGGTGACGTGGGAGGTATCGAAACAATAGAGAGACTGCGCGTTCATGCAGGAATTGCCGGCGTTCCCCAGATTGTCGGTCCAGAATGTGGGTCCGGAGGACGAGCCGCCTGTGTCTCCGTCGTCCTGAAAAAAGCTCGACGTCCAATTGGAGCAAGTATCACCGGTGGCCACTGTTCCGTCACCCAAAGTGCCCGTCCAGACGGCGTTGTCAGGGTGGGCGGCACCATTTTCATCGATGTCGAGCGGGTTGAATATCCTGCCGGCGACGATGTCCGAAACCTGGTCTGCGAACGGCTGGCCGTCAACGCGCACAAAGCCTCGTGCCGTGCCGAGCTTGTCTTTGGCGTTGCGCTTGGACGTGGAGAGCCACGCCTTGAAGGTTCCGGATAGGCCGACAGCTTTTGCCGCCCTGGCACATTTGGCATCCGCGCCCTTTTGACCTCCCAGGTCGCCAGTGAAGGTGGCCGACGTCACGAACGCCTTGTTGAAGATCGGGGTTTTATGGTGCCGTTTTCCCGCGAGCTCGACCAGCTGAGGGCTGACGGGTGCCGCCGCGACGGCTGCATCATATGCGACAAGCCCTGCCGCGGTGGCGAGCATCGCGACCAGTACCCATACAGTGCGAAGGGTGGGACTCGATGTTAACATGAGTGATCCTCCTGCGCCTCCCGCGACGCTCCGGCCAGAACGTCCCTATCAGCCGGGCTTTCGATTTTGAATTCCGACGCATGCTCCCACTTAGACTAAGAGTTGGCAAGCACAGAGTTCGAGTCGTCGCCGTGCAGATCGTGAGGGTTCACTTCGACGCGCCCTGCCGATACTGCCGGGGGTACTCGTGAAGCGATCGAGGTTTAGAGATCTTCGAACGGCTACATCGGAAAAGAGATCATTAGATCGACTTGATTTTGTGAGAGAAGAGTTCGCGGCAGACTGCACCATCCGCCACCCAGTCCTCCGTTTTCGCGCTCTCCGCGGGAAGGCAGAAAATAGTGCGCATGCTCGCGCATTTTCTTCGACCTGAGAATCGAGCCGGTGCCCCTTCGCGTCTGCCAAAAAACGCATTTCGCGAGGACACCGCCTTTCAGCGAGCCGTCGTCGCTATTTTGGACATATCAACATCGCACCCCGGCTACTTTTTAGTATCGTCTTTTTGCCGCTTTCTGAAATGTTTTGATGGCGCATCGCACACTCCGAAAATCGCAGAGAGGTCTACCATGGACAGGAAATGGTCGCGCATTCTTCTATCGCTGGTGGTTCTTTCCGTGGCGCTGACGAGTTCGAAACTCGCCTTCGCTACTCCTACTGTTCCTGAAATTGATCCGAGCTTGGCGATCCCAAGTCTTGCCCTTGCCGCCACAACCGCGGTGCTGGTTCTGGAAAGGATACGGCGTCGACGCAAGTAGAAATTCTGAGTACGCGCGGCAAACCCATGCCGTGATGATTCGGAAGAAGGGTCGAATACGCTGCGAGTGTTTGGTTCGTGGCTTCGCATGAGTGCCTCGCCAGGATTTCCTTGGCGGAAGGCCGTGCGAGTCCCTTGCCTTCACTCTTTCTGGGAGCCGTTTCGAAAGCTGGTGTATTCGTGATCCTCAGCGGCGACGAGGACACTCGCGTACCTCCCGAGCAGGCTCGCAAGATGGTTGCGCTTCTACAGGCGAGTAGCAGCTCGGCCTTCCAGTCGTCCTCCAGCGAAGCCTCGTCAACTGCCTTCGACTAAGATTGATCTCGCCGCGACCTCATACGATCTTTCGTAACGCGATCGCGGGAGCCGTGTTGAGCGCACCTGACACCGGGATAGTGCCGCTCAGCACGCTGACCGCGATCGCGGTTACGAACGATACCAACGCGACCATCGGCGTGACCGAGATCAATGCGAGGCCGTTCGTGAGGCTCCCGAGATCCGTGCCGTTGACGAAGAGCGCGAGCGCCACCACCGCTCCCATCGCGCCTCCGATCAATCCCAGAATCATCGCTTCACCGAACAGCAGATAGGCAATCCGCCAACGGCCGAAGCCCAGCGTGCGGAGCAGGGCAACTTCGGGTATGCGGTCGCGCACGGTCATCGCCATCGAATTTCCAGAGATCATCAGGACGGTTAGCAGCACTACGATGATCAAGCTCAGGATGATCGCCCGTATGTTTCCGACGTTGGCCAGCGCGCTCGTCAGAAAATCGCTCTCGGTTTGAGTTCGCGTCTCCGTGTCGGAATTGCGATAGGTTTCGTCAATCACGCGTGCGACCTGACCGAAATTTTCCGGGGAGTCCACGGCGACGATGAGCCGGCTCGCGCGGCTATCGGGGTTTTCCACTCCCGCGGTTTTATAAGTGTCTACTAAATAGTCCCGCCGCATCAGGAAGAGGTTGGGATAAGTCTCATCCGGAACTACCGCCTGGATAATGAACGGCATGCTCACCGGGTGACCGTTCCAGGTGTTCCGCAACATGATCTGCTGACCGACGTGCCATCCGTAACGCCTCATGGCCCCGTAGCCGACCACCACCGACCGTTTGTCCGCCTTGAAGCGCGCGATGGCTTCGGCGGCGGAGCCAAGGGGATTGAGGTCCAGCAGTTCGACGTCCGCCGCGGAAATCCCAATCCAGTCGGAGTCGTTGCGATAGAGCATGAATTCGTCGAGATCGGCCGCGCATCCCTTTACGTGCGCGAGTTTCTTGATATCGAGGCAGTACTTGGCGGGAATGTCCCACGGCCCGGCACGATTGATGACGAACAAGTGCTGATTTTTGCTGACGCGATCGACGATACGGTCCATCGAGGTCGGAACCGACACCAGCATCGCGAATACCAGCGTTGCGATCGCGATTGTCAGAATCGTCAGAATCGAGCGCCGCGCCTGGCGCCGCATGTTCCGCAGAATGAGCACGAGGAACTTCATCGGATCAATTCAATCCCGCAGCGCTTCTATGACGTCGAGTCGCGACGCCTGCCAGGCCGGAAGCAGCCCGCCCAGGACGCCGATCGCGATTGCGGCGACCAATCCGTATCCGAACACCGAAAGCGGCAGGCTGAAAGAAAACATGATGTTGCCTACGGTCATCAGACGGCTTTCGAGGCCCGTCGTGTGGGCGACGATCAACGCCACCAACTCGCCGATCACGCCGCCGCACAAACCGAGTACCGCGCTCTCCACTATAAAAGCTGACAGGACGTTGCCCCGCCCGAAGCCCAGCGCGCGCAGCGTGCCGACCTCGCGTTTGCGCCGCGCGACCGCCGAGTACATCGTGTTCATCGCGCCGAAGAGCGCGCCGATCGCGAGGATCGCCGCCACGATCAGCCCAAGGCCGCGCAACTGATTGCTGACTCCGGCCACAAGTTCATAGAAAGCCTGCTCGGAGTAGAGATCGACTTTCAGCCGCGAATCTTTGCGCAGCGCGGCCGCAAACTCATCCTCGTAACCGGGTTTCAGCACCAGGTGCACCGTATTGGCGCCCATTTCCGCCGGCGGAACGTGATTGACTACCGCCAGATCGTCGAAGTCCATCAGGACTTCCGATTCGCGGGCGCTGCCGTCATCGCTGAACACGCCGACGATCGGGAAATCCACTTTCAACCGGCCCAGGCGCGCCTTCGCGCCCACGTGGAGGATCGGAAACCGGACCAGGAGCCGCTGGCCGACTATCCATTCGTTCTTGCCGCGCTCGGGCCTGCGGCCTTCGATCACTCGGATCTTGTTGTGAACCTCGTAGCCGACATGCTTGATGGCCCGAATCGCCGCGGTCGAAGCGCGCGGTGCGTCGGGGGTCGGATCGAATGCGCCTAAAATCTCGGGTGAGATGAGAGGCTTGCCGCTGGCATCGAGCGCAATCTCGGGACGCACGCGCAGAATGTCGAGCGTCTCGTGATTGATGAACCCGGCTTCGATCTTGACCCCGCGAAAGACCAGGATGTAGTTGTTGCGCCCGGCCGCCATCGTGAACGTGCGCCGCATCCCGTCAACAAAACCGAGCAGGATCGTCAGCACCATCACCACCATCGCGACGCTGAGGGCTGTCATGGCGGAGGTGGTCAGCCGTTGGCCGAGGCTCCTGATGCTGTAGCGCAGTGGAACCAGAAGTTCACCCCTTTCAGCTAGGGTTGCGGCGCGGGATTCTACATCTGCAGACTGCGGGTCACAAGCAGAGCGAAATCCTGCGAAAGTGCCTTTTAGCAGGCTCGATGCGCTACATCGTCCGTTTGAAAGATACGCTGGCGATGTTGCAGTCGAACCACACCTATCGAAACTGAAAATCGGTGTGATCGTTTCGGATGAGATTACGCCTCAGGTTGTGAATACAATCGAATCAGCTGCGCGCCGGTAATCTAGTCCGCTCTCGTCTGGCTTGGTCCGGCAAATTAAGCCACTCGCGATTTCAAATTCAGACACTCGGCCGCTAATTAAGACAATAACCGCCTAACCGGCATTAGAGTCCAACGTTTTGGCGCTGGTTCTTTCTGGAACAACGAAGAAATCATCGGTCAGCGTCTCGGGGTGCTCGGTGAAGACGCCGTATTCCGACCGTTCGACATTGCGGGTGACCCCAACGCGAAACTCTGGGCCAGTCCCAGGAATTCCTCGCGAAGAATCTTGGCCGGCTCGAACGCGCTAGCCAGATACGCGAGTTGGTCTTGAAGCATAACCGCCGGTCCGAGCGCGTCGGCGAATTCGCTCAAATGTTCGGCGAACGACGCGCAAAGCCGTTTGAGTTTCTCATCGAGAGCGTCCAGCGGAGCAAACTGGTTCGGGACCGGACGAAGGCGGTCCTGGAAGTCGTGCCTTGACTCGAACACTCTGGCCAGGTCGCTGACCTGCATCGCGAACTTGCGTAACTCGTCAAACACCTTTGCCAGCTCGCCGAGCCGCCGCATCGGTTCGCGAAAAGACGCGATACGAGCGAGCTGCGCCTGCAAAGGCTCGACCTGGTCAAAAACTGCCGATACCGCCAGTTTGGCCTGAAACGCGTTGGAATCTTCCCGCTCGTTTGAAGGCGGCCCGTATAGGTCGCTTTGATATCAAACAGTATCATCGTGCTTTTCCTGGTGCATTTCCCACAATCGCAGACTCGCGCGGCAGTTCGCGCCAGGAAAAATGGACGGACCGGCGTTCACTTGGCGACAGCTGATGCCGCCGACTCAACATCGTCTTAATTAAGGAAGGATGGCAGATTGCCCCAGCATGCCGCGAGCGCGCGCGTGCTGCAATGATTCCCGTTTCCTTAGTTTCGCCGGCGTCTCGCTACGTATCGATTCGGCCTTTTCGCCTGTTTCCGGCATCGCCAGTTCGATTCTCTGGTGGGGGACCACTGACTTGTGGGACCGCCTGCTTCGATCTTAATTGGGCAGGTCCGTCGAGCTTCGCTCGAAAATTTGAGCCAGCGCAGAGAATTCCTGGCGAAGAGCCTTGGCCGGCTCAAATGCAATACACAGATGGGCGAGTCGATCCTGAAGAGCTGCAGCGGGCTCGAGAGCCGTGGCGAGTTGGCACAGACTTTCGCGGAACGACAAGCAGAGCTGGCTGAGTTCCTGGTCGAGCGTTTCCAGCGGTGAGAATTGCTTCAACACCTGCTGAAGTTGGTGCTGGAAGTCGTGCATCGGCGCGAGCACTTTAGCCAGGGCCCTGATCTGTCCCTCGAACTCGCGCAGAGGTTCGAACACGCTTGCAAGCTCAGAGAGCTGCTGAATCGGTTCGAGGATAACCACGATCTGCGCCAACTGCTCCTGGAGCGGTCCTATCTGATCGAAGACGCTCGATACCGCCAGACCGGGCTCAAAAGAAGTTCGCTGAGTTGCCATCTTATTCCGTCCCTAGCCTTTTTGGTGGCGAATCGTTGCAGTCGAAATTGCAGCGCGCCTTGTTACTAATTGTAGAAGACAAGTTGCTATTGTTTTAAGTACCTATTGGAGTATAAAAATGCGTCAAATAGGCTATACAATTTTTAGTCTTGTTTAGCCATCCTGCCACCATCGATTAATCTCTCGCAAGCCGCAGCGTCGCGGCAATCCACAGGGGCCAAGTTGCTATTGCCGTGGCCTGACGGCAAGGTACAAGCGAGTCGACGGTCAATAAACGTGGCTGTTGTTGGGAGGATAGACTCGAATGGCAGATCAGCAGATTTCGTTTCACCCCACGCTCGCGGTAGAGGCGGTGTTTGAGCAGGTAAAGCCGCTTCAAGATCAACTCGCTCAGATAGCATCGATTCTGGAACCCATAGGACAGCTTTCGGAGCTTGGGAGTGTGTTTGAACCACTGCGCGAGTTTGGGACGCAAATCAAGGAATTGGCCAAACTGCTCCAACCGATGCGCGGTTTCCAGGACCAGCTCCGACAGGTTCTGAATCAATTCGGCCCTCTGAAAGCTCTGGATCAGGAACTCGATCAACTTTCTGAAGGGTTCTGCCAAAGCCTGGGCCAGCTGGCCGCTGCGCTCGAACCGGCGGTGACGCTTCAGGACAGACTCGCGCATCTCGCTAACGCGTTTGAACCGGCGAAGACCCTTCGCGAGGACTTCTCGGCGCTGGCGCAGGGCTTCGAGCGAAGCTCACAAGGGCTGGCGGAGCAAGCTTGAAATATAGAGAAAACCCGCAACCGCGGGATCAGAGCGCAGGGTAATGGACAAACCGAAAGTGTCCGATGCGGCTGTCGACGCCGGACAGGTGGTGCGCGAGCTGGTCGACGCCTTAAAGTCGCTCCAAAAAAAACAGGCGCCGCTCAGTTCCTCTCCTCCTGGCGAACAAGAGCAGCAGGAACCTCTCGAATCGCGCGGCGGCCATTCGAAAGCAACCACGCTTCTTGTGGCTTTGCCGGGCGTTTCAGATGTCGACGAGCCTGAGCCAGAACAAATCCCGGAACTCGAAACCGCCGAGAATTCACAGACCCCGGGCTTCGGAGTTCAATCTGGCGAGTACGGAATCGTTCAAGGATTTTGCCGCAACCATGGAGTCGTCGAGCGCTTCCGGGTGACTCGTGAGGAACTAAAGGCGTTGTCCAGCGCATCTCTGCTCGGACCTTTGATTTGCGAGCAAGACGTGAAGTTCATGCTGAGCCAAATTCGCGAGGCGACTAAGCCCGCGGAACCGCAGGCCACCGTTGCGCCCGAGCAAATCAGGGTCCCATTTCTCCTGGACGCCGCCTCCTCGCTCGAGCGTGAGGAACGCGAAGTAAACGATCACCCGACCGAGGAGCAAAGAGATAAGAGCGAGGGGTTGGGCGCCGCGCGCAACGGTCTGTACGGCCAAGTCGCCTCTCAACCCGAGCAGCGTAAAAGGCGCAAGCGTCGAAGCAGAACCGGCACAAAGGTGGCCATCGGCATTTCGGTCGCCAGTCTGTTGCTGTGGGTGCTGACTCTTGGGATCTTGTATAAGTTAGTCGACGCTTATCGAAGGCACGTAACCACTATAGCTACGCTCAACACGATCATTAGCAAGCAGCGCGAAATTAGCCAACAAACCATTTCAGAAGTGCAGGCGCAGGCGGCAGCCGCCAAACAAGCCTCCCAAGCGGTCGAATCCCAAGCGGATAGCATCAAGACCCAGGCGGACGGCAGCAAGATCGATGCGGACGCTGCCAAGACTCAGGCAGACATTGCTGCGCTCTCCGCGCGCAGTGCACGCGATATGGTGGTAATCGCCGAAGCTGCCCACGTCAATGTAGATGCAATCTACTGTTCTCCTCGCGGTCCATTGAGCCTCGATACGGTATTGAGATTGCGTTACCGCAATTCGGGTAGAACTCCTGCCGACAACTTTGAGTCGTCTTTCGCCGCCGGAATTCCCGGCGATACGCCGACCGAAGAATCAACAGATCCGGCGAGCGATGTCAGTGCTGCTTCGCTAAGCGCAGGTACGAGCATACCAGGCGGAACCACAGGAACAGTCAGAGACATGCTCTCGAAGAGTTTAGACAGTGTTCCACCCGAACAAACGTTTCAGAAGATTGTTGCGGGGCAGCTCAAGTTCGGGATTTGGGGAACTGTTACGTATACCGACGCTCTGAAGGAGAAACATCAAGAGAACTTTGAGTACGTTTGGGATCGCAACTTTCCGAACGCTTGCCTGTTCACCACAGTTGCGCACGTCCGGTGAATAGAGTCCGATTCCACAATCTCGATACTACCGGTACCGATGGTCCTGGCAAAATCCCGCGCCGATAGGAGGCGCGACTCGCTAAGGCCAAGAAGGTCAGTAAGGCTGCAACCAAAAAAGCTAAGACAGAACGTCCGCAGCTGAAGGCAATCAGAAAATCGAAATCGGAGAAGCTTGTCTGCCGCTATTGCGGAAGCGGGGGCGACGGACGCTGGTGCGGCACCTTTGATCGCTGGCGCAAGGGCGGCGGCTGGCGTGCTGGCAGCAGCAGCCGATGTCGTGGAAGCTGGGGCCGTCGAAGCGAAGCGCTCAGATGCTGCGAGGTCTTCACCCTGGAGACGCTTCGGTGTCACACGCGCGAGCAGGCCCTTACGGTAGCAAAACCCACTGTACTTAAGCACCGCGCCTGCCTATAAGTCGTGATGCGCGACACTTTGTTGCATGCGGCCTAGGGCTGCTTCGAAATGATTCAACTGTGCTCACCGAGTTGAAACGTAGTCCAGGGTGCAGCCGCCCGAACGAGCGGAGGATTGGGCGCCGATATGGCACGCGGAAACCTCGCCTTCGCCATAGTCCTGCTGGCAACCATCGGCGGCTCGATGGCCTTGATGGCGCCCGGCACCGGCACGGCCGGCAATTCCTCGTCGGCTTCTCACGTGGGGCAATCGCCGCCGGCGGCGAGCCCTTCCGCCAGCACGTCACAGTACTCTGCCACAGAGATCCTGAAACAATTCCTGTACGGCCAGGACATGCAGGTGACGCCGGGTTCGAAGGAAGCGTTCCACAGATTCATAGAAAACCCGAGCGATCCGAGGTTCAAATACTCCGTAGATTCAATCATCGCGACGCTGCCGGATCCGATCGAAACCGGTCTCAGTGTCAAGCTCGACGATGACATCGACGCGATTCAGCATGCTGCCGAGTACGAGGGGTACGTGCTCGATCGCTACAAACTTCCCTGGCCCACGCCCGCCGAGCGCGCAGCCAAGGGCGGCGAGGCCGAGATCGATCAGTCCGAGGAAAGCCGAGCCCGCGCCGGATGTAAATCGTCGCCTTCGGGAACCAAAGTAGTGCAACGGTCCGAGCCCGGCATACTCTTTTTCCGCGACGACCATAAGCAACGCTCTGCTGGTGGTCTTTCTTGTCGGCGAAACACCGACCTCCGGAATTCACAAGCCAGCTCTTCGTAAAGCGCTTCAGCAGGCGTGCGAGTTGCACAATGCGTTCGCTTCGGCGCTTTCCACGCCGGTGACTGCGGCACGATGACTGTCCGCCCATCAGCATCATGGGACCGACGTTCTCCGGTTCGCAGGACTCGATAATGTTTGCAATCCATGATTGGCGTTCGGATGGCAGTGTCGGCAATGGGAACACAAATTGCCGCGACGTTGAAGATCCGAATGATCTCCGGCGCGCTACCAGCATCGATCTGCACCGGTTTCAGGGCTCAGACAATATCGATTTCAAGGCAACGGTCATCCCCGATAGCGTCGCTCTCATGGAACTATCCAACTGGATCAGGGACCGCGTAATGGGATACGGCACTGGCGAGAAAGTTGCGATCCTCAGCGAGTCGAATACGGGTTACGGTGGCGGTATTCGCGATGTCATGCAGAACGCCCAGCAGCGGACTGCCCCCTTTGCGAAGGCGCTCTCGCTGAGATTTCCGATTCATATCTCGGAACTCGAGCAAGCCAGGCAGGGCGCTCGCCGCGCAGACCAGCGCTGCCAATTCATTGTCTCTGGTGCTTAAGAACCCGAACCTACCGCTCGCTTCCGCGGCCAGCCGCGAGCGCAGGGACATAGTGCCGATTTATTCGGCGTCGGAGATCAACACGATCGAACTGGTACTGGACCAGTTGCTCGAGTCGATCCAGCAGCAGCGGATCAGGTGCGTGATCATCGGCGCATCAAACGTCGAAGACACTATTTTCCTGGCCCGCGAAGTGCGCACCTCAAATCCCAACATGATGCTGATATCGCTCAACTCGAACCTTCTGTTTCTCCACAGCCAGGTCAATCCTCAACTGCAGGGAGTCTTCGTCGCCAGCGCCTATCCCTTGTTCAGCGCCAACCAGGTGTGGACGAACCCGTTCTGGGGTGCGGAGACCCGCATCCAATTTCCGTCCGATACCGCCGAAGGAACTTTCAACGCCACCGTAGCGCTACTCGGCGGCGACGCGGAAATGATCGACTACGGCGAGCCGTTCAAGACGGACTCGCGAATCCCTCCGCTATGGGTCACGGTGATCGGCAGCGGCGGTGTGTGGCCGCTGGAGGCGCTCAGGATCACAGATGACAACCACTACCTCTATGAGCGTGCGAGCTGGTCGTCAGCTAATTCCCCGACTTACGTATGGCCGGGATACCCTGCGGCCGGGCGATTGATGTTTCTCCAGTTGGCGTTGCTGGCCATGACGCTGTTGCTCGGCGCTTTGTGGGCGATCGAAGGGTTGAGGCCCGAAATGTTACCGGCGTCGGTCGATCAGTTTTTCGCAGGCGCGACGTTCGACGAAGGGCGCGTCGAGCGACGCGTCTACCAGGCCGCCATCCTGTTTTTGTTGATCATCGAGCTGGCCATAGTCATGTACTACGTTTCACCCAGGTGGTTTCACGGCCCGCATATACCGCGTGCCGACGACGCGCCCGCCGCCTTGCTGGCGTTTCGCGCTTCGAGCCTGGGCAGCAGGGTCTCTCCTCTGACACCCGTGCTGTTCGCGCTGGGCGCCTTGTTTGCGCTGTGCCTGGGGGCATTGCGTCGAACACGCCTGAGAGAATCGCGCCAGGTACTGACGCCATTTCTCGATTTTGAGACGCCTTCCTTCAGCGGCGTCGCCGATTTGGAAACACAGGTGCGCCGGGCGTTGGGGCGCATCGCACTTAATTCACCCGTGTGGTGGCTGTTGATGCCAGTGATTGTCGTGACATACAGGTCGCTTTACCGCGGGTCAGAGATTGCCCATCGACGGAGAATTGTTTGGCGTTTTGTTCTTCGCGATCTCAGTCGCTTGCATACGTGGGAATCGCGTACGCGGTCTACAAGCTGATCGGTGTCTGGCTTTCGACTCGGCGTCTATTGCGGCGCCTGTATTGGCATCCGAGCCGGCCCGGTTACGAAAAACTGCGCAGCGAAATTCCGGCCGGCCAGGACACCAGCGTGGATCTGCTCTCGTCGGCGCCGAGCCTTACCGCATTCGAAATCGGCCTGGCGCAGGTACGCAGGATGATCGCTGCAAGCGTCTCCGTTGCGGAGTCGGCTAGCGAATTCGCCGCGCGAATCGCCGCAGTGCGTGATTCCCTGTCCAACTGGCTCGTGAAGACCGAGCAGAGACTCGAATTCGTGATGGCGGCTTATGGGCAGTCGCGTTGGCGCGATGAGATCCAGTTCAAGCGCGAGGCCGAAGACTATATGTCCGCGCTGTCCAAAGTCGTCGCGGAAGTTTACGAACCCTCCTGGCGGGGCGGAACTCCGCCATCGCAAGAGTCAAAAGCAAAGGATGACGCACCGACGCCGCTGGACTACGGCGAGGTCTACGTCGCCAGCCGCGTGGTGGATTGGCTCCGGCAAGTGATGCCGCAGCTGCAGGCGCTGGCATTCTCGACCACGGTCGCGATGCTCCTGATGCTCTTCGCGATCAGTTCTTATCCGTTCCCGACGTTGGACCGGCTGCTCTGGTTCAGTTGGGCGGTGGTGGTCGGAACGGTGGGAGCGATGGTCTGGATGTTCGTATCAGCGAATCGCGATCGAGTGATAAGCCTGATCTCCGGAACGACGCCGGGACGGACCAATTGGAACGTGTCGCTGCTCATGAATCTCGCCACGCACGCCTTGTTGCCGTTGGCGGTTTTGCTCGGTGCGGCTTTCCCGGAGCGTTTGTCGCGATTGGTATCGTGGTTGGGTGGAATTTTTGGTGGGGGTGGGTGAGATGAGCGACGTAAAGCGGCCGATCTGCTAGTTGAAGTAACAATACTTTTTTTGATGGGAGATCAGGTGACAGTCAAAGCTCAGGCGTAGTCTTATGCTAAATAGTACCGTCCTGGACGTAGCAATTGGTGTGATATTCACGTTCCTGGCAATGAGCCTTGCTGTCAGCTCGATCGTTGAAGCAATAGCATCAGCCACGAAATGGCGATCCGCCACGCTCCTTCAGGGCGTTAAAGACCTACTCAACGACAATAGTTTTAAGGGCCTTGCGCTCGAGGTCTACAATCACACACTAGTCGACTCGATAGATTCCGGCGCGGCCTTGACGGAAAAGGACCTCAAGCACCTGCCCTCATATATTGATCCGGTCCAGTTCGCCGAAGCGTTAATGGACATTCTAACGATCAATCAGAATTTGACCGGCGATGTAAAGGAGAAGATTACCGTCAAGGTAACGGACTTACAGCTCAGAAATTTTCTCATTGGACTTGGAGAAAGAACTGGCGGGGACATTGCCAAGTTTCGGTCTGGTCTAGCCCATTGGTTCGATAACGGAATGGATCGCGTTAGCGGCGTCTACAAACGCAAAACACAACTGTGGACGTTCCTGATTGCTTTGATCATTGCGGCGTCGATGAATGTCGATTCGATCACCGTTGGCAGGGAGCTATGGGTGCGACCTATGCTCGCCAAGACGATAGCACCGAACGCCAACCTGCTACCGGGAGATGCTCTAAAGCAACTGGACACGTTGGGCGTGCCGATTGGTTGGACCGCCCAGAGATTTAGTGAATTGCAGAGTCCGCTCGGACTGGAAGTGTTGCTCGGGTGGTTGGTTACCGCTTTCGCGACGCTGTTCGGAGCACCGTTCTGGTTTGACGCGCTGGGACGGCTCGTTCAGCTCAAAGGAACTGGTCCCAGCCCTGCTGATAAACGTTCCGAAAGTGGCGGTACGACTTAAGGGACGGTGAGATGGTTTGGATTGTAGCCGCGGATCGTCTTTTATCTGTAGCCCCTCGATGTTCCGGGTAGGGCGTAACCCCTGTAGGTCAACGGAGTTAAAGAAGCCACTATTTTCATTCTCTTAACGCTAATTTTTACCGAGTATTTTCTGTGACCCTTAAGAGTTCAGTCTTGTATGACGGAACCGTCTGTTATCATAACCATGAGTGTCGGCAAGCGTTCCACTTCGATGGCCTAATCTTGTAGCTAGATCGACCGGTTACAACGCAGACGGTATCTATCTATTGACTTAAAGCTGGCAACGAGGGAAAAGTGCCGGGACAAGGAACATCGTCGATAAGTTTTCTCGTGTCTAACTAATCGGATCAAAGGAGGGCTGATCTCGCTAGCACGTGGCTGGCGCTGACAGAATTTCCAAGCCCAGGACAAAATAATCGCTCGTTCCCGGCAATCACCAACGTTGCGCGCGTAGTCAAAATGCATTGAAGCATGGAAAACGGAGGTCATAAGCCATGCCGCTAGACATCAAGGACATTTTCCGCGCCGGTAGTCCGGCTACCGCAGCAATAGAACTTCTAGGCCTCTTGCACAATTTGCCGGGCAGTTGGGGCGGAAACGGGTTCAATTTAATCGCGCGGCCAGCCAAGGCGGACTCCAACGGTCAAAATGTTTTCTTTCTAGAACTGAACGGTACTCAGGAAGATCTGGACTTCTTCACGATCGCAGGCGACATCCCCAATCGAGGTGACGTAGAACCCACCGCGCTTCTCCATGGAATTCATTACTTGCAAACCGTGAGAGATTGCGAAGACAAAGCGTTTATTCATAAGGAGCCTGGGCTTTGGATCCATGTACCTAAAACTCAGGAGAACCCCACTGATACTTATGTGCGGCAAGCGACTATTCCTCACGGTGATTCACTGGTGGCGCAAAGCACATTCTTTACCGATCCGCCCATTCAAGGCCCTCCAAAGATCGAGCCGGTAGATTCGTTCCCAATAGCCATCAACGATCCGATTCCGCCACTCAATGATGTTGCCCATGCAGTATTGGGCGGCAATTACGTTACACCATACACGACGACTCTGTTGCCTCCGGACTGCCTGCCGAAAGGTCTCGATCAGGCAAAGACCATCAGAGATCCTACAGAGGTACTGAGAGCCCAGATTGCGTCACAGAAAATCAAGGAGACAGCGGTTATTGCGATTTCGACTGTGCTGCCGCCGTTGGCGCCTCCTTTGCTCCCTGGAGCACCGGCGCGGCCGGGCGGAATTGTCAACATTCCATTTGTCGTCAGGAATGCCAACGCTGCTCAGATGGATGCGATATTCTGGATCGAAAAAGTCCAGAATCCAACCTTTCCCGATAGAGAATATATGCAGTTGCAATACGTACAGCGGGTTATTTTGGATTTTGCCGGAGTACATTGGCCGCACATTTCGGTGGCGACATTGGTCAAGTCTGCGTAGAGCAACATATGCTGGTGCCTTCCGGTGATCCTGACGGCGCGCGGAGGGCAACTTTCAATAGCGCAGCGTCATAGGAGACTGAATGAACATAGTATGTCCTAGTTGGCAATGACGCCTAGGTCATGGAGGTCTCTATGGGAGGACAAACGAAGCTCTACAACGTATGCTTGTTGGTCCTCGTGTTTCTTCTTTCCGGTGCAGAGAGCGGCATGTCTCAATCAAGCATGGTGCCGTGGCTCACCCGTTCCGCCGATAACTCAAGAAGCGGCTGGAATCAGCACGAGACTCAACTGACCCAGGCGTCGGTTGGGACAAAGGGAATCATCCGCGCAACAATTATTCCAGTGATCGGTGACGCGCGGGGTATGGAAGCGCAGCCGCTTATTCTGCCGAATGTCAACACGTCGCAAGGGAATCGCGATGTGATGGTGCTTCCGTCGATGGCTGATGTGGTGCGTGGAGTGAACTCACATGACGGATCGAGCATATGGCAAGTCACCTTGGGAGTGCCGATAAATGGCTCTCGGGCTATCGACGGAAAGGGCGTCAATGATCATTGGGGCTGTCTCTCAACTGGAGTGATCGATGCGGAAACTCAGCGCCTCTACCAGGTCTGCTGGGTTTCGCCCGACAAAACCGGAAACCCTCAAACCGGTCGTTATTTCATGTTTGTGCTTAACGTCTCCGATGGAAGTCAGGTGGTTCCGCCGGTGCTGATCGAGGGCAAGAGCGGGACGCAAGACTTCAACTCGGAAATGCGTAAGCAGCGATCCTCGTTGGTGGAAACGAACGTCGGCGGAGTGAAGACGGTTTTCGGCTGCTCGGGTACCATCTTCGAAACCGGTACGGGCGCTTCGGGCTTTTGCTTCGCCTACAATGTCGCGAGCAACAAGGTGAGTGCGATGCTGGCGACGACCGCTGGCGAAGGCGCTGGAGTATGGATGGGCGGACAGGGCGCAGCGGCTGACCCCCAAGGCAATCTGTACGTCATCACTGGGAATGGGGATTTTGACGGTTCGAGTCAGTGGGGCGAATCGTTTTTGAAGCTGAAGTACACGCCAGCTGCGGGACAAGTGCCCGCCAGTTTGAAGGTGATCGATCATTGGACACCGTGGACTGACCTCGCGAGAAGCGGCGGAGCGCGAATCGCGACCAGAAAGCTGGCCGGAATGAGTGCTCCCTCGGAGGCCTTGAGGCCGGTCAATGCCGGGATGGAGACGGGCATGCCGCTCAAGAATGCGAAACTGAAGTCGTTGATCAATGATCAAGGCGTCCCAACCCTGCTCGTTTTTCCGAACTTGGCGAATGGCGCCTGGTCAGACGAAGACTGGGGATCGGCCGGTCCGGCATGCATTTTCTCGATCGGCGTCTGCATCGCGGCCGGGAAAGACGGAATCGCTTATCCGGTCAAAACGTCGGCTCTTGGCGGGACGTCCCTGAACGATCTCGCGAATCCCAAGAACAACTGCGCCAAACTCGCGGCGCCCCCCGTTTGGCTGACGATGAGTCCGGGCCCCGTTGATCCTTGTCCTAATGATCCCCGTACGCTGAACTTCTTCCCGTGGGGCGACACGGCACACCTTCACATGACGCCCGTACAGTTCTTCGATCCTGTACTGAACTCCTGGACGATTTTCGCCTGGGGTGAGAATTCACAACTGCACAAGTGGTCCGTCGCACCGACGGGCAAGTTATCCTACATCGCGGAGAGTAACGAATACGCGAGCGCAGACGTGCGCGGAAATCCGCCGGGTGGAATGCCCGGAGGATTTTGTTCCGGCTCGAGCAACGGATCAGATCCTAACTCGGCGATCCTCGCCTGCACGATCCCGTATGGTAATGCAAACGCCGGGGTAGTGAACGGCCGGTTGCTCGTTTACGATCCCGTGCACCTCGCTGCGGATGGATCGCTAAAGGTTCTGTGGGACTCGCAACGATTTGGCGTCCAGTTTCTGTTCAACAAATTTGATCCTCCGGTAATCGATGGAGGCCAAATATATGTTCCCAATTACAACGGTGGAGTCGACCTCTATCGTCTAACGCAATAGAGATCGCTCATCAACTTTGGGCTGGCCGCATATCTCGGTCGCCACACTCAGAAAGACTTTCAATTCGTGATCGCACAGCCATTTAGATATCAGGAGGTTCTATCAATGTCAGCAAATCTCAAAGGCAGCGAAAGGAAACCTATACCTGGAGCGAAATCCGTCGGTAAATCAGATCCAACGGAGCGGCTCGAAGTCACAGTACTTGTGCGGCGCCAAGCGGCCAGCGACTTACAGGATAAGGTCAAGAAGCTGGTCGGAGGCGATCGTTCTCGTATCAGCCGTGAGGAATTTGCGAAACAGTACGGAGCAGCTCCGTCCGACCTCGCGGCGGTTAAGAAGTTCGCCGAAAAGCACGGCCTCGCAGTTGTCCAGGAAGATGCGGCGCGCCGGACCGTGGTTCTTTCCGGAAGCGTGGCTCAATTCAACCAGGCATTCGGAGTCGACCTGCAGCAGTTCGAGTATGAGGGTGGGTCGTATCGCGGTCGCACTGGAGCGGTGCAGTTGCCGCCGGAGTTAGACGGTGTCGTTGAAGGCGTCTTCGGCTTGGACAACCGCCCACAAGCAAAACCGCATTTTCGGGCTCGCAGCCCGCAGGGCAATGTCCATTGGAAGGCACAATCGAGTTCCTTCGATCCAAACCAGGTTGCGGCGCTTTATGATTATCCGAATGGGAACGGCAAAGGCGAGTGCATAGCTCTGATTGAACTTGGCGGCGGATATCGCCCAGCGGATTTGTCCGCATACTTTTCTCAGCTGAAAATCCAGCAACCTAAAGTTTCCGCAGTTTCGGTCGATCACGGAAAAAATCAACCGACGGGAGATGCGAACGGGCCCGATGGCGAAGTGATGCTGGATATAGAGGTGGCAGGCGCGATCGCTCCTGCCGCGAATATCGTGGCGTACTTCGCGCCCAATACCGACGCGGGGTTTCTTGACGCAATCACCACCGCTATTCACGACTCCACCAACAAGCCGTCGGTGATTTCGATCAGTTGGGGCGGTCCGGAATCGGGATGGACACAGCAGGCGATGACCGCGTTTGACCAGGCATTCCAGGCCGCTGCCGCGCTTGGTATTACCGTCTGCGTTGCCGCAGGCGACAACGGCTCGAGCGATGGTGTTAACGACGGCGCAAATCACGTCGATTTTCCGGCGTCGAGTCCACACGCACTGGCATGCGGTGGGACCAATCTGCAGGCTTCCGGCGGTGCAATCATCAAAGAGGTCGTGTGGAACGACGGTGCCAATGGCGGAGCGACCGGAGGTGGCGTCAGCAGTTTCTTTCCAGTGCCTCCCTGGCAGGAGGGCCTTAAAACAAACCTGGGCACCCTTCAAAATCGGGGCGTACCAGACGTCGCCGGCGATGCCGACCCGGCGAGCGGTTACGATATTCTCGTCGACGGCAGTACAACTGTATTCGGTGGCACCAGTGCGGTGGCGCCGTTGTGGGCGGCGCTGATAGCGCTCATCAATTCGGCGAAGGGTACCCCTGCGGGCTATCTGAACCCGACTCTCTACAAGAATCCCGGCGCGTTGCTCGACATCTCGCAGGGAAACAACGGAGCCTTCTCGGCGTCGCCCGGATGGGACGCATGCACCGGACTTGGAAGTCCGGACGGAAACAAAGTGGCCGGAGTGGTCGCGTAATTTGATCGGCTGAATCGAAAGCGTCTGCGGGATGCGAACCGCTGAATTCAAACAGAAAGGGCCGCGATGGAGGCTTGAGTTACAAGGATTCTGACGAAGGTAACCGTTAATAGCATCCGAAACCTTCATGCTCCTTGTCCCAAGTTTTCATCGCGGCGCAGCTCGGTCCAGTGAATCGAGAACATATCGATTCACTTTCTTGTTGATCGTTGTCAGGAATTAGCGGTTGGCCCATGAACAAATCATCGCAGTACGAACTCCCATACGTGTGGATAATCGGGAGCGTTGTGGCCGCGCTCTCTGTGTTTTTCATGTCAGAGAACGAGTCGCTCCTTCTTGTGAGCATCGCGCTCAGGAGACTGTGAGTAGCTCTTCAACATGGACGCTACTTAGTGAGACGCTGGAGCCCTATACGTATATCGGAATGCCCACCAGACCGAGATGACTCAAACCTTAGGCGACTAAATATCAAGACAAAGGCACACATCGCCGCTGCCGAACCATAGAGAAAGATACTCGCATAGCCCCATTTCCCGATGATTAACCCTGCCAGTGGGCCAGTGACAGCCATTGCTAGATCCAGGAAGGCGCCATAAACGCCCAGCGCGGAGCCACGATCGCTCTCAGCGACGCCTTTGATAGCTTCGACCCCAAGGGCAGGAAACACCAATGCAAACCCGCATCCGCTGAGGGCCGCTCCGGCACGCGCCATATCGGGAGAAGTAGCGGACCACAAAACCAGCAGTCCAGTAGCCTCCACCAGGAATGACACCATCGCTACCCGGAGACCGCCCCAACGATTGATCGTGTCGGCGAAAGTCAAACGAGTGGCGATGAAACAAACACCGAACAGGCTCACAGCAAGCGCCGGCGCCGTCCAATGCAGACTGGCGTAGTACAGCGTGGTGAAAGATGCGATGGTGCAAAAACCAATTGTGCCGAGCGCCAACCCGAGTCCGTCGCTAAAAACTTCACGCAGCACTTTCTGAAATGGCAGATGCTCACCGCGCAGAATCGGCACGCCGGCAAGCGGCAGTGCGAGAGCGAAATTTAGGACTGATATTCCGATCACAGCGGCGCCAATCGCTAGCATCCCGTGTGTATTTTCGAGCCAAACGCCAAGCGGAGCCCCGACTGCCATACCGCCATAGGTCGCGATACCGCTCCAGGAAATAACTTGCGCCGCGTATTCTGACTTGAATCTTCCGAGTCCCCAAGTCGCCGAGCCTGTCGCCACGCCGCTCTCTCCGCAGCCAAGCGCCGCGCGACTCATCAACAGAACGCCGAAACAGACGATGACCTTGTCTTCGAGTGTCACCGCGAGAAGCAAAAGAAGTCCGCTGAGAAAGCAAGCTAGTTGACCGAGCAACACTGTGGTTCGCGGACCCAGGACATCGGTCATGCGGCCTGCGTTGGGACGCGAGAGGACGGTCGCTGCATATTGTGAACTGACAGCAATGCCGGCCCAGAACGTGGAAAAGCCCAAGTGTAGATGTACATAGCCGGACAATGCAGCGAGGAGGACGCCAATAACCAAATACGCGAGAAAGATGAACAGGGATGTACGGATAATTCGAAGTGTCACCCGAATCGACGATGTGGCCCTTAAGAAGCCACTGGCCGCTTGTAGTAGATTCACTAATCAGGCGCTCGCGATCTGACCCACGTTGATTCGGCCTGGATCGCCTATAAGGCGAGAACCCGGGTCTCGTCCGCGCTTGATTGCAAGAGACATACGGTAGGGGCGTGAAAGGTTGATTCACGGGCTGTGCACAGTTCCCTTCACGCTTCGATTAGTAAGTGGCCAACGACCAAAGTGATGACTCTGGGAGATTTGAGATGAGGATTGAGACCGCAGATTTGACTGAGCGAGTGCGTGTGAATCAGGAGAAGCTCATCGCGAATCTAAAGCCTCATTACGATTTCATTGTCTGCGGATCTGGCTCCTCCGGTTCGGTGGTCGCGCGCCGACTGGCCGAGAACCCAGATGTCAGCGTGCTGTTAGTCGAGGCGGGTGGCACCGACGACGTCCCAAACGTGATTGAAGCGATCCAATGGCCTCTGAACCGTGCCAGCGAGCGCAACTGGGGCTTTCAGGGGCAGTCAAGTCCCTTCCTCAACGGCCGCTCCATGCCTCTATATATGGGCAAGGTCCTGGGTGGCGGAGCCAGCATCAACGCGATGGCTTGGGCACGCGGGCGTATCACATTACGACCAGAACAATCGCTTCACGACGGCCAAGTTGTCGTTGTCGCTCGCTGTTCCCGACGAGACGCCACCAACACTAGATGCAACCGAACAGGTGTATCATCGGCGCGACCAATTCTGGCAGTGCGTAGCGCTCTAACCACGTTCGCGATTTCGGAGTCCCTCTACTGTTTGTTCTTGCCGAAGCTTTCGAGCGCAGCTCGCTCCCGCTCATGTCGAGCCGTCTGCTGAATAAGATCGAATCCGTTACCCGAGGGATCGGACATGTTTGCCATGTCTCCAAGATCGGGACGCCGCAAGACTGGCCGATCGAGCTTCGCGCCAGCTTTAATCGCCCTCTCGACGCTAGCGTCGAAATCGTCCACGACGAAGTCGAGATGTACGGGTGTCCAATGTCGCCGATGATCTCGTTCGATACGCCCCTCCGGACTCCACGGAATTCCCAGAAAGAAAGTCTGTTCTCCGAGCGCCATCGTCGCCCAGCCGTTGCCCTTCTCGATCAGCCTCAGCCCCAGGGCGTCGCGGTAGAAGTTAACGGCGCGATCAACATCCTCAACGTCGATCGATATTCCAATCGTTGTCATGCGTTCTCCTCGCGGCACCGAAGTTCCGGCGCGACTTCTGCTGCGGTAATGACCTCTATTGATTCCTTCATCCGGAACCCGCGCGGCCTTTCAGGGTTTGCACGAGGCAAGAACTACCTTATCCGCGTCTCGGAGGAGAACGTCGATCGACTCGAATCCGGCGCGCGTGAGAAGCGCCACATACTCTGAGACCGGAATCCCTGAATCGCCGATCTCGCCGCGACCGACAGGACGGCCGCCTAACACTTCTCTGTGATCGTAGCCGAGCAGCGCATTCGCTCGTGCCCAGAATCGGTCCCAAGTGGCTGGATCGTAAGTATCCGCTTGCTTTGCTTTCCAATCCTCGAAGGCGGATGCGAATGGCTGGACCGCACACGCTGGCTCCGCGAACCGAAAAACTCCGCCTCGTTTGAGCATGCTGAACACATCGGCAAAGAGTTCCCCCAGACGCTCAACATCGAACCAGTGAAGTGCAGTCGAAGCGACGACCGCGTCGTAATCGCGCGGCAGCCCGGTCCCCCAACCTGGCTCCCACATATCGCGGACGAACCGCTGACCGGGGATTCTTTCGCGTTGATTCAACGTCGCACACAACGCTAGCAGAAATGGATCACGATCGACGCAATCAATTCGCGACTTCGGAAATCGAGCTCGTACGAACCTGCCCAGATCGCCCGGACCGCAGCACATATCGAGAACAGCGATCTCTCGAGTCGGTGAGAACGGGAGCACTTCCGCGATCAGCTTCAACCGCCGATTTCGAGGCTCTCCACCCTGCGACACCCACCAAAGGTTCAGCCAGTCATCGAGATTCTCGCTCCGGAGCTTTTCTTCGATCTCGTTCTGGGAAAGCAGGGAATTCGGCATGTAGCCTCACCTCCGTTGCGTTTCAGAAGTTCAGTCTGGTGCTTCAACGCCACAAGCATCAATGGATGTCTTGAGTGGCCCGGAGAATGGCGGATAGCGACCGTTCGATATCTTCATCGGTTGTCGCCCACGAACTTATACTGATCCGCATCGCGACCCGGCCGTGCCAGATCGTTCCCCCGCACCAGCACTCGCCCTCGTCCTGTATCTTTGCGATGACCTTGTTGGTTCGCCGGTCACTGCCGAAGCTGACAACGACCTGGTTCAGGGCGACATCGTTCAACACTTCAATGCCCGCCTGGTGCAACGCCGCCGCCAGTTTGTGCGCCTGCCGGCAATTCCGTTCTACGAGTTCCGATAATCCCTGGCGTCCCATCGATTTGAGGGCAGCCCAGATGTCGACGGCGCGGGCCCGTCGTGAACTTTCGGGCGTGAGGTTCATCGCATCTCGGCGTTCCCCGGACATAAGATAGGCGCCACTGATCGACATCGCATCCACCAGCGCGCTTGCATCTGCCACCAAAGCGATTCCGGAATCGTACGGGACGTTGAGCCACTTGTGCGCATCCAATGCCCATGAATCGGCGGCGGTGAAACCCTTCGCCAGCGCAGCTTTTTCTGTCGAGGCCAGGGCCCAGATGCCGAACGCCCCGTCGACGTGAACCCACGCGCCGCCACTGTGCGCCCATTTGATGAGAGGCTCCGCCGGATCGAACGCGCCAGAATTCACGTTTCCTGCCTGAAGACAAACTATCGTTTTCGTTGGGCCGGTGATGTCGGGCAATTTACGCGCTAAGATACGCCCCTGATCGTCGCAGGGCAGTTTCAGGACGCGATCCCGGCCCAATCCGAGCATGGACAGGACCTTAAACAGGGATGCATGAGCTTCCTCGCCAACAATGACCTTGATCTCCGGTGCTCCAAACAAACCGTCGGCGTCAACATTCCAGCCTGATTGTTTCAGTACCCTGTTGCGCGCAGCGGCCAGACACGTGAAATTCGCCATCGTGGCGCCGGTCACCAGGGCACCTTCAGCAGCCATAGGAACACCGAGGGCTTCCTTGACCCATCGAAGGGCGGTCGCTTCGAAAGCGGCAATCGCGGGAGAACTTACCCAGCTAAAGCTGTTTTGATCCCAGGCACAGGCGAGATAGTTCGCGGCCAATGCTGCAGGCATAGCGCCGCCGGTAACAAATCCGAAATACCGACCGCCCGCGCTTGCCACCGTGGATGGAGAACCGAAATCGTCCAGAAAGGCGAGAATATCGGCGCCATCGCTGCCACGGTCTGGAAGAGGCTGGTCGAGCGCGTTCAAAAGCTTCTCTGCTGCGCCTGGCAACGGACCTGCTGGCCGGTTACTCAATGCTTCGAGATAGTCTGCAGCGCGGCGCGCGGCCTCGGCTAGCAATTGTCGGGTATCGCCTCTATCCATTCTGCTGCGATAGATATCGGGATAATCCGGGACTTTCAATTGGCACATCTGCGACATGCGCGGCTCGCAGCCCGATGTCAGGGTTTCCACGGCTCCGTGAAATCTGTGAAGCGAGTTTTCACGCCTCAGGGCGGGAGAACTGATGAAACTCAAGGGAGACCCAGGAGATTCGAGATGAGGACTGAGATGGCAGATTTCACTGAGCGAGTGCGTGTGAACCAGCAGAAGCTCACGGCTAATCTGAAGTCGCATTACGATTTCATTGTCTGCGGATCCGGCTCTTCCGGTTCGGTGGTGGCGCGCCGACTGGCCGAGAATCCGGATGTCGACGTCTTGTTAGTTGAGGCAGGGGGGAGCGACGACGTGCCAGAGGTCATGGAAGCGAGCAAATGGCCTCTGAACCTTACCAGTGAGCGCAACTGGGGATTTCTGGGGCAGCCAAGCCGCTATCTCAACGGGCGCTCTATACCCCTCGATATGGGTAGGGTGCTGGGCGGTGGATCCAGCATCAACGCGATGGCGTGGGTACGCGGGCATAAGAATGATTGGGATTTCTTTGCATCCGAGGCAGGTGACGCAGCATGGAACTATGAGTCCGTGTCAAAAATCTACTGCCGGATCGAAGACTGGCATGGTGCGCCGGACCCGAAATATCGCGGATCAGGGGGACCTGTTTATATCCAGCCAGCGCCTACTTCCAATCCCCTTTTTCCTGCCATGGTGGAAGGAGCAAGTTCGTTGGGGATTCCCACCTTTGACAATCTCAACGGGCGCATGATGGAAGCCGAAGGAGGAGCCTCAATCAGTGAGCGTCTAGTGCGCGATGGAAAACGCCAGTCGGTATTTCGTAATTATACCTTCCCATATATGGATCGACGGAATCTCACCGTGCTCAGTCGTGCAATGGTCACTCGCCTGGTCTTCGAGGGCAAGCGGGTAACAGGAGTGGAGATTGTTTATGGCGACCAGACGCATCGTGCCGGTGCAGGAGTCGAGGTCATCCTATCTCTGGGGGCGATGAACACGCCCAAGCTGCTTATGCAATCAGGGATTGGCGATCAAGCTGAGTTGCAACGTTGTGGGATCCCCCTAGTGCAGCATCTTCCTGGCGTAGGACAGAACTTTCAAGACCACGTGCGGAGTGCCTGTATCTGGGAGTATCAGGAACCGCTTTCTTCTATCAGCTGGGGCGGCGCGATTTTCTTCCGGAAGAGCAACCCCAGCCTGAGCACTGCAGATATACAGGGCATCCTGGTAGAAGTACCGTTCTTCAACGCTGAGACTGAAGCGAGATTCAAGCCACCCGCAAGTTCCTGGACATTGTTACCAAGTGTCGTGCAGCCAAAGAGCCAGGGACATATCCGCCTGACTGGCCCAAAACCACTCGATCCGATTCAGATTCATGACGATCTTCTGTCCCACCCAGACGATATGAAAGCAATGGTCATTGGTGTTGAAATCTGCCGCGAAATCGGAAATTCTGCGGCGCTTAGGCCTTACGTAAAACGCGAAGTCATGCCGGGCAATCTTAAAGGTGCCGATCTTGAGAATTTCATTCGAGATGCCGCCACGACTTTCTCCCATGAGACGTGCACGGCCAAGATGGGACGCGATTCTATGTCCGTCGTCGACGGTCGCCTCAAGGTCTACGGAATAGACAATCTTCGCATTGCGGATGGTTCCATCATGCCGCGTGTGACAACCGGCAACACAATGGCTCCCTGCGTCATCATCGGCGAGCGTGCTGCAGAGATACTAAAAGCCGAACATAGAATTTGATCTCCGAAGTTTTGCCTCGAGGCTCTTTCTGAAATGTCTCAAGAACCTCGAACCTGAGATCGTTGTTCTTTTCGATGAAGGCGGAGGCCCATTCCTTTAAACTTTTCCTTTGAGACGATATCGATTCCGCCGGTCGTAACTACGTCTAGGAGGACGAAGTCTTTCAACGTCGAAAGGACGGCGGCCGCGCGGGTTGGCAAGCGGGGTCACGCGGCAGAAGGTTTGCCATAGTTGAGGAGAACGTCAGTCCGTGCTCGGCCCTGACTAGTATGCGACCCATCGGGGCGCGGTGGACGACGACCGCAGGCAACCACATAGAATCCCAGACCCAAACCTTGGAACCCTGCTTGAAACTCATCTTGGTTCGAGTGCTCATCGCACAACTCCTCCCCAGTGAACCGCGCTTTCGAGGCCCGCCTGCGGCTCGAGCGGTTTGATTACAGCGGCCACTAGCAGAAATTGTTCGAAGGTCATGTCCAGTCGGCGAAACCCTCTCTGGCAAAAAACGAACGCATAAAACTCCACCAGTTCGTCGCTGATGGTCACAGGCAGGGTTGGCAGCGTGGAGGCTTCAGGAAACTCGCGTGGCTCGCGAACCGGAACCGGGCGGGCCGGCGCGATACGAACCCGTGACGAGACACCGATCGCGCTGCGCGATGCGAAGCGCAAGACCCTTGTTGATGAAACTAATGCGCCCATGACAATTCATCTCCAATTCAGCGCACGGCTCTCAAACGCGCGCGCATTTTTGTCTGCCGGCCAAGTGTAGTTCGCGCTCGTCTTTGCTCGCTCTGACGGCGGCCGCTGGGGGGAGGGACAACGGCCGCCGTCTCGGCTCGGACAACTCTCGCCCTTTCTTGCTCTCCGGCGATTGCTTGAAAGGCTAACAACACTTTCCGTGCCAGACGGCGGGTTGCCGAAAACGTGCGTAGGGAGGCCGTTTTCGGAGTCTGGTTTTCGGAAGCCCGCTTACGAGGAATCGCAAAATTACGATTTTTTGCATGTCTGCCTGGTCTTCGAGGGTGGGCTGGAATTGCCACAGAGGGTACGATTCCGAGCGGAGCGGTTTAGTAGAACTCGGGCCGCAACGGTCTAGAGAAATCGCGGAATCGCATGGTACGTGGGACGCATACTGGTGGATCTGGCTCGGCGAGTAATAGCAAAACGGGGTCGAGCGTACGTTCTGCGCAAAAAAGCTTCCGCAAAGAGAGTGGTAGTGGTATTGGACCGTAGGTTTCGGCGAGAGGGGTTTCTGTCCAGAGCACCCTAATATTGGAAGTTGGATTAAATATGGAGCGGACCTACAGACCTTGGCTTTCAGCCGCGCAATTCCTGCTTGGAAGCGTCGCCATTGCGTTGCTGACCTTCGTCTGCTTTCGACTCCAGGTCAGAGCCGGTATAGCCGCCCTTGTCTACTTGATTGTTGTCGTGCTGCTGTCCGCTACGGACGCGTTCGTCCCATCTGTCCTTGTCTCCATCATCGCCGTACTGTGCTTGAATTACTTCTTCATTCCGCCGATTCTCTCCTTCCGGGTGGGCAACCCGCTCGACATTCTCGCCTTGGTCGTCCTTCTTGGGAATCGCATGGCTCATTACAATTCTGATGTCGCAGCGCAAACAGGCCGAGGAGGCGCTAGAAAAAGCGAACAGCGAACTGGACGCAAAGGTACAACAACGCACCGCCGAACTGGCCAGAGCGAACGATGAACTGCGCGGTGAAATGCGCGAGCGTCAGCGCGCCGAAGAGGCATTGCAGAAGTCTCAGGCGGAACTCGCACACGTCACCCGCGTGATGACTCTGGGAGAGCTGATGGCCTCGCTAGCGCACGAAGTTAATCAGCCGCTTGCTGCGGTGGTCACCAACGCCCAGGCCTGCCTGCGATGGCTCGCCCTCGAGCCGCCCCGCCCGGACGAGGCGCGAGCCGCGGTGGAGCGCATCGTCAGGGACAGCAATCGGGCGAGCGAAGTGATCCAGCGGATTCGTGCACTCGTGAAAAAGTCTGAGCCACAGATGGTAGCGCTAGACATTAACGATCTCATCCGCGAGGCTATTTCCCTGGAGCAGCGTGAGATGCTCAATCAGCAGGTATCGCTGCGGACGGAATTCGAATCCGCACTGCCGCCGGTGCTGGGCGATCGGGTCCAGCTGCAGCAGGTGGTTATCAACCTCGTGATGAATGCTCTCGAAGCGATGGCGCCAGTCACGGATCGGCCGCGCGACATGCTTATTCGATCGCAGCGCGACGACTCCAACGAGGTACTTGTGGCGGTGCAGGACTCCGGCACGGGGATTGACTCGGAAAACTCGGAGCGCCTGTTCAACACCTTCTTCACCACCAAGCCCACCGGCATGGGAATGGGGCTGTCCATTAGCCGTTCGATCATCGCGGCGCACGGTGGCAGATTGTGGGTATCGCCAAATGCGGAACACGGAGCGACTTTTCAATTTACTCTGCCGAGTAACAGCCAGGGTGTGTCGTGAAAGAGGCTGACTCAGTCGTCTTCGTAGTTGATGATGACTCGTCGGTTCGCGAGGCCATCAAGAGTCTCATCAGTTCCGTGGGGTTACCGGTCGAGACCTTTGAAACCGCGCAACAATTTCTGGGGAGCAAACGGCTGGAGGTGCCCGGATGCGTGGTGCTTGATGTGCGGCTGCCCGGACTAAGCGGCCTCGATTTACAGCGCGAGCTGGCCGCGCATGACATCAACCTTCCGATCATCTTCATAACTGGTTATGGCGATATTCCGATGTCGGTCACTGCGATGAAAGCCGGCGCGTTGGAATTCCTCACCAAGCCGTTCCGCGACCAGGACCTGCTGGACGCGATCCAGAAAGCCCTCGAGCGCGACCGCGGTGCACGGCGACAGCGGATGGAAACTGCTGAGCTACGCGAGCGGTTTGATGCTCTAACGGCGCGCGAGCGTGAAGTCATGCGCCTGGTTGTGGCAGGCCTGCTCAACAAGCAGATCGCGGGTGAATTGGGCACCAGCGAGATCACGGTTAAGATTCATCGCGGTCAGGTCATGAAAAAAACGGGTGCCGGATCTCTGGCCGAGCTGGTCAGAATGACGGAGAAATTAGGGATCTCAGCCGCGAAGGATTAGTCCGCTCACACCAAGTTATAGGCCGTCTATACAAAGGTATAATAGATTTTCCCACTTCACGCGGGATAGGCTTCCGTCCAAGAGGAGAGCTAATTCCCACAGTGAAAAAAATCAACAAAAGCAAGAACGACGCTCTCATCGCAATCGTGGATGACGATGCATCTGTTTGCGAGGCTCTCGAGAGTCTACTCAAGTCGATCGGGTTCCGGACCGTCAGCTTCACCTCCGCCCGCAGTTTCCTGGACTCTTCGGAATTTCCCAACGTGTCCTGTGTGGTCCTCGATGTCTCGATGCCGAACATGAACGGCCTCGAGTTGCAACGCCACCTGGCAAGTACCAACCCCATCCCGATCATCTTCATCACGGCTCACGGCGACGAAAAGACACGGGAACGTGCGTTGCGTGCGGGAGCGATTCGCTTCCTGAACAAGCCTTTCAGCGACGAGGCTCTGATCGACTCGTTGCACTCTGCGCTTGACGAGTCCGGGTAAATCGGAAGTCGCAATAAAAATCGGGGGTCTTGAAACTTCTATAAATCGCGCACTGAGCTTTCCCGTGACGCCTGCAAATGAAAGGGCAATCAGATGGAAACGCAGACTCAGTACCCAGACCACGAAGCGAAGCGCTTAAATGCGCTCTGGCGGTACCAAATCCTCGATACACCGCCGGAACCTACGTTCGACCGCATCGCGGAGATGGCCGCAACTCTCTTTCAGGTGCCGATGGCGATCGTCAGTCTGGTGGACGAGGACCGCGTATGGTTCAAGTCGCGCCTCGGCATAGACGCTGATCACTGCGCGCGCTACGCCGGGTTATGTTCGTCGGCGATCGCCTCGCCGGGGGTTTACTACTTGCGCGACGCTGCTCACGACGAGCGCGCGGTCGGCCATCCTCTCGTGCCAGCCCTCGGCATCCGCTTCTATGCGGCCGCTCCGCTGCGCACCCACGACGGTCTGAATCTCGGGACGGTTTGTGTTCTCGACCAAAAGCCGCGTGAGTTGGCGCCGGGCGAGGCGAAAGTGCTCGAAATGTTGGCGGCGCTCGCGATGAAACAGATGGAATTGCGAATATACGCGGAGAAGGTCGCTGAACTCGAACAGGCTAGCACGATCATAGATGCCATCCCTCAGCTGATCGCTGCTCTGAGTCCCGAGGGTCAATTCCTGTATGCCAATCAGGCGGTGATGGATTACACCGGTCTGACCAAAGAACAGGTGCTGGCCGACGACTTCCGCAGCCGTGTCGTTCATCCGGAAGACATTGAGAGACTGCGCGAGCAAAGCCAGCAAGCTTTTTCGCTGGGAATGCCCTTTCAGAACGAGCAGCGAGCGCGGCGCAAAGACGGTCAGTACCGATGGCTCCTGGTTAATTACAACCCGCTACGAGACGAAGCAGGAAATATCATTCGTTGGTACGCGACCGGTACCGACATCGAGGATCGTAAACAGGCGGAGGAGAGAACTCGAAAAGAGCAGCTGGTGCTGGAACGACTCGAGGCCCAGAACGCCTACCTGCTCGATGAAATCCGCGCCGAACAGAATTTCGGCGATATCATCGGCGGAAGTTCCGGCTTGCGAAGTGTTATGCAGCAGGTTCAGCTCGTGGCACCGACGGATGCGACTGTATTGATTACCGGAGAAAGCGGTACGGGAAAGGAGCTCATTGCACGAGCGATCCACGAGCAAGGTGCGCGGAGCGAGCGTGCCCTCGTCACATTGAACTGCAGCGCAGTCCCCGAAGGTCTCTTCGAGAGCGAGTTCTTCGGGCATGTGAAGGGAGCGTTCACTGGTGCGCTCAAGGACAAGCCCGGCCGTTTTGAACTCGCCGATGGCGGTACCCTGTTTCTCGATGAAATCGGCGAAGTGCCGCTCGCGATGCAGGCCAAGCTGCTCCGCGTCTTGCAGGAGCAGGAGCTTGAACGGGTCGGTGACACGCGCACGCGCAAAGTTAATGTCCGGGTCATTGCTGCAACCAATCGGGACCTGAGGAAGGAAGTCGACGAGGGTCGTTTCCGCCAGGATCTTTTCTACCGCTTGAGCGTCTTTCCTATCGAGGTCCCGCCACTGCGAGAGCGCCGCGACGACATAGTGCCACTTGTCGCGCATTTCATCAGACAGAGCGCGCGTCGGATGAATCGTCCTGAACCGCAAATCAGCAAGGCAGCATTGGACCAGCTCGCTACCTATCGCTGGCCCGGCAATGTCCGCGAACTCCAAAACACCGTCGAGCGGGCCATCATCCTGTGGCAGGAAGGTCCGCTTGCTTTCGATCTGCCCGCCTCGCAGCCCCACAAAAATAGTGGCGAGGAGGCGAAGCCGGCAGCGAAGACCGCGCTGCTCACGCTAGACGAACTGAAACGCCAGGAACGCGAGGCCATCATTAACGCCTTGATACAGGCAAATGGAAAAGTGTCCGGAGCGCGCGGTGCAGCGGAATTGCTCGGCATGAAACCCTCGACCTTGGCGTCCCGCATCGCCTCCATGAGCATCAATCGTAGGGCGCTGGATATTGAGGCGCTGGAGTGATGGTCTCTCATCTGGCCGCGATATTTCTCCATGCCGAAACGAAATTTCACTTTCTCGCGAATCAACGGAAAATCGCGAGTGCTCCTCGAATGCGTTTCATCAGCTAGCCAAGCAAATCAGAAGGAAAATCCTGACGCGGCGGTGGGAATGAGCCTTGCACTAAGATCTGCGTTCGACCGTCAATCGAAGTCTCCTCGAAAGAGAGCGTCTGAAATGTTCACCTATCGACCCTCGCAGCTGAAGCCAGGATTGGTTGTCGCAGCGATACTGCTGATTTGGTCACCGATTTGTCGCCAGGCAACCGCGAGTGGAGCCGAAGCTCAGGTCTGCGATGTCAGCGCGGACTATTCCCTGGGCGTCGAAGATTACACGGACACGATTCGCATGCATCGAGAAATCTTGCGCAAGAATCCAGGCAACGCGCTCGCTCACTATCACCTGGGTTTCGCTGAAGGAATGATCGGAAATCGAGCGACGGAGATCGATGAATATCGGCGCGCCGAAGTGCTTGGACTCAGAACTTGGGACTTATTTCTGAACGAGGGCTTAGCTGAGTTGGAAGACGGTGACTTTGATGCAGCGACAGACAGTCTGCGAATGGCAGTTATGCTCGGCGAGGAACATCCTGAAGCGCATTTCAACCTGGCGCTCGCCGAGGAGCGGCGCGGAATGCTGGCGGATGCCGAGCGGGAGACCCAGGCGTCATTGAGGTTGAGTCCAAGAGAGGCGGACGCGCGCGAGTTGCTGGGTGTGATCTACGCACGGGAGGGAAAGACCGCCCGCGCCGCGCAGACCTGGCACGACCTCATCCGAGATGTTCCGAGCTATCAGCCAGCGCGGGCAAATCTGTCGATCCTCGGCAGCGATATCCGGCCTCATGCAGCTGGTCGCCGCGCGCAAAAAGCTAACCTTGAGGGTCTTGGCGGAGCGAAGTACGCGTCGCGACAACGAGGTTCTGAATTCCGAAGTACTGAGCCAAATCCTCAATAACATTCGGATCGTAGTGAACTACCTTCAAGGCGGCTGGGTGAAGAACTCGGAGAAGCTTTGGGCCCAAGGCCGCGGGTTTCCAAAAGGGGCAAGCGGTAGCTCGCCGAGCGTCAGCGCTCATCGATGGATGCGTTTGCCGTATAGGACAATGCGAGTGACAATTCAATTGCTCGGTAGATCGTCTCACTAAGGAGGAGTGCCATGGCCACTACTAGCGGACACAAAGAAGGGCAAGCGAGTTTCTCGATGAAAGGCGTTGAGGCGCCTATCAGAGCAGAGGGGTTCAATCATCTGCACCTGAACGTGCGCGACTTGGCGCGCTCGATCCGCTTTTACAAGGAGGCGTTCGGCCTCAAGGTCGGCTTTAGCGCTGGCCACTCGGAGTCATAGCGGGTCAATCAAAGTCGGGGCAATCCCGCCATTGGCTGCGCTCCTTCGAGCTATTCGATTGCGTATCGCGTCCGCCGCTCCCGGTGGCGAGCGTGGTAATCGCCTGTGAACAGAGGGCTCGTGAGGTCCACAGAATTCGCTACAAATTTGCCATGCCCGGGCGCGCACGCAACCGCTAGCGCGATACGCGTCACGGAAGTAGCGGTTTCCTTCCCTCGCTAGGGACCGATTACCAGGCCAAACGGAACATCGAGGCCAGTAAGAGTGCCGGAGATAGTCGCGCTCGGTACGACGTTGCCATTACTCCCCGGCGGGAAGATGGTGATCCTGTTGCCATTCGCAACGTATATATTTCCGTTGGAGTCGAGCGCTATCCCACTGGCACCGGCGAGCCCGGTGTTAGAGCCTATGATGGTCGCGCTCGGCGTCACGTTGCCACTGCTGCCGGCCGGATACACGGTCACACTGTTGTTTGCTGAGTTCACAACATAGACGTTCGCGTTCGAATCCAGGGCGATGCCCTCCGGAGCCATTAGCCCAGTATTGGAACCGCTGATCGTGGCTAGTGGCGAGGCGTTTCCGCTACTTCCAGGTGAATAGATAGTTACGCTGCCGATACTCATACCTGTGTTCGCTATGTAGATGAAGCCGCTGGAATCCACTGCGATGCCAAAGGAGAAATCAAGCCCGGTACTGGGTCCGCTAATGGTGGCGCTGGCGGGTACGTTACCATCGCTCCCGGATGAATACTCCGTGATACTGCCGTTGCCGGCCACGTCTCGGTTCACAACATATATGTTGCGGCTCGAGTCCAAAGCTAAACCGATCGCAAATTTCAACCCTGTACTGGAGCCGTTGATAGTGGCTGTCGCCGATACGTTCGCGTTGCTGCCTGCAGGATAGACAGTGACGCTGCTGTTCGAAACGTTCACGTTCCCGGTGTTCGGGTCGTTCGCAACATAGAGCTTCCCGTCAGAATCTTCTGCGATACCCATGGGAATATTCAATCCGGTGTTGGAGCCAACAGTAGCGCTGGGCGCAGCGTTTCCCGAGCTACCGGATGCGTAGGTGGTGACACTATTGCTGCCAGAGTTGGTTACGTAGATGTTCTTGCTCGCATCGAGTACAACGCCGAAGGGTGAGAGGAGACCGGTATCCGAACCGGCGATAGTGACTGAGGGCGCCACATCTCCGTTGGTCCCGGCTGGATAGATCAGAATGCCGTCGTTGCCGGTCCCCGCATTGGCCACGTAGATGTTCCCATCGGAGTCCAATGCAATACCTTGCGGTTTAAACAGACCCGTGTTGAATCCAATGATAGTACTGCTGGGCGTCACGTTGCCGTTGCTGCCCGCGGGATACGCCGTGACGCTGCTGGTCCCCGAATTCGTGCCGTTCGTCACATAGATGTTCTTGTTCGAGTCCAGACCGATGCCGGTAGGAGCGTTGAGTCCGGTGTTGAAACCTTCGATGGTTGAGCTTGGAGCTATGTTGCCGTTACTTCCGGCGCCATAGACTGTGACGATGTTGGTTCCATTGCTGACCACATAAATGTTTCCAGTCGAGTCCAGGGCTATACCCTCGGGAGTGCTAAGCTGAGTGCTGGCGCCCATGATCGTCGAAGTGGGCGCCGTATCGCCATCGCTTCCCGCGGAATAGACAGTGACGCTGTTGTTGCCGGCGTTCGATACATAAATGTTCCCGCTCGAATCGAGCGCGATACCGGCGGGCGCGTTCAGCCCGGTGCTCGAGCCGAAAATCCTTGCGATTGGTGCAACGTTACCGTTGCTGCCGGACAGGTATTTGGTGACGGTATTATTGCACTTGTTCGCAACGTAGATATTTCCCATCTTGTCGCGCGCGATTCCTTCGGGCTGCGCGAGTAGATTCCCGGGAGCGACCGACAGCGGAGCGACGTTGCCACTGCTCGCGGAAGGATACACCGTAACACTCCCGCCGCAGCCCAGATTGGCGACATAAAGTTTGGTGGTCGGCGTAGACGTTGGGGTAGCGGTCGGTGTCGCAGTCGCCGTCGGAGTTCCGGTGGCCGTGAGTGTGGCGGTTGCAGTTGCGGTCGCAGTGGGAGTGCTGGTAGGAGTCGCCGTCGGAGTCTGCGTCGGCGTTGGTCCCTTCAATCCTGTCGCGGTGAGCTTTACCTTCTGAGGACTCTTCGCTCCCGAATCGGTGAATAACAGTGTGCCGTTGGCCTTGCCGACGTGCGGCGGACCGAACGTGACCGTAACCTTGCAGTCTCCGTTAGGCGCGAGCATGCCCGCTCCCGCGCAACCATTGGTGCCGATGCCGTAACCGGCACCGGTCACGCTCGCACTCGGGGCCGCCAACATTGAGGTGGATTTATTGGTGAAGGTAATGACTGGCGAGGTCTTGGTCATACCGCTCGACACTTTGCCGAAGTTGATTTTCTTAGGTGATACGCTGACTTTTGGCAGCTGAGTACCGGGCGACGAATCCTGGCCGCCCGCGACGCCGCCCGCACACGAAAGAGCGTAAGCCAGGATCGCAGCGCCAGCGTAGCGACGTACGCGCCAATTAGAAATCCTATTTGTCTTCAACTAGTTATTTAGTCTGCGCTGACTCGCCGAGCCGGCTACGGCTGCATGCAGGTTCCGAAGCTCACTCCCGCCGGAACGACGCGGCCGGTAGTTCGCTTTTGAATCGCAGAAACCTCCCCCTTTTCGAACAGGGTGATTAGACACTTTGGGGTAATCCCAAGTCAACTAAGAGAGAGCGCCAGGGTCGCGAAGCAACATTTTCCGCGCTGGAGCGGGGGACGCGGCTGCGCCTTGTCCCTAGGGTCGCCGCGATCCAGAATGGCGGCAAATCGTGAAATTCATCTGGCTCATTTCGAGAAGCCTCCGACGCAATCGCCGACGCAATATCCTTACCGCCATCTCGATCGCCATCTCGATCTTCATGTTCTGCGGCCTTGCGAGCATAGCGGAGATTCCCTCGCTGTTGATGCGCGGTAATGCAGGATCGCGCCGGCTGGTCTGCAGCAATGCTGCGGGGATGACGTACTCGCTGCCTGAGTCCTACACGCGAAAGATTTCGGTATTGCCGCACGTAAAGATCGTCCAAGCTTGGGAATTTCTGCCATCACAGTTCGCCGGCGCCGCCGATCAGTTTCTCAGCTATGCCGTCGATCCAGTCGACATGCATGAACTGTGGCCGGAATGGGGCGTCTCAACGTCCGCTGCGACAGCGTTCCAACATCAAAGGACCGCGGCGCTGGTCGGCCCTGAGCTGATGCGTCGCCACCGATGGCATGTCGGCCAGCAGATCATAGTGCACGGTACGTTCCCGACGCTCGACGTTCCGGTGCGGATTGTGGGCGAATTGAATCCGGGGGCCTCGTCCACCGGCCCGCTCAACACGTTCGTGTTCCGCCGCGACTACTTTGAATCTCTCAGAGGCACTCCGGGGTTGGTGACGCTCATCTGGGCCGAGGCCGATAGTCTCTCCTCGATCGATACTGTGATCGCTTCGATCGATGAGACGTTCTCGAACTCCGAGCATCGGACGAAGACCGACGCAGAAGGGCAATTCACGCGCAACATATTCAGCAGCCTCGCGTCGATCTTTACGCTGGCGGCAGTCCTCGGCGTGATCGTCGTAGGGGTGGTTACGCTGGTGGCGGCGAACACCGCCGCGATGTCGATTAGAGAACGTGGTCGCGAACTTGCGGTGATGAGGGCGATTGGATTTCGCGCGGGCAGCGTGCTGGTCTATCTGGTATCGGAATCCTCGTTGGTAGCGATCGCCGGCGGGATACTTGGCGGGTTGATCACGTGGCTGGTGCTGGGACACTTCGCGCCTTCGCTCCCAGGGGTGAATGTGCCGCTGCCAATGAGCAAAGCGATCATCCCACTGGGAGTTGGTCTTGCGTGGTTGGTGGGAGTACTGAGCGCGCTGGTACCAGCGTGGTTCGCGGTCCGCAGGACGATCGTCGCGGGCCTGCGCCTAGTGGCATAGGCGAGAGACCAGAGGTATTTCGGGTTAGAGAAACACCGCGACACGAGAGAACAAGTCACAGCCAGGTTCGTCTTTTGCGTGACCGGCAGAGCCGGGAGTCGCAGAGCTGTTAACTACGGGTTTTGACTGCTTCGGTTTGTACTTGACTCGCTACAATGGTGGAAGTCGGCTTCGATGTGCAGACCGGTGACGCCATCAACCTGACAGGAACCACATCGGATAAGGCGACGCCGACGCCTACCGCATCGGCGACAGCAACCCTCACTGCCCGCGACAGCCAACGCATCGGACAGCGTCACCGTCTTTGCCGTCGGCAGTAGTGGAAACGTTGCTCCGACTTCCGTGATTTCTGGTAGTAACACAGGATTAACTTCGCCTATCGGTGTTGGCGTCGATTCCAGCGGGAACATTTATGTGGTGAACTCGGCCAATACGGGCGGAGGAGACGCAGGCTCGGTTACGGTGTACTCAGCCGGCAGCAACGGAAACGTAGCACCGATACAAACGATCTCCGACGGCGACACCGGACTCTTTACTCCCACGGGACTTGCGCTCGGTTTCATCTCGCAATAGCGACGAAGCTCAGCAGCCTCACGGACAGAAGGGCCCGACGAATCGTGCCCGTGCAGATACCAAGCGCTGCCTTAAGTATTAGGATCAGCCCGGGACAGGTTCTTCGCCGCCTTCGGATACTCCTCGATATTCACGATGCCTTGGCTAGCCTTAAGGACATGAGGAGAGACGACAAATAGGTGCTTGAAACGCAACCCGCGATGTTGCGTACTACGGATAGGACTCGCAGGATCAAAACCAACTAACCTAACCTTGAATCTTCAACAGAGTTACAACTCACAACTCGATAGTCACTCAGTCACTTATTTTAATGTTCGCTTGACACTAAGAGTGCGTGGCGCTAAACCGGTTAGCAGATTAAATTGAGAGTTTTTAAGGTCAAACGGGGGATTCCTTGGTGCGCTATTCTCGCTGTCGCGGGTGGCATTACTACCTTTTTATTTGTATCAATGCGGCCGTATGGTTCGCCGTAAGCCAAGGCATTGCGAGATCTGAAGTCGCCGCCGAAAATATCGGCGTCTATGGCGATTCGCTGAGCGACGGCGTTTGGACGGGACTTTATTCAATCGTTAAGCACCATCCTGAGGACAAGCTCTTTCGACATAGCAAAGTTGGCGCGACGCTGACCACTCCGGACTTTGCTACCTGGGTCCAGGATTTAGCCACTTCGCTCGATCGGGAGCACATCACGGTAGCTGTCGTGATGTTTGGCGCGAATGACGAACGGGGCATCCGCGACGAAAAGCACAAAGGCTATGTTTTTGAGAGTAAAGGCTGGCAGCGTGTCTATGTCTCCCGAATGGATGTCATATACTCGGAACTTGCTAAGCGAAAAGTTACAGTTGTATGGGTTGGTCTGCCTGCCATACGAGATAAAGATGCAAACGCGGGAGCGGTCTTTCTCAATAGGCTATATGCCGCTGAAGCCGCAAAGTTTGCTGGCCGGTTTTTGCCGCTGAGCGACTCGTTTGTCGATAGCAGTGGGCAATTTGCTGCCTATCTGCCCGATCAGAAAGGACACTTACGCGAGGTCCGCATCAACGATGGGGTCCATTTCACCAGTTATGGCTATGGACTGATCGCGGAGAAGGTCTATTCTACAATTATGTCGCCGGTCCCGACGGATAGTGTGCGCGCGCAAAATCCTTAAGGTCAAAAATGGATCTTGTTCGATCTTTGGGGCTGTGGCGGCCGGTGGCGGCAGGCATCATTTTCCTTCTGGTGGGATGCACCAGGGCGACCACTGACTCGGTTGAGAGCCGGACTCCCGAGAAGCTGATTCCGGCACGCGAATCGACCCAGGTCGTAAGGCCGGGGCGCGGACAGTCGGGGCTGGCCAGCTTCTTCTATGATCTTCAGCGGCTTCAAGCCGGCCAGCTGGACCATGTCCGGATTCTTCAGTTAGGCGACAGTCACACTGCGGGCGACGTCTTCTCAGGCTATCTGAGGTCTCGATTTCACGAACGTTTCGGCGACACTGGCCGGGGCACGATGCCACCGGGATACACCTATCGTGGATTGCGCCAGACCGAAGTAAAGGTTACGCAAAGCAGTGGCTGGGTAATTCACGACAGCCTTAAGGCAAGTGATCCGGGGCCCTTTGGGATTAGCGGGTTCGTTGCTACGAGCACCTACGCCGGCGCGCACATGGCAGTTTCTCCGGCGGCGCCGGGCGGATTCGACATTGCCAGGGTGAACTATTTGCATAGCACCTCGGGCAGTCCCTTAGAGGTGTTACTCGACGGCCGGATGGCGAAAGTTGTTCCAACCGCGGGTCCGGCGGACACGCCGGGCAGTCTGGACCTATCGACGCCGCCCGGTACTCAGACCCTCGAAATCATCGCCGATGGACCAGGAGTCCGCATAACTTCCTGGGGCATCGAAAGGCGCCACCCAGGCGTCTTGTTCGATAGCTTCGGTGTTTCGGGTGCGACGGTAGATATCTTTAACCACTGGGACCCTTTACTTGTGCAATGGGACCTGAAGCAAATGCGGCCGTCGTTGATAATCGTTGCCTATGGAACCAACGAAGCTTTCAAATTCGATTTCAACGCTACCACCTATAAGCAGGTCTTTGCGCAGATGCTCAGGAGTCTGAGGCGTATGGCGCCTGAAGCTTCCATACTAGTCGTCGGACCGCCCGGCGGCCAGCGCAATAGCTCAAACCAGAAGAGATCGCCATCGACCGGATCCACCGGACTATGGGAGACGCCTGAATCAGTCACGGAAGTACGCTACATCCAGCACGACACGGCGGTCGAATTTGGTGACGCCTATTGGGACTGGGCAAGCGTCCTGGGAGGAACGCGGGGTTTCAATAGTTGGGTGTATTCAGATCCTCCGCTCGTCCGATCGGACCACATACATTTCACGGTACTGGGCTATGAAACATCGGCGAAGGCTCTGTTCAATTTCCTGATGGATCGCTACGCCATAGCAGGGGGCCAGGCTCTCCCGAAAACGACGGATGGTACACAGCCTTCATGGGGCTCTCCGGAGGTCACAAACTAAGTCGGCTACGATGCTCTTCCCCACGGTCAACTTTGGCATATTCTTTATCCTCGTCTTCGCAGCTGCCTGGCTCCTTGTTGGCAAACACAATTGGAGGCTGATCCTCCTAACATCAGTAAGCTACGTTTTCTATGCCTTCTGGGACTGGCGATTTTGTTTTCTGCTCTTGTTCACTTCGGTAGTTAATTGGTGGTTTGGCGAGCTGATCTACAAGTCCGAGGGCGACGCTCGCCGAAACCTGGTCGCCGCCGCGGTGACCATCGACCTCATAGTCCTGGGCTTTTTCAAGTACTACAATTTTTTCCTGAGTTCATTGAACGTGGCGCTTGAGCACTTAGGCGCTAACCACGACATTCCTTACCTCGACCTTGTCCTTCCGGTCGGCATCTCGTTTTTCACCTTTCACGCCATTTCATATGTCGTCGATATATATCGGAAGAAGCTTGATCGGCCGGCGCCGTTACTGCACATGCTCTTATATATTTCATTCTTTCCGCAGCTCGTGGCGGGTCCTATCGTGCGCGCCTCGCACTTTCTTCCGCAGTTAGAGCATCCGGTGGACCCAGACGACATCCGCGCCACACGGGCTTATCTCCTAATCCTCGGCGGTATGTTCAAGAAGGTAGTGGTTTCGAGCTTCCTGGCCACGAGTGTTGTCGAGCAGGTATTTTTCGATCCGGGCAGCTTTGGAGCGCGCGATCTTCTGCTCGCGGTTTACGGCTATGCGCTGCAGATATACTGCGACTTCAGCGCATATACGGATATTGCTATCGGAGTGGCCGCTCTGCTGGGCTACCGCTTTCCGGAGAATTTCGATCAGCCCTATCGAGCAATCGGTTTCCGTGACTTTTGGCGCCGGTGGCACATATCTCTTTCATCCTGGCTGAGGGATTATCTGTACATCCCACTGGGCGGCAATACTGGCGACTGGCGCCGATACAAAAACCTTATGATAACGATGCTGCTGGGAGGCCTATGGCATGGCGCCGCGTGGAATTTCGCGATTTGGGGCGGAATTCATGGTGGTCTGCTTGTAGTTGAGCATCGATTTCTGGGAGAGCACTGGACCGAATCCGGGACGTTGTGGGTCAAAGCGCTGGGCACCTTCATAACATTTCAACTGGTCTGCCTCACCTGGATTTTCTTTCGCGCGGTCGACCTCCCCCACGCGTTGAGCTTTATCGGCGGCTTCAGCCGCTTATCTGCGCCGTCGACACTGGCGACACCTTTTACTCTGATCCTGATCTCGGTATTGCTGGCCGCTCAGTTTCTGCCTACTGACCGCATGGCGATCCTGGAGCGGTACGCGACAAGGATGCCGCCTATTGCGCAAGGGGCTGTGGCCGGTGCCCTGATGATCGCGATCTTCAGTATTGGTCCGACCGGAATTGCACCTTTTATCTATTTTCAGTTCTGAGGGTTCTGTGGACGACGATCGAAATCAGAGTAGAGATAAAATGCTTCAGAAGGCTTCCGCATCTCCTGGTTGCAGGAGCCTGCAATGACACAATCCGCCGTCATCAAAAGAGAGATCGTTTACCGGCGCCCTGTAGAAGTTGTTGACAGCGCTTTCCCATCGCCGCTGCGATCGGTCTCAGAGTCTATTGGCGTCGCGGTAGTAGTTATGTTCTTGCTGGGTTCCACCGGATTGCTCGACTGGGCCAACGGTCTTCCGGTCGGAACAACCATCGGTGACACGCTGTCGATTCTGGCGCAAAGGTGGAACGATGCGATGACTTATCTACACCTGACTCACTTCGCCGAATCTTTGCGTCAGGCCTGGCAAGCCTTTCAAAACCTCCGGTGACCCAAAGGTCTATCGACGCAATCCTGCCGCTGCTAAATCTTGCGCCAATTTGGTTTCCCTGGATCGACCAGCTTCAGTTGGACCGGCGCGATGCCGAATAGCGCGATTACGGCGGGCTGCTTCGCGCCACTTTTTACGCCATCGTAGTGCGGTGTGCCGGCGACGCGTCTGACGAATCCTCCGGCTGGAACCGGAACCGTGCTGTCCGGATCAAAATCAGCGCCGCTGTTAACCCACCATGTGCCAGACATTACCAGCGAGAGTCGATCCGTAGCATAGGAGTGTGGAGCACTCATGTAGCCTGGATACCACTTCATCAGAACCAGATATGGCCCGGGCTTATCCAAACCTCCATAGAGCGTCGCCATTTCACCGCTGTGCGGCGGGGCTCCGCTCCACCTAGTCCACTTGATAGCGTCGGGAAGTGTTATTTGAGTCTCGGATGGATCAATTGCACTGGCCCTCGCAATCGAACCCGATGCCGCCAGCTGCAGCATCCCGGCTAGCATACCGAGCATAAGTGTCCGGCGGGTCAAGCAAACGTCGTCGTGGGGAGTGACGACTCCGCCTTCAGTTACGGACCAAACCAGTTCGTCCTTATAGCTCACCATTTCTGCGCCCGAACTATCTTTCACGTTTCGGTTGTCAAATTATCCCGAACCCACCGAGCTGCTGCACGAAGACATGGCCCTTCTTGCCGACACGCACGCACTCGATATCCGGGCGCGAAAACTCAGTTGTGCATATCGGCTTGTCGACTGCTGGACATCGGTACAGATTAGCCCCGACGGGCAAGCACTTGTCGAGGTCGAAATTCATCTCGGCGTAGTCGCCGGCCTTCTGTTGAGCCGGCGTCAGATCGGGCTGCGCCCCGCATCCCGCAAACGTGAGCATAGCGATTGCCGCGACTGTTGCGCTGGCCTTAGTAAGTGAAAATCGAGTGTTCATAGGTGTACTCCGAAATTATTGAATCCTGGTTCAATGTTGCTGGTTCTGGTGGATTTCGCCGGCGCGTTGACTCTCATCTGCTTGTCGCACGACGTCGAGCAATAGATCGATCGCGAGTCGACTGATCACCTTGACGGGCTCGCCGCTCGTCAGCGCGGCAAGCAAAAGCAGCGAACGGCCGGTGACTTCGTACTTATCCCCCGTCTTTAGAGTTGACGTAGTGCTGCGCTCGGGATCGCTGGTGTCGATAAACATCATCCATTGGTCGCCGCCGACGAATTCGGGCAGAGTAAATTTGACGCGGTCGCAATAACTGTTGATCACGATCAGCATGGTAACGTCGGAAGCTCTCCGCTTGATGCCGCTGGTTTGAGCCCTTCCATCGATGAGCCCGCCGAAGCAATGCATCTTGCCGTCGTCCCAGTCACTCCTCTGCATCTCCTTGCCTGATGCATTGATCCAGGTGACGTCCTTGACCTCCAGCTCCGGGTTGTATTCGCCGCTGAGAAAGCGGCCGCGTCGAAGGATGGGGAGAGAATTGCGCAAACGGATCAGTTTCCGTGTGAAAGCAATCAACGATTGTCCGTCTTCTTTGATTGCCTCCCAATCCACCCAGCTGATTTCGTTGTCCTGGCAATAGGCGTTGTTGTTGCCCTTCTGAGTGCGGCCGAACTCGTCGCCGCCCAGAAGCATCGGCGTCCCCTGTGAAAAGAGCAGTGTCGCAAGCATATTGCGCTTCTGCCGCTCGCGGAGCTTGTTGATTTCATCGTCCTCGGTGGGACCCTCCGCACCGCAGTTCCAGGAAAGATTGTTTGAGATGCCGTCTCGGTTGCTCTCGCCATTGGCTTCGTTATGCTTCTCGTTGTAGGAGACCAGGTCGTTTAAGGTAAAGCCGTCATGAGCGGTGATAAAATTAACACTGGCCCACGGCTTGCGTCCCCTTTTTTTGAATAGATCGGCCGAGGCGGCCAGGCGCGAAGCCATTTCACCCACTTTCCCTTCATCCCCCTTCCAAAAACTTCTGACCGTGTCTCGAAAGCGATCGTTCCACTCCGCCCAGCCCGGCGGAAAAGACCCCACCTGGTACCCTCCCGGTCCGCAATCCCATGGTTCTGCGATTAGTTTCACCTGGTTCAGGAACGGGTCCTGCCGGCAGCTGTCCAGAAAGCCACCGCCTTGGTCGAAACCTGCCCATTCGCGTCCGAGAATGGTTCCCTCATCGAAGCGGAAGCCGTCGACATGCATCTCCGTTATCCAATAGCGCAAGCTATCGTTGACCATCTGCAATACGCGCGGATGGCTGAGGTTCAGGGTATTACCAACACCCGTGTCGTTGATGTAGTAGCGGGGCTTGTCGGGCAACAGGCGGTAGTAAGAAGCGTTATCTATGCCTTTGAACGAAAGGGTCGGACCACGTTCATTCCCTTCTGCAGTGTGGTTGTAAACTACGTCGAGGATGATCTCCAGGCCGGCATCATGGAAATGAGCGACCATCTGTTTGAATTCTGTGATCGCTCCAGTCGCGAAGTAACGCGGATCCGCCGCGAAGAAACCGATAGGATTGTATCCCCAATAATTGGTCAGTCCCTTCTCAAGCAACCCGCCCTCTCTGACGAAGGAGTAGATAGGAAGCAACTCGACAGAAGTCACACCCAAGCTTTTGATGTAATCGATGACTTCCTTACGCGCGAGGCCCGCAAACGTGCCACGAAGGTTTTCCGGGACGTTCGTATTACGCTTTGTGAAGCCTCTGACGTGTAGTTCGTAAATGATCGTCCGATCCCACGGTACGTTGGGGTAGTGGTCGCGACCCCAAGTGATAAGCCTACGTTCATGAGCCCAGGTGAATGCCGGATCAACTACCACACACTTCGGCATCAGTGGTGCGCTATCGCGCTTATCGAAGGTGAGATCGTCTCCCACAGCGCCCAACGTGTAGCCGAACAGCTCAGGTCCCCACTTGAGTTGGCCGATATGCGCCTTCGCATAGGGATCTAGGACTAGCTTGTTAGGATTGAACCGATGGCCCTTCTCGGGTTGATAGGGGCCGTGCACGCGGTAGGCATATACCGTTCCTGGTCCCGCGTCGGGCAGATAGCCGTGCCAGATCTCGTCAGTGTATTCAGGCAGTTCAATTCGCTGGATTTCCTGGGTTCCGTTCTGATCGAACAGACACAGTTCAACTTTCGTAGCGTTAGCTGAGAACAAGCAGAAATTAACTCCCAGGCCATCCCAGGTCGCGCCTCGCGGAGTTGAGTTGCCCTCCCAAATGCGGATGGCTTGTGGGTCAGTGGTCATTTTTGTCGTCCTGATGCTTTTGAACGCTGCTCTTCATCTAGTTCCTTTTTCAGGGATCTGGCTCTGAGGGTTCAGATTCTGCAAATGACCGCTTTCGGTGCCTGCGGTCGGATCGATGACGCAGTTGATGAGTGCGGGCTTGCCTGACGCCAGGGCGTCGGTGAGAGCCTTGGTGAGGCTTCGCGGATCGGTCACGTTATGGCCGGTGCCGTCGAAGGCTTCGATGAGTTTGTCGTAGCGCGCTTCCTTCATGAGAACGGTCGGTGAAGGATCGGCGCCTCCGCTGCGGTTGATATCGTCGCCACGGTAGATGCCGCCATTGTTGAAGACCACGACGACGATCGGCAAATGGTAGCGGCAGATTGTCTCGAGCTCCATTCCGCTGAAGCCGAACGCGCTGTCGCCTTCGACTGCGACGACAGGTTTGCCGCTGACGACGGCCGCGCCGATCGCGTAACCCATGCCGATGCCCATCACACCCCACGTTCCGCAGTCGAGACGCTTGCGCGGTTGGTACATGTCGATGATGTCGCGACCGAAATCCAGAGTGTTGGCCCCTTCGTTGACGACGTAGATGTCCGGCCGGTTGGCGAGGACGTCGCGTATCGCGCGAAGTGAGCTGTAAAAGTTCATCGGGTTAGGACTGGCGTCGAGGCGGGCTGCCATGCGTTCGATGTTGTGCTGCTTGCGCTCGGCGATAGCATCGATCCATGCGGCCTTCGGCTGTATCTGCCCGGGCTTGAGCACGGCCAGGAATGCCGACATGGCCGAGCCGATATCCGCGACGACCGGTGCAGCGATGGCGCGATTGCTATCGATCTCCGTCGGCGATATGTCGACCTGCACGAATTGTGCAGTCGGGGACCAATGCGGGCCTCTGCCTTGTGCGAGCAGCCAGTTCAGCCGCGCTCCGATCAACATCACCACATCGGCCTGCGCAAGAACCAGAGATCGTGCGGCCGCAGCCGACTGTTTGTGGTTGTCAGGCAGGAGTCCTTTCGCCATCGACATCGGCAGGTACGGGATGCCGGTCTTCTCGACGAATGACCGAATGGCGTCGTCGGCCTGCGCGTAGGCTGCGCCTTTGCCGAGGATGATTAGCGGACGCTGGGCGCTCGCCAGCAAGTCAAGCGCGCGTTTGATCGACTCGGGGTCGGGGATGTTGCGGGGCGCCGGTTCGACGACGCGTACGAGCGATTGGGCGGCCGCATCGGTGTCGAGGGTTGCGCCAAGGACGTCGGCGGTCAGATCGAGGTAGACGCCACCCGGCCGCCCTGACACCGCCGCATGAATAGCGCGCGCAACTCCGATGCCGATATCTTCGGGCTTGCTGACGCGGAATGCCGCTTTGGTGTACGGTTTCGCCGCATTCATCTGATCAAGTTCTTCGTAGTCACCTTGCTGGAGATCGACGATCGCCCGGTCGCTCGACCCGCTGATCTGGATCATCGGGAAGCCGTTGGTGGTCGCATTCGCCAGCGCCACCATCCCGTTCAGGAAGCCTGGGGCCGAAACCGTGAGACAGATGCCCGGCTTCTTGGTCAGATAGCCGGCGATCGCGGCCGCATTTCCAGCTGATTGTTCATGTCGGAAGCCGATGTAGCGGATCCCTTCCGCTTGCGCGAGACGAGCCAGGTCCGTGATCGGGATGCCCGCCACGCCGAAGATAGTGTCGATTCCGTTGAGTTTCAGCGCATCAACCACGAGATGAAACCCGTCGGTGATTGAATGAGAATTCATTTCGTTTGGCATGTGAAGCACCTCAAAAGAATTGGCAGCGTTCAGACAACTTTGTTGCTGTGCATCTTGGCGATCTGTTCCGCGCGGTAGCCGAGTTGCTCCAGCACCTCGTCGGTATGCTCCCCGAGCAGCGGGGCGCCGGTGATCTTCGGCGTGAAATCGGAGAACTTGATCGGGCTGCCGACGGTGAGATATTTGCCGCGCTTCTCCTCCTCCACCTCGACAATAGAGCCGCTTGCTCGCAGGGCAGGATCGTTTTCGATTTCCTTCATCGATAGAACCGGTCCGCATGGCACCTCGAACTTGCGCAGGATGTCCACGGCTTCGAACTTGGTCTTGTCAGCCAGCCACTTTTCGATCTCGGCAAAAATGTCGAAAATCTTGTCCTGCCGCGCACGGGCAGTGGTGTAGGCGGGATCACTCGCCCATTGCGGCTTGCCGATGGCCTTGCAGGTCGGCCCCCAATTCTGCTCCTGGATCGTGAAATAGATGTAGGCGTTCGGATCGGTTTGCCAGCCCTTGCACTTGAGGACCCAGCCCGGCTGCCCGCCGCCACCTGCGTTACCGCCGCGCGGGACCGCCTCGCCAAACTTTCCGTTCGGATACTGCGGGTACTCCTCCAGATAGCCGACGTGATCCAGCCGTTCCTGATCCCGCAGCTTGACGCGGCATAGATTCAGCACCGCATCCTGCATCGACACGGCCACTTTCTGGCCCTTGCCGCTTTTCGCGCGGCCGATCAGCGCGGTCAGGATACCGATCGCAAGATGCATTCCGGTATTGCTGTCGCCAAGCGCCGCTCCGCTGACCGTCGGCGGGCCGTCCCAGAATCCTGTGGTCGACGCGGCGCCGCCGGCGCATTGGGCCACGTTGTCATAAACCTTGAGGTCCGCGTAGGGCGAATTCTCGCTGAAGCCCTTGATCGAGCCGAAGATGAGCCGCGGGTTGAGTTCCTGGATACGCTCCCAGGTGAAGCCCATCCGGTCCATCGCACCCGGCGCGAAATTCTCGACCAGTACGTCGGCGTCGCGGATCAGCTTCTCCATGATCGCCTTGCCCTCCGGCGTCTTGGTGTTCAGGGTCAGCGACTTCTTGTTGCTATTGAGCGTGATGAAGTACAGCGCATCCAAATCGGGGATGTCCCGCAGTTGGTTTCGCGTGACGTCACCAACGCCCGGCCGCTCGACTTTCAGCACGTCGGCGCCAAACCACGCCAACAACTGCGTGCATGCCGGTCCCGCCTGGACGCCGGTGAAGTCGATAACTTTTATTCCTTCGAGTGGTAATGCCATGGTCAAAATACTCCTCGGGTTGGAATTTACGTTGAAATGGGCGTGAGAAATGGCCGCTCAAAAGATGTGCGCTCGGTTTTCTCAGGTTGCGGCGGCAGTCAGTGGCGCGGGCCGCCGTGCCTGCGATGCGCGCCGAGCCGCGCGCTTCGCGATGTGTCAAGCGATCACGTCATCGCCGAGCAAACCCAGGGGCAAGACCATCGCCCCGAAACGGGTCCGAACGGAGCCCGGTTGCACCTATTCCTTGGCGCTCGCAGCGTAGTCGGCCTCTGAGTCAGGCATCATCGCGGTCCGTACTTGCTCGCCTTGCACCAACGCCGGGGTGAAATTGTTCACCACCTGCTCCTGGTCCGTCAGGCCCGAGGCGATTTCGACGTATTCCCCGGTGCGGATTCCGGTGGTGACTTCAATCTTTTGCAGGCGTGAATTGCGTACCACGTAAACGGCGGCGTCCGTACTCGAGCCGCCCACCGCGCTGGGCGGTACCGTGAGTGCGTCGCGATGGTTTTCCAGATTGATGGCCACGTCAGCTTGCATACCTGGGTAAAGCTCATGACTGCGGATTTTCAACGTCGACTTCGGTCAGCATCGTGCGCGTCGAAAGGTCGAGCGACGTTGCAAAACGAGCCACGCTTGCGTTGAAATGCCGGCCCGGATATTCGCGGAGCGTCAACGTCGCTCGCATTCCGCGGCGGATATCGCCGACCGCCTCTTCAGGTACGTAAACGTAAACACGCAACAGGTTCATCTCCGAAATGCTCACCACCGCAGTGGCCGTGCCTTGGGGATGCGCCGCGCTGCCGCCGAGTTCAAAGGTGGGCTCACCGCCGCTGGCCTGAATCAGCGCGCCGGGGTCGACAAACCGGGCGGTAACCACGCCGTCAAAGGGAGCGACGATGCGCGTGTACTCCATCATCGACTTCAATTCAGCAACGTTCGACACCGATTCCTGGTATTTGGCGTAGGCGATATCTACATCCTCGCGCGCCACCAGCCTCGGATCGCTCTTCCACACGCGCTCCAGCCGCTGGTAGGTGAGCTGGTTAATCTGGAGTGTTGCCTGTTCGTGGCCCAGCCGGTGCGCCAGTTCGGGAACCTCGATCTCAGCCAGCACCTCGCCGCTGCGAATCCAGTCGCCTTTGTCGACGTTGATCTTGCTCAAATAACCGGTGACCTTCGCGTAAAGCGTGGCTTGAAAGAATCCGGTCAGGTCGCCGGGCAGTGTGATTTGGCGGATCGCATCCTGACGCCGCGGTTGCGTAACCATCACGGTCTGCATGCGAGCGTGAGCGGGGGCTGCGTCGCGCCCCTGGCACGACCAGCACGCAACGAGCATCAGCGCGCCCAGCCCGGCCATCGCCACTCGTCTCATTGGCGGGCCCTCCGCGGTGAATGAAACATTTCGTAGACCGTTGGCACCAGCACCAGCGTGAGCACTGTCGAAACCGCCAGTCCGCCGATCGCGGCGCGCGCCAGCGGTGCCGAAGTTTCAGACCCGGATTCAAGGACCATCGCAATCGGCGCCAGGCCGGCCAGCGTAGCCAACGCGGTCATCAGGATGGGCCGCATGCGGGTGCGAGCCGCGTCCATCACCGCGTCGCGCAGCGGTGCGCCGGCCGCGACGCGCTGGTTGGCGAAGTCCACCAGCAGGATCGAGTTGGAAACCACGATTCCCACCATCACGATGATGCCCATGAACGATTCGATGTTGAGCGTGGTGTTGGTTAAGAACAGCATCCAGACTACACCGATGAGGCCCATCGGAACCGCGAACATGATGATGAAGGGATCCAGGAAGGACCTAAACTGCGCCACCATCACCAGGTACAGCAGCGCCACGGCCATCAGCAGACCGAAGCCGAAGCTGGCAAAGGATGCCTGCATCGCGGATACCGCACCGCGGTAGACGACCGAAACGTCGCTGCGGCAACGGCACCTTTTTTACAACCTGCTCAATCGCCTGCTGCGTTCCGCCCGCGTCCTGGGTGGTGGGCGACACCAGCACATCGACCACGCGCTGGATGTTGTAATGGTCCGCTTCGGCGGGATGGGCCTGGCGCTCCAGGGTGGCGACGCTGCGCAGCATCAGCGCATCGTTGCGGCTGGTGCGGTTGGTTGACGAACGCACCGGGATATCGCGCAAGGTATCGAGCGAGCGGATGTCCTGCTCGGCGTATTGGGCGGTCAAGAAATAATCGTCGCCGGTAACTGGATCGATCCAGATCGAGGGGTCGATCACGGCGTTGGAAGTAAGCGCAGTGATGACGTTGCTCACCACCTCATTCTGGTTCAGCCCCAGGCGCGCGGCGGTGACGCGATCAACCTTTATATTGATAGTAGGATAGCCCACCTCCTCCGGAATGAATGTGTCGGCTACCTGCCGCATGGGTTGTATCGCGGCTTTGATTTTCAGCGCCGTATCGTAGAGCGGGGAATAATCCGGCCCACTCAGTTGGATGTCGATCGGCGCGGCCAGAGCCGAAGTTCAGCACCGCTTCGATGACGCTGCCGGAGGAAAAAAACGTCTGCAGCTCGGGCACCCTCTCGTCAAGGGCGGTGCGCACCCGGTTGACGTACTCCGAGGTCGGGACGCGATGGTGCTGCTTGAGGCTGACCATCACGAACCCCGAATCCGGGGCAGCGTTGGGCGAATAGATCGAGGAGAACCCCGAGGCAAGCCCCAGGTTGGCCACGATCGTCGAGAGGTCGGCGGGCGGGATGACCTGGCGAATCACCCGCTCGAGGCGAGCACAAAGGGCATCGGTGATTTCGATGCGCGAGCCCAATGGCGCCCGCAGGTTGATGATGAACTCGCCGCCGTCGGTGGCCGGGAACAATTCCGTGCCGAGCCGCGGATACAGCGACATCGTGCCCACGAACAAGCACGCTTACGGCTCCGATCACCACCCACTTGTGATCAAGCGCGCGCTCCAGCAACCGCTGGTAGGATTGCGCCAACCTTTCGTAGGCGCGATTGAAGGCGCCGAACACGCCGGTTTTCGCGCCCGCTTCCATCTCCCGCGCGCCTTCGGCGGTAAAAAAACGCGCGCAGTAAATGGGGATGACCGTCATCGCCATCACGTACGACGCCATCATCGACAGCACCACCGCCAGCGCGAGCGCGCTGAACAGGTATTTGACAACGCCGACCAGGAACACCACCGGGAAAAAGACAATGATCGTTGTGATCGTCGAGGCCAGCACCGCCAGCGCCACCTCCTCGGCTCCCTCGCGCGCCGCGTCGTGCGGCGCCTTGCCCATCGCCATATGACGGTTGATGTTCTCCAGCACCACAACCGAATCATCGACCAGGCGTCCGATCGCCAGCGCGAAGCCGCCCAGGGTCATGATGTTGATGGTCTGGTTGTCGAAATACAGTCCGAATGCGCCGGCCAGGATCGACAGCGGAATCGACAGGAAGATGGCGAAGGTCGAGCGGAAACTGCCCAGGAAGATCAGGATCATCAGGGAGGCCAGCACGGCGCCCGAGACAGCCTCGTGCTCCAGGCCGGCAACCGCCTGGCGGATGTACTGCGACTGGTCGAAGATGGCGTCGAGCTTTACGCCGTGCGGCATCCCGAAGACCTTGGGCAACAGCCGTTTAACGCCTTCCACGACTGCGATGGTATTGGCGTCGCCCTGCTTGAGCACCGGCAGGTAGACCGAATGCTGTCCGTTGACCCGCACGATGTTCTGCTGGATCTGGGCGGAGTCCTCGGCGTGCCCAATGTCGCGTACGTACACGGGCGCCTCTTCGGGACCGACCTTGACCGGGACGTCGTTAATGTTCTCGGCATGATCGATCATGCTGTTGGTGTAAATGAAATAGTCAGTCGGGCCGATTTTGGCATCACCAGCCGGGAGGATCAGGTTGGCGTTGTTCAGCGCGTGTACCACATCCGTCAGAGTCAAACCGCGCGATTGCAATGCTTCGCGTTTGACGTAAACCATGATCTGGCGGTACTTGCCGCCAAAAGGCGGCGGCACCGAAGCGCCCGAAACGGTCGCGAGCTGGTTGCGGATGTTGAACTGGGCCTGGTCATGCAGCAGCGTCTGGTCGAAGCCTTTGCCCGACACGGTCACCAAAGTCACCGGCAGCGAGGAGGCGTCGAACGGCAGGACGATGGGCGGCAGAGTTCCCGGCGGCAGGTGGCGCAGGTCGGCCATCGCGAGGTTCGACAGCGACGACGCTGCAGCGTTGATGTCGATATTGGGATGGAAGTACACCTTGATCATGCTGACGCCGGGCAGCGAGCGCGACTCGATGTGCTCGACTCCGTTGGCCAGCGTGAAGAATCGCTCAAAGCGGGTGGTGATGTCCCTCTCGATTTCCCCGGGCGGCATCCCGGAGTAAAAGGTGGCAACAACCACGGCGGGAATTTTCAAGTCGGGAAATACGTCAACCGGCATCTGGAAAAATGAGGTAACGCCCAGCAGCGTGATGATCAGCGCCCCGACGATGATCAGATACGGATTGCGCAGCGCGAAACCTGGCATGTCCAATCCTCAGGGTCGGAGAAGGGCTATCGGCCGTCGATTTGCTTGCGCAGCCCTTCTCGGTCACGCTCGATTGCCGAGACCTGGTGTTCTTCCAGATCCACTATTGAGAACTGCCTCGTAACCGAAGGGCGGGCGGCCGTGTCCATTTCCAGAAACCAACGGAGCAGGATGTAGTAAGACACTCCAAAGCCGAGCAAGAAGAACAATCCCGTCAGAAAGAGTCCCATCGAGCCTAGACGAAAGGCCTCAAAAAACGGGACGACAGCCGGCAGCACAAGCGCCGAAGCGATAACGGCCGTAAACATTCGCGTCGTGACCCATTGTTCTGTTCTCATAACGCCACCTGTTGAAGATTGATTGCTGAATTTCGTACGCCGTCAGCAGCATGCTGATCGCGTGAATCAATACGGGGCGGTGCCTGGCGACGCCATCGCGCTTTTGACTTCGCTCATGGGATAGTCGTCGCCCTTCTGAAGGCCGGCTACGATTCGATCGATATGCCGGATCTTCTCGCCGTAATTGCCCTGGACGATCGGCTCCTGGGACCATCCCGCGCGGGCTTGCCGGTCGTGTTGCTTAGCAGCTTGCAGCTCCGCAATCAGCTTCGTTCGCTGGTCGGCGGAGAGGCTTTTGGTGCTCGGACCACTGGGATAGGTCTGCGCGCCATCGGAAAGGACCGGCATTTGCGCGATCGCGAGCGGCGCCATCGAGACCACTGCTGCGATTACGGCCGATGCCGCGATCAACTTGGGCTTTATCGGGAACATTATCTTTCTCCCACTGGCGCGCCGTCCAGCCGGTCTGGCGTCGCGCCCTTTGTGCATTTTCACTGTTCAAGCGTGAAGAACGGCCGCGCGACTTTGTGCGCCCGATTCGCTCAGGAGAAGAAAGCTGTCAGATCGTTGCGCTCGACCTTGCCCATCGCATTTTTGGGTATCGCGGAAACCAAACGGATCAGCTTGGGCACTTCGAAATCGGTGGCATCTGAAATCTCTCCCGGCCATCCGAGCGAATTTCTGATGATCGAAAATCGTATTATCCGCCGCGACCCCGTCGTGCGGCACCCCCAGAACGCTCGCGGTTGAGCGGTCATTTCTCACGCCTTTTTAATCGGAGGATGACGGTGGTTCCATGTCATGTCACGTGGATGCGCCATTAACGAACAAGCGCGCCACGACCGAGGCCCAAATGCATGTACTCACGCGCATTTTTGGCGCTGTAGGATCATTTGTATTGGCTGCGGCTGTACCCGGCTGCGCGGTGGGGCCGGATTTCCACCCGGTCGCCGCTCCCGCCGTTAACGGCTACACCTCGAAGCCCTTGCCCGCTCACACTGCTTCCGCCGACGCGATCGGCGGATCTGCGCAAACCCTGCAGCCCGGCACGGACATACCCGGTCAATGGTGGAATCTTTTTCATTCTGCGCAACTGGACCGGCTCGTCGACGAGGCTTTGAAGGCGAATCCCAATGTCACGGCTGCCCAGGCAGCGTTGCGTGAGGCGAATGAAACCGCGGCTGCCGAAAAGGGCTACCTCTATCCGAACGTCACCGCAGGTGTGACCGGACTACGTGAGCGGCGACTCTTCTATAAGACGGGAGTGCCGACCGGGATTAGCTCGCCGTTCAACCTTCTGAACGTTGGCGTCAATGTGTCCTACACGTTGGACGTGTTTGGCGGAATCCGCCGGCAGGTGGAAGCAGCCAACGCGCAGTCGGAATACCAGCAATTTCAGTTGGAAGCGACTTACCTCACCCTGACGGCCGACGTTGTCACTGCCGCGATTCAGGAGGCTTCGCTACGTGGTCAGATCGCGGCAACAAATGAGCTGATCAACGACGAGCGCGATCAGCTCAGTATTGTGCAGAACGAGTTCGATTTAGGCGGTGCTTCGCAGGCCGATGTGATGGCGCAACAGACAACCCTCGCGCAAACCGAGGCCACCCTGCCGCCATTGAACAAGCAGTTGGAAATCGAGCGGGATCTGCTGAGACTTCTCACAGGTCATTTCCCCAGCGAGGACGTCGGCGCGAATTTCGACCTCTCGGAACTCCAGCTGCCGCAAAACCTGCCGCTGAGTCTGCCTTCGCAGCTCGTCGAGCAACGGCCGGACGTTCGCCAGTACCAGGCGCTACTGCACGTCGCGAGCGCGGAGGTCGGCGTGGCCACCGCAAATATGCTGCCGCAGTTCACGATCAGCGGCGGGCTTGGAACTTATGCGGCGGAAGGTGTGAATCCTGCGGTCCTCGCCTGGAGCGTCGCTGCGGGAGTTACACAGCCGATCTTCGAGGGCGGAACTCTCCTACATCGCAGGCGCGCCGCGATCGAGGCTTACAACCAGGCTCTGGCGGAGTATCGCTACACAGTCCTGGTCGCATTCCAGAACGTGGCGGACTCTCTGCATGCGATCGAAACCGACGCCGACGCTCTGAAGGCAGACGCAATCGCGGAGCGCTCAGCGTCAGAGAGCTTCAAGCTCGCACGAGATCAGTATCAAGCCGGTTATATCCCATACCTATCACTGCTTGTCGCTGAAAATTCTTATCAGCAGACAATCATCAGCTTGGTGCAGGCGGAAGCCAGCCGTTATGCGGATACGGCGGCACTCTTTCAAGCGCTGGGCGGGGGCTGGTGGAACCGGTCAGATGTCGTCGCGTCTGACAACTCGCGCCAGGACCCGAGGAGCCTCATCCCATGATGTGGCTGGTATTCGTCGCCCTACGGCGCCCGTTGTCGGTGGCGGTGATGGCCCTGCTGATGCTCGTACTCGGGGTCTTATCGTTCGCGTACATGAACACGGACATCTTTCCGGCGATCAATCTGCCGGTCGTGATGATGGTCTGGAACTATCCTGGCCTCTCTCCGTACGACATGGAGCGGCGCCTGGTGACCATCAGCGAGCGCGCCCTATCGACCACGGTCAACGCAATCGAACATATGGAGTCGGAGTCGATCCTCGGCATCGGCATCGTGAAGATTTATTTTCAGCCCAACGCGGATCCGGGCTCCTCGATGGCGCAGGTCAGTGCGGTCGCCAACCAGATCCTTCATCAGTTGCCGCGGGGGACCCAACCGCCGCAGATCATCTACTACAACGCTTCGAACGTCCCGGTAGCCCAACTCGATGTGTATAGCGATGTTCTTTCAGGAGAGCAGCTATACGACTACGGGTTCAATTTCATCCGGCTCGCGCTGTTCACAATTCCGGGATTTTCCAGCCCGCAGCCACTGGGCGGAGTCCCCCGCAATGTGATGGTCAATCTGGATCAGGCCGCTCTCTACGGCAACCAGCTGTCGGCACAGGACATCGGTAATGCACTCTCATTGACCAACCCGGTGATCCCCTCCGGAACGATTCGAGTTGGCGGACATACCTATGACGTCGACATCAACATGAGCCCGCAGACAGTACCGGAATTCAACCAGTTACCGGTCAAGGTCGCGAATGGCACGCCGGTTCTACTAGGGCAAATCGCACCGGTGAGCGATACCCATCAGCCGGTGACAAACTCTGTGCAGATTAACGGACGGCCCGCCACATACCTACTCGTGATTAAGCAGGCTGCTGCCTCGACGATAACCGTTGTCGATCAGGTCAAAGCCCGCTTACCCGGCATTATGGCTATCGCCCCTAAAGGATTGAAGATAGCGATTACCTTCGACCAGTCGGTGTTCGTGAAAGCAGCCCTATGGGATGTCCTTCAGGAAGGAGTAACCGCGGCTACGCTAGTGGCAATAATGGTGCTCATCTTCGTGGGCTCAGCGCGCAGCATGCTGATCGTTATTACGTCAATTCCGCTAGCTATCCTGACCTCCATCATAGCACTGAATCTTTTCGGGCAGACTATTAACACTATGACGCTGGGCGGACTTGCTCTTGCGGTAGGGATGCTGGTGGACGACGCGACCGTGGAAGTCGAGAACATTCACCGTAATCATACTCCCGGCAAGCCCCTGGTCACGGCGATTCTGGAGGGCGCTCACCAGATTGCTACGCCCACGTTGGTCGGCACACTTTCGATCTGCGTCGTGTTTTTTCCGGTGGTGTTGCTGTCTGGAGTAGCTCGCTATCTTTTTCCACCACTGGCGCTGGCGGTAGTGGCGGCGATGCTGACCTCCTATCTTCTGTCGAGAACGCTGGTACCGGCGATGGCCAGCCATCTGTTGCCCAACTTTGCCGAGACCGCTCCACCTTCCGGGCCTTTAGGTCGTTTCCTATTGGGATTCGAACACGGCTTCGACCGCGTCAGGGACGCATATAGTCGCGCTTTGGCGGCTTTCATAGAACATCGGCTGCTGGCGCTAAGCGGCGTAGCTGTGATGATTGTGGGTTCCGTGCCATTGTTCTGGGTCGTCGGCCAGGATTTCTTTCCGAGCGTCGATACCGGACTGATGCGGCTTCATATCCGCGCTCCAACCGGGACCCGCATCGAATCGACATCGTACCTGGTCACGAAGATCGATCGCGATATCCACAACGTAATTCCGGCCGATCAACTTGAAAGTATCAGCGACAACGTCGGAGCTCCGCAGTCCTTCGTTCTTGCCTATTACCCGACCGACAGCGTCGGCGACCATGACGCCGATATAATGATAGAGCTCAAGCCGAAACATCGCCCAACGGCTTTCTATGAAAAGACAATTCGCGCCAGGCTCGCGCACGACTTCCCTGGCGTTGAAGCTTACTTTCAGGCCGCGGACATCATAAGCCAGGTGTTGACCTTCGGCCTGTCCGCTCCGATCGATGCGCAAGTGTCGGGGCCAAACCTTAGCGCCGACTATATGCTGGCAAGCCGGCTGCAGTCGGCGATGCAACGTATTCCCGGAATCGTCGATCTCAGGATTGCCGAGCCGCTAAACTATCCGTCCTTTAAGGTTGATGTCGATCGCGCCAAGGCGCTGGAGTTAGGGTTAACTGAATCCGATGTGGCCTCGAGTCTGTTGACCTCGACCAGCGGCAATTCCCTACTAGCGCCTAGTTTCTGGGTCGATCCGAAAACGGGAGTCAACTATGCTGTTATCGCTCAGACCCCACAACATAGACTGAACTCGATCGATGCTATTTCGAATACGCCGATCCGATCTCTGTCTGCAGCGCCGACCGCTGAAAGTCCGCAGCTCCTTGGCAATCTCGCCAGGATCTCTCGCTCCGCGGATCCCGCAGTGATCGACCATTACACTGTGCAGCGAGTCATGGACGTGAATGCCAGCGTATCCGGACGCGACCTCGGGAGCGTCACTTCGGACGTGGAAAAGGCGATCGCTTCTCTTGGCAAGTTACCGCCTCAACAGAAAATCGTGATTCGTGGCGAGAGCCAGGCGATGCGGAATTCCTTCATAACCCTTGGCGCGGGACTCTTGCTGGCGATCGTGTTGGTCTACCTGCTGATGGTTGCCAATTTTCAGTCCTGGCTGGAGCCTTTCATCATTACGATGGCCATCCCCGGGGCGCTCGCGGGAGTCCTATGGACGCTGATAGCTACCGGCACGACCATCAATGTCGAATCGCTGATGGGCACTATCATGGCTGTCGGGGTAGGCGTGTCTAACGGCAATTTGTTGATCACCTTTGCCAACGAGTTGCGCGAGGAAGGCGGAGAATTCTCGGACGCCGTCAGCGCCGCAATCCAGGCTGGTCATATCCGCTTCCGCCCGATCCTAATGACTGCACTAGCAATGATTCTCGGCATGCTGCCGATGGCGCTAGGACTCGGCGAGGGTGGCGAGCAGAACGCTCCGTTGGGCCGCGCTGTAATAGGAGGACTCTTATTCGCCACAGCGATGACCCTATTCGTTGTGCCCACCGTCTACTCGATCTTCAGCCGAGAATACATCGGGAAGAATGAGCGCGACGCGAGGATCATGAAATTAGCGCCGAAGAGTATCTTAGGAGAATAGAATGGAAGCCAGTCCTTCCCAAGAAGAACAGTCGAAGAAAGATCGTCGTCGTCATGTGATGGGATGGTTTGGAGCGATGATCGCGGTCATAGCTGGAAGCGCTGCGGTCGTAGCGTCACGCACATACGCTATCAGCGCACAGCGTTCGGAGCTCAACAAGGTCGCGGATGCAGGCCCCCACGTTCTCGTGACTCATCCACAAGCCGCATCCGACGAGCGCCAGCTGACGCTTCCCGCCACGATCCAGGGTTATGTGGAAACTCCGGTCTTCGCCAAGATCGCGGGATATCTAAAAGAGATCCGGGTAGATAAGGGCGATCGGGTCAAAAAGGGCCAGGTCATCGCTATTCTCGAATCTCCTGAGCTTGACCAACAGGTCGCCGACGCCAAAGACAACCTATGGTTGCAAACCACCACCGACCAGCGCGATGCGGGGCTTGTACTCAAGCACGGAATCTCTCAGCAGATCGCCGATAACTCGCACGGCGCCGCTCTGCAGGCAGACGCCACCTACAAACAACTACTCGCTTTGCAGTCGTACGAGGTGATAACTGCGCCGTTCGACGGGATCGTGACTGCACGATACGTCGATCCTGGCGTTCTGATCGCCCAGACCATTACTCCAACGAGGACTTATTTGCTGAGTCATCTCACCGAAACTGCGTCGCCCCTGGTCCAACTTGCGACACTTAGCCCGATGCGTGTCTACGCCAGCGCGCCGCAAGACGTAGCAAAATTTATCGACGACGGAACTCCGACCAAAATCTCAGTGGTACAGCGCCCCGGCCAGGATATCAGCGCCAAGGTCACTCGACACCCGCAGGCTTTGGATCCCGCGACGCGAATGATGCTGGTGGAAGCGGACATCCCCAATTCCGATGGCGCGCTATATCCGGGGATGTACGGCACGATGTCACTCACGGTGAAAGTGCCAACGTCCGCGCCGCTTGTCCCTGATGATGAGCTCATCTTCCGCGACGGCAAGGTGTACGTACCGCTGGTCCAAAATTCGACCCTGCACCTAGCGCCGGTGTCGCTCGGTTTCGACAATGGTTATTCCGTCGAAGCTACCGGAGGCATCACCATGAGCGATCTAATCGCGCTCAATCTGGGTCAGTCGGCTACGGAAGGTGAGAGTGTGCAGCCAGTCCCGCAGGCAACGAAGTGACCGATCGTATATTAGGCCTTGACGCAGAGTCGAGGACAGAACGAGGACTAGAAGGAGCTTCATCATGAGTAAGGACCTGCATGGAAAACGAATCGCATTTCTACTCACCGACGGCTTCGAGCAAGTTGAAATGATCGATGCATCGGCTTCTGGGTCACATAGAAGGTGATGTATGCCCGTCATGAAGATAGTCGTTCTCGATGGTCACGCGTTGAATCCCGGCGACTTGAGCTGGGAGCCGCTGCGTACGATTGGCGAACTCCAAGTCTTTGACCGTACTCCAGCCGATCAGGTAGTAGCCCATGCGCACGACGCGGAAATCGTTTTCACCACCAGGACCCGCCTGCCTGCGCAAATCCTGCGTCAGCTCAAAAAGACGCGTTATATCGGCGTGCTCTTCACCGGGTACGATGTCGTCGATGTGAAGGCGGCACGCGAGCTCAACATCGCAGTCACCAATATACCGACCTATGCAACGTCCTCGACGGCGGAATTTACGTTTGCGCTGCTCCTGGAGCTGTGCCATCACGTGGGCCTTCACGGCGAGGCGACTCGCGCCGGAGAATGGTCGCGATCAAGGGATTTCAGCTTCTGGAAAACTCCCTTGGTCGAGCTGGCGGGCAAGACGATGGGAATAATAGGTCTTGGTCGGATCGGCCAACGCGTGGCTGAGATCGCACTGGCATTCGAAATGGGGGTAATTGCAGCCGATGAGGTCCGAAGCGCGGTTCCTGAATGGCCCAACTTTCGATGGTGTGAAGTCGATGAACTGCTGACGCAGGCGGATGTCGTGAGTCTGCATTGCCCGCTGCTCCCGCAAACCCAGGGAATTATCAACTCGAGGTCCCTGGCTTTGATGAAACCGAGCTCGGTTCTCATTAACGCGTCTCGTGGTCCGCTGGTTATAGAGCAGGACCTGGCTGACGCGCTCAACAACGGCCGTCTCGCGGGCGCGGCGGTTGACGTACTTTCGAGCGAACCGCCTTCTCCCGACAATCCGCTTTTGCGGGCCAGGAATTGCATCGTAACGCCGCACATCGCCTGGGCAACCAAGGAAGCGCGAACGCGACTACTCAATATAGCGGTCGCCAACGTGCGCGCGTTTCTCGACGGCCATCCGGTCAACGTTGTGAACTAGAGATTGTCGGCAACTTTCGAGCAGGAGCGCCAGCACACGTCTCTACAGCCTGATCGCGGACCAGCCAGGATGAGTAGGCAGCCGACTGGTCTCAAAACACAAGCCTTTTCGCCGCATTCGGAGTTTTCAGCAGCCGCAACCGTGGCGCGCTTGCGTGGGCACGATCAGCGCCCCGGTACGTGACCAATGGTGGCCCTGGTGTGCACGGCGTGCGCCGACTGGAACGCCAGCGACACGCCCACGGTCAATCCCGCCAGGATCGTTAGCCGCATATTTTATTCTTTGCTAGCTCTGAGGAACTGAAGGGTCCACTTGCAGTTCGTTGGTAACACTTCGCACGCCGCTCGCATCCTTCGCGATCGCTACAGCACGTGATGCGACGTTCGAATCGTGTACGCGGCCTTCCAGCGTCACGACGCCGCCGTTTGTGGTGACGTGAATCTGGCCGGATCTCATGTCCGCGGCAGCAGCCAGATTTGTTTTCACCGCCACTGTGATAGTCGTGTCATCCACCGCGGTAACCGCGCCGTGATACGCGTTCTGCGCCGCGCTTTCTGTGTCTTCGCCTGCCTGATGCATCGAAGTGCCGGCGGGAACGCCGGAGCCGGCGCTCGTCTCCTGTGCGGTAGCCGGAATTGTCAGTCCAAATCCAAGAACCATCGCCGGTACCATAGCCAGTATCTTGTTCTTGCTAATCATAGTCCTAGTCTCCTCGTTAAGTTTCAGTGGATCGAAATTCCAGGCGATTGCTTTCGCGAGGTCTTCGTAACCTCGCGATCTGGGCGCACCAAGCCTGACGAAAGGCGACGAAGCCCGGTCAACCACGGATGAACCTGGACGGCCAGTGTCGTAGTTTCAAATTCCGCGTTCCTTGAGCGCGTCCGTAATCAAGGCGCGCCGATGTCTGTCCCGTTCGTCTTTGAGGGTCGACAAAGCCAATTTATTTCGTCGGGCGACCGGCAGGTTCAAACACGCACGGCAGACTCCATGAATGCTCAAAGCTTCATCGGGGTCCAAGCCGAACCGCCGTTTGAGCATCTCTCGCGCGCCGTCGCTGAGCGGAAACTGATCAATCTTTATTTCCCTCGATGTCCCGGCGCACAAAACGCATTTCATAGAGATTCTCTACGATCAGTGCTAGATGCCGCTTACAAAGACGCGACTAAAATCAGGCTTCTCGAAGGCGCTGCGCGAGAGTGCCGCACGCTGCGCCCAGCATTGATCGCGACGTACCATGGCGCGCTTGCGGGAGCGCGATGAGCGCTGGTTGCACGACCCACTTTGGCGCTCTGCGCCGATTGGATCGCCAGCGAGACGCCCATCAGAAGTCCGGCTACAATAATCAATCGCATATCTTCAAACCACACCGAGCAGCCAAAGTACGAGAACGACCACCACAATGCCTCCCAGGGAAATGGGAAGATACATATCGACTCCTCAAGCCTTTCTGGTCGGAATTTGTGGTTGGTCTAGCGGAACGCGGTCAAAGGCGAGTGGAATAACCGCAGTTTTGGGCTGGATCAATTCGGGCCCGATTCTTATGTCGATCCCGAGTGGTTTTAACTTACGTTGGGTGAGATGAGAAAGCCATCGCTGGACGTTCTATCTGGTTATCTGAGTAACGAAGATCGACGACTTAAGTGTACGTCTGCCGACTAAGCCTGCTATCGTGAATCGTGTCGATAAGAAAGTAGCTATAGAAGCAGAATGATTGTGAGTAAAGAACAATCCGGCTTGCCTGCAAGGCTTCAGTTATAGAAGGCGACGCATGAATTCGGAAATCGTACAATTCGACCTTGAGGATCCATGCAATCGGCGCGTGGCGTCCGAGATCATCGACCTTTTGTTCTTTTACAGAACCGGAGAGGGGAGACTGCGGGACGTTGTCACGAAAATGCGATTCGTTATCGAGACCTACTGCACCTATTCCTATCCTGGTTTCTTCGATTCGGATGACACGCTATTGAGCATAATTGAAAAAATTCGCAATACTGGCGAACAGCATCCCGCCTGCGCACTTCTCGACGAACTCGACGACATCCACAATTACTCCTGGGATCATTGCCGCGACGATGCGCCTAACCGTGACGTCGCGGAGCCGATCGATGTCAAAGAGCTGACCGGCTACGTCCGGCGCACCTTGAAGATCGTTAATGCGATACCGAATCTGCCATGAGTCGACTTGCATTCTGAAGCGTCAGGCCGGCGCCGGTTTAGTCGTTTCAAGGATAAAATAAATGAGCGCTATCATATCGACCCGCTACGGCAGACTCGAAGGTGATGAACAAGACGGGCTGCTCGTCTTCAAGGGCGTGCCATTCGCGGCTGCTCCAGCCGGTTCGCGGCGATGGCTTCCTCCCGAGAAACGGGAGCCCTGGACGGGAGTTCGCGATGCTCGCCGGTTTGGCACGGTTGCTCCTCAGAACCCGGTCACCAACCAGGCGCTCGCGGCGATGAAGATCGAGCAGCCGCAATCGGAGGACTGCCTCAATCTCAATCTGTGGACGCCGGGACTCGATAGTGCAAGGCGACCGGTGATGGTGTGGATTCATGGCGGCGGATTTACGATCGGTGCCGGCTCGCAGGAGATTTACAACGGGGCGGTTCTCGCACGGCGCGGCAACGTGGTCATGGTCACGATTAACTACCGCCTCGGGCCACTTGGGTTTCTGCGTCTGAACGATGTTACTCACGGGCGAATTCCTTCGAGCGGAAATGAGGGATTGCTCGACCAGATCGCGGCGCTGCAATGGGTCCGCGATAATATCGCTGAATTTGGTGGTGACCCGGACAACGTCACGATCTTCGGTGAATCGGCCGGAGGAATGAGTGTGGGGGCGCTGCTCGCGATGCCGTCGGCGCGGGGCCTGTTCCACAAAGCGATCCCTCAGAGCGGATCATGCGACACCATTTCGTCGGTCGCGCGGGCGAACCGGACCGCCGAGAGAGTGCTGTCGAAGCTGGGCGTGTCTGCTGACGACATTGACGCGATACGCGGGCTGCCAGTTGCTCAGTTGCTCACCGGGGTGTTCGGTGCGGACGGCAAAACGCCCGACCGCGAGCTTGGGATGGCATATCAGCCGGTGGTGGACGGCACTGTTGTACCGCGCGAGTTGATCGAGATGGTGGCGCAGGGCTCGGCAGCGGGGGTCGCAGTGATGGTTGGATCGAATCTCGAGGAATGGAAGTTATTCTCCGCGATGGATCCGTCGGCGCAGAAACTCGACAAGACCGGCTTGGTTGCGCGGATGAGTAAGCGGCTGACCGCGGATTTCGCGGGCTCTGTGATTGCAACTTACGAGCGCGCGCGGGCATCTGCGGGCGCGTCGGTTACGCCGCCGGAGTTATATTCGGCAATCGAGACTGATCGCGTCTTCCGCATGCCGGGCGTGCGTCTCGCCGAAATTCACGGACGGAGCGAGCGCCGCGTCTACAACTATCTTTTCACCTGGCGCTCGCCCGCGATGCGTGGGGCGCTGGGGTCGTGTCACGCGCTGGAGCTTGGCTTCGTCTTTGGGACTAACCATCTGGCGGGGATGCGGCGTTTTGCCGGCGAAGGTCCAGGGGCTGAAAAGCTCGCAATCGAGATGCAGGACGCGTGGCTCGCGTTCGCGCGCGACGGCGATCCAGGTTGCGCGAGCATCGGCGCCTGGCCGGGCTACACCGAGGCGCGCCGCGCAACGATGCTTTTCGGCGAGACCAGCAGCGTCGCCGATGCGCCGTTTGAAGAGGAGCGTCGCGCCTGGGACGGAGTTCCCGACGGGATTCTCGGCGCGCTCTGAGAGTTGTGTTCGCTCACGCGGCGATGAACGAGCGGAGCACTTCGAAAAATCGGTCCGGCTGATCGGCGACGATGCCGTGGCCAGCGCCGGCAAATCGTTCGAAGCGCACCAGGTTCGACGGCAGCGCCGCGACGATTTCTTCGGAGCACGGCACCGGTGTCATCGGATCGTCCTCGCCTACCATCACCAGCGTCGGACACTTGATCCGATGGAGTTCCGGCAGGAAGTTCATCGTCTCTCTCTCGCCGCGACGAAACTCAGCCATCAAGCGCGCATTCCATATCGTGCGCGCGTCGATGTCCCGGTCGTGAGGACTGCGGTGGTAGAGGGGGCCGCATAGGCGTCGGAAGTCGCGCGCCGCATCCCGCGTGGGATCCTCCAGAAATGCTCTCGCTGCTGCACCGGCCTCCGCTCCACCGAGCCTTTCGAAGACTTTAACCTGTATATCCTTCTTGCTGGGTGACGCCGCCGTGCTGCAAAGAATCAGCTTTGCGGGATGATCCGGATGGCGCAGTGCGTAAGACATCGCGACGTAACCGCCGAACGACACGCCCATGACGATTGGCCGTTCTATCTCGAGTGCGTCGCACAGCGCCTTCACGTCGTCGCCCCACTGCGAGAGCCTCCAGTGCTCGGAGTCGTCGCGCCCGTCACTGCGGCCGTCGCCACGATGGTCGAAATAAATGACTTGCACGATGTCGGCGAGCTGCGAATAGGCGGGTTTGAAGATTGAATGATCGGCGCCCGGACCGCCGTGCAACAGGATCAACGTCGGTACCTCGCGCATCTGCGCGCCGTCGGGCCGCAACTTGGCCCCTTCGACATCGAAGAACAGTCGGCATCCGCCAATATCAACCCGCATTTTTAATTCCTACGCGGTGGCGTTCCGGACGATTTTTCCGTCCTTCATTACGAACATCACTTTTTCGGCGACCCTGATATCTTCACTGGGGTCGCCCGGCACCGCGATAACATCGGCACGTTTGCCTGCTTCGAGGGTTCCGATTTTGCCGGCGAGACCGAGCAGTTCAGCATTCACCGAGGTGGCACTCTTTAGCGCGGCGATTGGGCTCATTCCGGCCTTCACCAACAGCCCCATCTCGCGCGCATTTATGCCATGGCGACAAACACCAGAGTCGGTGCCAAGCGCGATCTTCACTCCGATCTCGAGCGCGCGCCTGACCGTCCCGGGCGCCGCTTCGACTGCCTGACGCGCTTTGACGGCCAGCTCTGGCGGCAACCGATCCAACCCTCGTCCGAGTTGATGCTGCACGAGCAGGGTCGGCACCAGGTAAACTCCGCTCGCCTTCATCGCTTCGAGCGTTTCGATCGCGCAGAAAAGTGCCGTGCTCGATCGAATCGACGCCTGCCTGGATTGCGTCGCGAGCCGCGGAATCGCCATGACAGTGGACCGCGACCCGTTTGCGCAGGCGATGCGCCTCGTCCACCACCGCAGTCATTTCATCGAGCGTGAGCTGGGGAGTGTCGACCTCGTCGGCCAGCGACATGACGCCGCCCGAGGCGCAGAACTTGATGACATCGGCGCCGTACTTCACGTTGAAGCGGACCGCTTTGCGAAGGTCGGCAGGGCTGTCCGCGATGCCATCGGTGTAGTCGGACTCCCGGCCCGTGGCGCGGAAGTGAAGGCCCGCATTGCGATCGGAATGGCCGCCGGTCGCGCCGATCAGATTGATTGCCACCAGCATCCTGGGACCAGGGAGCTGTCCCTTGGCGATCGCATTGCGCAGGCTCACATCGATAAAGCTGTCGGGATAGAGGCATCCCACATCGCGCACGGTGGTGAAGCCGCCCTCGAGGGTGACGCGGGCATGGACCGCGGCCTGATACGCCTTCTCTGCGACGTGATGCCGGAAGCGATCGATGAAGAACTCCTGATAAGATTTTACTCCAACCGTCAGATGAGTGTGCGCGTCGATGAAACCCGGGCATAGCGTGGCGTCGCCGAGATCGATCCGTTCCGCGCCAGCCGGGATTTGCAGATCGGGTCCGCATGCGGCGATCTCTTCTCCCTCGATCAGGATCACGCCACCTGCTTCAATCCGATCCGATTTGCCGTCGAAGATTCGCGCGGCTTTGAGGGCGATAGTCATTTTAATATTGACCTTGCTCACTACTTTACAGCAGCGCGACGAAGATCACCCGCTGGCGAGGCGGAGAAATTAGAATGTCGTTGCGCTCAATCCTGCTGGTTGTGCTCTAAGGAACGCAAATCTTGCGCGAGCGGGGACATTGCCTTGACCGACCCAGTAGGCGCGCCCAGACTCAAATGGTCAGGACCGACATATGAATCGGGTCCGACTTTGATCCGGTCTGACTGTGGGCCTTTCTCCCGCCTTCGACCACTTTCCGCCCGACCAACGCTAACCGTTTAGAAACGAAGGCCCGTAGAGGCTCTCATGATACCGCCTCATCTGTCGCAGGCGGAACCGAGTCATCGTAATCGCGACAGCTGGAGCACTCGGTCGGGTAATTCCGGGACATTCGTGGCGTCTATCTTAGTATGCAAGGGTCAGCAACGGTGAATCGAACTCGCGCTAAAGTTTCCAGCCTCGTCGAGCTGCTTCGATGGCGCGCGTTCGAGCAGCCAGAGCATCGGATCTACACCTACCTGGTGGATGGAGAAACAGAAGGAGCGAATCTGACCTATCGAGCGCTGGATACGCAGGCGCGGACGATCGCTGCGCTGCTCCAGAGCTATAACGCAAGCGGGGAGCGAGCACTGTTACTGTATCCGGCAGGGCTCGAGTTCATCTCCGCATTTTTCGGATGCTTATATGCCGGAGTGATTGCCGTCCCTCTGCCGCCGCCGAATACGGCTCAGCCGGAACGCGCGCTTTCAAGGTTTCGCGCAATCGCAAACGATGCTCAACCGACTGTGGTGCTGACCACTTCGTCGATCCTCGCCAAGATTGAAGGTCTGTTCACGCAAGCGCCCGGCCTGCGAACGCTGCGATGGATCGCGACCGACAAGATAGTGGGCAACCTAGCCGATGAATGGCGAGATCCTGCTGCGACTCCCAAGACCCTTGCTTTGATCCAGTACACCTCGGGTTCCACTGCCATACCCAGGGGCGTGATAGTCAGTCACGAAAACCTGCTCGAGAACTCCGCCCACATCGACCAGGCATTCGAGATTTCGTCGGACGACGTATCGGTCACGTGGCTGCCGGTTTTCCATGACATGGGACTTACCAACGGAATTATCCAACCTATGTATGGCGGACGTGGCTGTGTTTTCATGCCTCCGCAGTCTTTTCTTCAGCGGCCGGCGCGATGGCTTCAAGCTATTTCGAAATATAAAGCCACTATCAGTGGAGGCCCGAATTTCGCGTATGAACTGTGCGCTCGCAAGGTTACACCTGAGCAGCGCGCCGGCCTCGACCTTAGCAGCTGGAGGTTGGCGTACGACGGGGCAGAGCCCGTCCGTGCCGACACCCTCAAGCGGTTTGCCGCGGCTTTTGCTCCTTGTGGCTTCCGTCCAAACTTTTTCTATCCGTGTTACGGACTCGCCGAGGCCACGCTGATCGTTTCGGGCGGACTCGTGAAAGATGAACCCATCCTGCGCACGATGCAGGTGTCAGAGCTCGAGCACAACCACAACGGCGTCGTTGGGATCTCCGACCGGCGGGTGAACGTCCGCACGCTGGTTGGGAGCGGTCACGCGGTGGCGGACACAAGAATCGTTATCGTTGATCCTCAGTCGTTGACAGCTTGTGCCTCTGATGAGGTAGGCGAAATCTGGGTGTCGGCTCCGAGCGTGGCGCAGGGCTATTGGAACCGGCCTGAGGAAACCGAGCTCACTTTCCACGCTTACCTTGCAGACTCGGGAGAGGGACCGTTTCTCCGCACCGGAGATTTGGGATTCCTGGGAGATGGCGAATTGTTCGTCACCGGACGCTTGAAGGATCTGATTATTATCGGTGGCCGCAATCTCTATCCGCAGGAAATTGAACTGACTGTGCAGCAGAGCCATCCTGCCGTGCGGCCGGCTTGTTGCGCGGCGTTCTCGGTCGAGGTCGCGGACGAAGAGCGCCTGATCGTCGCAGCCGAAGTGGAACCTCGCTACGCGTCGAGTCGGCACTCGGCTAACGGCAATGGACACGGGAATGGAAATGGGAATGGAAATGGGAACGGCAATGGCAACGGAACTTCACATCCGCATCACAATGGACGTCTGCCGCTCGATGTCGATGCGCTGGTGCGTGCTATCCGGCGAGCTGTCGCCGAAGAACATGACGTGAGAGTGCACGCAGTACTGTTGCTGCGAGCGGGCAGCATTCCAAAGACTTCCAGCGGCAAGCTTCAACGTAGTGCATGTCAAGCCGGCTTTCTAGATGGGACGCTCGCCAGCCTCTGAGGTAGCAGCGATGGCCGGGAGTCTCATCACAGGCGAATTAGCGAACGCGTCGATAGGACAGGGAAGTCCTCGCGTGGACACCTACAGCGCCGACGTCATCGAGAAGTGGCTGGTCGAGAAGCTCTCGGAACTGCTTGGAGTCGATCCTCGAGAGATAGACGTACGGGAGACCGTTCGCTAGCTACGGAATGGGTTCTACGGAGGCAGTCAGCCTGTCGGGAGAACTCGGAGACTGGCTGGGACAAAAAGTCCCGGCAGACTTGGCCTACGAATTTCCAACTATCGAGACTCTCGCCCGGCATTTGAGCGGGTCACCCGATGAATCGCACTCAGCCAACGGTCCTGACGCTCAACATGAGATGGAATCGGAGCCGATCGCGATCATCGGAATCGGATGCCGATTTCCCGGCAGCAGCGGTCCTCAAGAGTTTTGGCAATCTATTCGCGACGGCGTCGACGCTATCACCGAAGTCCCTGCCGACCGCTTCAATCTCGACGAGGTTTACGATCCGGACTCAACCATCGCGGGCAAAATAAATACGCGATGGGGTGGCTTCGTCGAGCAGGTGGACGGGTTCGATCCCCAGTTCTTCGGCATCTCGCCGCGCGAGGCGGCCCGCATGGATCCGCAGCAACGCCTATTGCTCGAGGTAACCTGGGAAGCATTGGAAGATGCGGGGCAGGTGGCCGAGAAGCTTGCGGGCAGCCAGACCGGTGTGTTCGTAGGAATCTCGAACAACGATTACGGCCGGACTCAGTTCAGTGATTTGAGCCGGATCGATGCGTACGCGGGCACCGGCAACGCGCTGAGTATCGCCGCCAACCGGATCTCGTACCTGCTGGACTTTCGCGGACCGAGCATCGCGATCGATACGGCCTGTTCGTCGTCGCTGGTCGCAGTCCACTTGGCATGTGCCAGTCTGCGCAACGGGGAATCGAGGCTCGCGGTGGCCGGCGGTGTGAACCTGATCCTGTCGCCCGCGATCACGATGAATTTCACCAAGGCCGGAGTCATGGCGCCCGACGGACGCTGCAAGACTTTTGACGCCGGCGCCAACGGCTACGTTCGCAGCGAGGGCGCAGGACTCGTCGTGCTGAAGCCTCTCAGCCGGGCGCTCGCCGACGGCGATCCTATCTACTCCGTTATACGGGGCAGCGCGGTGAATCAGGACGGTCGCAGCAACGGGCTGATGGCACCGAATCCGCTGGCGCAGGAAGCGGTCTTGCGGGAGGCGTATCGAAGAGCGGGCGTTTCACCCGGCGATGTTCAATACGTCGAGGCGCATGGCACCGGCACGCTACTGGGCGACCCGATCGAGGCGCGAGCACTGGGCAGGGTGCTGGCCGACGGTCGAGCCCCGGGTCTGCAGTGCGCAATCGGTTCGGTCAAGACGAATATCGGGCACTGCGAAGCGGCGGCGGGTGTTGCGGGGCTGATAAAGGTAGCGCTCGCGCTCAAGCACTCGGAAATTCCGGCGAGCCTGCACTTCCAGGAGCCTAATCCTCATATACCTTTCGACGAGCTCCCGATTCGGGTGCAGACGAAGCCGGGTCCCTGGTCTGCGGATAGCGGTCCACCGCTGGCGGGCGTCAGCTCATTCGGTTTTGGTGGCACTAATGCTCATGTGGTCCTGCAGCAGGCGCCGGAGTCGGGAAGCAAGAATCGCAAAGCGTCCGCGAGCAAATCCTGTTACCTTCTGCCGCTCTCCGCGCGTAGTCCGGAGGCCCTACAAGCCGTCGCGCGAACCTATGAGCAATTTTTGGCGACCCCTGAATTGTCCTTGCACGATATTTGTTACAGCGCGAGCGCGCGCCGCAGTCATCACGACTATCGCATGGCCGTGGCGGGAGATTCGTCACAACAACTTATCGAGGGTCTGGCGGCTTTCCTGAAAGGAGAGACTCGTGCCGGTCTCTCGTCGGGTCGCAAAGCTCTCACCAGCAGAAAAAAACTGGTTTTTGTTTTTTCCGGGCAAGGGTCGCAATGGTTCGGCATGGGACGGACGCTTCTATACATGGAGCCGGTCTTTCGCGAGGTCATCGAACGATGTGAGCTGGCACTCAGGCCCCACACCGACTGGTCGTTGATCGCGGAGCTGGCCGCTACCGAAGCGACTGAATCGCGGTTGAACGAAGTCGATGTAATCCAGCCTGCGCTGTTCGCAGTTCAAGTCGCGCTCGCAGCCTTATGGCGTTCATGGGGTATCGAACCGGACGCGGTCGTCGGACACAGCATGGGTGAAGTCGCGGCGGCGTACGTCGCCGGGGCGCTCAGCCTCGAAGATGCGGCGCTGATCATTTGCAAGCGTAGCAGCCTGGTCAAGCGCACGGTCGGGCAAGGCGCGATGGCGTCGGTGGAGCTTTCGATCGAAGACGCCCGCCGCGCGATCATCGGTTACGAAGATCGCGTTTCCATCGCGGTCAGTACCAGTCCTACATCGACCGTGCTGTCGGGCGATCCCGCGGCCCTCGCAGAGATACTCGCGCAGCTACAAGGCCGCGACGTCTTCTGCCGAATGGTGAAGGTGGATTTCGCCTCGCACAGTCCGCAGATGGATCCGTTGCGCGGTGAACTGTCGCAGGCGCTGGAAGAGGTGCTACCTCACATCGCATCGGTGCCGATTTACTCGACTGTGCTGAACTCTGTCGCAGAGGGGTCGGAGTTCGATGCGCTCTACTGGACGCGCAATCTAAGGGAGCCGGTGCTCTTTTCGGAATCGGTACAACGTCTGCTGGAAGATGGATATGATACCTTCCTCGAGATCAGCGCGCATCCCATTCTGCTGAGCGGAATTCAACAAGGGATTCATCACGCGGGAATAGAAGGCGCAGTGCTTGCCTCCATTCGGCGCGAGGAAGACGAGCATACGGCAATGCTCCGCTCGCTAGGACTCCTCTACAGTTCGGGATATGCGATGGACTGGAACCGCATCTACCCCGAGCGGGGTGCACAAGTTCGCCTGCCGTCCTACCCATGGCAACGACAACGCTGTTGGCTGGAGCCGGGAACAGATAGCAGCTATCGATCGGAACATGCATGGAGCCCAGGCGCACGAGATTCTCTGCTGGGCCGGCATTTCAAATCAGCCGAGTCGGGCGGCGCCGATTATTGGGAAATCCGAATAGACAAAGAGTCGCTGCCTTATCTCGATGACCACAGAATCGAGGGTGTCGCGGCCCTGCCCGCATCGGTCTATGTGGAGATGGCATCAGCTGCGGCGCAGGAGGCGCTCGGCTCGCGATCGATCGCGCTAACCGATGTCGAATTTCATAGGGCCCTTTTCCTGCCCGACGGCGCAAGCACCACGCTACAAGTGATCGTCGCGCCCATCATGGACGGAACCGTGTCGTTTCAAATCTACAGTTCTCGCGCCGAAGCCGGGCTATCCGATATATCATCGACCCTGCATGCGTCGGGAAGAGTTTCTGCCCAACAGGACTCCGCCTTACTTCCTACAATGGAAGGAGAGTCATTAGACGAAATTAAGCTTCGAAGCTCTGAGAAAATCTCCGGACCCGATTACTATCGACAGCTTAGCGAGAATTCGATTCAGTACGGACCTTTCTTCCAGAGCGTTACCCAGTTGTGGTTGGATAACAAGAGCGTCCTGGGTGAGTTATTGATTTCGAGCGATCCGGATGCTGCCTTCAATAACTATCAGCTTCATCCGGCGGTTCTCGATGGCTGCTTGCAGGTTCTCGGCGCAGCGGTAGCGGTCGAAGCAAAGAGAAACGGCAAACAAGGTATCTACATACCAACTCGCATCGGTCGGATTCGCATCCTTAGCCGTCCCGGCGAACACCTATGGTGTCGCGCGCGCGTGCTCGATGGAGACGCAAGTGGGATCGTTGGAGAACTAAGACTGCTGGACGAAGCGGGACGGGTGATCGTCGAGCTGCTCGATGTACACTTCGAATCGCTAGGCGAAGGTCTCAAAGAAAACCTCGATGACTGGCTCTACGAGCTCAAGTGGAAGCACAAAGAGCGCGTCTCAGAAAACATATCCGCATCGAGCCCGGGAACGTGGCTCATCTTTGCCGACAGCACCGGCGTCGGAGAGTCGTTGCGGCAAATAGTGGAAGGGCAGGGAGAAAAGGGCGTCCTCGTCTCGCGCGGTAAAGCGTACGAGCGCACCGACAGCAGCCACGTTTGCATTCGCCCTGACCAACCCGAAGACATCAGGCAGCTTTTCGATAGCGCGATGGATTCCGATCAACCCGCGTGTCGTGGAATTGTCCATCTGTGGAGTCTCGATGCGTCCCGTGCCGAAGACGCAACGGCAAGCGAGATGGAATCGGCGCAAACTCTCGGTTGCGTCAATGCTTTGCAGGTCGTGCAGGAGATGGCGGGCGCGCAATGGCGCGAGCCGCCTCGTCTATGGCTGGTCACTCGAGGGGCGCAGCACGCCGGTGAGGATTCTCAGCCGGTCGAAGTGGCTCAGTCGCCTCTGTGGGGACTGGGTCGGGTCATCGCCCAGGAGCATCCGACATTTTGGGGCGGGTTGATCGATCTGGAACCCAGTTCTTCTCTAGGCGACAACGCAGCTCATCAGTTGTGGGAGGAAATCTCTAGTCCCGACGGTGAAAATCAGATTGCTCTTCGGAATGGGCAACGGCTGGTGGCGCGACTCGCTCGAACGCAGCAATCCAGCGTCCGCGAAACTCCGCTGCGATGGCGTCCGGACGGCAGCTACCTGATAACCGGAGGTCTCGGAGACCTCGGTCTTATCGTCGCGCGCTGGATGGTAGCGCAGGGGGCTCGCCGCCTGATCTTGTTGGGACGCACGCAGCTTCCGCCGCGCTCGAGCTGGAGCTCGGTGGAGGCCGGCAGCCATCTGGCTCGACAAATTGCTGCAATTCGGGAACTCGAGGAATCCGGCGCCAGCGTACATCTGGTGTCCGCGGATGTGGCCGACGAAAAACAGATGAGCGCGTTCGTCAGTCAGTTTCAGGCTGAAGGTTGGCCCCCGATTCGCGGTGTCGTGCACGCAGCGGGAGTGTTGCACGACGGACTACTGCTAAAACTCGATGCGGCCGCGATGAACAAGGTTCTGCGGCCGAAGATGGTCGGTGGATGGCTACTTCATCGGCTGCTTCGAGAAGCCCCATTGGATTTTTTCGTCGTCTTCTCTTCCGCGGGTTCCCTGATGGGTCAACCCGGTCAGGGCAACTATGCCGCTGCGAACGCATTCCTCGACGCCCTCGCGCATCACCGAAGAGCGCAAGGCCTTACAGCCATGAGTATCAACTGGGGAGCATGGGCCGAGTTGGGATTTGCGGAGACCGAAGGCGGCAAGAGCTTGACCAGGCGCCTGGCGCTGCTCGGAATCAGGAGTATGCCGCCCAAGCGAGCGCTCGAAGTGATGGAGCGGCTGCTGCGCGAAGACGCGACCCAAGTTGTAGCGCTTCCAGTGAATTGGAGTAAGTATCACGAGTTCTATCCAGTAGGCACCGAACCACCGCTGCTCTCTGACCTCGCCAATGAAGAAGCCGCTGGCCCATCGCAGGCGGCGCATCCGGGAGAAAAGCGCAACGCTATCCTCGATGCGGCTCCCGTAGAGCGGGCCCGGTTGCTGGAGTCCTATGTGAACGAGCAAGTGGCGCGAGTGCTCGGCCTTTCGGCTTCGCAACTGGATGTACAGCAACCGCTGACTAACCTGGGACTGGATTCCCTGATGGCAGTCGAGCTGAAGAACCGCATCTCGGCGGATCTGGGCGTCAACGTGCCAATGGTGAAATTTCTGCAGGGCTTCAGCGTCGCTCAAGCGGCAACGCTGCTGCTTGATCAGCTTACGGCGGAAGCCGACAGCCCACCTGACATTCGTCCTCTGGCCCGCACGCATAAGCCAGTGCGGGAGACCGATGCTGCCGATGAGGATTTGTTAGCCAACATCGACGGCCTTTCGGACGAGCAAGTCAATTCGATGCTTGCCGATATGCTGACAAAAGATGCGGTTACCTAGTGCCTGATGTATCTAATCGAATTGCCAACCTTTCATCTGCGGAAAAACGCGCGCTTCTCGCCGATCTCCTTCGAAAGAAATTAAGCGGGCCGGAGTCGCTCCATCCGCTGTCCTACAATCAGCAGGGAATATGGTTTCTCTCTCAGCTAGCGCCTGAGAGCATGGTCTACAACGTCAGCTTTGCGGCGCGAATCGCCTCTGAGCTTGATGTCCCAGCCTTGCGCCGATCGTTTCAGGCGCTAGTCGATCGCCATCCTTGTCTGAGAACCACGTTCTCGGTGCGCTCCGGAAAACCGGCCCAGCGGATAGATCACGGTGCGAAGGTCCATTTCGAGGAGAGCGATGCTTCAGCATGGCCGCGCGACGAGATTGAACCTCGATTAACCGACGAGGCGCATCGTCCCTTTGACCTCGAGCAAGGGCCGTTGCTGCGCGTGAGTGTCTTCAGGCGTTCCGCGCAGGAACATTACCTGTTGCTGGTGGTGCATCACATCGTGATCGATTTCTGGTCGCTCTCAATACTTCTAAATGAACTCGGCACGCTTTACCCGGCGGAAGCGGCCGGCTCGCGAGCGACGTTGCCACCACTCGACTTGCAATACAGTGACTATGTTCGTTGGCAATCTGAAATGCTGGCGAGCGCGGAAGGTGAGCGCCTATGGGCCTATTGGCAGAAACAGCTAGCCGGGCAGTTGCCGGTGTTGGATCTACCGACTGATCGTCCGCGGCAGCAGATACAAACGCATCGCGGCGGATCGCATGATTTTGTTCTGAACGACGAATTGAGCGGGCGGTTGAAGGCGCTCGCGAAGGCTCAGGGCGCGACGCTTTACGTAGTGATGCTAGCGGCGTTCCAGGCGATGCTTCATTACCTGTCGGGACAGGACGACCTGGTGGTGGGCTCGCCGGTAGTAGGCAGGAGTCGCGCCGAGTTCGAGCAGATCGTCGGTCTTTTTACTAATCCGGTTTTCTTGCGGGTAAATTTCTCCGGGAATCCGACTTTCGAGGAGTTCGTAAGCCATGTGCGCCAGACGGTGCTGGCTGCCCTCGAGCATCAGGACTATCCCACGCTGCTGCTGGTCGAACGACTGAAGCCTGCTCGCGACCTTAGCCGCCCGCCTATTTGCCAGGTCATGTTCGTGCTGGATAAGCCTCACGGGCTTGCGGAGCAGGGCGCGCCCACATTCGTACATGGTGAAGCAGGGCCCACCATGAACTCCGGTGGCCTCGTACTCGAGTCGTTTCCGCTGGAGCATCGGTCGGCATCGCTGGACCTGGTGATGCTGGTAGTCGAATCGACACAGTCGCTCTCGATTTCCATAAGATACAACGCCGAACTGTTCGATGACGTTACTATCGTCCGGTTTGGAAAATACTTTGAAACTCTCCTTGAGCATGTAGTCGAACAACCAGATGTACGGTTGAGCGCTCTGGCAGAAGTACTCGCCGCTACGGATAGTGAAGAGCGGTTGCAGGTCGACTCCAACCAGACCGAGACTCCTTATCCCGATGACGTTTGCATCCAGCGCCTGTTCGAAGACCAGGTGGAACGTACGCCGGACCGGATTGCGCTCACCTTCGAGAATCAGCATCTGACCTATGCGCAGCTCAACGCCCGCGCAAATCAAGTCGCACATTACCTGCGCGCACGGGGAGTGGGGCCGGAAGTACCAGTAGCGATTTGCATGGAGCGTTGTCTCGAGATGGTCGTCGCGCTGCTCGGCATCCTGAAAGCGGGCGGGGCTTACTTGCCGATCGATCCTGCGTATCCAAAGGAGCGGCTGGCGTTCACGCTTGAAGATGCGCGCGCGCGAGTGGTGTTGACGATGGAGCCGGTGCGCGAGCGCATGCCGGAGCACGGAGTGCGCCTGATATGTCTCGATGCCGACTGGGAGTCGATCGCGTGCGAGAGTTGTGAGAATCCGCAGAGCCTGACCGCGGCGGGCAATCTGGCCTATGTCATCTATACCTCCGGCTCGACCGGGCAGCCCAAGGGCGTGATGGTCGAACATCGCGGTCTTAGCAATACGATCCAGTGGCTATCGCAAACGCTGGCGATCACCGAATACGACAGTACTCTTCTTAAAACGCCGATTACTTTCGACGCCGCGGGACGTGAGATCTTTCCCACTCTATTGGCAGGGGCACGCCTGATAATTGCGGAGCCAAATGCCCACCGTGACTCGCGCTATATAGCAGAGAAGATCCGCGACAACAGGGTCTCGATTCTTCATTGCGTTCCATCGTTTCTGCGCCTTTTGGTAGCGGAGCCTGCATTCGACGATGCCGTCGCGTTGCGCGCTGTCATGTGTGGCGGCGAAGCGCTGACGCCAGATGTAGTCGCGGCGTTTGGCCAACGCTCAGGGGCCAAGCTGTACAATGTCTACGGACCGACCGAAACGATTATCGATTCAGCTTACAGGTTGTGTGACTGGCGCAGCGACAGCTCGACAGTCCCGATAGGACGGCCCATACCGAACGCGCGCATGTATATTCTGGACGCTACTCTTCGCCCAGTGCCAATTGGGGTTACCGGAGGGCTTTACATCGGTGGCGTGAGTCTGGCGCGTGGCTATCTGAACCTTCCGGGCTTAACCGCCGAGAAATTTATTCCTGATCCTTTCAGCAGCGAGCCCGGTGAGCGGCTGTATAAGACTGGCGATCTCGCGCGCTATCTGCCGGACGGAAATATCCAGTATCTCGGTCGCGGAGACTATCAGGTGAAGATTCGCGGCTTCCGGATAGAGCTAGGAGAGATCGAAACTGCCCTGGCGCGGCATCCGTCGGTGGTTCAGGCAATTGTCACGGTTCACGAAGGCGCGCGGGGAGGAAAGCGATTGATCTCGTACGTGGTCGCTCAGCCGCGATGCACTCCTACGGCCATCGAACTGCGTATTTTCTTCAAGGACAAGCTGCCTGAGCACATGGTACCAACGGTTTTCGTGATGCTCGATAGCTTTCCGCTGACTTCCAATGGAAAGGTGGATCGACGAGCCTTGCCATCGCCCGGCGAGGCGCGGCCCGAGTTGGACAAAGCATTCGTGGGCTCCCGTACTCCCACCGAAGAGTTGCTCGCCGATATCTGGGCGCAAGTCCTGGGCGTCGAGCGCGTGGGCATCTACGATGATTTCTTCGACTTGGGAGGCCACTCGCTGCTCGCCACTCAAGTCGTGTCTCGAATCCGTGAAACCTTTCAGGTGGAGATGCCGCTGCGCCGCCTGTTCGAAACTCCCACGGTGGCCGGCCTTGCCGAGAGCCTTGAGCTATCGCGTCGCGACGGCCAGAGCCTTCAACTGTCGCCTATACAACCGGTTCCTCGAGATGGAGACCTACCGCTCTCGTTTGCGCAACAACGGCTGTGGTTCATCGATCAACTTGATCCGGGAAACTCGGTCTACAATTTCCCGGTCGCGGTTCGCCTCAAGGGATGCGCTCAACTTGGCCGCCCTCGAGCAGAGTCTCAACGAAATCGTGAGGCGCCACGAAGCACTGCGAACGACATTTTCGATGGTCGATGGACAACCAGCTCAGGTAATCGCGTCGAGACTCATGATCACGTTGCCGGTCGTGGATCTGCGAGGGTTGCCTGAGGCTGAGCGAGAGCACGAAGTTCAAAGGCTGGTCGTTGAAGAAGCCCGGCGTCCGTTCGACCTGGCCCGCGGTCCGCTCTTGCGAGCCCGAGTACTGCAGCTTGCCGACGACGAGCAGGTCGGGCTTCTCACCATGCATCACATCGTGTCCGACGGATGGTCGGCCGGAATACTGATTCGCGAGATGGCGGCACTCTACCAGTCGTACTGCACGGAAAGCCCGTCACCGCTGCCTGAACTGCCCATCCAATACGCTGACTTTGCCTACTGGCAGCGAGAGTGGCTGCAGGGCGCGGTGCTTCAGAGGCAACTCGACTATTGGAAGAAACAGCTCGACGGCTGCTCCGCCGTTGCTGGAACTGCCCGCGGACCATCCCAGGCCGGCGGTGCAGACTTTTCGCGGAGGTCATCAGTCATTGCTGTTGCCGAAAGCCGTCGGGATTGCGCTGAAAGCACTTAGCCGGGATGAAGCGGCCACCCTCTTCATGACGTTGTTGGCGGCCTTCAAAGTCCTGCTGAACTGCTACACCAGGCAAGACGATTTGGTCGTAGGCACTCCGGTCGCCAACCGCAACCGGCTCGAGATCGAAGGACTAATCGGATTTTTCGTCAACGCGCTCGTGTTGCGCACCGACCTATCCGGCAATCCCACCTTTCGAGAGCTAGTGCGGCGCGTGCGAAGGGTCTGTGTGGACGCGTACGCCCATCAGGATCTGCCGTTCGAGAGGCTGGTCGAGGAATTGCACATCGAGCGCGATCTCTCCCGCAATCCGCTATTCCAGGTGATGTTCGTTCTTCAGAATGCGCCATTGCACGCGGTGGAACTGCCGGGCCTGAGCTTGAATCCCGTGATCGCGGACGGTGGAACTACGCATTTCGATTTGACGCTTCATATTGTCGATACCGATCAAGGTCTGGTCGGAACCGCGGCATACAACACCGACCTGTTTGACGCCGATACGATAACTCGCATGTTGGCTCACTTCCAAACCTTGCTCGAGGCTATAGTCAAAGATCCCGACCGACACCTTTCCGAGTTATCTCTGTTAACCGATACCCAGCGTCAACAAGTGCTGTTGGGGTCGAGTGACATCCATTGCGGCTATAATCCAGAGCTAAGTATCCATCAGCTATTTGAAGCTCAGGTCGAGCGAACGCCCGACGCGATAGCACTGGTTTTTGAAGATCAGCAGCTAACCTATCGCGAGCTGAACTGCCGAGCCAATCGACTTGCTCATAGCCTGCGGAAAATCAGGTGTGGGACCGGAAGTTCCGGTTGGAGTGTGCCTGGAGCGATCGCTGGAAGTGGTGATCAGCTTGCTAGGCGTCCTGAAGGCAGGTGGCGTTTACCTGCCATTGGATCCCGCGTATCCAAAGCAACGCATCGGCTTCATGTTGGAAGATTCGAAGGCTGCGGTGCTGCTGACGCAAAAGAGCTTGATTCAAGGATTGCCGGAACATCGCGCACGTGTGATCTGTTTGGATTCTGACGGGGAAGCGATCGCCCGCGAAAGTGCGGAAAACCCGACTAGCACGACTCCAGCCTGAAAACCTCGCTTATATAATCTACACCTCGGGATCCACCGGTCAGCCGAAAGGAGTTCTCGTTTCTCATGGCTCGATCGCGGAACATTGCCGGGATGCTGAAAGGTACTACGAACTGCAGCCCACCGATCGCGTCCTGCAGTTCGCATCGATGAGTTTCGATCTGTCGTTGGAACAGATACTGCCCACCCTCATCGTCGGCGCGCGCCTGGTTGTGGTGGGAAGAGAGGTATGGCGACCGGCAGAATTTCATAGCAAAGCGGCCGAATTCGGATTAACTGTAGTGGATCTTCCTACCGCGTATTGGCAGGAACTTGTCCAGGAGTGGGCAGCCGGGCCGGAGCAGATCTTGAGTACGCAGTACCGGCTCTTCCTCGTCGGTGGAGATACCATGTTGCCGGAAGTTCTCAATCTCTGGCAGCAAACGCCGCTAAGATCAGTTCGTCTAATCAATGCCTATGGACCCACCGAAGCGACCATAACCGCAACCGCATTCGAGACCGCGCCGCGAGTTGGAGAGACTTCGAGGCTGCATCGAGTTCCTATAGGTCGTCCTTTAGCCAATCGGGAGATCTACATCCTGGATAGGCATTGTAATCCAGTCCCGATTGGAGTTCCGGGCGAGCTGCATATCGGGGGCAGGAGCCTGGCGCGAGGATATCTGAACCGGCCAGATCTGACCGCTGACAAGTTTATTCCAGATCCTTTCAGCAACGTGGCGGGCGCGCGAATGTACAAAACTGGCGACCTGGCGCGCCACTTACCCGACGGTAACATCGAATATATCGGGCGTACCGACCATCAGGTGAAGATTCGCGGATTCAGAATCGAGCTCGGAGAAATCGAGGCGGTTCTCGCGCAACATCCATTCGTGCGTCAAGCGCTTGTGTCGACTCATCAGGACGCTCCAGGAGAGAAACGCCTGGTGGCCTACGTGGTCGGTGATCGCGAGCATCCGCCTACAGCCGGCGACCTGCGCAGTTTTCTGAAGGACAAGGTGCCTGAATACATGGTGCCCTCGGTCTTCATGCTGCTCGATTCGCTTCCGACGATGCCGAATGGAAAAGCGGACCGCAGCGCGCTGCCAAAACCGGACCAAACGCGACCCGAAATGCAAAGGACATTTGTGGGACCGCGGGATGATCTGGAACTCCAACTAACCGGTCTCTGGGAAGAGGTTCTGAACATTCGACCGATCGGAGTGACAGACAATTTCTTTGAGCTCGGAGGGCACTCTCTGCTGGCGGTGCGTTTGTTCGCCCTGATCGACAAGCGGCTGGGCAAGAAACTTCCGTTGGCTGCTCTTTTCCGAGGAGCAACCGTCGAGAGCCTGGCTGATATCGTTCGCCAGAACTCTTTTTCAGAAGCGCCGTCGTCGTTAGTACCTATCCAGCCGAACGGCAACAAACGACCTCTCTTCCTGGTACATCCGGCTGGAGGACACGTCTTCCCGTTTGTCGGTCTGGCGCAATGTCTAGGTCCCGATCAACCTTGTTATGGGTTGCAAGCGCAGAGGCGTGGAAGAAGGTCAAGAACCACACACCCGGATCGAGGACATGGCCGCCTGTTACATTGAAGCTATTCGGTCCGTGCAGTCGGAAGGACCCTATCTGCTAGGCGGCTGGTCGATGGGTGGTGAGATAGCTTTCGAGATGGCTCAGCAGCTTCACGCGCGGGGCCAGAGGTGTTGCGTTGTTGGCCTTACTCGATGCTCGCATTCCCTCTACCGCTGAGAATATTGCCGACGAAGATTTCGAAGCGACGCTGATGGCCGATGTTGTCCGCTATTTCGGGTTCTCAACGGATTTCAGCGAGCCACTTGCGCTTCTTCCGCGCGACGAACTCCTGGCGCGAGTGTTGGAGCAGGGGAAGACAGCCGGCTTGATACCCGCGGACATTGAAGCTTCTCAAGCGCATCGCTTGATCGATCTCTGCAAATCGGATTTTCGAGCTAGTCGGAATTATGTGCTGCATCGCTATCCCGGCCGAGTGACCCTGTTCAAGGCTAGCGACGATCTCTCGGGAAATCTTCTCGATGCGACCCTTGGATGGAGTGATTGGGCTGAGGGCGGCGTCGACGTTCAGCTCGTTCCAGGCAATCACGCGACCATGGTTTACAAACCGAATGTTGAGACTCTCGCGGAGAAGCTGACGGCGTGCATAGACCAAGTGCAACTGGATTTCGAATGTCAAATTAACAGGATCGAACCATTGAACGAATTGAAGAAGGACTCTCAATGAACAAGGACGATACAGAAGATACAAAATATAAAGTCGTGGTGAACGACGAGGAACAATACTCCGATCTGGGCTGCCGACCGCCCGAATCCGGATGGCTGGCGCGACGCACCTAAGAGTGGCTCCAAGTCGGAATGCCTCGCTTACATCAAAGAAGTGTGGACCGATATGAGACCGCTTAGTCTGCGAAAAAAGATGGATAACTTCGCAATCGTACCTGAGCATTCAGGCGTCCATTTGAACGGGAATCATCTGAAAGCGATCGAGAGGAAATCCTGACCTCTTCCTCCTCATTGGATTCGTGGATTGCGGGCCGCAAGCCGAACCCGCAGGCGCGCTTGCGTCTGTTCTGTTTTCCGTATGCCGGCGGAGCAGCATCGGTGTTTCGCAACTGGTCGGACGGCCTGCCTGCCGATGTCGAAGTATGTCCGGTTCAGTTCCCCGGGCGCGGAACTCGATTGATGGAACCTCCGTTCAGCCGGCTTTCGCTTCTGGTCGAGGCGTTGGCCGAAGCGCTACTTCCGCTTCTCGACAAACCGTTTGCCTTCTTCGGTCATAGCCTTGGATCATTGGTGAGCTTTGAACTCGCCCGTCAGCTCCGGGCAAAGCATGCGGCGCGTCCTGTCCGCTTGTTTGTATCGGCAGGACCCGCGCCTCAGATTCCTCATCGAGGTCTGCCGATCCATAACTTGCCGGAAAAAGAGTTTGCGGCGGAACTTCGTGCGCTTGGATGGAACCCCAGGAGAGCTGCTCAATCACAAGGAACTCATGGACATCGTGCTTCCGTCACTGCGCGCGGATTTTGCGCTGTACGAAAGCTACCGATACTTCGTCAGGGCCTCCACTGAATTGCCCGATTTCCACTTTCGGCGGTTTGAGCGACCAAAGAGTCAAGCATGACGATCTCGAAGCATGGCGCGATCAGACCTCTGTCTCCTTTTCTATCCGGATGTTTCCCGGGGACCATTTCTTCCTGAAAACAACTCAGCCTTTGCTTCTTCGCGCTCTATCGCAGGAACTGCGATGAAGAGCGCCTCGCGTCCCCCTCGTTAATCAGAAGGGTTTGCTTCGCCGCCTCGGAAGGGCATAGGCTCAGTTCACCTCCCGAGAGTTTGCCTACATCTACATTCTCTGCCCGAGGAAGAGTTGCAGTTTCCACGCGGTATGCGTGCCGAGCGTCTGCGCCTGAGCAGGGTCCGGTATGCTTGAACCCGTGCGCCGACGCGCATCGTCGTCCTGGTTTAGGAGCCACAAATTTTTGGAACAAGCACTTCATCTGTCCGAGTCTGGATTCTCATTACTTCGCTGACGATGTTCGGGACGGGTTTAACCCAATGGCCTGCTGTGGGCCGCGCGGACGTGGTTGTGGCGCCGAGCGCAGAGTCGAGTGCGGGTGGCGCGATGGATTCGTGGCTCATGGCTCGTGGCCTGTTCGGTCGCGCGAGGTTTGGCGAGCAATCCGGCGCCCGGCCTGATGACGCCGCCATCAGGTGTCGAGGTCGACGAAACCACGGCAGACCGTGGACACAACCGGACAGGAATTGAAGCAGGTCAAGGCGTGGAACGAGATCGCGGGCGACGACACGAGTCCACATCGAGGTGAGCACTCTGCCTGACCGTCAGTACGAAGTAGGGTTCTGGCTGTTTCCGAATCATCGGTCCGGTTGCACGATGTTTCAATGGACGCTGTTCGACAATGGACGCGCGCTGCAGAGCGGGTTCTGGCGTAGCGATGCGAGGCCCAAGCTGACTGGAGCACCGGATCTCCCGAGCTTCCTCTATCCCGATGCGGTTCCGTGGATGGCGTTTCTGCGCGTACTGGACGTGCCAAATGTACCGCGCGAGGGCGCGCAGGGGACTCTGAATCAGCAACTCACGCCTTACAACTATGTCGGGCAGGAGGTCACCGTCGGGGGCGTCGAGAATGTAACGGTGCCCGCCGGCAGTTTCTCCGCGTTCAAGGTCACCGCCCAAGTGGACGTCGCGACCATGATGCCGAACTGGCCGCGCTTCATCCTGCACATCATCAAGCCGGCAGTTCCGAAGGACACGCTCTACTTTGAGTCGACTGCGCCTTATCGGCTGCTGAAGCAGGAGGGTCCGATCTTCATTGGCGGCCCCGAAGTCACGACGCAGCTCGTTCGTTTCTACACTGCTGGAGCGCCTCCGGTTTCCCCGGTCGCTGCCGCGCCGGCATCCACAGTGATCGCCAAGCCATAGCGGTCACGACCAAAACCTTCTTTTAGCAGACGGCCATTTCTTGCCCGATCCGATTCCGCGGACACGAGGCGAAAAAATAAGTAGCGGATTTTCAGCTCGCTGGATTTCCCGCTTCGCCCGGCATTAGTTCGCCGGATCGCTACGCTATTCCGCTTTTCCCACCGCCGCGAGTGCGGCTGCGATCTCTCCACCGAACCTTGACGAATTGCATCCGGGCGCCAGGCCTGTCAATACGGTAGTACGTAATTAGCACCTGACGTCCCGAATAACGACAAATTATGTTCCCGAGAGACCGCAAATTCTGGTCCCAATGTTAGGCTGCCATTATCGCATCGGCTCCTGGCGATCTGCCCTGGCAAGGCGAGCGCGCGGTTAAGCAGATGATGAATTTTTGCAATCTCCAAAAAAAGATATCCTGGAGAATTTGATGTCCGAAGAGTTTGTTATTCCTGAAGAGGAGCGCGTTGGAAAAGCGGTCCACTCCGATGCCTACTCCGATCTGATTCGCAGGCTCAGCCACCAATCGGTGGTGAAACATTTCGATGCGTACGCGGATATCGAATGGGACAATCCCGAGTTCCGCATCGATCACGATGACTCGCGATGGGAACTCGAGCCGGACGACGTGCTCGGCGCGACCGAATGGTATCTCTCGCAGCCGGCAGGAATCCGGTCGCGGATCGGTCTTCGCATGTTGGCCAACTTCATGAAGATCGGTGTGATCTTCGAGTACGTGCTCAAGCGCGGCCTGCTGGAATTTGCGGCTCGCGTTGCCGACCGGAGCGCCGGAGTTCCGCTACTGCTACCACGAGACTATCGAAGAGGCGCAACACTCGCTGATGTTCCAGGAGTTTATCAACCGGACTGGCTTCCAGATTCCCGGATTAGGCGGGATCGAACGCAGGTGCGCGAACTTCGTGGTCAAGTATGCACACAAGTTCCCGGAACTGTTCTTCTTCTTTGTTCTGGCTGGCGAAGATCCGATCGATTACGTGCAGCGCCAGACTTTGCGCAAGAACCGCCAGGATACCCATCCTTTGATTCGGCGAATCATGCAGATCCACGTCACCGAGGAGGCACGCCATATGAGCTTCGCGCGTCACACGTTGCGCAAGCTCGTTCCGGAGTTGAGCCCCTCGCGCCGGCGGCGGCTGGGACTTTGCGTACCCATCATCCTGGGCGTCATGGGCAGGATGATGATGGAGGCGTCACCGCAGATCGCGCGCGAATATAACATCCCGCGCGAAGTGGTGGACGCTGCATATCGCAAGAATCCGATCCATCGCGCGCGCATGCACGAAGCTTCGACCAAGCTGTTTGGCCTGTGCGAGGAGTTGGGTCTGGTGAACCGATGGTCAGTCCGTTTGTGGAAGAATGATGCGAATCCTGCCGGAAGCCCGAGCGTTCGTCCCCGCTCAATGAATACAGCGGAGAACTGGAACGGAATCTCGTTAGCCAGCTAGTCGGGCAACTGCAGCCACCGGCTGCCACGCGTCTCATCGCCGGTTATCTGACCGTCGCGCAAACGGATCAAGCGATGAGCCCGCTCCATGACCTGCGGATCATGGGTGGAAAAGAGAAAGGTCGTACCCGTCGTTCGATTAAGCTGCTCCATCACATCCAGGAGGGCGATCGCAGAGGCAGAGTCCAGATTCGCCGTGGGCTCATCGGCCAAAATTAGCGCAGGTTCCGTAACCATCGCGCGAGCGACGGCGACTCGTTGTTGCTGACCGCCGGACAACTCGGCGGGGCGACGATCTTCAAGGCCGGCGAGCCCGATTTCTGAAAATAGTTTTTCGACCTTTTCTCTGCGCTGGCGTGCAGGCATCCCCTGGAGGAGCAAAGTAAATTCCGCGTTTTCCAAAGCGGTAAGGACAGGCAGCAGGTTGTAGGTTTGGAAGACAAAGCCGATGCGCTGCAAACGCAGATGCGCCAGCTCACCTGCAGACAAGAGCTGAAGGTTCTGCCCTGCCACCCAGATCTCGCCAGTGTCCGCCCGATCGAGTCCGCCGATGATGTTGAGCAGGGTGGTTTTGCCCGAACCGGACGGACCCGCAGTAGCCGCGAATTCCCCGGCGCCGATAGCTCAGAGTGACGCCGCGCAGAGCAGGGACCTCGATCGGTCCGGTGCGATAGGTCCTTCGCACATCCTTCAATTTAACCGCCCATTCGTTCATATCGTCCTCTTTACTAAAGCACCTTCAGAGCATCCGGTAGGTCTGTCCGCGCCGCCTTGAACGCAGGATAAAAAGAAATGATCGTAGCCATCGCGAATACAATGCTGACGGACCAGACTATTCGGTCCACGCTCAGGCGCGAGTAGAGAATAGGATCGAAAACAAGAGCGGGTGGAAGACCCGCCTTGAATACCCAGCGCAGATCCAATCCTGCCGTGGCGAAATAATGCTGGACGCTCAAGCCCAAGGCCAGTCCCAGTGCCAGGCTAATCGCAGTTAGCGCCAACGACTCGCCGACGACCATTACTGCAAGCTGCCGAGGCCTAAGACCAAGAGCCTTACTGACGCCAAATTCATACCGGCGCTCCAGTACTCGCATAAGAATCGTGTTGAGTATTCCCAGCCCTACCATCGCCAGGATTACGCCGTTCATGATGTAGTTGAAGGCGTGGTCCAGCCCGAGAATCTGGGCAAGCATCGGCAGAGATTCCCGCCACGTCAGGACTTCAACCGGAGATCCCGCCAACTGCTTCCGCAAAGCTCTTGCTACCAGCGGCGAATCACCTTCTTTTACAAGCAGGAGCGCTACTTGAGTTACCTGGCCGTCGGAGACTCCGAGCAAGGCCTGGGCCGCGGACAAGGGAACGAAAATCATGTTGGCATCGATCGCTTGCAGGCCCGTGCGAAAGATACCACTCACTCGCAAAAGAGTGCTTTGCATCTCATCGCCAGTGTCAGTCCCGGTTTTGGCGCCCGGCGGTCGCAGCGATTGAGTCATCAGCACTGCTTTGGAACCTATCTTCAGCTCGAGCTTGCGAGCCAGTTCGTCGCCGATGACGACGCCGGAGAGCTTGTCATCACTAGTCAGCCAGGTTCCTTCAACCATCCGCTGTGGGATCAATGATACAGCGCGATCATCTTTCGGTATTACCCCCACAACTCTGACGCCGGCAGAACTGGCCGATGAACTCAGAAGACCGGTGGCCAGAAGCCTGGGACTAACTCCTCGCACAACCTGCTTGATTTTCCCGGTTTGCAGAAACCTTCGATGTTGGACACGACCTGAGCCGGAAGCAGTAGCTCGTCGGAGCTGGAGTCTTGATAACCCTTCGCCTGCACGACTACATGCCCCGGTCCAAACCGGACCCCATCGGCAATCGTTTGTTCGTGGCCGCCATCGAGCAGGCCCAACGAGATCAGCAGCAACGCCAGCCCCAAACCGAGCGCCAGTGCGGTCAACAGCGTACCTCGGGGATTGCGCCAAAGGTTGCGCCAGCTGATCTTCGCGAGAAGGTATAGATTTGTCACCGTCAGACCTTGCGCATCGCTTCCGTCGGCCGGAGCTGAGCAGCTCGCCATGCGGGATAGAGCGCAGACACCAGAGCGGTTGCGGCGAGCCCGACCGCTGCCTGGCTGTAAGCGGGAAAATCCTGCCGGCCGTACCATAGATGGCCCACCACCACTCCTGCGACGGAGACCACCTCGCCGGTAGCGCCACCCAAATCCAGACCGTGTACCTGCAAATACCAGAGCAGCGGAACTCCAAGCGCTGCTCCCACGACCAGACTGGCGACGCCCAAGCCGGCAGCTTCTGTCAGGATCAGCCCAATCACCTGGGCGGGGCGCATACCGACGGCCATGAGCATGCCAAATTCACGGGTGCGCTCGAATACCGCCATGAGCATCGTGTTCATGACGCCGATAACCGCCACCAGGAAGAAAATAAAAAAGAGAACGACCGTGACGCCGTGATTGAACTGAACGTAGTTGGCCAATTCGGGCGCGAGCTCAGGCCATGCCATCACCCGCACGGGGAGAGTCTTACCCAGCTGGACCTCAAGTGCGGCAGCCACGGTACTAGCTGCGGTTATGTGATTCAGCTTGATACCAACTTCATGGATCCTGGCGGGCGCGAGGTGCAGAAGGTCCTGTAGCGAAGAGAGGGACATCAGAACCAGACCCCGGTCGACCGCATCAAGACCCGTGTGAAGAATTCCGACGACGGTGTAAACGTCATTGCCCATCGATCCGTCGGCCGCCTGCGTCAGCAGAACGATTTCCGAGTTCAACTCGATACCAATCGTGCTGGCGAGCTTGTCTCCTATCACCACTCCTTTTGGCACTCGCGCGGTCAGATAAGTACCTTTCGCTATCTGGGTGTTAAGAGTGGTGATCTTAGGTTCCTGATCAGGGACGACTCCCATTAGCTCGACACCGGCCGAGCGATGGGCCGCACTTAGCAAAGCGTATCCGTACACTCTCGGAGCGACGGCAGAAACACGACGATCGGCGGAAATGGCGGCGAGCAATGCGCTGACATCCGTCCCTTTCCTTCCGCCCAGGGTCTTCTGAAGCGAACGATTCGGGTAATAGCCGGGAGCATGTATCTGGATCTGAGACATGACAAGGCAGGTGCCGTTCTGGATCATCTGCCATCGCAGGCCCGCCATCAGACACGCGACGAACAGCAGCATCGCATAGCCGAACGCGATAGCCGCCATCGTGATAAAAGTGCGCCGGCGATTGCGCCAAAGATTGCGCCACGCGAGCTGTAGAAGTCGTCCGCTCATTGTTTCTGGTTGGGCAGTGAAAACGTCCCTGCGACGATTGGTACGTCGAAAGCGATATCTTCGTAATCAATTGTGGTATGCGCGCCAGCCTTGTCTGCCGATTGCATGACCAGGCGCGTCGGGATGACCTTGCCGCTTTTTGTTTTGTATTCTGAGAACGTAAGCTCCCGAGCCAGCTTCCCGTCCTCGCCATAGTAACCCTGCCAGGTTGGAACCGAATCCGCCTGGCGAAACTGCAGAACGATCTTCCCCCACACGACCGCCGCATCCGGCTTTGGGGTCAAGGTATATTCATACACCGCAACCCCGCCACGCTGTCCTTCGAAGGAGGTGGCAATAGTGTAATCGCGCGTCAGGAAAGGTTCTTTGACGAGATCATCGATAGTGAAGTCGCTTCCCATCCACGAAGTCATCGCCATCGACGCGGGAATCTTGACCGTTCGATTCGATTTCGGCAGGTAGTACCTGATGTTGCTGCCTTCTTTCAGAATGGCGGTGCCTGCTTCATCTTGAGGACTGGTGATGCGAACAAGGACCTTGTCGCCCAGCGACCAGATCTTCATCGAAAGATCGCGTTGTCCATCTTCATTGGAGATCTGCATCTTCACGGTAGCGATGCTGGACTTGCTGCTGAAAAGACTGGCTACCCGGTCCACCGTCGCTTGCGCTTGTTTGTCGTCTGCAGCACGAGATATGTGAGCGACGCTCAACCATACCAGACCTAGCACCATGGCTACACTTAAATTTCGGAGATACTTGAAAGTCATAGCTACTACCCAACCCTATACGCAGTTGCGAATTCGCTTTCGACCCCGACCGCTTCTTGCGCGAGCGGCGCTCCCATAGCCAGTCCCATAGGTATCCGAACCAGGAAATTAAAAACGGTTACTGCCAGCGACAGTGCGAACAGATCGTCCTTGGAGGCAAACCGGGCAAAGGCCAGGGTGTAGACCAACTGAGTCGTTCCGATTCCGCCGGGTGAGAGAGCAGAATTTCCGATCGCCACAATGAACGGCGTCAATGCCAGCGTCTGCGCGAGCGATATACCGATATGAAAGCTGACGAACTGGCCATAAAGCGCAAAGCCGGCTCCAAGGACGATTAGGCACCTGATGCCGAGAAGCTTGACGCATTGCGAAGGCCGCGCCATCCGGAAACTCGCCATCGAGGGCCGGTCGTAGATCCATCGGAGCCAATTGCCGGTAGAGAGCCGCTCTCCCCATAAGAGAAAAAAGGAGGCGATCAGACAGCCTGCGCCCAGTGCGCCGGCCGCGTAGAAGAGACCCAGCCGAATTGGAGATGTCGGCACCAGAGCGATCGCGAAGAGCGCCAGTGCGGCCAGCAGCATAGCGTCGAGATACGCCTGGAACAGCAAGGTGCATCCGGCCATTATCCACGGCGCGCGCTTGCGTGCGTGCAGAAAAAGCACGAACGCGCCGCTGGCGACATAGGAGTTCACAATCTGAAGGAAATAAACGGCGGCCATCGTCGGAAGCAGTTCGATCGCGCCAGTCGGACCGTGAAAATAACTGAACAATCGGGAATACAAGACTGTCTCGCCGATGAAACCAACATAGAAAACCGCCCAGGCTGGCAATGACAAAAATCCAGAGCGTCGCGTGGCTGGTGGCGTCGACCACTTGGCTGCCAGGAAACGCCGCGTGCGGCATAACATACGATTGCCGCAGCTATCGCATAAGCTATGAGGTTCTGCACCAGGGGTTTGCGCACCGCGGAACTCAGGACCTTCAGATCGAGGCGGCGTGCCGAGCTTTGCGTCTCGGCTCGATGTTCCGCTTTCGCGCCAATCAGGGCCGAAGTGGGGTCATTTCTTGTAGGTACTCGCAAAACTGCTTTCAGAAAGCGACGGTGGTCGTCAAAGAGGTATCATGTAATGAGAGCGGCAGGCCCGATGCGACGCTAAGTCGCATCGAACAGGTCTGCCGCTCGCCAAAGCGGAACAGGTGTTCCTAGTAGTTACTGGTGCTGCTGCTCGAGGTGTGCTCACTCGAATCACCACTGGGTGAGCTGTTGCTCGAACTCGATGCCGAATGGTGTTCGCTGGTTGTAGCCGGTTCCACAACAACCGCCGGAGCCGGCGCCGCAACGACAATCGGGGGCGGTGCAACGACTACAGGAGCCGGGTATACCGCAACCGGCGGCGGCGCCTGAAGTTGTGGTCTCGCTCGAGCTGGTGGTGCTAGTAGTTTGCGCGAATCCGACCGCTAGCGCTGCCGAACAGCACCGCGATACCGAAAGACAAAGCCGCAGTTCTCAATGAGTTCTTCACAATGACATCTCCGTTAGTTCCAATGATGATCGGTTCATTCCAGAGTAAGATTGTATTCAGCTCGACGGCAAGGACGTCTGAGGTGTTGAACGCATGTTTGAGTGCTCCGGAGAACGCGATCGGACACGTCGCGTGTTTGCTGCGACCGATTCAGTCCTTGCAGACTCATTCAGGCTGCTCATCGATTGGCTTCGCGGGCACATTCTTCGAGTTCTTTCCGGAAGATATGTTTTTGTGCCGCAGGTAACATCAGTTTCTCTTGTGCCTGCCAAAAGAGTATAGTTGAGCATCATACGAATGGTGCAAAATTGAATGAACTCAAAAGCCAACGTTCCACCGACCTCGACCACCTGAGCCGCCTCAAAGCCCTTTCCTGGCTTTCCCCCGCAGAACTAACCTTGCTGGTGAGCGCGCTCACGCTCACCAACTTCAAACGACGCTCCGTTATCCTGCAGGAAACCGCGCTCACCGCTCAAGCGCATATTTTGTTAACCGGCATCGCGCGGATCACCTGCATGAACGCGCGCAGCGAGCGCGTGACGGTCGCCTTGATCGCGCCCGGCCTGATTCCTGAGCTTCCGGCGTTGCCCATGAGCCGGTCCAATTTCCAGTGCGAAGCTTACAACGATTGCAGAGTTGGCACCCTTAGCCTCGATGAATTCGAAGGCATCACCGAGAAATCCGCCGAGTCGGCGTTCAGGCATCTCCACGAAAACGATTTGAAGCAGTGGTATCGGCTGTTGCTGCGCAGCAGCAGTTTTTTGAATCTCGGACTTCATGAGCGAATCGCGATTACGCTGCTCGAACTATGTTCCGACTTCGGAATCGAGGAATCGCGCGGCACCTTGCTGAGAGTATCTTTCAGCCAGAAGGACATCGCCAACCTGGTCGGAGCCTCGCGGCCCAGAGTGACTGAACATCTGGCGCGGCTCGAGCGCGAAGCTTTCGTGATTCGTCAGGGACGGCAACTCATCGTGCGGGTCGCCAAGCTCCAGGAATCGATTGGGATGCACGCCAAATTAGTCGGCGCTTCGCCTAGCTGGGGCGTTGTATCGCGTGAAGGAGACGCGTCGCCCCTCAACGGGCAGCTCGGGCGTCGTTCTCAAACCACGAACAGTCCAATCGAAAAAAAGAGGCACGCGTTGACTTCACCATGAGGGCATGTGGTCAAGCGTGCCTTCGGCTTTCGCAGGAGTGACAGCCGACGATCACTGTTTAGTTAGTTACGCGCCGTTAATGATACCGCTGGCACGTTACGAGCGGAACTAATCTGAACGTTTGCTCACGGCGAAATTGAACCATCACCGATGGACGTAAACTTCTTTTGTACAGATGAATATGTTGATTCATGCCGGTAGCTATCGGGATACGGTGACTTTTGGTTCTCCACATAGCCAAATAGAGCGATTCTTGCGGTAGCCCTTTGCATCGCGCCCAATGTAGTTTGTATCAGTTGGGATCGACATAGGAATCGAGCCCGACTTTGATCCAGCCTGACCAGTGGCCCTTCTGCTCGCCTTTGACCACGCTCCGCTAGACCAACACAAATTGTCAGACAGGAAGGCTTGAGGGAGGCCCCCATGGGACGACCTCGTTTCCATCCAATCCGAAACACTCTGGCCGCGATCGCCGTTGCCGGCGCAATGATCATGACGGTTGCCGCTCCAGCCGCGGCTACCCCCTGGCAGAAAGCGTGGGGCGATTACGACAGTCATCAGCAATGGCATGACGCTAATTGGTGGATGCAGAACCGGCATGACTGGGTCATCGTGCATCACCCGGAATGGACTGAAAACTACGCCGGAACGCGTGGCCAGATCGGCGATTCTGACCGACTGCATGCGTGGCACTACGGCGACGGAGGATTTGATCGTCGTTCAAACGCGGTACCGATTAGCGCCGCGATGAACGAGGCACCCACAGCACGAGTGGCGTCATCAACGAAGCCCGATGCAGAGAATATATGAAACCAATCAATTCCCTACAATTGGTGGTGGTGTTCGGAGGGATCCTGGTTGCGACCCTTGCCGCAGGTTGTTTCGGCGGTGGCCGAGGCTATTCGAACAATTCTGCGGGCTACAGTAGCAGCTACAGCAGCTACGGAGACTCCTATGCTTACAGCGGCTACGACGGTGGGAATTCGTATCCGCAAAGTTCCGAGAATTCATACAGTGCCGCCGACCGAGGCGCCCGTCGGATTGTGTTTTGAGTATTGCCGCAATTGCAGGTCACCCAGAGGCAGCTCGCAGAATCCAGCGAACAATCGCACCAGCATGAAGTAAGTGACATCCGAATTCGCACAGCTCGAGCTTGAAGATCCACGCAAAGCGCGCGTCGCATCGGACATCATCGACCTGTTGTACTTTTACAAAACCGGACTGGGCAGGCAGCGGGACATAGTCGCGAAAATGCGATTCGTAATCGAGACCTACTGCACCTGGACCTATCCTGGTTTCTTCGGTTCGGATGACACGCTATCGAGCATTGTCGAAAAAATTCGCAATACTGGCGAGCAGCATCCTGCTTGCGCACTTCTCGATGAGCTCGACGACATCCACGATTACTCGAGGGATTATCTCCGCGGTGACGATCCTGGTCGCGACGCCACCGAGGTGCTCGACATTAAAGAGCTGACCGGCTTCGTTCGCCGTACCTTGAAGATCGTCAATGCGATACCCAACCTGCCGTGAGTCGACTTGCACTCTGAAGCATCAGGAAGGCACCGATTGGCTGGCGGAGCGCCGGGTGCTATGGGAGCGCAAGGAGCCGCAGCGCGCCCGCAGAGAAGGGTTCGAAGTCATCGACCACCACTTCTAGTAATAGCAATCCGGGGCGGAAATACCCCCTTGGCTACCATCATCTGCGAAAAAAAGGGCATTCGCCAGGACATCGCGTTTCAGCTTGAATCAATTGGCGCGGGCCTGCATGGCGATGCCCGTCACCGCCCAACCGTAGTTCCGCACGCGCCAGCCGCCTGCATGCTTCACGAGCACGAAGGCCCAGCCGCCGGTTTCGATGAATGAGCTTGCGCCGATTGTGCCTCGCCAGGTCGTAGGCAGGGAAAGGAACGCAAGCTCGCCGTCCAGGTGAAAATCGTGCGGGTCGCCGAAAGAATGTCGGAGATCCCTGATATTTTTAGCATGCTCCGCGAAACCCTTCGTCCAGCGCGCAACTGCATCGCCGCCCTCGAAAACGTAGGGCGGGAAATTCTCGATCAGCACGACCTCCCCGCCCGCGAAGGCATCGTTGAGAAACCGGGAATCGAGAGTTTCCATGAACCGCGCGATCCGCTCGATCGGCGCCATGATCTTCGCATCCGGACGTTTGCCAGCCACGCCTGACCTCAGGGATGGGGGGAATGCGGTTCCAAAATCGCCAAAACCATCAACAGCCAAAAGCCGAAGGAAAGCAAGACCATTCCGCTAACCGCATAGATTGCCAGCCGTACGATCAAGGGTACCGACTTCCAACCGGAGACAGCGCTGGGCGCATTGTGATAGCGCGGGAGGCGGGCAAAGTGGAAGTTGTGCCGCTCATAGAGAGCCGCTCCGCAGCGCCTGCAGAACCCTGAGCGCCGACCGTATTGAACCGTGCCACACTTCGTGCAGGTTGAGTATTCAACCAAGTGATGGCTCTCCACTAGCACCATCATCAAAGCGCCAGGCGAGACGGTTCGCAAGCGCAGCGAACGTCATGGAGCGAAGTTGTCGGTTGGCGTTCCAGCGAGCGCTGGATCCTCACCGCTTCCATGAATCCGGTGCGACGAATTCCGGCGGCAGTTTGGTTTTCTGGTCTCCGTGAGCTGAATTGATCTGGTCCTGTGACAAACTGGGTTCGCCGAAAAGAGTTTTTGCCGTACCGGTGAGATCTGCCCCTTGTAGATTCGCGCCTTGCAGAATCGTTCCGGTAAGCTTCGCATCGGTCAGTTGCGCAAGTTTCAGATTCGCCGCCTGTAGATTGACGCCATGCAGATTTGCGTGTTCAAGAACTGCCGCGGTCAGATTCGCCCCTTGCAGATTCGCTCCCTTTAAATAGGCCGTCTGTAGATTCGCTCCGGCCAGATTTGCGTTTTCCAAATCCGTTTCACGCAGATCCGCCTTGGTCAAGTTCGCTTGACTCAAATTTGCTCCTTTCAGATTCACCTCCTTCAGGCGCGTGTGTATTAGAGTAGCACCTTCTAAATCCGCCCCCTGCAGACTTGCTTTATTCAGAACCGCCTCTGTCAGATCCGCCCGCCGTAGATCAGTGTCTGTTAGATTCGCCTCGGCCAGGTATGCACCTATCAGATGAGCGCCCTTCAGATGCGCCTTCTGGAGATTCGCGCCTTTCAGATTTGCGCCCTCCAGAAACGATCCCGTCAGATTCGCCCCTTCCAGTTGAGCCCCACTCAGATTTGTGTCCCGCAGATCTGCCCCCTGGAAGTTCACCCCGCGGAGGTCCTGCTTACTGACATCACCCTTCGACAGATTCAACGACCGGTTGATAGGCGCTCCTCCCAGCAGGAGACCTACAATTGCAAAAACGGTGACGCAGGTAGTTGCGAAAACCGCCAGCCAAAGGAGCGCTGAACCAGACCGGGGCCGAAGATCGGGGCGTCGACGAATCTGGACAAAAAGAAGCACGAGCGTTGAAGTACCGAAAAGAAGGATCTGCCATGGCGCTTCTGGCCGCGGCAGCGCCTTCCAGGCAAAGCTGGCGAGAATAACCGGAACCAGCCAGTAAAACAGAAAGTTCGAAAAGCATTTTGCCGTTTTTCCTCTGAGGTTGAATACGAAGGGAAGCGCGGGGTGTGTGAATTCAGATTGGCGAGAGAGGGTCAGCCAATAGCCGATCAGGATCTGCATATAGAACGTGAAAGCAATCAAAATTAACGGTCCCACAATAAGGAATGTCGAAAAATTGATCGCCGTTCCGGCCAGAGGCAGCACGATCCTGGCATCGTTGGCAACCAGAGAGGTATCTGGGGTTCCCAGCATCAATTCACAAAAAAAAGCAAAAGCGACGAGGGTCAATAGCGACTTGCTTATAGCCCTGGACACCTCATCATGTTGCCGCTGTAAGTCTTCATCGGAGAAATTGACTTTCTCTGGCGGCACCTGACACCAGCTCGCCAGCCGCTTTCTGCTGTCTGCGACTTCAGCTCGTAGTAACGACCAGCGGCCCGCAGCCTTTTGATGTTCGAGAAGGTCGCCTTCTAAAGAATACAGCCTGGAGATATCGGGATTGTTTGAAGACGATGGATTGGAGTCGGTCATGTGTCGCACCTGCGCCTGCGATCTTCTCTACTGAAAGTTCATTCGAAATGGAAATCTCAAATCAAAATTAAATCTCGCCGTTCACCTTGAGCTAACAAGATCAGAACCACATACCCATCTCCTTGGAATCGCAAGTTACGACACATTCTTTTATGGATTCCTAGCCAATTTAACCGTCTTTGTTGGAAATCGCGCGAAATTGTGCTCTTACATAATCAACAACATGATTTTGATGAACCGATATGCTCTCAAGCACTGTGCTTGATTAGCGGCGATAAATCATTAGCTTCGCTTCCACGGCAAAGTAATGCGTCAAATTTAACGGATTTGGCAGTTATTACAAAAAAAACCTATCCGCCTGAGACAGCATTTGTGTCCTCTAAGAGACTTGCGGCGCCTCCTCTAGCCGATCGATCACTACGCACGATCCTATCGAAGTGGCTGCGGGGAACTGCGAATCTACGAGATCAATTTCCTACTGTTTGAAGAACTAGTGTCGCGTCAATGCGACTGCTGGCTACTGTGTAGCTAGCACGCCCTGTAACAGTCTTAGTTGACTTAATGTCAGATAAGCGTCACAAGGAAGTTTAACAACTACTTCTTGGTCAGGCACATGTCGTAGGGGGCCTGTAGGCATTGCCAAGCAACAAAAAAAGGGAAGGGACGAATATCGTCGCGGCCGCTGTTCATATCGCGGGCGGACCTCAACGAGTTGCACAGGCCTTGGGAGTGAGTCGCAGTCAAATTTACCGATGGATCGCTGCGGGCACTATGTCACACGCGATCTACATTCACGTGTCCGCGCTCGCGAAGCTATCCGGGATTCGGACGCAATTTCTTGGCGGTGAGATTCTTAGCGATAGTGATTCTCCTGATTCTCAATACGCTGAAGGATCCATCGCCTCAAAACTAAGTGCCCGTTCCTCGAAACCAGCCCAGCTTCTTGTGAATCCGGATAGGCGGTTGCCATTAGCCCGTCTCACTCACGCGGGCTCGAAAGCGGCTTTAGGCAGCTCCGTCGCTCATGGAAAAAAAAACGGATTCGGGTCAATCGCGATCGTCCGAGCGAAAACGGAAATCAAAGAATATGTGAAGTGAGCGAGTGGTCCACCGCTCACCATAGTGATTATAACGATTGACCAACTTTTCAGAGGGAGGACGAACGCATGTAACTAAGTGACACGAAGAGCCGTTGGAGGAGTTTTCGGCTTCTCCAAGTCAAAGCCCGGAGCCTCGAAAATGTATTCTGGGAGGAATCACATGAAAAAGGGAGTTCGTTTATCGCTGGGATCGGTAATTTCCACAGCGGCCGTTGCCACGTTTCTGGCAGTGAGTCTCATGGCGGCGACGGCCCATGCAACCCTTCGGCGACCCGCCCCTGCGGGAACAAGCGCCGCCTCATCGCCTGACCCGAGCACGTTTAACGTTGGCTATTTCGATGTTGCAGAGCCCGTCAGCGAGAATGGTACGGGTGCCGGAGATAATTTTGTAAGACTGATCAACCCGACCGCCGCCAATGGCACCCTGTGCGCGATGATCTACGTCTTCGACGACGATCAGGAGCCGGGAGAATGTTGCGGATGCCCAATAACTCCGGACGGGCTGCTTAGCCTGTCGGTTAGAAATCAGTTGACCAGCAACTGGGAAGTCACCTCCAACGATTTCGAGAGTGGCGTGATAAAGATTGTGTCGGCGGTTCCAAACGGCGGCACCTCTGCGGCGGCTCACGGCGGTTGCGATCCTTCGGTAGCGTACACGCAAACGCCCGCGCTGGTGGGAAGCATTCTCAGAACAGAAAGCGTCGCGGGTGTCACGAGCCTTACCGAGACCAACATGTTTGAAGAGGGCGCGCCCGACGCGACAGAAGCCACACTCCTGATCAATGAATGTGCATTTTTCGTCGCACACGGCACTGGCAGGGGCACTTGCAACTGCGGGCCTGATGCCGAATAGCGGTCTGAGATCTGAGGTTAGGTGAGCTTCTTTACGTCAGGGACGTGATTCTTGAATACGCATTTTGGGAGGAATCGCATGAATAGGAAAGTTTGCACATCTTTGGGAACGATAATTTCCACAGCAGCCGTGGCCACGTTCCTAGCCGTGAGTTTCGTGGCATCGACCGCGAACGCAACACTTCGACGGCCCGCCCCCGCGGGAGCAAGCGCCACTGCAGGGCCTGACCCGAGCACGTATAACGTAGGCTACTTCGATGTATCTGAGCCGATTACCGAAAACGGAACCGGCGCCGGAGACAACTTCGTGCATCTCATCAACCCGACCGCCGCCAACGGCACCCTGTGCGCGATGATCTACGTCTTCGACGACGACCAGGAGCCGGGAGAATGTTGCGGATGCCCAATAACTCCGAACGGGCTGCTTAGCCTGTCGGTTGTAAACCAATTGACCGCCAACTGGGAAGTCACCTCCGCCGATTTCGACAATGGCGTGATAAAGATCGTGTCGTCGCTTCCAAACGGCGGGACCTCTGCCGCCGCCGCCCCCGGCAGCGGTTGCGATCCTTCGATAGCGTACACGCAGACGCCGAACCTGCTGGGAAGCATTCTCAAACCGCAGACGGTGCCGACCGCAGAGACGGCCGCGGTCACAACCCTTACCGACACCAACATGTTTGAAGAGGGTGCGCCCGACGCAACCGAAGCAACACTCCTGATCAGTGAATGTGCGTTTTTCGTCGCACACGGCACTGGCAAGGGCATTTGCAACTGCGGGCCCGATGCCGATTAGCAGTCTGAGATGTTTTGAGTGACGACACCAGGTCAGCTAACGCCGCCGGGGAGTTACCGGCGGCGTTGGCGAGGCCTGCGCAGCGAATCACTTGACTGAAATCGAAGACGAATGGTCGGGAGGCAGTAAACAGTGTTTCTATCGTTGCGTTCGTGCAAGACGGTCGCGGTCACAGTAGCCCTTCTTTTGCCTGGATTGGTGACCTCTGTTCATGGGGCCGGGAGTGACGTACAGACTAAGCCGGAAACGTCGGTTGTAGCACAGGTCGGCGGCACTCAGATCACTGAGGAGCAACTGGAAAAACAATCGGCAGCCGACTTCGCTCGAGTCCGCGCAGGTCTTCTGCACGCGCGGTACGAGTACTATTCCGCGGAGCGCGACGCTGTCGAAAAGGAGATCGATCAGGATTTGCTCGCGGAGGAAGCTCGCGACGAGAAGGTAACAGTCGATGAGCTTCTTAAACGTCACGTCGAAAACAAGATCAAGAACCCTAGTGAAGAGACCTTGCGCTTTTATTTCCTGAACATAAACACCGAGCAGCCTTACTCAGCAGTGCGTCCAAAGATTGTCGACCGAATCCATTCACTGCAAGAGAAGAAGTACACCGAGGAGTACGTAAAATCGTTACGAGCAAAAAGAAAGGTAACGATCATTCTGGAGCCTCCGAGAGAGGAAGTTGCGGTTGGCGATTCACCGGTCGCAGGTCCTTCCGATGCGCGAGTCACGATTATAGAATTCGCGGACTTTCAGTGCCCCTATTGCCGAGCAGTCGAGCCCACACTCAATCAACTGCGCGAGCAATATAAGGATAAGATTCGATATTCGTACCGTGATTTTCCGCTGCCGATGCATCCATATGCAGAGAAGGCTGCGGAAGCCTCCAGATGCGCCGGCGAACAGGGCCAGTACTGGCCTTATCATGATCGACTTTTCATCGGCGACGCGGAAAGTTTGTCCGATGCCCACCTTCGGTCGACAGCGGCGGCACTAAAACTGGACAGCGATAAATTTGGCAAGTGTCTCGATTCCAGCAAGGAGCAGGCCGCGGTTGCGAAGGACTTCGATCAGGGCAAGAGCCTGGGTATAACAGGTACCCCCTCATTTTTTGTCAACGGTTACTACCTCAGCGGCGCGGTTTCATACGACCAGTTGCGCGAGCTGGTTGATCAGCAGCTAGACCAGCGAACTACCAAATCGATCTCTGACGCAGCATCGCGAGATACGCGGGGAAGCGGCGTAGTAAAAGTCGTTTCTCCCGCGAAACCCCGATCTGCGAGCGAAAGATCGAGTTGTCGAACAACCTCGAATCAGCGGCTCCTGAAGGGAAACTGCAGCCTGACAGGAACTTCGGGATAGGGGACGCGGCCGAGATCTGTACGGTTGGGGGGAGGAGGTGGGATCGCACTAGAGCTTTTCGAAATGCTTGAATTCGACGGGGGTACAACGTGCGCACTCAGAAATATCTTACTCGACTCTTGAGAATTGTCGGACTGGTTGCGCTGGCCACTGTTCTGATCACCTGGATCACCTGGGAAGCGTACGATTCAAGTCACTCCTACGCCGGAATAGCCGAAGCAGGCTCGACCAACGTCAAATCAAATCACAAACGGTTGACTGCCCTTCAGCGGCTGCGACGCGATGAGTTCTGGGCGAGCCGCCAGGGACTTCAATTTGGAGTTCCGGCTCATGGGCTGGCCGATGCGGCGGCTCAGATGCGCTCGAGCGAATTGGGGCTGCGCAACCCTTCGGGGTCGTCACAATTCGAAGACGTATTTTCCGAATTCAGCGGACAACCTTCATTCGCAAGCTTCGCGGCGGCGTGGACTTTCATCGGACCCCAACCAATCCAGGAGAAGGCGAATTTCACCGGGTTGGTTTTCGGAAACGACTTTGCCGCCACTGGCCGAATAACTTCCGTTGCCGCAGACTCGACCGGCCTGATCGTGGTGGGTGCCGCGTCCGGCGGGGTATGGCTCAGTCAGAATAGCGGAACCACCTTCAGCCCGGTCTTCGACACCGGACCGACCCAGGCTATAGGCGCTGTTGCGCTTGACACGACTACGACTCCCAGCACGATCTACATAGGAACTGGAGAGGGTAACGGTTCGTTCGATTCGCTCTGGGGGCAGGGCATGTTCAAGTCGACCGACTTGGGCGTGACTTGGACCGCGGTCGGTCCCGCCGGGACGTTCGATCATAACTCGTTTACCAGTATTGCGATCGTCCCTACTAAGACCGTTGGTGCGCCTATTATCTTCGCCGGCTTGACCACCGGATTCAGCGCCGGCCGAACTGATCCTGCTATTTTCGAGTCTGACCAAACCCTGTCTGGTCTGTGGATGTCCTCCAACGGCGGCACTAGTTGGACGCACTATCCGGCATCCACTTTCGGCGGCTGCGAGGTGATCGTAAGTACGAATTCCCCGTGCCCCGCCGACGACGTTAAGGTGGATCCCACTAATCCTCAAAACGTGTACGTAGCTATCGACTCATTCAATGTTTTCTATTCTCACAACGGCGGTACAAGCTGGACCCAGGCCGCGTTTCCAGGCGGTGCTATTCATCAGGGCCGACAGGGTTTGGCGATTGGACCACCCGACGCAGCCGGCGAGCCGGGAATTGTTTATGCACTGGTCGGAGCTTCAGACGGCGCGGAATATGCCGGCTTCTTCGTCTCAGTGGACGGCGGTGTGACCTGGGATCCCGGCACATTCCTGGCCCCAACCGTCCCGTCGTTTACACAGGGTGGCGTGACCATTGACGGTACCGGAACGTCCAATGACGCAGTATCGTTTTACGACAATACGATTCTCGTTTCCCCGAGCAGCTCTTCTACGGTGTTCGTCGGGGGCGTCGGACTATACAGATCAACAGACCATGGACACACCTGGACATTTCTGCCCGCCAACGGCGGGGTTCACACGGATCAGCATGCGCTGGCATTCGATCCAGCTAGCGGACTGATTCTCGAAGGCACCGATGGTGGCCTATTCGATTTCGATCCTACTACTTCCACACCAACATTCACCTCATTCAATACGCTGATTAGTGCCAGTCAGGTACAGGGGGTAAGTGCTCATCCTACTGACCCGACCAAGCTGGTAGCGGGTTTTCAGGATAACGGCACTCAGGTGTATAGCGGGATGGTGAACACCTGGTTCGGAGCGGACAGCGAAAACGGCGATGGAGGCGTTGAGCTGTACGACCAAATTGATCCAACTCACATCTACCACGACTTTTCTGACGACAATAATGGCAACCCAGGGATCTCGGTTTCCACTGACGGAGGATCGACTTGGTGCAGCGAGCCGGGTGCGGCGCCTTGCAACCCAGCAGATTCGGAGTGGACGCCTAATCTCATAACTCAATTGAATGTGAATGCCGACATTGCGGCCGACGGCGGCGGATCGCTCTTTTATCCACCCTTAGCGGTAGATCCCTCGGTCGCCCATCGCGTACTTTTCGCTGCCCATGGAGTTTACGTATCGACCGATGCGATGGCACATTGGGCGGCGCAAACTAATCAGGATCTCACGTCCCCAACCTGCTTTATGGCATTGGACCCTACTAGTTGCGCAGTCGACGATATCGAGTTCGCTCCTTCAGATGACACCAAGGCGTGGACCGTCGCCGCGAGCAGCCCGGACGGCAGCGTGCCGTTTGCTGTGAACAATACAACGCAGGCGAATGTCCAGGTCGACGGCACTCACACTAACGGTGGACTGTGGACCGATGTCACCGCGAACCTGAATAAGGTGTTCCCAGTGGCTAATACTCAGGCCACCGGCATCGCGGTAGACCCACACAACGCGAACGTCGCGTATCTGACCTTGTCGGGCTTTACTTCGGGTGCCAACATCGGAACCGGCGTCGCACACATATACAAAACGACTGATTTTGGAACGACGTGGGCTGAGGCAGACGGCTCCACCAGCAACGGCGCTGTTCCAGGCGCCAATCCATTGCCCGACGTGCCGGTTCTGAGAGTCCTGGTCGACTCGACCGACTCCAGTGGGACCTGCGGAGGAAAACCCTGTAGCAACAGCATCTTCGCTGGAACCGATCTTGGGATGTTCCACAGCTCCGATGGCGGCCAGGATTGGTTCCCATACAATCTCGGCGTCATTCCGATGGTCCCCGTCTACGACCTCTCGCAAGATACACTCGGAAACATATACGCCGGCACACACGGACGCGGAGTGTTCGCGCTGAACGTGCTCTCTGCCACGGCTACCCCGACAGCGACCCAGACGGCCACTGCCACGGCGACTCGTACTGCGACAGCTACGGTGACAGCGACTTCATCTCAGACATCAACCTCAACCCCGACGCCAAGCACGACCGCGACCGGAACGGGGACGCCGACGGCTTCCGCGACACCGACCCGGAGCCCGACTCCGTCAACATCGGGCACGCCGACTGCGACTCCTTCTCCGTCAACATCGGGCACGCCGACCGCGACTGGAACGGGGACGCCGACAGCTTCCGCGACACCGACCGCGAGCACGACTCCGTCGACATCGGGCACGCCGACTGCGACTCCTTCTTCGTCAACATCGGGCACGCCGACTGCAACAGCCACTCCGACTGCGTCTGTGACCGCAACTGCAACTCAGACCGCCACCGCAACCCCAACGCCGACCGCCGCCACTCCTACGCCCACCGCCACGCCAACACCGGTTCCTGTGAGCTTGAATATTCCGAAGACGCTGAACTTCGGTTCAGTCAAGGTCGGCATGTCGAAGATGAAACACTTGAGCGTTTCGAATCCGAAAGGAAAGAAGAATAAATCGCGCTTGCCCGTGCTGATCGAAGGTGTTTCCGGTGCACCAGAGTTCAGCGCGACGATTGGAAACTGTCCGATGACACTCGACGCCGGTGCGAAATGCACTATCGACGTAACTTTCATGCCGTCGTCCAAGGGAAAACAGCAAGGGATGCTATCTATCGACGACAACGCCAATCGAGATCCGCAACAGGTTAAACTGGAGGGCACTGGCAAATGAACGGCATGGGAGTCGCGCCGAAAGGAGATCGCAATCTAAAGTAAGCGCTGGTCGCTTGCAATGAAGAAGCGCTGAGCAAGCGCAAGAAGACACGCTCCTGGCGCAAATCTCGCGATCGATTGGTCTACGGGCACCTCAGTTGAAGCGCGTGACCACAAAACGACAAGAAGGCTTCTCCGCAGTTGGCGTCACCCTACGCCAGATGCACCTCGAAGAAGGCGCGCTCAGTTCTGGCTGGAAGTGCCGCCGTCTGGAGCCTTCATGTTGCGCTCTAAGCACCAACGGTCGATCACTTCGGCGTTGAAACGCCAATCGGTGCCGATCCGAAAGGCCGGCAATTCTCCGCGACGAAGCAGCTTGTAGACTGTCGATGGATGCACACGCAGATACTCCGACAAATCCTTGACCGTCATCACGCGCGGCAAGCTGTACTTGGTTTCATTAGCCATGATTCCTCCCGTCACCTAAGCCCCGTATACTCCGCAGTGCCTTAGTCTGATGCTTTGTTTCGCACCTACAGTATAGTTTACCCAACCCGTAGCCCCAACGCGAGTCTGGCCGAGACTTTCAAAATCATTGGTCGCGGTCAAGCAGTTTACGAGGATTTCTCAGATATCTTCCTCTTTTTTCTCCCACCGTTTATGAGACGGCGCGCAAATGCGTCTCGTCGCACAACGTAACAAGATGTACGAGAAACCAATCGCATGCCACCGCCGCCGACGGCAAGTCGGACCTGACCTCGATCGCAGCGATCCGACGAGGAGTCCGAATCAGGGCAACAGAAGGCATGAGGTTCTGCGACTGGCTGACGCGGCAGCCAGAACTCCTACATCGCGAGCTTGATTTAGCGCGGGACGAGCGCGATGCTTTTAGCGTAGCGAAAGCTTCCCAGTTCAGGAGGTAGAAATCATGCCGACCTACATCCTGCTCAGTTCGTTGACTCCCGAAGGCAGCCAGACTCTGCATAAAGACCCCGACCGGCTCGACGCGGTAAACAAGGAGATCTTGGAGTTCGGCTGCAAGGTCGTCACGCAGTACGCTTTGCTCGGCGCCTACGATTTCCTGACAATCGTCGACGCTCCCGACAATGAGACCGTTGCCCATATGTCGGTCGATCTGTCGTCGCGCGGCACGGTCAAGATCACAACGCTACCTGCGATTCCGGTTGTCCAGCTCAAAGCTAAGCTTAAGAGCCCTAAACAGATGGGTAAGCACTGATTCCAGAGACCATACGCTTGCCACGCCGCGTAAGCAGCCCGGTGAGTTTTGACTACCCCGACTGAGGGTGTAAACACGAGAATACGATGTTGTGGCTGGTGACAGCTGACTTCGTAACCGTGATTCACGCCGGTTACGTCGCGTTTGTGGTTTTCGGATTCGTGGCCATTCTGGTTGGCTGGGCAGCCGGATGGCATTGGGTTCGGAATTTCTATTTTCGCAGTGCCCACCTGGCGATGATTCTGTTCGTGTGCTGCGAAGCGCTCGCGGGCACAACCTGCCCACTCACCGTATGGGAGAATGCCCTGCGCGTGCGAGAAGGTGAATCAGGCTACTCGAGCGACTTCATCGGCTACTGGCTCGATAGGCTGATCTTCTATCAGGCTCCCCCTTGGATATTCACGACCGTCTACCTGACCTTCGGCGGCTTGGTGCTCCTGACATTTTGGTTCATGCCGATGCAGTGGCCGACTGCAAACCGCTCAGGTGCTTCGAATTTCACTCGACGAGATTACGGCTCATAGTCATCAGAGTGCTCGAGCATCAGGACTAATTCCGTGGTTTCAGGTACGATTCCAACTCGTAACGCTTTTCTGATTCGCGCTGCTCCTCCAAGGCAGCCATGATCATGTTCGCGTCGATCTTGACTGTATAAAGGTCGCGAATCATTTTGATGCGTTCGTCCCACGGCTTTGTTCTGAATGCGGACGGATTGGAGAACCAATCGTTCGGTATATCAAAATCGCTCGCTTTGGCGATTACAACGTCGAGCGCATTCTTGACGGATCGGGCCGTGAAGAACGGATTGTCGTGGCGGATTTCTTCTATGTAGTGGCCTATATCCTCCCAGGTAGAGCCCTTGTGAGTTCCCTTGAGTTCCGCGCCGACCCCCGCTGATTTCTTCTGGACATCGGGGCATACTTCCCGCGTCCGACGTCAAGCAGATCGAATTTGGCGGGACGGCGGAGTTGCAGGAACGTCATGTCGACGAAATCTTCACATGACTGCGGACCTCGAACGATAGTTCTATAAACAAACCTCTGGCGCAGGGCATCGTCGGTTGCAGTAGGCTTGTTGGTCGCGGCGATCGAAGTGTAGTTGCCGCGGAAGGCGGTTCCCACACCGGAGAAAAAATCCATCAGGCCTTTCAGGATGTCGCGATCGGCGCCCCCGGTGCCGGGTTCATCGCGATTGCTGACCATCAGATCGACGTCGTCTGCTATCAGCACGCCCAAACTCAATGGATCGGTAACCGCTTCCGTCATCTCCTTGACGAGCCGTCCGGATCGGCCGAACCATTCGCTTTTCACTTGCGAGGCTTCCAGCGACCGGACCACACATTGCAGCCCGACCTGTTCGGACAGCGAACTCAGCAGCGTGATGAAGAACTTCATCAGCATCGTCTTGCCCGTACCCGGAGCGCCGTCCAGCAACATTGACTCGTAGACCGTGCCGAACTCGCACATCGGGTTCATCTTTCGATCTGCGTCGTACAAGGCGATGCGATGAGCAAGGCGCTTCAACTGCAAAACCGATTCGTCGTTCGAGACGATGTCGGCTTCTTTCACAGGAGACCACCACACGGTGGCCTTGGCCTGCGTCTTGTACTCAATCTTGAATCCCTGGATCACAAATTCGTTGTAGTTGAAGGTCGCCGTCTGCACGATTACCTGCAGGTTCGGATCGGTCTGCGGGAACAGTGCGGATGCCTTATCGGAGACGGTCTTCCAGAAATCGCGAGTGACCGAAAGAACGTCGTCGCTCTGCTTGATGGTTCGGATACCTTCGCTATTTTCCGAGTTGAGGGTGTCGGCGTAGTACGAGAGCGTCAGCATCAGATCGCGCGTGAATCCTTTTCCCGGATCAAACTTGAAGTTGGGTTTGACCGACGCCAGGTGCGCATCGTCTTTCCCTTTCAACAGTACATCGCACTGTGCCACTACGTAGTTGGCCATGATCCAAAGGAATAAGTACTGTTGAATTTCTGTTTTGCTCTGAGTCTTTCGGTTGGAACGGAATCAACGCTGCCGTCGGCATCGTCGCGCTGACCGGTTTTGTCGTATAGCCAGTTGGCGAACCAGAGATAGAGGCATACGCCGCGTCTAATCGCGAATATCAACTCGAGTTCCTGCGGCAAGAGGCGGTACGGATCCTCTGGAAGGCACTTCATGAGGATGGCCCCGATGTCCTGGTCGCCATTGATCCGTGAGATGTTGCGCTCGGCCTTCTCCCGGAAGACGAGCAGATCCGCTTCGGATATTGGAATGGCAGTGCGCGCGGTTTCCATCAGTGTCCGCGAATAGCGTCTTCGTAATCGCGCCGGATCTTTTCTTCGCGCTTGCGCCTGACTTCCGGGTCGATGGATTGCTTGATGTCGAAGAGTGCGGGGCGCTTGCCGAGTGGCCGCTCCGGATGCATTTCCCAGATCTCAATTATTCGGTCGGTGATAAAACCGCCCAGGACCATCAGGCCGGCCTCGATGGGAGACATTGCGACCTCCCAGTAGAACATTCCCATGTGCACGTAGAAGAAGCTGGTGACGAATTCGAAAAGCCACGCAAACGCGAACCACTTGAACCACTGATTCTTGTCACCGAAGCTGAAGGGGTCGCCGCCGAACACAAAGATCCTGCGATCGCGGCGGTTGCGTTTTGCCCAGATATAGCCAACGAAGGCGAAGCCAACGCCTATCATCAGATGCAGCATCAGCATGTCGCGGAAGTTGAAATACACTCCCATCATGACCAGCTCTCCTGAATTGAGGGGCCTTTACTCCGGTTTTCCCGGATCATCCGGGCCATTGGCCCGTGCCATTTTCGCGGCAGATTCTGCCAATACGCGCGAGCCTTTAGAGGTCTCAGCTTCGATCGCGTTGAGCTTGCTGAGCGTCTCCATAACGTTGTCCATGAATTCCTTGTTCAGTTCGGCCATGCGTTCGGGCGGAATCACCGCGATCTTGGCGCGCTCGGTATAGAGTTCCTGCGCGGCGCCGGTCGTGGCTATATCATTGGCCAGGACCGCGTCGATAGTCTTGTGAAGCGCGGGATCGACCGAGCTGAAGAGCTCCAGGCGCGCCCTGGCTTTCATCGCTACCGCGGCATTCTTCAGAAGATTGGCGTAGTTGTCCTTGTTCTCCTTCATCCCCTGGCGCATGCCGTGAAACATTCTGATCGCTTCATTGGCGGCGTCGCGATCCGCTTGCAGCGGCGGCAATGCCTGCTGCGCCTTGTCCACCGCTTCGAAGTATCGAACTTCGTCCAGTTGCACGCCGGCGAGTTTTCGTTTGACGGCGTCGAGTTCGCGTTCTTTTTCTGGACGTTCGGCTTCGCTGATACCGGCTTTTAGTTCTTCGGTCAGCGAATCCACGTCCATTTGCAGCTTCTCACGCAGTTGCTTCGCCTTCAGGTATTCGGGGTTGGCTTCGCGGTAGGTTCTGAGTGCGTGGTTGATCGATGAATCAAGTTCGTTGCGCTTGAACGTGAACGCCTCTTCGCTTCTGCCGAGTTCGATGATGCACTCGTCGGTGTAACGCTCGATCTCCTTGACGCCGTCATCGATCGTCATTTGCTGAATTCGGTCGTCCTTCATGTTGTCGGCGCGCTCGGCAGCGGACTTGAAGCCGAGTTTGCCAAGGAAGGCGAACGATTTTTCGCCGAAGCCCTGATACTGATCTGCCTGCTGCAGCCTGAGGCCGATCTCAGCCCGCCTTTGGCGCAGGCCGGCGATCATCGCCTTGATTTCCGCCGTGGATTTCGCGGAAATCTCGGCCGCACGTTTCAGCTTTGGACTCTTCTCGCTGGAGGGTCGAGTCTTCTGCGCATTCTGATCCTCGCGTCGGTCGATGATTGCGTCATCGACGTCGCGGAAGCCGGTCTCCCGATCCTTAAGATTGAGAACTTCGCTTCGTGATTCTGACTCTTTGTCCCTTAACGGCATCTTCGATCTCCAATCGGATCTGTGTCACCGAAAATTCGTACACGGCGAGTGTACAACATCGCGCGGCGAATCGCTTCATTGCTTGAATTGAATCAACCGGGATGGTTTGCCTTAGTACTCTCGATTGACGACGAAGGCTTTTCGGCGGTTAATCAAGTCCCAGGTGATCCCGAACCGGGAAAGGTATTTCCGGAGGCGGTCGGCGTCATTCGAGCTGGTTTTCTTCTCCCTCGAGTTGGCGAAAAGTGCTCGACCAGCTTCGGAAAGAGAGCGACTCGTCGATGCAATCTCAATGACGTTGGCGAGCTGTATCCGGTCAAACAGGTCGAGGCTCTCAACCGCCTCCGAACCGATCGTCTCCTCGAGCAGATTTTCGCGAGCGGAAGGCGCGGCCGCTTTCGACCATGCCCTGCGCAGACGCTCGATTTCCTCGTTGACCACTTCGACGGTGATACGCCCGCCCGCCGCGACCGTGCACATCCGGGTTACTGCTCCACTGAGGTCACGGAAATTTCGATCCCAGGTTGCCTCGGGTGACACCGTAAAGGTCAGGAATCGTTCTCTCGCCTCGCGATTGAAAGTGACGCGCACGCCAGTCCGGCGCGTGTGCTGTTCGAGTTCGTAGTCGAGATTCGGTGCGATGTCTTCGGGGCGCTCGCGCAAACCGGGCAGCCGAAATGCCCACAGATCGATTCGCGCCAACAGGTCATCGCGAAAGCCGCCCGCTTGCGCAGCGGCTTGAAGATTTCGATTGCTGCCCGCGATCAGTTGAAAATCGCTGTTCGCTTCACGGTCCGAGCCCATCGGCATGAAGCGCTTTTCTTCGATCGCCCGCAGAAGCATCGCCTGTTCATCCAGTCCCAGTTCCGCGATCTCATCGAGAAACAGAGTGCCACCGTCGGCCGCCTTCAGCAGACCCGGGCGATCCTGCAGCGCACCGGTGAAGGCGCCCTTCACATGTCCGAACAACGCGGACATTGCCGCGTCGCCGCGCAAGGTCGCGCAGTTGACCTCGATAAAGCGGCCCTCGATCTGACGGCGCGCTTTCTTGAGCTGGTAGATACGCTCCGCCAGTTGCGACTTGCCGGCCCCGGTGGGACCGGTGAGAAGAATCGGCGCTTTCGAGCTCGAAGCAACCTGCTCGATTCGTTCGATCAGGCGATTGAAGGCCGCGTTGCGGGTCTCGATACCCGACTTTAGAATCGACGTCGCCTCCTCGCGCTCGCGCGCGAACCGCGAAGCCAGCCGATCGTATTTCGACAAATCCAGATCAATGATCTTGAAGGTTCCCGGTTCTCCCGATCGCGGACGCCTGGCTGGCGACGTCTGGATGAGTCGCGCAGGGAAGTGACGCGACTCGGTCAGCAGGAAGAGACAAATCTGGACGACGTGGGTCCCGGTCGTGATGTGGACCAGGTAGTCCTCGCGTTCGGGATCGAAAGGATACGCGCGCGCGAAGTCGTGAAGCACGCCGAAGACTTCGTCGAAATCCCAGGGATCGCGAATCGCGAGTTCGTGCGAACGCACTTCGGTCTCGGGCGAGACGCTTCGAATATCGTCGCGAGCGCTCTTAACAAGTTCGGAGTCCCTGCGCTGATGGATCAGCTCGAGGCGATCGATCAGGAGCTCCTCGTGCTGGCAAAGCGAGACGGTGGGACGCCATCGATTCCATCGTTCGGCGCCGTCGCCGGAGTCGAGATTGGTGCCGATAAGCCCGATGACTACTGTTGGCATTCGTAGATTATTGGATAAATCACTATCTATAACAATAGAATAGCAGGAGCACTCTTTCCCGGTGATCTTAATAAAAACCTTGAAAATGCAACGAAATAGTCTTCTTAAGGCGCGCTCCGGGATCTGGCATGAGGCTTGGAATGTAAGGTCAGTCAGAGCATTACGGGAGGCGGGAAAATGGCCAACAAGAATCTGTTCGGTTCGATCGCCGGAAAGCTTTTGCCCAAGCCCGACGCCGTCAACGAGGCGAACGGTCCCGCGTACGCTTTCGCACCGAAGCACGCGCTCGCCCAGTATGTGGCGACAGATTGCTTGAACTCGACGTTCTACGCCAGTGCGGAAGAGCAGCTTTCGACGGTACTCGCGTTATGCGGCGAAGTTGATTCCGAGTTCATCGCCAGGACGGCGATTTTCAGTCGTGAGCAGGGCCGGATGAAAGATGCGCCGGCTCTGCTCTGCGCCGTGCTCGCCGGGCGCGATACGAAGTTGCTCGAGACGGTTTTTCCGCGAGTGATTGACAACGCGAAGATGCTGCGGAATTTCGTCCAGATGATTCGTTCGGGCGTGACTGGACGGAAGTCGCTCGGCAGCGCGCCCAAGCGGATGGTTCTCCGATGGCTCGAAGCGCGAAGCGAGGAGGCACTGTTCACCGCGTCGGTCGGGCAGAGTCCTTCGCTCGGCGACGTGATCAAGATGGTTCATCCGAAGCCGGCGGCCGCGGGCCGCGAGGCTTTGTACGCCTACCTGATCGGTCGGTCGAGCCACGCGGACGCGTTGCCTGAGTTGGTGCGAGGCTACGAGGCGTTCAAGGCGGGCGAGACGGTAACTGTTCCGAAGGTGCCGCTCGCGATGCTTACCGCGTTGCCGCTGGCGAAGTCGGACTGGATCGAGATTGCGCGCAACGCGCCGTGGCAGGCTACGCGGATGAACCTCAACACCTTCGCGCGGCATGGTGTATTCGGCGACGATGCCTCGCGCGGCGACGAGCAGATCGAGATCGCAAAGATCGTTGCAGAGCGCTTGCGGGATCGAGCGGCTATCGCGAAAGCGCGGGCGTTTCCGTACCAGCTGATGGTTGCCTACGCGAACGCTGACAATCGAGTGCCGGGTGTTGTGAAGGAGGCTATCCAGGACGCGATGGAAATTGCGCTCGAGAACGTGCCGTCGATCGCAGGCAAGGTTTACGTGCTGCCCGACGTGTCGGGTTCGATGCACTCGCCGGTTACCGGCAGTCGAGGTAGTGCGACCACGTTTGTCCGATGCGTCGATGTTGCGGCGCTGGTTGCGGCTGCGATTTTGCGGAGAAACCCGGACGCGGAGGTGATCCCGTTCAACGACCGGCTGGTGCCGGTCGAATTGAATCCGCGGGATAGCGTGATGAGCAACGCGGCGAAGCTCGCAGCGCTGCCGCGGGGCGGCACGAACTGCAGTGCTCCACTGGCTCATCTGAATAAGCGGGGCGCCGAGGGCGATATGATCATCTATGTGTCCGACAACCAGTCCTGGCTCGATGCCGCTAATGCAATGAACCAGGGGACTGCAACGATGGTCGAGTGGAATCGGTTCAAGGTGCGAAGTCCGGATGCGCGGCTCGTCTGCATTGACCTGCAGCCATACGGCACAACGCAGGCCAAGGAGCGAGAGGACATCCTGAATGTCGGCGGCTTCTCGGACCAGGTCTTCGAGAGGTCGCGGCGTTCGCTGACGGGAAGGCTTGCTGGTGAACATTGGGTGGCGGTGATCGAATCGATCGAGATTTGAGGTGGGATGCCGGTACGAATGCAGTTGGAACTACACGGTCGCGGGTTCGAATCCCACCGGCTCCATCACGTCGGGGCCGTAGCTCAGTTGGTAGAGCATGTGTTTCAGCAAATTTTGTCGTACCGGCAAGAGAGGCAGGAGAAGCGTCGAGTGGAATGACAATCAAGATCGACTCGGGGCCGAATGCATGTCGGGGTTACTTTCCTAAAACGAAAACGGAACCTCGGCAGGAGGTTGTCGGCCCCGAGCGACAATAAATTGAGGTAAGGGTGAATGCTAGCGGGATTACATGGTTGGGAGGGCTAACCGCCTTCGAGGGTTCAAACCCCTCACTGCGAAAGCAGTCTGCATCTCGCCAAATTTGTCACCCTTTGGAACCAGGCGATCGTCGCGAATGCGATCGAAACTACACTTGCTTCGGGTTCGAATCCCGGCGGTCATGCAAATGACCGTGAATCAGTTGGCAGAGCGAAAATGTTCCGGTCAGAATTGTCGCGCCGGTCGCCGGTCGGGAGAGTAGGGTGTTAACAACATGACTCAAGAGAACAATTACCTCGAGATAGATTCGGGCGGTGGCGCGCCAATTCGAGCGTGGGTGAAGGGCGTTATGTTCGAGGATCAGGCTGCGCAGCAACTCCGCAATGCGGCGCAACTACCTTTCATCTTCAGATGGATTGCTGCGATGCCTGACGTGCATATGGGAATCGGCGCTACCGTAGGTTCCGTTATCCCGACCAAAGGAGCGATCATCCCGGCTGCCGTCGGCGTCGACATCGGGTGCGGCATGGCGGCTGTGCGCACGAGCCTGGTCGCATCCGACCTCCCCGATGATCTCAAATCGCTGCGAAGCGCGATCGAGGCGGCCGTTCCTCACGGACGAACCGATCATGGAGGCCGCAACGACATCGGGGCATGGCACGACGTGCCCGAGCGCAACCGCGAGCAATGGGCGTCGCTCGAACGCGGCTACAAGCAAATTGTTGCGAAGCATCCGAAACTCTCTCGCAACGCGCATCCCACCGCGCATCTCGGCACGTCTGGGTACGGGCAACCATTTCATCGAGGTCTGCCTCGACGAGAGCGATCGCGTTTGGCTGATGCTGCATAGCGGCTCGCGCGGAATCGGGAACCGAATCGGCAGCTACTTCATCGAGCTGGCGAAAAAGGACATGCGCCATCTCATCAGCAACTTGCCTGATCGCGATCTCGCCTACCTGGAAGAAGGCACTGAGCACTTTGACGAATACGTCGACGCGGTAGGGTGGGCGCAGAGCTATGCGCGCCTCAACCGCGAGTTGATGATGGACGCGATTCTCGAAGCGGCTCGCTCGGCTCCTGGAATTCGTCCGTTCACGACCACCGACGAGGTGGTGAATTGTCATCACAATTATGTGTCGCATGAGACCCACTTTGGCGAGCGAGTCTTCGTCACTCGAAAGGGCGCGGTACGTGCGGGCCTCGGCGATCTCGGCATCATCCCGGGAAGCATGGGCGCGCGCTCGTACATCGTGCGAGGCCTCGGCAATCCGAACAGTTTCATGAGCTGCAGCCATGGCGCGGGCCGGAGCATGTCGCGAACCGAAGCGCGGCGGCGATTCACTATCGCTGACCATGAGGCTGCGACCGTGGGCATCGAATGCCGCAAAGACGCCGAGGTGATCGACGAGACTCCGGCGGCCTACAAGCCGATCGACGCGGTGATGGCGGCGCAGAAGGATCTCGTCGAGGTCGTGCATACTCTGCATCAGGTCGTTTGCGTGAAGGGATGACGCGATGTTGACGATTGACGGCTCTTCGGGCGAAGGCGGCGGCCAGATTCTGCGCACCGCGCTGGCGCTCTCAACTGTGACGGGCAAGCCGTTCCGCATCGAGAAGATCCGCGCCGGGAGACCGAAGCCGGGTCTTCTCCGGCAGCATCTCACCGCCGTCAAGGCAGCTGGCAGCATTTCGAGTGCAGCCGTCGACGGCGCTGAACTCGGGGCCGGTGCCATCACGTTCACTCCGGGCAGCGTTAATCCGGGCGAGTTCGCATTCGCTGTCGGCACCGCCGGGAGTACAACGCTGGTTTTACAGACCGTCCTTCCCGCGTTACTCACAGCGTCCTCACCTTCGAAGCTTATACTCGAGGGCGGGACGCATAACCCGATGGCGCCGCCGTTCGACTTCCTGCTGAAGTCCTTCCTTCCGCTGATCAATCGGATGGGACCGACGGTGAGGGCAGAACTCGAACGTCCAGGCTTTTATCCGGCAGGTGGAGGACGTTTCAACGTCAGCATCACTCCTGCGCCGCGCTTGCTGCCGCTGGAAATGTTGGAGAGAGGCGCGATACGAAGTATCAAGGCGCGGGCGGTCGTCGCGAATCTGTGGCGTTCAATTGCAGTACGAGAGGTAAACCTGATCGGCCGCCTCCTGTCCCTTTCTGACGACTCGCTCATCGTCGAAGAGATCCGCGGTGCGCTAGGTCCGGGGAACGCCGTCACGGTCGAGATCGAGACGGAACATCACACTGAAGTGTTCACCGGATTTGGCGAGGTGAACGTGCGCGCCGAAGGCGTCGCGACCAGAGTAGCGCAGGAGGCACGTACCTACATCGCTTCGGGAGTGCCAGTCGGTAGGTATCTCGCTGACCAGCTTCTCGTTCCGATGGCGCTCGCGGGCGCAGGAAGATTTCGCACCGGTCCATTGTCGCGTCACACGACGACGAATCTGGAAGTCATCCGTCAATTCCTCGAAGTGAAGATCGACCTGGTCGAAGGACCAAACAGGGTCTGGACGGTTGAGATTGGCGATGCGCGATCCTGGCTCATCGTATGAACCCGGCTCGCTTCAACGGTGCCACGTTGACGATAGACGTCCCGATCCGGCCGCTGCGAATAAGTCGGAAAGAGTCAATTTCTTCGAGGATAGGGGTGTGCTACATCCATGAACCTCCAACCATTTGCGCGCTTCTGAGTCTGAGAATTCAGGAAATTCCAGATTGGTCAGGCAACGACCGTGACGCACGATCGCGGGATGCAAATTCTGCACTTCCTCGTTGGTCGTGATCAGGAACAGCAATTTTTGTCCCTGGCCCAGGAGCCCGTCGCAGAGGTTGAGAAGCTTCGCCAGCGCCTGTCCATATTGGTGGCGGGAATCCATCGCGATGAACTCACCGGCGTCTTCAAGGATGATGAGGCTCCATTTGCGGTCACCATCTTCAGACTGACTCGCGTCACTGACCTTTGAGAGCAGCGAGAGCATATAGGTGCTATTGGAAAAAAAAGCTGCCGGATCGACGACGTAATGGAAGGTGCACCAGTCAAGCCACTCTCGCATCATCGCGCGGACGGCCCACGTCTTCCCAGTGCCTGGTTGGCCGCGCCACAGCATCAGGCGCGATGCTGGAATGCCGGATTCTCGCAGTCGCATAGTATTAGCGAGCTCCGGCCTCACGCGCTCCGGATAGTTCGCGGCTATTTCCTGCCATTGGGGGACGCGCATCGTTTGAGACTCGCGCCTTGGCTCATAGTCGCCATGCACCAAAGCTGCGTTCCAGAAACTCACGCTAACTGTGCCGTCGTGTAACTGCCTGGTTTCCGGTGGGAGATGTTTTCCCAGGACGGAAAGGCACTGCGCCGCCTCTTCCCTGCTGTCGAAATATCCCCACGTCTCTATATACCGACGTGTTTCAGGGCTTCTTGTGAATTTTATCTCGACAAGGCCCTTATCCCATACCCGCACTTCCCGCAGAACTCTGCCTTTGCGATCGAGCTCCGACGCAATCAACTCGCGTTGATCAATTATTGCCGGCAGGTTTGGCACATATCCGAAGCAACCATAGAACGTATGATGCAGTCCCCGCCGGGCTAGTTCGAGTCCTACAATGGATTCGTAGAAACTGCCGTAAAGGTCATATGGCTCAAGATTAAAAGTGAACGAATTATTCGATGTCATGCTCTATCTCGTCGTTGTTGAAGGACACACCCCTGCCTATGGCGCAACGATGGCCTTCCTGGCAATTCATTCGCGACCTGGTTGATTGTTGCCTCGTAGAAGCAACGCACACTCAATCGCAAACGCAGCAGCGGACAAGCGCTAGCGCCGGACAGAGAAATTCAAACTCGTTTGGGAACGACCATGTAGCCGGATTGGCTACTATTCGACGGCTGTCTTATAGGTACGCATGGCCTTTGCTCTGATCGGCTAAGAATGGACGAGATGATCTCGTCCAACTATCCAGTCCAGTCATCAAGGCTATGCACTGTACTTGTAAGATTCTGGCGAAGCAAGCGGCCAAAAACCTAATTGACAGACGCAAGCACTTTCAGTTGCTCGGCTACTGCGCGGCCTTGCTGATCGATTGCTCGTACCAGAAATGAGCCGGGCCGCGCTTTCCACATGTACGATTCGCCTGATCGCGAGGTACCTACCAGTTGATCATCGACGAACCAGTAGACCACACGACTGTCAGCGTCTGTGATTGCGGCGAAAGGAATCTCGGTGCCGCCATCAGGAGTGATGGAATACGCGATGCCACGGTTTGGCGAGGAGATCATCGGAGGCGCGCCGGCGCCGGCGAATTTTCGGCAAGCTGGATCGAGCGCTGGCGGCATTTTTCTTTCGAGTCCCGCGGAACGGAACAGTTTCAGAAGATCCGAGGGCCAGAACTCATAGGTACGCGTCGTGACTCCGCCGGTGTTGCCCTGACAGGCCCGAAGACCCGAGTGGTTGTCGATCGGGATTCCGCGATGGATCGAGCAGGTGGTGATCGGTGACTTACCGGGAATGAAAAGCGTCTCCTTGAAATGATCGCAGTAGGGACCTGGGAGCTGGCCGGATAGCGCGCACACCTTGATCCTCTTCAAGTTCAGATGCTGATGGACGATCGCTTCGCGGAGCGGACCTCGCGCCCGTAGCGCGTCGGCGATATGAAAAAACAACGGCCCCGCGGCTTCGCGCCCGATGAAGTTCGCGTTCGGCGTCCCGTCGAAATTGCCGATCCATACACCCAGGACATACGGGCCGACGATGCCCACCGCCCATGCGTCGCGCAGACCGAACGAAGTGCCGGTCTTCCATGGAATGGCGGGTGCATTGGGCACCTGCGAGGTGGTGAAGTCATCCGAGGGTCGCGGGTTCTCCCGCAACATCTCAAGGACCGAGTAGCTCGCTTCCGGACTCAGAAGCCTCAACCGATTCCCAGCCGCGGCTGTCGGGGAAGTGGTGAGGACAAGAGGCCGTAGTTCACCGCCGTTCGCCAGCATCGCGTAAAGGCCCGCCAGTTCCTCCATGCTCACCTCGGCGCCGCCGAGCGCGAGCGCCAGGCCGTAGAAGCTTTCGTCGCGAAGGTTCTTGATGCCCGCTTTCTTCAGAAAGCCATATAGTCCCGGCGGCCGAAGCATGTTCGCCACCTCGATGGCAGGTACGTTGCGGCTGCGGACCAATGCACTGGTCGCGTCGATTGGCCCCAGGAAGTCGTGGTCGTAGTTTTCCGGATTGTAGGCCGCGATCCGTATCGCGGTGTCCTTGAGCATCGTCCGCGGATGGATCAATCCCTGGTCGATCGCCAGCGCGTAAATGAAAGGCTTCAGCGCCGAACCCGGCGAGCGGCGGCCCAGCAGGCCGTTTACCTGCCCATCGATCTGATTCTCGAAATAGTTGGCTGAGCCGACGTAACCCTTGACCTGCATGGTTCGATAGTCGAGCAGGATAACCGCGCCGTTGTGGATACCGAGGCGTTGACTGCGTTCGATGAAGGTCTTGAGTTGCAGCTCAAGAAGATTTTGAAGGCCGAGGATCGAGCGTCGACGTGACGTGTCCCGAGTCGCTGATGGCGAGTACTCGATCGACCAGGTGCGGCGCGCGATGGGGAAGTTCACTTCGGTTCGCCGCGTGAACGAGCATGGTCACGCCAGGGTTAGGATTACTCGAAGGATGAGTGCTGGCCCATAGCGCGCCGATTCTGAGTCGAGCCCTATCGAGAGCGTCATGCCCCGATCGCCGCAGCGGATTCCTGCGGCTCGGGCTCTGCGGAATGACGGCGAGCGTGAGTGCCTGCGCCAGCGATAGCTGCTTCGGTGGCTCGTGAAAATAGACCAGGCTTGCTGCGGCGACGCCTTCGATGTTGCCGCCATAGGGCGCGATGTTGAGATAGGCCTCGAGAATCTCGTCCTTGCTGTAGAAGCGTTCGAGCTCGATCGCGCGGACGATCTGCTGAATCTTCCCATGCAAAGTTCGCGAGTCGATGCCGAAACGATTCCGTGCGAGTTGCATCGTGATAGTGGAACCGCCGATGCGCCGGCCACCGCTGAGATAAGTGGCGCCGAAGGCACGCATCAACGAGACAGGATTTACCCCGTCATGCCATCGGAACCACGCGTCCTCCTGTAGCAGCGTCGCTTCGATCATCGTCGGTGGAATCTGCGACAACGGCACCCACAGCCGATACTTCTCGTCGCTTGAGAGTGTGAGGCGCAACAGGTGCCCATCGCGATCGTAAACCGCTTGCGAGAAACCGGCCTTGTTGACCAGCAGAGGTTTCGGCTGGAGGCCGAGCAGAACCCACACGACGGCAGCGATCGCGACTAGCGAAGTCACACCCCACGCGAGCAGGACACTTAGCCTGCGAATCGTCTCTGGCCGGCGGATGGTCATGGCGCTGTCGCCGCGGGCGCGTCTCCAATCCGGAACCGGCCCCCCAACGAACGCGCCTGCACGGTGCGATCGTACATCCCTTCCGCGTACAGAGGAGGGACGGTGAACGTTCCCCGATTCGTCGGTTTAAGCCGGTATGAGAAGGTCTCCGCGTCAGTCCCGACGGTGCCGTAAAAGACCACGCGATCCTCTCTGCACATCGATGAAGTCTGGCCTCCACGTGGTGGCAGCGGTCGGCCCCGAGGCGCGGCTGCCAAGACCCTCCGGCGAAATATCGATTTCGAAACCCGCGGGTATCATATCGACGATTGCGACGTTGGAGACTGGAGAGTCAATCGCGCGCAAGGACATTTTGACGTCGACCTTGGATTCGATCGGGCTGGAGGTCACCGGCTGGCCCTTCTCGTTGTCGAACTCGCGAAAGACTTCGATCCGGTTCTTGATTTCGGTGGCTGGCGGCGCAAGATCGAAGCCGGCTTCGGTCAATTGATAGAAGAGCGCGAAGTCGGTGTCGCCCTCGACGTGGACGCTCTTGGCATCGGCAGGCACTTCGGCGTGTGCGAATTGTACATTCTGAGTGTCCAACGGCCGCGATTTCTGATCGGGCATTTCTGCTGTGAACGTAATCAGCGAATGTGAGCGCGTGCCGGCCGTTTGCGCGTATGCGTCGAGCGCGAGCAGCGCGTATGCGGACGAAATCGTATTTTGCCGATTGTCTTTGATCGCGTCGGCTATCGCGAGAATCTGATCCGGGCCGATTTTCTTCGCGCGATCAGGGAAGTGCTTCGAGGTGAGATAAAGGTACGTCGCGCGATACACGAGGTCGTCATAGTAGGTGCCGAATTGTGAATCCGCCGGCGGCATCGCGGGCGCATGGCTGAGAATCTCGTAAGCCTCCCGATCCATCTTGAGAAGCTGATAGGTCGAGGCGAGGTAGAGTGCGGTCAAATCGGAGGTCCAGGCGTTCGCATAGTTCTGATCGAGTGCGGCGCGCAACGCGTTGGCCTGATCGGTTACGACCACCCCGCTGCGGGCGAGCAGATAGAGCGCGTATGCGTCAGCGCGATAGGACTCGATATCGGAGCCGGGCGAGGCGGTCATCGTGCGCAAGGAGTTGAGCGCCGCCGCCAGCAGCAGTGGAGGCACGTCGAATCCATGCTCGTGCGCTTCAAGGAGAAAATGCGTCGCGTACACGTTGACGAAGGGCACGACGTCCCCGCCCGCCGACCACAGGCCGAATGCGCCCTCGGCGTTCTGGCGCGCTTCGAGCGTGGCGATCGCATGCTCGATGCTCTTTGCGGACTTGTCACTGCTCAGTCCCAATTCAGGGCGGCTGCCCAGCACGACCGCGGGGAACGCCTGGCTCACTAGCTGCTCCGTGCATCCGTAAGGATAGGTCTCAAGGTAGTGCAGCAGTCCGTACGCGAGTCCGAGCGGAAACGAGGACGCTGACACTTCGATATTGCGCATTTCCGGATACATCCGGCGATGCAGCGGCAGGTCCGCTTTGACGCTCCTCAGCAAGGACTTCTTGACGTAGCCGGAAGTTATCGTCGTGACATAGGGCGAAGCCGGCCGGATACTCATGTCGAGCGTATAGGTCGCGTGCTTGCCAGCGGCGGATGCACCGATAGTAAGTGAGGCGTCGCCCAGCACGGGCTTGGCGCGGACGCGGAAGCTGACAGTGTGATCGGTGCCCGAGGAGATTGGCGGTCTCGATAGACTTATCGCCGAGTACTTCGAGCGCGGCCGTCGTATCGATCTTCACCTTAACCGTCGAATTGTTAGTCGCGGAGCCGGTGTTGTTGGCGACGAGCGCCGTCACCTCGAATTCATCGCCGGGCGTGGCGAAGTAGGGCGCTTGCGGCTGGATGACGAAGTAGCCCTGCGATACCACCTTGTTCTCCGCCACCCCGATCGCGCCGTCCGACACAGCTATCGCCATTACGCGGATCGTGCCGTTGAAGTAATCCGGGATCGGCACCGCGACCTGGCCCGGCTTTCCGTCGGACTCAATAATGCCGGACCAGAACGCGAGCGGTTTCTGCCCCTTGCGCTTGAACGGATTGTGGCTGCGAGCCATCAAGCCTTCTTCGTCGCCCCCGGGCGCCGACGTCTCATTTAATAGATGCAGCTCGGGCAGGACCAGGTCCAGGATTTGTTCGGTCGTGACCTCGAGCGCCCGCTTGCGAAGCATATAGGACAGCGGATCGGGCGTATGATAGCGCGCGACCTGCAGGATTCCTTCATCGACCGCGATCAGCACCAGTCGAGCCGGTCCCGCCGTCTGGTAACCAATCGTCAAGGTATCTCCCGGACGCACCAGCTTGGGCGCGTCGATTGTCACCCCCTGAAGGTGCCGTTTGCGGCTGACGGTAAATGGCGCAGAGCCGTAGGACAGGGGACTGGTGTAAATCTCCCTGGAGTCCAGCGAGCGCAAGAACGTAACAGTGATATAGCCGTTGCCCTCGAGCTCTTCCGGAATCTTGATCTTCTGTACCGACTCGGTAGTCGTGGTCTTGAACCACTGCGCGTTATAGATGTGGTCGCGCTCGACAGTAATCAGCCCCGCGCCGACGTAGGGCGCCTGGATTTCGAGCTCAGCTTCTTCGCCCGGAGCGTACTCGGGCTTGCTGAGCTTGATCTTGAGTTCGGCTTCGCGCTCGAGGCTGCGGGCAACGTTGGCATGGCCGACCACCTCGAATGGGATTCGATTGAGCTCGTCGCCGTTGCCGTTGCGAATCACCAGCGCGAACGATCCGGCTTGCGCGGTTGGCAGATTCATCGCGAGGCCGGAGGCCGGAATCGCGAACGCTTTCTTTGCTTTCGAGATTTCCTTGCGCACCGATTGATAGGCCAAGGTTCCGTTTTCCTGCTTGGTAAGAACCGAGACGTAGCGGAACTCGAGCAGCTCGGTGGTCAGCCCGTCGATAGCTAGCTTGTCGAGTTTCGGACCTACCGCTATCAGGTGGACCGAGCGGGTGCTGTCCTTGTCGATGTAGCCAAGGTCGCCATCGGCCTTGTAGGCGACAAGATAAGGAGCGGGAGACACGATCGCGTCTGCGTCCGTCACCACCGATCGTCCGCCCTCCGGCTCGAATCCCTCGGCGATGAACCGCAGGCGGAACAGACCCTTCTCGAAACGTTCGAGCTTAAAGTCGAACTTGGCGTGGCCGTCGGCGTCCGTCGTAACATCGCCGAGGTCTTCATCGTAGCTCTTTTGGGTGTCATAAGGATCGACAAACAGGTAATCGGCGTATTTCGCGAATTCGGCTCCCGACGGCGTCAGCTTGAACGTACCTTTGACACGACGCCCCGCCGCGGCCGTCCCAAACAATGTGCGCAATGTCACTGTGGCGCTTAGCGCGGCGGGCGGAATCCATCCTGCAGCGGGTGGCGTGGAAAGTTCCGCTTTGATCGTCATTCGATCCGGCTGAAACTCCTCGACGCGCACCGATGTCGAGCCCAAAAGCGCATCACGATTCCCGTCGCGTACGATGTAAAGCGAGAAGTCGTAGGATCCCGTCGGAGAGTCCGGCTCGGTTGCGGTTGAAAAGTCCTCCAGACCGGTCGATGAGAATTTGATCGTGTGGCTCCGGATGGCGACGCCGCGAGGATCGGTCTCTACCATCTCGAGTGGCAGTCCGTCCGGGATTGGCTTCCAATCCATCTGCTTGACGACGATTCCGATGTGGATGTCGTCCCCGGGCCGGTAGATACCTCGATCGGAAAACAGGTAGGCCTGCAGCGACGCCGTCTCGCCTTGGGTGTAGAGGCCGCCGGTGTCGAATCGCGACAGGTTAAGCTGTCGATCGTTGCGTTGGTACGGGAGGAAGGAAAAGTCGCCGTCGCTCTGGGCGACGTACACGGTCGGCGTCTTCTCGCGCTTGAAATCCTTGAAGGTCGGGAAGGTGGCGCGTCCGTCGGCATCGGTCTTGCGGGAGAAAATTGGCAGGCCGTTCTTTCCAAGCATGTCGATTGCCACGTCAGCGAGCGGCTCCCCCGAATGAATCGACTGCACAAAAACGTCGTGGCTCCCGTCGGCAGAGTCCTTTACCACGAGCCCGAGATCGGTCAGCAGAATCAAGCGCTCATCGGCAGCGGATGCCTGGCCTATCACTTGGGGTACTGGTTGCGTGACTACCCAGGGATTCCTTCGCCGCCTGTACGCCCCGGCTGTCGTCGGCCAACTCTGCACCGGCGTCACTTGAGTCCCGAGCGGAACGTTGTTGACGGGGTCCCAAGCCTGGATCCTTAGCCAGAACAGTCCGTGCGGCAGAGCGCCACTGGATAGCAGGGGCGCGAAATCGAAAACGCTGTACTGGTTTTTCCCGGATGAGTCGGCGGGAAGCTTACGCACTTCACTGATAACTTCGGATAGGTCATCGAAGCCGAGGCTTTGAGCGTTGTACTGTCCCCAGAAAGTTGGATTCGAAAAATTGCCCTGGGTCTGCGACACCAGATGACTCACAGTGCCGGGAAGCAGCCGGCTGACTTCGATCTGAATCGCGGGAACGTTGCGGGTCAGAATCGAAATTTTCTTTTCGCCCGAGAGGCTGAGCACCGAGCCTTCGGAAATGATCTTCACTGCCGCTGGAAAAGCAGGGGCTGCGACCACCTCCGAGAAGTCCTTGGCGAGGGGGTAGTCGCCGAACGACTTCAGGCCACGGCGAACCGTCACGAGAACAAAACGGCCCGTGTCCGCTGTGAATTTGAAACTTTGCGTCGGCATAAATTCACGCTCGGTCGGGATCCACGCGATCGGCAGGGGCGTCGCCAGCTTCATGACGTCGGGAACTGCTTCCAGCGCGTTGCTCCATTGATAGTCCTTCGCTAACTTTTCGTCGCCAATCGCAGGTTTGTCCTTGGGTAGGAGGAATACCGAGATGCTCCTGGCGAGATCGGTCTGCCGCATCGGCGCCGACGCCTCGATAGTCACGATGCGCTCCATCTCGTCCCGATCGTTGGCCACTTCATTGGAGGTCACACTCTCAATTCGGAAGTAGCTCTGGATGCCCGGAATATTGACAGTACGTTCGAGCGTTTCTTCGGTGCCTGGGCCGCCTAATGAAGACCGCACTCCTTTGGCGATCGAAAGGAGCATCGCGCCTTCGTCGTTGGGGATTCCGAACGGATCGGAATGGATGAAGGCTTTGCCGCCGAAGGCGTCGTAGGTGACTTTGAACCCGAACGATTTTGCCTCGCGGCTGTCGAAGTTCTTTACCGGTTCGACCCTCATCCGAAAGCTGATTCGCTTCTCGAAATCCGCCTTGTCGACCGGATGGGTGAAGCGAACCGTCGCGACGACCTGTTTGATTTTCGGGTTGGTCGGATCTTCGTAGAATTCCTCGTCCTGGATCGAGGCGTAGAAGTCCGGAGACCGGAATGTGTAGGAGTAGTCTCTGAGCAGAACATGCGAAGGAAAGAGCTTGCGATTGAGTATTATCGTGTAGTCCTGGCTGATTGGCCAATCGTGCCTGGGCGTGAAAACCAGTTGCGAATCGCCGACCCACTTCCACACGCCTTCAAGCGGGGGCGTGACAGTGATTCCGGAAGAGACGTTCTTTCCGATTGCGCCTAGCTTGGCCGCCGAACCGGAGAATTGTACGTCGACCGGATCGGGGATTGCGTTAGGTTCGAGCGGCGTCGGACCCGGCCCTCTAACCGAAACCTGTAGATAGTACGGTTCCGGGAGGTGCTTGTACCATTGCCAGCCTGCATAGCTTCCTATGATAAAGAGCAAGATCCCGGACGCTTCCAGCCAGAAGCGGACGGGATTAGCGGCGCGGCGAACGGCTAGCCAGTCTATTGCCCGCCGGCACCAAGCGCGCAATTTGGCGCCGGCGCGCGGGAGCCATGCTGGCGGGGTCCATTGAATCTGTCCGAATATTGCCCGCAGAACCGGGGCCAGGAACCGTTGGAACGCGCCAGCTATAGTTGCCGCAAGTCCAGCGAGAAATTTCATCGTCGTGAGCTATTAGACGAAACCACTTTCATTTCGTTACAAAGACTGTGTATAGGTCTCGGCAGTCCTATACCTGTTAACTATTTGACTGACACGAGTCTATCAGCGCGACTCGCGTTGGAGGATGTCCTTCATCACGGCTAGGCGGCAAACACCGCAAAGGACGGCGCGGGACCGATGTCGCTGGATGTCTTCTTAACTGTCCCACCGTCGCATCTTAGTGTGCTCCTAACGCGCGCTTAGCACCCCGGGAGGAACCTCTATGACCCGTCAGACGGTTGTGATTGTATTTTGCGTGATATGCCTTGGCGTGACGATGATCGTGGTCGAACGCTTGCGCCCGGGACACAAGTTTCCCAAGGTCCGCGACTGGCTAGCACGTGCGATCGCGATCAACGCCTTTCGGGTCGTGGCGGTCTATCTGGCGGGGCTCCTCTGGAACTCGTGGATGGTAGACCCTCGGCCCTGGAGGGCCGACCGGCTCGGGACTTTCGCAAGAATCCCCTTGAAATCCTTAACGCTGCCACTTCTGGCCCAACGTGATGAGGATGATGCTCCCCTCACTTTTATCGTCTAGACTGGAGACGGTCTTGCTTTAGGTGCTGAAACCGTTGAAATATTCCCGCTCTGGGCGACTTGGATAAGTTTTGAAAATCACTGCACACACGCTGGATCACCTGAAAGCGAACAACCGCGCGTGGGCGGCGCGTATGGTCGCCGCCGATGCCTATTTCTTCAAGCGGCTGGAGCGCCAGCAGGCGCCTGAGTACTTGTGGATCGGATGCTCCGATAGCCGAGTGCCTGCCAACGAGATTGTGGGTCTCGCACCGGGCGAACTCTTCGTTCATCGCAACGTGGCCAACCTGGCTCCGCCGCAAGACGCCAATTACCTCTCGGTGCTGCAGTTCGCCGTCGACGTGTTGAAGGTCAAGCACATCATGGTGGTTGGGCACTACGGATGCGGTGGAGTGAACGCGGCGGTGGACGGCCAGCGGCGCGGTCTCGTGGATCACTGGCTGCAGCCTATCCGCGAGGTTCGCCACCGGCACCGTCGAGAGCTTGACGCGATCGCGGACGCGCATGCTCGCGCTGACCGTTTGTGTGAGCTCAACGTCATCCGCCAGGTTATCAACGTAGCGTCTGACGTTATCGTGCAGGATGCTTGGGCGCGCGGTGAGAACCTTCTCGTTCACGGCTGGGTCTATTCTCTGGCGAATGGCCTGGTGACTGACCTGGACGTGACGATCAGCAGGCCAGAAGAAATCGAGCGGCTGGATTAGCCACAAGATGGTACGTTTCATCGGCCCTTTGGCCCATTGAAATGGACGAGCCAGGGACAATCATCGCTCGCAGTACTCTGGATCGCCAGCCCTATTTTTGGTGGGGCTGCGCCTTGATGGCGATCAAGTACAATCTCGATCGCGCCATCGCATTGGTGGGCTTCAACCGCGCTTGGTACTTCTGGAACTATATCAAGCCTCATGGCTTTGGGGCCGTAGATGCATTGCCGCCCGATGATGAGAAGTTCTACTTCATTCTGCTGATCACATCGCTGCCCTTTCTGATCGCGGGCATCTTTTTGACTCTCCGCCGTCTTCGCTCGGCAGGGTTGCCGCTGGCTCTCTGCTTGCTGTTCTTTGCGCCAGTCATCAATCTGATTTTCTTTGTCATCCTCTGTCTGGTTCCGGCAAAACCAGCCACACCAGTTCACCAGGTCGTATCCCGACACCCGCCGATCACGCCGGCGGGCGAGCGGCTGCTGAACGAATGGCTCGAAGGACCATTCGAAGGGCCTCCTACGACCAAGCCGGCTTGGGCGTCATGGATTCCCGCCAGCGCGACCGGGAGCGCTGTGGCTGCCATGGTGATCGTGGGACTGGCGGGCACCGGTTTAGCCTGCCTCTCCACTACCATCCTCCAGAGTTACGGATGGGGATTGTTTGTGGCGCTTCCTTTCGCGATGGGCCTCGTTTCGGTCTTGATTTACACGATTTCGCAAGAACGGAGCTTCGAGAGTTGCATAGCGGTCGCGGTGCTTCCCGTCATGTTTGCCGGGCTTCTATTGCTTAGTCTCAGCGTCGAGGGAGCTATTTGCATCCTCATGGCCGCTCCCATCGGCATTGTTCTGGCGGTGCTCGGAGGGTTCGTCGGCTGTATCATTGTCTATAATCGCACAATTCCGTTGAGTCCTGTCGCCATGGTGCTGGTATTAGCATCCGTTCCTTTCACTATGGGCATGGAAAAGAGGGCGGTTGACGTACCGCCTCTCATGTCAGTCACGACCTCAGTAGTGATCGATGCGCCGCCGGAAATGGTCTGGCCGAATGTCGTCTCGTTCACAACCATTCCCGAACAACGTGACTGGATTCTTCATACTGGCGTGGCTTACCCCATCAGGGCGCGCATCGATGGGCATGGAGTGGGCGCAGTTCGCCACTGTATCTTCACCACCGGCGAGTTCGTCGAGCCGATCGAGGTTTGGGATGAGAATCACCTGTTGCGATTCTCCGTAGCCGACCAACCGGAACCAATGGAAGAACTGTCGCCCTATCCGCGTCTCAAGCCAGCCCATCTACACGGCTATCTTCTCTCGCGCGAGGGCGAACTCCGCCTGACGCCGCTGCCAGCAGGGAAAACCTTGCTTGAAGGAACGACCTGGTACACCGATCGGATTTGGCCGAGCCGATATTGGCAGGTCTGGTCGGACATGATTATCCACCACATCCATCTCCGTGTTCTCAATCACATTAAGAATCTCTCTGAACACCGCACACTCGCATCCTCGCGATGAAAATCATTTTCACAGCGCTACAACACCGCAATTTGATATGGCCAGTAGGCCGTTCTTCATTGAGCTTCCAAAGCTCGCGGAGTCGGCTGCGATGACGGACTCGGCGCATGCAGTGTCTGGACGCAACTCGGTTTGCCGAGGTTTGCCTCCAGGAATTCCAGCATGGTCGACCACCGTAACATGAAGACTGAATCGTCGTGCCCCGCGCCACTCACCAGGTCCAGTTGGACACCGTCGCCGGATTTCCGCAACGCTTGTTCCATTTCTTCAGCTTGCTCGGGCCGTACGGTCGTATCGGCATCTCCCTGGATCAAAAGCACCGGCGCCTTTATCCGGCTGGCCACGGTAACTGGCGAAGGGCTTTCGAGGTCGGCCCGACACTCTTTTGGAGCCCAGTCATACCAGGGCAATTGAGCGTTCAAGCTAACCCAATCGGTCGGCCCGGCATACGAGACGATTGCCTTAACGCCAGGAGTAAGAGCGCCCGTAAGCAATGCAACTTGGCCCCCGAACGATTCCCCCATCACCCCAATACGGTCGGGGTCAACACCGGGCTGGGAGGCCAGCCATTCGATCATTCGTTTTGTATCAGCTGATTGGCTCAGGCCGCAGTCGTACTGACCCCCGCCCCACCCGCGCATTAACGGCAGCAACACGACGTAGCCGTGCTCCGCTAACAGTTGCGCGGTCTCTTCCTGCCCGGTATCCGGGTTATCGCGCAAGCCGGGGATCCGGCCGTCTAGGAGCAGGCTCACGGCCAGCAGCGGATCGAAATCGTGCAGCGCGCTGTGCCAGCTGGGGAGCCAGCCGTGGAGAAGAACGATTGCCGGTTCACGTGACCTGCCGCATCCACGCGGCCGATAGAGAGTCGCCGGAAGCATCAGCCCGTCTACGCCCGGCACCCTCACCCGCCGCGAATCAGCGTCCGCGAACATGTAGTACACTACCGACCGCGCCTTCATGTCCGCATCCAAAGTGACGATGTACGCCGACCAATCTTCGGTTGGCGCCCCGTCGCACAGAAGTAAATGCTTTGAGTCAAACCCCCGCAACAAATAGTAAACGTATAAGGTATATACTTTTTGTTTTATGACTTGGTTGGGTTCGCCCACTTTGCGTAAGAGTTCGTCGCTCGATTCGCCAACTACGAGGTCCTTGCCGATCGAAGGCGCATAGGATTCAAAGCACTTCGGCAGTGTGAGATTGGCGGATTCAGAGCAGCCTATCGCGCAGAAAATCGCTAAACCGATCAGGAGAAGGCGTATGGCGAGCACTAAGAACTTGTTCGATCTGAAGATATCGACCATCAGACTCCACTATCGGCGGCCGCCCCATACTCCCGGTAGATCCTGCATTCCGGATGTTACGCCTTCTGTGCCGTGTAGGTAATTCGACCACCCTAATATCCCTGCATCTCCTGGGCGGGTATCGGCTGCGATATTACTATCACGCTCTGTCTTCAGGAGAACAAAGCTGTCAGGTCACGGCGCTGGACTTTGCCCATCGCATTCCTGGGTATCGTAGAAACCAAATGGATCAGTTTGGGCACTTCGAAGTCGGCCAGGCGGGTCCTACAGTACGTTTGGAGTTCTTGTGCGGTTGCGGCACTTCTTAGTACCACTGCTGCCGAGACTTCTTCGCCATACTTGGGGTCGGGCACTCCGAAAACCGAAACCTCGGCTACGGCAGGATGCTCCAGCAAGACGGCTTCGACTTCCGCAGGCGAGATCTTCTCTCCGCCGCGATTAATCAGGTCCTTGATACGCCCGGTCAGGGCCAGATAGCCGTCGCTGTCGATCGCGCCAATGTCTCCAGTGCGAAACCAACCATCGATGAAGGCCGCAGCATTAGCTTCTGGGTTGTTGCGATAGCCGCGCATCACGTTGGGGCCGCGTACTACAACCTCGCCGGGAGTGTTTGCCGCCAGGTGCCGGCCGTTCTTGTCGATGATGGAAAGTTCAGCGCTAAGCCCTACCGTGCCGGGCTTGTGTGGAAGCGGTGGCAGCGGGTTGGATGCGACCTGATGGGCCGCTTCCGTCATGCCGTATGCTTCCAGCGCGGGCGCTCCGAAGCGATTCTCCAACTTGGTCAAAATTGCTGGAGCGAGGGGAGCCGAACACGAGCGAATGAATCGTGGGCCGCTGTGAGGTGCGCCGTCGCTGTCCGCCCTTGCCAGCAGCACTTGATGAATAGTGGGCACGGCGGAGTACCAGGTCGCGCGATGCTCGCGGAACAGTTTCCAGAACTCAGAGGCCGAAAACCGCGGCGGTACGATTACGGAGCCTCCGGACGCCAAGGTCGACAAGGTGGCGCCGATCAAGCCATGCCCATGGAACAGAGGCAAAACTACCAGACTGCAATCCGCGGAGGTCAGATCATAGTGAGCTGCGATATTTCGTGCTGACCAAAGCACATTGCCGTGACTAAGCGGCACGCATTTGGGCCGACCCGTGGTGCCACTGGTATAGGCGAATAGCGCGACATCGTCGGGATCGGGAGCATCGAGGCTGGTGCGCGACGCGTCTGGCAACTCCGGTAATTCCACGACGCCACGCGAATCAACGCGCGGTTGCCATATCGGTAATTCAAGGCCAGCGGTTGCTTCCATCACACCGAATTTGGCCCCTTCGGCGACAACTGCTCGCGCCTGAGAGTCCTCGATAAAAAAGCGTATTTCGTCCGGCTTCTCGGCTGGATTGAGTAGTGCAGCGATCAGCCTGGCGCGAGTCAGAGCGAGAAATACGACAAGAAACTCGAGGCTGTTGGGCAGTACGATCGCGACGCAATCGCCGGCCTTCAGTCCGGCACTTCTCAGTTGTCGGGACAGTCTTTCAATCTGTTCCGCCAGAGCCTTATAGCTCACGACCATCAGGGGAGAGGTTGAGATTATCGCCGGCGCGGAAGATCCGGGATCCGCGAGCAATTCGGCGAGGCTCGATCGTGTTGTCATGCGGAAACAACCTCCCGTCAGTTCTCACCTCAGACGCGTGAAAAATGACCGCACGGAAAATGTGCCTCCTTATTTCCCGCAATAGTGTGTGAATCGTTCTTCAGCCAGATCAGAGATTCAAAGGAGAGATTGGCTGTCATGTTAGCTGCAGCGAGCAACAAATGGGTTGAACGTTTTACCGCTTGCGCTCGGGGCTGGGGCCGTTGGCTAATTGTCGCGATAGGCTTTGTAGTTGCCACTGCGATGTTCGGATGCTCTGCGCAGCTTGCACCGCAAACTCAGTACTCTTCACCCGCGCCATCCCGGAGCTATCCATCTGTTCCTTCGCGGGGCAGGCTTGAAGTCGCATCCTGGTACGGTCCGGGATTCGTGGGCCACGTAACGAGTGACGGCGAAATCTACAATCCCAATGAATTGACGGCCGCTTCGAAGACGCTTCCAATCGGTTCGCGCGTGCGAGTGACGAATCCCGACAACGGCCGCTCGGTAGTCGTGCGTATCAATGATCGTGGTCCATACGTCAGGGGCCGCAGTCTCGACCTCTCGCGAAGTGCAGCTGGACGGATAGGGATGACCCACGAGGGAGTATGCCGTGTTCGGGTCAGGAAGGTCAGTTCAGGAGATTCTGCCTCTAACGTTGCGTCTTCGCCTTACATTCGGCGCACTGCGTATCATCAGAGCCGACGCCGACCTTCGAGACGTCGCAGGGTGTCACAACCGCCCAGCGCGTCCTCGGATTCTAAAACGGCCGACAGCAGGTAGGCACGTGGCGTACTCAGAAGAGATTGAGCAATGGTTGGCCGTCGCCCTCGCGATGATCGCCGGCTCCCTGGATGCCTATGGCATGATCACCTACCGTACCTACTTGTCATTCATGAGTGGGAATACAACGCAAGCCGGTTATCAAATCGGGCAAGGTAAGTTCGGGCCAGCGTTGTATTCAGTGTTGCTGGCGGTCGTATTCTTCGTGGGCGGTTCCTTCGCTGGAGCTTTGCTTGCGCGTTCCTCGGTGGGGAGGATTAGGCGGCTGGTTTTCGGGATGATCGCGATCTCGCTGGCCTTGATCATAGGCTTCGCGCAGATCGGCTTTTCATCCAAGTGGGGTAGCATCGCGGTGATCAGTTTCGCGATGGGCGCGATGAATACGGCGCTGTCGAGGGTCGAAGACAAATCGGTGAGTCTGACCTTCGTAACCGGGACTTTGAGCAGGATTGGAATTCAACTCGCGCTGGCTGTGAGGCGTGCACCCGTCCCGGGAAGCCGGGGAGCGTGGGATACACATGCGCGCCGCGCTCTCAAATTGGCGGCCATCTGGGCCGGGTTCCTAAGCGGCGCATTGTTGTCGGGGGCGGCGACACCGCGCTTCGGCGCGTGGGCCTTGTCGTTCCCAATGCTAGCCCTGTCTGCGCTGGCTGCCTTCGATAGCTCTTCGAGCGAACTGGCTCAACGAGGTTCCAAATCGCTCTGCTAGCTACCGGCGTTCTGATCCAGGAGGGTTTGGACTATGTCGATGTGCCGGGGCATACCAATTCGAGTGTAACTCTCCAGCGCCTCGCCGAGCAGCTTTCGCGCCTTTTCGCGGTCACCTCGGCCGGCGCGATCGATCAGCATCATTGCGTGGAACCGGCGTATTTCTGCCTGCTCGAGGCTGTCGGGAAAGGATTCTGCTTGCTGCATCGCGATCTGAAAGTGATCTTCCGCGGCTTCCCACTTACGCGCCGCAGCCGCGGCGACACCCGCGATCGTCTGCGCGAAACGTGAGATCGGCCACAGCACTACAGCTCCAGTGTCGACCAATTCGCAAACGAGTGGATAAAGCTCTCCAGCTTGTGATCGTTCGCCGAGCATGACGAGGCCTTCAATCACAAGCGCGAGCATGAACCATGAACCGCGAGGGTTATGTTGGCCGCCATGAGGAAGCCACGTGCGCTTTTTTTCGTCAAGGACTGCAGATGCGCCGTCGCGATCGCCGGCGTAAGCCATCTGTCGAAAAAGCGTTCCGGCGCCGAATCCCTCGATCGAACTGTCCGGCCCGGGGATGCAGGAAGCTCGGGCATGCGATAGAGCGCCCGCCCAGTCTCCGCGAAAGAAATTTACCAGACTTAGCTGTACCTCGGAGAGAGCTCCCCAATAGGCAAACCACGCCGTTTGGTCAGATTTCGTCAATTGCTCGAGGGTAATTTCGAGTTTGGCGAGGTCAGGCACCTTGCCAAATTCGGCCCATGCTCTCGTCTGCAGGCAAAGAGCAATCGAGTATGCTTGCCCTATCTTCGTAGCCAGCGGTTCAAGCTCGTCCGCGATCTTCAGCGCCTCTTCCAGGCGTCCAAGAAATAATAGTGTCTGTTGCAGAACTCGCAGCTGTACCGCGCGCTGCCACGGAGGCGCTTCTGATGCGCCAAGTTGTTCGCTTAGCAATCCATCTGCGGCAGCCTCTTTCAACCGAAAGAAGTGGAAATTTACTGTCGACCGAGCACCAAGCAGTCTGGCCTCAAGCGTTGGATCGGATAGCTGGGATGCGATGTTCAGCGCTTCCCGCAGCGCCTCATGCGCCGGCTCATAGAGTCCGGTGGCTGCGAGCGCCTGCGCGAGCGGAGCGAGAAGAAGCACTCGGTGTGCGCTTACATCTGCCTGAAGATAAGCGAGCCCGCGACGAGCTGTCTCGGTCGCTTTCGCGAAACGGCCGGTCCAGATAAAGGCATCGGTCAACTCGGTAAAGGTTCTCCCGATCTTGTCGCGATCATCGAGGTTGATGTAGATTTCAAGCGCTTCACGAAGATTGGCCAGGGCCGCGCCCCATTGATTTAGTCCTTGCTCGGCCATCGCGAGACTCGCCAACAAGTCAGCTCGTTCTCCTGCTTCAACGGCACCTTGATGCGACAGGGCGGACCGGAAACTGCGCCGCGCTTCCTCAAAAGCCGCAGCCTCAAGCGCGCTCTTGCCGGCCAGCGTCAGGTAACGGACCAATCTCCTGCCGTCCGCGAACGATTCTGCCTTGAGAAGATGGTCAGTGATCTCTCCGGCGCGCTCCTTGACGAAACGCGGATAGAGTGACTCGATCGCGTCGGCGACTGCGGCGTGCAGTCGTTGTTTGCGCGGAGCCGCGATGCCGGCAAGCAACGTCTGACGCACCAGTTCATGGGTGAAGGTGAACGGCTGCCCAGGTCCCTCGGCGCTGGCGACGATTATCCCCATCTGCTGCGCCTTCTCGAACACGGTGAAGAGTTCGTCGACGTCGATTTGGCTGACCTCAGTCAAGAGCCGGAAGCTAAAGCTACGCCCGATCACTGCGGCAGCCGCCAGCGCGCGCTTTTCATTCTCGTCGAGCCGCTCCAGGCGGCGGCTGATGATCAGGCGAACGTTATCCGGAACGTCGATTTCATCGATCTGGATGTCTTTGCGGAATTGGCCGGCGGTATCGAAGACCTTTCCCTCTTCGACCAGATGCCGGTAGACCTCCTCGACGAAGAATGGATAACCCTCGCTTTCTTCAAAAATGAGCCTCAGAAGATTTTCCGGAGCTTCGAGCTGGCTTAGCCCATGTAACAGCTGCCCGACGGCGTCTTTGGATAGACCGCTCAGCTTCAGCGGACGGACACCCATCCGAATCAACTCCTCCAAAGTTCTGACGAACACGGGATTGCTCTCTGTAGATGTGTCCCGATATGTCCCGATGATTACGACTGGTATTTGGGCGATGCGATTGGCCAGATGAATTAAGAGCGCCAGCGTGGACTCGTCGGCCCAATGAAGATCCTCGAGTACGTTCAACTGCGAACGCGTTCGAGCAGAGCGGGCCATCGCCTCTGAAACGCTCTGGAAAAGATAACGACGCTGCTGCGCCGGCGGCAGTTCCAATGGTTGCGGAATGTCCGGAAAGACTCGCCGAAGGCTTGGAGCTATTTGGGCCAGTTCAGCCGCGTTGTCCCCCATCCGCCGACGGTAATCATCCAGACTTGGGGCCTGGGCCAGAGTACTTTCGATGATCTCGACGAAGGGGAGAAAGGGAAATGGTTCGTCTCTTTCGTAGCAGCGCCCGACGAAGCATCGGAACCCCTTGCGCGACGCGTACTCCGACATCTCCATCGCCAGGCGAGTTTTGCCCACGCCAGGGCCACCTCCGAGCATGATCAGCGAGCCTTGGCCGCTCAGCGCGCGATCAATGGCCGCGCGAATCGCGCTAACCTCAGACTCACGTCCCACAAAAACGGTTCGTTCCGCCAGTGAGAACGACGAAACCTCCAGCACCGCTGGCTGACTCTGGGGACGATCGGCACGCGCGGGAGCAGGATCGCCACTTGCGGTTGGGTGGTCTGAAGGCTCGATAGTCGAGCCTGTGCCTGTCGCAGCGAATTCCCATGCAATGGGGGAATCGGGGTCCGGCTGATAGGAGCAGAAGGTGCCCGTCCTGATGCATCGCGACAGGATATCTCCGAGCTCTGCGTCACTCTGCGCGATTCTTTCGAGTACCGCCTTGATCGTCTTGCTGATGCTCTGGCGGGCTCGTTCCGAAGCTGATACCGCCCGCCGATTACGTCCTCCGAGTCCGACCGCGCGCGAGAGCTCCCTGGTGAGCGCATCGATCTCCTGTTCCGCCTGCTCGGCGCGCTCGACGTTTCCCCGCTCCTTGGCTTCTTCCAGTTCTTCGCGCAGATCTGAAAGGCGGCGCCGATAAGCCGACTTGGCTTGGTCGTCGAGCATCTCGCCCGCGTCGCCCAGACTGCCGATGTGGATTCCCGCCTTCTCGAGATCCTCGGCCCCGTGCGGCAAGCCGTGCGCCGACTGACCGGTTTCGTCATCATCGCGCCGACCCGCGATTCCGCCTGCCAAATCGAGCACATGGAATTCAATCCCTGGATGACGCAGCAGATGGGCGAGGTACTCGAGCCCTTTAGAGTCCTTTAGACGAAAGGAATTCCGGCCGTAGCCTACGGTCCAGTACTCGCCCTCTTTGAGGAACGCCCCTTTTTGGACAACACGGGTTCTCGGCCCAGCGTCGACGACACCAGTCAAACCAGCGCTTCGCGTCTCACGTGGCATCTAAAATGTCTCCAGGGTTTCCGGGACAATTTCTGCTGAACGAAAATCGTATTATCCGCCGCCCTCCAGCATTTCGGCAACCCCGGAACGCTCGAGGTTTGAGCGGTCATTTTTCACGCCTTTTGAAAGGACATGAAACGAAGACAAAGAGAGTAATCATGTTTGAACCCGGACTAATACAAAATGCGGCTGCGGTTGGCGCCGCGTTCTCGGCCTCGCTGGTCGAGTGCGTGGAAGCATTAACTATCGTCCTTGCGGTGAGTTCGGTGTCGGGCTGGCGGTCCGGCTTGCTGGGTGCCGCGTGCGGTGCAGTCGCCCTTGCTGCCATCGTCGCAGTAGCCGGCGGTGCGCTCGTCCGCGTGCCACTGGATGCTCTCCACATTCTTGTTGGCGTGGTGCTGCTAGTGTTCGGTCTTTCGTGGCTGCGGAAAGCGGTGCTGAGAACCTCCGGCATAAAGGCGCTGCGCGATGAAGCCGCGATCTATGTCAGGCAGGTCGACCAGATGCGATCGAACGTTGGCGCCAGCTTTGGCGATGGCCTGGACCTTCTGGCGGTGACCGCATCTTTCAAGGCCGTGGTCATCGAGGGTGTGGAGGTAGTGCTGATAGTGGTCGCTGTCGGGAATACTGCCGCGGCGCTGGTTCCGGCCGCTCTGGGAGCGGTCGCAGCCGCGCTCGTTGTGGTGGCACTTGGGATCGCCCTCCATCGTCCGCTCACGCAGGTGCCGGAAAACGCGCTCAAGTTTGGGGTGGGCGTCATCATCGTCTCTTTCGGCATCTTCTGGCTCGGCGAAGGATTGGGCCTGGCATGGCCCGGAGGCGATCTGGCGGTCGTAGCGATTATCGCGGGTGTCTTTGCGCTCGCGCATTCGGTCGCGACGAGTATCCGCTTGAAAAATCAAAGTATTGGGCACGACGCTCCCGATAAATCTCGTGCAGGCGCTGCGGTTGGTTCGAGGCACGAGTTGTAAGCCTACGCACGAAATTTGAGCGGTCATTTTTCACGCCTTTGATGTGAGGCCCTTCGGGCATTCTTCGAGGAGACGCACAATGGCAAGGAAAAGCTCGGCCAATTGGGGAAAAATGCTGCTTCTCGCGATGGCGGTCTTGATTGCCACTGGGCCGCAGACCGCGATCGCCGCTCCGAGTGCTGCAGATCTGTACGCAGAAAAGTGCGCCGCATGCCACGGAACGACTGGTAACGGTGACGGGCCCGCCGGCCAGGCTATGACGCCACCTCCGGCGCCGTTTTCAACGGCCTTGAAGGGAAAAAGCGATAGCTGGATAGCAACCGTGATTACCAAGGGTGGTCCCGCCGTTGGGATGACGGCGGCGATGCCGCCTCATCCAACTTTAAGCAGCGACCAGGTCAAAGGACTGATTCAATATATCAAAGGACTCAAGTCATAAGACAGCTAGTATTCGCCAGCTACGTCCTATGCCGCGAAGGCTTGCACCCGCGCAATAAATTCGAGGCAAACCTATGATTCGTCTGAGAGTCAACGGCGTCGAGAAGTCGTTCGATGGTGACCCGCAAATGCCTTTGCTTTGGTATCTGCGCGATGAGTTAGGGCTGATGGGGACCAAGTTTGGCTGCGGTGTAGGTCTTTGCGGGGCTTGTACTGTAAATCAGGGCGGCAAGGCGATTCGGTCTTGCGTAACTCCTATGAGTACGGCAGCCGGGAGCGAGGTTACAACTATCGAGGGTCTCGGGCGCGGCGGCCTTCATCCAGTCCAAAAGGCGTGGATTCGGCTCAACGTGCCTCAGTGCGGCTACTGCCAGTCCGGCCAGATAATGTCGGCCGCGGCCCTGCTCAAGAACAACCACAAACCCGACGACGCGGACATCGACAAGGCTATGGCGGGAAACATTTGCCGGTGCGGCACCTATCAAAAGATTCGAGCTGCAATCAAGGCCGCAGCGGAGGAAGTCGCTTGAACTCAATAGCGAATGTCAGCCGCCGCGAGTTTGTCAGAGGGATGTTTTCAACCGGCGCGTTGGTGCTCGGCGCATCACTTGCTCCCGAAATTCTCTGGGCAAGAACGTCTGCGACCGCCGCGAGCGCGAACGACGCCGTTCTCAGCCCGAATGTGTTCGTCGCTATCCAATCCGACGACACGATTTCGATAGTTGCTGCGCGTTCCGAGATGGGCACCGGCATCAGCACCGCGTTGCCCTCGGTCCTCGCCGATGAACTCGACGCAGACTGGAGCAAGGTCAAGATACATCAGGGGGATGGCGACAAGCGCTACGGCGACCAGGACACTGACGGTTCACACTCGGTGCGGAGTTTCTTCGACGTGATGCGCGGTTGCGGCGCGGCCGCACGCTTCATGTTGATTCAGGCCGCGGCGGAACAATGGAAGGTGCCCGCCGACGAGTGTGAGACCAGGCTTGGAACGGTGATTCATCGTCACTCCGGACGAAGCTTGACCTACGGACAACTCGCCGCTCCGGCGTCGCGACTTAAGGTACCGGACCCAGCTCAACTGCGGTTCAAGCCCGCAAGCGCCTGGCGCTACATCGGCAAGGACACTCCCAGGTACAACATCGACGCGCTATGCACGGGGCAGCCAGTCTTCGGGATCGATAAGCGCGTGGACGGGATGTTGTACGCTTCAATCGAGCGCCCGCCGGTCTTTGGCGGAAAGATCAAATCCTACGAAGACAAGGAAGCGCTCAAGGTGCGCGGCGTCCGTCAGACCGTGGCCATCCCGCCGTTTGTCCCTCCTTGCGCGTTCCAGGCGCTGGGTGGAATCGCGGTGATAGCCGATAACTCATGGGCCGCCCTCCAAGGCCGTCAAAAGCTCAACATCGTCTGGGATAACGGCCCGAACGACGGCTACGATTCCGCGAAATACCATGACGAATTGAAGGCCACGTCGCGCAGGCCCTGCAAGGTCATCCGCAATGCCGGTGACGTTGAAGCGGAGTTTGCCAAGCGCGGCAAGATTGTCGAAGCAGACTACTACGTGCCGCTGCTGGCACATGCGTCGTTGGAACCGCCGGCCGCAGTCGCGGACTTCCGCGATGGCAAGGTGACGGTGTGGGCTCCTACCCAGGATCCACAAACCCTGCAGAGCGCGGTGGCCAGCGAACTGGATATCGCCACGGAGAATGTGACCTGCCACGTAACTTTGCTTGGCGGCGGGTTCGGACGAAAGTCGATGGCGGACTTTGCAGTGGAAGCAGCCTACCTATCCAAAGCTGTCGGACGTCCTATAAAGGTTACTTGGTCGCGCGAAGACGATATCAAATTCGACTACTACAACGCTGTCGCCGCAATGTACATGAAGGCGGCGTTGGGCAAGGACGGCAAGCCCACCGCATGGCTGCAACGGTCAACCTTTCCTCCTATCCCATCGATATTCAAGGTCGATGCGCTCTATGGCGATCCCGGGCACCTGGCACAGGGCTGGACCGATATTCCATTCGACATATCGAATCTGCGCGTTGAAAACGGCCCGGCGAAAGCACACGTGCGCATCGGTTGGGCGCGCTCAGTGGCCAACATCTATCATGCGTTCGCGGTGCAATGCTTCGCTGATGAGCTCGCTCATATTGCCGGACGCGATCCTCTCGACTATCTGCTCGACTTGATAGGTCCGCCACGAATTCTCAACCTCAATGGCGCCGACTATCCAAACTACGGCGCATCGTACAAGACCTACCCAATAGATACCGGCCGGCTGCGGCGGGTTCTGCAGCTGGCGGCGGAAAAATCCGGATGGACCAAACGCAAGCCCGGCGAAGGTACCGGCTGGGGTATCGCCGTGCATCGCAGCTTCGTGACTTACGTGGCGACTGTGGTGCAGGTGGAAGTGAACGAGAAGGGAGAACTGCGAATTCCGCGCGTCGACATGGCGGTCGATGCCGGGCCTGATCGTCGATCCTATGTTGGTCCGGACGCAGTTCGAGGGCGCCGCCGTGTTTGGAACCAGCGTCGCGCGCAGCGGCGAGATAACCGCCACCAACGGCGTGATCGACCAGTCCAACTTTTACGATTACCCAGTCGCGCGAATTAATGAAGCGCCGTTTCAAACCAATGTCCATATCGTCGAATCGAGCGCTCCGCCTGGAGGTGTTGGCGAGCCGGGCGTGCCGCCTTTCATCGCTGCCCTCTGTAATGCCGTTTACGCCGCGACCGGCAAACGCGTCAGGGAACTGCCGCTGTCGAAGATCGACCTTGCGCGACATGCCGCGGATTCCAACCCGTCTCGCTCTTGAATCACCTCAATTTCCGAGTCAGTTAGTCAGTAGGTGCAATAATTCTTTCCGTTGAGCCGGTGAACGTATGCGCCCGTCTTGGCTCCTGTTCTGGTGCACGCCTTTGGTGGATTTGATGGCGGGTCACAATCCTCGCAATATCCAGTCTGCCCATCGATCGTGAAGGTTGCCGTCAAATCTACATATCTGGTTGGTGCGTACTTCGTCGCCGATATGCCGCCGACGTCACCTACGGCGCGGGGAACAGGTGGTTGCAGGGTCCTGAAGGCAGCGATGAACTCGACCCAATTGACGCTAGTACTCAAGGTTCCGGCCTCGGTTCCCGTGGCGCTGGGAAGTTTCAGCCGCCGTTCCGCGATGTAGCACGGGAGCGCACTTGGCTGGCCGCCCCACGTGCGGTTCGCGCTGAAGACCAAATCCGAGTCAGCCGGTCCGGTCCACTTCTGCGCCTGCGTGCCGCTGAAGTCGTCGCAGACTATCGAATAGATATGATCCAGATAGGCCGTCGTCGTCAGGCTTACGCCGGTAGTCTCGGTTCCGCTGCCGACCTTCACCGTCGGTGCTGCATCTGTCGGCGAAGTCGTTGAGAGCGTATCGGCCGTACACATGAGAGCGTGCGCGTCCGCCGGCCCGAGCCAATAGAGCCACGGATCGCGGGTGTGCGGCTGCCATACCATGTAGTAAATGGCTGCGCATCCGGAGCCGTACGCTTGAATCGCGAGTTGGACGCTTCCAGGCGGCGTATTCAGCGATACGCATGCGTTCCTCGAAAGGTTGAGGGCAATGATGGCGATCCCGTTCATCACTCCAGAGCCGCTATTCAAAATCCGGATCGAAGAGCCGCCAACTACAGGGTCGCTTGCGACGCAGCGCCCGGAAACCGCTCCGTTTAGATAGCCGATGTCGTCGCCCGCTGGAATCTGAGCCAAAGTGATGGAAACGTGGCCGAGGAGCAACGCTGTCACGATAGCGCATCCTTGAATTAACCTAATCAAGAGGAATCTCCATGCTGTGATTCCTCGTATGCGATACGAGTAGCGGATCAGTAGGGTTGATAAAGCAAAGGAACGACAAGAAATAGCTGGTGTTGGACTGCAGGGCTGCTTCGTAGGGAACATGAATGCACTGGTTGCCGTCGATTTCGTGGTCGCCATCCACCCGGCCCAAATAGCCGCCTATACTGCACACTAGTGAATAGAAGGCGGTCTGACTGTTAGGATTACAAATCGTAGTTTCGCCTGCCACGTTGTAGAGATAGTCCCGCACGCCCCAGCGAACGAACCCGCCATTGTCGCTCATGTATATGGTCCAATGATTCGGCGGGCAGACGGCTGGCGCGTTGGTTGGGCCGATATTGCCGTTGCCGAAGCCCAACTGTTCGTTGTTGCCTTGGGTCGACGGACCGCCCTCGGCGCGATTCCTCGATCTAGCGACGATTTTCCACACGGAAGTAGGCGCTGGTTCCCATACCAGAAGGTACGTTTCCTGGGAGTTGGGATAGGATGGCGGCTCAAGCGGATCATTGCTGGTGCGTCCAGTGGTCGGATCGACGCCCACATGTTTGCCCCACACTACGGGATGGCCGCGAGCATCCTGCATTATCGTCAGAGCCATGAAACCACCGGCGGAAGTTTTTGCAGGCGGCGCGGCATCGACCACCGCCTTGTCGCCCGTGATCTTGACGGTAGCGGACGTGCATCCGGCGGGAACTGACCATTTTGTCTTATCAGTCCCCCTGCAGGTTGTGCTCGCCGCTTCGACAGTATGTGGCAGGTCGAGCAGGCCGAGCACCAACGATACTGCGACTACTCCAAGTCTCATTGTCCTGGACATAATTTTTCTTCTCTCGCAGCGCCGTGTTGCACCCGCCGCAGACGCACAAGCACGAGCGATCAGAGGTCGCGGGTTTCGAGTCGCCACATCACGATCAACGCCACCAAGGCAATGAGTGTGAGTGCAAGGGCGGCCCGGATGTGGGACGGCCTATAGACAAGTTCGATTCGATAGTGACCCGGCGGAATGCGCACTGCTATGAGAGTGCCTTGTGGATAGATCGAGCCTTGGCCGCGGACGAGGCGCCATCCGGGCGCGAGGTTCTGATTGATCACGAGCGAAGTCGCGGCCGGCACATTTACGTCGTAGGCCAGGCGATTGGGCGTCCATAGGACGTTCTTCACATCGCCCGCGCCAAGCAGATAGAACTCGCCGCGATACCCGGTTTCGTTGTAGCCGCGCACGTCGCCACGCGGAACGAGATAACCGACGCCCTCGCAATTCAGCGCACCCATATTTGCCTGATTGATACAGGTCATACACCCGCGCGGTGGAAACCAGAACTGGCGAAAGGACTCGGATTGCTGGAACGTGACGACGTTGTAGGGAAACAGGTAACGGTAGTTTGGTGAGCATACCAGCCATGCGTCGATAAGTCCGACGGCCAGTAGAACCGCGACGAGCCGCACTCCCACGACCGGGAAGCGATTGCACAGGAGTTGCGCGCCCATCGCGGCCAGTACACCGACGCAAAACACGAGCGGGATAACCCATCGGCCGCATAGTCCGAAGTTACCTCCGAGAGGAAGAGCCTTCAGATACGTGACCAGTGCGTGCGGACTGTAATCGCCCAGAAACAGCAAAAAAAAGAATATCGTACCTGCTACCCAGACTATCGCATCGAGGCCGCCCGCGATGATTCCAACGATTGCCAGAGCCGCAAACGGTGCGCCGATATAACCACCGAACTCAGTGAATTGAGCCGGACCGGTCAGCTCGCGGTACGCATCCTGGTTGCGGGAAAAGATCGATACGAAAGCGTTTGATACCCAGATCCACGACGCTCCGAAAACTCTCGGATGAAGGGTGATCTGCTGCGAGACGGGAATCAGCTTCAAACTGCTGAAGGCGAGTGCAAAACCGCCGAGCACTAACCCGGCCGCAAGCGGCCGTATGCTCAAGGAACGGATCGAGAGCGCCAGTGCGAGCATCGCCACCAGCATCGCGGCAAACACGAAGGCGTAGCCGCCCGCGGTGAGCGTCAGGGCGCAGATCAGCCCGCCGAGCGCGCTCGGATACCATCGCCGCGTCCGACACGCGGCCAGCAGGAGCGCGAGAATCCAGGGGAAATAGACGGGGTTGAGAAAATTGAGATGACCTACCGCGATGTGGACCGGGAGCCATGAGCTGGACGGAAACACCGCGGCCAGCACGACGCAGGCGAGCGGCCGCAGGCCAAGCTCGCGGCCGAGCACGTAGCCACCGGCAAAACCGATCGCGAGATGCAGGTAGATCTCGAGGATCATTCCGGGCATCAGGCCGAACGCGAGGTAGAGGGCCATGAAGGGCGTCACGGTGGCGGATTCCGGATACCCGAGCACTGTCATCCCGCCGCACCTGTAGGGATCCCAGAATGGGAACTGATGAAAATGGCTCAACGTGTAGTAAGGTACCCAGCGGAGCTGCGCGAAGAGATCGCGATCGCCGTCGCTGGGCGGCGCGGAAAAGTTGGAGAGGTCGGGCCATCGATTCAGCCATTGACTGAAATCGGGGCCGATGTAGTGGCTGTTGTAGAGAACCGGGAAGAAAAAAACCAAGGCGAAGACCAGTGAGCCCGCGATGAGCCAAAGGGTTTCGCGGCGCGAGAGCAGGAAGATGGCGCCGGCTCGAGAAGACCCCCCAGTGTTTACCGTCTGTTCGATGGTGCCGGTGCCGGTTCCGACTAAGGCGTGGGTTGCGCAATCAGGCGCGCCGTGCACGGATATTCCTCGTGCCGAAACACAGTGTCCAGCCAGTACTTTTCCGCCATCAAGTCCGCAACCTGCTGCACCCTATCCGGCGCATTCTCGAGCAGGACCTTCTCGAATTCCTTGCCGGCAATCCTCACCTTCACCCACGGGATTGTTTTGTTCTTCTGAACTTTGTCCCAAACGCGATCGTTAAGCCGAATGTATAGATAATGATCGATAACAACCAGCCAGAGCGTCGTCCAGTGCTCTTCCCCCTCGGGACTGGTCGTCATGATCTGGAGCGTGCTCTCGTTGCGGAAAGAGTCGGGATCCCATCCCGGAACGTAAGGGGCGGCTCCGCGGACTCCGCTCGCGAGTCCGGTCAAAAGAAAAATTGAAGCCACCGCCACTATGCTTCGTATCTTCATAAAACCTCAAGAATGGCGAATTAATTAGCGCAGATTAATTAGCGCAGCGGAAGGTGGCCGATCAAGCCTGTCGCGCCGTTTGATCAAAGTGATACTGCCTGAAGCCACCTGTACCCGATCGCGAGCTCCCGGCGGCGCGTTTCGAAACGATGCGGTGTCTGGTCGTCCACGACCAAAGAGGGTCGTGGCTGACGCTGCCGCTCGCGGGTACGCCATCGGATGCTTACGCTGAAGTATCGCCGCAATAACGACATGCCAATCAGCCCTCGGTTAAGAACTACGATAGCGGTCGCTGGGGTATTCCTGGTCTACGCGATTTCTGCGTGGCAACTCCGCACGCCCTTCTCCGACTACGCCTGGCACACGCCATTTCACGGGCTCGCTGGGATACTGCCGGTCACGGCGTGGGCTGCCTTCAAGGTGTGGACATTCTGGAGTCTGGCGACAGCACTCGCCGGGCTCATCATTCTGCAGATAGATGCCGAGTTGGGACTGTGCGACGCAATTATCGGCGGCGCGGCCTGCACCTGGATATTTGCTTACGTCGCGGGCAACCTGCTCGGCCCGGTCGGGCTCTTTCGAACCTGGACGATCTGGCTGATCGCGATGGCTGTGGCCGTCTGGATCGTGCGGCATCCGCCCAAGCTCCGAATTCATGTTCCGTCGACCGGTCAGAAGCTGGCACTCCTGGCCTCCGGGCTCATGATGTCGATCACGATACCGGTGGAATTGGGATCGCCTGTTCCCCCGTACATGGACGTTTTGAATCTGCCGGCGTCCGCCCAGCGTATTCTTACCTTCGGAAGATACCTGCCATTCGACAACGATCCCTACGGGTACTGGACGCCGATTGCTCAGTCGCCCGGTTTCGAGTTGTTCTGCGCGTTCCTTGGTTTCGGATCGCACACGCGCCTGGCGATTCTCGCGGTGACTGGCGCGATGGTTCCGATGGCGGCGCTCATCATCTTCGGGGCGTATCGGCTCGGGCGGGCGCTGATGGGCGACGTGGCCGGCGGCATGGCGGCGCTGCTTTTGTTCGCAACTACGCTGCTCATCCACGCGCAGGAGATGCACGGGACGTCGGTGGCCTTCGCGCTGGTCGGCATCGGACTGGCGTTTTTCTTCGATCCGAACCGCCGTCCAATCCGGAGCGCCATCGGAGCATTATCGTTGGCAACCGCCGTCGCCACTCATGCGATAGACGGTGCGTTCGCATTCACGACAGCCGGGGCGGCGGTGTCGGTCGGGTTGCTCGCGGACAATCCGTGGAATACGTTGCGCGAACTCGCCTGTTTGGTTGGCGCTCTTTTGGTCGCGGTTCCGGAATTCGCGGTAGCCCTTCAGATCAAACTTCAATACCCGATTCTTCCGATCGCGCAGCTTGCCGGCATCGCAATCATTTGGTTCGCCGCGAAGGGCCTGACCTCGCGGCCCGCTGAGAGTACTCCGGTCGCGAGCTTCGCTCAGCGCGCGATCATCTTCGCCGCGGTTGGATTGTTCGCCTACCAGGTGCCGGGGCTGGCGCACGATTTGTACGTGACCTTCCCGACTCTCACCGTGGTGTGCTTCGCCGGCCTGCTGATAGCGCTGCTCTCGAGCGAATCTCGAACGCTCGGCGTGTACGTAGCCGCGCTGGCACTATTGATCGCGGATTTCTCAATCCATTTGTCCGCGTGGAGTCTGCTCAGACTCTCAGGCCAGCAAGCGCAGTTCGGCGTCGCGGACGTGGTCTACAAGCTGGGCGCGTATTGGTGCCCCTATTTTCTGGTGTTCCCCGCCGCAATGCTTTTCGACTGGATCTATCGTAACGTCTCCAAGCCGGTCGCAGTGGCTATGGTACTCGCGCTGGTTGTTTTTCCGTGGTCACAGCATCCCGAGAGGGACCCACAGTACAACGAACACTCGCTGGCCGAGGAAGGTGCGCTCGACTGGCAGATTGCAAAACTCGGATGGTGGGGAGGCACTCCTGACACGCGCTGGGCCCAGAGTCGAGCGGAACTCGCTCTGAGTGAGACGCTGCGCAACGAAATCCGGGCGGGGCGAATCACTTCAGCGACTCACATCGTCCACGTCACGCCTCATACCATCATGTGGCAGGACGTCGTGCTGTTTTCCGTGTATACCGGGATCGACGACGACCTCTACGTGGAGAACCCCAGCGCTCCACTAGACCTGGGGGGAACGGCTGGCAGCCGCCTGCACCCGGTTTCGATGCTGCCGGATGCCATCGCGAAGCGACCGCCGTACATAGTCGTGCACAACGATCCTCCGGCCGGAATCACACTGCCGCCGCCGGGTTACGACGTGATTTTCAACGAAGACAACATCAGGCTGTTTCGCCGCGACGACCTTTCACCAGGCTCGACGGTAACGTCGTCGAGGCATTGATCTTTCAGGCGGGTCGCCACCCAGCCGTCGCGCGGCGCGATGCGGCAATACCAGTGAGGGTGTAGCCGTACCAGCGGAGGTAGCGCGGCAGCCAGCGCCATAGCTTGAACTTCGATTGGCCCTCGGTGCGGTCCTCCCATCGGGATGGAACCTCGGCGAGGCGCCATCCCGCACGACAGGCTTTGCCGACAATTTCGAGATTAATTTCGAACCCGCCGGCACTCTCCAGCTCGAGCTTTTGCAGGCGCTCGGTGCGGTACAGCTTAAAGCTGTTGGTCGGATCGCAAATAGGCAGTCCGAACATCTTCAATGATTGGCCAGCAATTCGCGAGAGCTTCCCCTTGAGCCAAGGCCCGCCTATCTGCTCCCCGCCCGGCATATAGCGGGAGCCTACCACCAGGTCGTAGCCCTCGGCGAAGCGCTTCAGCATCGGATCCAGCGCCCGAAGATCATCGGAGCGATCGGCCATCATTACTATGAGAGCGTCGCCCCTCGCCGCCGCGAATCCCGCTTTGAGCGCGTTGGCCGGCCCGCGCCCGAGCGTGTTCCGCACCAGCCTGTATTCCACCGACGGCGGAGCCTTGAGCGACTTGACAACCGGCAGCGTCGGATCGTTCTCCTCGTCGTAAACGATCAGTATCTCGGCGGATGAATGAATAACTGAGCTCAGAGCTTCGAGTGTGGGTCGGATATTTTCCGCCTCGTTGCGCACCGGGATTACAAAGCTGGTCAATCCGCTCACATTCGTCCCAGCTTCAGCTGCTCGCTGATCCATGGGATCACTTCGTCGAGAACCGCATCGAGGCCAACGCTCGCCTCGAAGCCCAGCACCTCGCGGGCCTTGGTCACGTCGGGCACTCGCATTTGCACGTCGTATGGGAAAGGCGGGTCGGACACATAACGAAATTTACGGCCTGGTTTGAGCTTCTTCCAGACCAGCTCGGCCAGTTCGAGCACGTTGGTGGATTTCGCGGTCGAGATGTTGAAATCGTCGTTCAGGGCGCGCTCGTTCTCAATCGCCAACCGTATTCCGCGCGCTACATCTCCGCCGTAGGTGTAGTGCCTGACCTGGTTGCCCTCGCCCAGGATGTGAAGTGGATCCTGATCCTGCAGGATCTTGAGCACGAGGTCGGGCAGCACGTGGCTCATCGCCAGCTTCACGTTACCCGAGAGTATGGTAGGTGCGTTGAGTGCACGACCCTCGCCGATTCCGACGCAGTTGAAAGGCCGCACGATGGTGTAGGGCAGCTTGTATTGTTCCCAGGCGCCGCGCGCGAAGTACTCGCACGCCAGCTTCTGGAACCCGTAGGTCGAGTGCGGCGGCGGAGAAGTGATCTGCGCCCCTTCCGGAGTGGGGAACAACGTCGCACTTTCGAACACCATCGACGACGACATTACCAGGATCTTCTGCAGGCGCGCCTCGCGCCTGGCCCAGATAGCCGCATCGAACGCGGCCGCAGTGATTCGCTCGTTTTCCGCGATCAGGTCGTAGGCATACTCGTGAAAATAGGAGATGCCCCCGATTTTCGCCGCTCCCGCCACCAACACGTCGCAATCGGCGAGCAGGCTTTTGAGCAACTCGACGTCTTTGGCATCTCCGCGAGCGAATTTATAGCGCGGGTCAGAATCGTAGCTTCGGGTTATCTCGCCGTACTTCGAGAAATTGTCTATTCCGACCACCTCGTGACCTGCGCGCAGCAGATCCTCGACCAGGTAGCCCATGATGAAGCCCGCGGATCCGGTTAAACAAATTTTCACAGCGCCGTTCCTTTTCCAAGAATATTCCAAACGTCGATCACACGCTTGCCGTGAAAATCGAGCTGCTTGTAGAGCTTGTGCGGTGTACCGATCAGAATGATATCCGAGCGATCAACCAATTCCTCGGAAGGCACCAGACCCTCCTCGCGCACGTAGGGATCCGAACAGAGCACCGTTTCCGTCTCCAACTCGAGCAGGCTCTTGAGCTTGTACGACAATGAGTCGCGGGGATCGTCGACTTCGGCCTTGAACGCCATCCCCAGGATCCCAATCGCCTTGCCCCTCAGATCGCCAACCGATCTCCGAAGCGCTCCAACCACGTATTGCGGCAGGCCTTCGTTCACCAGCATCGCGGCGTGGCCGATCCAGAACTGGTTTTTGCTGTACGACGCAAGCTGCATCGTATCTTTGAACAGGCACGGACCAGCGGCAAACCCGGGTCCCGGTAAATCGCTAGCGCGCGGATAGTTATGGGTGATGCCATTGTAGATAGCATCGAAGTCGGCGCCCATCTCGCTCGCAATCATGTAGTACTGGTTCGCGACCGCGAACTTGATGTAACGCCAGGCATTGGTGAAAAGCTTGGTTAGTTCCGCCTCAACCGGCTTCATCTCGACCAGGTCTTCAGTCAACACGCTGAATAGTTCGCGCACGCGTGTGAGACCCTTGTCCGAGAACGACGAAATTATCTGAGGTAAACTGAAAATCTCGACCAGCCCTTGCCCTTGCGAGACTCGCTCAGGGCATACCGCAACGTCTACCTTGAGGCCGTTTTCATCGAACCATCTGGCAACGCGCGCAGAAGTTCCGGGATAGAGTGTGCTGCGCAGGATTAACAATTGTCCGTCATGAAACTGGCTGCGATAGGACGCGAGAACGTCGTCGATAGCTTTGAACGAGGGCGACATGTGGCTGTCGATCGGGGTTGCGACCACTAAAACTACGGCGTCGCTTTCCTTGATCACGTCGGGACTCGACCCTACCTCCAGCCGGCCGCTGGCAAGCGCCGCGCGCAGATCACGCGCTCCCCCGTGCTCGATAAACGGCATCTCGCCCTCGGCCACCCTGCTCGAAGCGTTGTGGTCGATATCGAAAACCGCCACGCGCTTGCCGCGCAGCGCAAACGCGATCGACAGCGGCAGCCCTACGTGACCGCATCCCCCAATCACACACAGGTCAAAGCGCATCGAAAGCTCCTTGGTTTGCGACTAATACTGACTCTCCCCCAGTCACTCCCCGGCCCGCCTGGCAACCACGAACATCTGTTTGCCCAATAGCCACTGCGCCGGGCGCAAGCGAAGATACAGCCGTACCATCCAACCTGCAGTTGGAAATCGAGACTTGAAACTGTAGGGGAGAAACTTCGGAATCAACAGATCGACTTCGAACCCGTTCTTCATCAGTCCTTCACGCAAGCTCAGATGGGTCAGGGGAGTAATATGATCGTAAAAATCCCAGTAGCGCGCACCGAGATACCTGATGTTAGGCTGGAGCACCAGCAATCGTCCCCCGGGACGAAGCCGGTCCCTGGTCTGGGCGAGCACCAGGTCCATATCGTGTTTGCTCTCGAGATGTTCAAAGAAGTTGCTGGCGAATGCCACGTCGAAGTATTCACGCCCAAGTTCCGACATGTTTCGACAATCGCCAATCACGACTTTCACATCCTTGGCAGCGTAGGCGACCGTGTCCGGATTAGCGTCGTAGGCAAATTTCTCGCCGCACTTTATGTGATTGATAAACTCACAGTAGCCAGCCGCGATTTCCAACACCCGATCTCCCGGGTTCACAAAGCGACTGAAAAAATCGTCGCACAGAATCGCCCAGACCTTTTCCTTTTTCGCGACCTCGGTGGACGAGAAGCGCGCTCGATATAGCCGGGCAAGTCCCGCGCCCGCGCTGTCGCCCGCCGTGTTCGATGCCGCTAATGCTGCTTTGCCGCCCGTTACCATGAATGATCTAGCGAGACGTGTCTTGCGATCGAACCACACTCGCATCGTCCCTTGCGGGGTGGCCCCGGCGAATCACCAGGATGACTCCGATGATCGCCACAATAGCCAGCAGCCTACCATAGATGAAACTAGAATGAATCGGCGTTGCGGTTAGATCGTGGCGGCGATAGAGGCGAATCCATCCACTTTCCAGGAGCAGGTCGTAGCCCGCCGGCCGAATCGCCGAGTTCAGCTGGGGGCGGCACCTGCTCAAGAATGTAGGGTGGGCGCGTCGCGAGCGCGCTCGGCAGATCGCTCAAGCCACGGACCCGGCTGCCCTGTTGGTATAGATTGCCAGGGTCGTGAACAACCTCCATTGGATCATCGTCAATTCCCGTGACGATCGAGAATTGAAAAAGCGTCCACGATGAAGTGTCGTGGGCGATATGAAGAATATGAGTCTTGGTCGTGATGCGTCCGGCGGCGATCTCCTTGTTCAGCAAGTCGATCACCGCGAGCTCGTCGTTTCCGAACGTCCAACGCCGATCTGGTTGACCCGACCAGTAGCCTTCGGCAGCGGTGTGCAGGTTGAATGCCCAATGCTCGGTTATCGAATGTTCCACGGAATCGAAGTCCACAGGGTCAGGGATTTGGTACCAAGGGTAGATGAGCAACGTCATGAGGACAAAGAATACGGCGGGCCGCGACCATCGATCGTACGCCAACGCTACCGCAAATCCCGCGGGGAAGAGAAGAAAGTACGGGCACCAATAGTCCCATAGCTTTATCGCCACATCCCACAACAAGCTCAGCTGGTACTGCGGCGTGTGGGCCAGCATGTCGACATACTCACCGACCAGGCCCAGCGAGAGCGCTACTGCGACAAGTCCCGCGTAAGGAATGGGGGCCTCGTCTTCGCTCCAGGAAACAGCGATAGATGCGACCAATCCTGCGAAGCAAAGCAGCATCAGGATCGGAAGATCCTCGGCCACCTTGTGAAACAGCGAATAACGTTCCTGCGACTGGCGTACTAAAACAGCGAAAATGAACGCTGCAATCACGGACAAGTTCAAAATCCGGAGCGCCTTTCGATTGCCGATTTGCGACGTGTGCTGAATCCGTGCGCTCACCGCAGAGATCAGCGCGATTCCTGCCGCAACTGACACTGCGAGCGCTGGATATGGCAAATGACGCCCGGTCGAGATAGCAATATCGGGCACTGCGATCAACGTCGTACCTGCCAGGCAAAGCACCCCTGCCTCGAACAGCCGGTAGTCACCTTCCACCATCCAGAATACGACTCCGGCGGATGCGACTATCATCGCGAAGCCGCCGTTCAGCGAATAAGAAGCCACCGCCGCACCAAGAATCATGGCGCCCAGCGCGATCAATGTCCGCCGGTGTGAGGGATCGAGGAAGAGCGCCAGTCCCAATCCGATCAGCGCGAAGTCGACTACGGTGCCGCGTACGCCTTGCGCTCGGCGGAACAGGCAGGTCCAGAAAAGCAGCAGCGCTGCGACGCCGCCGGCAGTGTCATTGAATAACGTCTTGCCTAAACGCCAGGTGGCGAAAATCATCAGCACGCTAATCGGCAGCATTGCCTGCGACTGCGCCAGTGCTCCCGCGCCCCCGATATGAAGATCAGCTCCGAGGCCCAGCATCGCGAGGAACAACTCGAGGCCCAACGACTGCGCCGCCGGTACCCAGATTCCATAAGGATCGTTGTCGAACGGTAGATATACGCCGAACGTGATCACCCGCTGAGCCGCCGATGGAACCGCGAGTACGTCCATGAACGGCGCCACTGGAGAAGCCAGCTGCAGCGGTAACATCGAGACGGCGAGCAATCCTGCCGCCAGAAAAGCAAGCTTCTGGCCGGTTGTTAGAGGTGCTCGTCGAATCCGCGGCGGATGGTACCACAGCCAGACTGTGCCCAGCGCCAGTAGCGACCACAGCGAAGCAGTATTGAACAGCCCGATTGGCCCGAGCAGGACGCCAAGAAAGTAACCGAGGACCCACACGCCGCCGGCGCCCGACAGGATCGCGTCTGACAGATCGATCTCAGGATCGATCCTCAGAATAAGGCCGGCGATGACCGCGGCGCTCCATGCCCAGAAAATCCAGACGCGCACCGCGGCCCAGAGGGTCGCCGGCAAAACCTCGGGCATTCCACGCAGCGCCGCTATCCAGCTCAGATGATAGGGAAAGTCGCGCAGCCGCCAAACGGCGAGCACGGTCACTATCGCGACGCCGATCCAGGCCGCAATCCATTGGCGACGCTCGCCTGGTTCGCCCGCTTTTACGCTTCCTTCCGCCAAGTCAGGTTCGCCGCCGAGAGGCGGCAATTGTAATCGCGAATGCTAGCAGCATGTGGTCGGCCGGGTACATCGAGTCAGCTTGCCGATGGAGTCGCTGAGCCCCGCTTTATAGCGACCTGAGAGGCGGCCCAACTGAAGAGCTGTCCCTCGCCGACAGGTATGTCGTCAGTGGTTCCGTTTTCACTCTGGTAAGTCGTGAGGATCCAGTATTCATGCGAGTCCGCTTCCTGGTCTGTTACCGTTCTGGTATCCGGGGGCAGCTTCGGAGCGAGGCCAGGAGCATGGAAATCGGTGGCGAAAAAAAGAAGGATAAGATCCCCGTCAGCGGTAGTCGCGACCGACTTGGCGTTGAGCGTGCCGCTGGTGTCGGTCTTGCCGCTGCTCATATCCACCGGCGAGTCCAACGCGGCATTGTCCAGCAGAACGATCGCGCCTTTCGTATCAACCGGCGTATTGAAGGTCCACGTCGCCGCGCTGGGATCGTTGGCCTGGATTGCATGCCAATATAGCGACTGGCGCGTCGACACGCTGGCATCGTCGCGAATCAAATGCCAACCATCGGGCGCACTGATCACCGGTTTCGAGCCGTTAAAGCTCAACACGTCGGCGATCGCAACTTGGCCGGATTTACCTTTTTTACCCCAGTCGAGCGTGAGGCTCGTCGTCGCTTGCGCCATCGGGACTTGTGTGAAGCCAGTCACGTTAGCGCCCCCAACGGTGTTTTCGGCGCTTAGCGGTGGCGGCGAAGAATTGCACCCGGCAATGAAAACGGCGGCAACCGCGATCAATACGTATCTGGTCATCTGCTCCTCGCAGTCATCGAGAATCCCTTGATCTTGCTACTTTCCAATCATCCGACAATCTTGCGTCGGCGGTTTATCGTCTCTTCCGGGCGCCTACGAGCGCTTCCCTCGCTGGCGAGATGTATTCGCCGCGTGTTCTGTCTACCTAAAACTTTGAAAGTAGGGAAGAGTTTTTCAGTTTCGGGCGCAACGCGTTTCGAAGAGTCGATCGCGCTCAACGGCACCATCTAACTATACGCCCGGCCGGATGCGTTGACTGCGATCCCGTTTGCGCCATCCTCATTCGCCAGGTTTCCGGTTGTTCCCGTTCATCCCAGGTAACTGACGAGTCCTGCCTTGTCTCACGCCTGGCGGCAAACACCGGCAAAGTGCGACATAGGACCTATGTCGCTGCATGTCTTCTTAACTATCACTCAGTCGCTTCTTAGGATGTTCCTGGCAGGGCGCTTAGCGCCTGGGAGGAACTTCGATGACTGGTCAGACGGTTTTGATTGTGTTTTGCGTGATGTGCCTTGGCGTGACGATGATCGTAGTCGAACGCTTGCGCCCGGGTCGTAAGTTTCCAAGGTCGTCGAATGGCGAAAGTTGCCCGAAATGCGAGGGCCTAGGTTTCTGGTCTAATGATGGCCAGGGCGAGGCACTAGCCGGGCGAATTCGGGCGTATTGCGAATCGGATCGGCGGCTGGCTCCTTGGGTAGGTAGACAAGATAGTCGCATCGCTCGTCGCGGGCTTTCTTGAGATACTCCAAGGCCTTCTGTATGTCGCCAAGGCCCGTATGAATCGCCACCCAGTAGAACGATGGGACGTACCGCTTGCGCGCGAGTCTGGCCAGCGCTGCGAGCATCTTCTTTGCCTCAGCCGCCTTGCCCGCCATCGCATAAGCGTAGCCGAGTTGCATAGTCATGGCGGGGCTTTCGCCGGAGAGCTCGCGGGCCTTTTTCAGCTCGGCTATGGCTTCTCGATGGCGCTTCATCTGCGTGTAGGCGCGCCCGAGATTGAAGTAGACAGTTACAAACGTGGGATCCAGCTCGACTATCCTCTGCGATTCCTCGATAACCTGTTGGTATCGGCGTTCCAGGTACAACGTGGCAGCCACCGCGGACCGGATCACCAGCGAGAAGGGATCGACCTCGAGCGCGCGGCCGAGTTCTGCCAGCGACTCGTCGATGCGATCGACGGTTTGCAAGTATGATGAATGCCACTGGAGCGCCGAAGCATAGGCGGGGTTCAGCTCGAGCGCGCGCTTGAAGCAGGATTCGGCCGCCGGCCAGTCGTATTCGTACCACAGCCGCGCATTACCCAGCGACGCGTAAGCCTCGGACAGCTCCGGATCCAGTTGAAGGGCCTTCTCTGCGGCCGCGATCGCGCGGGGCATCCCTTCAGTCGGCGGCATCACTCCCAAGTGCGCCATGGTCAGGACCGAGTAGCAGTCCGCGATGCCGGCATGCGCGGGGGCATAGCCGGGGGCGTGCGTGATCGACTCCTGGAAGCATTGAATCGCTTTCTGAATCGCTTCCGGAGTTCTGCGATTCCACAGATAGCGACCGCGCAGGTAAACGCTGAACGCCTCCGGGTCGACCTGCCCGCTTCGCGCCAGCCGGGCGCGCTCGCCGCGCGAGACTTTAAGTGCGATCTCCTTGGCTACAGACTCCGCAACTTCAGCCTGTAGCTTCAGGATATCGCGCAAGTCGCGATCGTAAGCATCGGTCCAAAGGCTGGTTTGATCCGAAGCCCGGATGAGCGCGGCTGAAATTCGCACGCGATCGCCGTCGCGGCGGACGCTGCCCTCGAGCAGATAGGTTACGCCGAGCTCTCGCGCAATCTGGGAAATTCCTTTCGAGCTTTGCTTGTACTTCATCGCGGAAGCGCGAGCGATGATGCCCAGGCGTTCCGGATCGATTCGGGCCAGCTGGCCGATAAGTTCCTCGGTCAGGCCGTCGCTGAAATACTCCTGCTCCGGATCGCCGCTCAGGTTGCGCAACGGCAGAACGACGAGCGAGGTTCGGCCGCCAGCGGACGGCGCCGGCCCAGATACGGCACTGATCGACGAAAGTGGATGGGTCCCCTGACCCCACCATGCCTCCAACTCCGACTCGTAGGCATACACGCTCGAGAGCTTGTCGTGAGGCTTGCGATGAACGGGAAGGCGCTCGTTCTTCTCCCAGCGTTGAACGGTGCGAACGTCCTTTTGCAGGAAAGCGGCAATTTCCTTCCAGGAGTTGAGCCGCTTCCCCAGCGGTTTTCCGGTCGTTTGATTGTCGCTCATGAAGACGTCCAGCGGACAGAATAGCGGAAGGCCGCAAAAGGCCCTAGTCGAAGCGCATCCGGGCTGAACAGGCGGGCGGCAAATCGCGGCAAAGCACGTCACCTGCGTGTGGTCGCAGGTTGCCGTCTCGTCAGGTTCGGGAGCCGGGCCTACCTTCGCGTATCAGCCGGGCAATCAGCGCACGGCGATGGAGGAAACAAAATGTTGCAGACCAGCACTTCGACCGGGACCTACGAAATCGCGCCTGACTTTCGACGGCACTGCGCGATCGCGATGTGGGTGTTGCTCGGGTTGTTCGTGCTTCGCGTGATTGGCCAGATGCTCGTCGCATTCGTGGGGGTGAGCTTCTTGCCGCCGATGGCCGAGTGGTACTCGGGCCTGATGTCCTATCCAATCCTGCTTCCCATCCAATGGGTAATCGTCGTGCTGCTCTCGGCGATTTGCATCGACGTAACGCGAGGAAGGGGCACATTCGCGCGGCCGAATCGGCGGGTGGGAACCTTCCTGGCATGGTTCAGCGCGATCTACTTCGCATCGATGGTCGCGCGATACGCGATCACCATGACGATTCATCCAGAGCGACGCTGGCTCCATGACACGATCCCGATCTGGTTTCACATGGTCCTCGCGAGCTACCTGTTCATCCTTTCACGCTACAACTCCGTGATGTCGAAGCCAGCGGAAAGGTAACTCGCAATGCGAACCCTGGCGCGCAGCCTGCGAGGAGGCATACTCGCCACCTCGACTGCCATCGTGGCAGCGGTGACGGTTTCGTCATGCTCGCCGTGGGGTATCGGCGCCGCGTACCTGGCGCGGAAGATCGATGCACGTCCAGCGGAATACGGCGTCCGACTCGAGCGTCATGTGACGATTCGAGCGTCCGACGGCACAAAGCTGGCCGCGGATGTATTTCACCCTGTTGGTCCAGAGAAAACGCCCACAATTCTCGTTCGCCTGCCCTACTCGAAGACGCTCTACAACCGAATGGTGGAAAGTGTCGTCGGGACTCTCTGGGCGGAACGTGGTTACACCGCCATCCTGCAGGGCACGCGCGGCCGCTACGAGTCCGGAGGCGTCTATTACCCGCTGAAATACGAGAGGCAGGACGGAATCGATACGCTCAGCTGGCTAAAGAATCAAGGCTGGTTCGACGGCAAGTTCGTGATGTGGGGTGGATCGTATTTTGGCTACACCCAATGGGCGATCAGCGACGTGGCCGATCCCGCGCCGTCGGCGATGATGATTTCGATCGCGGCCTCGAACTTTTACGACATGTTTTATCCTGGTGGCGCGTTCTCGCTGGAGAGTGCGCTTTACTGGGCGGTCGAAAGCCGCGGCCGGTATGACATCGAGCCCCGCGACATCGATCTCGATCGGGGTTACGACGGGTTCCCGCTGATCCAGGCCGACAACCGCGCCGCCGGCGAAATTGGTTTCTTCGACGATTGGGCGAACCATCCGACTCGCGATTCGTATTGGGAGTCGATTGACGGCAATGATCGCGCCGCTCACGGGCGATGCCCGGTGTTCATGATGGGCGGATGGTCAGATCCGTTTCTCCCGGCCCAGCTGCATGACTATGCCGAGATCATGCGCAACGCGTCGCCCGCGGTTGTCTCGCAGTCGCACCTGGTTATCGGGCCATGGTCGCACGCCCGCAGCGTCCAACTGCCTGACGGAACCACTTCGGAGAACTACCGTTTGGCAAGCCTGGCGCCGTCGATTCCATGGTTCGATCGGATCTTTGGCCGAGCCGACTCTCATGGGTTTCCGCCGGTGCGAATTTTCGTAATGGGCAGAAATGAGTGGCGCGACGAAAACGAATGGCCGCTGAAGCGAACCCGCTTCACCTCGTACTACCTGAGCAGCTCAGGAGGCGCGAACGGAATCTCCGGCAACAGCGCGCTGACGCTCGATCCTCCTTCCGAAGGCGAGCCGGCGGACCACTTCACCTTCGATCCAGAAAATCCGGTACCGACCAGCGGCGGGGCAATGATCGGACCGCACGCCGGCTACATGCAGCAAAACGAGGCCGAACGGCGGCCCGACGTGCTCGTGTATTCCACCGCGCCGCTCAAGCATGAGATCGAAGTAACCGGACCAATCCGGGCGATCCTATATGTATCTACCGACGCTCCAAGTACGGATTTCACCGCGAAACTGGTCGACGTCCGTCCCGACGGAGCCGCCTACAACGTTTCTGACGGAATAATCCGCCGCTCGTACTACGGGTCCGGCCGAGTCGAAAGAATAGCGATAGAGCTTTGGCCGACCAGCATGGTCTTCATGCGCGGGCATCGAATTCGGATCGAGATTTCGAGCGGCAACTTTCCCAGGTACGACCGCAATCCGAATACAGGCCGCGATATTGCGATCGAGACGCAACCTCGCATAGCAATCCAGTCGGTATATCATTCCGCAAACGCGGCGTCCCAAATCATCCTGCCAATCATTCCTCAATAGTCCGTAGGCGAAGAGCGACAAACAGCGGCATCAGAGCGACACCGCATCATGCCGTCTTCGACCGCGCCGGATCGCGTCGTAGTGTCGGCGGTGCGCGATCGAACGAAAAGTTCCGACGCGCGGGAGGAAACGAAAGACATGAACTTCAGAAACGAGATCGAGAAAATTTACCGTCGCGCAATCGATGAGTTCACGGATTGCCCCGACTTCAAGGCGATCGAGACGGGAACAGCCAGCAAGTCCGACTACGACCGATTCATGATGAACGTCGTGCGGACGCATCTCAGGTCGCCGCAGCTCCTCGCGTTCCTGTTTTCGGTGTCGCCGCCGCGGGCCTACTCGAACTTGCTCCACAACATGCTCGAGGAACTTGGCGTCGACGAGGAGTCGAGCGTGTCGCATCCCGCGCTGCTGCGCGAACTGGCCGACGGCGCCGGCCTCGGCCTGCTGCTGCCTGAGGTCGAGGCGCGAGCTGCCGTGGACGTGAGACAGGTGGTGGTCGATCCGCTGCTCTATCCTTCGCTGAGGGACGTGGGCCTCGCTGCGATGGTCGAAATCGAGGCTTTCGAGTACATGCTATCGCGCGTCGCCAGCCGAATAGCGCGCGCCCTCGTCGCTCACAGAGGCTTGTCCTCGGAAACGGTGAGATGGTTCACCTACCATTCCGAAGTCGATATCGAGCACGCCGAGCAAGGCCTGGGAAATCTGGAAGCGTTCATCGCCTACTACAACATCGAGGTCGACGACGCGTTGACCATCGCGGAAATTGCGATGCGCGAGAACGTCTTCATCAAGCGCTACTGCGGTGAAGCCGCGCTCGGCCGGGTGGTCGAGAAGGTCGCGCTATGAAGCTCATTTCGGCGACTGCCTACGCACTCCGGCTCCCGTTTGTCGCCTCGTTCGCGCACAGCACGAAGGAGCGGGCGTTTTCAGATTCGATAATCGTCAAGGTGCGCGACGAGTCGGGCATCGAGGGATTCGGCGAGGGTGCGCCGCGCGAATATGTCACCGGCGAAACTCAGGAGACCGCGCTTGCGCATATCGCGGAGACGCTATGGCCGTCGGTCGCGCGCCGTCCACTGGCATCCTGCTCGGCGACGGACATGATCCCGGAGTTCGTCCCCGACGCGAGCATCGCGCGGACCGTTTCAGACGGCGCGAGCCGATCCGCGGTCGAGCTAGCCATTCTCGATCTTGCACTTCGGTTGAAGAAGATCTCGATGGCGCATTTGCTGCCGCCGCGCCGCCAGATTGTGTGCTACAGCGGCGTGATCACCTCGGGCTCGCTCGAAACCGTTGCACGCTACGCGCGTCAAATGAAGCTCATCGGCCTGCGTCATGTGAAAGTGAAGGTAGGCAGCGGTGATGATGTCGAGCGCGTTCGGATCGTTCGCGAAACAATGGGACCCGACGTCTCGATCCGCGTCGACGCAAACGCAGCATGGAGCTTCGACCAGGCCGTTTCCACGATTCGCGCGCTCAAGACGTTCGGGATCGTATCGGTTGAACAACCGTTACCGCGCCCGATGCTGGCTGAGACGGCGGTGCTGCGTCGGGAGGTCCAGGTTCCGCTCATGGCCGACGAGTCAGTCGTGACGATGTGCGATGCCGAGAAACTGATCAAGGCGAAGGCGGCAGACTTCTTTAACATCCGGATCTCAAAGTGCGGCGGACTGGCTCGTTCCCTTAGACTCGCGAAGTACGCGCGGCAAAACGGAGTCCGGCTCCAAATCGGCAGCCAGGTGGGCGAGACTGCGATTCTTTCCGCGGCCGGACGCCATCTGGCGGCGTCGCTCGACGACGTTGAATTCGTCGAAGGCTCTTACGGCACGATGCTGCTCGCCGAGGATGTGACCAACGATCCTGTGCGGTTCGGCTATCGAGGGGAAGCTCCTGTTCTCGGCGGACTCGGGTCGGGAATCACGGTGTTGGAAGACCGGCTGCGGAAGTATGCAACGTCGATCGTTGAGCTGAATTGAGGACACACCGATGAGTATCTTACTCGAATCTATAATTTCGCTGCGTGAGTTCACCCGGTCACGAAGCTTCGAGGCCGCAACCCGCGATCCTGCCGGCGCGCAAGCTGAAGTACTGCACCGATTGATGGCGCAGAACGCGGATACAGCCTTCGGCCGCGCGCACGGCTTCTCGCGTAACGCGACCGCCGCCGATTACGCCAGTGCCGTTCCAATCGCTGATTACGAGGCTTTTCGCCCTTTTGTGAAGCGCATCATCGGCGGAGAAAAGCGCGTCCTGACGGCAGACGACCCGTACATGTTCACTACGACCAGCGGTACGACTGGCGAACCGAAACTGCTGCCGGTGACTATAAGATGGCGCGAACAGATGGCGGCGCTGACACGGCTCTGGCTGGTGCACGCTATGCGGGATCATCCGGATTGCCTTGAGCACAAAGCTCTGACGATCGTGAGCCCCGCGATCGAGGGAGAAACCGAGACGGGGATGCCGTATGGCGCGATGTCCGGCGTGACCTATCAGCGAATCCCGTGGCTGATTCGGCGCCACTACGTGCTGCCCTACGCCGTTTCGCTGATCGCCAATTGTGAGGCGCGATATTTCCTCACGATGCGACTCGCGATGGCCGAGCGCGTCTCGATGATCGGGACGCCGAACCCGAGCACCCTGATTCGGCTCGCGCGAACCGCGGAAAAGAATGCGGACCGAATAATCCGCGCCATCCATGATGGCACGCTCGGGATCGAAGAGCCGGAGATGCACACGCATCGGGGAATTACGGCGCAGGATGCGATCGCGGCAATCCGCGCGGCGACGCGGCCCGATCCGGCCCGCGCACGCATTCTCCAAAAGGCAGTGGCACGCGATGGCCGGCTGCTCCCCAGGGGCGCATGGCCGGAGCTTCGACTCATAGGATGTTGGCTGGGCGGAAGCGTCGGATTCCAGGCGAGTCAGCTCGCAGAATATTACGGCGATGTGCCGCGGCGCGATCTGGGACTGTGGGCTAGCGAGGGACGGATGACGGTACCGACTGAAGATGAAACGTCGTCCGGTATTCTTGCGGTTGGCACGAGCTACTTCGAATTCGTCCCTGAGGCGCGTATCGAAGAAAGAGATCCACCAGTCATGCTTGCGCATCAGCTCGAACGCGGCCAGCGCTACTACATCGTAATTTCCGGCCAGAACGGGCTCTATCGCTACGACATGAACGACATAGTGGAGGTAACGGGCTTCTACAACCGAACCCCGCTGATAGCCTTTGTTCGCAAGGGTCGCGATATGGCAAGCATCACCGGCGAGAAGATTCACGTGCAACAGCTGCAAGCGGCAATTCGCGCGGCCGAGGGTTGCGATAGAAGCCTCGTGCGGCAATTCAGGGCTATACCGGACGTGGAAAATAGCAGATATGACGTGCTGGTCGAGTTTGTTGTCTCGCGGAATGGTCCGCTGGATGTGGATCGGTTTATCCGGGACTTCGATAAAGCTCTGGCCAATTTTAACATCGAGTATGCAAGCAAACGCGATTCAGGGCGCTTACATCCGCCACGGCTATGCGTGATGCGCCCGCAATGGTCCGATCGGATCACTGCCGCCGATTTCAGAAGTGGAAAGCGTGAGGCGCAGTATAAGTGGCGTCAACTCGTGCAGGAATGGGACGCAATCTCGAAGCGTGAATTCATCTCGACAGTTCCGGATGAAGGCCAAAGCGCTAACCAGATAGGCGCGGATTCTCAGCGAATTTGCTGGGAGTTGAGATGAGAGCTAAGAATGTCGCTCATCAGGAACAGATCCGTGAGCAGGGCGCGGAGGTGGACGGAAGCGTTCAGATTGTCGACTAGTTGCGAGCTGATGAAGGGCTGGGCGAGCACCAGGTCGATGGCTGCCAGCGAGTCTCGCGCATCGCGATCGAGCACGGCGAAGAATGCCTGATATTTTTCGGCCGGCTCGAGCCGTTTGTCTTTCACAACCTTCGAGTATCCTTCGGCCAGCGCCGCTATAGCAGTTGCCGCGCGCTGTAGAAATTCACGAATCTGCGCGCCCGACTTGCTGCCCTGATCGCTCGGATGTCCTTGCGCGGCGTAGGCCAGCATGAATTCGTAGCACTCTTCGACAGTGTTGCAGTGCTCAAGGATTTCGGAGGGCATCACCTAGTCCTCGCTCTTCGATTCGGTGAGCGGCTGCGCGGCGTTCGATGGGGTGACGACCCATCGCTCGGGATCGTGCTCTTCCAGATAAAACTCGCGACTCATCCAACCGTAGACCATCGATTTAGTGATCGGGCGCTTCTCCGGGCGAATCCCGAAGTAGATATGGACCATGATCAACGCGATCAGTCCTACCCCAGCAAGCCCGTGCAACACGTAGATCATACCCCAGGTCATATCGCTGAATAGGTATGGGTTGCGGGAAAAGAAAATCGTGCGCACGCGAAACATCATGAACACGCCGGTGCCGATCGCGCATAGGCCAGCCACGATAATGGCGCCATGATAGAGCTTGTTCTCGAGTGGATACTTGGCGAACTTCCTGGGCGGCGGCGCCGGACGTCCTATAGCCCGCAGAACTCTGTGGTAGGCGTCCGTCATGTCGATTCTGTCGGGCCATATAGACCAGAAGTCCAGCCAGAAGGAGGCATGGAAGATGTGAAAAAGAATCGACGCGGTCAGCACGGTGCCCGCGATCCAGTGATAGGTCACCCAGTCAAATTGGACTCCTACCCTCGGAAGGAAGGCCGTGAACAGTAGCGTGAGCATCGAGGCTGCCATGATCCAGTGGAACATGCGCGCAACCTGCGAATGCCGGGGTACCTGTGCTGGTATCTCGGATGGGATAGGTGGCGGAACTTCAGGCGCGAACTGCCGCGGCTTGGCGAAATACCTCAGATAGGTGGCATGAACTATGAAGAACGCGAGTCCTGCAATCACCGCCCCCCATATCAGGAACCACGCGATGTGAATCGGAACTCTCAGTCCCCACGGGTCGATAGCCCATTGCAGGAAACTCATGTCGCTTGCTCCACTCCGCTGATAGCTCGCTTCACCAGGTTTCTCATCAGCGGAATCTTATAGGTATTGAATTGGAGCGGGACCGCGCCTTGCACAGCCAGTTCACCAGCCATCTCACCAGTAGCAGCATTCGGCGGCATGCCGCGCACTGCGCTTTCGACATCCTTCAGCCGCAGCGGACGAGCGGCGGCAGCGTTCACTGCGATGCGAATTCGCCCGATCCTGCCACCGGATAGCGTCATGGCAGATGCGACATTCAGTAGCGGGAAATCCCATACGTTCCGGTCGCGTACTTTTTCAAAATAGAACTTCGCGCCGGCCCACGTGGATGGAATTCGAATAGCCGTTAGCAAATCGCCGGGCCGGAGGATGTGCAGCCGCGTTATGTCGACGTCAGGACCGATGAAATATTCTTCGGCATCCACGACGCGTTGCCCTTTGGGCGTGCTGATCACGAATTTCGAGTCGAGCGCGATCAGGGCCGGGGCGGTGTCGGAAGGATTTACCGCGACGCATCGATCCGCGTGCAGAATTGCATGCTCACGATTGCGGCCCTCGGGCGTGTCGGCATAGCAGATGTTTCCGCCAGCGCGATAGCAGGGCCAGCCAGCGCGGTAGTACCAGCATCGCGCATCCTGCGAGACGTTGCCGCCGATCGTGCCCTGGTTGCGGATTTGCGGCGAAGCTACCAGCTCCGCGGCCTCCGCCAGGATCGAGTACTTCTCCCGAATGACGGGATGCTGCGCTACTTCCGTGAGTGTGGTCATCGCGCCGATCTCGATACCGTCGCTGGTGGTGCGGATTCCGCGAAGTTCCTGGATCCCGCTCAGATCGATAAGCGTTTTCGGCCGCTTGATGCGGTCTTTGAGCCAGTCGAAGCTGTCGAGACCGCCGGCCAGCACCCACGCATCGCTGCCGTTCTGTCGGAGCAGGATCTGCGCCTCGGCGATGGAGTCTGGCTGAAGCAGCTCGAACGCTGGCATAACATCTCGGATTACAGCCATGACTGTCTCCTATTAAATGTAGGCCATCAGCGGATGTTGCATCGGCCGTCCGGCTTCGAGCGAGGTCAGGATGGTGTCAAGGTTGACCGGTGCACGCCGAAAGATTTCATCTCCAAGCGCATCGGACAGCGCATTCAAGATGGAGGCGCATCCGCCGCCAACGGGAGGCTCGCCGACGCCTCGCGCGCCCACGGGAGTTTCGGGATCAGGAATATCCAGCGCGCCCCACTGCATGTTCACCGGCACATCGAGAATCGTTGGCGGCTTGTTCTGGTAGAACCGCGTCGAGAGCATCGCGCCGTAGTGAGGGTCGTACACCCACTTCTGGCCGATCGCATGACCCATCCCGAGGACTGAGCGGCCAAGCACCTGGCCGCCGAGTGAGCGTGGATGTATCACCGAGCCAACGTCGGCGTACGCGAGGAAATCGACGATGTCATATTTGCCGGTCTCGACGTCGACCTCGACTTCGGCGAAGCTCGCAACGTAGGAGAACGTTTGGCCGTCGCGCCCATAGTTATCTTTGGCGGCAGCCACCAGACCTTGGCCTGCGACCGCTGCAACGGACGCCTTGGTCAATTTGTGCAGGTCAGGCGCCGATTCGTGGCCGTCATAGATGCCGCCGAGTTGAATCGCGCGCTGCGCAGCCTCAGCTAACGTCATGCCGCGTCCGTCGCCTTTGCGGAAGACGCGCTCGTTGGCGACCTCGTAGTCCTCGGGTCCGCCGCCGAGACTCTTCGCTGCGATCTCTTGCAGCTTCTTCCGGGCGTCCATCGCGGTAGCATACGCGGCACGCGTCATAGCGTGGGTCGTCTGGCTGCCGCCGGAGACGCAGGTGAATGGAAGATTGTTGGCAGTGTTGCCCCAGACGACGTCGCACTTTTCCCATGGCACACCGAGAACTTCAGCACCCGCGCGATGGACGTCGATTACAGATTCAGTTCCCAGGTTGCCGATTCCGGACTGGAAGGTGACGCGGCCGTCCGGCTTTATAATGAGAAGCCCATCGAAACCGATAGTGCCGCCGAAGAAACAACTGAGCGAGACGCCGACGCCGCGCACCTTCGAGCCGATCCGTTTTGGAGTGCGCGCCACTCTGTCCTGCCATTTGAACTGTTCGGCGCCGCGATCGAGGGCCTCCTTGAGGAATGAGCTGGTTGCATGCTGCCGCGTACCATCCACCGGTCCGCCGAATGGCGCCTTGCCTTCGGGACAGTTGATGCGCCTGATAGCTACCTGGTCCAGTCCTAGTTTGCGCGCGGCCTTCGCGATGATCGGTTCGATGATCATGATGCCCTGCAAGCCACCCGGTGAACTCTGCGCGCTGCGGGGCGGAGTGTTAGTAAGGATCGTGGCACCGCGCCAGCGCATGGCTTGCGGCTGATACAAGAGTGAAACGATACGGCCGGAAGTGGGGACGTCGCCCTGCGCGTCGTAGGGGCCGTTATTGGAAATCACGAACATGTCAAGGGCTACGATTCGTCCCTCTCGCGAGAAGCCGACCTTCATCCTGCCCATCAGACTTGGACGCGCGCGGCCGATGAAGGTCTCTTCCTCGCGGCTGATGCGCATCATCACTGGCGCGTTCGCCTTCTTTGACAGGAGCGCAGGGATAACCAGCGACACGCCGGCTGTGACTTTGCTGCCGAAGCCGCCGCCAGTGTATTCGCTGATCAGCACGACTTTGCCGCGGTCGATATTCAACCACCTTGCGATAGCAGGTACGGTTTGCGCGGTGCTCTGCGTGCCCGTGTACATGTAGACCTTGCCGTTCTGCCAGTAAGCCATCGCGCTGCGCGTTTCGAGCGTCTGATGACTCGTGTCCGGCGTCACAAAAGTTTCGTCAAGGACGAGCGCCGCACTCTCGAAGCCCGCTTCGAGGTCGCCGTACGACCATTGATCGGGAGTCTTGCCCATCGGCAACTGACCAGCCTTGGCGTTCGCGAAATCCTCCTCGGTCCACTTGAGTTCCCCGATAGACGGCGGAGGACTTGGTGGCGATCCAGGTGGCGGCGTTGGAGGCACAATCCAGATGTTCCCGTCCACTCTCGGATTCGGCCCGCCCGGCCGCAGGGTCTCGAGCGGATCGATCACGAACGGCAGCGGCTCGAGATCGATATGAATCTTTTCGATCGCGTCGGCGGCCGTGAGTTCGTCAACCGCGGCGACGGCGAGGATCGGTTCGCCCTGGTACACCGGCTCCATCGTGAGCCCGCGTTCGCTTTTCGGATTGGCTTTAATAACAGTGCCGTTGTCGGTGAGGCTATCGGCCGGCGGGGGAAGATCATCCTCGGTAAGAATTGCTCTGACACCCGGCATCGCGAGTGCCTCGCGCATATCGATGTGCTTTACGCGTGCATGCGGCATCGGGCTAAGCAGCAACTTGCAGAACAACATGCCATCGGCATGATAGTCCTCGGCATATTTTGCTTGTCCCGTGACCTTCGCATACAAGTCCGGGGTTTCGTAATCTTTGCCGATCAGCTTGCGCCCGACGCCGTACTCGCGCGCGGGCGCCGCGGCGGAAATCGCATCCTTGCTGTCAGGCATGGCTGACCTTCCTCATATTGTCCGCCCCGCGCATCAGCGCGGTGAGGATCTTGTCGTAGTCCTGGCATCGGCACAGGTTGCCCGAGACACCAATCGCCAACTGCGCGCGTGTGGGGTTGGGGTTCGACTTCAGAAATCCGACGGATGCCATGATAAAACCGGGCATGCAGAACGCGCATTGGAACCCTTGTTCATCGACGACGCCTTGCTGTATCGGGTGCAGCGTTCCGTCGCGATTCGCCAGCCCTTCAATCGTTAGGACCTTACGGTCGCGCACGGTGTGTGTGAGCACCGAGCATGCATAGTGAGGCACGTCGTCAATCAGCACGGTGCACGAGCCGCATTCTGCGCGGTCGCATCCCAATTTTGTGCCGGTTAGGCCCAGTTTATGCCGCAACGTCCATGCGAGCGTCTCTTGCTTCATAACATCCGCGCGACGTTGTTGTCCGTTAACCTCGATCGTGATCAAGCGTGCTCCGACCACGCTGGACTGCGCCAGTAGTGTCGAGGCACGAAATAGATAGCCTGCCGAGGAGACGGTCGCGCCGCCTACGATCACCCCCTTGATAAAGCTGCGGCGCGAGATCATAGGAAGCGTGCTACCGATTGTTTTTGGTTCGAGACTTTCGCTCATCGGGGGCACCTCCTGCGGCGCCTGGTAAGGCATTTTCACACCTACAGTGGGACATCGGCGTTGCTAGGATCTTCATGAGAAAGGCGTGACAAACGGCGGCACAGGGCACAGGCCGGTTCTTCACAACGATAGCAGTGCGCAACCACGGATATCAGGAATACACAAGGGTATTACCTCTTTTTCCGGGTTCGTTTGCAGCTTAATGGGTTTGTTCATCATATAGTTCACTACAATGAATTAATAATTGTAACGGACGGGTTCGCGTGGTTCCTTGCAGAGAGAACATCAATATGTAGATCGGAACACTGACGGACTCGCCAAGCCATCCAGCCCTGGCTCAGCTTTCCTTCGCAGATCACAAGTTGCGTTTCAATTCGCGAATCGTCCGACTACAAAATCCGATCGCGAGCGAACCGACTCATCGCTGGTGTGTAAGCGGAAATTTTTTCCTGTCAAACTTTTCTCCGACTGTAAACGAACACACCATCACTGTAATGCTTTCAGAAACTCTACGTATGTATAAACTCATTCGTAGACGGACAGCGGTTGTAAATATATTTAAGTCCGTCATCAAGAACGTTATCCTCATTCGCTGCTCTCAGTTCTGGACTCTGTATCAGTTTCGGTCATTGGCCTGACCATCGCGCGCTGCTGCGATCAGCAAGCGCGCACTGATGTTCCACGTATCAGAATCCGCAGTGCACCTAAGGAGCACATGCCTTAGGAGCGCGCAGATCGTTATCGATCGTCTTTGTCAGGCACACCTGTTGCACTCGACTTCGTCCATTGCGGTTGCGCTCAATGAAGTGACGAGTCTCGACCGCCCCTATATCTATACGACCGCTGACTGAGACTTAGCGAGAAGCGAGTAGCTCAGTTGGCACTCCTAGGAAGACTCGACTCTTCCTTGGGGCGGACGGATAGAAGTCTCTCGTTCCTTTGGAAGTTCTCCCAAGGGATGGCGGACGCGTTGCCGAACATTACGAATTATTTAGGATCGCGCGCTTATAAATGCGACGGTCCACCTTGCTGGCGGGTTCACAATTCCAGGAGGAACTATATGCGCTTCAGCAAACTGCCGATGCTTACTGTCGTGTTGATAGCTATGTGCCCTTGTTTCGGGTGTTCAAGTGGTAGTCCTCCGCCGATCCCAACAAGCAATAGTTCGCTTCAAGGTGATTCGATCACCCCTGCGGATGAGCAAAGCGCTTCTTGCGAGACGAGTGGCCGGATGCGTCAGCTATGGGACGCTCGTAAGAGTGAGGGAGATTCTTACGATTATCCAGTGGGACCTGGAGACGTGGTTCGCGTTTCAATGGATGATCTTCCAGAACTGAAAGAAGTTGATGCGCGCGTCGACGGAACCGGCGCCGTAGGGCTGCCATTGTTAGGAGAAGTGCACGTCGCGGGACTGACTGAGGAAGAAACTCAAGAGCTATTGGCTCAAAAGGTTCGCAGGTTTCAACGCGAGCCCAGAGTTCACGTATTCATTCAACACTACGCAAGTAGGAACGTGGAAGTAATGGGTATGGTTTCACGTCCAGGCACCTATTCGCTCAATGGCCCGGGTGAGTCGATCCTTAGCGTAATGGGACGCGCTGGCGGCACAAAAGGCGTCGGATCCGAACGCGCAGCAGAGAAAGTAATTCTGTTTCCACACGACGTAGATCCTAAGAGTGACAAGGGCAACTCGCAAAATCCTTCTGTGAACTCCGGTTCAAGACAGATGATAACCGATGCTCACGGTACCGAAGATCCGCCATCAGTAGATCCTGAGGGAACTGTGACTCAGGTCAGCACATCCAACACCAGCAGTTCCATTGCGAATTCGCGGGGTGCTTCGGTCGTCCCGATAGTCATCGATTTAAGCAATCCGACCATGACGGGATGCCTCAATTTGCCTGCTCGTCCCGGAGACATAATTCTGGTTCCCGCGGCCGGCCAAGTTGGCGTGTATGGATGGGTATCGCACCCCGGGTCCTTCGATGTCACCGCTGGCATGACCGTACTTGGGGCGGTGACGGCCGCAGGGGGCGCCATGTTTAGCTCGAACGCTGAACTGCTCAGAACAGAGAGAGGTAGCCGAACTTCGATACCACTAGATCTCTCGAAAGTCGAAAGTGGCAAGGCATCCGACCTACCCGTACAGGGTGGTGACGTGGTGTTAATAAAGAGTTCTGCCTTAGGCGCTGTTCCGTATGGCGTCTACACCTTGATGTCCAAGTTCGGTACAGGACTCTATCTCGCTCCCGCAGCAGGTCTTTAATGTCGAATCTATCTCCATATTTCATTCAGCGGAACGGCTCGCCCGCCAACCCGGTATACGTTCTTCCTCCTTCTCCGACTCAGACCGAGGCAGGCATTGGTCTGAGCGACTGTTGTAAAGTCATTGCACGTCGCTGGCGGATCCTTGCCTATGGTGTCGGTGCTGCGATGCTGCTGACCGCGATCGTGGTGTTCTCCATGTCGCGGCAGTATACGGCGACGGCCACATTACTGATTGATCCCGAGCCACCACGCATAATGGATGCTTCCAGCTTGCTGAATAAGATTCAGAATGGCGACGAAGATGACTATCGAAAGACCCAGTATTCCCTTTTACAAAGTGAGCAACTCATAGCCCGTGTAGTCGCGGATCTCGACCTGGAGAAGCTACCTATATTCGGGGCATCGAATAGTCCAGGGCCTTTTGCCTCGATGTTCTCCATCTGGTCGCAACTCGTCTCGCTAATCGTCCCGTCTGAACCACCGCGAACCGAGAGGTTAGGGGTCACGGCGCGCGCAATCAATGCATACAGGTCGCGTCTGTCGATCGCTCCCGAGGGCGGCACGCGCCTGGTTAGAGTGTCATTCAGATCGCCGAGTCCTACACTGTCAGCCGAGATCGTTAATAAGCACGTGAGCGACTACGTGACTCTCCAACGTCAGTTGCAATCGCAAGGAGACGATGCATCCCGGGAGTTTCTCGAGAAGGAGCTGATTAGCATCAAAGCAGAAGGTTGAGAAATCTGAAGCCACTCTGAATTCCTATCGAGCGAAAATGGGCATCGTTTCATTTGGTATCCACGATCAGGAAAAGAACGCGATAGCTGAGCAAACGATGATCAACTTGACCAGGCAATTGACCGACGCGGAAGCAGAAAGGATCAAGGCCGAATCCGAGATGGAACTCGTGAAGTCGGGCGACTACGACTCGCTGCCTGAAGTGGTCGATAACCTGATGATTCAAAATCTCGAACCCCAGGTCGATCAATTACAGGCCGAGTATGCGGAGTCGGCCAGCAAATATACGAACGAATATCCCCGGGTTCGTCAACTCGGCGCGAAACTGAACGAAGCGAAAAGGAGACTCGCGCGCGAAATGGGCGCAATCGCTCGCGCGATCCAGCGGCACTATACTGCTGCTCTAGGCAGACAACAGGAGCTGGAGCAGCGAATTGAAAAAGAAAAGCAGCAAGACTTCGCGCGTAATGACGCCTCTCTGCAGGATGCGGTTTTGGTGCGCGAAGTCGATACCAACCGTCAGCTATATAAGAACGTGCTGCAGCGCATGCAAGAGATTAGCGTAAATGGAGAAGCTCCGCTTCCAAATATCGCGCTGGCCGAGGCGGCGGTCCCGCCGTCGTTGCCGTCTAGTCCGAAGAAAGCGATGGATCTCGCGATGAGTGGTCTGATTGCCGCAATAGCATCGGTCGGACTCATTTTTTTTCTGGATCGTTCAGACGATCGGATCAGAAGCCCTGAGGAAATCGAAACCTTCTTGCACTTGCCAGAACTGGGCATCGTTCCTGACCTGGCAAGAATATTGGCCAGGCCGCAAGCTGCTGATGCCTTGTCTAATCATAATTTGACAGGAGCGCTATCACGGCTGAGTAACAGCACAGCCGATAAGCCGTCCAAATCAGACCTGGCAATTCGCCGTCCTGGCGATTTGATGGACATCTACAGATCAATCAGAACTGCCCTGATGTACTCCAACGCCGGCGGAGCACCCAAGACGATACTCTTCACCAGCGCCGTTCCGGGCGAAGGGAAAACCATGACAGCATCGGGGACGGCCTGGGCCTTCGCTCAGACGGGCGCGCGTACTTTACTGATCGACGCAGATCTGAGAGAGCCTCGTTGTCACAAAGTACTCACAGCTGACAACTCGTCCGGATTGAGTGAGATACTGGTTGACCTGGCTTCGCCCCAACACGCAATTCAACGCTTGGGAAATAAAGCGAGCGATGGTGCGACTGTAGAAGGACTGTTTTTCCTGGGCGCAGGCGCGACAGTTCCAAACCCCAGCGAATTGCTCACTTCCGCCAGCATGTTTCAACTGCTTCGTGAGTTAAGCAACCAATATCAGTTTGTGTTGTTGGACTCTGCCCCAGTTGCCTTTGCGAGTGACACATTGGGTCTCGCAACTATGGTTGATGGTGTGGTGGTGATCGCAGGTGCCGAGACGCCAAAAAGTACCGTGCGGGCAGTTTGTCGGCGGCTATCCGATGCCGGAGCAAAGATTTTCGGCGTCGTAATGAACAGAGTTGATACGAGAGAGCCAGCCTTCAGGAGTCACACTGGTAACTACGCCCAATATTCCTCTTACGTCGGGCGCGCCGCCGTAAACTAAACATCGACAGGTCATCCACTGCCTACACCTATACCGCTCACGCAAGGAATCATGAAACGATGAGCCACCCGAATAGTGAGTCTGCCAACCTTCTGACGAACGGACGCGACTTCTCGCAGCGACGAGGCATCCAGGGTCGTTCTCAATCCCATCGAGATAGCTCTCTAGTCAAAGACCTCGCATCGGATACCATCAATTGCGCACTTGCACATTGGTATCTTCTTCCTGGCCTCGAGCTTCAACGATATCGCCTCCGTCTGGCTTTCTCGCTCATTCGGACGCCTGAGACGGCGCGTCACCAGTTTTCAATGCTCCCCGCTACCTTGTACCTCGATAGTGACTTCGCCTTGAAGAGCCTCCGCGCTCAGGCTGGGATCGGTTCCTATCTGGATGTATCTTCACCATGGGTCTTTCCGCTCTACGTTTTGACAAGCTTTAAGCCCGATCGCGCACTGTTGCTGAACACCAACGGCGCGACTCGCAACTTGCTCAAGCATGTGACAAGCCGAACCGAGCGCAACGGGACAGAGGTTCAGGTGAAAGAACGCGGAAATCTGTCAGGATTGTCCGCATCCTTCGACACGATAACTTGCCTTGCGCGTCTATCGCCAGAAGAAAATGAAAGAGAGTTGCTGAGAGAAATGTGGCAGGCGCTTAATCCCGGCGGCACTCTAGTCCTATCAGTAACGTGCACCGGAGCTGAACGCCGCATAGATAGAGATATTAACGAACCTGCGGACCCAAACTCCCTACACTCGCCCGCGGGACGCTACGATTCTGAACTCCTGAAAAGCTGCGTATTGGACGTTCTCGGAGAACCGCGAAGCTACGCGATCTATGGCGAGGACGACGTCGCCAGGCGGACCGAGCTTCCTTCAACCGTGTCAGCCCCACCAAGGAGCTCATCATGGCGCGAGTCAGTTGCCGTCGGCAATTATTGGCGCCGCTGGTCGAGTATTTCGCAGGTACGCGGTCCGGGGATTTTAGCTATGAGGTTCATCAAACCCGCCAATCTTTCCGCAGCGAGAAAGGTTTCGTAGCGGTTGCGTCGGGTTATGTTCCACAGCTAGTCGGATCGCCACAAACATCAACACCTATTGATTATGCCAAGCAGAGACGAAGACACACTAGCGTTCGAAAACGCGTTTGATTTGTGCTGCATCCTTGCAGGTTTTTGCATCGCGCTAACACTTGTCAGGTGGCTCAGTTCACACACCCTTTTCTTCTATCCGGATAGCTGGCAGCGCGAGTACAGCGTTTTGCTGCTTGCGGCGTTGTTGTTATGGCCCGCCGCGAGCGCGCATGGCGGCATATATCACTCGCATCGAGCAGAGCGCATCGGGTTTTCGCTCTGGCAGTTCGGAAAGACTCTTGCTTTGTGGAGCCTACTAACAATCGGCAGCGTCTTTCTGTTGAACCTGCCTAACATCAGCCGCCAATTTGTATTCTATGTTCTTACGTGCTCTGCTTCATTGATTCTGGCGCGGCAATTCGTGACTATAGTTGCTCTCCGCCGACTTCATCGATTCGGATACAATTGGCGTACCGCCTTGGTAGTCGGCAGCCGCTCCGGCTGTGATCGTTTTATAACCTTACTTGGTAGCGCATATCCGATGGGTTACCACATAGTTGCTTTTCCTCTCGACGGAGAGCCTGACGAGATAGAGCGTGTCCTGGATGCTAGTGAAGAAATTGACGAGGCATTCATCTTAAGCGACGCGCAACAAGGTGAAACTTACGCGCTCGATCTCTTAAAGAGAGGCAAGCACGTGCACGTAGTGCCCGAGCTGCTGGATGTCAGGCTATTTCGCCAAAGCTTAAGCGATGTCGCTGGAATACCTGTAGTCTCGCTACTTGCAGGACATCTGAACAAGGCACAGCTTGTCGCGAAGCGACTGGCAGATCTGGCAGGAGCCTGCCTATTGATCGTCCTATCCTCACCGGTCCTTGCATTGACTGCCTTGATTATCAAGTGCTCGTCAGAAGGCCCGGTGTTCTTCAGGCAAACAAGAATCGGGCAAAAGGGTGAGCCGATTAGGATTTATAAGTTCCGTACTATGATTGCTAACGCCGAAGAAGTGCTGACCAAGGACTCGAAGCTTCGAGAGCTGTACGTTACCAACAACTTTAAATTACCCAAAGGCAAAGATCCTCGAATAACCAGGATCGGCGCCTTCCTGCGCGCTACTAGCCTGGATGAGCTCCCGCAGTTGTTCAACGTCATCAACGGTGACATGAGTTTGGTTGGGCCTCGTCCGGTGGTTCCCGCCGAGGTAGGAAAGTACGGTGATTGCGTACAGCTCCTGCTATCAGCGAAACCTGGAATGACGGGTCACTGGCAGATAAATGGGCGAAGCGAAATCGAACAATACGCCCGGCGGGTCGAGTTGGACATGGAGTACATTCGGGATCAATCGCTTGGCAAAGATATCGAGATCCTTCTTCGCACGGTTCCGGCGGTATTGCTTCGGAAAGGCGCACACTAGCCGGGATCCGCTCAGCTTTCCCGCTCTTCCACCATCGCCATGTCCATAACACCAATCGGCTTGATCCTGATACCTCTAAGCCTGTTCATATTCTACTTTCGCCCTAAATTCCTGATTCCCTGGGCCGTCATCGTGTCGGCATTTCAGGCGGCTTCGGTGGTCAATGTAGGCGGCGGTTTTGCAATCGGAGTCAGTCCTTATTTTTTCGTCGTCAGCTTGGTCGCTATCCGGTTTGCGGCCGCATGCTTGCAAGGACGGCTCGGCTTCAAGCGCGGGGATATGGCGCTGGACTTTACGCGACCCCTCTTGATGCTCGCGGCATGGGGTGTGGCGTCCGCGTTTCTGTTACCCCATCTATTCGCAGGTATACACGTTGATACGCCTCGGCTCGGCATGGATCCTGTGGCGACTACGCCTCTGGAGTGGAGCATGAGCAATGCTGCTCAGGCGGGATACTTGATCTTGAATACTCTCTTCATGATTTACGTCATGTGGCGGAGTACCGACTCTTACTATATCGACCAGCTGGCGAGCTCGTTCGTTTGGGCAGGCGCGATCGCATCCGCGGTAGGAGCCTATCAGCTAGCGGCTCATCTTCTAGGATTTCCGTTTCCTGAGCAGATCTTTAACAGCAATGCCGGCTGGCAACAGCTGGTGAGCCAAAAGGTAGCTGGCGCCTGGCGACTGTCGGCAACCTTTAACGAACCATCTAGTGCCGGCATTTTCTTTGCCGCATGGACCACCTATTTACTTTTCCTGACGATGGATCGACGCTCTGCTAGCGGTCTTCTATGGATCCTGTTCTGGTGCGGAATAGTAATGCTGATTCTTACAACCTCGACGACCGGCTATTTGACCGCATTTATTCTGATCGCACTTCTGATTTCTAAAGAGCTCGGCACGCTTGCGATCAAAGGCTACATTAACGAGAAGCTGTTGCTCACGTTTGCCACAATAGCTACCGCGCTGGGTGCGGCCGCCCTCTTCATACCGGATTTCCATCAGCTCCTTTCCGACATTCTATGGTACAAGAGCCAGTCGCATTCTGGTCAAGAGCGGCACTCGACGATATTAGTCGCTCTGGATGTCGTAATGCAGAGTGGCGGACTTGGAGTAGGTTTGGGGTCCAACCGGCCATCAGGCATGCTATTCTACATCCTGAGTAACATTGGAATTCCGGGAAGCATTCTAATTGTCAGTTTGATCTATGCCACGCGTCGCGCTGTTGTCAGGGCAATGCGCGCTCCCGATCCCTCGGATAAGATTCGAGCTTATACGAGAAGCGCTGCCTGGGCCTTGGCAATGTATTGCGTGGCTATGTGTATTTCAGGTGCCGATATAAGTTCGCCGCATTTGTGGATCCTGTGGTCTCTTGTAGTTGGCTACGCCCGATATGCCGTGGAAGCTCCTCGGACAATGCCGATCGTCAGACTCGGTGAAGGTGCCACAGGTGCGATGGGAAAGAAGATTGTTCTTCTGACGCCCGAGTTTCGAGTCGGGTAGTTTTTCACAATTCGCCGGTTTACCGTACGACATCCCGAAAGTGTTGAGGTTATAGGGCCGATGAGCTCGACTAGTGAGAATCCGATGACTGCGAGTCCGCGAAAACCTGTACATATCGAACCAAAAGGTTGGGGACGGGAAATCTGGATTGCCAACAATCCACTCTACTGTGGAAAAATTCTGGAAATTCGCAAAGGAAGGCGTTGTTCTCTGCACTATCACAAGCTGAAAACGGAGTCCTTCTATTTACACAAAGGACGTTTGAAGATTCGCGTCAAGGATTCGGCCGATAGTGATCGACTCGACGAGTTTGAGATTTCCCCTGGTGACTGCATGGACGTCGCGCCAGGCTTCGTACATCAAATGGAAGCGCTTGAGGACTCCGAGCTCTTCGAGTTTTCGACCCAGCATTTCGACACCGATTCGTACCGGCTAGTTAAGGGCGACTAGGGACGCCTCTTTCTGGGTAGGTCGCCCAACAACCCAACCGCGAACCAGACCGAGGGAACAGAGTGTCATCAGGAACGAAAGGAGTTGAGCTCTACGAATACGATCAGACGCCGCCATCGGCGCGTGTGATTGCTCGCAACGCTCTATGGAATCTCGCTGGCTACGCGACGCCGTTGATCGCGGCGGTTGTGGTGATACCGATCCTTATTCGCAGCTTGGGGACCGCCCGGTATGGTGTTCTGACAATTGCCTGGGGGCTGGTGGGATATTTTGGGTTCTTCGATATTGGACTCGACAATGCATTGACTAAACTTATCGCGGAGCGGATCGGAAAGGGATCGGAAGCGATTCGCGATCTGATCTATACGGGCTTCGTAATTATGGCGGCGACAGGGGTTGCGGGAGGAGTCGTCCTCGCCGTTCTTTCACATACGCTTGCATACCGCTGGTTCAAAGTGCCTGGCGCCTTAGCCCACGAGACGGCTCTTGTGTTTTGCATTTTTTCTATAGCACTTCCGTTTGTAATAACGAGCTCGTGTTTCCGCGGAACTCTCGCCGCCTATCAAAGATTTGATTTGATCAACCGCGTTCAGATTGCCGCAGGGCTTTTCTCCTTCTTAAGTCCAGTCGCCGTCTTGTTCTTTTCTCACAGTCTCGTCTACATAGTCGGCGCGCTGGTCGTCGGGAAAGTACTAGCTTGGGCCGCGTATCTGTGGATGTGTTTTCAAGTAGAGCCTTCACTGGGTTATCTACCTCGTGCTCGATGGAAGACAGTTCGCCCTCTGGTGACGTTCGGCGGATGGATGTCATTGTCTGCGATCACGGATCCCATCTTTCTGTACTCGGATCGATTTGTATTAGGCGTCGTAGCATCAGTGAGTGCGGTCGCCTACTACGCCACTCCCTTCGATATGGTGGTGCGACTGTGGTTAATTCCAGATGCTTTGAACGCGGCCTTGTTTCCAAATTATGCCGGGACTCTTGGAGAAGGGCGTGAGGTCGCAATATCGCTCCTGGAAAAGGCCGGAAATTACCTATTCCCGGCGATTCTAGCTCCAGTCCTGGTAATCATCCTCTTTCCACACGAGATACTTAGCGTATGGATTTCTCCCTCTTTCGCCCTGCACAGCGCGAGGGTTCTGGCATTGCTGGCTTTTGGCGTGTTTCTTAGCAGCATTGCAAGAATACCATGGACACTACTAGTCGCCTGCCGCCCCGACTTACCCGCAAAACTCGCCCTTGTGGAAGCTCCCGCCTATCTAGCGGTGTTGTACTTTCTAAGTCGCAGTTTCGGTCTCGAAGGCGCTGGTATGGCCTGGGTGCTCCGGATGAGCGTGAATTGTGTGGTTCTTCACGCTATGACTTGGCGGCTTTTGCCCGATGCGCGAAAGGCCATTAGAAAAAATGCGCTGATGGCCGCGATATGTATCGCTGTAATCGCCGTGGCAGGAATGTTGTTCGAGGCTTCTTTGGCATCGCGGTGTTTGTATTTCTGTGTCGGCCTCATCAGTGCGCTACTGATCATGTGGTTCTGCCTGATATCACCTGACGAGCGAACCGAGATGGTCGCCGTCTTCTCTCCGTCCTGATCTCAAGCGAAGTCCAAGGCCCAGCAATAGGGCCGCAATAGAGCAGCAGTAGATCCGTGTCTTCCATCGACATTCTCGTTAACGCTCGCTCTCTGACCGCTGGCATCACTGGTGTTCAGCGCTATACGGATGAACTTTGCAAGCGCTTGGATGGCAGGATTGAAATGGTATCTCCTGGGCGCCCTATGCATGGACCCATGGGACATCTATGGGAACAACTGTTGTTGCCCAGCTTGGCCGCCGGCCGCGTGCTTTGGAGCCCGGCCAATGCTGGTCCGGTCTCCTTGGCGAGACAGGTCGTAACTTTTCACGATATCGCAGTACTGGACCATCCGGAGTGGTTCGGAAAGAGATTTGCTGCCTGGTATCGCTGGTTAGTTCCTCGGCTTGCGCGACGCGTAAAGAAAATTGTCGCAGTTTCAGAATTCACAAAGAGCAGGCTAGTCGATTCTCTAGGTGTCGAAGCTTCGAAGATTGCGGTGATTGCCAATGGCGTCGACGAGCGTTTTAGACAGGCAAGTCAAGTCGAGTATTGCGAACTAAGGCGCCGTTTGCCCGTGCCACGCTCGGCGTACGTCCTTAGCGTCGGAAGCCTGGAGCCGCGCAAGAACCTGGCAAGACTCTTAGACGCGTGGTCGCGATGTGTCGACCATATTCCGCCATCGGTTTGGCTCGTAATAAGCGGCATCCAAGGAACCAGCCGGGTCTTTCGGAGCAAACCCGCGATGTCATTACCCCGCCGTGTCCACCTTACGGGTTATGTGCCTGAAAGGGAATTGCCCGCTCTGTATAGAGGTGCTCTCACTCTCGTTTATCCATCTGTGTACGAGGGATTTGGCCTGCCCGCGCTTGAAGCCATGGCATCGGGCGTCCCGCCTATAGTCGGTGATAATACATCCTTGCCCGAAATTGTGGGCGATGCTGGCCTTTGTATTGATCCTCATAACGTCGATGCAATTGCGGGCGCAATAATTCGGATGGTTAACGAGGTTGATCTTAGAGAGGAATTCAGTCGGCGCTCACTAGAACGCAGCCGACTATTCGATTGGAACCAGGCAGCACGAGCTACTTGGCATGTGCTTCAGGAGGTTATCTAATAGTGAATGCGCAGGCGTCCCGCTCCGTAACTATAAGCAATGCTTCGCCGGGTCGAGGAAGTAAAGGCCGTAGGCTGTTGGACCGTTATGTCGGTATCCCACTGGTAGCCGCCGCGGGTCTGCTGCGGAAAAAAGGTCACTTGCCCTCTCATCCGAAGCGAATTGCTCTCCTTAACACCGCTGCGATCGGTGATACCATCTTGATGAGTGCGGTTGTCGCTGACCTCAGGGACCGGTATAGCCAAGCCGAACTGATTTTGCTTGCGGGTCCCAGCAACCACGAAGTGGGGCACTTGATTCCGGAGTTAGATCTGGTGGTGTTGTTGGATATTTTCAATCCTATGAACGCCATTCGCCAGACCCGCCGACAAGAGGCAAGCGTTCTTCTGGACTTCGGACCGTGGCCAAGATTGAATTCGATTATCGCTGCCTTTTCGGGAGCGCGATTCATTGCAGGATTCAAGACTCGCGACCAATATCGCCACTTTGCATATGACGTGGCTGTTGAGCATTTGTCGTCTCAGCATGAGCTCGAGAATTTCAGACGGCTGGTGCGCGCGGCTGATGCCGAACCTCGTCACATGCCCTCGCTTCGATGGGGCTCACGCTCTTCTGTCCGAGGGCTACGAGGCCGCCGAGGTTATGTCATCCTGCATATGTGGCCTGGAGGTACGGGATCGTCACATAAGGAATGGCCGCAAGAGCGATGGCAGGCGTTAGCGGCAGCGCTCGTCCATGACGGCTACGGGATAGCTCTCACTGGAAGCCGCGAGCAGTTCGAATTGAATGAGAAATTGATCGCGCGAGTGAATCCCCTCGTTCGAGCATTTGTAGCAAACATCGCCGGATGTAATTTCTCCGACCTGGCCAACGAGCTTCACCGTGCCGACCTGGTGGTTTCCGTTAATACTGGAATTATGCACATGGCTGACGCACTCAGCGGTTCTTTAGTCGCATTGCACGGGCCAACTAACGCCCGACGGTGGGGTCCGGTGAGTGCTACATCTATCTCGCTTGAGTCCCCTTTGCCCGGTGCCGGCTACCTCGATCTTGGGTTTGAATTCCCGCGTCAAGTGCCGGACTGCATGAACGCGTTATCCTTCGATACTGTCCTCACAGCATGCCGTGCAGCTCTTAATCACAAAAGACCTTCGCGTCGAGGCAGCGATAGTTTCCGCAATTCGGCATCACACTAGCGTCCGTGTTCAGGAATCCTCCCATGACTAGCCTTCCGGATTCTTCCTTACATATCGAACCAGTGGACTCACGAGCGCGGCGCATCAAGGTATTTGTGCATCTCGTTCATGGCTTTGGAGCACGGCAATGGCGCGAAGCCTGGGCTAAAGGGGAAATGCCCGGCATACTGGATAAACTTCCCTACGGCTACTACCACGCCGCTGACGATCAGTATGACATCCAGTACTCAGAAGACGCGAACGAAAGCCAGGGCACGCGATTCTTACGATTAGCGCTTCGCCATGCTTTAGGACTTGATCTGTTGCACGCGTGGCGAAATCGCAAAGGTCTTCACGAGGCTGATATCGTCTGGACCCACACTGAGTTGGAGCATCTTGGAGTGCTGTTGCTATGGTGCCTGACCAAGCCAGTGTCTCGGCCAAGGCTTATAGCCCAGAGTGTGTGGTTGTACGATCGGTGGAACGAGTTTTCCGCACCTAAGAGGTGGCTATACAAGACTCTGCTTGCCAAAGCCGACATTCTGACGGTGCTCTCTCCCGATAATCTGGTCAGAGCGCGCGAGCTATTTCCCAATATGACCGTCGAGTTTGTTCACTTTGGTATCGACTCAAGTGCGATCACGCCGGCAGTTAGACGAACCCGCCACAAGCCCTTGAGAGTCTTATCGCTGGGTCGAGACATGCATCGCGATTGGGAAACACTAGTCCAGGCGATCAAACCCTGCGGCGATTGGCATCTCCGAATCGCGGCTACACAGAACACACCGCGGCGAGCAGTTCAGTCGGGCAAGATCGAGCTTATCAAAGCGACCACTGCGAGAGAGGTATTCGATCTTTATGCCTGGGCGGACATAGTTGTTCTCCCTCTTCGCGCTAACATGCACGCATCGGGAATAACAGTGTTGGCGGAGGCGGCTTTGTCAGGTGTACCTGTAATAGCGAGCGACACGGGAGGTCTGCGCTCCTATTTTTCCGGCCGCGAAGTTAAATACGTGCCCGTAGGTGATTTCCTCGCGCTCCGTCATGCAATCCGCGCGCTTGGGGACGACGATAATTTGCGCTTTCGTTTGGCCTGCGCGGCACAAGAGCGCATCCTTTCGAACGATCTCAGCTCAAAGGCCTACGCGATGCGCCATCGCGAGATATCAGATCGCCTCCTGTTCCACAGTGAGCGAGCATCAACGCCAGCGAACGGCGTTCGCACCGACACAGCCGCGAGCGGTGAATTTGCTTCGCGCCGCCAACTCCCTCTAGATAGCGTTGGACCCTCTGTCGCCGACCTCTCGAAGGGCGATTCGCCTCTAAAGAGAAAATAACAACTGTCTTGGATACTCTTCAGGTTCGACCAGCCTAGTGTCTCGTTCGATCATCGCTGTGATAGTTGTAGCTGTTTGTATTGCCGTGACCATTCCACATTGGTCAACAAGCGGCGCCGAGGTGGACGCGTTGTTCTCACCCACTTCGACGCAGACTCATTCTTTTCAACTTCGAACCCTGGGGATGGTATCAAAGCTGGGGAAAGCCAAGGACATTGACGATCAGCAGATAAGTCTCATGAAGGCTCTAGGAGTACAGATCGTCATATGGACACCTGGCGAGTGGGCCGAGAATGAAACAACGCAGGGGCAATATCGTCTCAATCCTGAGGTGCGACGAGTAGCAAACGAAATCGCTGCTTCAGATATGAAGATGATTCTGCTGCTGTTCAGAAAAAACGCGCTTTATCCTAATCCACTCGATGCGGACGCGTTCGCGCGATACTGCGGGTGGATGGCGACAACCTTCCGCGGGATGCCGGTGGCGGCTTATCAAATATGGAATGAGCCCTCGAATTTTGACGTACGAGATTACTACGGCGGCGCCTGGAACGGTTGGGGGCACGCTCCTTGGGTGAGTAAGTTCTCAGATATGGTCGAGAAAGCAGCGCAAGCCATCAGGCAAGCCGATCCCAGTGCAACGATCACGACAAGCTTCGAAGGACCTCCACTCATAGACGCTATGGAGGAGACTCCGGCAGATTTCGCCGGCATCGATGGCATATCATTCCATCCCTATCCGGGAAAATTACCACCGGAACGAGTACCGTGGGGAGGAGCGGCGATCTACCTTCGCGACGGCGTCTCGGTTGCCGATTCGGAAGGAAGTCTGGTGTCCACGTTGAATATCCAAGGGGATCTTGAAGCTAAGAGGTACTTGCAACGGCCGCTCCAGGCGTGGGTTACAGAATATGGGTTTCCAACATGCGACCAGTCGATCCACCCGGAGCATTTCGCTTGCGTATCGGAAGAGACCCAGGCGGCGTACCACGTGCGAGGGTTGATTCTTGGTCTATCGCAAGGTGTCAGGGTGTGGGCACCCTACGAGCTCGCCGACGACGGTCAGGACGCGCGAGACGTTGAGCAGAACTTCGGAATCACCTATTCAGCGGCTCGAGGCTTCAACCCCAAAGCTGCCTACTTAGCGATACAGCGGACTGCGGCAATAATGGGCCGCGATTGGGAGTCTTTGTCTCAGCCCGACGCAACTCTTCGATTGCCTGGCGCGCCAATAGACCAGTCGAGTTCGAAGAACACAACGATCGGTCCTCAAATGATTTGGTTTAAAACCGGCCAAAAGTACATTGCCTTTCTCTGGGCAGCCGGTCCTATGTCATCCGAAACTCAGTACGCAAACATATCTATCAGGATTGATCATGCCAACGCGGCAAAGATCATAAATCTTGTAACAGGAAAAAGTGAAACCAGGAAAGTTGCGCAGGCCGGCGGTAGGGTGACTATCGACTCTGTACCATTGAGTTCTGAGCCGATAGCGCTTGAATTGTCGGACAGCTAGCAAAGGCAACGCTCCCATGGCTAATAAACTCGCGCGCGCGGTTGATTCTCTTCTCATCCGGCATCTCGGTCTTCGGTACGCACTGCTTACTCGCGACTGGATGATACACGAACGAATGCGATTCCTCGTTGACTGGATAGATCATGAGCCCGGACCCATCAGAGTCCTGGATGCAGGATGTGGTTCAGGCTTGGCGCTTCTCTATCTCCACTGGTATCAGCAAAATAAAATCCGCTCTTATCTTGGCCTGGACCTTGATACCAGAAAACTCCGTACCCGCTATCGGTTTGTCGAAATACCGCATAGCTTCGAAAACATTGACCTTGATTCATCCTGGCAGTTCGGAGCGTTCGACCTTGTGTTTTGTTCCGAAGTGCTCGAGCACCTCTGCGCGGATTCCCGCTTGTTCTCTCGACTATGCCGCCATCTTTCTGAAGATGGCACTCTGCTGATCACGACACCGCACAAAGAGTTTGTTCGCAGGAATGCCGCGGACTTTCCGGGCTTCGACGCGGTTCGTCCCACTCAGGATGGAGGGCATGTTCGAATGGGCTATGTGCCGAGCGAGCTGGAGCAAATGGCCAATGCTAACGGCCTTGCCGCGGTCGGTAAAGTTTGGCTCGGCGAGATTGACCATAAAGAATTGAGTGGGCGAGAAGCAAAACGCAAGCAAGGCGACTACCCGAACATGACACGCTACAATCTACGCTGGATTCGCCGCATGAAGTCGTCCGAGCCCCGCGAGTCAGATCGTTGTTGGACCCTTGCGATGGCCTTCAGAAGAACGAGCTCGAGAGCGTCGCGAGAGCCTTTATCGGCGAGGGTGTGATCCAGCCTTTGTAGCGCTCGATGTCTTCCGTAACAAGAGCACGATTGATGCGGGGATCCTCCCCTGCACTGAAACACGACACAGCTGATGCAGGACTTCTTAAAGATTATTCTTACTCGCGCCGGCACCCGATTCTCTGCGAGGACGGTGCACAGGTTCAACGCAGCAATTAGTTACATCGAAACTGGCCGCTGGCTACACGAGCAGAAACTTGTTCCACAAGTGCGCGTTGACCGTACTCGTGAGCTATTCGATCTGATTATCCAACAAGTAGCGGATCAGGATGTCTTATATCTCGAGTTCGGAGTCTTCCGGGGTGACTCGATGCGTTATTGGTCGCGACGATTAAGGAATCCGCATGCCAAACTTCACGGATTCGACAGTTTCGAGGGACTCCCTGAAGCCTGGAATATTGACTCTCCGCAGGGCCACTTCAGCACCAACGGCATGATACCCACGATCGATGATTCACGAGTCAGATTTTTCAAAGGATGGTTCAATGAAACTTTGCCTGGCTATCAGATGCCTCCTCACGATCGGCTAGTGCTGGATATGGATGCGGATTTGTACTCATCGACAATCTATGTGTTGAAGACGCTGGAATCCTTCATCGTGCCGGGGACCTACATTTACTTTGATGAGTTTGCCGATAGAGAGAATGAGCTTCGAGCGTTTTCTGAGTTTGTACTGGATACAGAAATGCGATTCGAGTTGGTCGGGGCGAACCGGGACAACTCGAAGGTTGTCTTCAAGCGTGTCGGATAGTGTTAGTTGCTTTAGCCAGGGACTCTTCCGTGAAGGATCGCGATCAGCATTTGCCGGCGAGGATTTACGTGAATGGGAGGTTTCTGCAACAGCCTATCACGGGAATCCAACGCTATGGCCGCGAGTTGTTGCGGGTGTGGGATGATTTGATTGACTCCGGAGAGATAGATTCCGATCAAGTGACCATCGAGGTACTTGTTCCTCGTGCAAAGGTGGATGCGCCCAGACTTCGTCACATTAAAGTGAAACAAGTCGGCAGGTTCAAAGGCCAGCTGTGGACCCAACTTGAGCTTCCAGCGCAGTCCCGCGACGGATTGCTGTTTTCGCCCGACAACCTGCAGCCGTTATTGGCGCCGCTCCTTGGCCCGAGTGTCGTTACGGTTCATGATCTCACGTTCAAGTTGTTTCCGCAGGCCCACACGACACCGTTCCGGTTACTCTACGGCTTGCTCATTTCGAACGGTATACGCAATGCCAAGGCGCTGATTACAAGCACTGAGGCGGAGAGAACGAACATCGTGGGTCACTATCCAAGCGCTAGAGATCGAATTGCCGTCGTCCATCTAGGTGCACGGCCGGCACAACTGCTCGCCAATCAGGATGAGAAGCAAAACAACAAACCGACCGAGCGTTACATTTTGTGGGTAGGGTCACTGATTTCCAGGAAGAACCCGCAAGGCGCGATCGACGCGGCGGTGTTAGTCAACCAGCAGATGCGACTCCCGCTGATTGTGGTTGGGTCGGGTCATCGTGGGATGCAGAAACCCGAGATTCGAATACAGGGGAATCATGATGTGGTTCAGTTCGCCAACCGGGTTAACTCATCTGACGACGTCATAGCGCTGTATCAGAACGCTGTATGCTTGCTGTTCCCTACCTTCTACGAAGGATTCGGCCTACCCGCATTGGAAGCGATGGCGTATGGGTGTCCAGTCATAACCTCCGACATACCCGTTATGCGGGAAGTCTGTGGCGACGCGGCACTGTATTGCGATCCGCACGATCCTGGCGACATTGCCGACAAGGTAAGAATGCTGGCGGAGAACTCAGAAATGCGCGATCAGCTCCGTCGTCGAGGACTCGGTAGAGCATCACAATTCAGTTGGGAAAGGTGCGCTCGAGAAACCTTTGAAGTGCTTCATCGCGTCATCACTGAACGCACCCCTGTAGAGCGGAGATATCATGAGTGGACTTCCAGCCCGCGGCGATCTGCCAATTAGAGTGACGAACCATCCAATAAGAGCACTTCCGGAACCGAGAGGGTTGCGGTTGTTAGTTGCCGGTGAAGTTATCCTCGATCGATATGTATCGGGCGAGGTCGAACGCGTTTCGCCTGAAGCGCCCGTTCCGGTGTTGAAGGTGCGCAAACGCGAAGAGAGACCCGGGAACGCTGGATTCGTGATGTGCGGACTTCGAGCCTTGGGGGCTTCACCTGTCGGACTTAGCGTCGTTGGTGCGGACGGAAGCGGCCAACTGTTGCGCCAGAAGCTGAACGCGCTCGAGATCGATACCCAATCAATAGTTATCGATCCCTTACGCCCAACGACGGTAAAGGAACGCTTCTTAGGGTCCGTTCAATCAGCCAATCGAGCGACCCAGCAATTACTCAGAGTCGACGAAGAGGAAATTCGTCCTTTGGCATTCGCCACTGAACAGTCATTAATAGATCGACTGGGCGTGGAACTCGATCGAGTGGACGGCGTACTGGTATCGGACATCAACAAGGGTGTGCTTACCCCAAGGCTCCTACGAGCTTTGATCGAGCGCGCCGGCGCGCGTGGAACGCCGGTATTCGTTGATCCGCGCCTCACCGACGATCTCTCAATATATCGCGGCGCTACTGTCATCACGCCCAATCGTTTCGAAACCGAGAGGGCTACCGGGATCCGCCTTGATGGTGAATCAGGCTGGTATGCAGCCGCGAGTCAGTTGGTCGAACAGCTAGGCCTTAGAGCGTGCCTCATAACTCTCGATCGCGATGGTATGTATCTGTTGGAGCGCGATGGTCAAGGACATCATATTCCCACGAGTCCGCGCGACGTCTATGACGTGACGGCAGCTGGCGATGTAGTTCTCACGGTATTCGGCTTCTTTGCCTCTTCGGGTGAGCCTCTCCTTTCAGCTGCCTTCTTCGCCAACGCCGCGGCAGGTATCGAGGTGTCACTTCAGGGCGCGGAAGTAATCTCGCGTGTGGCTCTCGAGCGATCGCTCGCCGGTGACGACGACAAATTTGAGCAAAAAATACTGCCTATCGCTGAACTCATCGAAGCTGTTGAACGTGAGCGAATGCGCGGCCGACGAATCGCCTTTACCAATGGATGCTTCGATCTGCTGCATACCGGGCATTTGCGAACGCTGAGTTTCGCACGCTCTCAAGGCGACGTTCTGGTTGTCGCGCTGAACAGCGACGAGAGTGTTCGCCAGCTCAAAGGCCCCGAGCGTCCGGTGTGCAAAGCCGCTGAAAGGGCACGCCTTCTCGCCGCGTTGGAGATCGTGGATTACGTGGTGATATTCGACGATCTTCGCGCAGAGGATACTATTCGAGCAGTGCGCCCTGACTTCCTGGTCAAAGGCGAGGACTTCCACAACTCGACAGTCGACGGTCGAGAATTCGTCGAGGCATACGGCGGACGCGTGATCTACTCGCCGATGCTAGACGGACAGAGCACGACTCGAATGATCGAGCGAGTCCGCAACGTCGATGCACCATTCCTTTCCTACCCGCCCGCCGGGGCCGCGAGGTAAAGCTCGTAGCTCTCCCCACTCCTTCCTTAAATCCCAACAATTCTCTTTCTAGCAGGACCATGGGCTAGCTACTTTGCCGCTCTAGGGCAGGTGTGCGGCCCCCATCGTGCCGCCGCCCGAACCGTCGGTGCTCGAGGTAATCACAACCTGGCCGATTCCGGTTCCGCTTGCAGGTGCCGTACCTGTGACGCAAGTACAGCCGGCCCCTCTTGCGCATCCAGGGCCAGGATTGAGTCCCGCGAAGAAAACTTTTTGCAGGCTTATCCACGGGCCAGAACCGCCGCAAATGCTGGGAGGCCTGATATCTATCGTACTGCGAATGTTCGTAGTTCCAGTATCGCTCTGAATGAGACCGCCATTAACGTCGATGAATGTCCAGGCGTTGCATCCACTCTCGATCTCCAGGGGCGAAGTCTTAATCGGTGCGAAATACTCGATGTGTGTATTATTGAGCCTTACAGCTCCCTCGAGATTTACAACTGCCGCATCACTTAGTCCGTCGATCGACACACCATCTATGTTTAGCTCGCCACCGTTGTTCTGAAACCCTACGTTAGATCCGAAGATGCTGCCGCCGTGAAAAGTAATATTCTCGCCGGCATTTCCGGTAAGCCCGGCCGCGAAATTGACCGCCGTGGTACAGTTCCAGATCATTGGAGCTTCGAACCGATCGAGGAACGTATTAGCTCCGAACTGCACACCCACACCAAAATTCGAAACGTTGAGTCTGTTGAAAACGACGGCGCCGGTTTGAACGAGAAGGCCTATGGTGTTGGTGGTGGCTCCGGGACCGATTACGTGTACGCCATCCCAGGGCGGCGTATTCTCGCCAAACGGCGACTGCGGCTGCGAGGTATTGACCGTAATCGCTGCGCCGGAGTTTAGTGCCGTAGCATCGAGGGTCGCGCCATTCGAAACGAGCCCCACGCAAGCGGCGTTAAACTGCAGACCACTATTGATCTTACAGGTCGAGCCGTTGGGTAACTCGATGTACGACTGGTTATGCATTTGATGCGAACTGTCGCTGTAGCAGTAAGCGCCGGCTGCGGTGATTGCCGCCTTTATCGCAATGCTGTCGTCAGTTATGCCGTCGCACCTCGCGCCGTGCTGTCTCACCAGAACGCCGGACGCCCACGCGGGACTTGCGAACAAAGCAAAGCCCACCCCCACCCACGTAATCCATCGTAACACCATTAGACCTCCCCCGAACCAAGCTAACCGTGCAAATTAGCGTGTTCTCATTCGCGATGGAAGCTATATGGGTTATAATGCTACTTTTCGTAATCTTAATCGCTCAGGACCGACAAAAGGTTTCAGAACTTAAGGTGTGAGAGGAATTTGCTATAAAAGGTGCAAATTAAGCAGAGAGGCATCTTCGGTTCTCACTCATTGGAAGCGCGAACGATCATGCGGGGCGTTGAAATCGATCGCGGGACCCTTCGGGACGATGCGGGTTGGATTGATGGTCGCGTGACTGGCGTAGTAGTGACGCTTGATTTGATCGAGGTTGACGGTCTCCGCGACGCCCGGAACCTGGTACAACTCGCGCAGATAGTTCCACAGATTCGGATAGTCGACGATGCGCCGCAGATTGCATTTGAAGTGACCGTAGTAGACGGCGTCGAAGCGGACCAGCGTGGTGAACAGGCGCCAATCAGCTTCGGTCATGCGCGATCCAGCCAGGTAGCGCGTATGCGCAAGGCGGTGTTCGAGTTCGTCGAGCGCGGCGAATAGAGAATCGAATGCGCTATCGTACGCCGCCTGCGTGGTTGCGAAGCCACATCGATAGACGCCGTTGTTGACGTTCGGATAAACCAGAGCGTTGATACGGTCGATCTCGCCGCGCAAATCCTGCGGATAGAAATCGATCGACGCATCTCCCCATTCGTCGAAAGCGCTGTTCAGCATCCGGATGATCTCGGACGATTCGTTGTTGACGATGGTCGCACGCTTCGTGTCCCACAGGACGGGAACAGTGACTCGCCCCGAAAAGCGCGGATTCGCGCTGGTGTAGATCTCGTAAAGATAACGCGCTCCAAAAAGATCGTCGCGGGTCGAGCCAGGTGAGAGCGAACCGTCCGGCGCCGCGAACGCCCATCCGTTTTCGCCCATGAAGGGATCGACGATTGATACAGAGATTGTCGATTCTAGCCGTTTCAGCTTGCGAAAGATGAGTGTGCGATGAGCCCACGGGCAGGCGAGCGAAACGTAAAGGTGGTAGCGGCCAGGCTCGGCGCGAAATCCGCCTTCGCCCGACAGACCCGGCGAGCCGTCAGGTGTCACCCAGTTTCTGAATACCGAGTCGCCGCGGACGAACTCGCCGCCGCTGCTCTTCGTGTCGTACCACTGATCCTTCCAGACGCCTTCGACTAACAGTCCCATTGGAAACTCACTATTTCAGTTTTCATACCATTGGTGGTGGTTTTGAGAGGCCCGCACCACCATCGGTAGCTTCGTTCCGTCAGAAATTGTTTTTGCAGCACGCGGGTTTCGCCCGATTTCAGGCGAGCTTGGCGAGTGTGGGGGAGCCTGACGCATACGTTACAAATACCATAGTAAGACCGCTGGGTTCAGGCGGTAAAGTTCATCCCAACTTCTGCTTGGCTGGATCCTTCGCGAAGATCTTCGCGATAGACACAGATTGGCAGGACCGGTAATCAACAGACTCGGACCCTTAGGAGAAGTTGTTCCTATGACACGTATAATCGTCGACCCACCGCCGGCTGGTCACAACGTTTTGGCGTCTGACTTTTTGAAGGCCCTGACTGTTTTACACGACGGCGGATTTGAACTTCGCAGCGGTACCAAGCTGACCTCGAGGTACGCCGTGCTGGTAGTCGAAGACTCGGCAGCTGGTTCCGCGATCGAAAAGCTTGCCTCGGCGAACCTGAAAGTTGCGCGCGATTCCCATTAGCGACTCAATTCATCTGTCACGCGGATCGTTATCGATGAACACGCAGACATAGCGTCCCCGCCTTCGGGCTCCTGTTCACCTCGACGTTTTGGAGGAGCAATACTTGAGTGAGTCGCTGCCCGTCGTCTACCTCGCGAGGCACGGTGAGACTGAATGGAGTCACTCGGGCCAGCATACCGGACTTACCGATTTGCCGTTGACCGATCGCGGCGAGAGCAACGCGCGACGGCTCGGCAAACGGCTGAAGGGACTGAATTTCACCAAGGTCTTCACCAGCCCGCTGCAACGCGCGCGCCGTACTTGTGAGTTGGCGGGCTTTGGCGGTCGAGCCGAAATCGATCCCGACCTGGTCGAATGGAACTACGGCGAGTACGAAGGGAAACGCACGGAGGAAATCCACAAGGAACGCCCCGACTGGCAACTGTTTCGCGACGGGTGTCCCGGCGGCGAGTCACCGCAGCAGATTGGAGCACGGGCTGATAGAGTGGTGAAGCGAATACGCGGGATTTCCGGCAACGTGCTGATTTTCTCGAGCGGGCATATTCTGCGTGTACTGACTGCGCGATGGCTGGGGCTGGAATCTTTCGCCGGTCAGTACTTCCTGCTGAGCACGGCGAGTTTGAGCGCGCTTGGCTACGAACACAATTTGTCCCAGCCTGTAATTCAACTATGGAACGATACAAATCACGTGGGCTCGTGAGCGATATCAGAAAAAAGAAAATCCTCTGGAGGTAAGATCATGAAGGCTACTCAATCTTTGCACGATCTGGGTCAGAGTATCTGGCTCGACAATATCACGCGCGAACTGCTCGATAGCGGCACGCTGAAACGCTACATCTCGGATCTCTCGGTCACGGGGCTGACCTCCAATCCGACGATCTTCGACCACGCGATCACGCATAGTAAATCGTACGATCCCGAAATTCGGCGGCTGGTCGGCACAGGGCTGTCGGGTGAAGGATTGTTCTTTGAGTTGGCAGTGCAGGACCTGACGCGCGCCGCCGATCTGTTTGCGCCGATTCACGATCGCACTGCTACAGTCGACGGCTTCGTATCACTGGAGGTCTCTCCGCTCCTCGCGTACGACACCAAGAACACGGTGGAGCAGGCGAAGGCGCTTCACAAGAAGGCCAATCGGCGCAACCTGTTCATCAAGATTCCCGGCACCAAAGAAGGAGCGCCGGCGATCGAAGAAGCAATCTTTTCGGGCGTGCCGGTGAACGTGACGCTGCTGTTCTCGCGCGATCATTACGTGGCCGCCGCCGAGGCTTATATGCGCGGACTGGAACGGCGCATCGCGGCCGGTCTGAGCCCCGACGTCCGTTCGGTTGCTTCGCTCTTCATCAGCAGATGGGACAAGGCCACGATGGACAAAGTGCCCGAGCGCGATCGCGACAAGCTGGGCGTTGCGATAGGCCAGCAGGCTTTCAAGGCGTACCGCGACGTGCTCGAGTCTGATCGTTGGCAGCGGCTGGAGAACTCCGGCGCTCGCGCGCAAAGGCTGCTGTTCGCAAGCACTGGCACCAAGGATCCTAAGGCCTCCGACGTCCTTTATATCGGAGCACTGGCGGCACCCAACACCGTCAACACTATGCCGGAGGAAACGTTACTCGCGTTCGGCGAGCACGGTCAGGTGAGGGGAGTTATTCCACGCAACGGCGCGGATTGCGAACAAGTGCTGGCCGAATTCGGCAAGGTCGGAATCAATGTGGCGAAGCTTGGCGCCGATCTTCAGACCGAGGGAGCCAAGTCCTTTGTCGACTCCTGGAAGGATCTGATGAAGGCAATCGAGACCAAGAGCAAAGCGCTGAAATAGCCGGACCAGAAATACCACCGTAAATTAGAGGGAGGCCCACTCTTCCAATTTGCGGGCGTTGTGACAGGATGCGTCGGACTGTTCGACTCGGGGGAGTCCTATGCTCAGAGCTGTCGTTGCGTTGTTCTGTCTGCTCTCTATAGCCGCTTTGCCTCAATCGCTGACGTCAGCCGCGGACGGCAATCCGTGCACGAGCGCGATCAGCGGTCCCAACGATCCGAATTATGCGCCCGCCGAGCGAAACCCGCTCGGCGGCCTGACCTTCAACGCCGAGCAGTGGCATCTCTACGACTGCATTCCGCAGAGCGCTCCGGTCGCGACCGATCCCGAGAACGCATCGGGCATGAGCGTGAACAAGGCCTGGGCCGCATATCGGGATGGGCCGCAGCGACGTTCTTGTCGCGTACATCGAAGGGGGAGTGAACTGGCGGCTGAGCGCGAGCAAGGATATTCGGCGCAAGGCTTATCTCAATTGCGGCGAGCTTCCCGCTCCGGAAAATGCGGCGGGCTCGACCATGCCCGGTCATTCGCCGGGCTGTCTGCAATCCAACAGGAACTACGATCTCGACGGCGATGGCGTGCTCACCGTCGACGACTATGCGAACGATCCGCGCATCGCGCATCCGTTGCTCCATCCGGAGGCGGGCGGAATCACGGCGGAGGATTTGATCGTCGCGTTCAGCGACGGCAAGGACAAAGATCACAACGGCTTCGTCGACGACATTTCGGGATGGAATTTTCATCGCGATACCAACGATCCTCAGACCGACCAGAGCACCTACGGTCATTCCGACGGCGAGTCGGCGCAGGCCGTCGCCGAGGCTAACAATAATTTCGCCGGCGCCGGGATTTGCCCGAACTGCCGCTTGCTGATGGTGAAGGCGGGCGACGAAGCGATCGATCGTCCGGACCGGGTCGCGGAGGCGATCGCCTTCGCGGTGGATTCGGGCGCAAAGGTGATCGACGTCACCGTCTCTGCATTGGGGCAATCGCCGGCGCTTATCGGTGCGGTTGAGTATGCATACGAGCATGGGGTCGTGGTGGTGTGGGCGAGCAACGATTTCGAATCGGCCGACCACACCGAGGGGATGACGCTGGCGCACGTATGGCCCGGCAATTCGCTGGTGTCGGATCAGTCCAATCGGTCGGGGAGTTCATCGCCGAGCGACCTGACTGCGACAACTTTCCGATCGCGCTCATCGCTGACCTCGTACGGCCCTCATTCACTGTTCAGCGCGCCCAACGAGGACGGTTCCACTTCGACCGGCACGCCGACGGTGGCGGGAGTCGCGGCGATGGTAACGAGCGCGGGACTCGATGCGGTCGATGCGCATCAGATAAGCGGACCACTCGATGCCAACGAGGTCGAACAGGTCGTGCGATCGACAGTGTCGCCGATCAATTTCACGCCGTGCACTGGATGCTTCCCCGGCATCTCGGGCGCAGAGTTCAATATTCAGTACGGATACGGCCGGCCCAATCTGTTCCTCGCGATGCAAGCGGTGCACAACGGAAAGATTCCTCCGACCGCGGACATCGACTCGCCGAACTGGTACCAGGAGATCGATCCGACAGTCACGAAATCGATTCCGGTGAATGTCACCGTCGGCGCGCGCCGCGCTCATTCATTCACATGGCAACTGCAATATGGACTTGGGCCCGAGCCGCTTGATACTGCGTTCACCACGATCGCGAGCGGCAGCGCCAAGGGAAACAAGCTGCGCACGATCGGCAAATCGCTGGACCTGACTCAGATTCCATCGTCGTTCTGGAGTGGTAACTACACTGCGCCGACGCCCGACCGTCTTTCGATCGAGCAGTATGACGTAACGCTCAGGGTAGTCGTCACCGACGACAACGGATTGATCGGCGAAGACAGGAGGGTCTTTCACCTGCGTCACAACGATGCGGAAGTGGCGGGCTTTCCGCTTAGCTTCGGAACTTCGCTGGAGGCGGGCGCGTCGATGGCGGATATCGAGGGGCGCGGGATGCTCGACACAATAGTCGCAGGCTCCGACGGCAGCGTACATGCGATACGTCCCGACGGCAGTGAGGCGCCGGGTTTTCCGGTGATGACTAATCTCGCGCGCGGCGTCGATCCGTCTTATCCCTTCAACTATCTGAAATCGCGCGGGTGGAAGTCGAAACAAATCCCGCTTCCGCACGATCCGATCGAAAGCCCGATCGCGATCGGAGACCTCGACCACGACGGCGCCCTGGACATCGTCGCTACCACGGTCGACGGATTCGCATATGTATGGGACGGCGCTGGAAACCTGCGCCACGGATTTCCGGTCTTCACCGACCGGAGTGTCCAACGCCAGTCGGTGCCGCCGCCCGACTCGCCGAATTCGTACAACCCGATGACGGGATCGTTCGGCGGTGCCGCGCTTGGCGATTTAGAGGGCACCGGCCAGCTCGACATCGTGATGCCCGGATGGGACAGCAAAATCTACGCATGGCGTCCCGACGGATCTCTGGTTCCAGGCTGGCCGGTCGATGCGGCCGATATTCCGCCCTCGGCGATCCCGTCCTTTGGCACTCCGACTCATGATCCGAAGATCGTCACAACGCCGACGCTGGTGGATATCGACGGCGACGGCCATCCCGACGTTTTCGTAGGACTTCAGGACACGGTGCAAGGCAGCACGGTGGTGAACTACGTAACCGCATTTTCGTCGGCCGGCAATTTGATCGCGAATTTTCCGCTGCAGATCGATGCCATCGCGCAGGGCTACGGTACCGCGACTGACTTCGTAACTATCGGGGTGCAGACTCCGGCCGCATTGACGTTACCCAGCGGGCCGGCCGCAATAGCCAGTCCGGAATTGTTTCTCAACTACATAATTCCATTTTCGAATCCGAACTCTGCGTTTTCGGAAAGCCCCGGCGCCTTTGGTGGTTCGCCGTTAATTCGGTTTACCGGCTCACCATCGATCGGAAACATTTTGGGCACTGCGACGCCGCAGGTGGTCGAGGCTGGAGTGTCGGCATTCGACATCCTCGCGGGCATTCAATCAACGCCGGGGATGGGGACTCGACTGCGATCGGCGCTCTCGGTGACCGATCCGGTGACCGGCGCAAACCTGCCTCAATACACCCAGGAAATCCAGGGACTGGCGTTTTTCACTGCGCCGGCGATCGCGGATATCACGGGCGATGGGAATCCCGACATTCTGCTGAGTACCGACTCAGCTGTGCTGCATGGATTCGACGGCGTGACTGGTGAAATCGCGGCAGGATGGCCGCAATGGACCGGAGGATGGTCGGGGGCTACTCCCGCGGTCGGAGATTTGACGGGCGATGGGACAGTCGACGTTGCGGTCACGACCCGCGAGGGCTATCTCCATATCTACTCAACGCCGGGGCTGGCTAGCGCGAATCACGAGGCATGGCACTGGCATCAGAACGATCGCAACACCGGGCACTACGGCGACGATACGCGTCCGCCTTCGGGGATTGCGGATTTGCAGGTTTCATTCAACGGCGCGATGGACACGCTGAGTTTCACCGCCGTGGGCGACGACTGGAAATCCGGCACCGCAGCCTCGTACCAGGTGTTCGCGTCATCGAAGCCGATTACTCAGTCGAATAGTAACTCGGCAAAGGTGATCGTTGTCAGCGCGACACCGCAGCCATCCGGCTCGCACGAAGTGATATCAGTTCCCCACGTGAAAGGCGTGAAGCATTACGCAGTTCGGGCGATCGATCACGCGGGGAATATCGGCCCGCTGCCTTTGTAGCAGAGCCTAACTCGTTCGAGGTTGCCGCGTCACTGATATTTGCGAAGCATGGCGATGTGGCGCGGCATTCCGATGTGGGTGTAATGTCTCCAGCGCTTCATTGATTAGCGTTCGCGCCTTTTCGCGGTCGCCGCGGGCAGCGCGATCGATCAGCATCATGGCGTGGAAGCGGCGTATGTCCGCTTGTTCAGGCACGTCGGGAAAGGATTCGGCTTGATTCATCGCGAGCTGAAAATGCTCTTCAGCGGCTTTCCACTGATGGGCCCCAGCCGCGGCGAGACCGGCGATCGTCTGCGTGAAGCGCGAGATCGGCCAAATCGCTACTGCTCCAGTGTCGATCAACTCACGAACCATCGGGTAGAGCTGTCCGGCTTGCGCTTGCTCGCCGAGCATGACGAGGCCCTCGACCACCAGCGCGAGCATCCACCACGAACCTCTGAAGTTCTCCTGGCCGCTAACAGGTAACAGCGCGCGGTTTTTTTCAAAAATTGCCAGTGCGCCGGTGCGATCTCCGGCGTAGGCCATCTGCCGAAAAAGCGCTCCTTCACCGAATCCGCGGATTGAGCTCATCCCTGGGTCGCGGCGGCATGAGTCCTGGGCATGCGAAAGAGCGCCTGCCCAGTCTCCGCGAACGAAATCCAGCACACTTAGTTGTACCTCGGAGAGAACATCCCAGAAGGCAAACCGCGACTTCGCGTCAGATCTCGCCACTTCCTGGAAGGCGGCTTCGAGCTTGGCGAGGTCGGGCTCTTTACCGAATGCGGCCCAGGCTCGCGTGCTGAGGCAGAGCGCGACCGAATAAGCCTGCCCTATCTTCATCGCGAGCGGTTCAAGCTCGTCCGCGATTTTGAACGCCTCTTCCACGCGCCCAAGACTCAGCAACGCCTGATGCAGAACTCGGAGTTGTAGCGCGCGCTGCCAGGGAGGCGCGTCTGATCCGCCGAGCTGTTCGCTGCGAAAGCCGTCCTCGGCAGCTTCTCTCAGCCGGAAGAAGTGCATGTTCACTATCAACCTGGCCCCAAGCACTCTGGACTCGAGCTTTGGGTCTGCCAGCTTGGACGCAATATCCAGAGCTTCCCGCAGCGCCGCACAAGCTGAATCACGGCCTGCGGAGGCGGCGCTGGCCTGCCCGAGGACAGCGAGAAGGCGTAGGCGGTTGGCACTGACGTCGGCGCCAAGGTAAGCGAGCCCGCGACGAGCGGTTTCGGCGGCATCCTGGAAGCGGCCAACCCAGATAAAGGCGTCGGCCAACTCGGCAAAGCTGTTGCCGATCATCTCCCGATCGCCGAGATTGGTGTAAATCTCAAGTACCTCGCGCAGATGGCCGAGTGATGCGTCCCATCGTTCGAGACCTAGTTCGGCCATCGCAAGGCTGGCCAACAAGTGCGCTCTTTCTCCCAGGTCTTCGGTGCCTTGATACGACAATGCGGACTTGAGACTGCGACGCGCTTCTTCGAAGGCCGCAGCCTCGAGCGCGTTCTTGCCCGCGAGCGTCAGCCAGCGGACCAGTTTCCGGCGATCACCGAACGTTCCCGCCTTGAGCAGATGGTCGGAAATCTCACCGGCGCATTCGCTGACGGCGCCTGGACATTGGCGCTCGATCTCCTCGGCGACTCGTGTGTGCAGGTGCTGTCGCCGGGGAGACGAAATGCCTGCAAGCAAAGTCTGGCGCACGAGTTCATGGGCGAAAGTGAACGGCCTTTCCGGTCCCTCCGAGCTTGGGATGATTATTCCCATCTCCTGGGCCTTCTCGATGACGGTGAAAAGTTCATCGACATCGGTTTGGCTGATCCCGGCCAGGAGTTGAAAGCTGAAACTGCGTCCGATCACCGCGGCGGCAGACAGCACCTGTTTTTCATGCTCATCGAGCCGCTCCAGACGGCGGCCGATGACGAGGCGCACGTTTTCCGGAACATCGCTCTCGTCGATCTCGACCTCGCTGCGGAACTGACCGGCCCCATCGAAGATTTTTCCCTCTTCGATCAGATGCCGGTACACCTCTTCGACGAAGAATGGATTTCCCTGGCTTTCCTCGAAGATGGCGTTTACCAGTTTCTCCGGAACGGGAAGCTGGCCTGGCCCTTTCAAGATTTCCGCGACCGCGTCCTTCGAAAGACCGCCCAACTTCAGCGGACGTACACCCAGCCGAATCAACTCTTCCAGACTTCTCGTCAGCGCCGAATTATTCTGCGAATAGCCTTCGCGATAGGTACCGATGATTGCGATTGGAAGCTGGCTTACCCGGTTCGCCAGATGAATCAAAAGAGCCAGCGTCGATTCATCGGCCCAGTGAAGATCCTCGACTATGTAGAGATACGAGCGGGTTCGCGCGGCGCGCCCGAGCGCCTCTGAGAAGCTCTGGAAAAGATAACGGCGCTTCTGCACCGGCGGCAGATCCAATGGCTGCGGAATATCGGTAAAGACTCGTCGGAGCCTCGGCGCGAGCTGGGCCAATTCGGCGGCGTTGTCTCCCATCTGCCGGCGGAAATCATCGAGACTCGCGGCTTGCGCCAGATTGTTCTCGATAATCTCGACGAAGGGGAGATAGGGAAACGGTTCGTCTCTCTCGTAGCAGTGACCGACCAGGCATCTGAAGCCGACCCGCGACGCATACTCCGCCATCTCCATCGCAAGCCGAGTCTTGCCGGAGCCGGGTCCGCCCGCGAGCATCACCAGCGAGCCGTGACCGCCGAGCGCGCGATCGAGCGCCGCGCGAATCGCGCTACGCTCGGTTTCGCGCCCGACAAAGGCGGTCCGTGCCGCGAGCCAGAACGGAGAAACTTCCAGCACCACCGGCGGGGTTTGCGGACGCTCGACATGCGCCGGCGCAGTGTCGCCGTTTGTAGCTGGCTGATGATCTGGCTGATGATCTTGCTCGATATTCGCGGCTCCAAATTCCCACGCGATCGGGAAATCGGGATCTGGCTCATAGGAGCAGAAGGTGCCGGTCTTGATGCCTCGCGACAGGAGGTCTCCGAGCGCGGCATCGCTCTGCGCGATTCTTTCCACCACCGCCTTGATTGTTTTCGTGATGCTCTGGCGGGCTCGTTCCGAAGCTGACGCCGCGCGGCGGTTGCGTCCGCCGAGTCCGACCGCGCGCGAGAGTTCCGAGGTCAATGCATCGATCTCTTGCTCCGCTTGTTCCGCACGCTCGACGTTTCCGAGCTCCTTGGCCTCGTCCAGTTCTTCCCGCAGCTCGGAGAGCCGGCGACGGTAAGCGGACTTGGCTTGATCGTCGAGCATCTCGCCCGCATCACCCAGGCTGGCGACATGGATTCCCGCCTTTTCGAGATTCTCATCTCCGCGCGGCAAGCTGTGCGCTGATTGATCGGATTCGTCCTCGTCGTGCTGACCCGGGAGTCCGCCGGCGAGATCGAGCACGTGAAATTCCACCGAAGGATGACGCAGCAGATGGGCGAGATAACCGAGACCCTTGGTGTCTTTCAGGCGAAAGGCTTTGCCGCCGTAGCCGACGGTCCAGTACTCGCCCTCTTTGCGGAAGACGCCTTTTTCTGTTCGCGCGGAACGGACGATCGGCGCCGAGACGCCAACGTCAGCAGATGGGGATCGAGCGCTGCGTATCTCATGTGGCATGTGGATTCGTTCCGCGCGGGTTCGGAGAAGAATTCAGAGAACCGCGTCTCCAACGATCCTAGCATCCGCGCATTTCTTAGCACACACCTCCTTCCGTGCGGTGGCACAATCGGGAACTCCGGCATTGTGCGACGATTTTTCACGCCTCCAGCAGTGAAGATTCCAGATGCCAACGATGATTGCCGCATTTTCCAGATCGCTTAACGAGAGAAAACCATGGACGTTACAAAGATAGCTCTGATTGCGTCCATTGGCGTCTTCTTGATCGGCTCCGCATCGGTTGCGTCCGACGGGTCGATTCCTCCAGTCGCAAATGCGCGTGCCGCGCTCAAATACGTCGATGGAGGCCACGCGATTCTGCCGATCCTGAAGGTTACTCGTCGCTGGGGATCGCGAAGATCAATGGAATCCGCGTTGCGATTAATATCCTCGAGAACGGCGCCAGGATCGACGATATCGCGGGCGCGGGCCGCGGCTTCGCCGACGTTTTCGACGGCGACGGTCATCTCATAAGGCGCTTTACCTTCAGAGAGAATCTGAACTCGCCACCACAAATTATCGAATATGTTTCGATGCCTCCGCGGTGAGCGAACTGATTCAAGGTGTGTGTAGAGAAATGAAAACAACAGCGTTACTGGCAACACTCGTCGGAGCTTCGGTGCTGCTCTTTATCCAACCGGTCTTCGCACAGACCGACAACGATTCCATCGCGGAAATTGGAAGCGGCGCCTGGGGATCATCCGATCCGGTCGATTCCGACGTAGTCCCTCCCTCAAACTCCGCTACGCGTTCCTCTTACGCGGAGACTTGGGATGACGGTCTTCTGGCGCCTGTGCCGAAGCTGCCTGCGGCGCCCGGGCCCGCCTATTCCGAGGCAGCGATGCCTCCCTCATACGGCGATGGCGCTCCCTTTTATGGAGATATAGCTCCCTCATACGCCGCTACCCTTCCTCCGTACGAGGGGATTTGGGGTGACGGTTCGGTTCTGACGCCCGCGCCAGAGCAGTCTGTGGCGCCCGCGCCAGAACAGCCGGAGTACTCCGCGCCGGAATCGACGTTCGTGCCACAAGCGCCGTACGGTCTCATCGAGCGGCCTGGGCTCACGCCGATTTCACCGACCAGTCCTGAGCTGATCGCGCCCGACGCATTTGCCAGGCCTGCCGGCGGATTCCACAGCCCTGTCGGCGGATTCGTCGGCCGCATTCACTGAACTCCTGAAACGCAGCTACCCGTTGTGAGATCGAATAGCACGCCAATCGTGCGTCGATTTCTCACGCCCTTTCATTAGAGGTTGAAGGAAATGGAACCGAGATTAGCCGCCAATTACCGGCATTTTACGATGATTACGCCCCACGATACGAAAGTAGTTCACCCACACGCGATTCCGTACGGCTCGTACGACGAGGACACCATGGCGCTCGTTTTGGCAATTACAGGATTGGCGTTGATGGCCGTAGCGACGGTTTCGATGCTGATCGCTTTCTCAGTCCTCTAGGAGGAGCGGGACCATGATTTCAAAAGATTCCACGATTGGATTCATAGGACTTGGCGCGATGGGGCAGCTCATGGCGCGCAGACTTCTGAACAGCGGCTTCAGGGTGGTTGCGTACGATCACACGAGTCGTAAAACAGCGATGCTCGCCGCCAAGGGAGCGCTGCCAGTCCCAAGCGTTCGCCAGCTCACGATGAGAGCGGAGGTAATCATCTCGTGCCTGCCCAATGACGAAGCGGTGCTCAGCGTCTATCAAGGTCCGGAAGGCGTTCTGGCCTGCGCGAACGCCGGAAGCATCGTGATCGAGATGAGCACAATCTCGCCGGATACATCGCGAACGCTTCATCGGATCGGCAGGGAGCGCGGAATCGAAGTCCTGGACGTCGCGATTTCCGGCAGCACGCCCGCGGCAGAGCAGGGCACCGTGACGCTCCTCGGCGGCGGCGACGCGAATGTCTTCGCCTCCTGTCAGCCAATCTTTTCCGCCATAGCGAAACAGTATTTCCACATGGGGCCGAGCGGATCCGGGACCGCGATGAAGCTCGTTGTCAACGCATTGCTCGGCGTGAATATGCAGGCAATCGCAGAGGCAGTCGCTTTCGGAGAAAAGGCGGGCCTCGATCGCGATCTCCTGCTGCAAGTACTCGCGAAGACGGCGGTCATCGCTCCTGCACACCAGGGCAAGCTGCTACGGGCAGAGCGCGAGGACTACTCACCCCAATTCCCGCTGAAGCTCATGAACAAGGATTTCAGATTGATCCTCGAGAAGGCGGGCGAACTCGGCGCACCGATGCCCGCGACCGCGGCTGCACTTCAGATCAACGCGGCCAGAACGGCGCTCAATGGCGACCAGGATTTCTCGAGTGTGATTTGCGAGATGGAACGTTTGGCGCGGGTCCGCGGCAATTCTCAGCCGACGAGCCTGCTTTCAAGACTGAAGACTCGGGCGGCGCGATGAGCGATTGAGGGCGTCGAGGGAGGCATATCAGCCATGATGTGGATCGTAAGACTGGCGCTGCGGCGGCCACTCTCAGTGGCGGTGATGGCGCTGCTGATGCTGGTGATGGGCGTCCTGTCTTTCACCATGATGAACGTCGACATTTTTCCGGCCATCAATCTGCCGGTGGTGGAGGTGGTTTGGAGCTACCCAGGTCTCAACGCGGTCGATATGGAACGCCGGCTCGTGATCATCAGCGAGCGCGCCTATTCCACGACCGTTGATGGAATCGAGCATATCGAATCGGAATCGATGCTCGGGATCGGCGTGCTCAAGGTTTATTTCCAGCCGGGCTCGGACATCGGCGCCGCTATCGCGCAAATCGACTCGGTCTCGGAGACGATTCTGCGCCAGGCGCCGATCGGCACTACCGCCCCAAATATCATTTCCTACAACGCCGCGAACGTTCCGGTCGCTCAGCTCAACATCTATAGCGAGACGCTCTCGCAACAGCAGCTCTTTGATTACGGTCTGAACTTCATTCGCCTGCAACTTTTCACGATACCTGGATTTTCGTCGCCCGCGCCGATCGGCGGGGTTCAGCGGGCCGTGGTCGCCAACCTCGATCCGAAGCAGATGTACTCCAACGGCCTGTCGCCGGTGGATATCGGCAATGCGCTCTCGACGACCAACGTCGTCATCCCCTCGGGCACCGCTCGGATGGGCAATTACGAATACGACGTCGACCTGAACATGAATCCGGCCAAGGTGTCCGAGTTCAACCGGCTGCCGATTAGAGTAACCAACGGCATCCCGATCTTTCTCGGCGACGTCGCACCTGTCAGCGACACACATCAGCCGCAGAGCAACGTCGTGCGTATCGACGGGCGTCCTGCAACCTTCCTGCTGGTGATCAAACACGCGGCCGCCTCGACGCTGTCAGTCGTCGATGCCGTCCGCGCGCGCATCCCGGAGATTCTTGCAGTCGCGCCCAAGGGCCTGAAGGTAGCGCTCACCTTCGACCAGTCCGCCTTCGTTCGAGCTTCACTGTGGGAGGTGGTGCGCGAAGCGGTGATCGCGGCGGCACTGGTGGCGTTGATGGTCCTGATATTCATCGGATCGCCCGCGAGCATGCTGATCGTGATCGCGTCGATCCCGCTGTCGATCCTGACGTCGATCTTCTTTCTGCACCTGGCAGGCCAGACGATCAACACGATGACGCTGGGCGGAATTGCGCTGGCGGTCGGGATGCTGGTCGATGATGCGACCGTCGAGATCGAAAACATCCATCGCAACCACGCGATGAACAAGCCGCTGCTGGTCGCGATTCTGGACGGCGCGCATCAGATCGCCACGCCGACACTGATCGGAACGCTTTCCATCTGCATCGTGTTCTTCCCGGTCGTGCTGCTGACCGGAGTTGCGCGATTTCTTTTCACGCCGCTGGCGCTGTCGGTCGTCTTCGCGATGCTGACCTCGTACCTGTTGTCGCGCACGCTGGTCCCGGCGATGGCGTCTCACCTGCTGCCGGAGAGACACGAGGAAGTCCACGGCAACAACCTCTGGCAGAGGTTCCTGCGAGGGTTCGAAGCGGGCTTCGAGCGAATCCGCAAGCATTACGTGTCGGCGGTGACCACTTTCATAGAACATCGCGGCCTCTCGCTGATGTTCGCAGGGCTGATGATTCTGGGGACGATCCCGCTGCTGTACGTGACGGGCGAGGATTTCTTTCCGACGGTCGACGCCGGCCTAATGAAATTCCACGTGCGCGCGCCGAGCGGAACGCGGATCGAGCGGACTCAAGTGATTGTCGACGATATCGAGCGATCGATCAGGCAGATAATCCCCGCCGATGAGCTGCAGCAGGTAAGCGACGACATCGATCTGCCGCAGCCGTATGCGCTCGCGTTTTTCCCGACCGACAACATCGGCCCTCAGGACGGCGAAATCCTGATCCAGCTCAAGCCGAATCATCATCCGACCGCCGACTACCAGCAGCGCATCCGCGAAATGATGAGCGTGAAGTATCCGAACGTCGTCGGCTACTTCATGGCCGCGGACATCGTGAACCAGGTGCTGAACTTCGGACTGCCGGCGGCGATCGACGCTCAAGTCAATGGCAACGATCTCCACTCCGACTACAACATCGCCGCGCGTCTCGCCGCGAAGATGGCGCTGATTCCGGGCGTCAACGATATGCGGATTGCGGAACCACTCGATTATCCTTCTTTCAAGATCAAGGTCGATCGCTCCAAGGCGCTCGAACTGGGAGTAACCGAGCAGCAGGTTGCGTCGGGGCTGCTCTCGTCTTTGAGCGGTAACACGCTCATCTCACCGAACTACTGGCTCGATCCGGTCAACGGCGTCAACTACAACGTCGTGACCCAGGCACCGATTCAGACGACGGCGTCGGTCGATCAAATCGCCAATACTCCGCTTACCAACGGCACCAGTACGCAGGCGGTACAATTTCTCGGCAACGTTGCGACGATTAGCCACGCCAACGACCCCGCGGTGGTCGCGCATTACACGGTGCAGCGAGTGATCGACGTGGACTGCGGCGTCAGTGGACGCGACCTCGGCAGTACGACCGCCGCAGTGCAAAAGGCGATCGACAGTCTCGGCCAACTGCCGGCCGGCACCCACGTCGTCATTCGCGGGCAAAGCCAGGCGATGAACCAATCGTTCAAGACGATGGGCCTTGGCCTGATCCTCGCGATCATTCTCGTCTACCTGCTGATGGTGGCGAATTTTCAGTCCTGGCTCGAGCCTTTCATCATCATAATGGCGGTGCCGGGCGCGCTGGCGGGCGTGCTGTGGATGCTGGTGTTCACGGGCACGACTATTAACGTCGAGTCGCTGATGGGCGCGATCATGGCGGTGGGAGTCGGCGTCGCCAACGGCAACCTGCTCATCACTTTTGCAAACGAGATGCGCGAGGAAGGGATGGGACCGGTCGAGGCTGCAATCGAAGCGGGCCACGTCCGCTTCAGGCCGATCATCATGACGGCGCTCGCAATGATCCTGGGGATGCTGCCGATGGCGCTCGCGATCGGCGAAGGATCCGAACAAAACGCTCCGCTAGGGCGCGCGGTTATCGGCGGACTTTTCGCGGCAACCTTGATGACCCTGTTCGTGGTGCCCGCCGTCTATTCAATCTTCAGCCGCACGCTGATCACCAAGAAGCAGCGCGACGAACGCATACAAGCGATTGCGGAGCCAGGAGCCTGAGGGAGGAGTTCAAAATGTCATCACAAGAGAATCGCGATAAACCCAAGTCCGGTCGGTTACTGATGATCGCGCTGTTGGGGGCAGTGATTGTTGCCTTCACCGTTTCCGGCGGATTCGTGCTCGCGAAGCAGCAGCTCATTCAACGGCAGACGACGCAACTTTCGCAGACGGCAGCGCTCGGACCGCATGTGCTGGTGACGCATATATCGGGCGGAGGTCCGTCGCGAACGATCGAACTTCCAGCGACCATTCACGGCTACATCGAGACTCCGGTTTACGCGAAGGTCGCCGGATACATGAAGACTATCAACGTGGACAAGGGCGACCACGTAACGGCGGGGGAAGTTATCGCGATCATTGAATCGCCAGAGACGGACAAGCAGGTGGCGGATGCGCGCTCGTACTATTGGATTCAAAACGTTACCGACATCCGCAATCAGGAACTCGTTCGCCAGGAGGTAGTTCCGCAACAAACCGCCGACCAGACGCACTCCGCGATGCTGCAGGCCAAAGCGGCCTTACAACAGGAGCTCGCGATGCAGGCGTATGAGGTAGTGCGAGCGCCCTTCGACGGGATCGTAACCGCGCGCTTCATCGATCCTGGCACATTGATTCCGGCGGCTACCGCGCCCGTCGCCTCCACGTCGAGCGCATTTGTCACCACGAACAGCACGTCTACACCGATCGTCTCGCTGGCAAGCCAGTCGCCGCTCCGAATTTACGCTTTCGTGCCGCAAACCTTTGGTTCGATGATCAAAGATGGCGATCCCGCAACGGTAACGGTCATCGATTATCCGGACCGCAAATTCACCGGGACGATCACGCGTCATCCCGAGGCTATCGATCAAGTCACACGAACGATGCAGGTCGAAGTCGATCTTGCGAATCAGGATCGATCACTGCTTCCCGGGATGTACGCGAACATGAAGATGACGGCACACGTGACGGTCTCGAGCCTGACGGCGCCCGACGACGCGCTCATCTTCCGGAACGACAAAGTCTATTTGCCCGTGGTGCGTGACAACCATCTCAAACTGGTCGAAGTGAAGCTCGGCCACGACGACGGTTACACCTGCGAGGTCAACGGTGACCTTCGCGCGGGCGAGCAGATCGCAGTGAACGTCGGAGAAGCAGCGCGCGATGGCGAACCGGTTCAGCCGGTCGAGAGTAGTCCGAGCAAATCTTGAAGGAGAAAAAAATGGAATTCAGCAGAATTGGCAATACGGGCATTGAGATATCCCGAGTCGGTCTTGGGACCTGGGCGATCGGCGGCTGGATGTGGGGCGGAACCGATGAACAGGAATCGATCCGCACGATCAGATCGGCGTTCGACCGCGGCATCAACCTGATCGACACCGCGCCGGTATACGGGTTTGGGCGATCGGAAGAAATCGTCGGCAAAGCGCTGGCGGACGGCCGCCTGCGGCATCATGCGGTGCTTGCGACGAAGGTTGGGCTGGACTGGCGGGGCGCTCAGCCTATCCGCGACGCCAGCCCGCGCCGGATTTTCAAGGAAATCGAGGCATCGCTGAAACGGCTCAAGACTGATGTGATTGACATCTACCAGGTGCATTGGCCCGATCCCGCCACGCCGATCGAAGAAACCGCGGAGGCGATGGGTGCGCTCTACAAGCAGGGAAAGATTCGAGCGATCGGCGTCAGCAATTTCTCTCGAGCGCAGATGATTCAGTTCGCCGGCGTGGCGCCGATTCACATCGCGCAGCCGCCGTACAATCTCTTCGAGCGAAGCATCGAAGGCGACGTGCTGCCGCATTGCTGGTGGTACGGCATTTCGACCATGGTGTACGGATCGATTTGCCGCGGCCTGCTGAGCGGGCGGATGAACGCCCAGACGGTTTTCGGAGGCGACGACCTGCGCCGCACCGACCCTAAATTTCAGCAGCCCCGCTTCGGCCAGTACCTGGACGCGGTCGAGCGTCTGGATCGATTCGCTCGCGAGAAGTTCGGCAAAAGGGTTATCCACCTCGCGCTCCGATGGGTGCTCGATAGAGCGGGGGTCAGCGCTGCGCTATGGGGCGCTCGTCACCCCGATCAGCTCCTTCCAATTGACGAAGTGATGGGATGGCACCTTACCCGGGAAGAGCGCGAGCAAATTGTGCGCATCACCGAGGCGGCAATCACCGATCCGGTCGGACCGGAGTTCATGGCGCCGCCCGCCAGGGCCCTCGACTTGCCGCATGACGCTCCGCAGTCCCGGCGAATTCAGGCGAATGGCTAAGCAACGCGCACATATGTTGTGCGATCAATTTTCACGCCTTGTTGGTAGAACAACCGGGAATATCAAGCTTACGGAAACAGTCAATTCAACAAGAGGTTCAGGATCATGAAAAAACTATCAACAATGTTCACCGCCGGACTAGTAACGTTGGCTTTGGCGACGCCGGTTCTGGCCGGCTCCGTCGGAGTTTCGAGGAGTTACCCGACCGCCGAGCCCAACGCACAGACGATCGCCGATCTGCAGCAGGCCGCGGACGCTGCGCAGCGCGAAGCCCGCGAGGGAAACAAGAACAACCCCGCCTTTGGGCAGAAGAGCTACCAGATCGATCAAGTCGTGGCGCGCATGGAAGCCGGGCAGCAGGTCGACCAGGCGCAGGTTGACGAAGCGCTTCAACCAGTCAGGGTTTGGTAGTCAGCGCGATGCAGGAACGCGACGGAGATCGGCACAACCCGAAATCTCCGCCGCGCTATGAGTCCTCGGAGCCTGGAGAAGAGTGATGGAACCCAAGAGCATTCTAACAACGGACAGCGGAGCCCCGGTCACCGACAATCAGAACTCGAAGACCGCGGGTCCCGCCGGGCCGGTTCTTATCGAGGACCATCACCTGATCGAGAAGCTCGCGCATTTCGACCGCGAGCGGATTCCCGAGCGCGTCGTGCATGCGAAAGGATCGGGCGCCTACGGCTATTTCGAAGTGCTGACCAACGTGACGCAATGGACGCGAGCGAAATTTTTAGCGCCAGTCGGAAAGCGAACCGAAATTTTCATCCGCTTCTCGACCGTGGCGGGTGAGAAAGGATCCGCCGACACGCTGCGCGACCCGCGCGGATTTGCGATCAAGTTCTACACCGAGGACGGCAACTACGATTTAGTTGGCAACAACACGCCGGTCTTTTTTATTCGCGATCCACTGAAATTTCCCGACTTCATTCACTCGCAGAAGCGCGACCCCTACACGAACATCCAGGAGCCCGACAACATCTGGGACTTTTTCTCACTCAGTCCCGAGGCCACCCATCAATTCACGATTCTGTTCAGCGATCGCGGGATTCCCGCCACCTTTCGCAACATGGACGGCTTCGGCTCGCATACTTTTCAATGGGCGAACGCGCGCGGTGAAGTCTTCTGGGTGAAGTATCATTTCAAGACTGACCAGGGGATCAAGAATCTGGTTGCCGACGACGCCGCACGCATCGCGGGTCTCGATGCGGACCATCATCAACGCGATCTGCTGCGGGCGATCGACCGGGCTGAGTATCCGTCGTGGACGCTCAAGATGCAGATCATGCCGGCGGCAGATGCCGGCAAGTACCGCTTCAATCCATTCGACGTGACCAAGGTCTGGTCGCATCGCGACTACCCGCTGATCACGGTCGGCAGAATCGTACTGAATCGCAATCCCGAAAATTATTTCGCCGAAGTAGAACAGGCGGCCTTCAATCCCGCGCACTTCGTGCCGGGCATCGGTCCCTCCCCCGACAAGATGTTGCAAGGCCGCCTGTTCTCCTACGGCGATACGCATCGCTACCGGCTGGGCGCGAATCACATGCGCCTGCCGGTCAACCAACCCCATGCCGCCCATGCGAACAATTACGCGCGCGACGGTTCGATGCGTACGGACGGCAACCACGGGCGCGAAAAAAATTACGAGCCGAACAGTTTCGGCGGTCCGCAACAAACCGGCGAGCCGCAATCGGCGCCGATCGAAGTAGCCGGGCTCACCGGCGATCACGTGCCGGTGCATCATCGCGATGACAACGACTTCGTGCAGGCTGGCAACCTATACCGGCTGATGAGTGAAACGGAAAAGCAGAGGTTGATCGCTAACATTGCGGGTAGCCTCGCGAAGGTCAGCAAACCGGACATCATCGAGCGATCGGTCGCCAATTTCCGCAAGGCCGATACCAACTATGGAGCCCAGGTCGCCAAAGCCGTCGAGCAACGCCGTACTCAACGATAAGTTTGCGTCAGTGACAACGATCTACTGTATGATGTAGTTGAGTAGCGCCACTCATGAAGATCGTTGTCCTCGATGGTCACGCGTTGAATCCAGGTGACTTGAGCTGGGAGGGATTGCGCGCGATCGGCGAGCTGCAAGTTTTTGACCGTACTCCAGATGATCAAATCGTAGCGCGGGCGCAGGATGCCGAAATCGTTCTGATCAACAAGACGCATCTGACTGCAGAGACCCTGAGGCAGCTCAAAAAGATCCGCTATATCGGCGTGCTGGCGACCGGGTACGACAACGTCGACGTACGAGTGGCTCGCGAGCTCGGGATCACTGTCACGAATGTTCCGACATACGGTACCGCCTCTGTAGGGCAGTTCACTTTCGCGTTGCTGCTCGAGCTGTTCCATCACGTGGGCCTTCATAGCGAGGCGACCCGCGCCGGTGAGTGGTCGCGATCGCAGGATTTCAGTTTCTGGAAGACCCCGTTGATCGAGTTGGCGGGCAAGACCATCGGGATAGTGGGCCTAGGTCAGATCGGCCGGCGCGTGGCCGAGCTAGCAGTGGCGTTCGAAATGCGCGTCGTTGCCTCCGACGAGATCAAGAGGCCGGTTCCCGCGTGGCCGGGCTTTCAATGGTACGAGGTCGATGAACTGCTTGCGCATTCCGACGTCGTGAGCCTGCATTGCCCGCTGATGCCGCAGACCAAGGGAATTATCAATGCGAGGTCCCTTGCCAAGATGAAGCCGAGCGCCTTTCTCATCAACACCTCGCGTGGCCCCTTGGTCGTAGAGCAGGACCTCGCTGATGCGCTCAACAGCGGGCGTCTGGCAGGCGCTGCGCTGGACGTGCTTTCAAACGAGCCGCCGACTGCCGACAATCCGCTGCTACGTGCGAAGAATTGTATCGTGACACCGCACATCGCATGGGCCACCAAGGAAGCGCGGACGCGGCTGCTCGAGGCCGCAATCGCAAATCTGCGAGCGTTCGTGGACGGGCATCCCGTGAACGTCGTGAACTAGAATCGCGATTAGATTACCGAAATCTAATTTCGGGAATCCGAGTCAGAATTTCCAAAGCGAAAATTCCAGCTTGACAATTCCGCTCTGCGGCGACTACGTAGTCGCCTTAGGACCAGAGCAGTAGGGGGTCACCTTCCGCTCTGCCTACCGAGCGTTCGTTAGCGGTATGGGGACCGCGGCGCTTACCGACATAACCCGCAACACGCTGAGGCTTGCAGTCGTTCGCGAGTCTCATGCGGTGGAGGAATTGTAATGTACGCAGGTATCGCCCGTTTCCGGCGCGACGTTTTCGCCGGATTCTCGCTCCGACTCATGCTCGCGATCGTCGCTGTCTGCGCGATAGGGCTGGGCACCGGCTCCGTCGCAGGCGCCGCCGAATCATTGTACGCGCAAGTGACAAGCTCGCATCGGCACCACGGCAAACCGAAAGCCAATGGCTCCACGGCAAAGACGCCCGCAATCGTGACCCAGAGCGGGCCGCTTAAGGGCATCATCGTCGGGAACATCGCCGAATTTAAGGGAATCCCATACGCCGCGCCGCCGGTCGGCAATCTGCGCTGGATGCCTCCGCAGCCGTTTGGAACGTGGCATGGGCTGCTCGACGCGTCGTCGTTCGGCAACGTATGCACCCAGAGCGGCCGCGGCAGCGAGGACTGTCTGTTCCTGAATATCTACGTGCCCAACTTTAAGAAGAACGGCAACAAGCATGGCGGCGCGATGCCCGTGATGTTCTGGATTCACGGTGGCGGGCTGACGGCAGGCGCCGGCTCCGACTATGACCCGACTCCGCTGCTCGCGCCGCAGAACGTGATCGTCGTTACTATCAACTACCGTCTGGGCTATCTGGGCTTCTTGGCGCAGACCGCGCTTGACTCGGAAGGTCATGATGCCGGGAACTACGGCCTGATGGATCAGCAGTTCGCGATGCAATGGGTGCAGAACAATATCGCGGCGTTCGGCGGCGATCCCAGCAACGTCACGATCTTCGGCGAGTCGGCCGGCGGCCAAAGCGTCTATTGCCAACTTGCCTCACCCACCGCGGCCGGTTTGTACGCGCACGCGATCGCAGAAAGCGGCTCCTACGAAATCTTCGAGAACTTTCTAATTAGCGCGATTGACCCGATCGCGGCCCTATCGGTGGCAGAGACCACCGGCACCGGTTTGGTCCCCTCCGGTGCGACTATCGCCGGCAGCGTAGGATGCAGCAGTCAGACCGCCGCCTGTTTGCGCGGAGTTTCCAACACTGAGCTGGTCAGCGTCCAGGTCGGTACGGTGTACCCCTTCGTAGACGGCACGCTGCTGACGGAGACGCCCGCCCAGGCCTTTGCCAGTGGTAATTTCAACAAGGTCCCGGTGATCGCGGGCACCAATCATGACGAATGGCGCATCTTCGTCTTCGACCAGTACGACTTGCAGGGCAATCCAATCCTGACCCAAGGTGAATATGACACTGCGGTGGCCATGCTCTGGCAAAACCCGCTGCTGGTTTCCTTCGTAGAGTTCTTATATCCGTACGCTTTCCCCGGCGGACAGGTACTTGGCGCTTCCGGCACCGACGGCATTTTCGCTTGCTCGGCGCGCAACGCCGACGCAGCTGCTCTCGAATTTCACAAACACGTACGTGTATGAATTCAACGATGAGAACGCGCCGCCGCAGCCGTCGCCTGGCAGTTTCCCGCTTGGTGCGTTCCACAGCGCCGAACTTCAGTACCTTTTCGACATCGGGTTCTCCTTCGAGCTTACCCCCGCTCAGCAGCAGCTGTCGCAGGCGATGGTCGGCTACTGGACGAATTTCGCGGTCACTGGCAATCCGAACGGCGGCTCTTTGCCGACTTGGTCGCTCTACAATCCGTCGAGTGACATTTTCCAATCTCTGATTCCGCCGACTCCGACCACCGAATCCACGTTCAACATGGACCATATGTGCGACGCGTTCTGGAACGTGCTTCCCTGACCTGAATCTCCAGCGGCTTGGGGGGACCTCTCGTCCCCCCGGGCTGGCTCTGATAAGAATCGTCCCTGCGCTGATTCCGTCGGCGCTGCGAGGGGGACGTAAATGCATCGATTGCAGATTGCTGGGCGCGCTCGCGCTCGCCTTAGGACTGATCGCGAGCCTGTCGACGACGGTTGCTATTGCCGACGAGGCGGATCGCTTTCCTACCACGACACCTATCAAGCACCTCGTGATCATATTTCAGGAGAACGAGACCTTCGATCACTATTTCGGGACTTATCCCAACGCCGCCAATCCTCCCGGCGAGCCGCAGTTCTTTCCCGCCCACGACACGCCGTCGGTTAACGGACTCACCGCAACGCTGCTGAACTTCAATCCCAATGGCGTAAATCCATTTCGCTACGATCGTTCGCAAGCCTTCACGTGCGACGGTCTAAACGGCTACCTGGCAGAGCAGCAACAGTTTGACTTCGGCCTGATGGATCAGTTCGTCACCTTTACCACTGTTCCTGCCGGATGTCCCGACTATGGTCACGGCGCTGCCTTCGTGATGGGTTACTTCGACGGCAACACTGTGACTGCGTTGTGGAATTATGCGCAGAACTTTGCGATGAGCGATAACTCCTATGGCACCACCTTCGGAAGTACTTTGCCGGGACACATAAACCTGGTATCGGGACAGACCAACGGTGCTATTCCTACTCCGCCAAACCCTCAACTCGTCCTTAACGGCACACTTATCGCCAATGCGCAGCCGACTGGCGACGTCTGCTTCGCCAGCGCCAGCCAGACCGTTCAGATGTCTGGAATCAATATAGGAGATCTGCTGAATGCAAAGGACATAAGCTGGGGTTCGTTCGAGGGCGGCTTCAATCTGCAGACGGTGAATCCGAATGGCACCACCGGATGTAAGCGCAGTCATACCAATCCTGTAAGTCTGCTGGTCGTGAATGATTATAACGGCCAGTATACGCCGTTTCAGTATTATCCTCAGACCAGCAACCTCACTCACATGCGACCCTCCGATATTTCCGAGATAGGGCATCCCGGCCAGGCCAACCATGAGTACGATTTGGACGACCTTCTCGCTGCTGCGAAGGCTAATAACCTGCCTGCGGTGAGCTATGTCAAAGCGGAGCGCTATCAGACCGGCCACGCTGGCGGTATTTCGGATCCGCTGGATGAGCAGGTATTCCTGGTCAGGACAATCAACGCACTCGAAAAAACGCGGCAGTGGAAAAGCATGGCTATCGTAATCGCGTTCGACGACAGCGACGGCGACTACGACCATCAGATGAGTCCTATCTTTAACGGTTCGACCTCGCCACTCGACGCGCTAAGCGGGACGGGAATCTGCGGGTCAGGCGACCCTTCGCTCGGAGATGCAGAGCTGCGATGCGGCTACGGGCCCCGGCTGCCATTGCTGATCATATCGCCCTATTCGAGGCGCAATTTCGTCGACCATACGATCACAGATCTGACCTCGATAACGCGCTTCATCGAAGACAACTGGTCGCTAGGTCAGCTAGGTGGAGGCTCTTACGACGCTATAGCCGGTCCACTCAGCAATATGTTCGATTTCACCGGAAGGCATCGCACGCGCCCGCTTTTTCTAAAGCCGGACACAGGCGAACTCGCTCATTAGATAGCGGCGACGTCCTTTCAGTTAGCCAGGTTGTAGGCGCCGCCTTTCTCGATCGCCTTCTTGTAAGCAGGCCGCTCGTGTAAGCGTTTGGTCCATGCGTCGAGGTTAGGATATTGCGCGCGTTTGCCGAACGCTCCCGCCACTTCACCGACGAAGCTCATCTGAATATCGGCGCCGGTCAGCTTATCACCCAGCAGGAACTGCCGGTCCTTCAATGCGCCATCGATGTAAGCGAGATGATTTGCGATCTCACTCTCGATTCGCGGCATCAGAGGCGCGGCCGCATCACCCAGGCGCGCTGCATACAGGTTAAGCATCAACGGAAGCATCGCCGAGCCTTCAGCATGGTGCATCCACTGCTGGTACTCGTCGTACGCCGGCGTCTCCGGCGCGGGCTGTAGTCTGCCAGCGCCGTGGCGGCGAATCACGTAGTCGACGATCGCGCCTGATTCGGTAATCGTCCGGGTCCCGTCGGTGATGACCGGCGACTTGCCTAGCGGATGGACCTTCTTCAACTCCGGTGGCGCCAGCCGAGTCTGCGAATCGCGTTGGTAGGGCTTGATCTCATAGGGTAGCTCGAGCTCTTCGAGCAGCCATAAGATACGTTGCGAACGTGAATCGTTGAGGTGATGGACAACTATCATGGTGCAACTCCTCTGTAGCTATGTATCTAACACAATAATCCGGCGAAACGTCAAATTAATCCGTGGACCGCATGGGCGCGTCTGCTTCGCGACTCCATGATGCCAATATCGTTGGGTTTCACCTTTCATCAGTAGAAGGCTCCCGGATGCAAGTTTGAGTCGGACAGGCTTGGCAAGTTTGTTCGCCTTGTGCTTCAGGATGAATGTTCGCTCTTCACCAAGGCTTACTGATGCGATCATAGGTCTGTTTCCAAGCGCAGGTTCGTAGTCGCTATGGAATCCCATGCTATCCCGATTGTCGCGATAGTAGTTGAGCAGTACGCTGTTGAAAGATGCCGCAGTCACAGTCTCGACCCGCTCTCTTATTTCAAGCAGCAAATCGGTCCATGGCAGCGGCTCTAGTGTAATACCTGAGTACGTGTATACCGTGTCCGGGTCTCCGTACCAGGCGGTGAGGCGCGGCTGCAAGTGCATTTTGCCCCAGACGAGAATCTTGTGCTGTCGCCAGGGCACGTCAGAGATCAGCTCACGCAAAATTTCATCGGGATGCCGCCCCAGGTCAAGCTCGCTCAGGTAGGATACTTCCGCGTCTGGCAGCGGAATCGTTTCAAGACGATGGGTCGCTTCAAACAGGCCCGACATCAAAGTTTCCTCGACACTCCAACAGCTCAACTTCGACTGTATCCTCAAATCTTCGCGAAGCCTTTTGCGGTATTCAAGAGCCTCGTTGCCTTGAGTCAATCACATGGTGTAAGAATTCGTCCGGGGACGTGGGAGTACAAATATGAGCGATTGGAAGAAGCCAGAGTTCGTCGAGATCCGGATGGACGCGGAAATCAACTGCTATAGTTCGGCCCTTACCGACGATCCCAGGGTGCGCGTTCTGAAGCAGCCTTTGATTCGCGACAACGGATCGGAAACCAACCAGGAATCCTAAGACCGGCGGTCAGTGCGGGTCCATATTCTTGGTTCCGCTGCCGGCGGCGGCTTCCCGCAGTGGAACTGCAATTGCGTTAATTGTGCGGGAGTGAGGAGCGGGGCGCTTCATGCGAAAGCGCGGACGCAGTGCTCGGTAGCCTTCAGCGCGGACGGATCGCGATGGTCGATCCTGAACGCGAGCCCTGACCTTCGAGCGCAGATTTTTTCATTCCCCGAACTGCTGCCCAAGAGCCGCGTTAGAGGATCGGCGATAGACGCGGTACTGCTTTCCGATGCGGAACTCGATCACATCACCGGCTTGCTCTCGCTGCGAGAGGCTCAGCCAATTCGGCTGTATTGCACGCCGCAGGTTTACGAATGGGTATTCGCATCGAACCCGATTTTCGCGGCGTTGAATCAGCCGGATAGATTCCGCGTGACACGGCTGGAAGATCGCAAAGTCGAGACCGCGGGATGTGGCCTCGGCTTCGAGGCGATTTTCGTCAACGGAAAAGTTCCAACTTACGTGAAGACGCAGCCAGCCAATTGCGATGGGGCCGCGGTCGCTTACAAAATCGTCGACAAGAGCGCCGCGTCGTCGCTCCTCTATGTTCCGGCGATAAAAGAAATCGATGAAAGGTTCATCGTGGATGCCGCCGAGTGCGACTGTCTTCTGTTCGACGGCAGCTTCTGGTCAGAAAATGAAATGGAACGCCGTGGGACGGGGACGCGGACTGCATCCGAGATGGGTCACATAGCTATCTCGGGACCCGCCGGTAGTCTCGCGCGACTCAGCCATCTTCAGATCAGAAAAATCTACACTCACATCAACAACACCAATCCGATTCTTGATGAAACCTCGGCCGAGCGCCGCGAGATCGAAAAAGCGGGATGGGAAGTCGCCGAAGACGGCATGGATTTTACGGTGTGACTTCGGACGTTAGCGATATGCCTGAAAGCAAACCACCGGACTCTAGTGAAAAATTTGTCGCGCGCCTGCGAGCGATCGGCGAGGCCGCCTATCACGACAAGCATCCGTTTCATGTGCTGATGCATCAGGGGAAACTGACGAAGCGGCAATTGCAGGCGTGGATCGAAAATCGTTTCTACTATCAGTGGACGATTCCCAAAAAAGACGCGCTGATTCTCGCCAAGGCTGACGATCCCGAATTTCGTCGCGCGTGGATCACTCGAATCATCGACCACGACGGGACGGGCGACAATGAGGGCGGCATCCGCAAGTGGTACAAGCTGTCGGAAGCCGCGGGTCTCGACGTTGCCGACGTCGCGAGTCTGCGCTACGTGCTGCCCGGCGTGCGATTCGCGGTGGACGCGTACCTGCATCTGTGCGCGTCGCGTCCGCTGACCGAGGCGGTCGCGTCGTCGCTCACGGAATTGTTCGCGCCGACCTTGATGGCCGATCGAATCGCAGTCCTCGAGAAGTTATATCCATGGCTCGACAGCCACGGCCTGGAATATTTTCGCGGACGGCTGGTGCAGGCGCCGCGCGACTCCGAGTTCGGCCTGGACTACGTCGTCGCGCATTGCACGACACGCGATTCGCAGGATCGCGCCGCCGACGCGCTCACGCTCAAGTGCCACATACTGTGGAGCCTCCTCGACGCTATTCACTACGCATACGTATCGCCCGGATATTTACCGCCGCTATGGCACGATTCGCGGAAACCTTGATGAGCGCCGATGACGCATGGCGGCCGCGGCTGGCCTCGCGCGCGCGGCTGAAGTTCGATCCCATCGCGAAGCAGGAAATGCTGCTGTTCCCGGAGGCGGCGCTCGCGCTCAATGAAACGGGGGCAGCGATCGTGCGGCTATGCGACGGCGCGCGTTCGATAAATGAAATCGTCGATCAGTTGTCGGAAAAATACGGCAGCGCCGACCGCGACGCACTGATGCGCGAGGTGATGGAATTCCTCGACACGATTCGCGCGCGCGGGTTGCTCCGATGACCGTGGCGCCGCGGCCATACACGCTCGTCGCCGAGCTTACCTATCGATGCCCGCTCCGATGCGTGTACTGTTCCAACCCCGTCGACTTCCACCGCTCGCGGAATGAACTCACGACTGACGAATGGCGACGCGTTTTCTCGGAGGCCGCCGAACTTGGCGTCATGCAGTTGCATCTGTCGGGCGGCGAGCCCGTCCTTCGCGATGATCTTGTCGAGCTGATTCAGCACGCGCGCGCGAATGATCTCTACATCAACCTGATCACGGGCGGCACGCTGCTCGACGACGATAAGCTGCAGCACTTTCGCGAGGCGGGCCTCGACCATATTCAACTGAGTATCCAGGGTGCCGAGCGCGAAAGCGCCGAGGCGATCGCCGGTGTGCGATCGCATCGAAAAAAACTCGATGTCGCGCGGCTCATCCGCCAGGTCGGCTTTCCGCTCACGCTCAACGTCGTGATTCATCGGCTGAATATTGCCGAGGTTCCCGAACTCATCAGGATCGCATTGGAGCTCGGAGCGGATCGACTCGAGCTGGCGAATACCCAGTTCTATGCATGGGCAGCGGAGAATCGCCGCGCGCTGATGCCGACTCGCGAGCAATACGATCGCGCCGAGGAAATCGCGCGGGAGGCGATCGCGAAGTATCGCGGCACGCTCGAAATCGCATTCGTGCAGAACGATTATCTCTCGGGCGAGCCCAAGCCATGCATGGGCGGATGGGGCCGGAGCTACATGTGCATCAATCCGGCCGGCGAAGTGATGCCGTGTCATGCCGCCGCGGTGATTCCGGGCCTGCGTTTCGAATCGGTTCGCGATGGCACGTTGGAAAAGATCTGGCGCGACTCGCCCGCGATGAATGCGTTCCGCGGCGACGACTGGATGATGGAGCCGTGTCGCACCTGCCCCAGGAAGGAAATCGATTTCGGCGGATGCCGCTGTCAGGCCTTCATGCTGGCCGGAAACGCCGCCGAAGCCGATCCGATCTGCCGCCTCTCACCGCATCACGGGATCGTCGAGTCGATGCGAGCGGCGTCCGCCACAGACGGTCCGCTGATTTATCGAGACGTGAAGACCAGCCGCGATCTTAGTAAAGCGATCGATTCGCGTTAGACGATTCCCGACTTGCCGGTCAGAAGCGCCAAGCCGGCGGATCGTTGCCGAGCGGCGCGGGCGGAAGATCCCATCGCGGCGGCGTTTCCGACATGCGCGCGATTGGCCCGAGACGCGTTAGAGGTCCCCATGCGGTGTCCATCTCGATGATCCAGGGAGCGATCGACGCCATATCGAATCCGCCCGGCTTGTCATCCGGCGCGGTGCGCGGCAACGACATGATCCACATCGACGTGCGCGCGAGCGATACGCGAACGTGCCAACTGCCACCCTCGGTAGTGCGTCGCGCGAGCGCACACATCACGCCGAGCGCGCCAAGGTAGCCCGTCGTGTAATCGTTGATCGCGGCCGGCACCAACGCGGGATGATCGTCGCCTGCGTGCTCGTGCGCCATGCCGGTGACGGTCTGCGCGAGTTGTTCCCATCCGGGCCGGTCCGCGAATGGACCTTCGTGTCCGTAGCAGTCGATCGATACTGCGATGATGCCGGGCCGTAGCTCCGCCAGTTCTTCCGGTGCGAAGCCGCGCCGTGCGAGAGAGCAGGGACGGTATCCTTGCGAGAATACGTGCACGTCGCGGACCAGCGCGCGCAATCGTTCGACGTCTGCCTTGCGATCGAGATCGAGAAAGCACGAACGCTTGCCCGGATTGGTGTCGATGACGAAAGGCTCGATTGACGGCAGCTTAGGGCTCCGCACGTGCAGCACTTCGGCGCCGTGCTCGGCCAGAGTCCGCGCGCAGGTCGGTCCTGCGAGCACGCGCGTGAGATCGAGAACGCGCACGGCTGAAAGTGGGCGAGCGGCATGCTCGCCGGCGCGCGGTCCGGGGAGTGGCTCGGGCGGCGCGTCGCCGAGGCGAAGAATTTCCACCACCGGCACTTGCGCGAGCGCGATGCCTTGAGGATGCGCGCGCCACTCGTCGGCGCTTCGCAACTTCGCACCGCATACTCCCCGCTCGGCGAGCGCGTCTTCGAGCGCTTGCGCATCCCACGTCGCGACCGCATTCGCGATCGCGCCGGCGTCATCGTCACATTTCAAAAGCGCGAGCGTGCCCTCGCGCGAACTGAATCCGCCGTGCAGATGAACCCATCGTCCGTCGCGCGCTCGATAGAGTGCGGTCGTCGCTTGCCCTCGCCGATCAAACGTCGCCCCTTGATATCGCAAGTAGGCGAACGACACGAGCGATGCGGCTGTGGCGCGCACATCCACCTCGATACGCTGCCGACGCCCGCCGCGCGCGCACCAAAGGTCGGCCGCCGCGGTCGCATTCGCGGCGAGGACAGCAGCGGCAGCCTCGCCGGCGCGAAAACGGGTTGCGATAACAGGATCGTGTCCGACAATTTGGAGCGCGTGTTGATTTGAGACGTCCGCGCGTCCGAGTGAGGCGAGCAGATCGCCGGTCCATGCAACGGGTTCGATCGCTGAAGGAGTCGTCACGCGTCGAAACTAGCACTCGATCGAATGGATCGGGAAACGTTAACCACTCCAGGTTGAGAAGTTTGCCGAACGCTGTGAGACCGTGCTTGAATCGTCTTCGAGGACGGCATTATGAATTCGGAAATCGAATTGCGCGACCATCTGTTCGTCGGCCCGTTGCGGCGATCCGTCAATAACGCCAGCAAAGTCGCAGGCAGCATCCACGATGACGCGACGGCTACGAAGCTCGGGTTCCGCGGAGGCACGGTAGCCGGATCGATCCATCTGGAGCTGTTTCCGCCGCTCCTGCTGAAGGCGTTCGGCAATCGATGGTTTGAGCGCGGCACGATCTCGATGTACTTCCTCAACGCGACGACTGATCGAGAGGCCGTGTGCGCGTTCGTGAAACAGCCGCCGCTCGATGCAGCCGACGCGCAGGTCGAAATCTGGATCGAGCGCGATGACGGCATGCGCGTCGCGGAAGGCACCGCGTCGGTCGGAAGTCCCGAAGAGCCGAGCGCGCTGCTGCGGCGTCCGCTCGATCGATTCGATGCGGGCGATTTGCGAATTCTCGGCGGACTTAAAGTCGGCGATCAGTTCGACGAATGCGACGCGTTTCTCAGCAAAGATGCGATGGCCGAGCGGATGAAGGTCATCACCGAACCGCTGGAGTGGTACACCAAGCCTTCGCCGTGGGGTGGTGCTATCGCAACTCCCGCGACGATGGTGCAGCTGCTCTACTCGCGATCGATCGCGACCCTGCGCGGCAAACTCGGGCGGGCGGTCGGACTGTTCGGGGCGATCGAGCTGCGCAATATCAACGGGCCGGTACGCGTAGAACATCCGTATCGCGTGAACGGGAGTATCGTCGCGCTGGGTCAGAGCCCCAAGACGGAATATATGTGGTTCGAAACCGCGCTGAACGAAGCGGACGGCAAGTGCGTCGCCGAGATGAGGATGCTACTGCGCTTCATGAAGGCGTCGTCGCCGAAGTACCGGGACGCGGCCAATCCTTAGCGGGTCGTACGCCGCTCGTGCATATCCATGTGAGTAAGCTCCTTGCCCTCAACCATAAACATCACCACTTCGGCGATGTTGGTTGCGTGTTCGGAGATTTCATTCAGGTCCTTTGACAGGAACGCCAGTTTGGTGTTGTGCGCAGCTCGATCGGGATCCTTGGCCAGCGAGGCCGTGAACTTCGCGAACGCCTCGCCATAGAGCGCATCAAACTCCTTGTCCTTCTCAAAAACTCGCTTGGCGACCGAACTGTCCGCTCGGGAAAAGGCCGTCAAGCTGTCGCGGACCATCGCCAGCGCGACCAGCCCCATTTGCGAGACTTCCGCGTGGGAGGTTACCGGCTCGCGCTCGTCGCGATCGTGAACCGCCTCGCAAATGTTGACTACTCGATCACCGATTCGCTCCAGTTCGGAGGTAATCTTCATGGCGGCGGCGATTAGCCGAAGATCTTTCGCCACCGGCTGATGCAGCGCCAGAAACTGCAGACACATTTCTTCCAGGCTAATATCCATTCGATTCACGTTGCTGTCCTGCTCGATGATCATGCGGGTGCCGTGAACGTCATGTTCAGCCAAGCAGACGAGCGCACTTTCGATCTGCGCGATGACCAGGTCTCCCATTTGACAGAGCTTGGTTCGCAGATCGGAAAGTTCGAGGTCAAAGTTCTTGTGCGTATGTTCCATGGATGAACTCCGGATTCAGTGAGCAGGCGTGCAGAGTTCATTATGAAAGAAGCGGCGGTTTCAATCGAGCGGTGGTTTGAAAGCACTTACCGGCGGCGGATCGCCGATGTACTTCTCGACCTGGACCAGAGTGGTCTGAGCGCTTGGGCGTTGTGCGAGACGCGAGATTCCCTTGTCAAGCGTGAGCAGTTTCGGGTTGCCGTAACCCGCTGCTGGTTTCGGGTTACATCAGACGACCTGGTAACCTGCCTCCAGAAACTGGTCTGCGCATTCCTGCCAATACTTCGGATCCACCAGAATCACCTCAATCCCACGCAGCGTAGGTCTCCATTCACTCGCTTTGCCGGCATTGATCTGCGCCTGTGCGATTGCGACTGCGTCGTCAAACGAAGTCTGTTTATCCGCTACTACGGTGAGGACACGAGTCAAGGACATGGGTTCCCCTCTGTCGCCGCCTCGGTCCTCACGATCTTTCGCGGGGGAGGATCGTATAGTTATCTGGCAGCTAGCACCCGCAAGTTTGACGTCAGCATACTTCTGGCCATTTGCAGCGTCTAGATGGGTTCTGACCGGTAACTATTTCGAGAGCCACGTTCGCGGCGTTCAGCCGAGCGGTGGTCTGAACGCACTGACCGGCGGCGGAGCGCCGACGAATTTCTCGACTTGAACTAAAGTCGTCTGAGCGCTTGGGCCTTGCGCCAGGCGCGAGGTTCCCTTGTCGAGAGTTAGCACGTTCGGGTTGCCGTGCTTGTCGAGGCTGCCGATCGTGCCCGGTTCGAGCGGGTCGTACCATGCGCCGGTTGAGATCTGAATTACGCCGGGGCGAATGTCGTCAGTCAGAACTGCGCCGGCCAGGATCGCGCCGCGATCGTTGAAAACCCGGACGACATCGCCGTCGCGAATTCCGCGCGCGGCCGCATCGTCGCGATTTATTCGCATCGGCTCGCGCCCCGCGACTTTGCTTTGCTGGCTGACGCGCCCCATGTCCATCTGGCCGTGCAGTCGCGTGCTCGGCTGCGTGGTCAGGAGATGCAGCGGGATATTTGCGCGTGGCCATCGCTGCCCAGCCATTCGGCCGGTTCGAGCCAGGTGGGATGTCCCGGGCAATCCTCATAGTTATAGCTCGCGATCTTTTCTGAAAAGATTTCGATTCGTCCTGACGGAGTTGGCAGTGGGTTGCTGTCGGGATTCATCCTGAATTCTTCGAAGAGAATGTGCGGCGTTGAGGCTTCGGGAATTTCGAGGTAGCCGCGGCGCCAGAACTCGTCGAAGGCGGGCCACTCCGCGACGTGACGATTCGCGCGCTCGCGCGCCGCTTCGTAGATGTGGCGCAACCATTGAATGGTGGTGCGGCCTTCGGTGAACGACTCGCGAGTGCCGAAGCGGTCAGCGAGATCGCTGAAGATTGCGAAGTCGTCGCGCGCTTCGCCGACCGGCGCGATCGCCTGCTTCATCGCGATGATGAATCGGTCGCGCGCGCTCGCGCCGATGTCGTCGCGCTCGAGGGTCGTGGTCGTCGGCAGCACGATGTCGGCATGGCGCGCGGTCGCGGTCCACCAGGGATCGTGGACGACGATGGTCGAAGGGCGGCGCCATGCGCGAATCAGGCGGTTGAGATCCTGATGATGGTGAAACGGATTGCCGCCGCACCAATAGACGAGATCGATGTCGGGATAGACGAGGTCCTGCCCGTTGTACTGGAACGGCTGAAGCGGATTGAGCAGGAGGTCCGCGATTCGAGCCACCGGGATGAAGCTGCGAACCGGATTGTGGCCGAGCCGACAGAGTCGGAATCGGCATATCCGGCAGCATGGTCGCGAGTCCCTCCATGCTTCCGTAGCCGAAGCCGAAACCGCCGCCGGGCAGACCGACCTGGCCGAGCACCGCGGCGAGCGCGATGGCAGCCCAAACCGGCTGCTCGCCGTGGTCGCCGCGCTGCAGAGACCAATTGACGTTGATGAAGGTCCGCGACGCGGCCATCTTGCGCGCGAGGCCGCGAATCCTGTCAGCAGAAATCTCGCTCAAGCCGGCGGCCCAGTCGGCTGACTTCGCGACGCCGTCGTCGGCGCCGAGGAGATAGTCGCGGAAGCGATTGAATCCGGTGCAGTAGCGCGCGAGGAAATCCGCGTCGTGCAATCCCTCGACGATCAGCGTGTGCGCGAGCGCCAGCATCAGCGCGGTATCGCTATGCGGACGCGGCGCGATCCATTCGGCGTCGAGGAACGCGGCCGCATCGTCGCGCATCGGGCTGATGTTGCAGAACTCGACGCCCGCGGCCTTGGCCTTCTCGAGCCAGCCGCGCGTCGTATGCTCGCCGACACCGCCGGGAGTGACTTGAGTGTTGCGCGTCGGAATGCCGCCGAACATCACGACCAGGTCCGCGTGATCGACGATGCTCTTCCAACTGGTGCCGGGACCGTTCATCGCATGCAGGCTGCCGAGAACGTTCTTCACGAGCACGGCGCCTGCCGCGTTGCTGTAAGTGTCGCGCGCGCCGGTGAATCCGCCGATGCCGCCGAGGAAACGCTGCAGTTGCGTTCGCGCATGATGGAAACGGCCGGCGCTGGCCCATCCGTAGGAGCCGGCGTAGATGGCGTGGTTGCCGCGATCGCGAATCACGCGCTTGAGTTCATCGGCGATCAAATCGAGCGCGCGATCCCACGTCACGGGGACGTAGCGATCCGATCCGCGACGATCGCGAGCGCCGCCGGGACCGTGCTCGAGCCATCCTGTGCGGACTGCGGGTTGCGCGATGCGGCTGGCATGGTGGAGAGCGTCGGGAATCGAGTGAAGTAGGGGAGAAGGATCAGGATCGCGGGCGAAGGGACGCGCCTCGGTCACGCGCCCGTCGAGGACGACCGGCTCGAATGTGCCCCAATGCGAGTGGTTGAGTGATGGCGTGGAGGGTGGGGTTTTTTCTGACTTCATAACATCGTCCGAAAACAGAATCTTGAATCGCGCGCGAAAGGAATCGCGCGCTGCATAAGGACCCTCACCTTCGATCCTCTCCCTTACAGGGAGAGGGGAAGATTTAGGAGATGTCCTCGAACAGGGCGGTGCTCAGGTATCGTTCGCCGGAGTCGGGCAGTATCACGACGATCGTTTTGCCCGCGTTTTGCGGACGCTTGGCGATTCGCGCGGCTACTGCGGCAGCGGCTCCGCATGAAATGCCCGACAGGATTCCTTCTTCGCGCGTTAGCCGCCGTGCATATTCGATCGCCTCTTCGTTGCTGACCTGCTCGACGACGTCGACCATCGAGAGGTCGAGATTTTCAGGGACGAAGCCCGCGCCGATGCCCTGGATTTTGTGCGCGCCCGGCTTCAGCGGCTGGCCGCTCCGCTGCTGCGTGATGACAGGGCTCGCAGTCGGCTCGACGGCGACCGAGACGATCGGTTTGCCCATGGTTTTTTTGATGTAGCGCGACACGCCGGTGATAGTGCCGCCGGTGCCGACTCCCGCCACGAAAATATCGACCGCACCTTCGGTGTCGTTCCAGATTTCCGGACCGGTGGTCGCTTCGTGGATGGCAGGATTCGCGGGATTCTTGAACTGCTGCAGCAGGACGTAGCGACCGGGCGCCGACGCGACGATCTCTTCGGCCTTCGCAATCGCTCCGGTCATGCCGCGCGCGCCCTCGGTCAACACAAGTTTTGCGCCGTAGGCGACGAGCAATTTGCGGCGCTCGAGGCTCATCGTATCCGGCATCGTGAGCGTCAGCGGGATTTTGCGGGCGGCCGCGACGAAGGCGAGCGCGATGCCGGTGTTGCCGCTGGTCGGTTCGACCAGTTCTTTGCCGGGGCCCAGCAGGCCGCGCTTCTCAGCGTCCCAGACCATCGCGGCGCCGATTCGGTCCTTGACGGAATATGCGGGCCCCCGTCCTTCGATCTTGCCGAGAACGGTTGCCGGCGCGCCGTCGGTCACGCGGTTGAGCCGCACCAGCGGCGTATGTCCGATCGAACGCGAATTGTCTTCGTACCAATGTGGCATCTGCAGTCTCCCGCTTCTGAAATCGTCGAATTATATTACCTGTTAAACCGGACAAATAACGATTGAGCCAACGGCTTCGGAGTATTAGAGATACGCGGAGGCCTATGGCGATGGCAAATTCCCGGCGTAGTGGATTTCTCACGACCATGGCGGTCCTGTTCGTGGTGCTGGCAATCGAAGACATACTGAAACCGTTGCATCTCGAAGGTCCAACCACTGGCCTGGTCTTCTTTGGCCGACGGCTGAGCGGCGTGCCCGATGCGGTCCTCGGCCCGCTGGTGGGAATTTTTCTCCTGATCTATGCGGCCGGAATCTGGCGGATGCGGCGCTATGCGCTATACCTCGGTTTCGCGTACGCGATCTATGTCACGATCAACCTGGTGCTTTTCACGGCGACCAACCCGGCGCCCACGTCGCGCGGCGACCAAGTCTTCGGCATCGCCTACAGCCTTCTGGCTCTCGTGTTGACTTGGGCCACGGCGATACTTCTTAGCCGTCACAAGGGTGAACTCACATAGCCAAGTTCTGTTGGCAGCGGCTTATCTGCCGATGCCGCTTCTTAGCCTGGTGTTCTGACCTTAGCTGGTAGTAGTTGCTATCGACGCGATCGGCGCCGACGCGGGTTTAATTCAGTCCGACATCGTTGGTAGGAGTCGCGCGACGTACCCTATCAATCACTTTTGAAGATGTTCGTCGCCGAGCGGCTTAAAGCCGAATTCAAATCCTGACTGTCGACAAGATCTCCAGGTCCTATCGGCGCAGCAGGTGAGTTATCAGAAAGATTGCGAACATCCCCAGGCAGGTGGCGACGCCAACCAGCGGCGAGTCGTGCTCGCGAGCTTCCGGCAGTAAGTCCGAGGCGCCGATATAAAGAAAAGAACCGGCGAAGAATGCGAGCAAGACCGGCAGCAGTCCCGCTTTCAGATTGAACATCAGCGTCGAGGCGGCGCCGACCACCGGCGCCGACATGTCGACTATCAGCCAGAAGATCGCGTCCCTGCGCGACTTGCCATGCGCGAGAACGACAGTCACCGTGTTCAACCCGTCGCTGAAATCATGCGCGATAATGCCGAAAGCAATCAGGAGCCCGACCTCGACGCTGGTCTGAAAGCCGACGCCGATTGCAACTCCGTCGAGAAAACTGTGGAAGGCCAGGCCCGCCGCGGACATCGCGCCAAGCTCGGCCTCATGAGCCTCCGCCAGATGAGGGTGTTCGCGCGCTCGATGCATGGCGGTGTAGCGTTCGAGTCCAAAGAAGGCGAGGAATCCGAGCGCGGTGATCGGCATGTACGATGCGCCGTGGTCGAATGCGAAAACTTCAGGCAGTATGTCGAACAGAGCGACTGCAAGGACGGCGCCCGAGCTGAAACCGAGCAGCAAATGAAGCCGGTCGCGCAAGCGGATAGCGGCGGTCCCGCCCAGTCCGGTTGAAAGCAGGGTTACCAGAGCAAGCAGAATGGGCGCGAATCGCATGGGGTGGATTTTGCTCAGATACCGGCGGTCAAATTCAACCTGCGGCCCGGGAACCAGACGCGGGGCTCCGCCGTTACTAATATGATGAACATGGAATCGCGAACGAAGTGGATATTACCGCTTTTTCTCAGCGCGGCGGTGTTATTCGGCATAAAGCCGCTCGGAGCTTTCGCGCAGGCCGCTGGCGGCGACCATGATACTGCGGTTTTTTCGGGCGGATGTTTCTGGGGCGTCGATGCTGTCTTCAAGCATGTAAAAGGTGTGAACAGGGTTGTTTCCGGATACGCAGGCGGAGCGGCCAACACCGCACAGTACGAGACCGTCAGCACGGGAACGACGGGACATGCCGAGTCGGTGCAGGTTACTTACGATCCGTCGAAAGTCTCGTACGACGATCTGCTGAAGGTATTCTTTTTCGTGGCGCACGATCCGACTGAGCTGAATCGGCAGGGTCCGGATTCGGGGACTCAGTACCGGTCGTCAATCTTCTACGAGAATGATGCTCAGAAGAAGATGGCCGACGACTACATCGCGCAACTGGATCAGAAGCACGCATTCTCAAAGCCAATCGTTACCAAGGTGGTTCCGCTCGCGGGATTCTATCCAGCTGAGGACTACCATCAGAACTATCTTGAGCTGCATCCGGATCAGCCCTACATCCTGTTCAACGATTTGCCGAAACTGGAGCAGTTTCAGAAAAACTTACCCGGACTGTACCAGCCGCAGGTAGCGAAGTAGATCGGCCGGCAGCCGCGCGGCGGAGATCGATCTTGCGCATCTCCTCGGCGTGCAAGCGGGCCTGGTCTGCGGCGCGTACGGCAGAGTCCGAGGCATGGTATAGCTCGAGGTCGGCGTCAAATTCGCCGTCGACGACCGGGCTGAGGGCTACATCCATATAGTGCTTCGAAGCGGGATCGTTCTCGATCTTTTTTCGCAGGCGTTCCAGCCTCAAGTAGAACCACAGTCCGGGCAGGTAGGTCGTTAGAGTCTCGCGCGCGCGGCGCACGAAGAAGCTGAGCACGTTCTCGCGCTTGTATCCGGGACGGCGCTGCGTGCGAGGCTTGCGGCGAAGGATTCCGCCTTGCAGCGGATGTACCTGCTCGAAGGCGTGACTGCCGTAGAAATAGAAAATCATCGAGGTCATCCGCCGCGTGCGCATCCCGCTGGCGACCGCTCGCTTGATCAAGGTCTCGATGTGCGACGGCGAATAGTACAGGTGCCACGCGCGCTGGTAGATATCCTGCCACTCCGCGGCGCTCATCCGCGGATGGTCGGCGGTCGCATGCTCGGCGTCATACTTGTTGGTGTCCGCTTCCATCCGCTCGCCGCGCAGGTACATCTCCTGGTGATCCTTGGAGCCGGGCAGCGGAGTAAGCATGAAGAACTCCATGATGTCGATCGGGAGTTCGCGCTGGATTATCGCGATGTCGCGCTCGATGCTCGCGGGCGTGTCGGACGGGAAGCCGAGGATATAGCCGGCGTAGGTCAGCACCTTGGCGCTTTTCCATGCCTGCAGCATTTTACGATATTCGGTGATGCGGTTCTGACCCTTCGACGCGCCCTTCAGACTGTCGGGATTGATGTTCTCGAGCCCGATGAAAACTTTCTTACACCCTGCGCGCACCGACTTCTCGACGAAGTGCGGAATTTTGTGACACATGGTGTCGACCTGCATGATGATATTTATCTTCAGCCGGTCGCGGCGCTTGAGTTCTATGATGCGGTCGAGGATCGCTTCCCAATTTTTGTTGCGCGCGAAATTGTCGTCGGTGATAAAGAAGCTCTTCACGCCTTGCGCCGCATGCGCGCGAATCAACTGCTCGATGTCGTCGGCGCTGCGGTAGCGCGACTTGCGGCCTTGCACATTTATGATCGTGCAGAAGCTGCAACTGAACGGGCATCCGCGCCCCGCGTCGAAGCATCCGAGCGCGCCAGCGTAGCGCTTGACGTACTTCATCGGCAGGAACGGCAGGGGCCCGCCTTCCATCCCGGGCAAATCGGCCATGAAGTTGTAAACGGGAGGCATACGATTCTCGAACGCCGCGAGCAGCAGCTCGTCGAGCCGATGCTCAGCCTCACCCGCGAACAGCGTGATCCCAAGCGCAAGCGCGTCCTTCATCTCGGGCGGCATCTCGGGCAGCATCGCGAGGCATCCGCTGACGTGGAATCCACCGATGGCGACCTGGATTCCGGCGGCGCGCAACTCGCGCGCGATATCGACCGCGCGGGCGAACTGGTTGGTCTGCACTCCGACCAACAGCACGATGCCGCGATTCGCGTTGCGTTTGAACCGGCGGATTATCCCACGCACCGGCACTTTCGCGTTGGTCTCGTCGTGCGCCTCGATATCGAGATCGACGCCCTCACCGAGGATACGGCGCGACTGTGCGTCGAGCGCGAGGCCATAGAGGTTCGATAGCGAGCTCGACGGCACGAATCCGCGCCACCATTGAATCAGGTAGCCGTCGTCGTCGTAGTGCGAAGGTTTGATGAGCTCGACGAGAAATTTTGCGTGGTTTGCTTCGTTCACTAGTCTGCCAGAAAGACGTCGCCTCAACTCTATCGGCAATGGAAGTTGTTTGCCACCGATTGGTTCGATGCCTATTGATATCGATTCTCAACAGACTGAGTCTTCGAAATTCTGCGAAACTGGTTCGAGTCGAAAGAAAGAGTAGGTATTGCGCTGACGCTAGTAAGCGTGCACACCTATTCTATAGGACGTGAATCGTAACGTACTGTTAAACAAGGACGCGGGCGGCGAACCGCAGGCGCGTCAAAGGAGCAACCCTTGGACCTAGAAAAATTAGTGTCGGACTTGGCGAAGGAACGAGACAGGCTTGGCCGGGCGATCACTGCCCTACTGGGATCGGCCGGTGCGGCCTTGACTGGCGGCGGTGGCAGGAAGAAGAGAATCGGCAGGCCTAAGGGAACCACCACCAAAAAGCGCAAGCGCGGGGGCCTGACGCCCGAGGGCAGAAAGCGCCTGTCAATTGCGATGAAGAAGCGATGGGCTGAGCGCAGGAAGAAGGGCGCTTAGAAGACAGCACTAGATCGGTCGCACTAGACAGTGTCGCGCTGTTGGTGCGGGTTTGGCCACGTCATTGTGGTATGTGCGGGCGCACGTACGCGGCGGGAGGCGATTCCGATGAGGCTCGTGCTTCTCCTGGTTGCGATCGTCGCACTTGGCGGATGCGCTACTGTCGATCAGGACGTGGCGCATCTTCAGCAGGAGCAAGATGCGATCAGTGCCGCGACGAAGAAGATACAGGTCGTTCACGGCGCTACCGTCAAAGGTCATCCGCAGTACATAGCCCTCGGACGTGCCGAGGGCTATTGTTTCAACCGCCCGAATGCGACAGGCGGCCAGGTCATCCATGGCGACGGACTTAGGGCGGCGGCGTATCGCAAGTACGGCGCCCAGGTCGACGCGATCGTGAACACCAGCGTATGGTTCGTCTCGGATGACGACTACGGCGCATACGAGCCTTACACTGAAGGTGGATACTTCGAATGCGCCGGCACCGCGGTTCACTTCAGCGGCGAGCCGGCGCCGTCCGCTCAACCTAAGCAGCCTCCAGCCAGTTGACGGTAGATTGTTCACTCAAACCAGGTAGTCAAGGAGAGACCGAAATGGCTTTGCTTGTACCGGTCTTGGGAATCGAAGAGGTAAGGGCACATCGCGGCTGGTTCCTGTTTATGGGAGTGGCGCTGATAATCCTCGGCACCATCGCAATAGGCAGCGCTGAAGTCATGACGATGGTGTCAGTGATGCTGATTGGATGGCTGCTGCTATTCGGCGGGCTGTTCGAGATCGTTCACGGATTCGCGCGACGCGCATGGGGTGGCTTCTTCATCAATCTCATGGGCGGCCTGCTGTATGCGGTTACGGGACTGCTGATGGTCACGCATCCGGGGATAGCGGCAGTGACGCTGACCTTCATGATCGCGATGCTGTTGATCGTCGCTGGCACCTTCAGAATCTTCGTGGCCTTCTCGACCCCGATACCTCATCGGGGATGGCTGGTTCTCAACGGCGTCATTTCGCTGTTCCTCGGATTCTCGATCATGAGCTCGTGGCCGGTTTCGGGACTGTGGGTCATCGGACTGTTCATCGGCATCGATATGATCTTCGACGGCTGGACTGAAGTGATGCTGGCGTTGAGCACCGGAAGTGGTGGCGGGCCTGCATCCGCTCAAACGGCGACTGCATGATCCTGACGGATTGCTATCCAGGCTGCGGGCTGGTGGATCGGAAAGCTTCCAGCGCGGTGCGGACTCGTTCCGTTTCCGCGACCATCGCAAAGATCGCCACTTCAAGATCGCTGGCTGGTTCGCGCCTGGCCCGATCTTCGAGCTCTCGTGACAGTTCCATCAGGCGCACCGCGCCAAAATGACCGCAGCTGCCCTTGATAGCATGCGCGGTAGCCGCGATCCCGGCGCGATCGCCCTGCTTCATTTGCAATCCGATGGTGAGGACACGTTCGCTCAAGTCGTCGAGAAAGACCTTGATGATCTCGGCGACAAATTGGTCGCCTGTATCATCGTTGTCGGCCAGCTGCATGATCGCGCTCATGTCGATCGCCGGAACGTCCGCGGTTGCACTGCTCACTCGATCAAACGATCCAAGTTGCGTGCCGTCGGATCGTAACCACCCGCTAACCATCACCCACTCCACCAATGATTGGCAGCAGCGGGCTATAGACATGAAGGCGTCCCTCTAGCGTCGAGTCAGGATCGCGTCGCTGTGTCATTTGCTTGCCACTACTGGTTTGGCATCGCGCGCAGCTACCTCGACGCGAACCGGCTGACCTCGTCCTGCCACTTGTCGCCGAATACCAGGATCATCACCTGCTGATTGATGTCCGCGTCGTGACTCAGGCTGCGGATCGAGCCGCCGCCCGTGGCCGCCATCACCTTGTATGCTGCCTGAGCCTGCTTTGCGAACGGGGGAAGCGGTCCGATCTCTTTTGGCGTTGGCTCTTCTCGATGTACCTTGATCCAGAATGCGCGCATGTAGCGCTCATGTTCCTCATCCTGGACGTCGACGCCGCTCAAGGTGCCGTTGTTGCGCCGGAAGTCCTTGATGAGCGCGAGCAGCGGTGCGAAATCCTGCTGCTCGGGCGGCGAGTCGCCTATCAGCACGATCACTTTGCGGGCGTACGGCTTCCAATCCATTTTGGTGACGGCAGCCTGGACCGCGCCGAAGCGTATTCTCCTGCCACTCACCGCCGCCCTTAGCCTGAATCGAGCCGAGGAACGTTTGCAGCTTCGCGGTCGAAAGCGTCAGCGGCTGCATGTCGAGCGGCTCGCCCTTGCCACCGAACACTACGACGCCGATGCGCGCGATCGGAACGAGCTGGCGGACTCGGATCGCGAGCCGCGTCATCCGCGCCTTCACGTCATCCATCACGAAGTCCATCGACTTGGTGCCGTCGATCACGAGCACGATATCGAGACCCTTGTGGCGCAGCTGTGTCGAGATACCACGGAAAGGTTCCGCCACCACCACCGCCGCCGGGTCCTGGGTGTAGATTCATGATGTTGCCGAAAGGGCGATCGAGCCCCCGAGGCCATTATCCGACGTCGTACCTGCTAGTTCTTTCGAGTTCTCGCCTAGCACCTTGTTGACGTCCACGGGCTTCGGTGAATCGTCAGGCGATTTGGTTTTGAACTCCGGCATAGGAGGATCGTTAAATTCGAGTGGCTCGAAGGCTTCGGGCGGATGAATGGAGCCCGGATTCATCGTGATGATAAGCAGCTCGCGGGCGCGGGTCTCATGCACGGCGATGACGAGCGCGAGAATAATCGCGAGGTGAATCGCAATTGAAAAGGAAAATGGGCCGCCGGCGAAACGAGCCGCGCTGCGAAAGCCTGGCGGCATCAACTCAGATATCGGAACGCCGCGGATTCGGTTCCATGCAAAGGCTACGATCAGTATCGAGCTGGACACGGCAAGGCAGACAACCAGGATCGCAATCATCGCATCCTCCTTCGCGCCAACTTCGGCCGGAGTGTTGGCGTCCTCCTGAAACTGAGATCGGAGGAGGAGCGATTTTCTTGCGATTTATTTGCGTGAGTGTCACACTTACCACCATAGGTTGTGGTTCGAAGGGCGGGCATGTACCAAGGGTAGTTTCGTTCCGTCAGAAAATGTTTTCGGAGTTTGCGACCTCTCCGGGGATAAGTTCCCGCCATGCCATACGTTGAGCGCAGCAGGCGAGAACGGGTCAGGGTGAATAGTTCATCCCTGAACAATCAGCGGAGACGCGCTGGCGCGCGAGATCCTTCGCTGCGCTCAGGATGACGGAAGAAAGTGACGATGCGGGAATTGCGGATGAGGTGAAGAACCTAACCCCTAACCCCTTCCCTAGCGGGAAGGGGGACAAAAATAAAAGAGCGAGCTGCGGATAGCTTTGTCTAAGGGCTGGGGGTCGAGCTGCTGCTGTTTAGGCCGCGGCCGAATGCCGACACTTGCGACTGCCACTGGTCGCCGAATGCGAGGATTAGGACTTGCTGGTTGATGTGGGCGTCCTTGGTCAATGATTTCATCGAGCCGCCGCCTGCGGTGGCCAGCACTTTGTACGCGGCTTGCGTTTGGCGATAGAAGGCGGGCAACGGTGAAATCTTCGGCGGCTCCTCGCGATGCACCTTCAGCCAGAACTCGCGCTCGAAGCGCTCGTGCTCTTCGGCCGCGACGTCAACCGTGTTGAAGGTGCCGTTGTTGGTCTTGAACTGCCGAATCAGCGCGAGCAGCGGTGCGAAGTCCTCCGTGCGTCGGAGGCGAGTCGCCTACCAGCACGACGACCTTCTTCGCGTAGGGCTTCCAATCCATTTTGTTGATTCCGGTCTGGACGGCGCCAAGGGTGTCCTCTTCCCATTCGCCGCCACCCATCGCCTGGATGCCGTTCAGGAAGTCGCTCAACTTTTGCGGCGACAGCGTCAGCGGCTGGACGTTCATTTTCTCGCCCTTGCCGCCGAACACGATTATTCCGATTCGCGCAATCGGCACCAGCCGGTGAATCGATTGCATCAGTTGCTGCATCTTGGCTTTGACGTCGTCGATGATCAGTTTCATCGAGCCGGTGCCGTCGATGACGATCACCACGTCGAGGCCTTTGCGGCGAAGCTCGCCGATGAAGCCGCCGAAGCCTGAGCCGATGCCGTGGCCGTAGCCAGCGCCCATGCCGCCGCCGCGCCCGATTCCGATGCCGCCGCCGCCGGCTGCGCGCACGTAGTCACTGGCGAGACCTACTGCCTGAGAGGTGTCGACGGCAGTCGGCTGCTCCATTTGCTGCGGCGCCGAGTCGGGCATCGGCACTTCGGGCATGTCGAGATCCTGCATCTCGTTGCCGCCTCCACCGCCGCCGCCTGCTTCGAGGTTCACCATGATCAATTCGCGGCCGCGCTGCTGGTGGATCGTGATGAGAAGAACGAGCAGGAGAGCTACGTGGAGCGCGACTGAGAGCGGGAACGGGCCGATCAAGAATCGTATCGCGCTGCGGATTGCGGGCCAGAATCCGCCCGCTTCCTCGCGAGCCTCCTCGGCGTCGACGGTTTCGACTTCCGTTGCGCAGGCGCAACCGTGCGCGCCGATCGCGCCAGCCCGCGCCAGCGCTGCAAGTTGGCGCTGACAAATCGCGCATCCGGCGAAATGAGAATTCCATTTCGCGCGCTCGTCGGATGCGAGCGTGTTCTCCGCAAACGCCGCGAGCAAATCGGGGTCGGGACATGCGGCGCCCGAGGTGTCGAGGCCGGACGCGAGACCCGTGCGAATCATCGCGTCCAGGCGTTTATCTTGTGTCTTCTCGTCGGACATCATTTTCCCAGCGCGAGCATGCGGCCGAGGTCGAACGGCCAGTCGCCAGTCGCATACTCGAAGCATTGTTCAATTTGATCGTCACTGAAGCGATATTCTTGCCGCAGCGTGCGGGTGACGTGATCGCGGATCGCAGTCCGCGCGCGCGCCAGATTGCGCGACGCGCTCGACTCATGCTCACCAATCAAAGCCGCAGTCTGCGCGAGCGTGAGGTCCTGAACATAATAATATGAGAGCCGCAGCCGGTCGTCCGGCGACAGTGCGTTCAAAGCTTCATTGAGCGATCGCTCGAGGGCATCAATCAGCCTTGCGCGATCGGGATCGGGCGAAGCAGTTCCGTTTTCGAATACAACGGAACCGGAATTGCCGTCGCGTTCATCGTCGAGAGCTTCGGTACGCCGCGTCGCGCGCCATTGATCGGCTTCGAGGCGAGTGACAACTACTCGCATCCACGACATCAGCGAGCTGCGTCCGCCGTAATGTTGAAGCGGAGAACGGCGAGCGCCATCGGAGGATCGCAAACCGTAGAGATCGGCCCAAAGAGAATCCGCGATCTCGCTCGCGCGCGACGAGTTGCCGAGTACTGCGCGCGCAAACGCATCGACCGGCGCGCGATAGGTCGATACGAGATGACGCCAGGCGTCGGCGTCGCCGTCACGGCATCCGATGGCGAGCGCGAGGTCGGTCAACATGCAGCGAATCGAGAAAGCGGATGCCTTCAGCGCGGTCGACAGCGTTCGTATCGGCACCGAAGCGGCGATCGAAACTTCGCCACAATGCGGCGGCGAAAGATGATCGCGATACGTGCCATGCGGTCGCGTTGCTAATGGAAAACAGGCGATCAATCGGGTCGCGGTAATTTTCGAGGAACCATTCCAGCGACGTCGCCGCCATGATTTCTATACTGAGCTTGGGTCAGGTCGAATCTCAATCCCGCCTGAACATGCAGCGCGATGCTAGCAACCTAACCCCTAACCCCTGTTTTCGGGCCCTCGCGAGAAGGGGAACCGGAATTGGATTGCGCCAGGATTTTCATCAGGCGTCTGGGGAGGGGGCTTTGGAAGTTCATTGGGGTGCCTGAGACCGGGTGGCGAAATGTTAGCTCGCATGAGTGTAGGGCTAGCCGTCGCGCGGGGTCTGTAGTCGCGCCATATTTGCGGTCGCCGACGATAGGATGGCCGAGGCCGGCCATCTGCACGCGTATCTGGTTTTTGCGGCCGGTTTCGAGCGTCAGCTCGATCAGCGAGTTCTTGCGACCCTTTGCGCATGACGCGGTAGTGAGTGATCGCCAACTCGCCGCCGCGATCGACGCGATGCATCCTGAGCGACTTGCTCTCCTCCAGGTTGTCGCGGAGGGTGCCTTCGGCCTTTGCGGGCACGCCCTCGACGACGGCCAGGTATTTTTTCGTGACACTTTTCCAGTTCTGCTGAAGGGCCGCCTGTACCGCGCGACTTCTCGCGAACATCATCAGGCCGGAGGTCTCGCGATCGAGTCGATGCACGATGAAGGCCTGCTGTGCCGGCGAGCCGGTGAGCGCCTTCAGATGTTCGTTGAGGATTCGATGCGCGGTGCGCTCTTTCTCGCCCTCCGATCCCATCGAAAGGAGGCCCGCGGCTTTGTCGACCACGACGATGTCATCGTCGAGATAGACGATTTTCAAGCCGTGACGCTCGATCGATGCCGCCGGGACCTGCTTGCCCGCCGCAATAGTCACAACATCGCCCGGCTCCAACTGAGTATCGTGCTTGACGGTAGTCATTCGCGTGACGGTCACCGCGCGGAAGCGCAGAAGGTCCTTCGCCGCCTTGCGCGACAGCCCGAGCGGCAGGCTGATCAGGTACGGCAGCAGTTCGCATCGCGACGAGACGCTGAACTGGTGGTCACGCGTGGGCATTGCGGTAATATGGTCGCCCACTATTGTTGAAGCGGCAAGATGAGAAGCCCGAAGCAATACATGGCCGACAGGTTTCTGTGGCTTACGCGCCGACGCGCGATCGCTGGCGCATTTGGAATCGCGCTGCTGATTGTTTTCATCTGGCCAAGCGCTCGCCTGGTTGCCGATTTGGTCATCGTCACGGCAGTGCCGGGTTTGATTGGCGCGATGGTTTGGGGGCTGACATTCTGGTCGAAGGCGCGGGTTGAGCTTGAGCGGCGCCAGTTTCAATCCAAGGCTGTGCGCCGGGTCGCGGGCGTCGTTGCGTTGGCATGCCTGCCGTTCCTGCTGATGCAGCGCGCTTCGTTCTACCTACACAGCCCTCGCGAGCTTGTCTCGGAGGGTTCGGGGGATTACCCGGACATGAAGCAATGGCGCATCCGGGTTGTGGTCGCGATCGCGCATCTCGAGGGCGACGACGGCGCGAAAATCGAAGGTCAGATGCGCGACGCGCTGGCCGGTATCGATCGCCGCCTGCGCATCACGCCGATCATTCTCAATCGCAGGATTGCGCTTGCGGGGCGTCCGCAAGGTATCGCGCATCTCGAGGCGCTCGGAGCGGTGACCGATGTTCGGGTCGATTCGCTGATTTGGGGCGGCGTTACGGGCGCTGCGCATCCTGCGGTTGGGCCACTCTACCAAACGCGATACGGCGGTGCTGCGTCATTCGGCAACGCGTACCTGCCAGCCGACTTCAAGCTTCCCGAGCTGCCGGTGAACGATCTGTGTGCGGTCATGCGGTTGATGATCGCGAGCCAGACTGCGGCCGAGATGTTGCCGTCTGATTTCAGATTTGGCGACGCGCTCGAGCCTCTGATCAAGCAGGTGCTCGCGATCGCAGACGATTCGCGCAAGACGTCGGACTGGAGCGCCGACACGCGTGCGCGAGTAAGCCTGGTGCTCGGCATCGCGAACAAGGTCTCCGGGTCCGAACTCAAGTCTGAAGATTCCTTCCGTCGGGCGATCGCTTATTTCGAACAGACGCAGTCCGATTGGACGCGCGAACGCGATCCGCTCGAATGGGCGATGGCGCAACGAAATCTTGGCTCCGCTCTGATCGACCTTTCTGATCTCAATATGCAAGAGGCGCCTGTGCAGGCCGCGGCCACGGCGTACCAGAACGCGCTCGCTGTGTATCAGTCGCGATCGGATCGGCTCGATTCGGCGAACGTGCAGCTTGAACTAGGAGGTGCCTTCAAAGAAATCGGAGGGCACGAAGCGGGCGCGGACAGTCTGCGTCGGTCGGCAGACTACTATCGCGCGGCGGCGAAGGGACTTGACGTTCGTCATTACCCAGTCAGCTGGGCAGAAGCTCAACGCAATCTCGCCGAGACGCTCGATTGGGTGGCCCAGCGCGATGCGAGCGCCAAGGAATACGAGGAAGCGATCGCGGCAGGTCGGGAAGCATTGAAGGTCTACCAGAAGCAATCGTGGCCGATTTATTGGGCGGGAACCCAATCCGAAGTCGCCGTCAACCTCGAGCAGCTAGGCGAGTTGAACGCCAATCAAGACGATTTGAAACAGGCGATCACGTTGGACCGGCAAATTCTCGATGGATACCCGCGCGAGCACAACCCTGTACTTTGGGCGGCCATCGAAACCGACCTAGGTCATGCACTTGTGGAGCTGCACCGGCTTAACAAGGACCCGGCGTCCGCAGAGCAAGCTGCGGCAGCATGTCGCGCCGCGCTGGAGGTCCTATCGAGCGAACATGATCCGTCGAATTGGGCATATGCGGAAGCCATACTCGGGAACGCGCTCCTGGCGTTGGGCGACAACCGTTCGGACACTTATTATGCCGAGCAGGCGGTCGACGCCTACAATGAGGCGCTCAAGGTCGTCCCCCGGGACAGCGATCCTGCCTTTTGGGCATGGACGACGTACGACCTGGCTGGCGCGCTGGTTGAGCTCGGCGAGCGCAGTTCAGACGAAAAGTATCTCAAGCAAGCCGTCGATACTTACCGTGAAGTGCTGACCGGATGCTCAAAAGATAAAATGCCGGACTTGTGGGTCAAGGCTCAAAACGATCTAAAAACTGCGCTCGACGACCTGCACGCGCATGGCTGGAAGAGCAGCTGACCGAAGACTATCGGGCGAGACTGCTCGCGGCGATCACTTCTGCGTCCTGGGGTTCATCCAGGACTAACATCTTGTACGCGAGTGCTGGTCCGGCGACCGCGGTCCTCGCCCATGCGACCAGCAGCTGATCGACAATTCCCCTTATCGCCTCGACAATGCCGGGCGGGTGATAGCCCATATACCACTCGAATATCCGCTGAATGAGCCAGTAGGGAAGGTATGAAAGGAAGATAATCGCAGCAAGCCGCTCGATGTTTCCCGCGGTCTGTTTCCAGGCGGCGGAGATACCCGAGTACCTGCCGATCGCAACGGCGGGAAAAACAAATACCAGCCGGAGGTATCCGATCAGATAGATACCGAGTCCAACGAAAAATCCGCCGCCTGCGAGTAGCATCAGCTCGTGCTCAAAATTTCGCTGGAAATAAAGTACCAGGACGAAAGGGATGCCGACGCAAACCATCACCGCGACGATCATCGCTGCGGTCGCCAGCAGGTACATCCATTGGGTTCGCGAGTAGGCGAACGCCGGATGCTTGGCGACGGCACCGCGGCCGCGGATCGCGAGCTTGGTCCATGCCACCGCGAAGGGCGTGAACAGAATGAAATGCACAATCATCATCAAGCTGCGTGTCAGGTTGCTGGATATATCCTGACGCTCGAGCCCGTAGCAGAAGACGTCGGTCGCAAGAATCAGCAGGAACGGCATTTTGCCGAACTTCACCAGTTCCGGCAGACACTTGAAGGGCAGCAGCAGCGACTCCCTGACTATTGGAAGAACCGGCAGCTCGATCACTGTGAATCGGCGCTGACTGTTGGTTTGCTCGTTCGGCATTACAACACCAGTCGATAAATTGGGTTCGAGTCTGGCAATGGGATCGTGAGCTGGCAAGCTGGCCTTCAGGTGCAAGATGGGCAGCTCGCATCGATAAATGGTAGGTCAGTGGATACGGCGATGACGATCCAAATAGCGCTTCTTCGAGGCGTCAATGTCGGCGGGCACAATGCCGTCGCGATGTCGGAACTGCGAGACCTGCTCACGCAACTTGGCTTTGAGAGCGCACGATCGCTGCTTCAGAGCGGCAACCTGGTTTTTCGAGGTGACTCGCGAACGGATGCCGATCTCGAGCGCTTGCTGGAGGCGGAGGCCGATAAGCGCCTGGGCCTTCACGCGGACTTTCTCATCCGCAGCGCAAAGGAATGGCGGGAGGTCGTCGCCCGCAATCCATTTCGCAAAGAAGCCGAGCGCGACCCGAGCCATCTGGTGGTGATGTTCCTGAAGAGCGCCGCGAAGGCGAAAGACGTGAAAGCGGTTCAGGCGGCGATAGCGGGTTCGGAGATAATTCGCGCCGACCGCCGGCATTTGTACATCGTGTACCCGGACGGTATCGGCAGATCGCGGCTGACGAATGCGCTCCTCGAAAAAAAGCTCGGCATCCGCGGAACGGCTCGCAACTGGAATACAGTCCTGAAACTCGCGGCGATGGCCGACGAGAAGACTGAGTAGTCGCATCTATTCAATCAGTTCGTTCTCGAAAGCACCTGATTGATAGTGCCGCGATATTCATTTGACAGATTACAAAATAGACTCGATATCACAATGAAACCGATAACAATGATTGGTGCGATTCTCGCGCTGGTTGGTCTCCTGGCGATTGCTCAGCCGATATTCACCACCAATCAGACCAAGAACGTTGCCACGTTTGGCGATATCAAGATCCAGGCAAACGAACAAACCTCACACGCGATACCGCCGATTCTGAGCGGGGCAGCGCTAATCGTGGGGTTGGTGATGGTGGCAGGCGGTCTGTATCAGAAACGATAGAAGGGCGGGCGGCCTGCGCTCAGATCCTGAGCAATAATTGTGGAAAAACTGTCGACGGCGCCGCTCATTGCTGAGCACGAGCAGGAAGAACGCTTCGACGGCCATAGTTCTGCCGGGCCGGTAGTCGCAATAATCGTCGCGACCCTGGTCCTCTCCTTCGCGAAAGACATACTGATGCCGCTGACGATGGCGGCGCTGCTGGCGGTCATCTTCAGTCCTATAGCCAGCCGGCTCGATCGCTTTGTCGGAAGCTTCGTAAGCGCTGCGCTGGTGGTGATCGCGGCGGTTACGATTGTCGCCGGGATTGGCTATTTCGTAACGGTCGAGCTTACCAACGTCGCGGTTCAGGTCACCGACTATACCGACAATATCGCCACCAAGTTGACCGCGTTGAAGGGCAGCACGCCCGAGTGGATGGTGCGGGTGCAGGATGGAATCAAGGACGTCGAGCAGCAGCTCAACGAACTGACGCCGCGAGCGAATCGCTCGAAACCCGCCAGCGTCATCCAGGTGCCCGCCGTTCAGTCAGACCTGGAACAGGCGGTGAAGCCAGCCGTCCCAATACTGTCGGGCCTGTTCGAAGCGCTGCTGATCGTAGTGCTGATGTTCTTTCTGCTTTACGGCCGGAACGACCTGCGCGATCGGCTGGTGCGGCTGGCGGCACGCGGCCGGATTACTCTTTCGGCCGAGGCGATTGGGACTGCGGGCGAAGCGGTGGGTCATTACCTGTTGCTATTCGCATTGACTAATCTCGGATACGGAGTAGCTATTGGACTGACTATATGGATGATTGGGCTGCCCAACCCGATTCTGTGGGGAGCGCTGGCTGCGCTCTTTCGTTTCGTGCCGTACGTCGGTGTTCCGATTGCCGCGCTGTTGCCGATGTTTGTGGCATTTGCGGTATCGCCTGGATGGAGTGAGTCAATCGAGGTTCTCGCCGCGTTCGTCATTCTCGATCAGATCGTTAGCTACCTGGTCGAGCCTTTTTTGATTGGCCGTGGAATCGGTTTGTCTCCCCTCGGTCTGTTGTTCTCCGCGATGTTCTGGGGGTGGCTGTGGGGACTTCCGGGACTGCTGCTCGCGACATCTTTGACTGCGTGCCTGAAGGTCGCCGGCGACTATATTCCCGCGCTGGGCTTCTTCTCGGTGCTGTTCGGAGACGATAGCGCTCGGGAGGACTATCACGATTACTACCGCAGCCTGCTCGAGCTCGATCAGCCGAGCGCGCGAAAAATCGTCGTCGGGTACTGCGACAAAAATGGGCTCGAGCCGACCTTCGATGACGTACTGGTGCCTGCGGTTATTCTCGCCGGCGAAGAGCGGTTCGAAAATCATATCAGCGAAGAGAATCAGAGCCTGATTTTCGAAACGACTGCACGCTGGTGAAGGAGCTCGGAGACCGGTTCAACAAACCTCGATTCAGAGGCCGGCTGCGCATCGTGGGTATCGCGCCGCCGGGCGAGGTTCACAGCCTGGGGCTGCTCATGCTGCTGGAACTGCTGCGGCGGACGGGAATCGCAGCCAATTTTTTTGGCATGGGTAAATCGGCTGAGGAAATTGGCGCGTTCGTGAACCAATACGCACCTGACATGGTCTTTGTTTCCTGCACCACGACCGAGTGCATGCCCGCCGCGGTCGAGCTGGTGCGCGCGCTGATGACGGAGTCACCGCGCTTGACCGTCATCTGCGGCGGCCCGTCCGCATTGTTGCATCGATCGGAACTGCTCGAGGCCGGTGCCACGGAAATCTGCGGCAGCAGGGGCGAGGTACGTCACGCGGTACGTCTATACGCTCTGAGACGTTCTGTTTCACGGTCATCGCAGATCAGTAGCGACCGCCCTCTGGTTGGTCCCCGCACGGCAAACAGCTAGCTGGACTGCCTAATCCAATTCAGGCGCGCTATCGACAAGAAGCTACTGAAACCACTCAACTGAGTAATATATATATTGTTCCTGCGAGCACCTAAGTAGTGTTCCGGCGAATGATAATTGTGGCATTTTCGAATTACTATGTTTACTATCTACTTGTCGGAATCGATATAGGATTCGAGTCCGGCTCTGATCCAGCCCAATAGTGGTCTTTCCGCTCGCCTTTGACCACGTTTCGCTAGACCATCGTCAAATCAACATTGCTAAGGCTTGAGGAGATCCGCGCGAGACGCCTCGTCTCACGGTACTTGCGGCCTATGAAAATAAATTTGAAGAACAAACTCAAAAAGACGATTGCTTTGTCGGGCGTGATTCTCGCGTTCGGAATCGCAGCGCCGGCCTTCGCGCAATATGGTCCCGGTCCCGGCTACGACGGCCCGGGCAATTACGGCCCGGGCTATAGCGGCCAGGGCTACTACGGCGGACCCGGAGAAGCCGGATGGGGCGCGTACGACACTGGTCGCACCTGGCGAGGCGCGCGATGGTGGCATCGGCACAACATCATGTGGTTCTACCGCAATCATCCGGAATGGGCGGTGATGGACTCGCTGTGGCAAAACGAGGACGGCGACTACGACAACGACAACAACTGGCACGACGCCTACTGGTGGCATCAGAACAATCCGGATTTCTTCTACGCCAATCATCCGAACTGGGTTTCCTGGTATCCGTCCTGGCGTAATGAGGACGGCGCATACGACGGGCAGCACAACTGGCATTACGGCCAATGGTGGTACAACCAGAACCCGAACTGGGTTTCCAGCCAACCATCCCAACTGGATCAGCCAACATCGCAACTGGGCGAATCATACTGAGGTCCAGGACCATCGGGCCGCGATGCGAACCGAGAACGAGGGCAACGCGCGTGTTCGCGAGCAGGCTTCGAATCAGCAGAACCGCGTGAATGAGGGTGCGGCAATCAATCAGCGCAATGAGGCGAGCCGCCAGCAGCAGGCGTCGCGCGAGCAGCAGAACCAGCAGACGCGCGTGAATGAGCGGGCGGCGACCAATCAGCGCAATGAGGCGAGCCGCCAGCAGCAAGCGTCGCGCGAGCAGCAGACGCAGCAGAGGGACCGCCAGCAACAGGCTACTCGCAATGAGCAGGCGGCTACTCGCAACCAGCAGCAAGCGACGCACAATCAGGAGCGCGCCACTCAGAACGAGCAGCGGGCTACTCGCAACGAGCAGCAAGCGCAGCATCAGCAGCGGGAGCGTCCACAGCAGGCGCAGCGTCAGCAGCAGGAGCGTCCGCAGCAGGCTCAGCGTCAGCAACAGGAACGTCCGCAGCAGGCGCAACATCAGCAGCAGGCGAGTCATGAGCAGCACTCGTCCAGCCAGCAGCCTCAACAGAACAGGCAGGCCAGTGCCGGCCACGAGGGCGGGCACCAGAAAAACTAGTCGCGTTATTCACGAAACTAACAACCTAAAAGTATGAGGGAGAACTAAAGAAATGAATTCAATCAAACGGATTGCTATCAGCGTAGTAGGTATCGCAGCCTTGGCTAGCGTCGCCGGATGCGGCACCAGCACCAAGGAAGTCGACTCAACTACTTATGTTCCCGCCGCCGCGCCGGCTCAAGTCGTCGTGGCCCCGCCCGTACAGGTGATTCCACCGACCACAACCACCAGCACATCAGTGGACAAGTCACGCGACTCGAGTGAGTCAAACATTGGCGGGACGGTCGATAGCTCGAGTTCGCATCACAGCGAATCCACGACCGTGACCCCGAGTAACTAGTTCCCAGCCCGGGAGGATTCGCGATGAGAAACAAACGCAATCGAAAAGTAACTGCGGTGCCAGCACTTGCTCTTGCGCTGTTGATTGGCGGCGGACTGCTTACTTCCAACGCGCGATCCGAACCTGGCTCTACTGACTCCTCGAACTCGGCGGCCCGCGAGAACGACAGCGTCAACGTGAAGGCGGAGCATCATTACAACTCTCCGGCTGAACGGGCGAACGACGATTTGCTGATCACCGAGGTCAAGAGCGCGCTCGCTGACGACGGCGTTGGCAACGGTTATCTGATCGCCGTCGATTGCGATCACGGCAAGGTCATGTTGAGCGGCGTGGTTAAGTCTGCCGCGGACGCAAAGCATGCCGGCGATATTGCGGCCGCGGCGGAAGGCGTTACCGGCGTAAACGATCAATTAACCTGGCGTTAGCTGGCTGCCGAACCGGGTTAGAGAGGTAAAGTCACAATGTTATTGCTTCTGATCATCTTGCTGATTCTATTCGGCGGCGGCGGCGGTTACAGGACTTATCATCACGGGGCCAGGGATCCGGGCGGCTTGGTGATGCTGATACTTATGATTGTGCTGGTCGTCTGGCTAATCAACGGCGGCCTTCGAGTCTGAAAAGTAGGTAAAAGGAGAATAGCATGTTACTATTAATCATTATACTAGTTTTGTTGTTCGGCGGCGGCGGTGGCTATTACGGCTATAGTAACTACGGCGCTACCGGCGGCTTAGTGCCGCTGGTGCTCGTGGTAGTAGTGGTCTGGCTGCTGATCGGTCGCGGCGGCCTCTGAGGGCTGCTTGATGGCTTCCAGTATCCGAGCGGCGTTCGCCGCGAGGTGATGGGTGAAACGGCGGGCATCCGGGAAGACTCCCCCGTCCCTCGGTGCCCGCCTACTTTTTCGGTGTTCAACTGGTCAAGTGAACTAAGCAGACCATACGTGGCGATCCGATAGCTCAGAGGTAAGAGAGATGACATTCGAAGATACCGCAAATTCCAGCGTCCGAACTGCAATGGATCAGGGCCGTCAGGCAGCAGATAAAGCCAGCCACGTAATCCAGGATGGCTACGAGGCGGCGCAGCAATACGTCAAGGACAAGGGAGTCGAGCTGGACCTGCGTGAGATGGTGCGCAACGAACCGTGGTTCGCAATCGCGGCCGCGTTTGCAGTGGGCTACGTCGTCGCGCAGATCGTTCGGCGCGTCTCCTGAGCCGGGCGCAGGGTAGTGAATAATTCAGCGGGAGCCAGCGCAATGGAAGAGGACGAGAAACAGCGTCGGCGGAATCGCGACATCGGCGAATACATAAAAGAGGAGCCACTGACTTCGCTGGCTATTGCCAGTGGCGTCGGATTCATCGTTGGCGGCGGTGCCAACAGCCGCATCGGGCTCGCACTGCTGAGCGTGGTGGGGCGAATCGCGCTGCGCGGCGTGGCTACCAATTTCATCGTGGACCTGGTCACGGGCAAGCAGCGCAACCAAAGACCCGATCGCGCAACACCTCAAGGCCGGAGCCATCGCAATGGATACCATGACAAACCAAGAACAGATTTCAGCGATCCAGACTGAACGCGACGACGCGCGTCAAAATCTGCGCGACACGTTGACCGAGGTCAACGACAAAGTTGAACGCACCGAAGACGAGATGCGTCCCGACCACGTCATCGAGAGTCACCCGGTCGGAGCCTCGTTGATAGCGGGAGCGTTGGGCTTTCTGTTCGGATCGATCGTCAACAGCCGCGGCGCCGGCCCGATCGTAATCGCAGCATTGCTCGGCGTTGCGATCTCGAAACACGGTTCAAACGACGAGCGTTGAAGTCTCATGAAGACAAGACGCACGCAGATCCTATGACAGAAAAACAGCCGCATCATGGCAACGGCGCGCCGGAGACTCAACAGGATTGGCCTACCCTGGTGGGCAGGGCAGTGGACGACGTGACCCGCATCCTGCAGTCCGAGGCCCACATGCTGGAGAACAGCATGGGCGCGACGCTCTCGACACGACTAGCTAGTGCAATAGCTACTCTAACTATAGTAGCAGTGATGCTTTGCGGCGGAGTGTGCTTACTGAGCGCCGCGATACTGCTGCTCCATGAATGGCTACCGCTATGGCAGGCGTTCGGACTCGCGGGCGTCGCCATCCTGACAATCGGAATCGCGAGTTATGCGATCATGAAACCTGCGGTCGGCCGCAATTCCGCCTAGGCTGACACCTCAATCCCCGATCGAACGGCCTCGCCGGTCCTTATGACGACGAGGCCGCTTCGTGTTAACTACGATCGATGTTCGCCGCGATTGAAAGATTCCTTGGTCAGGCCGGACCTTGGTCGCTGGTCGTCGTCTTTGTCGTGATCGTACTCGAATCGGCAGCCGGCTTGGGTTTGATCTTTCCCGGCGAGGCGATGGCGGTGATTGCGGGCGCGATGGCCGCCGACAATTTCTTCTCGCCGTGGGCGGCGTTCGCAGTGGTGGCCCTGGCCGCGATGATTGGCGACCTGACGGGCTACACGATCGGTCACACCAAGGGAAAGGCGGTATTGGCGCGATGGGCGTTTGCGCGCCGCCAATATGAAAAGCATCGCAAGCGCATCGAGTACTATTTCGAGCGTTACGGTGGCGCGACGGTGTTCGTCGGCCGCTTCGTCGCGGTGGGACGTGCTTTCGTGCCCTTCACGGCGGGTCTGTCCGGGATGCGACTCCGAAAATTCTTGCCGATGTCAGTACTCGCGGGCTTGGTGTGGGCGTCGGTTGTGGTGGGCCTCGGCTATACGCTGGGTTCCAACTGGAGCCTCATCGAGAAGTGGCTCAAGTCGGTTAGCCTCGGAGTTGTCGTGCTGGCTGTCTTGACCGGCCTGGTGGGCGGGATGTGGCGATCGGTCGCCCGCCGCCAGACCCAGATCGTCGCCGCGTGGAAACGGTATCTGACCGGGCGCTACGGCGTCGATCTGACCCCGTTTGTGAATTTCGTCCGCGCCCGCTTCTCGCCTCGTAGCTACCTCGGTCTTCATTTCACGGTTGGCTTGATCGCAGTCGCGGCGCTGGCATGGCTGTTCGGCGGCATCGTGGACATCATCTCGGACCAGGGACCGCTGGGCGGACTGGACCGGACGGTCGCGATGTTGGTCGCCGCTCAGCGCACGCCCGCGCTCGACTCGGCAGTCGGAGTGATCGCGACGCTCGCAAATCCGATCTGGCTGGCTTTCATCGTGGGAGTGGGAGCGATCAGCTATGCGCGCCGGCGTGAGGCGAGTCTTTCGATCGCGGCGCTGCTGTTTCTCGCCAGCGCCTATGCGCTCGCATACGGACTACAAGCGATGTTTGCGAAACACGCCGCTCATCAACCCGAACTGGTGCTGGTAAACGGTTTTGCAGGCTTCCCCAGTGCGGCGCTAACCGCGTCAACCGCAGGATATGGAATGCTCTGCTACCTGCTCGCCGCCGAGACCGATAGCTGGCGCCTGCAAACGCTCAGCGTCGCAGCAGCGCTCTATATCATCGCGCTGATAGGGTTCGCGGGCATCTACTCAGGGCTCGCATTGAGCGCAATCATTGGAGGATTCGCACTGGGCGGATGCTGGCTGGCGATCTGCGTGACAGGAAGTCGTACCTACAACCGCTTGCGCAGCTCGGGCATCAAGGTCGCCTGATAGTTGATCCGCGCGGCACAGATCCAATAGCCACTTTTTTGTCATAGCCGTGCTTGAACGGCATTACTTTGACATATCTTTTCCTACTATCGGTTCGACTGACTATCGCCTGCCGCCTGCTATGAGACCAATCCTGAGCTTCTGACTAGTTCGTCTGGCCTTCTCGCGGTTACTCGAATAACCGAAATCGCCGAGTCATTCAGAGGTACAGATCTTGCCTTAGCCTAACTGGCGGGATCGCGCCGAGCGTTGGAGTTTCCTCCTGCGCCGGAGCGTTCGTCAAAAGGGGATTTGAACCATGAACGTGCGAAGGGAGGAAGGCATTTGGGCTGAGTCTAACTCACCGGTGTCTGGCAGATGTGGTTGGTCGCGACCGCTCGCGTCAACTCGAAGTGTGCGTCCGGATTCGGAATTCAACAGCTACCTGATGACGGCGCTGAGCCTGATGCTAGCGGTCGTGCTGGTCGTCGGCGCAACCGGATATGCCGGTATTCAGAGACTTTCATCCTCAACCACGACGACTGCGAAGCGTGCGACCCTCGAACAATTAAATCGTGAAGCGGAGCCGGATCGAATTGTTACACCGGCCGCAATTGCGCTCGCGATCATCGCAGTTTTCCTCGTAGCCATCGCCGCGCGCGCCGCAAGCCCGCGTGGGTACTCAATCGAATGAAAGCGCCTATTCCAAATAGCCAATACACAATGCCGCGAACGACTTCGAGCCTCATCATATGCAAGTAACCAAGGAAATGAGTGTCATGTTCTCAAGTAAAAAGATTACGACGATAATCAAGAATATAGTAAGTAGGATTCCACTCGCGGCATTATTAGTAATCCTGGGTATGGTCGGCACCGCGGCGGCTTCGGGCAAACCGAAGTCGATTGTTGTTTCTACCTTTCCCACTGACGACGCCGTCGACGTACCTGTCAACACCACCGTCACGGTAAACTTCAGCCTGCCGATGGACTGCAAAACGATTAACAAAAACAACTTCCGGCTCAAGGATATCAGGCACGGTCGTCTCGCAGCGGAGAGCGTCAGTTGCAGCGGCACCAGCGCAACCCTTACACCGTTGAGCGATCTTGCGGTCAGCACAAGGTACGAAGTCGTGCTCCACGGAAAGATAAGAGCCCTCAACGGCACCCTGCTGTGGGATAATGGATGGGGTTACGATTTTACCACTAGTCCGAACGCCAGGCCTCCAGCCACCGCGACCCCAACCGCAACTGCCACCTCAACAGCAACCGCGACTGCAACCGCAACGGCCACTGCGACTCCAACAGCAACTGACACCTCTACCGCGACCGCCACCGCAACCAACACGGCAACGCCCACCGCAACTGCCACTGCGACGGATACAGCAACGGCCACTGCGACTGACACGGCTACAGCCACCGCGACTTCAACCGCCACCGCCACTGCAACTTCAACCGCAACATCGACGGCGACCGCAACTCCTACAGCGACTGCCACTCCCATTGCGCCGACAGTGTTTGCCTCGATTCCCGCAATCGTAGGATGTGGCGGACAGGGGATGGGGACCAATCAGAAGATTTCGGTAACCTTCAGTGAGCCGATGAACGCTGCGTCGATCGTCGCTCCAGGAACATTCACCGTGACCGGGCCTGGCCTGATTCCGGTACCGGGAACCGTCACCTACGACGCGACTAACAATATCGCGACGTTTGCACCGATCGGAGGAATCTTCGCAACCGGCACCACATTTACCGCCACGATCTCGACTGGCGCCCTGAGCATGGCACTTCTGCCGCTGGCGAATAGCTATGTATGGACGTTTACGACTGGCGCAGGCCCAGACACGACCCGGCCATTGGTGAGCTCCACAAATCCCATTGATACCGCGACCAGCGTCAGCATTAACCAGAAGATCGTCGCTACTTTCGACAAAGGGATGGACTCGACAACCCTCAATGGTACGACGTTTACCTTGGTGGGACCGGGAGTAACGCCAGTCATAGGCAATGTGACCTACTCTACGATAGGCAACACTGCGACGTTCACCCCGAGTAGCTCGCTGGCAACTAACACCACCTATATGGCGACTATCACGACGGGGGTCGCAGACCTTGCCGGTAACACGCTGGCAACGTCCTTTGTTTGGACCTTTATGACCGGACTCGCCACAGACGCTACTGCCCCTATAGTAGTTTCTACAAACCCGGCGAATGGCATCGGGGGTGTCGGTATCGATGCCTCAGTCAACGCAACCTTCAACAAAGCGATGGACCCTTCGACCCTCAACCCCGCAACCTTCACAGTGACGGGGCCTGGCGCCACGGTCGTCGTCGGCAAAGTCTCGTATGATGTTACCAACAAGATAGCGACATTCACCCCGACCAGTTCGCTCGCAGCCGGCGTTACCTTCACTGCCACGATTACCGGAGCTCTGGATCTGGCGGGAAATGCGCTCGCGACAACTACCTGGACTTTCACCACGGGCTTGACCACGACGGGTCAGTCGCCTGTGAACCTGGGGTCGGCTTCCAGTTACGCGATTCTGGCCGGCACGACAGTTACTGCTCCGGGTGCGATTGTAGTGAATGGAGATCTTGGTTTGTGGCCAGGAACTTCCGTCACGGGCTTTCCGCCGGCAACCGTGAATGGGACCATAAACATCAACAACCCCGCCGCGATGGCAGCTCAAGCTGACTTGCTGACCGCCTACAACAATTTGGCTGGCCTGCCGCCGGGAACCACGAAGACGGGAAACATCGGCGGAACAACGCTCACACCAGGCGTCTATACTGCCCCTTCGACTTCGTTAGCCGTATCGTCGGGCAACCTGACCCTCGACGCCCAGGGAGACACGAATGCGGTCTGGATCTTCCAGATTGGCTCGACTCTCGACGTCACGCCCGGTCTGCAGGTCATCCTGGCCAACGGCGCTCAGGCATCCAATATTTTCTGGCAGGTCGGTAGTTCGGCCACGATCGACACTACCGCCGTCATGCAAGGAAACATATTGGCCTTCACCGCAATCACAATAAACAGCGGAGCAACGTTGAATGGCAGAGCTCAGGCTCTGAACTCGTTCGTAACGGCAGGCGGCAGTGGCGCGTCGTTACCAGGATGTCAGTGATGATGAACTCGAAATAAGACGGCGCTCCAAGCGGGGCTCCAGCGCCCCGCTTGAGAATCACTTCAACAACTCGAACTTAAGGTGCTCCGGCAGAAACGCCGGAGCACTTTTCTTTGACGCCTGAAACTCTCGCGGGGATTGCCGAATCCGAACCGCTGTACTAACGACGATACTGCAATTTCGTGCGTTGAGGTTTGGCGATGCGACAAGACGGAATCCTTTCGGGAATCAAGGTGATCGACTGCGGCACTTATATAGCGGGGCCGGCCTCGACTACGGTGATGTCGGATTTCGGCGCAGAAGTCTTCAAGATCGAGCGCCCCGACGGAGGAGATCTGTGGCGTCTCTTTCCGCATCTGCCGGGAACTCCGAAGTCGGAACTGAATTACGCCTGGGTCCTCACCGGGCGCAACAAGAAGAGCGTCGCACTCGATCTCGGGAGTCCTGAAGGTTACGAGGCTCTCATCCGGCTCGTCAAAACTGCCGACGTCTTTGTGACCAACTATCAAGCTCAACTGCTGACGAAGTTCCGGCTGACCTGGGACGACTTGAGCGCCATTAACGACCGGCTGATTTTCGCCCACCTCACCGGCTACGGCGACAGCGGCGACGATGCGGACCTTCCGGCATTCGACGCGCTCGCCTATTGGGCGCGTTCGGGTCTGATGACCAGCGTCACGGGACGCGACGGAACGCCGTCGGGTCCGCGGCCGGGAATCGGCGACCATCCGACCGCGATGGCGATGTTTGGCGCGATCATGCTTGGGCTCTACGACCGCGAGCGCACCGGACGCGGGTCGAAAGTCGGCACGTCGTTGATGGCGAGCGGCGCGTGGGCGCATAGCTGCGATTTGCAGGCGCGCATGCTTGGTGCGACCTTCCCGCAGCCGCAGGGACCGCATCCGATTAATCCCCTCTCTGCCGGATACGTCACACGCGATGCGAAAGTGTTCCTGCTCATTCAACTCGATCCCGAGCACGAGTTTCCGCGCCTGTGCAAGATGTTCGGCGCGCCCGAGCTTGCGACCGATTCGATGTTTGCGACCGATGCCGGCCGAACTGAGCATGCGGCAGAGCTGTTCGCAATTCTGCAGTCGCAGTTCGAATCGAAGGATTTGGCGGACTGGCGCAAGGCGTTCAAGGAATACGACATCAAGTGGTCGCTCCTTCCGGCGCTCGACGACGTCGTGAGCGACCCGCAGATGCTCGCCGCCGGCGCCTTCATGGAACTCGACTATCCGGGCCACGGCACCATTCAGACGATCAACAGTCCGGTCTTCGTTGCGGGAGCCGAGAAGCGAAAACCCCAAGCGGCGCCGGAGCTAGGCGCGAAACGCGCGAGGTCCTGCGCACGCTGGGCTACGGCGACGCCGTAATCGACGACATGATCAAGCGTCGAATCGCAGCAGATTGATCGCTACGCGGTGATCGTCTTCTGAAGCCAGGTAACGAGATCGCGCATCACTTCGTCGCGATTTGTTTCGTTCAGCATCTCGTGGCGGCCTTCCGGATAGTATTTCTCGCTGACGTTCGCGATTCCCGCCGCGCGATATCGCTCGGCCAGCGGCTTCAGCCATTCGAGATCGTGATTAATCGGATCCTTATCGCCGGCGAAAATGTAGATCGGAAGGTCCTTGCGAATTTGCGCGAGAGCCGCCGGATCGATCAGCCGAATCGCAGAAGCCGTCATCGTCTCCATCGCTTTCTTGTTAATTCCAAATCCGCAAAGCGGATCCGCTTCGTACGCATCCACTGCCGCGGGATCGCGGCTCAACCAATCGTGCTGGGTTCGCGCCGGCTCGAATGCTCGATTGAACGCGGTTAGATCAGCGTCCTGCGACGGATCGATCGATAGCTTATCGACCGCCGCCGATCCCGAGAGCACCACGCCCGCGATCAGCGCGCTGTTGTCGAGCACGTACTGCTGCGCCGCGAACGACCCCATGCTGTGGCCGAGCAGGATCACCGGCAAGCGGCCTTCGCGTGTGCGCGCGAGGCGGGTCAGCGTCACCATGTCAGCGACCAATCCGTTCCATCCGCCGGCGCCGAAATCGCCGAGCGACTCGCGGCCCTTGACGCTGCGTCCGTGTCCGCGATGGTCGTTGGCATAGACGTGAAAACCGGCCTGGTTGAGAAACTCCGCGACGTGCGCATAGCGGAGCGAATGCTCTCCCATGCCGTGAGCGATCTGCACGATTCCCGCCGTCTTTCCCGGCGCGCGCCATCGGTAGTACGCAATCTCGAGTCCATCCTCGCTGTTGAAGGAAAAATCTTCGCGCCTCATGCCGATGTACCTCCCGTGCTCGATCCCTCCAGTGCGAATACTACAAATTGAATCGTCGCGTCGATTCCCTTTTGACGTTGCAGCCTGCGGCGCGATAGCTTTCAAATTGATCGATTCAGGAATTCGAATCTCGACCGTGCAGGAGTGACGTCATGAAAGATCCGGCATACGAGGCAGGCTTGGCCGTACGGCGTCGTGTCCTGGGCGACGCGCACGTGAAGCGCTCACTTGAAAATGCGACCACCTTTGATGAAGACTTTCAGGAGCTCGTCACGCGTCACGCATGGGGTGACATATGGACGCGCCCCGGCCTCGACCATCGAACGCGCAGCCTTATCACGATCGCGTTACTGGCCGCGGGCGGTCGCAATGAAGAACTCAATCTCCACGTTCGCGCCACTCGCAATACCGGCGCGACTGCCGACGAGGTAAAGGAAGTCCTGCTACAGGTCGCGGTTTATGCTGGCGTGCCCGCGGCGAACACTGCGTTCCGAATCGCAAAGTCTGCGTTCGAGGAAATGGCGAAAGAGGACGCGCGATGAATTCGCCCGGCTATAGACGCGAGGCGTCGGGAGTTCATCCGCCGTACGATCACCCTGCCTATGTGAGTACTCACAAGCGAGCGCCGCGTCATGCGCCTATAAGGGTAGAGCACACGCTGTCGGAAATAACAGGACCTCTTTTTGCCGGCGAAACTCTCACACCGGGCCAAGATGACATGACGCACTTCGACGGCGGCGAGGCTCTCGGCGAACGAATCATCGTGACCGGCCGCGTACTTGATGAAGACGGCCGCGCGATTCCTCACACAATGATCGAAATTTGGCAGGCGAACGCCGCCGGCCGCTATGCGCACGCCGAGGATCAACACGAAGCCCCGCTCGATCCCCATTTCGCGGGCATCGGAAGAGTTGTCACCGATGAGCACGGCGCGTATCGCTTCATGACTGTCAAGCCGGGCGCGTATCCGTGGCGCAATCATCACAATGCGTGGCGGCCGAATCACATTCACTTCAGCCTTTTCGGTCCGAGTTTCGCCACTCGACTGATTACACAAATGTATTTTCCGGGCGATCCGCTTTTGGCTCTTGATCCGATCTTTAACAGCGTCCCTGACCCTGCCGCGCGCGAACGGCTGATAGCAACATTCGATATCGAAGTTACTATTCCCGATTACGCACTAGGTTATCGATTCGATTTCGTGCTTCGCGGCCGCGACGCGACTCCAACTCCAGGCTGAAATGCGCCCGCTGCAAACGCCATCGCAAACCGTTGGCCCTTTCTTCAAGCCCGCGCTGATCCGCTCCGGACTGGAATCGATGGTCACACCGAAGTCCCGCGGCGAACGCATCACGATCGAGGGCCGCGTTCTCGACGGCGACGCCGCGGGCGTCAGCGACGCGATGATCGAGCTGTGGCAGGCCAACGCGGACGGCCGCTACGACCATCCGGACGACTCGCAGGAAAAAGTGATCGACCCCGATTTTCACGGCTTCGGTCGCGCCGCAACTGACGAACGCGGATGCTTTCGCTTTTACACGATCAAGCCCGGATCGGTTTCCGGCCCCGCCAATCTGCTTCAAGCGCCGCATATCAATGTTTCCATTTTCGCGCGAGGACTGTTGAAGCGACTCGTCACGCGGATCTATTTTCCCGACGAACCGTTGAACGCCGCTCGACGCAGTGCTGAACAGCGTCGCGGCCGAGCGACGGTCAACACTCGCAGCCCGTGCGGAGAACGGCGTGTTGCGATTCGATATCGTGCTGCAGGGGGAGAACGAGACGGTGTTCTTCGACGTATGAGCATTCATCCAGCTGACTCTCAAATTTTTGGCGCGCTCTACAGCACCGACGAAGTGCGCGAGCTGTTTTCCGACAATGCTCATCTGCAGTTCATGCTCGATGTCGAGGCTGCTCTCGCCCGAGCGGAATCGAAGCTTGGTTTGATTCCTGCGCACGTGGCGGATGCAATCGGCCGCGCGGCTCGGGTCGAGAACTTGCGGCTCGATTACATCGCGGATAGCACGCGCCGCGTCGGCTATCCTGTCGTCGCGATTGTGAAGGAACTGGGCAGAATCGCGGGCGACGAAGCGGCGCGCTACATCCATCTTGGCGCGACCACTCAGGACATTCTGGACACCGCGTTAGTCCTGCAACTACAGCGCGCGTTCGCAATAGTTCGTCGCGACTTGATCGCGATCGCACGCGCGCTCGCCGATCGAGCCGTCAAGTTTCGCGACGTGCCGATCGCCGGCCGCACGCATCTGCAGCACGCAGTTCCGACCACCTTCGGTCTCAAGTGCGCAATATGGGCGTCGCCGTTAGTCACTCACGTCGAAAGATTGGATCAGGCGTCGCTGAGAATTTTGGTGGTCCAATTCGGCGGCGCAGCGGGAACTTTGGCCGCGCTCGGCGCTGATGGGCCTGCTGTTGTCGAAGGACTCGCGCGCGAACTCGCGCTCGGCGTTCCGGATTTGCCGTGGCACGCTCAGCGCGATCGCTTTGCCGAGGCGGCCGCGCTGCTCGCACTGATTTGCGGAAGCCTGTCGAAATTCGCGCTCGACATGACGTTGATGATGCAGACCGAAGTTGGCGAAGTGTCGGAGCCGCATGAAGAAGGGCGAGGCGGTTCGTCCACGATGCCGCAAAAACGAAATCCAATCGCGAGCGAGTACATTATCGGGGCGACTCGCGCCGTGCATGCGTTGGTGCCGGTGATGTTGGGGTCGATGATCGCTGATCACGAGCGCGCCACGGGGCCGTGGCAAAGTGAGTCGCTCGCGATCCCGCAATGCGTAGCTCTCACCGCCGGCGCGTTGGCCCATGCTCGTTCAATTGCGGAAGGTATGACGATCGACACCGAGCGGATGCGTCACAACCTCGAACTGACTGGCGGACTGATCATGGCTGAGGCAATCGCGACTGCGCTCATGGGCAGGCTGGGTCGCGCCGCAGCCGAGGCCGCTGTTGCGCGCGCGTGCGACAAGTCGATCGCCGAGGGCGTGCCGCTCGCGGAAGTCCTTCGCAACGATCCCGAGTTGCGGCCGCACTTGACCGACGCCGAGATCGATCGACTCGTCAATCCGGCGCAATACCTTGGGTCGGCCGGCGCTTTCATCGATCGAGTCGTCGCGCGGGTCGCCGCGCTCGCATAACGGCAATTCATTAATCAGGAGGCTTTAATGGCCACCGATGCACCCCACGATCCTCCTTTTCGCGCCGACCACGTCGGCAGTCTGCTTCGCCCGCCCGAATTGCTGAAGGCGCGCGCCGACCGCGCGGCCGGCAAAATTTCCGCCGAAGAATTGCGCGCCGTTGAGGACTCATCAATTCGCGAAGTGGTGGCGTTCCAGGAAAGCGTCGGGCTGCAGTCGATCACCGATGGCGAATATCGTCGCGAGATTTTTTATTCAGACTTTTATTTTCGCGGCCTCGGCGGCGGCACCGTTGCTTACGATCCATCGTCGATCGACGAAGTTTATTTTATCGACCGCGAAGGCCATAAGTTGCCGCTGCTGGTTCCGCGCGTACAGGCGCGGATGCGCTGGCATGCTCCGATCCACGTGGATGACTTCAAATTTCTCCGTGCCGCAACCTCGCGAACGCCGAAGATCACGATTCCATCGCCGACCATCATCCACTTCCGCGCCGGCCGCGCGAATATCAGCAAGGACGCGTATCCCGACATTGATCTTTTCTGGGAGGACATCGTCGACGCGTTCCACAGGGAATTGAAGGTACTTGCAGACGCCGGTTGCACCTACGTGCAGATTGATGAAACCACTCTCGCGTCATTGAGCGATCCGCGAATCTGGGAGCCAATGCGCAAGCGCGGCGATGACGCGCGGACGCTGTTGCTCGACACCTATCCGAAGGTGATGAATCGCGCGTTTGCGGGACGCCCAGCGGGTTTGCAGCTCTCGATGCATATCTGCCGCGGCAACAATCAAAGTCATTGGAGCGCCGAGGGCGGCTACGATCTCGTGGCGGACACGTTGTTCAACAAGATCGACGTCGACTCCTATTTTCTGGAATACGACACGCCGCGCGCCGGAAGTTTCGAACCGCTGCGGCTGGTGCCGAAAAACAAGACCGTCGTTCTCGGACTGGTGTCGAGCAAATTTCCCGAGCTCGAATCGAAGGACTCACTCAAGCGCCGAATCGACGAGGCCTCGAAATTCATCGGACTTGACCAGCTCTCGATCAGCCCTCAATGCGGATTTGCGAGCACTGCGCCTGGCAATAAAATCTCCGCAGCAGACCAGCGGGCTAAGCTCGCGTTGGTGGTTGAAGTCGCGAAGGAAGTTTGGGGTTAAGCGTACAAATTTTCAGAAAAGATGACGGCCGCCGTCGACCCGTATAAATTCGCCGGTCACGAAATCCGTCTCGACGAAGAACAGTACCGTCTTGGCGATCTCCTCGGCGCCGCCCCATCGCGCCAGCGGCGTCGCCTCGAGCACCTGCGAATTTTCTTCGACGGTCAGGTCGGGCGGCGCAAGGATGGGACCGGGCGCGATCGCATTGACGAGAATTTCTGGCGCCAGCTGTAGCGCCAACGCCTCGGTCAGTGCAGCGACCGAGGCTTTCGAGACATAGTACGGAATGTAGTCCTTGTAATGTGGACGACCGGTCACCGGCAGCCAGTCCGAAAAGTTTACTATCCGCCCAGCGCCGCCCTGTTTCATGAATGGCGCCGAGTGAACCGAATACAGAAACGCGCTTTTCGCATTTGCATCCTGGATAGCAGACCAGTGTGCGCCGTCCGGATTCGGCGTCTTCTGATAGACCGCCGCCATGTTGATCAAAATGTCGAGGCGTCCCAGCGACTTCACCGTCTCGCCGACCGCGGCGACGATTTCTGTCTCGTCGGTAGCGTCCGCGCGAAGCACGGTAGCCTTGACGCCCGCGGCTCTCGCCGCTTGCGCAGTCGCTTCAGCGGCGTCGCGCGAGTCGCGGTAGGTCAACGACAGCGAGCATCCACGGTTTGCCAGCGCAGCCGCGACGACTTGTCCGATTCGTGCGCCACCAGTGATTAACGCCACTCTTCCCTTGGGATTCATAGTGCCTCACCCAGTTGCCAATTCCACATAGTTCCACATAGTGCGCGCCGTCGGAACTAATTGTTCGCGCCTTCGCCGTCTACTTGGAAAATCTGTTAGGCGCAGCTGCTTTTACACGGTTTTACACTGGTGTACGTCGATGGTAGCGTCATACCCAGCTTATGTCGCTGGGGGGCGGCATCGACGCGCATCTCCAGGATTCCTCATCGTCTCGGAATCGAATCCGGAGTTATGCGACCGGTCGATCGAGGGGATTTGAGTGGCACAAAATGATGGCGACTCAACCGAGCATCGAAGCCATCCGAGGGCGCAGCCAGTAGCAACCGGGCAGACTGGAATATTCGCGCGCAGCGGCGAGTACTGGACACTCGGCTATGGCAAGACCAGTTTTTCGCTGAAGGACATCAAAGGACTCGGCTACATTCAACGCCTGCTGCAGCATCCAGGCGAAGAATTCCATTCACTGGATCTCCTGAGTGGTCCGGGCGGGAGCGCCGCTGAAGAACTCGAAAGCGCGGACAAGCCTTCTCTACTTAGCGACGCCACTGTCAGCATCGGTGGACTCGGCGACGCGGGCGAGATGCTCGACGCCAAAGCCAAGCATGAATACCAGCGCCGACTCGTCGATCTTCGCGAGGAACTCAACGACCTGCGCGAGCGCGGTGACGAGACGCGTGCTGCTCAAGTCGAATCAGAGATTGATTTTCTCCATCGCGAGATAGCTCGTGCGGTCGGACTGGGCGGGCGTGACCGGCGTGCAGGATCAGCAGCCGAGCGCGCGCGGCTCAACGTCACCCGTGCGATCAAGTCGGCGCTGCAGAAAATTTCCGAGCATAACGGCCAACTAGGCGAACTGTTGGATCGATCTATCAGGACTGGATCGTTTAGTTGTTATCTTGCCAACCCACGTGCTCCGGTAACCTGGCGATTCTCGCTCGATGAGGCCGCCAAAACTTCGGTAGTTGCTGAAATCAGTGCGCCGGTGTTTTCCCGGCCCGAAACCAGTCTCGTGCAGTCGCTCGCCGATCGCACTACATTTGTCGGCAGAGAAGCGGAACGCTCCGCACTTCGTCGGATGCTCGAGCGTGCACTTCGCGGCGAGGGTGGCGTCGTGATGATCGGAGGCGTGCTCGGCGTTGGCAAGACTCGAATTGCCGCCGAGTTTGCGGCCGAGGCTTCGGCTCGAGGATTCGTTACGTTGGTCGGCAGTTGTTACGATCGCGAGAATTCTCTTCCCTTCAGCCCGTTCGTTGAAATTCTCGAGTCCGCGATGGCTCAATCGACAAGCCTGGAGGCCTTCCGAACCGCACTCGGGAATGACGCAGGCGAGATGGCTCGCTTGATGCCTCAACTCCGCCGCCTTTTTCCCGACATTCCGCCGCCGCTTGAACTTTCGCCGGAACAGTCGCGAAGGATCCTTTTCAATTCGGTCGTGGAACTTCTCGCGAGGAGCGTGGCGAGTGGTCCGATTCTGATGCTCTTCGAAGACTTGCATTGGTCCGACGAAGGTACTCTGTCACTGCTGAATCATATTGCGCGGTCGATCTCCAAACTTTCGGTGCTGATACTAGGCACCTTTCGCGACAACGAGATCGATACCGCCGGACCTCTCGCACAAACTCTCGACGAGTTGCTGCGCATCCACATGCTCGAGCGAATAAGCCTGCGAGGCCTGTCGCAGAGTGCGGTCTCTGAAATGATTAGCGCGCTGAGTGGAAAAGAGCCTCCGCAGGATGTCGTGAACCTTATCTACTCGGGCACTAACGGCAATCCTTTCTTCGTCGAAGAGCTTTTCCGCCATCTGGTCGAGCGCGGCAAGCTTATCGATGCAAGCGGGGAGTTTCGTCGGGATCTCAATATTGCCGAGGTCGACGTGCCGCAAAGCCTGCGTCTGGTCATAGGACGGCGGCTGGCACGACTAAGCGAAGAAGCGCGAAAAATTCTCGGCCCCGCCGCCGTCATAGGACGATCGTTCACCTTCGAGCTGCTCGAAGCGTCGACCAGCATAGATGCGGACTCACTGCTGGATTCCGTTGAGGAAGTAGAAAAGGCGGGGCTGATTTACTCGACCTTGGGATACCCGGAGGCGAGCTTTCAATTTTCTCATGAGCTGATTCGGAATGCAGTCCTGAATGACCTATCCGCTCCCCGTCGTCAACGGCTTCATCTCAACGTAGTTAGCGGAATCGAGCGGGTTCACGCCAATGCCCTCGAGGATCAGGCCGGAAATCTTGCGCATCACCTGTGGCAAGCAGGCCGCATTGCCGATCCCGATAAGACTGTCAGGTTCCTGGCGTTGGCCGCCCGACAAGCACTCAAGCAGAGTGCTTATGAAGGAGCACTTCGTTACTTCCAGAATGCGTTGGAGCTGCTCAAAGTATTGCCCTACTCACAAGAGCGAGCGCGGCGCGAACTCGATATACAAGTAGAGTACGGCCTGGCGCTGCTAGCCACTAAGGGTTGGTATGCTCCCGAAATGGGAAGCACCTATAGGCGTGCTCATGAGTTGTGCCAGAGTCTTGACGATGATCTCAGTCTCTTCTCAGTGCTATCCGGACTATGGAGCTATCATCTGGTTCGCGGCGAGCACACGATGGCGATCAGTTATACCGATGAAATGATCCGTCTGGCGCCGCGCATGCAGAATGACGGAATGCTCATTCAGGCCGACTGGGCCTCGGGTTGCAGCCGGTTTTTCAAGGGTCAATTTACCGAAGCGCACGCGAGTCTCGAACGAGGCCAGGGGTTATACGATCGGCAAAAGCATCGGGCGCTGGCGTTTCAATTCGGGCAAGATCCTTGCGTGAGTTGTCACAGTTTCGACGCGATGACCCTTTGGATTCTGGGTTATCCCGATCAAGCCGAGAAAAAAGCGCAAGAGGCCATCAAGCTGGCCCGCGACCTGGGATATCCATTCACGCTCACCTGGTGCCTCTCGATGATCGGGAAGTACTACTCGATGCGTCACGACTATGCAGGCGCGGAAAGAGTAATAACCGAAGGCCTCACACTTACCAAAGAGTATGGATTTTCTTTTTTTGCAGAGTCGCTGATTGCGTATCGCGTGATCGGTTCGGCAGCCCAGGGAAGAATAGATCAGATGACTGCCGGCGGTGGCAATCCTGGTGGATTCTCCGCCGCGGGCTACGAGCTGGCGCATACCTGGGCTCGATCCGCCATCGCAGAAGCACTGGGCAATCTAGGTCAAGTCGACATAGCATTTGCATTGCTCGCCGAAGCGCGCGAGTTGATGGACCGCAACGATGAGCGTTACGTTGAATCTGAAATACATCGGATTCATGGCGAATTGAAGCTGAAGCAGGCGGCGCGCAGCTCTTCCACTCCAGCTATCGTAACGAAGGCTGAGTCAGAAGCTGAACAGAGTTTTCTCAAGGCGATCGAAATTGCGCGGGAACGCGGTGCGAAAACCCTGGAATTGCGCGCGGCCACCAGTCTGAGCCGCATGCTGATGAATAGCGGAAGACATGCAGAGGCACTTCGTTTTTTGCAACCCATCCATGATTGGTTCACCGAAGGATTTGATTGGCCAGAACTCCTATCCGCTAAATCCATTCTGGATCGATCTCAATTCGACTTCCGTTTCTGCCTCTGATCCCAAGCGTCCTATTCCTTTGCGCAATCGCTGAAGGCGATTTACGTCGTGGCGCGACGTTCAACCATCAAAGCGCTCGTCATCGGCGCATCGGGGCATATTGGCAACGCAATCGTTCGTGCTTTCCTGGATAGGCACTATCGGGTCAGCGCGTGCAGCCGTCGAAGCGTTCCGCCGGCCAACTTATCCGATCTTCCGGTTCGCTATCTGTCGGGAGACATCGAAACACCGGGGCAGCTTGACAAATGGATAGCCGGCCACGACTTGGTCGTTGACGCCGCCGCGCCCTATCCGCTCAATGTATTTTCTCCTGTGAGCGAAGCCGGCAAGGATCCAATCGCCCACGCCGAGCGGCGAACGCGACTGCTGCTCGAAGCGGTCTGCAGGCACAAGGCTCGGCTTGTTTACGTTGGGTCTTTCGTTACTCGTGTGCGTCCTCGCACGAGTGCGCAGCGCTTCCAGCATCAGGCGATGCGGCTCGCGCATCCGTATTTCGAAGTAAAGGAGCTGATCGAATCGCAAATGCTCGACGCGAGTCGCCGCGGACTTCAAGTCGTCATCGCGAACCCAACCTACTGCCTGGGACCGTGGGACTTGCACGACCGACAACTCTGCACGATCCCGTTACTGCTGAGCGGAGAGATACCTTCTTCCATCGCCCAGACGCTGAACGTGATCGACGTGCGCGACGTGGCCGCTGCAATCTGTGCAGCGCTTGACGCGGAATGTTACGGGGAGCCGATACAGATGAGCGGTCACGACATTTCTACCGAGGAATTGTATTCGCAGATTTGCCAGCTTGGCGGAGTACCTCGTCCCAGGATTTCCACGGCGACAGCAGTAGCACTCGCCGGTGCTTATGCTATGGAATTGATGCTAGGCACGATCGGTGAAAAAACGCGACTACCGGCTGGCGGCATGATGATGGCTACTCTGTTCGATTACATGGTTTCCGGCAATGAGCTGCGCGAGCTTGGCATAACCCCGCGGCCTCTTACTGAAACCCTGGTCGATGCCATCAAATGGTATCGTCAGGTTGGCTATTGCTGAGGCGCGGTCTCCAACATTCCACCTCACTATTTCTTCTTCTGTAGCGTTCGAGGATTTGGCCTATTCCCTGTTGGGCTGTTGCCTTTTGCGATGGTCGCATCAAACGTCGCGTTCCTTCGCCAACCCATTCCGACACGCGAGCACATTTCGAGGCCCGTATCGCCAACCATCATACCCGAGACCCAGAATGGATCGATCGAGTTCAATGTATATATCGGGTAAGGCCCGGTGTTATCACATCGTTCCGGTACAAGTCCCAGCGTTCCGACGATCGGGAAAGTTGGATAGTCGAAGACTCTGATTGACAGCGGCTTGAGCGGGCCGGTATCCGGGTTTCGAGCCGGATCTTCTTCCGGTGAATTGGCGACGGAGTGCTACCAGCGCCTGGTAGTTAGCTCAGCGTACAGTCTTTCGCATCCATGACTTGCTTGAGTGAGATGCTATGAAACTCATTGCCGGTCAGGAAGTGCCCCAGCCCCAGCTGCTTCAAATAAATAGCGATTGAACCGCGAGCTGCCTTTCCCAGCCCGGAAAGAATTTCGATCACTGTCATATCCTGTGCTTCCTGACTCTTGCCGAGTTCGGGAAAGAGCTCGGTCTCGACGGTCACGAGCGGTTCGGCTACGTGTGGAATCGTGGATGCGACGAGCCAGGGACTATACGGATCAACTAATGTCGACTTGAGAGACAGCTGTCCATATACTTCGTACGACGTGACAGCATTCCAGTCAGTACCGGCGAAAATGTACAGAGGGATCAACGCTGGCCGCCTGATTCGAGGATTGCGCTTTTCCCACCATGACACCGGCACGGCGAACGCCAGCTCGCGATCTGAATACTTGGTGTCCCGATCGTCGGCTGCGGTCATCTCTTCGAAGTTAGCGCCTATAAGACATACGACCGAGTGTGATCCATCTCGGTCTTTGATCTGACCAGCTGCCTCAAATTTGAAGAAATCATTATCCAGGTATCTATCGAGCAAGTTTTGCAGCTTGTCCTTGTCCGCTCTAAGAGGCATCACGCGAAGCGTCATTTGCGGGAAATGATAGGGGCCGCTCACTTCTTCGCTCGCGCCGCTTCCCACGTTCAGATATGGAATATCTCTGCGCGGTATTTGCTTGAGCGTGTCGCCGGTGGACCATTTGGTGGAATGTGTGCGCCAGCATTGCGAGTCGGCCAACCCATATCCCAGGTCCATCTTCAGCCAGAACGGCATTGTAGGCCGCAGCGTCGATGCCGGCTTGCCTCCGACGCTGGAATGTTCAGAAGTCTCAAGTCCGAGCGTCCGCGCGATCGGCTGAGCTACGGTGTCGAGCAGGTTGATGTAAATTCCACCGGACATGTCTCCCGCGAGCGGATCGAAAAGAGAGCCACCATCGATCGTTCTCTCGATTTGCATCTTCGATCCGACGATTGCTTGAAAGCATGCAGCCGATGAACTATGCACGTCGCGGATTTGCTTCATAGTGATGATGTTGAAGGGAGCAACTACAGGACCTTGATCCGAGGGCGGACGCGATGCTCCTTTTTCCGGAGGCGCGCGGAACGAGCGCGGGGCAATCGAGTTCGCCAGCCCGTAAAAGCGCGACAACATCTCCTCCAGAGACTTGAGGTCGCGATCGGAGTAGCCGACCGGGAAAAGGCCGGCAGTTTCGAAAATGCTATAGGCAGCTGTTACCGAACCAGCTATTGCCCGCGGAATCGCACTGAACAGATCGGTAACAGCCGAGCTGGCCGATACAAAAGGCCGGCGTTGAAAGATCTGAAGAAACTCTTCAGTGCCCGAGGGTTCGCCGTAGTTAGTGCCTGAAGTGACGAGGCTGATGCTGGCAAGGCGGCGCGCGTTGCCCGCCTCGAAAATTGACGGAGTAGCAGTCGAACTTGATTCCGGACTTTGACCAGCCGTAGATCTTGCGGCCGCCGGACATGGAAAGAGGGTTATCCACGAAGATAAATGGGAACACCATCGCCCAATCGACGAATACCCACTCATTCTTTTCCTTCTTGTAGCACCTGAGCGGGACGCCAAATGCCAGCTCATGCTGCGAAAACCATCCTAGATTCCTCGATGTAGTAGCCATCTCTCCGTAGTCGACGACCTGCATCAAGACCCATGGAGCCGCCGGCTTGAAGTAGAGCGGCAGATCCTCGTCGAGGTTGAGATAGCTGTCGCAAAATTCCTGAAGCCGGTTCATGCTGGCTTTCAGCGGAAATATCTGCGTCACCACGTCGCTGTATTTCTGCTCGAGATGCGCCGGTAGCGCCAGGAATTCACCGAGAGCCAGGTTGAATTCAGGCAGGGTAGCCTTTGCGGGCTTAGGTCTTCGATTCGTCTGGCTCTTCTTCTTCGCCATGATTATCCCCCTAGTTCCGTTCGATTACCCACGTGACCATTTGTTCGAGAAACCTCTTGTCGCGCGAGTCAGGCAGTCCGGCGCTAATGAGTGAATACTCGTGCAGGGCGGCTCCCGCCAATCCATGTGCTATCTTGCGCGCATACTCCGTGCATCCATACTTGTCCATCAGCTTGCGTATCCAGCGGACCTCGGAAAGCGTTCGTCCTTCTCTGGGTCTGCATAGGATTTCTGATAGTCGCGCGCGCTCCTTCGTCGTCGATTCCTGAATGGTATGAATCAACATGAGCGTTCGCTTGCCTTCCCAGATATCGCCGTCAATCTCCTTGCCGTAACCGTCGTCTCCTACAAGGTTGAGCAGATCATCCTGGATCTGGAATGCAGCGCCGAGAAAAAATCCGTAACGCACGAAAGGATCCAGATCCACTGAGTCGCGGCTCCCGATCAATGCGCCGACGCGCACCGGATAGATCGTCGCCAGCCAGCAGGTCTTCTTGAGGACCATCTCCAGGTAGTCAGCGTCGCCGATTTCGGTCGTGTTGTATCGGCGCCATCCGAGTTCCATCGCTTGCCCTTCCGCACACTCACGGGCCATTCGCTGAGTCTCCTCGATAATCCTGAGCGTAAGCCTTTCGCCGATACGGATCCGATTTTCGAGCAGTGGCTTGAAGCTCATGAGCGTCAAGGTGTCGCCGGCATTCAGCGCGAGCGGCACACCATGCAGAAGGTGCAGGGTCGGACGGCCGCGACGCTTCTCGCTGCCGTCTTCGATATCATCGTGAATCAGCAGCGCGTTGTGCAGCAACTCGATCGCGACTGCCGTGTGCATAGCATTCTCAAGTGGCGCGCCGAATAGACGCGCTGCCGCGATGCAGATGCTAGGTCGCATCATTTTCCCGCCGCGTTGCGGATAGTCACTCAGTAGATCATACAGGTAGCGGCGCGGTTCTCGGGACGGCAGGTACTTAGCCAGGGCCGCACGGGTCAGGTCCCCATACTCGCGCAACATCTCGGGGACCAAGGATGATGTAGTAGAGCTCAAGGTCCTATAACTAGTTGTCTAGTCCGCAATCCGAATGCTCAGCGTTCCTCGAGTTTCACCGCTGTCTCGATTCACAACTACGCCGGAATAGGTGCCGGCGGGTTGACTCTCGGGTATTCGAAGTCGCAGTTTAATCCGGCCTGGAACTTCGTCAGGTAGGAAGCTGATATCTGTCAGTACTGGTTTGCTGGAATCGATTGCGTTCAAGCCCAATGAGACCAGTGAGCGAGCGTCGGAGCTTGGTCGCAGTTCGACTGACACCTGGACTGGTCGGCGCGACACCACCTCTATCGATACTGCCATCGTTTCGGAGCTCTTCCCGCCGTTGGGACGCGGCCAGGCGTCCGGTGCCGGCGCGTGACCGTTTCGCGCCGGATCTACCTTCACCAGTGTCGCGAGCGTCTCGATCCAAAGCGGAAGCATCTCGGCTTGCAACCGTAACATGCGTTCGAGAACGTCCTGCAGGTTGTCGTTCGTCACGCGCGTCGAGTAAGGCTGACTGCTGAAACTTTCGGCGGTCTGCCGTCCTTCAGCGATGTACTTTTCGATAACGCTGTACGCAAGTTCGACGCCTTCTGCCAATGGACCGCTGCCAGCTTTGCGCGGCGACTCGGACGGGGCCGGCTTGGCAGAGTGAGTTCCGTTCGCGGAATTGGGCCGGCTGTAGAGTCTCGAGAAATCGCGAATAGGCCCGACTCGCACTGGATCACCGCGATGAAGTCGTTTGCGATCACTCATATTCCACCAGGGAATGCTCAAGGATGATCGAAAGCGACTATCTCTTCAAGCGTAGGTGAAGATGAAATCGCGTGTGCCGCGAGCCTGCCGGAAATCACTGCCGCTTCGACGCATCCCGCATCCAGCCCGCACGTCGTCCAGTCGCCCGCTATTGTGAGATTGTCATAGGTGTTATCCAGCGGTGAGATTCTGTATTTCTGCGTGCCGGGCAGTGAAAGAACGTACCGTTCGCCAGGATTCACATTCGCCGTCCAGTATTGGGAGTCAAAACGAGTTTCATCGCCGCCGCGAGCCCTGCGGCCGGGAGCTTTCTCTCTGGGGTCCACTAGTAAGTCCCATCTGAATTCGCCTCGCCGCATTACTCCAGGCCATAGCTGTACGATCTCGTGATTAAGATAACGAATTGCGTTCCCCCGCACCTCCAACCGTCGCCTCTCGGGGTAACTGTCAGCAGACACTTCTCGCGGTGAAACTGGATCTTTCAGTACGCTGCAGAAGTAAGCTATAGCCTTCGGATTGTTCTTCCACCTTTCCTCGCGAATTAGATGGCTCATGTCGGCCCAGGTTTCGAAAGGCTGAACGAACGCCGACAGCGCCAGCGGCGGGTCGATCCATCCTAGTTGCTCCATATCTTCGCGAAGCCAGATCTGAAACGCCTGGGTGTTCACGGTTTTCAGATGCTTTACCATATCGCGCCAGCGCTGATCGCGTTGAACAAGGTCCTGACAAACGTGTGGAATAGCTCCCAGTCCCACGCCTAGCACGACGAAATCGAAATCTTCGGTTACTTGCAAAGTCTTAGTCGCGACGCATTTGCGGTCCCAATGCGATTCGAAGTCCCGTTCTTCGCGCTCGAATCTGTTGCCATCAATCAACTGCGAGTAGTCCGGCTTCGACGGCCAACACGGTAGTCCTTCCACGTCCATCAGCGGCGCGTATTCCTTTCCGCTTCTGACTTTCGCCTGGATGTCGAACTCCAGTGCTTTGACATAGGCGCGCTCTCCCTGCGCAAGGTCCGCAGGATCCGCCAATCTTACCTTTTCGAGGCGATGGAAAAATCTGAAACCTACTCCGCGCTTCTTGAAGTAACTCGTACATCGGCGCAAAGACTGCGTCGCCCATACCCGCATGCATCTTCCAAAATATCGCACCACGCGAGCTGAACAGCATTCGCAACGCACCGCGCAGCGCAACTCCAGCCCCATGTCGCGGGCGCTCGTAGTCGCCATCCTCGTAGGCGAAGACGAGATCGTAGGCACCGCGGATAAAGGGTGACTCGAGTGATTGCTCCGACGCGCCATTGATTCGCAACCACTCGCGAAAGTCGTAGTCGTTGATCGCATCGAAGCCTCGCGGATCCGAAATCAGCCCGAAGCGAATAATTCCCCGCATCGACGCCATCGCCAAATCGATGCCGTGCCACAACACCAATAGCTCGGGATCATTCTCAATCATTGCCTCGATTTGACGGCGAGCGCTCGCCGCGATCACTTCCAGAAGCTGCGCCATCCCACTGACTGGATAAGTCGAACGCGGCGCAAACACCGTCTCGAGCATCTCGACGGCCTCGACCAGACCAGCCGTCGTCGCGATCAGACCTAAACCCAGGAGGCGCGCTATGCGCTTGGAAGGATCAGCCGCCGTTTCGGCGCCGTTCGGCGTTGACTGATTCGAGTGTCTCGTGTCGGAACTGTCACCCGCTCCTTCAGTCGATGTTCTCGCGCTTCGACCCGCTTGCACCGCAAGCAACAGCGTCCGCAAGATGCTGGCCGTACGCGCGAGATAGGAAGTGACGGTAAAGGGATCGTTCTCGTCGATAGGATCGCCGGGAAGGCCATCGCCCGGCGGAAAGTACGATAAAAAATTCCAATAGGTGCCGTTGCGCGAACGCTTGGCCAGCCCGATGAAAGGCGCTGGCGAGAATGCGTCCCGCCAGTCCGCGAATCTACATTTGCGCCGATCGCGCTTCAACTCCGCATAGCACTCGCGGATCAGCCTGAACGCGTTCTCGTAGGATCCCATCCATAGATGAAGTCCGTGTTCTTCGATTCGATCGGCGGGACCGCGGCCCGAAGCTCCTTTCCCGCCAAGACGCCAACCCAGCTGATAAATTGTTACCTGGTATTTGCCATTGTGCGCGGGACGGCTCAGTTCGAAGGCCGCCGAAATCGCGGCGCATCCGCCGCCGATGACGGCAACTTTGATCGGCTTCTGTTCGGGCAAATCATTTCCTCGGACAATCGGATTCTCGGCGCTCGCGCAGCCGAACGAAACATCCAATATGCGCGCGAGTACGTCAACCGCGGCGATGCTCGTGTAGCCGCTATATAGGACTGTGGGACGAACTTGCTCCGCGTGCTGACCCAGACCATCCCAAAAGCCAGCACCAGCGTGATCGCCATCATGCCGGCGGCGGTGATCTGCCAGTTACGTTTGCCGAGAACCAGATCGGCGTAACGCTCGTCCCATTCCTGCCGCGCTTTGAGATAGACGCTGCCTTCCGTGCTGACGCCTCGTTGCTAGCGGTCGAGCACTAGTTGTGAATTCGTGCTCGCTGAGTTCTGAGCTTCAGCAATTTCCGCGCCTGCATGACAGCGTCACTGAATGAGCAAACGGAGGAGAGTAGTTCGAAGAATAGCGCCCCGATTCAGCCGGGACGGCACTTGGGCGCGAGGAGTCCGCATCTAATTTTAGATGTGGCCGCAGTTTGTGGACACGGCGTGGACACAGAATGACGATGGCCGATCCAGCGGATCGGCCATCGTCATAAGTCATTGATTTATTTAGATTCTTTGGAGCCACCCGCCGGATTCGAACCGGCGACCTGCTGATTACGAATCAGCTGCTCTACCAACTGAGCTAGGGTGGCTCTCCATCGCTTACGCTCGACGACAGGATTAGCAGACTAGCGAAGCAGGCGCTGCCGAGAAAGACTTCCGTTCGAGACTCGTTGGTCGTTCTTCGTGCGCTGATACTGGAATTGGACTGCATTCGCATGGTTGCCTCAAAGCGGCGCCGGGCGCATGGTTTTGACAGAGCACATCGTCGAGATTTTGCCGTGCCAGTTCCGACTTCGATCAACTACGGCCAGGTTGCCTCCGCCTATGATAGTTCGCGCTGCGTCGAACCTGCGGTTGCGGTCGAGCTGATCGAGGGTCTCCGGTTGTTGGGCGCTCGATCCATCCTCGAAGTCGGCGCCGGCACTGGCAATTATACCGGAGCCTTGACAGCAAGCGGATTCTCGGTGACTGCGCTCGATCGTTCGCCGGCGATGGTTGAGATTGGCGCGCGCAAGACCTCGGGGCGCTGGATTCTCTCCGACGCGTCGGCGCTTCCGCTTCGCACGCGCTCGGTGGACGCAATTGCCGCGGTGAATGTGCTGCATCATTTTCCCGCCTGCCATGCCGCCCTTGCCGAATTCAGGCGTGTCGCACGGGTGGGCGCGGTGCTGCAGGCAGTAGTCCGCGAGAATCTCGAGACGCTGTGGTATCGCCATTATTTTCCTGAAATCGACGAGGTGCTGCTGCCGCTTCATCCGACGCTTGGAAGTTTGATCACCGCGATGTTTCACGCCGGCTTTTCACGCGTCGCAGCAGCGAAGATTTGTTACTCGGGACAAGGCGATCTTACTTTTGAAGCGGCACGCACGCGGCCTCATCTCTTGTTCGATTCGAGTTTCCGGACGTCGACCTCAGGATTTCGGCGGCTCGGGAGTGCCGGCATCGCGAAGGGATTGACTGAGCTGGAACGCGACCTCGATTCCGGTGCGTTTGCGGGGATCGCGGCGCCGTTCGACGCTGCCCATGCCGCTGCCGCGGACTGTGTCGTAATAACAGCTCGCTATTTTGATCGCACTGCGGGAATCACCTGTTCGGCAAAGCGCTGAACTTCGTCGAGATAGAACGGCCGCCCCGCCGGAGCGCCGAAAGGATTCCGGGATTCTTCGCTTCGCTCAAGAATGACACGCAGGAAGTGCACACAAAAAGTGAGCAAGCAGGCTCTTGTACTGTGGTCGCAGAACCCTCACCTACCGGCCGCGATGCGTCCGGCCGCCTCTCCCGTAAAGCTCCCCCTCACCCGCGCCCATGGCGCGAATAGTAGGTTGCGCGGAACGCAACATCCTAACTGGGGCGAGGTAATTCCCCACGCCGCCTCCCACAGAACCTGAGAGCAAAATGGCGTCCTCGCCATTTTGCGATTAATACTGGGTGCAGGGATCACCCCTGCCGAAGGAAGCGTGAAACCCACCGCGGGTTTCACATACGACCTAACTTGCTGCGAAGCGTTCTCGCGTCCAATCCGTCAGCCGCTTCATCAGGCGCGGGCGCGGATCGCCTAGATGCGACTTCGTTCCGCCGGCGCGCATGAAGTGATCGGCGCCTTCGATGAACGCGAGAGTCTTGTCGCTCGCGCCTGACGCTTCGAACTCGCCACGCACGTCGGAATTGAAAATGTCCTGATCGCCGTTCGCGCCTACTACCAGCGTCGGCACTGTCACCTTCGGCAGATTCGAGACCATCTTCGCGTACGATGAGAGTCCCGACCACGTCGACAGCCACGCATCGGGCGTTACGATTCGGCCGAGGCCGAACGGCGAGTAGTTCGCGAGATCAGGACGCGGCGAGATGATCGATCCGGCGGCCCGCTCCGACGGATCGATCGACAAGTCGAGATAGTTGAGGTTCGCTTGCGTGCGATACACGACCAAATACGTCGGCGCCATCGCACGCCGCGCGAAGTAATTGCGATTGTCCGCGCTCGACGCCGCGAAGTCAGACGCGCGCATCGCAGCGCGGCCGTGACTCGCTTCGGTGATATGACGCCGCGCGATCGCATCGATCCGTGCGCATCGCGCGAGTTGCGCCGCGCGGTATCGCTCGATGAAGTTTTTCGCAAAGCGGCTCTCGGCCGGCGGCGTCTTGAAGCCGTTGCGCTCGTCGTACATATCCAGCGCAGGATCGCTCGCGAGCGGATCGGATTCATCGACGACCGCCGCGTCGAGGCACGACATCAGCACCATCCCCTGTCCAGGATGCGCGGCGAGCGCGATATAGCCGTCAGCGGTCGGCAGGTCGAACTTGTTCAGATCAGGAGGACCGCCGCCGGGCGGCGCTGTCACGCGATTTCCCGCGGGCGTGCGCGCTTGCGAGTCGTAGTACGCGAACAGCGAGCCGCCGCCGGAGTTTCCGAGCATGACGATTTTCTCGAACCCTTCCTCTTCGCGCAGGAAACGAATTCCGGCCGCGAGATCGAGCAGGAGATTTTCGTGGAGCATCATCGCGTCGTTGTTCAGGTAGCGCGTGTTGAAACCGAACGCGGCGAAGCCTGCATCGACCCAGTACGGAATCGAGTAGTGCGTGCTGAAGTCGGCGCGCGGATGCGCCATGATCACGACGGTGCGCGGCTTGTCCGTCGCCGGCATATAGAGGATGCCGCGCGACTTGCCGAAGTCGGCCGCGTAAAGCTGCACGGGCCGTTGACGAATCGACGGATCGATATCGCCGAAATCGATCGGGTATCGCAACTGGTAGTCGGTTGGCGCCTTGGGCATGTTCGAATCTCCCCGCACTCGCGCACGAGCATCAACGCTGGCTCTCAAACTTTCGTAATGTTCCGCGGTTTACCATAGCTGTTGATAAAAAAGCAGTGCGAGCTACTTTGCGATTGTGATCTTTTTGACGTTTAAAGTTGCAAATCCAAGCTACCAGCTGATTCTTCGTGTTTGATTGTTTTTCTTTGACTATTACAATTCGTTAAAAAATTTGACTTAGGCGTGAACGCGCGGCACCGTACCTGCCAAGAAGATCGTTTAGCAGACTGTCCGGAGGAAAAGCTGACGAAGAGCCGCGTCAGCTTTGCGGACAGTCAACGATCGTCCGTGGAGGTTCGTTGTGATTTCGGAAATCGGTTAGGCGCGACTAACTCGCGCGCAGCCGATCCGAAGTCGGGTATTCGTTCTAAACGTTGGGAGGGGATCATGAAAATTCAATTCGCATCGCTGGCCAAGAGGTTCCGGCATCGCGCACTTATTTTCGCGACAGTACTTGTCGTAGTGCCGACGCTATGGATGAGCGTTTCGTTTTCGCAGGACGGAGTCGGCGCCGTAAAGACTCCGAAACACATACCCACTGATGCCACCGCGCTTGCCCGGATCATGGGAGACCAACGCACCTCAGGAGGTCCGATTCCTCCCGACGCATATCAGAACGCGATGAAAGAGTGGTCCGCGATTTCGATCGGATCGCCAGTGACCAGTCTTGGAGCGCCGAAAGCCAAGAACCTGGCCAGCAGCGTTACTGGATTGGTCTGGAAACCGATCGGACCTAGTGGAATTGCCGAAGGGACGTCCACTGCGAACGGGCGTATCGATTCGATCGCGATCAGTCCAACTAACCCAAGCGTGATTTACATCGGCGCGACGGACGGCGGCATTTGGAAAACAATCGATGCGGGCGCCACCTGGACTCCGCTTACCGATCATGAGCCGATGCTTGCGATCGGCGAGCCCGGCGCGATCGCAATCGATCCGAACAACACCAACATTCTCTATGTCGGCACTTCTTCCTTCCTTAAGGTTACTGGTGCGCAAGGGACACAACTCAACACCACGATTGGCATTCTGAAGTCCACCGATGGCGGCGCAAGCTGGATCGTGCTCGGTTCCGGAACTCCCGCCGGGAACATCGGTAACGCGAATCAATTCGTGAACCAGAGTATCTTTGGCATCGCAGTGGATCCCGCCAACAGCGCCAACCTTTACCTTGCGGCGAGCAGCGGTCTGTATTTCTCGACTGACTCGGGACAGAACTGGACGGTGGGAACCGGCGGTAGCGGCTTCCAGGCCGATTCGTTGGGATTCGACGCGTCCTCGCCGGTGGGAAGTCGCGTCCTGTTCGCCGGAGTCAATGGCCTCGGCGTCGTGCAGTCAACTAACGGTGGCACGAGCTGGACGCAATCTCTTAACAGCACCACGCCGGTTGTTGCGGCCCAGTTGGTGGCTCACACCACGTTGACCAGCACGGCCACCATCGGCAAGGTCGCGATTTCTCTCGCTCCTCCTACTGCTATCCCCAATCCGGCCGGAGTGCAGGTGATTTACGCTACGATCGAAGGCAGGGGCGGAGACTTCCCGATCCCGAACGATCCTTACACCAACATCCTGGGTATCTTTGAGAGTGCCGATCAGGGCGCGACCTGGGCCTTCCAGGGTCCCGGCCCCAACTTGGCCGGTGGGGTGTGCCAATGCTTCTACACCAATACAATCGCGGTTGATCCGGCGTCTCCGGGCGATGGCATCAACGACATACTCTACTGGGGCGGCACTGATACGTGGAGGTCGGCCAACTCCGGATTAGCGTTCGCGGACATAACTAACGGCATCCACGCGGACAGTCATTCGTGGGCCTTTGTGAAGGGCACGCCTTCAATCGTTTACGCCGGCAACGACGGCGGCATTTGGCGGACCACCGACTCGGGCGCAACCTGGACTGGGACCGGAGCTGGACCCGCGACGATTAACGCGGGCGGATTGCAGACCGGCCTCCTGTATCACATGGACCTCAAGCGCGACGCGACTGCCAGCGTGACTCTCGGCGCATTTCAGGATAACGGAAATAACAAATGGACAGGGGCCCCCGGGTGGATCAATCACCTGGGCGGTGACGGTCTCAACGTAATCTTCGACCTGCAAAACGTGGCAACCGCGTATGCGATAGACAACGGTGGGCCGAATATATCGACCGATAGCGGTAGCACGTGGGCCGACATCACCAACAACATCCCAACCGACCCGCACACTAATAACCAGGTGCAGACATTCTTAAATGCGATCACGGTAGATCCCAATAACGCCGGGTTCCTCTACTTCAGTGGCGCCGCAAACACGACCGTGCCGCCGCCGGCGCCGCCAACTAACATTCCCGGTCAGCTGTTTCAGAGCAAAAACTTCGGAACAAGCTGGGCCCAGATAACCAACTTCACAGCGTTTACCAATGTCGGTCCGTCTGCAGTCGCGCCTGCGAATTCCAACAACCTGGCAGTCATCGACGGCAACTCGCTTTACATCAGCGTCAACGCTTTGGGCGTGACACCCGCTTTCACTCTAATACCCGGCACGCCCGCTTTGGGCATAACCCGGCTGTCCTTCGATCCGAACGACCCGACGGTCCTGTATTTTGTGACGTCGGGATTTTCCGGGTTCCCGGGCGGCCACGTGTTCAAAGTCAAGTTCACGGTTTCCTCCGGCGCCGTGGTGCCCGGCACGGTTACTGACGTGTCACCGCCCCTCGACGTTCCGTTCGACGGACTGGCGCTTGACGGCGGGACTACCCCGACCACCATCTACGCCGGCTCTGACCTCGGCGTACTTCGATCGGTGGATGGGGGAGTTACCTGGACGACGCTCGACTCCTTACACTTCCCGAATGCAGTCGTCTCCGATCTGCAGATCAATCCGGTTGCCGGTGTGCTGCGCGCTTCGACCTATGGGCGAGGTGTTTTTGAATTCGCGGCAGCTACGGGACCAGTGATCGCGGTCAATCCTCAGAACAACCTGGAGTTCGGACCGACTTGCGCGGGAAGTACGGTGTCGTTGAACCTCGAAGTGTTCAATGTGGGCACGACCAACCTCATCATCAACAGCGTCATTCGCTCAGCGGGCTCGACCGATTTCACCGTGGCGCCGAATCCAACGACGCCGGTGACGATCAGCCCAGATGCTCATGTCGATTTCACGATTCAGTTCAAGCCGACGATCGTCGGTCCTCAGTCGGCGACGATCGCAATCAGCAGCAACGATCCGGGGGCACCGATAACTAACCTTACTGCCACCGGCAGCGAAGGAAGTGGCACTATCAACGTAACAGGCAGTGGGAGCTTTGGGGCGGCGAGCTGCTCCGGAACGACGCCAACGCAGACTCTGAAGATCAACAACGTTGGCACCTGCAACCTGAATGTGACATCAGCGGTCATCTCCTGTGCTGATTTCACGCTGGTGAACCCCGGTGAGTTCCCCGCGGCGATCAGTCCGGATTCGGGACTCGATGTAGGGATCAACTTCACACCGACATCGGGAGGAGCAAAGTCGTGCACTCTCACGATCACGACTGACGACCCGATCAATCCGGTTGTCGTTATTCCTCTCACCGGAAATACGGCTTTGGGTAGCACGACGCTGACATTCCCGAAGGGACTCACCTTCCCACCGACTGTGATTCAGCAGGATGGTGCGTGTTCCTCGAAGCTGGGTGTCCCGATCGTCAATACGGGTACCTGCCCGGTGACAATCAACACAGTTGTTCTCAACAATCTCACGAGCACGCCGCCGGACTATACGCTAACTGGACTTCCCGGCGATCCCACGCTGCCGCCGCCGCTGGTCGTTCTGGAGCCGGGCCAGCAACTTGGCTCGGGAGACCTTGACCTGGTCTTCGCGCCATTCACGATCGCGCGCACCAGCACAGGTACGGTGGACGTCAATTTCATCGATGATCCGATCACGAAAACCACCACTACCGTTTCAGTGCCGTTCTGCGGCGAGGCCGACCAACGCGGCTTGCGCGTGCTGGTAACTCAGGGCGGAGTCCCGGTTCCGACGGTGAAGAGAATTCTGCTGCAGCAGGCGTTTGGACCAGAGCAGCAATCCGGTATCTTCACGCTCCGCACCATAAAGAACGCGCCGTTGGTAACGATACTTCCAACGGGGGCGTGCCCGACCTTCCAGTTCCAGGCGGAATTTGGCGGCCCGAGCAAAACGGTCCAGCTCAAGGATGGCACGTATCGAGTCAAGGTCGAGATCAAGGTCGGTAAGAAAACGGAGACGAAGGTCGTCCGAGTCAACTTGGACCAGTGTTCCTTCACGCCAGATGTCGTAGTAGCGTTCCCGTAGCCTGACTTTGGGCGGCCGCGAGTGTCCCCTCGCGGCCGCCCCTTCAACTTCTTCTCACACTGACGCCGCCAGCCTTATCGCCGCGCGGGGCTTACGCTCTCGCGCGGCGGTCGTGTAGAATCCCCTAGATCGAAGGTGGCGCAATTTGAAGACCGGCATTATCGGCGCGCGCGGCGCCGGAAAATCAACTGTATTTCACGCACTGACAGGACTCGCGCCGATTCCGGGCACGGCCGAGGGCCGCAATCGTGCGCGCCCTGGGCAAATCAAGGTCGCGGATCCGCGCCTCGATCTTCTTGAAGAGGCGTACGGCTCGAAGAAGAAAATTCCGGTCGAGCTCACTATCCTCGACTTCGCGCCCAATCCGAAAGAGCAGAAGGAGGGCGCCGCGCTCGATCCGAGCCTTTTGCCGCTGGTGCGCGACATGGACGCGCTGCTGATCGTGATTCCGCAGTTCGGCGGCATGGAAAAAGATCTGGTCGCCACGCTCGAAAGTATTGAGGGCGAGCTGGTGTTTGCCGACTTCGATCAGGCCGAGCGCCGGCTCGAGCGGCTCAAGAAAGAAAAGGGCAGCGACTTCGAGCGCGCGGCGCTCGAGAAAGTGATCGCATGGCTGGGCGAGGGTAAACCGCTGAGACTGCTCGAACTGACGGCGCAGGAGACCCAGGCATTTTCGAGCTTTGGATTTCTTTCGCGCAAGCCCGCGCTGGTCACCGTCAATTGCGAGATGGAACGCGCATCCGCCGACGTCACCGAGGCGGAGCACGCCGCGGTGCGCGCGCACGGACTCGAGGTCTTCAGGCTCGCGGCTGCCTTCGAGTCAGAACTGTGGGAACTCGACGAGGCCGGCCAAAAAGAAATGCTGAAGGACGCGGGACTCGACGCGCCCGCGCGCGATCGTCTGATCGGCGCGCTCTACAATCATCTCGGGCTGATCACTTTCTACACTGCCGGTGAGCCCGAGGCGCATGCATGGTCGCTCCGCCGCGGCGAGTCCGCGCTCGATGCCGCCGGCGTGATCCACACCGATATCGCGCGCGGGTTCATCCGCGCCGAAGTTGTCAGCTACGAGGATTTCGCGATCCATAGGTCCGACGTGAAGGTCAAAGAGGCCGGCAAGCTCAGGCTCGAAGGCCGCGACTACGTGATGCGCGACGGCGACATGATTCACATCCGTTTCAAAGTCTAGCCATCGATTTTCTTTAAAAGGCGCAGCGCGTTATCGGCTAAGCTGGATTTCAAGAAGGAAGAGATGAAGCAAGTACCGACCGGTACAGAACTCGCTCGCCCATTCATGCCCGCAAAAGACTTTGATCTCTCCAGGAAATTCTATGAGGCGCTGGGCTTCGAAAAACTTCTTGACGGTGAGGTGGCGATCTTCAAGGCCGGTTCCGGCGGTTTCATCCTTCAGCGCGCATATCAAAAGCAATGGGCTGAAAACTTTATGATGCAGCTCATGGTCGATGATCTTGATGCCTGGTGGACACACATTGATGGGCTCGATCTGCCCGGAAAATTTAATGTTCAGCCTCCGCGCGCGCCAGCCATGCAGCCGTGGGGCCTTCGGATCGCTTATGTCTTTGATCCATCCGGAGTGCTCTGGCACATCGGCGAACGGCGCGCTGGCGCAATACAGGATTAACGACGACTAGAGCCGGAGTCTGATTCGGCTACGCCGCTATGCGCGTGAAAAAACGGAGTGCGTTGTCGGCCAGGATCGCGCGCTTCTCATCTGCCGATAGGCGTGGGTTGTTCACCACGATTTCAGCGGCGTCGGGAAACTCAGCGTCGAAATGCGGATAGTCGGACGCCCACATCAGGCGCGGTGCTCCGATCAGGCGCATCGCCTCGGGCAACATCGCCTCGTCGGGATCGAACGTGAAAAAGCATCGCTCCCCGCGCATGTGCTCCGACGGCTTTCGCGACAGATGCGGCGTGTGACGCGCGAAGTGCTTGTAATGCCCGTCCATCCGCTCGGCCCACCACGGCACCCATGAGATTCCGCCTTCGAAAAATCCCAGCCTGAGCGTCGGGTAGCGCTCGAACAGTCCTCCTCCGACCGCCGCCGCCATCACGCGCATCTGATGCCAGACGTGCCCGGTCAGATGCATCATGAACATGTTGTTGCCGACGTCCTCGCGGCCGGGCGCGAACGGCGGACGATCGGTGCCGCCGTGAAAACAGATCGGCAGGTCGGCGTCCTGCGCGCTTCGATAGAGCGGATCGAAATACGGATGATCGGGAAGCATCCCGTCGAGATTGCCGAAGGTCATGATTCCGACTGCCCACGGCTCACGCGCGAGATACGCGACCTCCGCGGCGCATCGTTCCATCTCGCGCTGCGGAACGATCCCGACCGCCTTGATTCGCGACGGGAACGCGCCGCAATACTCGCCGACCCATCGGTTGTAAGCGCGCGCGAGCGCGGCTTCCATCGCGGGATCGGTCGCGGCGCACACTGAAGTCGCAACGGTCGCGAAGCAAACCGCGACGTCGATACCCTCCTTGTCCATGTCGCGGATGCGCTCGGCCGAATCGTAGCCGCCCGCGGGCGAAGCCAATGGATGGTTGCGGCCTGACGGGAGTTTGCCCAATCCGGGAACTTCGTTCGCCTCGCCCAGCGGACGTTCCGCCGATCGCCACTTCGGATACAGCGCCGGCACGATTCCGAGATTGCCGGTACCGATCCGCGAAAGCAGCGCGTCTGCCGCAGACCTGAATTTTGGATCGATGTGCGTCGAGTAGAGCGACGCCGGCTCAGTGACGTGGCCGTCTGCGTCGATGACTTTGAATCCCGCTAATGCCATGGCTGGATGCGCCAATTGTCGTGGAGGACGGCGAGCAGTGTCAACGAGAAGGAGACGGACGCCTGCGCGGCGGGCGGCAGGGGTGACCCCTGCACCCAGTATTAAGAAAGGAAATCGCGAAATCGCGAGGACGCGGTTTCGCTCTCAGGGTTCGGGGGGAACAGGCGACGGACCGTCAGCTTTGGTGGCTGAGTAGAAAGTTGCCGGCGCAGAGCGACTCGTTGGACCTGCGAGGCGCATCCGCGCCGGCGTCGGACACGGGACCTTTTTCAGCGATCGCGCGAGAGTCCCTGAACCCAAGCGCGATACGCCGGAAAATATATGCTGCTGCACGCCATTTGTAAACGATCCTCGATTGGGGCCTGTGGACAGCCGAAAAAACGCAGGCGCGGAGCGCCACGGCTATCGGCCGCTTTGCTCCGCGCCTGTTATCAGCAATCAATCAGGCTGGTTATGCGGACGCGCTTACGGAGCCGCCGCCACCATCGACTTCACCGTGCAGAAATCCTTGTCGATTGCCCCCATGTTGATGTACCAGCATTCGCGCTCCGGCGTGTGCTGGCCGGGCAGATAACACATCGTCGCGAAGTTTCCCTGCGTGTCGATCGAAGCCGCACCCACCACGAACTCCCGCTTGAACGGGTAGATCGCAACACGCGCATCCGGCACCGGGCGGTCACGAAAAGCCAGCCAGTAGATGTGCGTGCGCCACAAACGACCCTTCTGGTCGTAGGTGTCGACGTAAGGCTCGAAACATAATTCGGTGTCGAGATAGACGTCGGTTGATTTATCGAGCGCGCCGTTTGCCTCGGCGAGATCGCGTCGCGGAGTCGCCTCGACGATGTACAAATGGCGCATCTCCCACGCCTCTGGGCATGCGGTCGCACCGCCATCGTAGGGGCAGGTATCTTCGGGCGAATGTTCGGCGTGCACGCTCGCAAGCATCTCCTTCTCACCCAGGAAGCGGTAGTTGTACTGCTCGGTCTTGGGATTGAAGCCTGCATAGTGGTCAGGATCGTAGCTCTGCGCGCCGGTCGCACTGGAGAGCATCGCCTCGCTCAGGCGCCGTACGCGGCGGGTTCCGGGCGTCCAATCCCAGCTGTCGTCGCCGCGGTTCGGATCCGCGTAGCGGTAGCGGATCAAACCTGTCCCGCGCGCCTCTTGCGGCGCAAGCACGGGGTACAGAGCAAACGCCCACAGACGCCCGGACTGCTTGAACTCCGGATCGATCGGCATCGGTTCGACTTCGGTGCGTCCGACGAGGTTGTATCCGGCGTAATGACCGATCTCGATGTCGTCGATAATTTTCTGGTCCTGGCCCGGACGAACGTACTCGCTCTGGCAATCGTAGAAGCGCAGGTCGTAGTCGTCAGTGCTGATCGGACGGAACACGTTGTTCCACATGATCTTGGTTGCCACGTACGGGTCGTTGGGATCGATCAGCGGAAACGCCTGACCCGCGATGTAGCCGATCATACTGCGATGATCGTTGGTGAGCCGGACCTGCTGCGAATACTTTTCCGTCGCCTCTCTGTATGGCGGCGGCCAATCGACGCGCTCGGGCGTGATGATGTTCATCCGCATTCCGTGTGTGACCGCGTAGTACACTCCGGGCGAGACCAGGTCTTTGACCTGCGCTGCGTTGCTGGGAGCTATGACGTCGCCAGGCTTCACCACTGCATTAGCTGAAGCTGCGATGAGACATAACCCAATCGCCAGCGTCCCCACGCTTAGCATCGTCTTCCCCAAAACATGCCTGACCATCAGGTAGCACCTCCCTCCGTGACTAGGGTCAATTCTTGGTCGCGAAATTTTACGGAGTCAAGTATGTACCACCCAATATCATCAAAATGTTCATTAATTCTACTAATTGACCTTCGAGTGGCCAAAAAAGAGCGGGGCGATGCAGCCTGTTTGCCGCATCGCCCCGCCGGTCGCTACGGGACGTAAGTCCCTGATTTATATGGCTAAGTCGCTTACGGAGCCGCCTTTACCATCGATTCGGTGGTGAAGAAGTCCTTGTCGACCGCGCCCATGTTGATGTACCAGCATTCGCGCTCCGGCGTGTTCTGCCCCGGCAGATAACACATTGTCGCGAAACCCGACTGCACGTCATAGCGGGCCGAGCCCACGATGAACTCGCGCTTGAAGGGATAGATTGCCACCTTCGCATCGGGCACCGGACGGTCGCGATACGCCGCCCAGAAGATATTGGTGCGCCACAGCGCTCCCTTCTGGTCGTATCCGTCGACGTACGGCTCGAACCATACTTCGGAGTCCATGTACACGATGGTGTCCTTGTCGAGCACGTTGCCCGCCTGGCCAATGTCGCGATTCGGAGTCGCCTCGACGATATACATGTGGCGCATCTCCCAATCTTCGGGGCACGCCGAAGCGCCGCCGTCAGTCGGGCAGGTCACTTCAGGCGAATGCTTCGCATGAACCACCGCGAGCATCTCTTTCTCGCCGAGGAACTTGTAGTTGTATTCTTCGGTCTTGGGATTGAATCCCGAATAGTGATCAGGATCGAAGCTCTGCGCGCCGGTTGCGGTGCTGTTGAGCGATTCGTTCAGGCGTCGCACGCGGCGGCTGCCCGGGTTCCACGACCAGGTGTCGTCACCCTGCTTGGGCGCTGCGTAGCGATATCGAATCAGGCCCTGTCCGCGCGCTTCCTGCGGCGCGAGCAGAGGATAGAGGCCGAACAGCCAGAGGCGGCCGGTCTTCTTGAAGTCGGGATCTACCGGCAGCGGCTCCACTTCCGTGCGGCCCACCAGATCGTAGCCCGCGTAATGGCCGACCTGGATGTCGTTGATGATCTTCTGCTCTTTGCCAGGATTAACGTACTCGATCTGGCAATCGAAAAAGCGCAGGTCGTAGTCGTCGGTGCTGATCGGGCGGAACACGTTGTTCCACATGATCTTGTTCGCAACTTGCGGGTCGTTGGTATCGATCAGCGGGAAGGGCTGACCCGCGACGTAGCCAATCAGCGAGCGATGGTCGTTAGTGAGGCGCACCTGCGAGGAGTATTTCTCGGTCGCGTCCTTGTACGGCGGCGGCCAATCGATTCGCTCCGACGGCACAATATCCATCTGCATTCCGTGCGTCACCATGTAGTAGACGCCGGGCGACACCAAGTCTTTGACCTGCGCCGCGTTTTGAGGAGTGATTACATCTCCGGGCTTAACTCCGGCCCGGGCGGTGGCGGCGAACAGTCCGATGCTCATCACGAGCGCGCCGACACCCGCTACTTTCCATGCGATGCGGGTACCACGAGAAACCATTTATGGGGAAACCTCCTGGGCGACTGCGAAAGGCAGGCCTGACAGAATTAGAACAATTACGTCATCACATTCGTTCCCGGGATACAATGAGAAAAGATTACTTCGCCTTTACGACTGGTCAGTCAGCATTAATCAAACTAATGCAACAGAGCTTCACGATTAATGAGCTAAGTGTTTGATTTTACGCCCAAAATGTACGACAAACGGTCAGGACCAAACGAACCAAACTAAGCTATTCGTAGCGCAGCGCGTCGATCGGATGGAGCAAACTTGCTTTGCGCGCAGGATAATAGCCGAAGAACACTCCCACCGCTGCCGAGAAGATAAAACCACCCGCCACCGCCACCGGCGAGACCAGCGTCGGCCACTCCGCCAGCGCCGAAATCAGCTTCGATACGAGAATCCCCAGCACTACGCCCGCGAGCCCGCCCATCGCCGACAGCAGCATCGCTTCGACCAGGAACTGCAGCATGATGTGGATGCGGCGCGCGCCGATCGCCATCCGGATTCCTATCTCGCGCGTGCGCTCGGTGACCGACACCAGCATGATGTTCATGATTCCGATGCCGCCGACCAGCAGCGAGATCGACGCCACCGCCAGCAGCAGCATCGTCATCACCTGGGTGGCGCTCTCGGACGCGGCCGCGATTTCGCTGAGATTGCGCACCGTGAAGTCGTCGTCCTGCTTCGCCTGGATATGATGCCGCTCGTGCAGCGTGTGCGTGATTTGCGTGATTGCGCTGTCCACTTCGTCCGAGCTGCTCGCCTTCACGAACATCGTGTTCACGACGCCCGTGATTTTTGCCGCGGCGCCGTAAGCGTTGGTCGCTTCAGTGGTTGAGCTGTAGACCGAATTCGTGGTCGGCACCGATTGGTAGACGCAGGTGGCGCAATTGGCCGTGGTCGCGGTTGAGACCGCCGCGGGCGCCGGTGTCGATTGCGGCGCAGACACGCCCAGAACTTTGCGCTCGGCGGTGTTGAACGGCACGATCACCACGTCGTCCTGGTCCTGCCCGTAACTCGTTTGTCCCTTCACCGCGAGAACCCCGATCACTTTCATCGGAAAGTTCTTCACCCGAATCGTCGCGCCGACCGGATTCTGTCCTTCGCCGAAAAGATTGTTCACCACCGTCTGCCCGAGCAGGCACACCGCGGCGCCCGCCTTCTCTTCGGAGTCGGTGAAGATGCGGCCGATCGACGGCTGCCAATCGCGGATCGCAAAGTAGTTCGAGGTCGTGCCCTGGATATTCGTGCTCCAGTTGTGATTGCCCGAGACCACCTGCGCCAGCTGCCGGTCCATGTACGTCACTAACGCGACTGGCCCTCCTTGACGAGCGAGTGCCTGCGCATCACCCACAGTGAGCGTCGAATTGCTGCCCGAACCCGCATGCACGCCATTGGCGGTGGTCGCGCCTGGCAGGACGATCAGCAGGTTGGTGCCGAGGCTGTTGATTTGCGCCTCGACCGACGACTTGGCGCCGTCGCCCACCGCGACCATCGTGATCACCGCCGCGACGCCGATAAAAATACCGAGCATCGTGAGCGCCGCGCGCAGCTTGTTGCGCTTGATCGCGCGTCCCGCCGCGACTACAGCCATGCTTGCGAAGGTCCACACCTCGTCCACGAGGGAAGGCGCTTGCCGTTTCGGCGCCACCGTCGCCGCCGCGATCGCATCGGCCGCTTTGACGGCAGCTTCTTCGCGCTCGGCCGCGCCCTCTTTGCGCGTGTCCGAAATAATCACGCCGTCGCGAAACGTGACGGTGCGATCCGCGTACGTCGCGACGTCGGGATCGTGCGTGACCACGATAATCGTGATTCCCTGCTGCCGATTGAGATTGGTGAGCACGTCCATTATCTCGGCCGAGTTGGTCGAGTCGAGATTTCCGGTCGGCTCGTCGGCGAGCAGTATCGACGGGCGATTCACCAGCGCTCGCGCAATCGCGACGCGTTGCTGCTGTCCGCCCGAGAGCTGATTCGGATGGTTCTGCTCGCGGCCCGCCAGGCCCGACCAGTTTCACCAGGTCGGCCGCGCGAGTCTCGCCGTCTGCGGTCCACGCCGAGTAGAACAGCGGCAGCTCGACGTTCTCGAGCGCCGAGGTTCGCGAAAGCAGATTGAAGTTCTGAAAAACGAATCCGATTCGCCGGCTGCGGATCGTCGCCAGCTCCGACTCATTCAGTTTCGCGACGTCCTCGCCCTCGAGGATGTAACGTCCGCTGGTCGGCCGGTCCAGGCATCCGAGCATGTTCATCAGCGTCGATTTTCCCGAGCCCGACGCGCCCATCACGGCGACGAACTCGCCGCGCTCGATAGTCAGGTTGACGCCGCGCAGTGCGTGAACCTCGACATCGCCCAGCACGTAGGTCTTGGTCATGCCGACGATTTCGATAACAGTGTTCATACACGATGAGCGCTCGCGGCTGCTAGTGCGGCAGGTGCATCATCCCGCCGCCACCCATTCCGGCGCCCATGCCGCTGTGCGATCCGATCCCGACCGTGTGAGCCGTCGCGGTGCGAATTTCGTCCGTCACTACGCGGTCGCCGGCCTGCACGTCGCCGTCGGCGACCTCAACCCAGGTTCCGTCGCTGAGGCCAGTGGTAATAGTGACCGGCGTCACTTTGCGGTTCTCCAGCACCCAGACTCGAGTCTGGCGGCCCGGCGCGCCGTCCAGCGCCGCGGAATCCGCCGGCGGCTGTCCCGGTGGCGCAAAGCGCAGCGCGTCGATCGGCACGCGCACCACGTTGCCCTTGGACGCGGTGACGACGTTCACATTCGCAGTCATCCCCGGCTTCAGCAGCAACTCGGGATTTTCGACGCTTACGACCACGTCGTAGGTCACGACATTTTGCACCGTGATCGGCGCCTGCCGAACCTGCGCGACCACGCCCTCGAAATCGCGGTCGGGAAATGCGTCGACCCGGAAGGTCGCCTTCTGCCCGGCTTGCACGTAGCCGATATCAGACTCGCTGACGTTCGAATCCACCTGCATCTTGGTCAGGTCCTTCGCGATCAGAAACAGCGTCGGCGTCTGAAAGCTGGCCGCCACGGTCTGGCCCACGTCGACGTTGCGCGAGACCACGGTGCCATCAACCGGCGACACGATATTGGTGTAGTTCAGATTGACTTCGGCCGCGGCGACGTTGGCCGTCTGCTGCTGGATATTGGCCTGGTCGAGCTTGACCTGCGCGACGTCCATCTGCCACGCGCTGTAGGCTGAATCCACCACGTCCTTCGACACGGCGTCGGCCTTGTACAGCTCCAGGTCCGCTCGTAGGTGACCTTCTTATAGGCGAGGTCGGCCTGGTCCTTGCCCAGTTGCGCCTTCGAGTTCGCCAGCGTCGCATGCGCGATATCGACCGTCACCTGGTAGGGGCTGCGGGTCGATTTTCGCGATCAGACTGCCCCTTCTTCACCGGCGCATTGTAGTCTGCGTAAATCGCGATGATCGGTCCGGACACGTAAGTGCCAACCTGCACCGTGATGACCGGATTCACGGTCCCGGTCGCCGTAACCGACCGCACGATCGGCCCCTCGGTAACCTTGGCGGTAACAATTTTCGCCGCCGTAGTGCTGCCCGTCAGGAAATACCAGCCCGCCAACGATCGCCACCGAGCGCAATCGCAAGCATCCACGCGCTATTCTTCGACAATTTCATCGATGCTCAATTATCATCCGGTCGTTCGCGGGTTTCCAGTAGACTCATCACCTGTTAGACGTACCCCGCGCGCAGGTTCCCGCAAAAGTATTCGCCACCGATCCGTGGGATCCGAGCGTAGGCTTGAGCAAATTCACGCGACGCGAGTAACTTGACGGTCATGCCCGAAACACAGCTGCCGCCGCTCGCCGGAATCAAAGTCGTCGATCTCACGCGATACCTGGCCGGTCCGTTCTGCACGCAAATCCTCGGCGATTACGGCGCCGAGATTCTCAAGATCGAACCGGTCGAAAATCCGCGCGGCGAGCTGGGTGACAGCGGCGACCCCAAGCGTCACGACAGCTATTTCTTCCTATCCACCAATCGATCGAAGAAAAGTATCCGGCTCGCGATCAAGAAACCCGAGGGCCGCGAAATCCTGATGCGCCTGATCGACGGCGCCGACGTCGTGGTCGACAACTTCCGCCCCGGCGTCATGAAGGCGATCGGCCTCGACTACGAAACGCTCGCGCGACGCAACCCGCGCATCATCACATGCTCCATCTCGGGCTTCGGCTCGACCGGGCCGCTGCGCGATTTTCCCGGCTTCGATCAAATCGCGCAGGGGATGTCGGGTCTGATGAGCGTGACGGGCACCGTCGAGAGCGGGCCGACGCGGGTCGGTATCGCGATCTGCGATTTGCTCGGCGGAATTTTCTCGGCGCAGGGAATTCTGCTCGCGCTCGAAGCGCGCCATCGCGACGGCCGCGGCCAGCGGGTCGAGACGTCGCTGCTCGAATCGATCGTCAGCATCCTGACCTGGTCGGCGGGAATTTATTTCGAGACCGGGATGACGCCCGCGCCGGCCGGCAACAATCATCCGCTGTCGTCGCCGCATGGCGTCTTCAAAGCGTCCGATCGCCCATTCAACATCGCATGCGGCAACGAGGCGATGTGGAAAAAGTTCGTCAACGTGATTGGTCGCCCCGAACTGGCAGACGACGAGACGATTCAAAAGCAGCGGCCGCCGGATAAAAAATCGCGCCGCGCTCACCGAGGAAATAAATCGCGCGCTCGCATCGCATCCCGCCGAGCATTGGATTCAACTGTTGAATCGCGAGGGAATCCCGTCGGGGCCGATTCTCACCATCGAAGAAATGTTCAAGCATCCGCAAACTGCAGCGCGCGAGATGCTGCTGAAGATGCCGCATCCCGAACTCGGCGAATATCTGACGACCGGATTGGCCGCCAAGCTGGAATCGACGCCAGGAAAAATCACGCGCCCGCCGCTGGTGGGCGAGCATACAGATGAGGTGCTCGCAGGGGCCGGGTATTCGGAGGAAGAGCTGAAGCGCCTGCGCGCCTCCGGGGTCATTGCATAGAACCGTTCGTCATTTTTCAGTCATTCTGAGCCGCTGCGGCGAAGAATCTCGACGGGCGTTCTTACGTCCGGCGCCTGCGAGAGACGCGCTGCGCGCGAGATCCTTCGCTGCGCTCAGGATGCCGGATTCCTCAATTCGACACGTCCATTCTCCAGCCGCCATTCGATGCTGGTGCATCTTTTTGCGAGGGCGTCGTCGTGGGTTACGATCACCATCGCGCCTGGGTACTCGACTAGCGCCTCCTCGAGACGTTCGATCGCCGGCATGTCGAGATGATTGGTCGGCTCGTCGAGCACCATCGCCCATACCTGGCGCCCGAGCCCATAGGCCATCGCGAGCTTGCGCGCTTCGCCGGGACTTGGCGCGGCGGATTCGAGCAGGCGGTCGGGATCGATTCCCAGCGCCGCGACCAGGGTCAGTACGCGTCCGCGTTCGACGGCGTTGAGATCGCGGACCGCGTCGAGCATCGCGATACCGTCGCGCGCGGTGAGTTCCTGCGGCAGATAGAGGATGCGCTCCGCCGCGATATGCGCCCCGCGGAGCATCGCGGCGAGCAGTGTGGTCTTGCCGATTCCATTGGGGCCGGCGACGCGAATTTTCGCATCGCGCAGCACCGCGAGATGGACGTCTTCGAGAATTCGCGCATCGCCGGCGCATATCGCGGCCTCGTCGAGCGTGAATACCTTGGCGACGGGCGCAGGCACGTAGTCGACGAAAATCGAGCGCCCCTTCGCTTTGCGAAACTTGTACTCGCCGAGTTTCTCCGACACGCGATCGACGCTCGCACGCAGCACCGCCGCGTCGCGCGAAATTCTCGCGGACGCCATGATGGCCTTGCCCTTTGCAAACATGCTGGTCGCGTCATGATCGCCGCGAAACTTCATGCGCTTGCGGGTGCCTGCGTTTGCCTCCGCTTCCGCCGACATTGCCAGGCGCCGCTTGTCGGCGAGCCGCCGCGCGAGATTCTCGCGCTGATGCTTCAGCCGTTCGTACTCCGCATAGCGCTCGCGCTCCTCGGCCTCCCACGCGCACTTCGCGTCGGAGTAGCCGCCGCGCCAGATGCGCGCTGCGCCGTCATTCACGCGCACGGTGTAACGCGTAATCCGATCGAGCAGTGCGCGATCGTGCGAGACGATTATTCCGACGCCGCGAAAGCGCTCGAAGCCCGCGATCAGCAGCTCGCGCGCCTCGACATCGAGATGGTCCGTCGGTTCGTCGAGCATCAGCACCGCAGGCTCCGCGCCGAGCGCCGCGCCGACTTGCCATCGCTTGCGCTCGCCCGGCGACAACGTCGGCCATCGCGCGAGTGAGAAAGCGTCGAGGCGCAACTCGCCATGAATCCGCCGCGCAACGCCGTCGGTCGCGCGCGCGAATGCCGCAATCTCGGGCGTCATCGCCTCGACAGTTTGCGCACAGGCACGAATCACCCCGCGCGGCGGATCGAGATTGACGTGTCCGGCCGACGGTTCGAGCTCGCCCGCGATCAGTCGCAGCAGCGTAGTCTTGCCGGCGCCGTTAGGCCCGACCACGCCGGTCCATCCGGTCGCGAGCGTGAGCGTGACGTCGTTCAGAGTGGAAACGGAATCGGTATATGAAAAAGAGAGACCTGAAAGTCGCACGAACATAGTAGCTGCTCCACAAAAATGCCCGCGCGCCGAAAAAATCGCGCGAGCTGTTGTCCGAAGACACGAACGATGGAGTAGCTACTTCCGCACGCCTTCAATCTCTCCTGGGTTGGATGTAGTTGAAAATATCCGCGCAGTCGGCGCGGATCAATCGCTGAATTGCCGATCGATCATCGAAATCCTGCGGTTGTTCTGCCACTGGAGCGGTTGAAGATTCGAAAGGTCGTCCGTCCCACCTTGTTCAATCGGCGTGATATAGCCGATTTCCCAACCGAAGTAGGACAGTGTTTCGCCATGCGCGCTGTACTGCATCCAGACGCCGAACCCGTCGCGGCGATAGAAGTTCCCGTTGTACCCGTCGGCGATTCTACCCTTCGCCCACACGCTCAACTTTAACTGCTCGCTGGCCGAAGCAAACTGATATTGATACTCCATACCACCTGCAACCTCCTCAGCGGACTAGAAAGCTTATATAATCGCGGCGCACTTGCGGCAATAAGGATCTTTTCGGACCGAATCCTACTTTTTGTTATATACCGAAAAATCCAGGACGAAAAAAGCGGCTCAGTGCATCATCTGCGGATTGAATGCGCCTTCGGTCACGTCGCCACTGTTGATCACCTGATGGAATTCGTTGTGCGCGGGAACCAGCGAGCGGAAAAACGTTCCGCGATTCTCGGGATGATAGAAGCTGCCGGCGAGATCGAACAGGCTGCCGCCCTCCGTCGACGGCCGCATCCGCCACAGCGGTATCGCCGTGGCAGTCAGGCCGCTCGCGTCGTAAAATTCCGCGGCCAGCCATACGTACACTTCGCTGTCGATATAGACGACCGTTCGCAACGCCGCCGACGAGCCTTCGGGAAATCGCGGGCGCATCTCGAGGATGTACGCGTGACGAAGTTCGAATGGCTCCTCGCCCAGCGTCAATCCCTCGGATCCAGTTTTGAATCCCGCGGGCTCGTCATCGGCCGCCAGGCAGGCTAACAGCGTCGTACTGCCGAGCAATCGATACAGGTAGTTCTCGGTCTTGGGCAGCGCATAGGCCCAGAACGGCTGATGGCATCCGCGGCAGCCCTCGCTCGGATAGGCCAGGTTCACCGCGCTGCGCCGGATGCGGCGCGAGGTTTCACTGAATGAGAAAAATTCGTCGGGATGCTTCGCGTCGAGATAACGGACCCAGATACCAGCGCCTTCGCTCGCAGTGCCAGAGATATCGCTGATCCATCGGTTGCATTTCGCTTTCCACTCGACGCCCATCGCGTTGTCGCCGATGGTCGGGCGAGGATCGACGTCCGTGCGATGAGCAAATCTCAGAAATTCGAACTGCTCGCAGGCGTAATCGGCGTCGCCATTTGGAACGATTTTCAGCGGGTTGGAGGGATCCGATGCGTACGCGTTGCTGCTCCACGGCGCGATCGAAAAATCGTCCGGCATGAACGGTCCCATGTGCCAGTTGTACGCAATCTTCACGGCGCTCTTTGGATCGATCGCGTCGATCAGCGGAAACGGCATGCCGGCGACGTAGTTCTTGATGTAGTCGTCGCTGTCGAGCGCGACCTGCGCGGCATATTTTTCAGTCGCGTGCTGAAAGCCTTGCGACCATTCGACGCGCCGCTCAGGCAGAACGCGCATTTTAAACCCATGCGCGACGACAAACCTGGCAGCCGCCGGAAGATATCGCG